>NZ_JBITJI010000009.1:0-364641 GCF_044459885.1 Nocardia sp. NPDC050175
TGCGCACTCTCTCGGGACCTGCACTGGGGCGAATGCCGAGAAAGAGTGCGGATCCGCAATCGAACCGGGAACACACCCCGCCACGAGCGCCCAGCACCCCACCCCACCAAGCCGAACCCAGAATCTTCGGACTCTCTCGGGACCTGCACTGGGGCGAATTCCGAGAAAGAGTGCGGATCCGCAATCGAACCGGGAACGCACCCCGCCACGAGCGCCCAGCACCCCACCCCACCAACCCGAACCCGGAATCTGCGCACTCTCTCGGGACCTGCACTGGCTTTAGGGCCCTATTCCGAGTGCCGATCCCGAGTCAGAGTGCAGATCCTGGCAACACCGGTCGGGGAGCACCTCGCGGGTCTGATCGACCATCGAAACCGTCGCCGATCACCCCCGCTCTTGTCTAAAGCGCTTGTGACGTAACCACAGCCAGATGACCACCTCACCAACGCGACATCGTGCACCTGACGTGCACCTAAAGCCGGGTACGGCAGGCGACGTGCCCAGCACTACTCACGGGAAAATGTGGATAGGTCTTCAGCTTCTATGGGCTGTCCACCTTTGGAGTCCTGAGAAGCACTTGCCCGGATAGGTGCACTATTCCGGGGGTCTGTGGGTGTACTGGTCCGAGATCGTGTACGGAGAGATCTCCGGTGGTGTGCTGTCCCAGAGGTTTTCGACTGGTTCATCGGATGACCGGAGTAGTGCTGAGCACGTCAGGTGGGGTACCCGACCTTCTCTTCCGTAACTTGTGATGGGCAGCGTGTGTGTTCCAGCGTGAGGACTGGCTGTGGTCCGGTTGAAAGAGGCTGGGGAAATCGAGGCGAGTCAAATGGTCGTTGGGTGTCATCGAGGCGAGTCAAATGGTTGCTGTTGAAGATCAACAAGCGACCATATGACTCGACTCGACTCGATGTTGGGGCCGGGGAGTTGGCCCGGACCTACTCCGGGCGGGTGGCGCTGACGTACTGGAGTAGGCGGTGCACGTTTTGTTCGATGTCGATCAGACCCGCTTCGGCGAAGAGGGTGGGGAAGGTGCTGGTGTCGAAGACGCGTAGGCCGCTCCAGCCGCCGACGACGCGGCTGACGTCGCCGAATGGGTTGTCGGCGCGGTGGCTGGTGGTGATGGCGATGCGGCCGCCCGGTGCGAGTACGCGGAGCATTTCGCGGGTGGCGGCTAGTGGGTCGGGGATGAGGTAGAGGGCGCCGAAGCAGCAGACGGCGTCGAAGGTGGCGTCCGCGAACGGGAGGACGCGGGCGTCGCCGCGCAGGTAGCCGACGCGTGGGCCCGTGTTGTCGGCGATGGCGCGGGCGAGCATCGGTTCGGAGTAGTCGAGGCCGATGGCGAAGCCGTCGCCGGTCAGTGCGGTGCTCAGGTGCCGGGTGAAATTGCCGGGGCCGCAAGCGATGTCGAGCACCTTCTGGGCGCCACCGAGGCGCAGCGTGCTGACGGCATCGTGGCGATCCGACTCCGTGGTGCGCCCGCTGGCGAGGTAGAACAGCGCGGGTCGCCACGCTCGCTCGTATACCGCGGCCAGCGCGGGATGGTTCATGGTGCGTCGCGCCAGGTTCATCGGGGCTCCTCGTCGTTCACCGCGAGCGGGCGGGTTCGGCGACTCACACCGAAACCCGCCCGCCGCATCGTCTTTCAGGCCCGCGCGACCTCGATGGTCATCCCCGCCGCCCGCAGCCGCTCGGTGAGCGCATCGCCCATCGCCGCTCCGGGGGTGAGGATGCCCGCCAGCTCGGGCTGCTTGTCGGTGTCGAAGGCCAGCGACAGCCCGCTCTCGCCGAGCAGCACCGCGGTCGCCTTGTAGCCGGGGTCGCCCTGACCTGAGAAGGTCGCCACGTACTTGGCGCCCGACGAGGTGCGGGTGAACGTCTTCATGGCGAACCACCCACTGTCGCGGGTCTTTTCGTTCGGTCCGGTGCCCGGCTTCGGCAGCACCCGGTCGAGCAGCTTGCGGCCGACGGCCACCCGGGACAGCACCGCGCCCGTCGCCATCCCCGCGACCAGACCGCCGGCGATACCCGCGGCCACCAGCGGCGCGGCGGGCGACTTGCCCGCGCTCATCACCTCGCGGTAGCGGAAGTTCTTGCCGTACACCCAGCCGAGCAGGCCGTTGGTCCGGCGCACGATCTTGGTGTTGTGCTGCGCCATGACGAACGTGCTCACCCAGCCGTCCAGGCTCGGGTCGATGGTGTTGGCGCGCGACAACGCCTGGTCCGATTGGCGGCCGACATCCGGATCCATCGACCGGTCCGGGCTCAGCGAATACGGGTGCGACAGAACAGATCCCCGGCTCGGATCGGCGGCGATCGCCTCCATCATCGCCCGGCCCGAGTCGATGGTGCCGCCGCTGACGCCACCCTTGAGCGACGCGACCAGCGTGGTCTCCTCCAGCTCGCCGGTGTTGTCCTCGAGCGAACGCTTGTACAGCTGGTACACGCTCAGATCCGACGGAATCGAGTCGTACCCAGCGGAATTCACGATCTTGGCACCGGTCTGCACGGCCTGCTCGTGATACTGATCGATCGCGTCGCGGATGAACAGCGGCTCACCGGTGAGGTCGGCGTAGTGCGTGCCCGCCTTCGCACAGGCGGCGACCAGCGGCAAACCATAACGCAGGTACGGGCCGACCGTGGTGACCACGACCTTGGTTCGCGCGGCCAACGCGGCGAGCGCGGCATCGTCGGTGGAATCGGCCACCACCAGTCCCCACTTCGCGGCAGCCGGACCGAGCTCGGCGCGCACCGTGGTGAGCTTGTCCAGCGAGCGCCCGGCCAGCGCGATCCGCGCCGACTCCGGCGCGGCGGTGAGCAGGTACTGCGCGGTCAGCTTGCCTACGAAACCCGTTGCGCCGAAAAGAATGAGGTCGAATTCGCGATTGTCTGCCATGGTCTTCCGTTTCTGCGGTTACGCATCGGGGCTTGATTTGGGGACTTTCTTGGCCCGGGTGCGCGGCTTCTTCGGCGCGACCGGCGGGTGCTCGGCCAGCCACGCGTGGTGTGTCTTTCCGAGTTCGGTGACGGGCGGCTCGCCGTAGATCCATTCGCGGGAGATCTGATGCCAGTTCGCGGTGCAGCCGAGCTGACCGAGCATGCCGAAGGTCAGGAAGTCGGCGCGGCGGGAGAACAGATGCTCCGGCGGCAGATTCTGCTGTTTCATGCCGGCGAACTCGCTGGCCCTCGGGTCCACCGCGAGCAGGAACGCGCCGCTGGCCAGCTCCGGGGTGATCGTCAAATCCTCGTCGATCAAACACCATTCGGACGCGGCGAGCACGTATTCCAGGCACTCCTCGGCGCCGATCTCCTCCGGCGAGTCGATCACGCCACGCTGGATCATCAACTCCCGCAGGTCTTCGGCCCGGTCCTCGGCGGCCGCGCGCAGGCAGGTCAGCTCGAACTGGACGTGGTCGGGATCCATCCGGTTGAACAGCCCGAAGTCGAGGAAGGCGACCTTGTCGTCGTCGGCGAGCAGCACATTTCCCGGATGCGGGTCGCCGCAGAATTCGTTGAAGGTGAACAGCGAACCGACGTAGAAGCGGTAGATGATTTCGCCGATCCGGTCGCGCTCGGCGTCGGGCAGCTGCCGGATATCCTCGAATCCCTTGCCTGCCACGTATTCGCTGACGAGCACCCTGGTGGTGCTGAGCTCCGGCATCGAGCGCGGCACCACGATGAACGGATGCCCGGCGTAGAGCTCGGCGATCTGTAGCTGGGTGTTCGCCTCGGCCTGGTAGTCGAGTTCGCTTTCCATATTGAGCCGCAGCTCGTCGAGCACGGCGGGGGTCACCCACGGCATCGCCGATTGCAGCACCCGGCGAAACATGGCCAGGTTCTTCAGGTCCGCGCGCACCGCGGCGTCGATGCCCGGGTACTGCACCTTGACCGCGACCTGCCTGCCGTCGTGCAGCGTGGCCCGATAGACCTGCCCGATGGAGGCGGCCGCGATCGGCTCGGCCTCGAACTCGGCGAAGATCGCGCTGAGCGGCTGGCCGAAATCGTCCTCGATCACCTGGCGCATCGACTCGAACGACACCGACGGTGCGGCGTTGCGCAACACGGCGAGTCGCTTCTGGAACCGTTCCCGATGGGCCTCCGGCACCAGGTCCATGTCCAGCACGGACATCATCTGCCCGAGCTTCATGGCCACGCCCTTCATGGTGCCGAGCACCATCACCACCTGCTCGGTGGTGCGAATCATGGACTCCTCGGCCATTTTCGCGCGGACGGCCTCGGAGCGGCCCCGCATCGACAGCCGAGCGCGTTGCGTGCGGATAACCGAGCCGGCTGCGACGGCACCGAGCTTGGTGCCACGAGCAAGCCGAGAGGTCGGTACTTGCTTCGCCATCGAGGTACCTCCATTGGTGCCAGTGCGCGGGGCGGTGACGCAGCCCACTGGGCGCACCGCTCGGGTTCAGAGTAGCCAACCTCGCGGCAAAGTCGAGCCCCTCGTCACACTTTTGCTAGCACCCCAGCTAGCACCCCTGGAGTCGGGCGATTGATCAGTTCGCCGAGTTCGCACCGGGTGACGGCAGCACGTGCGGCTGCGCGTTGAATACCTCGGCGGAGCCGTTGGCACGCGCCATCCCGTCGATCGCGCTCCACGTCATCATGGTCAGGTAGTCGATCACTTCTTCGCGCGACATCGTCTTGTTGGTGGTCCACCAGTGCGTGGCCAGTTGAATGCCGCCGACCAGCACATAGGACCAGAGCATCGCGCCCTCGGTCTGGATGCCCTTTGCCGTCGCGCGGTCGATGATGACCGCGGCCACCACCTCGGCGAAGAGCTTCTCGAATTCGGCGAGCGAGGACTGATCGGCCGAGCCGTTGCCCATGATGAAGCGGTAGACCTCGGGGTCCTCGTCGACCGTGCCGACATACTCGGCGAGCGCGGAACGGACCAGTTGATACTCGTCCGCGTCCAGGCTGATCGCGCCGTAGACCCGTGGCATCAGGGTGGTCTCGATGAACCGCTGCATGGTCGCGTGGACCAGGTCGTTCTTATCGGAGAAGTACCGGTAGAGGACGGTTTTGGAGACGCCGATCTCGGCGGCGATCTCATCCATCCCGGCGTTGGAGCCGCGGACTCGGACAGCGGCAAGAGTGCCGTCGACGAGTTCCTCGCGGCGGTCGATCTTGTGCTGGCGCCAACGGCGTTTGCGGCCATCCTGTCGGCCGGTGCGCACCGCCGCCGGTCGGTCGGCGAGCTCGCCGACATCGACAAGGTCATCGGTGGACAGCGTGGGCTCCCTTGTTCGTCGGTTTCTCCTCGGACCCCCAGCTTAGGTCCCTGTCACTGGTGATATGCGCGTTTGGGCAGGGATGCGACGGGTTGCACATCTTCGGCTGGAGCGCTTGCGAGCGCGAATGCGCGAGGCCGCCCTGCGGCGGGCAAGGCACCTGGCACAGCAGAATGGGAGACATGGAGAAAGCCCCCGGCACCATCGCGGTCTTGGAAACGCCCCCGGCGCCCGGTGCGGCCGCGCCGTTCGGCTTCGCCGCCGTCCTCGACGAGGAGAGCAAGCGACGCGACCTCTGGCGGATGAAGGCGCTGGCCACCGGGCTGCTCGCGGTGGCGACGGCGATCTATCTGTTCTGTCGCTGGCTGGAATCGCGAGGCAGCGGCGGTGGCTGGGTGGACTATGTGCGCGCGGCGTCGGAGGCGGGCATGGTCGGCGCGCTGGCCGACTGGTTCGCCGTCACCGCGCTGTTCCGGCATCCGCTCGGCCTGCCCATTCCGCACACCGCGATCATCCGCAAGAAGAAAGATCAGCTCGGCGAGAGCCTCGGCACCTTCGTCGGCACCAACTTCCTTGCCCCCGAGGTGGTTTCGGCGAAGGTGACGTCTGCACAGATCTCCTGGCGCGTCGGCAAGTGGATGGCCGATCCCGGTCATGCCGCGCGGGTGGCCGAGGAGAGTTCGACGCTGCTGCGCGCGGTGGTCGACGTGCTGCGCGACGAGGACGTCGAGCAGATCATCGACCAGACGATCGTCAGGCGGATCGCCGAACCGCTCTGGGGTCCGCCGATCGGCCGGGTGCTCTCGGAATTGCTCGCCGACAACCGGCAACTCGTGCTGCTGGACCTGCTCGCCGAGCGGGCGCATCAGTGGGCGTTGGGTTCGCAGGAGACGATCGACCGAATCGTCTTGCGTGATGCACCGCAATGGGCCCCGAAATTCGTCAACATTTTGCTTTCCGAACGGATCTATCGCGAGCTGGTCGAGTTCACCTGGAAGGTGCGGTCCAACCCCGAGCACGAGGTGCGGCTGGCGGCGAATCGCTTTCTCGAGGAATTCGCCGACGATCTGCAGCACGACGACGCGATGATCAAGAAGGCCGAGCGGATCAAGGCGCAGATCATGGGCCGCGACGAAATCACCGGGATGGCCGAGGCGACCTGGCGGGCGGCCAAGCGATTGATCTTGGAATCGGCCGACGATCCGAACAGCACATTGCGGCGTAAGGTCGGCGAGAACGTGCAGCAACTCGGTGAGCGGTTGCGCGACGACGCCGATATGCGCGCGAAGGTGGACGGCTGGATCGACCGGGGGGCAAGGTATCTCGTCGGCAACTACGCCGGGGAGATCAGCACGCTGGTCACCGATACGGTTGCCAGGTGGGATGCGGACGAGGCAAGCAAGAAGATCGAATTGCAGGTTGGGCGTGATCTGCAATTCATCCGCATCAATGGAACGGTCGTCGGTTCGCTTGCGGGCCTGGTGATTTACACAGTTTCGCAGCTGATGTTCGGTGGCTGAGACATAGCGCGCCGGATGTTTGCCGAGAGGGTGCTAGCAGACTGCTTGCAATAGTTAGCACCCTGCCCTAGAATTGAACTCGTACAACCGCCAGAAGGTGAGTGATGGCAGACCAGCCCGAGGTTTCCGCCGAGTACACCGATAGTTCGGCCGAGCAATCGGCCGGCGTCGGAGAAAAAGCGGCCCGCGTGGTAAACGCGGCGCACGACATCGGCGGCTTCATCAGGGCACAGCGAGAGGCCGCGCAAGTCTCGCTGCGTCAGCTCGCCACCCTTGCGGGAGTGAGTAATCCGTACCTCAGCCAGATCGAGCGCGGATTGCGCAATCCATCCGCCGAGGTACTCGCGCAGATCGCCAAGGCACTGCGGGTGTCGTCGGAGGTGTTGTACGTCCGGGCCGGTTATCTCGAACAGCGGCCACACAGCCCGGTCCGGGATGCCCTGCTTGCCGATACGTCTGTCAGCGAACGGCAGAAGCAGGTGCTGCTCGAAATCTATGAATCGTTTCGCCGGGAAAACGGAGGGAACGAGCCAGGGGGGGATGGGGACAGCGTCGTTCCGCGCACAACAACCGAAACTCCGCCACGCCAGGAGAACGAAATACCATGACCGAGAAGACCACTCAGACCGTGACCAAGCCGATCCTCGCGACCGTCGGTGCGGGCGACGCCATCTACGCCGCCGTGACCGATGTGGTGACCCAGGTGCGTGAGCGCGCCGCCGCGACCGACGTCTCCGCCCGGGTCGAAGAGGCCCGCGAGCGCTTCGCCAACGTGCCCGCCGACGTGCAGGCCCAGTTCGAGACGCTGCGCGAGCGGCTCGCCGGACTGCCCTCGGAACTGCCGGAGGACCTCGCCGAACTGCGCGAGAAGTTCACCCCCGAGGAACTGCGCACGCTGGCCGACAAGTACTACCACCAGGTGCTCGACATCTACGCCGATCTCGCCGTGCGCGGCGAGGAGACCGTGGAGCGGCTGCGCGCCAACCACCTGGTCGAGGGGCAGCTCGAGCGCGTCGAGTCGCTGTACAAGGACGCCGCCATCCGCGCCGAGGACGTGCTGGGTCGCGTCAACGGCCTGCTCGGCCGTCCGGCCAAGGTCGAGGACGAGGCCGCCGCGCCGGTCGTCGACGCCGAGGTCGTCACGGTGACCACCGAGACCACCCCGGCCCCCGAGGCCAACGGCGCGCCCGTCGAGGAGGTCGAGCCCGTCGCCAAGAAGGCTCCGGCCAAGAAGGCGCCCGCCAAGAAGGCCGCGCCGAAGAAGGCCTGATTCCGCCGATTCGCCGCCGGTCCTGAGCGCTGATTCACCAGGGCCGCACGGCTATTGGAGCCAGCCGAGGTAACGCCCCCGCACACTCTGGTGTGCGGGGGCGTTGCTCGTATGATGGGACAGGTGAATATGGTGCACGGATTGACCGGGATGATCCTGCTCGTGCTGTGGCTGGCTGCGCTCGGCGCGACGATCTTCGCGCTGATCCATGCCGTGCGGCAGCGTCCGGACGCGTTCACCGCGGTGGACAAGCTGACCAAGCCGATCTGGCTGGCGATCCTCGGGGTCGCGGTGGTGCTGCTGCTGCTCTCGCCCGCGGGTCTCGGGCTGCTCTCGTTCGCCGCCATCATCGCGACCGGTATCTATTTGGCCGATGTACGGCCCAAGGTGGACGAGATTCAGCGCGGTCCGCGCTGGTAGAAGCATTGCGGCGGGGTGGGGTCGCGGTCCGGCGGTAGAGCTCGGACGACGAATACTCGATAACTTTTCGAGTGCTAGCACTAGCTAGCGGCGCGTATCGGAGTTACTGTATCGAGCAGTAACACAAAGGAGTGTCCGATGCGTGCCATGCTGCCGACTGCGTTGGTGAACTTCCCGGGTCAGGTTCGGGGGTTGCTCGACGCACACCGCGCGAACCTGCGGTCCCGTACCTACGCGACCGCGGCATTCAACCCACCCGCCCTCGCGCCCGAGGTGATCCCGGTGGTCACCCGCGACGGTGCCCGGCTCCGCGTGCACGCCTATGGACCTGCCGACCGGCCGGTGATCGTGCTGGTGCACGGCTGGAGCTGTTGCATCGAATACTGGAACGCCCAGATCAACGCCTTCGCCGGCGAGTATCGCGTGGTCGCTTACGACCAGCGCGGCCACGGCGAGAGCGAGCGGGGCGACAGCCCGCTGAGCATGGATCTGCTCGCCGACGATCTGGCCGCCGTGCTCGACGCGGCGCTGCGTCCCCGCCAGCGGGCCGTGCTCGTCGGCCACAGCCTCGGCGGCATGACCCTGCAGGCCTGGGCCGGGCGCTACCCCGACCGGGTCGCCAAACAGGCCCTCGCGGTGCTGCTGACCAACACCGCATCCGATCGACTGGTCTTCGAGACCACTGTGGTGCCGCTGCTGAACCGGCCGATGCGCCTGTTGGAGTTGAAGGTCCCGCTGCCGTTCCTGTTCGGCCGCCTCGGGCTCGGCGCGCCGCTGGTCTTCCCGCCCGTCGCGCCGATGCGCTGGCTGTTCGCGCGCTCGATCATGACCACCAAGGCCAAGGGCGACCTGCTCGACTTCAGCATGGCCATCGTGCGGTCGTGCCCGGCGGTGGTGCGGGCCAGGTTCGGGCGGCTGCTCGCCGACATGAATGTGGGCGAGGCGGCGCGCAACCTGGTGGTGCCCACCACGGTGATCGCCGGGTCGTTCGATGACATGACGCCCGTGGTGCATTCCGAGCGGATCGTGGAGATGCTCAGGGAGACAGGCAGTCTCGCGCGCTTCGTCAAGCTGCCGACCGGGCATCTCGGTAACACCGAGGCGTACGAGCAGTTCAACGAGGAGCTGGGCCACGTCCTCGAATCGGTGCGTCTGCGCGCCGAGATCGCGGGCTGAAGCGTCATCGAGTCGAGTCATATGGTCGCTATTGAAGATCAACTAGCGACCATATGACTCGACTCGATTGGGGTCAGGTGAACACGACCGTGCGGCGGCCGTGCACGAGGACCCGGCCTTCGAGGTGCCAGCGCAGGCCGCGGGCGAGCACCACGCGTTCGATGTCGCGGCCCTGCCGGACCATGTCGCGTACGTCGTCGGCGTGGTCGATGCGGCTCACGTCCTGCTCGATGATCGGGCCCGCGTCCAGTTCCGCCGTGACGTAGTGGCAGGTGGCGCCGATCAGCTTCACGCCGCGCGCGAAGGCCTGGTGATACGGGCGGGCGCCGACGAACGACGGCAGGAAGCTGTGGTGGATGTTGATCGCCCGGCCCGTCCAGTGCGCGCACAGTTCCGGCGGGAGCACCTGCATGAATCGGGCGAGCACCACCGCGTCCGGATTGTGCGAGTCGACCAGCGACCGGACCTCCGCGAAGGCGGGCCCGCGCTCGGCCGGGTCCTTCGGGAATCGCACATGGTGGAACTTCACGCCGTGCGCCTCGGTCATCTCGGCCAGATCGGGATGATTGCCGATCACCGCCTCGATGGTCGCGGGCAACTCGCCGCTGGCGGCACGTCCGAGTAGGTCGTGCAGGCAGTGCCCGTCCTTGCTGACCAGCAGCACCGCCTTGCGGCGTGCACCGGAATCGAGCAACTGCCATTCCGTCTCCGGCCCCAACTCGGCGGCCACCCCGGCGAAGCGGTCGCGCAGTTCCGCGAGCCCGAAAGGCACCGTCGACGCCTTGATTGCCTGGCGGGTGAAGAACCAGCCGCTGTCGGCGTCGGAGTGGTAACCCGCCTCCACGATCGAGCCGCCGAAGTCGGCGATGAACGAGGTGATCCGAGCGATGATGCCCGGACGGTCGGGACAGCCGAGCGTCAGTATGAAGCGGCGGTCGTCCAGGGCGGGTAGAGCGGAACTCATGGGCTCATCCTTGCAGGTCACCTGACGACTGATTTCGCAAGCACATGGGTAACTCGCCGGGTACCGGCTAACTCAAGCGGTGCCGGCGGCCGCCAACGCTAACTATCGTGCTACGCGAGTCTGGCCTGAAGTCCCGGAGAGGCGGAGCTGTGGATGGTCTGAAGTTTGTGCGGCACATAGACGGACTGACATACGAATTCGTGCCGGACGGATCAGCGCACGGCTACCCGTCTTTCAAACGCGTTGATCTCGACCTGTGGTGTCGGCGGCTGCCGGACTTCGGCTGGTGCGTTGTCACCGACTCCGGGACAGTGTCGAGTCGGCCGTTCGATGACGCGGGCCACGGCGACCGGCCGCCCGAGGGGACATGGGTCAGTCGCAAGGAAGATCGCTCGTATGTGTATGACCTAGTGCGCGTTTACAGCTCGTAAAACGGCTCGGGGTAACGGAATTCGCCGGTGATCCTGGCGTCGTAGGCGCTGAGCGCTCGGACTTGGAAATGCGATACCCAGGACGGGTCGTCGGGTGTGATGCCGAGGCGAGCGGCGGGGACGAAGCCGAATTGCGGGTAGTAGTCGAGATGTCCGAGCAGGCAGACCAGCGGCTCGTCGAGGGCGTCGGCGGCGCCGAGTACGGCGTGCATGAGGGCCGAGCCGACACCGGTGCGCTGATGCTCGGCGAGTACGCCGATCGGGCCGAGCGCCAGTACCGGGAACGGGCCGATGCTGGCCCTGGTCAGGCACACGTGGCCGATCACCGTCTGGTACTCCACCGCCACCATCGACAGGGTCGGGATCCAGCCAGGATCGCTGCGCAGCCGGGTGACCAGATCGGCCTCGGGCGGATCGGCGCCGTCGTCGTCGGGCGGTTCGCCGGTGAGCTCGGTGAGGTCGCCATCCGCGTGGTGTGGACCGAACGCGCTGCGATGTACGGCAGCGATCCCGGCGATGTCGTCGGCGCGTTCGCGACGGATCAGCACGGTGTCGTCTCCTCCCGAACCAAGTAGGGGCCCATCCGCACACGTTAACCAGTCGACCGCTGAGTCACTACCGGCGATCTGTCACCCGGTACGAGTGTGCGGGAAGTGTCACCAGGCGCGCAACGGAATTCGCCACAGGTATGCCAGACTCTCAGCTCATGGCAAGTTCCGCGTCACCGACCAGGGCCGAAGTGGCCGCCATGATCGATCACACACTGCTGGCGCCGGGGGCGACCCCCGACGACGTCGCCAAGCTGATCTACGAAGCCCGCGAACTGGGGGTGTTGGCGATCTGCGTGTCACCGTCGATGCTGCCCGTGCGCGCGCCCGGCCTCGTGGTCGCGACCGTCGCCGGATTCCCGTCCGGCAAACACCATTCGCTCGTCAAGGGCGCCGAGGCGCGGCTCGCGGTCGACCAGGGCGCGGCCGAGGTGGACATGGTCATCGATGTCGGCGCGGCCTTGGCCGGCGACTACAACGCGGTGCTCGCCGACATCGTGACGGTGCGCGAGGCGATCGGCGATCGGGCGGTGCTCAAGGTGATCATCGAGGCGGCCGCGCTGCCGGACGAGGCGATCGTCGAGGTCTGCCGGGTCGCCGAACGCGCGGGCGCGAATTTCGTGAAGACCTCCACCGGTTTTCATCCCGCGGGTGGGGCCAGCGTGCACGCGGTCGAGCTGATGGCCGCGACCGTCGGCGGCAGGCTCGGCGTCAAGGCGAGCGGTGGCATCCGCACCGCCGAGGCCGCGGCGGAGCTGATCGCGGCGGGGGCGACCCGGCTCGGGTTGTCCAAGTCACGCGAAGTACTCGACGGATTCCCTGCCTGACCGTTGGGCCGCAACGACTCTCGGGTCGTCGACGAACCACCCTGGCCGCCTGGCGAATTCGCCACGCGGCCGAGGGCGGGTCAGGAGCAGGTGGCGCTGGCGTTGCTCTCCGGGGCGGGCAGCTCGGTGCGGGTGCCCGCGAGCTTGACGGCGATGCCGTCGTCGGTGACCTTCACCTCGGTCGGCCGCATGTTGTACGGGTAGCTCTGCAGGCTCTTGGTGAACACCTCGACGATGCCCTGCACCAGGTCGGTGGGCAGGCCCATGCCGAGCAGCTGCGCCGACATCGTCTCCACCTCGATCGCGCCGCCCTTGATGACCGGCTGCACCTGCAACTGGGCCAGCCCGCCGAGCACGTCCAGGGTCAGCATGTTCGAGCTCGCGGACGATTTCACGCCGCTCACCAGACCGCCGAGCGTCTGCCGGATGCCGTCGTTGTTCCAGGTGACATCGGCCGAGGAACTGCCGATCACCCCGCCGCCGCGGCCGCGGTCGGTGAGCTCGACGTCATGGAACTCGGCGTGCACCACCATGCCGACCGCCGGGCCGAACTTGGTGTCGTCGCTGTCCACCTTCACCGTCGGCACCTTGCCGTCGATCGCGGTGATCAGGATTGGTCTGGCACCGAAGCTCACATCGATCTTCGAGCCCATTTCCTTCTCGAATTGCGTACTGATGCAGCGCGACACGGTGTGCCGGTAATACGCCTCGCCGCCGACCAGGGCCGTGGCGAGCAATATCGCTACCACGATCAGGGCGATCAGCAGGGCCCGCCGGTTGATCGTCATGGTGGACGGTGGCTTCGTACTCATGCGGCTGATTCTTCCCCAAGTTTCTGTGCCGTCTCTGAGGGGGCATTGAGGGGATCGAATGTGACATGTGACACAAGAATCGAGCGTAGCCTGATGCACATGGCTGGCGATGCGGCGGGCCGCGCACTCGGTTCCGCGGACCACGGATGGCGGGTGCTGCGCCGATTGGCCGGTCGCCACGCGGGTTTCTTCACCACCCGTCAGGTCTTGCGCACCCGATGTGAGGTCCGGGTCCGCATCGCGCTCGGCGACGGCTCGGTGACCAGGGCCGGGGTCGGCCTGTTGCGACTAGCCGAGTGGCCCGCCGGTCCGCTCGACGAATACGCCATGTGGGCGGCCTGGTTCGACGGCGCCGCGGCGGTCTCGCATCACAGCGCGGCGGAGCTGCACGGCATCGGGCGACTACGTCCTCGTTTCCTGCACCTATCGGTGGGTTCGGGCCGTCCGCCGGTGACACCGCGACTAGTGGTGCTGCGGCGCTCGTTGATCGGTACCGAGATCGAGTCCGCCGGGCCGTTCCTGGTGACCACACCGCTGCGCACGGTGCTCGACCTGGCCGAGGCGGACGTCGGACAGTCCGCGCTGGACGAGGTGGTCGCCGACGCGATCGCCATCAACCGCTGCACCAGCGACGAAATCCGTTCGGCCGGTGGCAGTCTGACGCCACGCGGGGCGTCCCGGGTGTATCGAGCATTGACCGGGGCGTAGCCGGGGCGAATAGAGAAGCACCGCAGGAAAAGTCGTCGCCAGCTCAATCCGCTTGGGGTAGTTAGAGATTCGGCGCGACGGTGACCCACGGAACCGACAGCACGCAGTCGCGCATCCGCCGCCGGTAGGCGCGCAGCGGGAAGCCTTCCAGGCGTAGGGATTCGGCGGCGGCGCGCCAGCGGATGCGGGGGCCGTAGGGGGCCAGTGGCGCGGCGCGGGCCCAGGCCCGGTCGGCGGCGGTGAGCAGCCCGTGGATCGGCTCGCCCGGAATGTTGCGGTGGATCAGGGCTTTCGGCAGTCGCTCGGCGATGTCGGAGGGTTGGTCGACGGTGAACGGGTCCCAGGCGAGGGTGAGCGATCGCGGGCCGGCGCGGTCCAGCAGGACCCAGGCGCAGCGGCGGCCGAGCTCATCGCAGGTGCCGTCGATCAGCAGACCGTCCGGCGCGAGCCCGGACAGGATGGTCGACCACGCCGCGGGCACCGCCGACTCCGGGTACTGGCGCAGGACGTTGAACGCACGCACCAAAACCGGTCGGAGACCGGCCAATTCGAACCCGCCACGGGCGAAGGTGACCCCGTCACGGCCGGGCACCACCCGTTCCGGATCGATCTCCAACCCGACGACCCGTACGTCCGGTCGCACCGTGCGCAGCCGCGCGGCCAATTCCAGCGTCGTCCACGGACTCGCCCCGTACCCGAGATCGACGACCAGCGGATCGCCCGCCGCCCGCAACCGCCCGGCCACCAGCTCGTCGTGCATCAGCCAGCGGTCACTGCGCCGCAGTCGATTGACCCCGGTGGTGCCGCGGGTGATGCTGCCGACCGGCTTGGTCAGCTGGTTGGGTGGTGTTCGTCGAGCCACTGCACCGTGAATTCCGCTTCGGCCCGGAACAGATCGACCAGGTTCACCAGCATCAGCTGCTCCAGCCGCGGGCCGACCATCGGGATGAACACCTTCGCCTCCGAGGAGAAGCGCATGGTGCAACCGGTGTCGGTGGGGAACAGGCGGATGGTGCCGCCCAGGCTGCCCGGCCCGGCCGGGATCGCGGCCGAGTACTTGCCGGTGACTTCCTCGGCACCGAACGGCCCGTAGGTTTCCTTGCGGGTGATGATCATGTCCTTGCGCATCACGGCCTGCGCGATCTCCGGCAGCATCTCGCGCGGCAGGACGTGGTGCAGCTCGACCTCGATGCCGCCGTCCCCAGCCTCTAAATGCGCTACTTCGTTCCCCGGCGAGTACTTCCGCATCTCGGCCATCCGCGCGTCCCAGTAGTCGCGGTTCGTCAGCGCCGCGTACAACTCTTTGGTGGTGTGCAGCGGGTAGCGCGCGGAGTAATCAAGTCGACGGGCCATGAGTCGAGAGATTACTGGGCTGTATTTTTGGCCGCGCGGGCGCGGCGTGTTCGCGGCCCCCGGGTGTCTCGCGTCCGAGCGGCCGAGACTAGCGCCCGCGGCGCATGCGCTTCGGCCACTCGGACGCGAGACGGGCCGCGAACGGCGCTCGATGGCCTCGCGCGTTGTGGTCGCCGATGTCGGTATCGATCAGGTCGAATCGATACCGACACCCGCGTGTCAGTGCGTGTCGAGCCAGGTGTTGGTGAACTCTTCCTCGTTCTTCAGCACCTCGGTCAGGTGCTCGGCGATCGCGGACTCGATCTTGCCGCCGAACAGCGGGATCTTCACCTCGATGGTGCCGTTGGCGGCGGCGGTCGAGCCCGCGCCGTCCTCCCGCAGCGTGATGGTGCCGCGCACCTCGGCGGGCGCGCCCTCCACGGTCGCCTGGAAGGTGGCCGCATCGCCGTCCCAGTTCTCGACGCGGGGGATGATCAGGTCGCCGGGGCGCACCGCGGTGATCGCGGCGGGCAGCAGCTCGGCGGCGATGGCCTGCACCAGCTGCACCCGGATCTGGTTGCCGTTGACGCTCACCGAGTCGAGCCGGGCGTTCGGCCCGCCGACCTCGGCAACGCGGTCTTTCCAGTACTGGTCGTTCGCGAACGCCGCGCGCACGGCGGCAGCGGGATGCGAGTAGCGGGCCGTGTACGCCAGCGGTGTAGCCATGGTCGGACACGCTACCGTCTGCCTGTGCGAACTTCACGTGTGGTGCCGTCGGATGTGCTGGCCGCCACCGGCGCCCGGATCCGCGAATCGGTGCCGCTGGCCGAGCTGACCACGCTGCGGGTCGGCGGGCCCGCCACGGTCGCCGAATGTGACACCACCGAAGCGCTGGTCGCGACGGTGCGCGCGCTGGACGCGGCGGGCATTCCGGTGCTGCTCATCGCGGGCGGTTCCAACCTGTTGATCAGCGACGACGGTTTCGACGGCGTGGTGGTGCGGGTGGCGACCGAGGGTGTGGAACTGAGCGCGGACGGCGTGCTGGCCGAGGCGGGTGCGAACTGGGACGCGGTCGTCGCGGCCACCGTCGCGGCAGGGCTCGGCGGCCTCGAATGCCTGTCCGGAATTCCGGGTTCGGCTGGGGCGACGCCGGTGCAGAACGTCGGCGCGTACGGCGCCGAGGTGGCGAACCTGTTGCGCCGGGTGCGGCTGCTCGATCGGCGCAGCGGCGCGATCCGCTGGGTCGAGCCCGGCGAGCTCGGTTTCGGTTATCGCACCAGCGTGCTCAAGCACCGCGATGACGCCCTGGTGCTCGCCGTCGACTTCGCCCTCGACCCGAGCGGCACGAGCGCACCGCTGCGCTACGGCGAGCTCGCCACCACGCTCGGCGCAGGCAACGGCGAATCCCGCCCGGCTGCCGAGGTGCGCGATGCCGTACTACGGCTGCGTGCGGGCAAGGGCATGGTCCTCGACCCGGCCGATCACGACACCTGGAGCGCCGGTTCCTTCTTCACCAACCCGGTGGTGCCCGAGGACCGGGTCCCCGAGGTGCTGGCCGCGATCTCGGCGCATGTGGGTGATGTCACGGTGCCGACCTATCCGGCGCCGGACGGCGTCAAATTCTCCGCGGGCTGGCTCATCGAACGGGCCGGGTTCGCCAAGGGTTTTCCCGGTCCCGCTGCGCCGGCCCGTTTGTCCACGAAACACACGCTTGCGCTGACGAATCGCGGCGGCGCGACCGCCGCGGATCTGGTGGATCTGGCCAGGACGGTGCGCGATGGAGTGGCCGAGCGATTCGGCATCCGGCTCGAGCCGGAACCCGTCACGGTTGATGTCATCCTCTAACCGGGTGAAACGGACACCACACCGTTCGCTAGCCGACCGAACGATTTTGCCCGCGTAAATTCGATGAGGTGAGCAACCGTCCAGGGATCCGTAGACCGGTTGCCGCCGTGTCGGCCGTGCTGTTCGTCGTGGTCGCCTTGGTGGCCGGATGCAGTAGCGGCAGCGGCGGCAACAGCAATCCTCCCCGCGAGCCGGGCCCCGTCGCCAAGGTCACCTTGGCACCGGAGAACGATGCGAAGAAGGTCAACCCGACCGCCGCCGCCTCGGTCACCGTCGCCGACGGCACCATCGATCAGGTCGCGCTGACCAACGCCAGCGGCAAGCAGGTCGCGGGCGAATTCGCCCCGGACAAGCGCAGTTACAAGATCACCGAGCCGCTCGGCTACGACGCCACCTACACCTGGTCGGGCACCGCGATCGGCACCGATCACAAACCCGTCCCGATCGACGGCAAGTTCAGCACGCTCACGCCGAAGAACACCGTCCCGGCGACCATCAATATCGCCGACAACCAGGAGGTCGGCATCGCCGCGCCGATCATCCTGCAGTTCAAGGCTTCCGTGCAGAACAAGGCCGAGGTGGAGAAGGCGCTCACCCTCACCACCGACCCGCCCACCGAGGGCGCGTGGGCCTGGTTCCCCGACGACAACGGCTCCCGATTGCATTGGCGCCCCAAGAATTACTGGGTGCCCGGCACCACCGTGCACGTCTCGGCCAAGCTCTACGGGCTCGATCTCGGCGGCGGCAACTACGGATACACCGATCTGACAACGGATTTCCGCATCGGCCGCAGCCAGATCGTGAAGGCCAACGCGCCGAGCCACCGCATGCAGGTGGTCCAGAACGGCAAGACGATCTTCGATTTCGCGGTGAGCTACGGCGAGGGCAACGAGCCACGCAACGTCACCCGCTCCGGGCTGCACGTGGTCACCGAGAAGTACGAAGACTTCATGATGTCGAATCCGCCGTTCTACACCAACGTTCGCGAGCGCTGGGCCGTACGCATCTCCAACAACGGCGAATTCATCCACGCCAACCCGGAATCGGTGTCCGCCCAAGGGTCTTCGAACGTCACCAACGGCTGCATCAACCTGTCGCCGGGCGACGCTCAGGCGTACTTCCCGACCGCGCTGTACGGCGATCCGGTGGAAGTCACCGGCACCTCCATCCAAATGTCGGCCGCCGACGGCGATCTCTACGACTGGACCATCGACTGGGCCACCTGGAAGACCATGTCGGCCGAGGACGGCTCCACCTCGGTGGTCTCCGCGACCCCGGTCGCGCCCGGCCCGCCCCGTTAGTCTCGATCTCAGCTGGATCGAGGTTCGGAGGGTGATGTGAGTGGTCGTGCGGTAGTGCTCGGTCCGGGCGGGGTGGTCGGCACCGCATGGTTACTCGGTGTTGTACAAGGCTTGCGCCGCAACAGGATCGAGCTGGCCGACGCCGACCTCCTGGTCGGCACCTCGGCGGGCGCCATCGCCGCGGCGGGGCTGGCCGACGGTCGAGACCTGAACGCCTACGCCGAACTGCCCGCCGACGCCGCCCCCGCGCTGATCGTGGATCCCGCGGTGACGGCGGAGGTCTTCGAGGTGCTTCGCGGCGCGGGCAAGGACAAATCGGCCGCGCTGCATCGCGTCGGCAAACTCGCGTTGAGCGCGACGACCAGCCCGGAGCAGGTCCGCATCGAGCGAATGAAAGACCTGGTGGGCGTGGGTGGTTGGCCGCATCCGAACCTGCTCATCCCGACCGTCGACATAGATTCCGGCGAGCCGAAGGTCTGGCGCGGCACCGACGGTGTGCCGGTGCACCAGGCGGTCACCGCGAGTACGGCGATGCCGGGGTTGGCCGCACCGGTCACCATCGGCGCGCACCGCTACATCGACGGCGCGCTCCGCAATGGCTCGAATGCCGATCTGGCCGAAGGCATGTCGACGCTGATCCTGATCGAACCGCTGGCCCACGTCTTCCCGACGACGGTGCCGTCGAGCGTGCGCCGCGTCGCCCGGATCGTCCCGGACCCCGTCGCGATCGAAACCTTCGGCCCGGATCTCGACGACCGATCCAGCTGGCCCGCGGTGTTCGCCGCGGGCCTGCGCCAGGGCAAGGCCGCGGCCGACGAGGTGCGCGCCGTCTGGCAGTGACTAGCGCCGCAGCGACGAATCGAGTTCGGGGTCGTTCTCGACTGCGCGATCGGCCGCCCGCTCGGCGCGCACGGCATCGTGCCGCTCGGCCAGCAGGTCGCGGATCTCGATGAGCAGTTCGGTCTCGGTGGGCTCGGCCGCCTTCGTGGTGCCGAAGCGATTCTTGATCGTCTTCATCGGCAGCATCAGCACGAAATACAGCACGGCGGCGACCACGAAGAAGTTGATGAACGCGGTGATGATCGGGCCGATCTGGATGAAGGTCGCGGGTTTGTCCGCGATCAGCTGGACGCCGAGGCCGAGCTCGTTCTGATTGCCGAACACCGCGAGCAAAGGATTCACGACACCTTTGGTCACCGAGGTGACGACTGCGGTGAACGCAGTGCCCATCACGACAGCAACTGCGAGATCGATGACGTTCCCGCGCATGAGGAACTCTTTGAAGCCTTTGAACATGAGTCGACAACTCCGATCTGAGGTAGACGTCAAAGCCTCAGATGCTAACGGCAGCAGGTGTCCGGCGAAGATTCAGCAATCTTTCCGCTAACCCGCTGCCGCCAGTGGGTAATTCGCTTCAGCTATTAGTTGCGCCGCGCGAAGCGACCCGCGTCGGCCTGGTCACGGGGCTTGACGATGATCTGATCGAGATTCACATGCGACGGCCGCGACGCGACGAAGCCGATGATCTCCGCGATGTCCTGCGCCACCAACGGATCGATGCCCTCGTAGACCTTGGCGGCACGCTCCTCGTCACCGTCGAAACGGACCAGCGAGAACTCGGTTTCCACTGCGCCCGGCGCGATTTCGGTGAGGCGCACCGGCTGGCCGAGCAACTCGCCACGCAACGTGCGGTGCAGCACCGCCTGCGCGTGCTTGGCCGAGGTGTAGCCCGCGCCGTTGTCGTAGGCGACGAAGGCGGCGACCGAGGTGATGGTGACGATGAGGCCGTCGCCGGAGGCGATCAGCTTGGGCAGCAACGCTTTTGTGAGGCGCAGCGTGCCGAGCACGTTGGTCTCCCACATCCAGCGCCAGTCGTCCAGGTCGGCCTCGGCGACCGAGGCCAGGCCCTTCGCGCCGCCCGCGTTGTTGACCAGGATGTCGGCGCGCTCGATCGCGTCGGCGAAAGCCTGCACCGACTCGTCCGAGGTCACGTCGAGTTCCAGTGCGGTGCCGCCGATTTCGTCGGCGACGCGCTGCAGGCGATCGAGCCTGCGGGCGCCGACGTAGACGTGATAGCCCTGTTTGGCCAGTTCCCGGGCGGTGGCCTCCCCGATGCCGGAGCTGGCTCCCGTGACAACAGCGGTGCGAGTGCTCATAAAATCTGATCCTAGGGTGCAGGCCGTTTGCGGGCAGGGGCGCTGTTGCGGGGATCACCGTTAGCCTGATCGGTATGGCTATTCGGGACGCGGTGAGCGCGGACGGAACGAACATCGTCTACCGAGTGAGCGGCCCCGCCGACGCGCGTCCGCTGGTGTTGTTGCACGGGTGGTCGGCGAATCTGCGCTGCTGGGGTAAGGCGGCCGACGACCTCGCCGCGCGCTTCCGGGTGCTCGCCGTCGACCTGCGCGGCCACGGCTACTCCGATGCGCCCGCCGCGGGCTACGACGACCCGAAGAACTGGGCCGCCGACGTCGCGGCCGTGCTGGCGGCGGAGGGCGTCGAGACCGGGGCGATCCTGCTCGGCTGGTCCTACGGCGGCATCGTGCTCAGCGACTACCTGACCGCCTACGGCACCGGCGCGATCGCGGGCGTCGTCTTCACCAGTTCGCAAGCGAATATCGGCCGCGACGTCCCCGGCGCGGCGACGGGTGCCGCCATGGCGGCCGCGATGCCCGGCGTCTTCGAGGAGAGCGCGGGTCGCGCGGTGCGCGCGTTCGGCGCCTTCGGCAACGCCAACACCGGCCCCGGCGCGGACAAGGGCGCCGACGCCCAGCGACTGTTCGGCGCCAGCCTCGCCACCGCGCCCTCGGTGCGCAAGGCGCTGTTCTACCGGACCGTCGACAACACGGAAACCCTTCGCACACTGGACATTCCGGTGCTAGTGCTGCACGGCACCGACGACCCGGTGGTCCCGATCGACAACGGCCGCTACGTCTTCGAGGCCGCGCCGGACGCGCGTGCGTCGTTCTGGGAGGGCGCCAAGCACGGTCTGTTCATCGAGGATCGGGCCCGCTTCGTCGCCGAGATCAGCATGTTCGCCGACAGCTTGTAAATACCTCGACGACCGGCGTCGTCCCAGGTCGGCGTGCCGCGACAGTGTGATCGGTTTCACCGAACGCCTGTGATAGCTCTCACTTGGGGGCGTGACGGTATGGAGGCCGGGAATCCAACGTGCACTATGGATAGTGTGAGTCAACGCCCGGACCTACGGCCGAACCGTGTCGCCGTGCTATCGGTGCACACCTCACCACTGGCTCAACCGGGCACCGGCGACGCGGGCGGCATGAACGTCTATGTGCTGCAAACCGCGCTCCAGCTGGCCCGTCGTGGCACCGAGGTGGAGATCTTCACCAGGGCCACCGCCTCCAATCTGCCGCCCGTGCAAGAGGCGGGTCCCGGCGTGCTGGTGCGCAACGTGGTGGCAGGCCCGTTCGAGGGACTCGACAAGCACGACCTGCCCACCCAGCTCTGCCCGTTCACCGCGGAAGTGCTGCGCCAGGAGGCGCGCCACCTGCCGGGCTACTACGACCTCGTGCACTCGCACTACTGGCTGTCCGGCCAGGTCGGCTGGCTGGCCAGGGACCGCTGGCGGGTGCCGCTGGTGCACACCGCACACACGCTGGCCGCGGTGAAGAACGCCGCACTCGCCGAGGGCGACTGTCCGGAGCCGATGACCCGCGAGATCGGCGAGAAACAGGTCATCGGCGAAGCAGATCGACTTGTCGCCAACACTGCCGACGAGGCCCGCCAGCTCGTCGAGCTGTACAGCGCGGAGCCCGAGCGCATCGACGTGGTGCCGCCCGGTGCGGACCTGACCCGGTATCAGCCGGGCGACAAGGCGGCGGCTCGCGCGGCACTCGGCCTGGCAGCGGACGAACAGGTCGTCGCGTTCGTCGGGCGGATCCAGCCGTTGAAGGCACCGGACGTGCTGGTGCGCGCCGCGGCCGAGGTGCTGCGCACCGATCCCACCCACAAGCTGCGCGTGCTGATCGTCGGTGGCCCGTCCGGCACCGGCCTGGAACGCCCGGACGCGCTGATCGAGCTGGCCGCCGCGCTCGGCATCGCCGACCGCGTCACCTTCTTGCCGCCGCAGCCGCCGGACCGCTTGGTGCTGGTTTATCGCGCCGCCGATCTGGTCGCGGTGCCGAGCTACAACGAATCCTTCGGACTGGTCGCGATCGAGGCCCAGGCCAGCGGCACCCCGGTGCTCGCCGCCGACGTCGGCGGCCTCGGCACCGCCGTCCGGCACGGCGAAACCGGCCTGCTGGTCCCCGGTCACCGCACACCGGACTGGGCGGGCGCCCTCGGCTATCTGCTCGACGATCCCGACCGCCTGCGCCGGATGAGCGGGCGCGCGGTCGAGCATGCCGCCAACTTCTCCTGGGAGCACACCGCCGACGGATTGCTCGCCAGCTACTCCGCCGCACTCGAAGATTTCCGGGCCGAGCGGGCCGGGATCGGCGCGGGCCGAGTGGCCGCGAGCAGCGGTGCGTTGCGTGACGACGTGCGTGATTGGGTACCCGGTGAACGCATTAGCCTGGAATCCAGTCAGGCCAGGTCGCGGGCGCTGTGGCGGCGTCGGATGGGAGCACGTCGGTGAACGAAGTGCAGGCTACTGCTCAGCTGATCGCTGAGACCCTGCGCGACCGGGAGATCGAGCACGAGCGTTCCGGCGAGGAAACCTTCGTCGTTATTCTCCCCGGTGAGCGCAAGCTGAAGACCACTGTGATGCTCACCGTCGGCAAGCACGGCGTGCGCATCGAGTCGTTCGTCTGCCGCAAGCCGGACGAAAACTTCGAGGGCGTCTACAAATTCCTGCTGCGGCGCAACCGCAGGCTGTACGGCGTCGCCTACACGCTGGACCGGGTCGGCGACATCTATCTGGTCGGCCAGACCGCCACGCACGCCGTCACCGCCGACGAGCTCGACCGGCTCTTCGGTCAGATCCTCGAGGCCGTCGACGCCGATTTCAATGTGCTGCTCGAACTCGGCTTCGCCGAATCCATTCGCAAAGAGTGGAAGTGGCGGGTTTCGCGCGGTGAATCGCTGAAGAACCTGCGCGCCTTCGAACATCTGTTAGACGCTGCCGACAAGCCGTAAATTCACTGCGATGACGGTTCTTGCGCTGGACATCGGCGCGTCGAAGTTCGCGGCTGGTCTCGTCCACGACGGCACAACGGTGCACGACGTGCGTCAGATCGTCGTGCCGCCCGAGGCGGTCTGGGAGGCCTGCCGTGCCCTGTTGCTCGAGGTCGCCGGGGACGCACCGATCACCGCGATCGGCATCGGCTCGGCCGGACCGGTCGATGTCCGCACCGGCATCACCGCTCCGCTGAACATCCCCGAATGGAAGTCCGGCTTCGAGATCGTCGCCGCCGTGCAGAAGCTGTTCCCCACGGCGACAATCAGTTTCGCCATCGACGGCGCCTGCTTGGCGTTGGCCGAGCATCATGTCGGCGCGCTGCGCGGGATCCCGAACGGGTTGGCGATGACTGTCTCGTCCGGGATCGGCGGCGGGATCATCGCGGACGGCCGGGTGGTCGTCGGACGCACCGGCAATGCCGGGCACATCGGTCATATCGTGGTGCCCGGCTGGGACACGCCCTGCCTGTGTGGTGGCGTCGGCTGTGTCGAGGCGGTCGCCAGCGGCATGTCCTCGGTGCGCTGGGCGACGCAGCAGGGCTGGAAAGGCACGACCGGCAAGCAACTGTCCGAGGCCGCGCACGCGGGCGATGAGATCGCCCTCGCCGCGCTGCACCGGGCGGGTACCGCGCTCGGCCAGGCGATCGCCTCGGCCGCGGCGCTGCTCGACGTCGACATCTGCGTCATCGGTGGTGGCTTCGCGCAATCCGGTGCGCCGCTGTGGGATCCGATGCGCGCGGCGCTGGCAAAGCACGCCGCCCTCGACTTCACCCGCGACCTGCGCGTGGTCCTCTCACAGATCACCGACGGCGCCACCCTCGTCGGCGCGGGCGTGCTCGCCGCGGGCCACGCCGCCACCGCCGACCTCGACTGAGGCCCTGACCTCGCGGGGAACGCTGCGACCCCATTTTCCGCACATGAAAGGATGGCCCGCATGACCTACACCCTCGTGCTGCTGCGCCACGGCGAGAGCGAATGGAATGCCCTCAACCTGTTCACCGGCTGGGTGGACGTGCACCTGACCGACAAGGGCATCGCCGAGGGCAAGCGCGCGGGGGAGCTGCTGGCCGAGCACGGCATCCTGCCCGACGTCGTCTACACCTCGCTGCTGCGCCGCGCGATCAGCACCGCCAATCTCGCGCTGGACGCGGCCGACCGGCACTGGATCCCGGTGATCCGGGACTGGCGGCTCAACGAGCGGCACTACGGCGCGCTGCAGGGCAAGAACAAGGCCCAGGTGCGGGACAAGTACGGCGACGACCAGTTCATGCTGTGGCGCCGCAGCTACGACACCCCGCCGCCGGCGATCGACCCGGGCGACGAGTACAGCCAGGAGGGCGATCCGCGCTACGCCGGTATCGAGGTTCCGAAGTCGGAATGCCTGCTCGACGTGGTCAAGCGGATGGTCCCGTACTGGGAGGACACCATCTCCAAGGATCTGCTCACCGGCAAGACGGTTTTGGTTGCCGCACACGGCAATTCGCTGCGTGCGCTGGTCAAGCACCTCGATCAGATCTCGGACGAGGACATCGCCGGTCTGAACATTCCGACCGGCATTCCCCTGCGGTACGAGCTCGACGAGAACCTGCGCCCAGTTCGTCCTCGCGAGTACCTGGATCCGGAAGCGGCCGCCGCGGGCGCCGCCGCTGTCGCCAATCAGGGTGGCAAGTAACACTTCTCGACCACTGACCAACGCGCTGCGTCCTGAATTGGGCGCAGCGCGTTGCTGTTTCAGTGCGGGCGGATGGTCCGGCCTGGCCTGAGCGGTCTCGCTGCGCATTTGCTGATGCGTCCGGGCTCGGGTTAGATCCGCGCTGGTCAGAGGTGTTCTCCGACACAGTAGCGGGCTGAGTGCCAGTGGTCGATGGCGAGTTCGGGTAACTGCACAGTGAGCGTTGGTTCTCGCCATGGTCGCCCGGCGAAACGCTCGCCACCTGGGGTTTGGGCGTGGCCTGATCGCTCAGGTTGCTGTATGTGAACCTCTATTCGAATTCAGTACGTGTTACCCCTTGTCATTACCGACAAGTAGGTATGTACACTTTGGTCGTTCGACCAGCCCGAGAGGTAGATCACGACTGATGAAGCACGTGTTGCGCGCAACAGTCGCGGCAGTTGCCGCCGCGATGCTCGTCCCCTTCCTCACCAGCGGCGCTTCCGCCGCTCCCGCACCGACCGGTCCCGACGGCGGCGCCGCGGGCGCCGCCTGGCAAGCGACCCAGGACGGTCCGCAGCAGTATCCGAACATCAACATCCAATGGGACGTCCCCATCACGATGAGTGACGGAACTGTCTTGAAGGGCAACGTCTATCGCCCCGCGGACGCGTCCGGCAGGCCGATCGATACGCCGACGCCGACGGTCGTCAACCTCACGCCGTACACCAAGCTGGTGTCGAACCTGGCCGATCACGCGCAGGCCATCCCCGGCCTGTCCGACGCCCTGTTCGGCCTGCTCCGCCAGATCGATATGAGCGGCACCCCGCTGTCCGGCGTCACCGACCTGACCAAGGGCTTCGCCGGCGGCGAGCTGCGCAACTTCACCGTGGACCGCCAGCTCATCAAGAGCGGCTACTCGCAGGTGGTCGTCGACGTGCGCGGCACCGGCTTCTCCCAGGGCGTCTGGGACATGCTGCGCCAGCGCGAGCAGCAGGACACCGTTGAGGTGATCGACTGGGCCGCAGCGCAGCCGTGGTCCAACGGCCGCATCGGCATGAACGGCATCTCCTACTCCGGCATCAACCAGGTGCAGGCCGCCGAGAAGCACCCGGCCGCGCTGCAGGCGATCTTCCCCGTGGTGCCGGGCAGCGACCTGATGAACGACGTGCTCGCACCCGGCGGCGGCTTCGGCTTCAACTTCATCCCGCTCTGGCTGACCGCGATCAACGGGCTCAAGCTGGTGCCCGACCTGGCGTCGGTGCTCAACGGGCAGTTCGATACCCAGTGGCTGGCCGATCGGGTGCGAGATCCGTTGACGTTCATGGACGTGCTGCTCAACGTCTACACCACCGCGCGCATCGACGATCTGGACCCGCGCGCCAAGGAACTGCTCACCGGCAGCTCGACGCCGCGCCAAGGCTGGCTGAGCGATCCGTCCAAGATTCAGGTGCCGACCTTCGTCACCGGCGGCTGGCACGACCTGTTCACCTACTCGGAATCGAAGATCTACAACGAGATTCCGTTGCCCGCCGGTCAGAAGCAGCTGCTGATGGGCAACACCTACCACGTCAATTCCGGCAACGAGTACGCCAAGCCCGGCCTGCCGCCGCGGCTCGATGTGCTGCAGCGCGCGTGGTTCGACAAGTGGCTCAAGGACATCGACAACGGCATCGATCAGTACGGCCCGATCACGTTGCGCCAGCAGGGCGGTGGCTGGATCACCACCGATTCGTTCGCCGAGCCGACCGAGAACTCCGGCGCGCAGGAGCCGACGCATCGGCGAATGTACCTGTCCGCCAACCGCAGTGGCACCGCGAACAGCGTGTACGACGGATCGCTCACCGCGGCCGCCAACGGTGATACCGCGCGACTCACCGTCGCGCCCGGCCTGACCAGCCTGTGCTCCAACGACGCGGCACAGGGCAGTGCGGGCATCCTGTCGATCATCGACGGCTGCGCGAAGGACTCGCGGATCGAGGAGTCGAACGGGCTGACCTTCACCAGCAACCCGGTCACCGAGCCGACCACCGTCTCCGGCCGGATCGCGGTGCGGCTCAACACCGTTCAGGACGCGGCGGACGGCTACTGGGTGACCACGGTCAACGACGTCGCGCCGGACGGGCAGTCCACCGTGCTGTCCTCCGGGCAGGTGATGGCGTCGCTGCGCGAGGTCGACGAGGCCAACAGCAGCAAGTCCGCCAACGGCGACTACACCGATCCGCGGGCGTTCACCTCGCTCGACCACCGGCAGCCGACCGTGCCGGGCGAGGCGACGACCCTGGACATCGCGCTGCCTGCCACCGAGGCGATCCTGCAGCCGGGCCACCGCCTGCGCGTCGACGTCTACGCGGGCAACTTCCCGAAGGGTCTGCCGATCTTGCCGATGCTGCTCGATACCGGGCTGAAACCGCAGCACGTGCAACTGGATCCGGACCGGCCGAGCTTCGTGAATGTGCCGGTGCGCGGAAATCCCGGTTGGTGATTTCGGTCTGAATACCCGAAAGGGCGTCTTCGCTTCGAGAGTTTCGAGCGAAGGCGCCCTTTCGCATTTCTGGCGTTGTCTCAGTTCCGCGCGTGGATATTTGTGAACCTGCATGATTTTTCGCTGTTCTGCCATCAATCTGAGACAGTTTCTGGTTCCCTTCCTACGGTTAGAGAGCATCTGTTCCCGAAGAGAGTGGATCCAATGAGGTATGCGCTCCGAACCGCGGCGTTGCTCGTCGCGGCGGTGGCCTTGTCCCCCTTCCTTTCACCCTCGGCCACCGCGACGCCGGTCGGCCCGGACGGCGGCGCCACCGGTGCCGCATGGGCCGCCACCGAGGACGGCCCGCAGCAATACCCGAACGTCTTCATCGAATGGGACGTGCCGATCACCATGAGCGACGGCACCGTGCTCAAGGGCAACGTCTATCACCCGGCCGATGCTGCGGGACAGCCGATTTCGACACCGACACCGACCATCGTCAATATGACGCCCTACACCAAATTGGGCTCGATGATCGCCGACAGCATGATCTCGATCCCGTGGCTGTCCGACGCGGTCATGCAGGTGGCGCGCGACGTCGACCTGTCGGGCACCCCGTTCTCCGGCATCACCGATCTGACCAAGGCACTCGGCGGCGGTCTGCTGCGCAACTTCACCGTGGATCGTCAGCTGATCAAGAGCGGGTACACCCAGGTCGTCGTCGATGTCCGGGGAACCGGCTTCTCCCAAGGTGATTGGGATCTGCTGCGTTATCGGGAACAGCAGGACACGGTCGAGGTGATCGACTGGACCGCGCACCAGCCATGGTCCACCGGGAACATCGGAATGAACGGCGTCTCCTACTCCGGACTGAATCAACTGCAAGTCGCCGCAAAGAACCCGCCCGCGCTGAAGGCGATCTTCCCGGTGGTGCCGAGCCGAAACCCGTTCCGCGACTTGGTCGCACCGGGCGGTGCCATCGGCGTCACCTTCATGCCCGCCTGGTTGCTCGCGGTCAACGGCGCCAAGCTGGTGCCGGATCTCGCGTCGGCGGCTCGCGGTCAGTTCGACCTGCAGTGGCTGAAGGATCGGCTGGCCGATCCGTTCACCTTCGTCGACGCACTGCTGAACGTCCTGGTCACTCCGCAGATCGACCAGCTCGATCCGAAGGTGCAGTCGCTGCTGCAAGCGGACAGCCCGTTCCGGCAGTCGTGGGAGAACGATCCGAGCCGAATCACCGTGCCCACCTTCGTGACCGGCGGCTGGCACGACGTGTTCGTCAACTCGCAGGCCGACGTGTATCGGCAGATTCCGTTGCCGCCCGGGCAGAAACAGCTCTTCGTCGGCGACGGCTACCACATCAGCAACGGCAACGAGTCCGGCCGTGCCGGCCTGCCGCCGCGAATGGACGTGCTGCAGCGCGCGTGGTTCGACAAGTGGCTCAAGGGAATCGACAACGGCATCGATCAGTACGGTCCGGTGACGGTGCGCCAGCAAGGCGGCGGCTGGATCACCTCGCCGTCCTTCCCACAGCCCGGCGTCGACTACCGGCGGATGTACCTGTCCGCGGCGCCCAGTGGGACCGCGACCAGCGTGCACGACGGTTCACTGTTCGGCGCGCCGAGCCCGGCCGTCGACCAGCTCACCGTCGCGCCCGGCCTGACCGGGGTGTGCTCGCGGGACATGGCGCAGGAATCGGCGGGCGTGACATCGATCATCGATGGCTGCAGCAAAGACGCGCGGATCCAGGAACTCGGCGGGCTCACCTTCACCAGCGCGCCGGTCGCCGAGCCGACCAGCATTTCCGGCCCGATCGCGGTGCGGCTCAACACGGTGCACGACGTGACCGACGGCTACTGGACCGTCACGGTGAATGACGTTGCTCCCGACGGGCAGTCGTCGGTGCTGTCCTCCGGGCAGCTGGTCTCCTCGCTGCGCGCCATCGACGAGGGCCGAAGCACCCGCCTGCCGAACGGCGACTACACCGAGCCGGTGCCGGACCTGTCGCTGGACACCAGACAACCCACCGTGCCGGGACAGCCGACGGCACTGGACATTTCGGTGCCGGGTATCGAAGCGGTGCTGCAACCGGGCCACCGGCTGCGCGTAGACGTCTACGCAGGCAACTTCCCGAGGGGCGTGCCGCCGATGCCGCTACTCGTCGACAGCGGACTGCGCCCGCAACACCTGCTGCTCGACCAGAACCAGCCAAGTTTCGTGAATATCCCGCTACGCGGGAACCCGGGCTGGTAAACCGTAACCCGGTCTGAGCGTGCACTTATCGCGCATCAAAGCTAGTACTCGCGGGGTATGAGCGAATAGTGCATGCTCAGGCCGGTTTTCATCGTCAGTCTGCGACGGCGAACGCCGCAGTCAGCGGCGGGAAGACGGCGCGTGCGTCCAGTCCGGCGAACCACAGCCCGACGGTGAACACCGACACCGCCTCCAGATATTTCGCCCGGTGCAGCCCGCCAGCGGAAAGCGGTTGCAGCTTCAGGTCTTCCACCAGTGTGGCGACCTGTCGGAGCGCATCCGGGTCGTCACCACACAGCGGCACCGCCAGCCTGCGTCCCTCGAACACGCGAGTGTGCGACTCCCACACCTCGGCAGCGCAGACGTTGAACGCCTTCACCACGTGAGCTCCTGGCGCCCCTGCCGCAATACGTTCGGCGACAGCGTCTTCCGAGAGCACGAACGCCGTCGCGCCTGCGGGCGCCGCGTCATCCGGTGCAAAGGCATTGGTGCAGTCGATCACCGCCCGCCCGTCGAGTAACCCGCCGGTCGTCCGCAACGCCTCCTCGAGGGCGCCCACCGGCAGCGCGAGCAACACCACGTCGCCGAAACCGGCGGCGTCCCGGATACTTCCGGATCTGGCCCCGATCGCCGCCGCCAATTCACCTGCCGCAGTGGCCGATCTGGCCCCGACGAGGACCTCGTGCCCCGCCGCGACCCACCCGCCGCCCAGTGCCCGCGCCATCGCGCCCGCCCCGATGATTCCGATTCGCATATCGACTCCTTGCTCGAAAGGTCTTCGGCACAAACGCTAGGAAGATCAATAGGCACCTGCGGGTGCGCAACGACGCTGGCATGCTGGACGACATGACCGCCGTGTCCGAGCCGAGCACCGCCGAACAGGTCGAGTTCGCGCCCTACGGCGCTTTCGAATCCGACTGTCCCGCCCGGATCGGCGTCGATGTCTTCGGAAACTCCTGGCTACCGGTCGTCGTCTATCTGTTGCGCGACGGCCCGATGCGCCCGGGCGACCTGCGAGCCGCGATCGGTGGCATCAGCCAGAAGATGCTGACGCAGACTCTGCGCCGGATGGAACGGATGACCCTGATCGACCGGCACCGCTACGCCGAAGCCCCGCCGCGCGTCGAATACGAGTTGACCGAGGCGGGCCGCGATCTGCTCATCCCTATCTATGCGCTCGGCGACTGGGTCGACAAACACGGCCGCGCCGTGGGCGCGGGCCTGGCGGGCCACGACGGCGAAGACGGCGGAAATCTGGCCTCGACCAGCACACACAACGACGCGGCTTAGACATACCCAACAGCACGTAAACGGCTGGCTAACAGTGTCAGAAGTGGCCATGACCTGCACGAAACATCGTGTACCCGGAGTTGGATACGTCCTACGCGACCGTACGATTCAGGTGTGAGTGTTCCGCAAGCCGTCCTACTGGCAGTCCTTGCGGCTGTCGTAGGTCTGGCAGTCGGCGGGCTACTTATCCCCTATATGAATGCCAGGCAGCAGGCCCGCAGGCAAGCGGATTCCGGCCTGACGATGTCGCAGGTGCTGGACCTGATCGTGCTCGCCTCCGAGAGCGGCATCGCGGTGGTCGACGAATACCGCGACGTGGTGCTGGTCAACCCGCGCGCCGAGGAACTCGGCCTGGTCCGCAACCGGCTGCTCGACGAGCGCGCCTGGGCCGCGGTGGAGAAGGTGCTGGCCACCGGCGAGTCCGCCGAGTTCGACCTCACCGCGAAGAACCCGGTGCCCGGCCGCGGCCGGATCGCGGTGCGCGGCGTGGCCCGCCAGCTATCGCGCGAAGACACCAACTTCACCGTGCTGTTCGCCGACGACGATTCCGAGCAGGCCCGGATGGAGGCCACCCGGCGCGACTTCGTCGCCAACGTCAGCCACGAGCTCAAAACCCCGGTCGGCGCGATGAGCCTGCTGGCCGAGGCGATGCTCGAATCCGCCGAGGATCCCGAGGCAGTCCGGCATTTCGGACAGCGCGTACTGGGCGAATCCCGGCGACTCGGCAAAATGGTGACCGAACTCATTGCGCTGTCCCGGCTGCAGGGTGCGGAGAAGCTGCCCGAGCTCGAGGTGGTCGACGTAGACACCGTCGTCATGCAGGCGGTGGACCGCTCGCGCACCGCCGCCGAGGCCGCCGGAATCACCGTCAGTACCGACCGGCCAAGCGGGCTCGAAGTGCTCGGCGACGAAACGTTGCTGGTCACAGCCCTATCAAATCTGGTGGAGAACGCGATAGCGTACTCACCGGCCGGCTCCCATGTGTCGGTCAGCCGGTCATTACGTGGCGACCATGTCGCGATGGCCGTGACCGATCGAGGCATCGGCATCGCGAAAGAAGACCAAGAGCGGGTGTTCGAACGCTTCTTCCGATCGGACAAGGCCCGCTCGCGCGCCACCGGCGGTACCGGCCTCGGCCTGGCTATCGTCAAGCACGTGGCAGCCAACCACAACGGTGAGATCACCCTGTGGAGCAAGTTGGGCACCGGTTCGACGTTCACCCTGCGAATACCTGCCCACCACGAGGCCGACGGAGAAGAGGATTCCGCAGGCCCGACGGTGAGCATGAGAGAAACAAGCCCGCGCCCCTCGGGGCCGGGCCGACCCAATGGTGTGGAGGCACGCAGATGACGAGTGTGTTGATCGTCGAGGATGAGGAGTCGCTGGCCGATCCGCTCGCGTTCCTGCTGCGCAAGGAGGGTTTCGAAGTCACCGTTGTCGGTGACGGGCCATCCGCGCTCGCCGAGTTCGATCGGTCCGGTGCGGACATCGTGCTGCTCGATCTCATGCTGCCAGGCATGAGCGGCACGGACGTGTGCAAGCAGTTGCGCACCCGCAGCGGCGTGCCGGTGATCATGGTGACGGCAAGGGACAGCGAGATCGACAAGGTGGTCGGGCTCGAGCTCGGCGCCGACGACTACGTGACGAAGCCATACTCGGCGCGCGAGCTGATCGCGCGCATCCGGGCCGTGCTGCGCCGCGGCGCGGGCGACGAGTTGGACGGCACCAATGAGAGTGGCGTGCTGGAAGCGGGCCCCGTCCGGATGGACGTGGACCGCCACACCGTGCTGGTGAACGGCAAGCCGGTGACGTTGCCGCTCAAGGAATTCGACCTGCTCGAATACCTGCTGCGCAACTCCGGCCGGGTCCTCACCCGCGGGCAGCTGATCGATCGCGTCTGGGGCGCCGACTACGTCGGTGACACGAAAACCCTTGACGTGCACGTGAAGCGGCTGCGCTCGAAGATCGAGGCGGACCCGGCCAAGCCGGAACATCTCGTCACGGTCCGCGGGCTGGGCTACAAGTTAGAGGCGTGAGCTAAAGCTCTGGCGGGCCAACGACTGCCGACCCCGGTCGGGGGTCGAGTGCTGCCTGTGTGCACGAATTCCATTGTCAGGCACAAGAAACGGCCGAGGGCGCTGCGATGCCCTCGGCCGTAACTCAGTTGTCTGCGTCTTAAGGCAGGTAGGTCCACGTCGGGCCGACTCCCGGAACGTCGATCTTGCGCAACGAGATCCAGCCCAGGTCGTCTTCCTGCATGCAGTCGTACACATCCGCCGCATTGGTGCCGCGGCACGCGATGGTGCGCGAGGTGCCGTACGGGCTCATGATCAGGTTCTTGCCTGCCGCCGCGGCGCCGGGGGCCTCGGGGGTGTTGGCGGGCAGGAAGTCTGCGGTGAAGTCGGCGTACTTGGCGGGATCACCGTTCGGTTCGGCGTTGGCGACTGCGGGGAGACAGAGCGCGGCGCCGAGCGCGACGGCGGCCATGGTCAAAACTTTCTTGGACATGACCGCACATCAAACCGCAAATAGGTGAAGATCGCATGCCTTCGAGGTGAACGAGGTGCAAGCTCGCATTCCGAGGGCCTCACGCGGTGGCGTGATCGGCGCTGTCGCGCATCCGCTCCGCGTGCACCGTCGCCGGGTGAATCGCGATGAGCCCGAGCCCTTGTCGCCGCTTGCAGTGCCTGGCCAGTTCCTCGTACGCGGGCGCGCCGAGCAGTTCCTTCAGCTCCGGGCCGTAGGACTGCCAGACCGGCCGGGTGCCGACGTGGGCGTCCGGCGAGCCGGAGCAGTACCAGTCCAGGTCCTCGCCGCCGGGACCCCAACCGCGACGGTCGTATTCGGTGACCGTGGTGCGCAGGATCTGCACGCCGTCGGGCCGGTCCACCCACTCCTGGGTGCGCCGAATCGGCAACTGCCAGCACACGTCCGGCTTCACCTCGAGGGGCTCGATGCCGCGCCGCAGCGCCATACTGTGCAGCGAACAGCCCACGCCGCCCGCGAAGCCGGGCCGGTTCAGGAAGATGCAGGCACCGTCGAAGCGCCGGGTGCGCAGCGCGGGCTCGTCCTCCAGCTCGTCGAGCTCCAGGTAACCCTTCTTGACGACCTTGCCCGCCGCGTCCTTCGCCTCACCCATGAGCTGCCAATCCTCGGGTGTGAGCATTTTCACAGCGTTCTGTAGCCGCTTGCGATCGTCCTTGTCGGAGAGGAACGCGCCGTGCGAGCAACAGCCGTCGTCGGGTCGTTCGGCGATGATGCCCTGGCAGGCCGGCGTGCCGAAGACGCACGTCCAGCTCGACAGTAGCCAGGTCAGATCGGCGACGATTAGATGCTCGTCGTTTGCTGGATCGACGAACTCGATCCATTCGCGGGGGAAATCCATATCGACCTCGGGACTCGGATCGATCTTCCCCGCTGGTCGGGGCCGGGTCGGGCCGCTGGTTGATGCGCCTACCGTCACACCTCGGAACGCTAACAGTTCAGTCGCTTAACCTATAGGACCGGATCACCCAGTACCGTGTTCATGTGCGGCTTGGGGTACTCGATGTCGGAAGCAATACCGTTCACCTGCTGGTGGTGGACGCGCATCGGGGTGGTCACCCCATGCCGATGAGCTCGACCAAGGCCACTTTACGGCTGTCGGAAAACATCGATGACGAGGGCAGGATCACCGAGGCGGGTGCCCAGCGGCTGATCGCCACCGTCGCCGAGTTCGCCAGCATCGCCGAGACTTCCAAGTGCGTCGAGCTGATGCCGTTCGCCACCTCCGCGCTGCGCGAGGCGACCAATTCCGAGGACGTGCTCGCGCGTGTTCGCGCGCAGACCGGCGTCGCGCTGCAGGTGCTGTCCGGGGTCGACGAGGCCAGGCTGACCTTCCTCGCGGTGCGCCGCTGGTTCGGCTGGAGCGCGGGCCGCATCCTCAATCTCGACATCGGCGGCGGTTCGCTGGAAATGACCAGCGGCGGCGACGAGGAACCCGATCTCGCGCTGTCGCTGCAGCTCGGTGCCGGACGGTTGACCAGGGAGTGGCTGAAGGAGGATCCGCCGGGCAAGCGCCGCGTCAACGTGCTGCGCGACTGGCTCGACGCGGAGCTCGCGCTGCCCGCGAAACAGCTGCTCGACACCGGGAAACCGGATCTGGCGGTCGGGACATCGAAGACCTTCCGCTCGCTGGCCAGGCTGACCGGAGCGGCACCCTCGGCGGCGGGCCCTCGGGTGCGTCGTACACTCACCAGCTCAGGTCTGCGCCAACTGATTGCGTTCATCTCGCGGATGACGGCGGCCGACCGTGCAGAATTAGAAGGCGTAAGTTCCGATCGGTCACAGCAATTGGTGGCTGGCGCATTGGTCGCGGAGGCGAGTATGCGGGCACTATCGCTGGAATCCCTGGAGATTTGTCCGTGGGCGCTGCGAGAAGGACTGATCCTGCGCAAACTGGATACCGACATGAATGGCGGACCCCGAGCGACACGCTTACCGGGCCCGGCGGCCAGCAGTGGCCGCCAGGCGCCCGGCGACGCGGCCGCGCTACCGGGGCCGATAGGAACGGTGTCGTCATGAGTGAGCGAATCGTGTCACCGCGGGTCTCGCGCGTGACGGAACACAGCGCCGGTGAGGTGCGGTTATGAGCGACGACTCCAAACAGCTGTCGGTCGCCGAGCTGCTGGCCCGCAACGGCCAGCAGGGCGCGTCGGCCGCGGGTGGTGGCCGACGCCGCCGCGGCGGTCGCGGGATCTCGGTGGCCGAGCTGACCGGTGACATGCCCGCGATCGGCAGCGGTCAGTCCTCGCACGCCGCACCAGACGAGGTGCCCGACGAGCCGGTCTACGAACCACCGGCCTACGAACCGCCCGCACCGGAACCTGTCTCCTACGCGCCACCCGCGCCGGACCCCGCGGTGTATTCGCCGATGTCCGGGCCGATCTCGATGTACGACCCGCTCGCCGCGTACGCCCAGCCCGAGCCGCAGGCCGACCCGCTGCCGGGCCGATCGAACCGGGTGATGCCCGGCCGGGAGATGCCGGACTCGCGGTACAGCCCGCCCGCCGACCCGCTGTCCGCGCGCACTCCGGTCGCCGACCTGTACGCCCCGTCGCCGAACCCGTACGCGCCGTCGCCGAATCCCTACGCCCCGTCGCCCAATCCGTACGCGAATGACCCGGTGCCCGACGAGGCCCCGCGGTCCGGACGACGCCGCAGGCACGACGAGCACGACGACGCCACCACCGAGGTACGCCCACTGCGCGAGCCGGGCGGGCGCGGGGGAGCGGGTGCCGTGCCACCGGATCGCAACGGCCGCAACAGCGCCACCGGCGGTCGCGCCGCCCGGCGGCGCGCGGCCGAGGCCGAAGCGGACGAGATCGCGCCGTCGACCGCGGCCTGGTCGCCGTCCGCCGCGGACTACGACGAACCGGCGCCGCTACCGGAATCGAGAGCCACGGCGCCATGGGCGCCGACGCCCGAACCGCCGCCGAGATCCGCGCAGCGCAATGGCGCCGCCGAGGGTGGCCTGCCCGCCTGGTCGGCGCGAAGACGCAAACCCGATGCGCCGCAACGCAACGATCCGCCGCCCGAAGCCGAGGGCATCTCCACCGCCGCGTGGTCGCTGGCCAGTCAGGACCAGCAGCTCGTTTCCGGCCAGACGGTGGCGGGCGATCTGCTCCGGGACGGTGTCGAGCGGGCGGAACGCGCCGATGCCGAACGCGCGGCCGGCGGCCAGGGCAAACGCGGTCGCGGGAAACGTGATTCGGGCCGCGGCGCGGTCGACGAGCTGGAGATGTACGACGGCAAGACCGATTTCTTCGAGCCCGTCGACCTCGACGACGAGCACGATGAGCTCGACGACTTCGACGAGGACGAGCAGTCCGACCACAAGGTATCGCCGCGCCGCTCCGCCCGGACGGCGAAGAAGGCTGAGTACGACGCCAACCGCCGCCAGTGGATGATCCTCGGCGGTCAGAGCACGGGCGCGGCCGTCGCGGGCATGTTGCTGTTCAAGGGTTTCGAGCGCATGTGGGAGATGCTCCCCTGGGTGGCGCTGGCCCTGGCGATGATCGTGATTCTCGGCCTGGTCGCGCTGGTGCGGATTCTGCGCCGGACCGACGACGTACTCAGCACAGTGATCGCGGTCGTCGTTGGCGTCTTCGTCACGCTCGGACCGCTAGCCTTTCTTCTCAGTACGAACTGAGGCAGGGAGCGGCAGTGCGGAAAAACGGACAGCAGATCCTCGTCGGGCTCTCCACGGCGTCGGTGTATCCGCAGAACACCGAGGCGGCGTTCCGGTACGCGGCCGAACTCGGTTACGACGGCATCGAATTGATGGTCTGGGCCGAGCCGGCCAGTCAGAGCATCGCCACCGTGCAGGGCTACGCCCGCAAGTACGACGTGCCGGTGATCGCGATCCACGCGCCGTGCCTGCTGATCTCGCAGCGGGTGTGGGGCGCGGATCCGGCCGCCAAGCTGGAGCGCAGCGTGCGCACCGCCGAGGCGCTCGGCGCGCGAACGGTCGTGGTGCATCCGCCGTTTCGCTGGCAGCGCCGCTATGCCGAGAACTTCGCCGACCAGGTCGCCGAGCTGGAGGAGCACAGCCCGGTCGTCGTCGCAGTGGAAAACATGTTCCCGATGCGCGCCGACACCCTGTTCGGTCGCGGCGAGCGCGCGGTGAAGCGGCTCGAGCGCCGCGGCGGACCCGGCATCGGGCTCACCGCGTTCAGCCCGTCCTACGACCCGACCGACACCGGTTTCGAGCATTACACCCTCGATCTTTCGCACACCGCGACCGCGGGCGCGGACCCATTGGCGCTGGCCGCCCGGATGGGGCAGGGCCTGGCCCATCTGCACCTGGCCGACGGCCGTGGTGCCGCGCACGACGAGCATCTCGTCCCCGGTGAAGGCACCCAGCCGTGCGTCGAGGTGTGTGAGACCTTGGTCCGCAACGGTTTTGCCGGTCAGGCCGTCGCCGAGATCAACACCCAGAACGCCCGCACCACCCAGGACCGCGCGGCCATGCTGCACCGCACCCTCGCGTTCGCCCGGCTGCACCTGAACGGCCAAACCGCGCCCGCGCCGACCCCGGCCAACCACGCCTGACGCGAAAGTTCGTGTTTCGCAAGCGTATTGGCGAAGCATGCGCCGCGTCGGATGCGAAAAGTGATCCATCGCAAACGTTTACCAATCCATGTCACCCCTCGCTGAGCTGGTGTCGCCCCGACGGCTACTTCGCAGAGCCCTCGCTAACAGGTGTGATGCATCTCGCGCCTGCCCGGCCAACGGGAATGTGCCCGGCGAACCGCTTCGTTCTACGCTGTACGAACGCCGCGTACCAGCAACCCTGATCGCCGACGCGCGGCCGGTGGACGACAGGAGTGACGATGACGACGGAGCTGGATCCGAGACAGCTGAGCGAGACCGAGGCACCGTTCAGCCGGGTGCTCGCGTTGACCGAGCTGCCCGCGACCACCCCCGACACCGGTCGCTACCTCGGCCATATCGGCAAGTCCTGGACGATCGGCGCGAAGGTGCACGGCGGCACCATGGTCGCGGCCACCGCCGCGGCCGGCCTGAAGTGGCTGCGCGCGGCCGATCCGGCCCTGGTCGACATGGCGCCGATCGCTGCGAGCTCCGACTTCCTCGGCGCGCCCGACCCCGGCGACGTCGAATACGAGGTGCACATCCGCAAGATCGGCCGCCAGATCTGCCTGGCCGACGCGAACCTCATCCAGAACGGCCGCACGCTGGTGCGCACCGCGCTGACCTTCGGCCACCTCGACGACGCCGCACCGCGTTTCGCGCGCGAGCACGACGACATGCCCGTCGAACCACCCGCCGACGCGGTCGGTTACGAGCCGGGCTCGCCGATGGGCCGGGTCGTGCACGTCGGCCAGTCCGCCGAGCTCTACCTCGATCGGGAGTGGGCTCGTTTCCTCGACGGCGAAACCGCCGAGCCACGCCTGCGCCTGTGGATGCGGCCGCGCCCCGCCGACCAGCAGGACCCGGAGGTCGCCATGTTCTTCGCGATGATGGCCGCGGACATGAGCCCGCCGGTCCCGTACAACCTGGGCCATTTCGGCTGGTCGCCCACCGTCCAGATGACCACCTTCCTGCGTCGCAAGCCCGCCCCCGGCTGGCTGCGCATCATCGCGACCACGCACGAGGTCGGCGCCCGGCTGTTCGACGAGGACCAGCTCATCCTCGATTCCTCCGGCGCGGTGGTCGCGCAGAGCCGCCAGCTGGCGCTGATTCCGCAGGGATGACCGCCGTCTAGGCTTTTCCCCCATGACGAGAATTGCGGTTATCGGTGGCGGACGCATTGGGGAGGCGTTGATCGCGGGCTTGCTCGAGTCCGGGCGGCTGGCGAAGGACCTGGTTGTCGTCGAAACATCTCCGGAGCGTGGCGCGCAGCTCGCCGAGCGGTTCGGCGTGCGGGTCACCGATTCGGTGGCCGATGCCGCGGTCGGCGCGGATCTGCTGGTGGTCGCGGTCAAGCCCACTGACGTCGACGCGGTGATGACCGCGCTGGGCAAGGCCGCGCTCAGCGACAACGCGAGCGTCGGCAACGATCGCGACCAGATCCTGGTTTCGCTGGCCGCCGGCGTGCCGACCGCGCGGCTGGAGGCGAAGTTGCCCGCCGGTTTCCCGGTGGTGCGGGTGATGCCGAACACCCCGATGCTGGTCGGCCAGGGCATGAGCGTGCTCGCGCCGGGCAGGCACGCGCGTCCGCCGCAGCTCGAGCTGGTGACCGAGGTGCTCGGTGCGGTCGGCAAGGTGGTGACCGTCGCGGAGGCGCAGATGGACGCGGTCACCGCGGTCTCCGGCTCCGGGCCCGCCTACTTCTTCCTGATCGTCGAGGCCATGGTGGACGCGGGCGTCGGCCTCGGGCTGACCCGCGAGGTGGCCACCGAGCTGGTGGTGCAGACCATGGTCGGCTCGGCGGCCCTGCTCGTCGAGTCCGACCAGAGCGCGGCGGAACTGCGGGCCGCGGTCACCTCACCGGCGGGCACCACGGCCGCCGCGGTGCGCGAGCTCGAGCGCGGCGGGGTCCGTTCGGCCTTCCTGGAGGCCTTGCACGCCGCGAAGCAACGCTCCGCCGAGCAGGGCGGCGTCAGCGACGGACTCGGAGTCGGTAGCGCGATGTGACCACCCCGGTCACCGGTATCCGGCGTCCGGGGGCCCCGATGCGCCTCCCGGACATCAGCCGTTCGGAAGCACGCAACCGGTCGGTTCCGAATGGGAAAAGCTGATTTCTCACTCCCGTCGCAGTAACACCACTGGTCCCGCTAAGCTTCAAGCAGCACGTGCGTGTCTGTTCCGCCGGTGGGGAAGCCGGCGGCGCGGGCGTGCCGGAGGTCAATGGTGCAATGATGTCTAACAAGATGTCTGCAAGTAGCTCAGGAAGTTCGAGTGGCCCGGGTCCCTCAGGCGCCCGGGCTGGTTCCCGGACGCAAGGTGGTTCCGGGTCGCAGGGTCAACCCATGCTCGGCGGCACTCAGTTCCTCACGGTCGCCGAGGTGGCGAGCCTGATGCGAGTGTCCAAGATGACGGTGTACCGGCTGGTGCATTCCGGTGAGCTGCCCGCGGTGCGGGTGGGTCGTTCGTTCCGGGTGCACGCCAAGGCGGTGCACGACTATCTGGAGACGTCCTACTTCGACGCCGGATGAACGCCTGATCCTGCCGCGCTCAGCCGAGCGCGGGACGCCGACGGACCTGGTCCGGCGGCGTTGGATCAGGCGGTTTCGAGGCTGACCGGACGTGCCGGTACGATGGACCCTCGGTTCGTGTTCGCCCGCCGGTGGCATCACTTGTGGTGTCCGGTGGTACCCGGCGGCGCGGACACTGGACGTGAGGCTTGCCGAACGACCGGTCAGTTGGCGTACGTGTGTAGCGTGCGCGCCGAGTAGAGAGAACGCGAGGAACAACCCTATGGGTTCTGTGATCAAGAAGCGCCGCAAGCGCATGTCGAAGAAGAAGCACCGCAAGCTGCTTCGCCGCACACGTGTGCAGCGGCGCAAACTCGGCAAGTAAGCGCTGCGCGTCAGCTCGAAGGCCCGTCACCGTCAGGTGGCGGGCCTTTTTGTTTGAAATACCGAATTTTGAAACCACGGCGTGTTTCAGGTGACTGAAGTCATCGTTAGAACCTGGTAAATACCAACAGAACCCGTGAACACAGCGGCTACCCTAGGAATCGGGGAATAAGTGAAACGGGGGCTTGCCAAGGTGGGATGCGGTGCCGGTGGCTTCTGACGCTCGAGACGGACACACGCCGAAAGTCGTGTTGGTAACCGGTGCCAGTCGCTTCTTCGGCGGCAACGTGGTCGCGCGTCTCGCGCAGGATCCCGACATCGACCGCATCATCGCCGTCGACACGATGACCCCGAGCCGAGAGTTGCAGCGGCGCATGGGCCGTGCCGAATTCGTGCGCGCCGACATCCGAAATCCGTTGATCCGTAAGGTGCTCGATGGTGGCGCGGTGGATACCGTGGTGCACGCCGCGGTGCTGGCCAGGTCACCGGCCGGGGCCGGGCGTGCGGTGATGAAGGACCTCAATGTGCTCGGCGCGATGCAGTTGCTCGCGGTGTGTCAGAAGGCGCCGACGGTGCGCCGGGTCGTCGTGCGTTCCTCCTCGGCGGTGTACGGCTGTAGCGCGAAGGACCCCGCGAAATTCACCGAGGAAATGAGCGCGCGCACGCCGCCGCGCGGTGAGTTCGCGCGCGACGTGATCGACATCGAAGGTTTTGTGCGCGGACTCGCGCGGCGGCGGCCGGATATCGCCACCTCTATTCTGCGTTTCGCGCCGATTGTCGGACCGCGGCTGGCGAGCCGGGGCATGCAGTATCTCCGTTCGCCGATCACGCCGACGGTGTTCGGCCGCGACGCGCGGCTGCAGCTATTGCACGAGGAGGACGCGGTCGCCGCGCTCGCGCACGCCGCGTTGACCGCCCGCGCGGGCACCTACAACATCGCCGGTGACGGCGCGCTCGCGCTGTCGCAGGCGGTACGGCGCGCGGGCCGGATCGAACTGCCGGTGCCGTTCGCGCTGTTCCGGACCGCCGGCCGGGTGCTGATGGGCCCGGTGATGCGCGAATTCTCCGGCGAACAGCTCGACTATTTCCATTTCGGTTGTGGCCTCGATACCACCCGGATGCGTGCCGAACTCGGCTTCGTGCCGCGCTGGACGACCATGCAGGCCTTCGACGACTTCATCGGGGGCGCAGCGTTGCGGCCCGTAATCGATCCCGCGTGGATCGATGCCGCAGAAAACAAACTGCTCGGCCTGCTCGGGGCCGGTACGGGAGCGCAGCAATGAACGACGTAGCGAAAGTCATTCAACTCCACGATATGCAGGACGAGGCGCGCTCGCGCCCGACCGGCCGGCGCTGGCCGGAGCATGCGCAGGGCGAAGCGCCCAGCCCGGTGACCTCGCTGACCGAACGCCTGGCGGCCACCGAACCGCCCGCGCCGCAGTCGCTCTCGGAACTGGTGCGCGGCGCGCTCGGCAAGCAGATCGGCAAGACCGCCGACTTCGCCCGCCGCCGGATCACCGGCGACTACCAGGTGGACGAGTTCGGTTTCGACGAGCACCTGCTCGAATCGGTGATCCTGCCCGCGCTGCGCCCGATGTCGGAACTGTGGTTCCGGGTGCAGGTCAGCGGGATGGAGAACATTCCGGAGGTGGGTGGCGCGCTGATCGTGGCCAACCACGCGGGCACCATTCCGCTGGACGGGCTGATGCTGCAGCTGGCCGTCCACGACCGGCATCCGAAGCAGCGGGCGCTGCGGCTGCTGGCCGCCGACCTGATCTTCGAAACCCCGCTGCTCGGCGCGCTCGCCCGCAAGGCGGGCCACACCCTCGCCTGCCGCGAGGACGCTGAACGGTTGCTGCGCGCAGGCGAACTCACCGGTGTCTTCCCGGAAGGCTTCAAGGGCGTCGGTAAGCAGTACGCCGACCGCTACAAGCTGCAGCGGTTCGGCCGCGGCGGTTTCGTGGCCGCAGCGGTGCGGGCCGGCGTGCCGATCATCCCGTGCTCCATCGTCGGTTCCGAGGAGATCTACCCGAAGCTGGCCGACCTGCAGCCGCTCGCGCGACTGCTCGGCCTGCCGTACTTCCCGGTGACGCCGCTGTTTCCGCTGCTCGGCCCGCTGGGCGCGCTGCCGTTGCCGTCGAAGTGGTACATCGAATTCGGTGCGCCGATCCCGACCACCGGCTACGAGCCGGAGGCGGCCGACGATCCGATGACCATGTTCGAGGTGACCGACCAGGTCCGCGAAACCATCCAGTCGACGCTCTACAAGCTGCTCACCAAGCGCCGCAACCCTTTTACGGGCTGAGTCGCACTGCTTACGGGCTGAGCCGCACCGCCCGCAGCTGCCCGTCGACCCGGCGAACGCCGGGCACCAGTCGGTAAACCCCTCGGCCGCACTGGTTTCCGGCGTTCGCCGGATCGACGGATGCCCGTGTCGATCCCTGGACCGAGTCGCGGCTCAGTGATCGCGCTTGCGGGTCACCGCCGCGGCGACCGCGCCGCCCGCGGCCCCCAGCGCCAGCGCCGTCGGCACGCCGATCTTCGCGGCCTTGCGACCGGTGCGGAAATCCCGGATCTCCCAGCCCCGGTTCTTCGCCACCTCGCGCAGGTCCGAATCCGGGTTGATCGCGACCGCGGTGCCGACCAGCGACAGCATCGGCACGTCGTTGTGACTGTCCGAATACGCGGTACAGCGCTTGAGGTTCAACCCTTCTCGGATCGCCAGCGTGCGCACCGCGTGCGCCTTGCCGAGCCCGTGCAGGATGTCGCCGACCAGCCGCCCGGTGAACTTGCCGTCCACGCTCTCGGCCACCGTGCCGAGCGCGCCGGTGAGCCCGAGCCGCTTGGCGATCACCTGGGCCAGCTCGACCGGCGTCGCGGTGACCAGCCAGACCTGCTGGCCCGCGTCCAGGTGCATCTGCGCGAGAGCCCTTGTGCCCGGCCAGATCTTGTCGGCGATGATCTCGTCGTAGATCTCCTCGCCGAGCGCGGCCAGCTCGGCGGTGGGGCGCCCGGCGATGAACTCCAGCGCCTTCTCCTTGCCGCTGGCCATGTCGGAGCTGTTCTCCCGCCCGGTAACCCGGAACTTGACCTGCTTCCAGGCCACGTCGACCAGGTCGGAGGTCTTGAAGTACTTGCGCGCGGCCAGACCTCGGGCGAAGTGCACGATCGATGCGCCCTGCACCATCGTGTTGTCCACGTCGAAGAACGCCGCTGCGGTCAGATCACGCGGCACCTCGGGGCCGGTGAGATCGCGCTGCGCGAGCGCCAATTCCGCGTCGTGCAAAGACAATGCGGCATCCGCGCTCGCCTCGCCGGCCAGGTTGGCCCGCAGCTCTTCCTCGCTGGGGCCGAAGGGGCTGCGCGGGATACGGGCCAGTTGATCCTGCAGGCCCTCACCGATCGCGCCCAGATTCCACCGCGCCGGAAACTCGCCGAATCGTCCCGCGATGAATCCGGCCCTTGCCACCTTCGATCGTTCCGGCACCGATACCTCCGCCCGTCGCGCGAACCATGTCCACAGTAACTGGGCGGACCGACAGTCATCGCAGTACCTGGCAGACCGATTCGGGCGTGGCGAGGGGATTTAATATCCGCCATGACCAATCCCACATCTTCGGTGACCCTGTTGACCAGATCCGGCTGCGGCATGTGCGCAATCGCGCTGGACCAGCTGCGGGTGATCTGCGCCGATTTCGGCATCGAGCCCGCGACGCTGGATGTCGACGAGGCCGCCGCCACCGATCCTGGCCTGCGCGCGGAGTTCGGCGACCGGTTGCCGGTGGTGCTGCTCAACGGTCGTGAGCACAGCTATTTCGACGTGGACGAGGCCAGATTGCGGGCCGACCTGAGCCGCTGACAGGTAGCGATGACTGTTCTCCTCGCCCGCAGCGCTGGTCGCGACGGAAAATGAGGCCAATTTCACCGACTTTGTGAAGGGCTGCACAAGCAGTTACGGTGGTGGCACGCGGACCCGCTTGCCGAGGCTGCGGGCCCACCGCGTAAAGACACCCAGCATTCCGACACTTCGACCATGGCACCGGACCGTCCCGGGCCAGAGGTCTAGCGACGAACCGGTACCCGATTCGGGCCGGAACGAGGAGCCGACGACGTGACAGAGCAGCATGAGGCGCCGGGCGGCGTCTCCGGCAGGGCTCTGCAGAAGGACATCCCGCAGGCCACCGTCGCGCGTTTGGCGACCTATCTCCGGGTCCTCGCCACGTTGGCCGACGAGAGTGTTGCCATCGTATCGAGTGAGGAACTCGCTGTCGCGGCGGGTGTCAATTCGGCCAAATTGCGCAAGGACCTTTCCTTCCTCGGACCCAATGGCGTACGGGGTGTCGGCTATGACGTAGCCAGGCTGAGGACGAGGATCGAGGATGTGCTCGGCCTGTCGCAGGGACACCGCGTGGTGCTCGTCGGCGCCGGGAACCTCGGCCGTGCCCTGGTCGGCTACGGCGGGTTCCAGCGGCGTGGCTTCACCGTGGTCGGCATCTTCGACAACCACCCCGAGGTGATCGGCCTGCCGGTCGCCGGTCTGGTGGTGTGCGATGTCGCAGGCCTGGCCGAGGCGGTCGCCACACTCGAGCCGACCATCGCGGTCATCACCGTGCCCGACGACGCGGCCCAGGACGCCTGCGACCGGTTGGTCGCGGCCGGGCTGCAATCCATTCTGAGCTTCGCGCCCTGTGAACTGATCGCGCCTGCCACCGTCGAGCTGCGCCGGGTCGACCTCGCGGTCGAACTGCAGATGCTGTCGTTCGAGCGAGTGCGCAACGCGGACAACGCCTCTGCGGCGGCCATGGCCGCGCCGATGGGGCCGCCGCGGCCCGCGTCGAGCCGGATCAGCCACCGCGCCCCCACCGCACATACCTCGGCCGTACATCAGGCCCTCAAGCATTCGGCAGCCGCGCACACGGCGTCCTCGCACACGGCAACGGAGCCAAGCAGCAAGGGATCGGTGGTCAGTCCATGAGAGAGCGCAGCGAGCGAATCATGTCACAGCGTGCAACGCGCGTGCCGGAGCCGAGCGTCAGCGAGGCGCAGGCATGAGTGTTCTTCTGGTCGGGATTTCGCACAGGAGTGCGCCCGTTTCGGTGCTGGAGAAGGTGGCCATCGCCGACGCCGACCGTCCCAAGCTGATCGACCGCATGCTCACCTCGAGCCATGTCTCCGAGGCGATGATCGTCTCCACCTGCAACCGGGTCGAGGTCTACGCCGTAGTCGACGCGTTCCACGGTGGTCTCGCCGAGGTGGGCGACCTGCTCACCAAGCATTCCGGGCTGCCGCTGCCCGACCTGACCAAGCACGCCTACGTGCGCTACAGCGAGGCCGCCGCCGAGCACCTGTTCGCGGTGGCCAGCGGGCTGGACTCGATGGTGATCGGCGAGCAGCAGGTGCTCAGCCAGATCCGCGGCGCCTACGCCTCCGCCGACGCGCAGCAGGCGGTCGGGCGCACCCTGCACGAGCTGGCCCAGCACGCGCTGCGGGTCGGCAAGCGGGTGCACTCGGAGACCGGCATCGACCGGGCCGGTGCGTCCGTCGTGTCGGTCGCGCTGGATCGGGCGCAGCATGTCGTCGGCTCGCTGACCGGACGCACCGCGGTTGTGGTCGGCGCAGGCGCGATGGGCAGCCTTGCGGTGGCGCATCTTTCGCGGGCGGGCATCGGCCGGATCATCGTGGTGAACCGCACCATCGGGCGGGCCGCGCGGCTGGCCGAGACCGCGGGCGGCTACGGGGTCGCGGCCGAGGCGATGGAACTTTCCCGGCTCACCGAGGCGATGGCCTTGGCCGACGTGGTCATCACGTGCACCGGCGCGGTCGGCAACGTGGTGACGCTGGCCGACACCCACCGGGCGCTGACCGAGCGCGAGCGCGGCACCGAATTCGCCACCACGGAACGGCCGTTGGTGTTCTGCGACCTCGGCCTGCCCCGCGACGTCGAGCACGCGGTCGCCGGACTGCCCGGCGTGACGGTCATCGACATCGAGACGCTGCAACGCGATCCGGCGGCAGGCGCGGCCGCCGACGACACCGCCGCGGCCCGCGCGATCGTGGCCGACGAGCTCGCCAAATACCTGACCGGACAGCGGATGGCCGAGGTCACCCCGACCGTGGCCGCGCTGCGCCAGCGCGCCGCCGAGGTGGTGGAAGCCGAACTGCTGCGGCTGGATTCGCGGCTGCCGAGCCTGGCCGATCCGGAGCGTGACGAGGTGGCCCGCACGGTGCGCCGGGTGGTCGACAAGCTGCTGCACGCGCCGACGGTGCGGGTCAAGCAGCTGGCCTCCACGCCGGGCGGCGACAGCTACGCCGAGGCGCTGCGCGAGCTGTTCGAGCTGAAACCAGGTGCGGCGCAGGCGGTTGCCGCGCCGATGGAGATCTCCGCGATCGGCGACCACGCGGGCATGTTGCTCACCGACGCCGACATCGCGCTCGCCGACGACTTCACCACCGGCCACCGCGGCGACGAACAGGGGCAGCCGGCATGACGGCGCACCGGATCGGTAAGGCCGCGCCACGCGCCCGAGAGGTGCAGGCATGACACTCGTGCAGGAAGAGGACAACGTGACGGCAGCAAGCACGCGCGCGCCGTGGCGGATCGGCACGCGCGGCAGCCTGCTGGCACTCACCCAGTCGGGCACCATCCGCGACGCGCTGGTCGCCGCGGGACACGAGGCCGAGCTGGTCGTCGTCAAGACGCTCGGTGATCTCTCGTCCGAGCCGGTGCAGCAGATCGGCGTCGGCGTGTTCACCTCCGCCCTGCGCGACGAGCTGGCCGCAGGCAACATCGACATCGCGGTGCACTCCTACAAGGACCTGCCGACCGCGCAGGACCCGCGCTTCACCATCGCCGCCATCCCGCCCCGGCAGGATCCGCGCGACGCACTTGTCGCCCGCGACGGGCTGGTACTCGGCGAACTCCCGGCGGGCGCCAAGGTCGGTACCTCCGCGCCGCGTCGGGCCTCGCAGCTGCGGGCGCTCGGCCTCGGCCTGGACATCGTGCCGTTGCGCGGCAACCTGGACACCCGCCTGCGCAAGGTCAGCGACGGTCACCTCGACGCGGTCGTGGTCGCCAGAGCGGGCCTGGCCAGAATCGGCAGACTCGACGCGGTGACCGAGGCCTTGGAGCCGGTGCAGATGCTGCCCGCGCCGGGGCAGGGTGCGCTGGCCGTCGAATGCCGTTGTGACGACACCGAACTCATCGAGGCGCTCACCGCGCTGGACGACGCCGCGACCCGTGTGTCGATCATCGCCGAGCGGGCCTTGCTCGCCGAACTCGAGGCAGGCTGCACCGCGCCGATCGGCGCGCTCGCGGAGGTAGTCGAGTCCATCGATGAAGACGGACGGATCTTCGACGAGCTCTCGTTGCGTGGTTGCGCGGCGGCTGTCGACGGCTCGGATGTGGTCCGTGCCTCTGTGGTCGGAGCACCGGCGAACGCGGATGAGCTCGGCCGGGCCCTGGCCCGTGAGCTCCTCGACATGGGGGCGCGCGAGTTACTCAGCGTCGCCGAACCAGGGGCCAATGCCCCCGAACCGGATGACGGTTCGAATTCACAGGCGGTGAATGCGCCCGCTTCAGACTTCACCCAACCCAGCCCAATGGAGAACAACCAATGAGCGAGCGTAGCGAGCGATTCATGACACAGTGCGCACCGCGCATGACGGAACCGAGCGCCAGCGAGGTGGAGGCATGAGCGGTCGAGCTACCAAGAAGCAGCCAGGTCGGATCCTCTTCGTCGGGTCAGGTCCCGGCGACCCGGCTTTGCTCACTGTGCGCGCTCGTGAGGTGATCGGTCGCGCGACGCTCGCGTTCACCGATCCCGATGTCGACAAGGGTGTGCTCGCCCTGATCGGGAGCGCGGTCGAGCCCGCCGAGGACGGCGAGCGTCCGGTGGACGTGCGGCCCGCCCTCGGCGAACCCGCCGAGGTGGCCAAGACGCTGATCGCCGAGGCCCGCAACGGCCACGACGTCGTCCGCGTCGTCGCAGGTGACCCGCTGACCACCGACTCGGTGATCGCCGAGGTCAACGCGGTCACCCGCTCGCACATGGTGTTCGAGGTGCTGCCCGGCCTGCCCAACGGCTCGGCCGTGCCCAGCTACGCGGGCATCGCACTCGGCTCCGGGCACACCGAGGCCGACGTGCGCGGCGAGGTCGACTGGGCCGCGCTGGCCGCCGCCCCCGGACCTCTTGTGCTGCACGCGACCTCGGGCCACCTGGCCGAAACCGCAAGCGCCCTGGTGGAACACGGCATGGCGCCGCAGACCCCGGTCGCGGTGACCGTGCGCGGCACCACCCGGCAGCAGCGCACCATCGAGGCCACCCTGGCGACGCTGAACAGCGCCGCCTCCGAGCTGGTCGGCCCGTTGGTGGTGACCATCGGTAAGGTGGTCGCGTCGCGCTCGAAGATGTCCTGGTGGGAGTCGCGCGCGCTGTACGGCTGGACCGTGCTGGTGCCGCGCACCAAGGACCAGGCGGGCGAGATGAGCGAGCGGCTGGTCACGCACGGCGCCATTCCGATGGAGGTGCCGACGATCGCGGTCGAGCCGCCGCGCAGCCCCGCGCAGATGGAGCGCGCGGTCAAGGGCCTGGTTGACGGCCGCTACCAGTGGGTGGTGTTCACCTCAACCAACGCGGTGCGCGCGGTGTGGGAGAAGTTCGCCGAATTCGGTTTGGACGCACGGGCTTTCTCCGGCGTGAAGATCGCCTGCGTCGGCGAGGCCACCGCGGACCGGGTCCGCTCGTTCGGCATCAACCCCGAGCTGGTGCCCAGCGGTGAACAGTCCTCCGAGGGCCTGCTCGCCGACTTCCCGCCCTACGACGACGTTTTCGACCCGGTGAACCGAGTCCTGTTGCCGCGCGCCGACATTGCCACCGAAACGCTGGCCGAGGGCCTGCGCGACCGCGGCTGGGAGATCGACGACGTCACCGCCTACCGCACGGTGCGCGCCTCGCCGCCGCCCGCGGAGACCCGCGAGATGATCAAGACCGGCGGTTTCGACGCCGTCCTGTTCACCTCGTCCTCCACGGTGCGCAACCTGGTCGGGATCGCGGGCAAGCCGCACGCGCGCACCATCGTCGCGTGCATCGGCCCGAAGACGGCCGAGACCGCCATCGAATTCGGTCTGCGCGTCGATGTGCAGCCCGAGGTCGCTCAGGTCGGTCCGTTGGTCGAGGCGCTCGCCGAGCACGCCGCCCGGCTGCGCGCCGAGGGCCTGCTGCCGCCGCCGCGGAAGAAGAGTCGCCGCAGCCGCTGATCTACGCTGTACACACTGCCCGTGCCGAGTTCGGTACGGGCAGTGTGCATTTCGTTCGTAGTTTTCCGGTGGTATCGATATCTGTTGTCCAGCAGTGGATTTGATGCCATTGCTGGGCCGTGCCCGTGGAAATATGGGCATCTCATCTCTTGGGATCGGGCTAGTTTGTTCTGGCGTGTTAGCGCGATCACAAGAGAGAGTTGGTTTTGATGAAACGATCGATAGTGCACGTCGGCGCGGCAACGTTTGCCACCATGGTCATCGTATTGTCCGGCGGCGCTTCGGCTTTGGCGGCGCCCCCGGCGACCGCCGCACCCGCCTACATCGATGGGTCGACGGGCAGTTCGACCGGTTCGGTGCAGGGTTTGCCCGCGATCGCGCGCGGGTTCGCCTGCCTGCTCAAGACGATGTCCGGCGGGGCCGGCAGCATCTGCACCGTTTAGTACACGTTACGGCCAGGGTCGACGGCGTCCGGTTGTGGACGCCGTCGACCCTGGCCTATTTCGTTGCCTCAGTACCGCTTACGCAGCAGCGTGCGCACCATGGTGCAGGTGAGGTCGGACGGCGGGCGAATGCCGATGACCTCGGCGGTGTGCCGGATGCACTTGTTGTTCGCCGAACTCGGGTTGTAGACCCCCGAGTCGAGCAGTGCGATGGTCAGGCGCATCGCCTTGAGTTTCCGATTGTGGCGGACATACCACGACCGCGGGCGCCCCGCGGGTAGTCGCTGCTTCTCCAGCGGGGTATAGGGCCGGTCGATGAGAACGGTCTTCGTCGCGGGCACAGGCTTCCCTCCCGTTGCGATCGGGGACTCGGCGAATCCCCTCGAACACTGTTTCGATTATATCGCAGGCCACCGACAAAAACCGCTGGCCGCAAGGGGTTTGCTGACGCTCGGGCTCAGCCGAAGTTGGTGTCGGCGGGCAGCCCGGACTGGCGCAGCACGTCGGCCAGATCGTAGTAGTCGTCGTCGGTCGCGATCTCGTTCCCGCGCAAGGTGAGGATGGCGACGGCGGGCACCGAGAACGGCTTGGGCGCACCGGCCAACTGCCCGCTGAAGGTCCAATTGATCGCCACCTTGTCGGAGCCGCCGAACGCATCGTCGACCTTCAGGACGGCGCCCTGGATGAACTGCTTGGTGGTGCCCGCCCACTTCGCGACCCCGTCGCGGCCGGTGGAGGTGCGATGGAAGGCGTGGTCGGTGTACCGGGCGCCGTCCGCGGTGAACAGTGCGGCGAGGCGCTGCGGATCGTTGTCCTTCCACGCCGCTTCCCATGTGGCGGCGACGGCGGGCGTGCCCTGCTCCTTGGGCTTGTCGTCATCGTCGGAACCGCAGGCGGCCAGGCCGAGCGCGCCGACGCCGAGCACGGCGGCGGCGAAGACGGTGATGGAGCGACGGATGGACTTGCGAGTGTTGGCTGCTTCTCGTTGCATACCGAAAGCGTGCTGGTAGCGCGGGTTTGCTCGCGTCGGTAGTTATCGCCTATCTGCCGATCACCTAGCCGGGCGCGGCATACCGTCAGATGTCGTGCAGCAGTTTCAGCGACTGTGGATGGCCGAGTGCGGCCGCGCGTTCCAGCAAGTGCCTGGCTTCCTGCTGGGCCGGTGTGCGGCCGGTGGCGATCGCCGCGGCGGCGCGCAGGACGCCGGGCTCGGACAGGTCGCCGGTGAGCGGATAGACGTCTTGTTCGCGCAGGAACAAGGCCAGATGGAACATCGAGTCGGGATCGCCCGCCTCGGCCCCGCGCCGCAGCCAGTGTTCGCCCGCCGCGGTGTCGCCGTGATCGAGGTGCAGCGAGCCGAGGATCGCCATGGCGTCGGTGCGGCCGCGCCGGACCGCCTCGGTGAGCAGCTCGACGGCCCGCCGGAGATCGCCGCGCCTGGCCACGTAGAGGCCCAAAGTTCGCATGGCCGTGGGGTTTCCGGCGCGGGCCGCGCGCTCGTACCACTCCTCGGCCTCGTCGTTGCTGCCGCGCCGATTGGCCACAACGCCCATGTTGCACAACGCCTCCGGCGAGCCCGCCTCGGCCGCGGGCCGCAGCCACCGCTCGGCCTCGTCGAGCTTGCCGCGCTCCAGATGCAGCAGGCCGAGTTGCAGGTCCGCACCCGCACAGCCCGCGGCGATCGCCGACTCCAGCCAGCGCACCGCCTCGGCGATCCGGCCGTGCGTGCCGAGCAGCAGGCCGAGGTCGGCCATCGCGGTCGCGCTGCCGCGCTCGGCGGCCCGGCGGAACCAGTGCTCGGTTTCGGTCAGCTCGTTCGCGTCGCGCAGCAGCTGCGCGAGCTGCTCCATGGCGCCGAGGTCGCCGCGCTCGGCGAGGGCGCGCAGCGTGTCGAGCCTGCGCTCGTGCGCGGTCGGCGCCGGATCGGGGCGCGGGTCGCGGAACAACTGCAGGCCGAACGGGTCCACCGGGTGGTCGTCGTCGGGCAGCTCGCCGCGTTCCCGGCTGGCGATGGACGCGTTCCACTCGGCGAATCGATCGTCGTCCGGCCCGATTTCGACCATCCCGTTGGCGATGGTCCCGTCCGGCTGTTTGCCCTGCCACGGAATCAGCAGCCGCCCATCGGCCAACCGGCGGGCGCCCGAAGCGGGCTGTGTCATGCGGGATCAGCGCGGTTCATCGCGCACCTTTCCGGCTGGGTCGGGCGTGCCGTGCTGGTATCCGTGCGTGTCGGCGTACGCGGCGAGTTGGGATTCGTAACTGCTCAGGCTGTCGAGCAACCAGGTGTCACCAGTGTCCTTCACCACCACGATCGGCCCTTTGGTGCCCGGTGCCAAGACCGGGGAGGTGCCGTCGGAGTACCAGGACGTGGTCGACCAGGGGAAGACGAACGCCCAGCCCACATCGGAAACGTGCCCCTGCGGTCCGAGCTGGAACGGGTCGACCGGAATGGCGAAGCGCGCGCTGTGCTGCGTGAGCAGGTGCCGGGCGCTGTTGCGCGCGACCCGGATATCCATCGGCCCCGTCGCGGTGTTCGGGAACGGGAGCGTCGCGTCGGGCATCGCGCTCAGTTGCCGACCGGCGGCCACGGAAACCTGACACGGCCTGCTCTGCAAGCGCAGGAAGATGGTGTGCGCGGTATCGGAGAAACGCAGCTGCACGGTGGCGTCCTCGGTGTGGCCGACCAGGTGCCTGCCGAGGCTCTGCGTCATCTCCCGCTCGTCCGGGTCCATGCCGAGGTCGTCGAAGGCGCGCCGCGCCACCGTCATCAGCTCGGGCTCGGCCAGCTGCCGTGCGATGAACTCGACGCGAAAGATCTGCCCGCTGCCGTCGGCGGCCCGCCACGCACGCAGGGTCGTCTCCGGTGGCGTGAGTCCACCGGTGAGCACCGGCCACCAGTCCGAAAGTAGTACCGCGACCCACGACTCGAAGTCGGCGGCTCTGGCCAGCGAAATTTCGGTGTGCGGTTCGGTCATGCTGTCCCCCAGGGGGTCTCGCCCTCCTGTCGGAGTATGCGCCATCGGCCTGCGCGGCAGGTGTGATTTCACACACCGTTACTGTCGATCCAGGGCCGATCGGCCCATTTTGTGCATGCTGTCCAACCACACCGAGCTACTGTCGTGGCGAAACGCCCAGCTCTGCCGCGTCGGCGCCGAAGCGCCCTCCGCGCGAGCCGACGGGTGCTCGCGACACCGCTCGGCGCCGGGCGTATCGTGCGGTTATGACCGGATTGGACCGCCCACGGCGGTTGCGCCGTACCCCCGCGCTGCGTCGTCTCGTGGCCGAAACCACCCTGGAGCCACGGCAATTGGTGCTGCCGATGTTCGTGGCCGACGGCCTGGACGAGCCGCGCGAGATCAGCTCGATGCCCGGCGTGCAGCAGCATTCGATGGACTCGCTACGCAAGGCGGCCGTCGAGGCGGTGACCGCGGGTGTCGGCGGCCTGATGCTGTTCGGCGTGCCGCGCCACGAGGACAAGGACGCCACCGGCAGCCAGGCCAGCGACCCGGACGGCATCCTCAACCGCGGCCTGCGCGCGCTGGCCGACGAGGTCGGCGACTCGACGGTGATCATGGCCGACACCTGTCTCGACGAATTCACCGACCACGGGCACTGCGGCGTGCTCGCCGCCGACGGTTCCGTCGACAACGACGCCACCCTGCACCGCTACGTCGACATGGCGCTGGCCCAGGCCGCCTCGGGCGCCGACCTGCTCGGCACCAGCGGCATGATGGACGGCCAGGTCGGCGCGGTCCGGCGCGGCCTGGACGCGGTCGGCCGCACCGACACCGGCATCCTCGCCTACGCCGCCAAGTACGCCTCGGCGTTCTACGGCCCGTTTCGCGAGGCCGTCGCCTCGTCGCTGGAGGGCGACCGGCGCAGCTACCAGCAGGATCCGGCGAACCGCCGCGAGGCGATCCGCGAACTCGAGCTGGACCTGGCCGAGGGCGCGGACATCGTCATGGTCAAGCCGGCCATGTCCTACCTGGACATCCTGCGCGACGTCGCCGACCACTCGACCGTCCCGGTCGCGGCCTATCAGATCTCCGGCGAGTACGCGATGATCACCGCCGCCGCCGAGCGCGGCTGGATCGACCGCCGCGGCGCCATCCTCGAGTCGCTGATGGGCATCCGGCGGGCGGGCGCGGACATCGTGCTCACCTACTGGGCGACCGAGGCCGCTCACTGGTTGTCGTGACGAATCTGCCGGGACCGGTCGGTGCGGCGCCCTCGCCCGCGCCGATGCCGGTGGATGTCGGCACCGCTCGGCAATTGTGGTGGGGGGTCATCGGATTCGGCGTGGTCCAGCTGATCGCGTCGGTGGTGGCCGCGCTCTCGCAGCGGCACACCTTCGCCAAGCAGGTCTTCGACCAGGCCAGGGAGAAGGACCCGCAGGTCACTTTGGCCAGCGCGGAACTGATGGTCGCGCTGGTCTACGTCGTGGTGGTGTTCATCGGGCTCGGCGTCGCCGTGCTCGCGCTGCTGATCGTGCATCAATTCGCGCGCGGCAAGCTCTGGGCGCGCACCATGCTGACCATCGTCGGCGCGTGGTTGGTGGTGATCGGGGTCGGCGCGCTGTTCGCGTTCGGCGCGGTGGCCGGTGCGGCCTCGCTGGTGGCGGGCGGCGCGGCGATCGTGCAGGCGGTGCTGGCGGGCGGTTCGATCTATTTGTCGCATCGTCCGGAAGCAACCGCTTATTTCCAGATGAGCCGACGGTGAACGGTTGGCGCCCAAGTTTGTCGGGGCACCGTCGGCATGTATCGTGAGGGTTGTCACAGTGGACATGGGAACCGGTAGTTGTTTGTCAGACGTTGTCTTGCATTGCGTAAGAGAATCAGTCAGATGGCTCCGGGGAATCGGAGGCAGCAATGCGAGTGGTGATCCAACAGCCGCAGAGCATTCGGCGGGAATTGGCCGTGCTGAGCCTCTTGGTCCTGTTCGGAGTGCTGACCGTCGTCGTCCTGCTGTGGCCCGGCCTCACTCGCTGATTCTGTCTTCTCCCTTGTTGATTCGCGACGCTGTGGGCGTCGCGTGACCGAGGAACCCGCCGATTCCGGCGTGCTGTTCGCCGAGCCGGGTGCGCGCTGGCGCACCGTGGCCTACGGGCCCATTCTGTGCGTCATCATTCTGATCATCGAAATGGCGACCGGTAGTTCGGTGCACTGGTTCGCCCTCGTCTTCTGCGGCTCGCTGATCGCGATGTTCGTTGTGCTGCAAGTGATCGCGGGGCAGCGCCACGTCAGCGTCGAACTCACCGCGACCACGCTGCGCGACGGCACCGAGACGCTGCCCCTCACGTCGATCGATGCGGTGCTGCCCGAACGCGACGAAGACGCCTGGGACGACGAGGAGTGGGAGGAGGCGCGGGCGCTCGGCGAATTGACCGGCGTGCCACGCCGACGCACCGGCATCGGGTTACGGCTGGCCGACGGCAGCCTGGTGCAGGCTTGGGCGAAAGACCATCGAACGCTGCGCGCCGAATTGACCGCGGCCATCGGCCAAGCGCCCGAACCCGCCGACGAGCCGACGCCCGACACCGACGACAAGCACAGCGAGAACGGAGTGGACCGTTGAGGACCTGGATCACGGTGGCCGCCACCGAACTCGGCCTGGTCGTACTCGGACTCGTCGCGGCCGTGCTGAGCTGGCAGCAGGGCATCCAGACCACCACCTTCGCCGCCATCGGGCAGGCGCCGGAATTCGTCGCGACCCGCTACGTCGCGCCCTGGTTGCTGCTCGCCGCGGTGCTGGTCGCGCTCGCCGGACTGTTCGCGATCGATGCGGTCAACCGGGTCGTGCGCGCGCGCCAGTCCCGCTGACGATCGCCGCCGCGACAACCGTTTCGGCCCGCCGATCGCGGGAATATCGCACCCATGAAGCCCACAGTCACTGTCAAGCGGATTCTCCTCGGTGCCGCGGCCGTCGGCATGATCGGCGCGGCGACGGTGGCCCCGGCGGTCGCGGCCCCCGCCGAGGTTTCCCCTGCTCCACCGACCGCAGTGGTGCCCGTACTCATCGAAACCCCACCCGCACCCTTGCTACACGTCCTACCGGCCCCGCTGGCCTGCCTGGTGACCACCGGCTTCGCCCTATGGTGCATCGGCATCACTTAGAGTCGCAGCAACATCGGCGTCGCGGCACCCGAGTCGGGCCTGGATATCAGGCGTGACGGACAAGAATCTGTGTGCGCCCGTTAGTATTTCGGCCGTAATCGTGTGACTACACCTAGGATTGGGTTTGATGAATCGGCTTGCTGTGAAAGTCTGTGCCGCACTGGCGATTACCGCCGCGATCGGGATCGGTGCCGGGCCGGCGGGTGCGAACCCCGGACTTCCGCTCGAGCCCGCGGGCGACACCTCGATGAGTCAGGTCGACGCACCGGTGCTGGTGCCGGATTCCGGTTCCGCGGGCCCGTACAACGCGTTCATGTGCTACCTGCACACCATTTCGGCCCAGGCGCCGTGCATGTACAGCTGAGCGTGGCTCAGTTCCAGTTCTGATACATGTCGAGCACGCGGCCGTTGCGGGTGCCAGGGGCGTTGACGAAGAGGGTGATCGTCCCGTCGGAATGATTGGCCGCCTCCATGATCGCCTGCCGCAGCGACGCGTGCACGCCGCCGTTCTCGTCCTTGTAGATCCCGGTGTCCGCCTTCAGGCCGACGCCGATCCGGTTGAGCGGCACGAACATGGTGACCACGGCCGGGATCGGGCCGTCGGCCATCGACTTGGTCTCCTCATGACTCAGTTGCAGGCCGATCCGATCGGGCTGCGCGACCGGCTCCACCGCGGCGGCCGTACCGGCGCCGAACACGACGGCCGCACCGACGAGCGCGGTGGAAACAGCAGCACTGACCATGGCAAACCGCATAGAAATCCTCCGGGGCAGATGAATGGTGACGCTCGAGATTACGCATCAGCAATCTCGGGGCGATCGAATACGGCGTAAACAGCGGCCCGGCGTGTTGCGGTCTACGTCACGCCCACTACAGAGCGCTTGCGAGCCGCGAATGCGCGAGGCCGCACACCCTGTCGTCGACCCGTTCCGATCGGGCTGAGACACTGGAGGTCGTGAGTTCTTCTCCGCGCGTGACCAGCGCATCGGTGCCGGTTTCTGCTCAGCTCTTCGACCGGGCGTGCTCGGTGATTCCCGGGGGTGTCAACTCTCCGGTGCGGGCCTTCAACTCCGTCGGCGGCACACCGCGATTCATCGCGTCCGCGCACGGCTACACCCTCGTCGACGCCGACGGCAACGAGTACGTCGACCTGGTGTGCTCGTGGGGCCCGATGATTCTCGGGCACGCGCATCCCGCGGTGGTCGAGGCGGTGCAGCGGGCCGCGGTCGGCGGCCTGTCCTTCGGCGCGCCCACCGAGGCGGAGATCGAACTGGCCGAGGCCATCATCGAGCGGGTCGATCCGGTGGAACGGGTGCGCCTGGTGAACTCGGGCACCGAGGCCACCATGAGCGCGGTGCGGCTGGCCCGCGGCTACACCGGCCGCGCCAAGATCATCAAGTTTTCCGGCTGCTACCACGGCCACGTCGACGCGCTGCTCGCCGACGCGGGCTCCGGCGTCGCGACCCTCGGGCTACCGACCTCGCCCGGCGTCACCGGCGCGCAGGCGGCCGACACCATCGTGCTGCCCTACAACGACCTCGACGCCGTCGCCGCCGCGTTCGCCGCGCACCCCGGCGCGATCGCGTGCGTGATCACCGAGGCCGCCGCGGGCAACATGGGCACGGTGGCGCCGCTGCCCGGCTTCAACGCGGGCCTGCGCACGCTGACCGCCGACAACGGCGCGCTGCTCATCATGGACGAGGTGATGACCGGGTTCCGGGTGAGCCGCGCGGGCTGGTTCGGCCGCGAGGGCGTTGTCGCTGATCTCTACACCTTCGGCAAGGTGATGAGCGGTGGCCTGCCCGCCGCCGCGTTCGGCGGCCGCACCGAGATCATGAACCACCTGGCCCCGCTCGGCCCGGTCTACCAGGCAGGCACGCTCTCCGGTAACCCGGTCGCGGTCGCCGCGGGCCTGGCCACGCTGCGTGCCGCCGACGACGCGGTGTACGCCGCGCTGGAACGGAACGCGCAGCGGCTCGGCGCATTGTTCGGCGAATCGCTCAGTGCCGCAGGCGTCGAGCATCAGGTGCAGTTCGCAGGCAATATGGTGAGCGTGTTCTTCGCCGAACGCCCGGTCACCGACTACGCCGCCGCCAAGGCGAGCCAGACCTGGCGCTACCCAGCCTTCTTCCACGCGCTGCTCGACGGTGGCGTGTACGCGCCGCCGAGCGCGTTCGAGACCTGGTTCGTCTCCGCCGCACTCGACGAGGACGCATTCGACCGCATCGCCGCCGCCCTGCCCGCCGCCGCACACGCGGCCGCGGCCGCCACTCCCGAAGGATCCCGCGCGTGAGCTCCGATCACGATCAGCCCGATGCCGACAAGCGCGAGCTAGCCAAGTCCGCCACCGAAGCCGCCGAGGCAGCTGCCGACACCGCCGGGTCGGTCGCTGGGCTCGGCGCGGCTCCGGTCGCTGAATCCGGTGCCGCCGAGCCGAGTACCGAGCCTGCCGCCGGGGCGATCGCCGGCCTTGGTGCCGGGCCGGTCGTGGACGCCGACGCCGATTCGACCGTGATCGACGCGGGCGCGCACTTCGCCGCCGCCGCATCGGGTCCGGCCGATCCCGCAGTAACGGAAAGCGACAGCGCCGCAACGGATTCCGAGCCGAAGCCGAGTGCCGCGAAGGAACAGCGGATCCACGACGGTGGCACCGCGCCGGTGGAGACGATCGTGCACGTGCTGCGCCACGGCGAGGTGCACAACCCGAACGGGATCCTCTACGGCAGGCTGCCCGGCTTCAGCCTGTCGGTCACCGGCCGCTCGCAGGCCGGCGCCGTCGCGCGGGCGCTGGCCGATCACGACATCGCCGTGGTCATCGCCTCGCCGCTGCAGCGGGCCCAGGAAACCGCGGAACCGATTGCGGCACAACATCATCTGATCGTGCGGACGGACGAGAACCTGATCGAGGCGGGCAATACCTTCGAGGGCCTCCGGGTCTCCGTCGGCGACGGCGCGCTGCGCAAGCCGCGGCACTGGTGGAAGCTGCGCGACCCGTTCACCCCGTCCTGGGGCGAGCCGTACCTGCAGATCGCGCACCGCATGCTGGCCGCGGTGAACAAGGCGCGGGTCGAGGCGGCCGGGCGCGAGGCGGTGCTGGTGTCGCATCAGCTGCCGGTCTGGACGCTGCGCCGGTTCCTGCAGGGCCAGCGGCTCTGGCACGACCCGCGCCAGCGGCAATGCTCGCTCGCGTCGCTGACCTCGCTGGTCTACCAGGGCGACACGCTCGTCGACATCGTGTACTCCGAGCCCGCCGGTGGCTCGGACCCGTCGGTACACGGCGCATGATTTGGCGCACCGCGTCCGTCGCACCGCCTGCCGCCTCGGCACGGCGGGTCGTTGCCGTCCTGCTCGCCTGCGTCGCCCTGGTCGCGGCGCTGGCCGGTTGCTCGGGCGGTAAGGACGCGGTGGCCTCCGGCGGCACCTTCGAATTCGTCTCGCCCGGCGGCAAAACCGACATCTTCTACGACCCGCCGAGCTCGCGCGGCACCATCGGCAAGCTGGCCGGACCCGACCTGATGACCTCGGGCAAAACCACCTCGGTGGAGGATTATCCGGGCAAAATCGTGGTACTCAATCTGTGGGGCCAGTGGTGCGGACCCTGCCGCGCGGAGTCGCCCGCGCTCGAAAAGGTCTATGCGGCAACGAAAGACAACGGCGTCGCCTTTCTCGGCATCAACGTCCGTGACCCGCAGCAGGACAAGGCGCAGGACTTCGTCGTCGACAACAAGGTCGGTTATCCGTCCATCTACGACCCGTCCATGCGCACCCTGCTCGCCCTCGGTGGCAATTTCCCGACCAGTGTCATTCCCACCACCCTGATCTTGGATCGTCAGCACCGCGTCGCCGCGGTGTTCCTGCGCCCCCTGCTGGCCGACGATCTGCAACCGATTGTTCAAAGACTCGCCTCGGAGGAAGCACAGTGAATCGCGATCGTCGTACCCGTACCCTGCGTGCCTGTCGCCACCGGCAGGGCGCCCGCCGAATCGGTGGTGCCTGGGCCGTGGACGACCGATGGAAGGGCATCGCCACCGTGCCGCGCAGCGTAGCGGCGGACTCGCTGCTCGACTTCGGCGTGCTGTTCGACGCCGAGAGCACCGAACAGCGCGTTGTGTTGCGCGGCGACACCGACCCGGCCGAGGAGACGCCGGAGGGGGAGGGCGCTTGAGTCCCCGCGTAACAGCGGTGGCGCGCTGATGGTGCTCGCCGCCGTAGGGGATTCGTTCCAGCAGACCGCCGCGACCGGACCGTTGCTGCTCGCGTTGGGCGCCTGCCTGCTCGCCGGGCTGGTGTCCTTCGCCTCGCCGTGCGTGGTGCCGTTGGTGCCCGGTTATCTGTCCTACCTCGCCGGACTCGTCGGTGCCGAGGCGCCGCCCGCCACACCCGCGCAAGCGGCCGGGGCGCAATCGAGTTCGGTGGCCGTCGAGTCGGCGAAGCAGGCCGCGCGGGCGGGCCGGATGCGGGTGGCCGGTGCGGCGGGGCTGTTCGTCGCCGGGTTCACCGTCGTCTTCGTGCTCGCCACCGCAACGGTTTTCGGGGTCATTCAGACGCTGAACGTGAATCGTGAACTGCTGCAACGCATCGGCGGCGTGGTCACCATTCTGATGGGTCTGGTCTTCATCGGCCTGATCCCCGCGCTGCAGCGCGACACCAGGATGGAACCGCGCAGGCTGACCAGCATCGCGGGCGCGCCGCTGCTCGGCGGCGTCTTCGCGCTCGGCTGGACGCCGTGCCTCGGGCCGACGCTGTCCGGCGTGATGGCGGTGGCCGCGGGCACCGATGGGACCACCGCGGCGCGCGGGGTGGCGTTGATCGTCGCCTATTGCCTCGGGCTCGGCCTGCCGTTCGTGATCCTCGCGTTCGGGTCGGCCAGCGCGCTGCGCGGTGTCGGCTGGCTGCGCCGTAACTCGCGCACCATCCAGATCATCGGGGGCATGCTGCTCGTCGCGGTCGGCGCCGCGCTGGTCACCGGGGTGTGGGACCAGTTCGTCGGCTGGGTGCGCGACGCGTTCGTTTCCGAGGTTGTGCTGCCGATATGAGTATGAACAGCATTGATTCGATGAGGGGTGGTGGTCGGGCGACGGGTGGGCCGGAAAAACCGCTGACCGAACCGGCACCCGTGGCCCGGCAATCCCCGCTCGGCAGGGTGTGGGCCTTTGTCCGCAATACCTGGCGTGGACTGACCAGCATGCGCACCGCGCTGGTGCTGCTGTTCCTGCTCGCGTTGGGCGCGATTCCCGGCGCACTGCTGCCGCAGCGAAACCTCAACGAGCAGAAGGTCGATCAGTACATCGCGAACCGGCCGACGCTCGGTCCGTGGATGGACCGGTTCGAGCTGTTCGACGTGTTCGGCAGCTTCTGGTTCACGGCCATCTATGTGCTGCTGTTCATTTCGCTGGTCGGCTGCATCCTGCCGCGCTGCTTCGATCACTATCGCGCGCTGCGCACCCCGCCCGTGCGGGCGCCGCGCAACCTCAGCCGGTTGCCGCACCACTACGCGGGCAGCGCCGACGAGACGCCCGACGAAGTCGTCGCGCGGGTTCGGAAAGAGTTGCGCGGCTGGCGAACCGAGGTCAGGCCCGGCACTCGCGACGGGGAGATCACCCTCGCCGCGGAGAAGGGGTACACCCGCGAACTCGGCAACCTCGTCTTCCATCTCGCGCTGGTCTGCCTGCTGGTCGCCATCGCGGTCGGCAAGCTGTTCGGCTACGAGGGCAACGTGATCGTCATCGCGAACAACGGACCGGGCTTCTGCACCACCTCGCCCGCCATCTTCGACTCGTTCAAGGCGGGCAACGTCAACGACGGCACCGGCATGGCGCCGATCTGCGTGCGGGTCAAGGATTTCAAGGCCGACTACCTGGAGAACGGTCAGGCCGAGATGTTCACCTCGAACATCGAATACCAGGCAGGCGCCGATCTGCAGAGCAACACCTGGCGCTCGACGGCGATCCAGGTGAACCATCCACTGCGGGTGGCGGGCGACCGAATCTATCTGCAGGGCCACGGTTTCGCGCCGACCTTCACCGTCACCTTCCCGAACGGGCAGACCCGCACCGAGTCGCTGCAGTGGCGGCCCGACGACGCGCGGACCTTCCTGTCCAGCGGCGTGCTGCGGATCGATCCGCCCGGCGGCATGTACGCCACCGACGAGGAGCGGCGCAAGAACCAGATCGCCATCGAGGGCCTGTTCGCGCCGACCGCGCTGTTCCACGGCAGCCTGATGACCTCGTCGTTCCCGACGATGAACGATCCGGCCGTCGCCGTCGACATCTATCGCGGCGACACCGGGCTGGACACCGGAAAGCCGCAGTCGCTGTTCGCGCTGGATCCCGAGCAGGTCAAGCAGGGTCGACTGACCAAGGAGGCCAGGGTCAACCTGCGCCCCGGCGAGTCGACCAGCCTGCCCAACGGCACCAGGGTGACCTTCGACGGCGCACAGGAATTCGCGAACCTGCAGGTGTCGCACGATCCGGCGCAGCAGTGGGTGCTGGTGAGCGCGGTGACCATGATGCTCGGCCTGCTGGTGTCGTTGCTGGTGAAGCGGCGCCGGATCTGGGTCCGGGTCTACCCCGCCGAGGAGCCAGCCGGTACCTTGGGCAAACGACGCACCGTAGTAGAAATGGGCGGGCTGGCTCGGACCGATCAGGCGGGCTGGGGCAGTGAGTTCGACCGACTACGCGCGCGCCTGCTGGACGCCACGCCCGATTCGGCGACGGACGCGAAGACCACGGGAGAGTAAAGATGCCGATCAACGAGACCATCGCGCGCTACAGCGATTTCTCGTTCAAGACCGCGATCGTGGTCTACGCGCTGGTGCTCGTGCTGCTGATCTGGCAGTACGCCACCGCGCGCAGCCGTCAGGTCGCGGAGCGTGAACTCGTCTCGGTCGGTGGACCGGCCAGCGATCCCGCGGTGCCGGGTCGCGTCGTCGGCCCGCCGGAGAAGTCGATGTCCGAGCGCCTCGGCAACATGGCGTTCTCGGTGCTGGTCGTCGCCATCGCGCTGCACATCGGCTCGATCGTGTTGCGCGGCTTCGCGACCCACCGGTTCCCGCTCGGCAACATGTACGAGTTCGTCACCATGGCCACCGCGGCCGCGGTGCTGATGGGCGCGCTGTTCCTGCGCGAACAGCGCTACCGGTCGATGTGGGTCTTCCTGCTCATCCCGGTCGTCATCCTGCTGTTCCTCGCGGGCACCATCCTCTACGCCGACGCGGCTCCCGTTGTCCCCGCGCTGAAGTCGTACTGGCTGCCCATCCACGTCACCATCGTCAGCATCGGCAGCGGCGTCTTCCTCTTCGCCGGCGTCTCCAGCATGTTGTTCCTCTACCGCCTGCGCCAGCCCGAAGGCCAGGAGTCGAACAACATCCTCGGCGTCATCGCGCGCCGCCTCCCCGACGCCCGCACCCTCGACCGCCTCGCCTACAAAGCCACCATCATCGGCTTCCCCCTCTTCGGTGCGGGCGTCATCCTCGGCGCCATCTGGGCCGAGGCCGCCTGGGGCCGCTTCTGGGGCTGGGACCCCAAAGAAACCTGCTCCTTCATCGCCTGGGTCCTCTACGCCGCCTACCTGCACGCCCGCGCCACCTCCGGCTGGCGCGACACCAAGGCCGCCTGGATCAACATCGCCGGCTTCATAGCCATGCTCTTCAACCTCTTCATCATCAACATGGTCATCAGCGGCCTGCACTCCTACGCGGGACTGAACTGAGCGGCTTCTACCTGCGGATTCGGGTCGTCCCCATCATCGGTAGAACCCAGCTCATCGGCTTCGGTACGCAGTGAGTACGCAGTGGAACCGGGCCAATCCCGGATCGCAGCACCGACCGCGAGACGGGTTGTCTCGTCTGCGTCGGGCCACAGATGGGCGTAGTAGCGCAGGGTGGTGATCGCGCTGCCGTGGCGAAGGCGAGCCTGCACGGCCTTGATGTCAGCGCCGCGACGGATCAGCAGGGACGCGTAGAAGTGGCGGAAGTCCTGAAAGCTGAACTCCTCAGGCAGACCCGGAACCTTCGCCTTCGCCGCCCGCAGGTGCCATCCGATCACCCACGGCGAGACCGGCTTGCCGAACTCGTCGCACACGAGGTTCTCGCCAGGGAACGTCCGCGCCGACTCCTCCAGCATCGCGACGAGTTCCGGCGGTACCGGCACCGGTTTGGCACTCGACTCGGTCTCGAGTGGACGCGCTGGCCACTGCACTTCAGGCTGGACGACACCGTTGCCGAAGTCGACATCCTTTGGTCCGAAGTCCGGCGGCCTCCGAGACACGCAGCCCCACGAACGACCCGAGCAGCACCGCAACCCTGAGGCGGGCAGGCATCGCATCATGCAGCGCCCAGACCTGTTCTGATGTAGCCACGTAGACCTTCTGCTGTCCCGTATTCGGTGATGTGCGCCGCGAGCATGGATTGCGCGCCAACAGCCCATCGTGCATCGCGTCGCCCAGGATCTGAGCCAGCCGCGAGTGGAGGCTGTAGACGTAGCTGTCGGCCAGGCCCTCGGCCTTGAGCGCAACCATCCATTTCTTCACGGTGGAGGGCCGAACTGCTGACAGTTGCAGCGACCCGAGCCCAGCGTTGATCTTCTTGACGTGCCAGCCCGCCAGCTCGACAGTCTTTTCGCGATGGTTCGCGTACCCCTTCAGCCAGTCGTTGGCCCACTGCTCCACGGCCTGCTGGGAGTCACGCGGTGCAACGTGAATGCCCTGTACCAGGCTCGAAACCTGCGCATCGAGCCACGCCTTCGCATCCGTCTTCCGGGTGAATCGCTTGCTGTGCTCGATACCACCGTCATCGACATAGCGTGCGCGCCAACGCTTTCCCTTGCCGTCGAGCTTGGAGGGAACCCGCAACACTGTGCCGTCTGGCTGCCGTTCGTCCTTGGTCCATAGGTCCTCTACGCCTGCGCGACGGTTTCGGCGAACCCCGGTCATGCGGCATCACCGAGGACGGCACTTGCTTCCTGCTCTGCGATCCAGGCCAGTACGACCGACTTGCGCCAGACGCGTCGGCGCGCTCCGAGTTTGAAGCTGGCAGGTCCCTGCCCGACATGAGCCCACCACCGCCATGTCGCTTCCGGAATCCCAGTCAACGCTTCGCAGTCCTTCGCCCGCAGGTAAGTCTCATCTTCAAACATGCCGATTCCCTCTTCCCTACGCTGCTACTCGCTGAGTTGCTGAAGTTGCCGAAGTTTCTGGTGGCTCCGGTGGTGGGTCGGCTGCCAGCTGCGCTTTGACGTACTCCGCACGCCACGTCGAACGTTTCGCGATCGAACCCAGGATCAGATGTTCACGCAGGGGCCGGGACTTATCGCCCGGTTCGACCGGCGTCACCTTGAAGTGACTCGTGTCCGGTTTGGTGATTCCGGCGTCGGCGAGCAGTTGCCGAACAAACTCGACCCGGTCCTGCTTGTGATCCATCAAGGTTTTGCCGGACCACTTGCGCGACACCAGCACACGACGACCAGGCAGGCCGAGAGTGTCGCGGCGGTGTGCTTTGCCCCGGCAGCGACCCGGCACCGTCTTGTCGCTGGCACCTTGGGGGACGATGCCGTATTTCAGCCAGACCGCGCAGCGAGGCGAACACGGGGTGTGCTGCAACTGCGCATGCAACCGGTCGTAATGCTCGGTCGCCCGATCCGATTGCGGCTCAACGATTTCCGCGATCGACTTCACCAGGTACTTGGTGACGTAGCCGATGGTCCGACCGGCCTTTTCCGTCCCCGCCCCCCGCGATACCGGTGATCTGCTTGCGATCCATCTGCGGCCCGAACCGCACCGTATGCGCAGGCTCGAGGTCATCGACAGCGTCGAGGATGTCCAGCGCGTCATCCCAATAGGTCAGCGCCTTACCGGTTTCGGGATCTACGAAGGTGGCCTTCTTGTGATCCCACACCGGAATGTGCGTACCGCCGTACACCTGGTCCTCGGCATCGAAGCGAGGCCACCACACCTGATGGTAGGTAGCCGCGGTGACCTGCTTGAGGATCTCGCGGGAAACCACACCACGGATCAGGATGTGCAGGTGCGGGGCACCACGCCGCTGGGGTTCCACCGTTGCGAAGTACTGCACGTCGTAGCCGACGCAGCGGCGCAGGTTCTGAATCCAGCGATCGACCAGCTTGGAGAAGAACACGATATCGCGGGCCGCGCGGGGGTAGTTGTAGTGCTCGGGGTCGACCGGGGAGCCGTCCGAGCAGGGTTGGCCTTTGTCGTTGACTGCGCCGTCGGCGTGGATCTTGCCGTAGCTGTCCATCGTCAAGGTGACGAACATCGAGGACAGGTGCCCGCCGACCGGCCGAGCCTGGTTCAGATGCTCGACAGCGGGTTGATCCCGGTCGTACATGCCGGACAGCCAGAAGTCATCACCGCCGTACGCGCTGCGACTCCCGGATCGGCCTGGACCGTCGCCCAACTCTGGTGTCCACGCGACATCGCACGATCGCGAATCATCGACCGAGACACTGGTGACGTTGACGCTCGCCTTGCGGCATGGGACGCCACACCCCCGTTGGCCGATGCCGATATCAGCGCCGACACCGGAGCGCTAGCCCCCACTGCATGTGCCGACGCGATCCTCCGCACGGTGGAGTCCCGGTGACCCCTTTCGACGTCGTCGTGCCCGCGGCTCACCATCCGGAAGAGCGGTGGCGCCGTTGACTTCCCCGCCACCCGTCGCTATGCCGAACGAGCTGCCGGGACATGGGTCGACTACTTCATCCTCTCGGGTTCCACCACCAGAGGAGACCTTCTCCACTCAGAGCAACGCGCCGCGATCGTCGATCTATGGCTTGAAGTCGCCAAGCCATCCCGGCTTCTTCCGTGTTGCTGGGAACCTGTCGACTTCGACCATGCGGTAAGTCGGGAGGTGACCCCGATGGCTGTGCTGCACCACGTTGAGGGACTCGACGCGTTGGCGTTCCTTCGCCAGCTGCCCAGTCCTGCAACGATCTACAGCCACTCCATGTTCGAGGGTGCGGTATTCGATGCTGCGCTTGCGAAAGTTGCCCGCGCGGCCGATGTCCTGCCTATTGGTGGAAAGATTGCCAAGGTCAACACCGCTGAGGTTGGTGCTATCCATGAAGCCGCGGGCGATGCCTTCCTTAGCCCGCAACCAGCGGACCAGCACGAGCGCTCCGGCGATCACGGCAGCACCTACCAAGACGGTGCCGTAATCGACCGGAGCCTCTTGCTTTTTCCGGCGATGTTTCGCCAAACCCACCACCTCCTCCCTGGGCGCGATGTGTGGACCATGTCCATCGCCCCCCCGGAAAGAGGTGTGTCTGCCCTACGCCATCGCTAGGCCCGAAACCGTTGAAGCACAACAGATTCCCTCGGACCCGCAGCATCCAGCGATCCCCAACCTATTCGTCGTCAGCAACCCTCACCGATAGCGCTAATTGGGCCACCGGAATCGCCCTGGCAGGAGTCTTTGCCGCCCTCTATTTCCGCACCCATGCCCGAGCTGCCACTCTTGCCCTTGCCCGCCGGGCTACCCGGCTTGTCCTTCCCCTTGCCCGCCGGGCTACCCGGCTTGTCCTTCCCCTTGCCTGCCGGGCTACCCGGCTTGTCCTTCCCCTTGCCTGCCGAGCTACCCGGCTTGTCCTTCCCCGGTTTCCCAGAGTCCGACACGGCCGGTTTTTGCGACTTAGCCACTGGCTCCTTCATCACACCGAAGTCCGGGACCTGCGCCGACGCCGCACCGGTGGCAAGACCGGCGCAAGCCACCACGACGAGTAGGCCGCTTCCCAAAGCTGCCAACGTTGTGCGAATCATTATGTAACCCTCCTCGAGTCAGAGCGGACCGATCAACACCGCAACGGCACACCAACCCGTTCGGCGCACACTCTCCTATTCGATCCTGCGGACTGCGCGGATCGAACGGATGTGTAGACGCGCGAACCGCGAGAACTCGCCTACGCAGGTTGCTGCCGAATTCCGCCATTGAGAATCAAGGAGCGCCTACGGCGGGCGCTACCGCGCCCGCAAGGTCAGCTCCATGACACTCTTGGTCGCTTTGGGCATATCCGAGTAAGTGTGGGCACGACGAGAGCCGTTCCCGACCTACCTCCGCAGCCAGGATCGAAGCCGCGGAGCTCGTAACGGGGTGACTGGCTGTGGTGCCGATCATTGGAGTCAGCGAGGAATCGGCCGGCGCCGTGTCGAGGTGGTTGCGCGTGGTTTCGTAGATCCCTGCCTCCTCATGGCCCAATTGTCTGACCTCACTCGGACGAGTCAAGGGAAAGAACGCCCTTGACACGACCTCCCTCCGCTCAGGGGTCGCCAGTATGAGGAAGCAGGGGAAGGGAAGTCGCCGGGATGTGTCCGGGCACGACAAAGCCGCGGGGGTGTCATTCCCGCAGCTTTGGTACGCAATCAGTACGCAGTGGCACCCACCGATGCCCTATTCAGCCAACGCCACAGCCCAGAATCCCCAGGTCAGGCCCACCGCGTCAGTTCCAGCCCACCAGCACAAACGCAGGGACCGATGTTCATCAACATGGTCATCAGCGGCCTGCACTCCTACGCGGGACTGAACTGAGCGGTCTCGTCGATGGCACCACGCTGAGCGGGCGCTGTTGGGTCGCAACAGGTTTGGGCTTATTCGCCATGGGAATGTCAGGTGGACAAGCGGCAGCCCCGCAGCTCGATCGGGCACGAGGGCGGGGCTGCCGGCCACCGGGGCGGGTGCCCCTGCTTACACCTCCAGGTCTTCCTCGATGCCCTTGAGGCGGTGGCGGGCCAGTGCGAGATTGGCTCGGTTGCGGTCCAGCGCGAGATAGAGGAACAGGCCCTTGGACTTTCGGCCGGTCATCGGGCGGATGATGTGGTACTGGCCGGATAGTGTGATGAGGATGTCTTCGATGTTGTCGGCCAGGCCGAGCTGTTCCATGGTGCGCATCTTGGCGCGCACGACCTCGGTGTTGCCCGCAGCGGCGACCTGAAGGTCCAGCGCCTTGGAACTGCCGAGGGTGCCTAGCGCCATGCCGCTGTTGTAGTCGACGACGGCGGCGCCGAGCGCGCCGTCGATCACCATCATGTCCTTCAGTGACAAATCCAGGTTGGACATGCCTATTCCTTTCCTTGGGTTTTCGGTCCCTGGTCTTTGCCGAGGTTGTTCGCCATGGCCGCCATGTGGTCGGCGATCGTGCGGGCCACCGGCCGGGACTCCAGGTGCAGCCTGCCGACGTTCACCTCGGGGCCCGCCAAAACGGTCAATGAGGTCCAGCCCGCCGCGTAGACGACAACGTGCCCCTCGGTGCCGTGCACAACGACCTCGTGGAACCCGCCGCCGTTCGCGGTGATCGCCAACCGATAGGACAGCGAAAGCTGCGCGGCGGCCAGCGCGGCCATTCCGGCGGGCTCGATATGCGCGGGTAGATCGTGCGCGACAAGTAATCCGTCGCTGGACGCCACCACCGTTCCGGTCAGCCTCGGCACGCGTTCGCGTAGCGCCGTCAACTCCGCGAGCACCGCGGCGTTCGGTTCGGGTCCGGACATCGACACCTTGGTCAACCTTCCCATCAGTTCGCCGAGCAGTTTTTTCCGCGCGGTCACGCGTCCTCCAAAGCAGCCCGCAGGCGGACAAGCAAGTCGGGGTCGACCGGCTTCCAGCGGTCCGGGGCCGGAACCGGTGCGGTCGGTCGCACCCGGCGTCGGCGGGGTGGTGGCGTCGCCTCGATGACCGGCGGGGCGGTCGGCGATTCGGCGGGCATGACCTGGACGGGTGGCTCGATGAGCCCGGCCGCGGTCAGTTCCCGCACCGCGACCAGACACCCGTAGCTGGTCCGGCCGAGGTAGTCGCCGATGCCTGCGACGCTGCGTCGAGCGTCCGCGGCGGCGAGCACTTCGGCCTGGCCGCCGGTGAGGACGACGCGCCGGCGCCTGCCGCGGCGGACGGGTACGACCGGCGCGCGATCGACCAGCTGCGCGGGCCATGGCGTCGACTCGGGATCACCGCGCCGCTCGCACTCGTGGACAAGTACGTGCGGGGTGATCCGGCAGACGGTGGCGAGCCAATGTGGTGGCGCGGGCCGGAATTCGGGCACCGAAGGTGACGCGAGCAGGAAGTAGGCGGCATCGAATACCGAGAGCATTGCCAGGGTTTCCAGCCTCGGCTGTTCCAGCAATCGGCCGGCGTCGCCACCCTCGGCTCGGCGCCAGTCGTCCGCGGTCGCCACGCCTGCCTCCATCACGAGCCGGGCAAGTCCGCTCGTGCGCAGGCAGTCGGCCGAGGTGATCGCTCCCTCGGTGAGCTGAAATGCGCCGTCGCCGACGAATAGCACGCCGGTGCCTTTCGCTATTTCCAGTCGCCGCAGTTCGTCGGTCAGTTCAACGGTCATGACCTGGCCCGACGAATTCGGCGAGAATTCCGCGGAGCCGGAATCGCGCCATCGCCAGATTTCCGGTGTCGTCGTCGAATAGGACGTGCATGAAAAGGCGACCGTCGAAGTCGCCGTTCACCAGATTGAGCAGATGGAATCCGTGGGTACCGCAGACGATGAGCTCGGTGAGGTCCTCGCCGTCGCGACCGGTCGTCAGCGCGGGGCAGTCGAGCACCGCGCGCATCACGTCGGTGGTGGCCGCGGCACCTTCGTGCTGGTCGACGACGTCGTGCCGGCCCGCCGCGGCAATTGCCAGGCCGCTCGCGCCATCCACCAGGGTCGCGCTGCGCGCACCGGGAATGTCCATGATGCGTTCCAGACAGCCGTCAACACCGATCACTGCGTCACCACTTGTCGTATCAGGGGTTCAAGAATTCCAGAGATTACACACTGCTGGTGCGTGACGCGCGGTAAATGCCGCAAAACTTTGCTCTAAAAATCGGACCGGGCCGGAAAAGGAAACCTGTCGGTATTCGGACCTTGCAGTATCTATTACCTTTCAGTATTGAATACCTCACGGTTCGCTGATTCGGCTTGCCGCCATAATTTGCCATCGGTCGGGTGCCGGGCTGTGTCGACCACTGGCTCGGTCTTCCGGAATCACTCGGCCCGTGGCGTTGGGGCGGTTCGAGGCGGGTGGTCGAGATCGCGGCCGAGCGGGGTGTGCGGGGCGGGTCAGTGCGGATTGAGCCGACGGCGGCAAACCTCAGCGGGCCGGCTTCGATTCGCGGGCGACCGGTGGGGGGATGGTCAGCGTGACTTCACTGGAATTAGTTCGGCCGAAGAGTCCGTTTTCGGAATAGTGTCCGGCATCACTGAGCTTCTCGGGTAATAGCCAGCGCGCAAACAGTGGCACAGATCACGTGCTACCCGGCGTGCCGTTCCGCGAAACGCCGTGTCCTGTCTACAGGCGATGCGCTGACCCGGCGCACAGACGGTTGAGGAGCGGGCTCTTGGATTCCGATTACTTCACCTATCTCCCGGCTGCGGTGGCTGACGCGGACGGGAGTTTGGTAGAGCAGTTGAATGACGGTGCGTTGCGCAAGCTGGTGCAGACGGCGGCCGGGCTCTCCGTGGAGGCGCAGCACTACCTGGCGATGCTCGCGAATCGACTGCGTGCGAGCGAGGGCTTACACGCGCGCAACTACGCCGATGGTGAGATGTAATGCGCGGGAGGGGATCCGGGCCGAGCGCTCAGCGCTCAGTGGAGTCGGAGTCTCCGTTGCGGTGCTGGCGGGATAGCCGCCAGAGGAACTCGGGGTCGTCGTCGGGTCCGACGACGCGCTTGCGTTGCGGTGAACGCGAGTGGGTTGCGGACGGTCCGGCAGTTCTCTCGGGGCCGAACGCTTTCCAGCACAACACCGCGACTGCCACGACCGCGATGAGTGCCAACAGGTACGTCACGTCGCTCACCTCCTGGTTACGAGGGTAGTCCCGTGCGTAGCTCTCGCACACCGCAGACGTGAAATAGATACGCCGGGTGGGCGCGGGCCCCGGCACGATGGGCCCGCGCGGCCCGCAGTCAGCGTGCGGTCGCCTCAGTAGTGAGCGACTTGAGCAGCTGCATTACCTCTGATTCGCGGAACCGGCGATGTCCGCCCGGTGTGCGCAACGACCCGAGACGCCCGGCATGAGCCCATCGGGTGACCGTCTTGGGGTCGACGTGGAACATGGCAGCAACCTGCCCTGGTGTCAGCAGGGTGTCCTGGCCGCCGACGGTGATCGCACTCATAGCAAACCTCTCCGTTCTCGACAGTTCCCTCATCAGATGGCGTCATCGTTGCACTGAAACCCCTAGGTACTCGAACCACCTACTGTTGGTAAAGGGGAAGTAATAGACAAATCGGATATGCTGCCGACCTCGGCGACAGGCGCGCGCTGAGGGCGGGCAACAGCTTCGCATAGGCTGAGCGACGTGAGTGACGCAACTCCACCGGATGGTGCTCCAGGACAGCAAACCGCTGGCGCGGGTCAGCGCCTTGCCCGCAACCTCGGTCTGTACACGGTCGCCAGGCTGGCCCTCGTCGTGCTGATCACGCTGCTGATCGTGGGGCTGGCCCGGCTGGTCAAGGTGGACATCCCGCTGGTGGTCGCCGCCCTGTTCGCCCTGATCATCGCCATGCCGCTGTCGCTGATGCTGTTCAAACGGCTGCGCGTGCGGGTCAACGAGGACATCGCGGTGGTGGACGAGCGCCGCCGCCACGACAAGGCGCAACTGCGCGCCCGGTTGCGCGGCGATGGCCCTGAGGACAATCAGGGGGCATCGTGAAGTCCTGTGATCGCAGCATCCCGCGCGACTGGGTGGACAACGCGGTCCGGCTGATCGACGCCGACGCCCAGCGCAGTGCCGACACCCACCTGCTGCGGTACCCGCTGCCCGTCGCGTGGAATGTCGAGCTGTATCTGAAGGACGAGTCCACCCACATCACCGGCAGCCTCAAGCATCGGCTGGCCCGGTCGCTGTTCCTCTACGCGATCTGCAACGGCTGGGTTACCGAGGGCACCACGGTGGTCGAGGCCTCGTCGGGCTCGACCGCGGTGAGCGAGGCGTATTTCGCGAAGCTGCTCGGCCTGGATTTCGTCGCGGTGATGCCGGCGAGCACCTCGCCGCAGAAGATCGCGCTGATCGAAGCACAGGGTGGCCGTTGCCATTTCGTGCGGCGCCCGCCCGACATGTACACCGAGGCGGCGCGACTGGCCGCCGAATGCGGCGGCCACTACATGGATCAGTTCACCCACGCCGAGCGCGCCACCGACTGGCGCGGCAACAACAACATCGCCGAATCCATCTTCGAGCAAATGACGTTGGAGTCGCATCCGGTGCCGGACTGGGTGGTGGTCGGCGCGGGCACCGGCGGCACCAGCGCCACCATCGGCCGCTACATCCGATACCGCAGGCACGCAACGAAATTGGCCGTGGTCGACCCGGAGAACTCCGCGTTCTACGGCGGCTACGAGACCGCCGACTCGGGCTACGAGACCGGAATGTCCTCGCGCATCGAGGGAATCGGCCGCCCGCGGGTGGAGCCGTCGTTCGTCGGCCAGGTGGTCGATCGGATGATCGGCGTGCCCGACGCGGGTTCCATTGCGGCAGCTAGGTATGCGAGCAAGGTGCTCGGCCGTCGGGTCGGCGGTTCCACCGGCACCAACCTGTGGGGTGTGTTCGCGATCATCGCCGAAATGCTCGCCGCCGGTCGCGGTGGCAGCGTGGTCACCCTGCTGTGTGACGGCGGAGATCGTTATGCCGGAACGTATTTCGACGACGCCTGGGTCGAGTCGCAGGGCCTGAGCCTGGTCGAACCGACCGCGATCCTTGACAAGTTCGCCGCCACCGGCGAGTGGGCGGGCTGAGGCGCACCGAACCACCCTGATCAACCGAAGGCCACCTTCATTCGGGACATCCACCCGATCGAAGGTGGCCTTCGTGCTGTGTCGGGTGTTCGCCGACCGTGAACAACCTTCGCGTCAATTTTTGTTGACATCCGCCCGGTGCGTCAATCAAAATTGACGACATGACTGAAGCAACCACTCTGGCGGCCGCCGCGGGCAGCCCCGACCCCAAGGTCGGGCTGCGCGCGGTGCTCGCACTGCGGCGGCTGCTCGAACGTCTGGAAGCCATCCAGGTAGCCAATGCCCGCGAACAGGGCTGGTCCTGGCAGGCGATCGCGGAGGCGCTCGAGGTCAGCAAGCAGGCAGCCCACCAGAAGCACAATCAGAGAGGCAGGAACCGCTGATGTTCGAACGGTTCACCAAGTCGGCGCGGACGGCCATCGTGATGGCCCAGGAAGACGCGCGCGAATTGCGCTCGCCGCACATCGAGATCGAGCACGTGCTGCTCGGTCTGCTGTCGCAGGGCGAGGAGGAACTGAAGGCGCTCTTGGCCGAGGCGGGTGTCACGCACGAGAGCGTGATGACCGCGCTGGCGGCGCAGCGCAAGGGCGAACCGCTGGGGAGCGAACCGCTGGGCGAGGAGGACGCCGAGGCGTTGCGCTCGATCGGTATCGACCTCGACGCCGTGCGTGAGTCGCTGCAGGCCAATTTCGGCGAGGACGCGCTCGACCGCCCGATACCGGAGGGGCGGCGGGGTCCGTTCGGTTGGGGTCGCGCGGTCACCTACGGCCACATCCCGTTCACGAGCGACTCGAAGAAGGTGCTCGAGTTGTCCCTGCGGGAGGCGCTGGCCCGCAAGGACAAGACCATCGAATCCGGGCACGTGCTGCTCGGCATCCTGCGCGCGCCCAACCAGACCACCGTGGGCCTGTTCGGTGGCTCGGGGCCGATCCACGACCTGCGGCCCAAGGTGCACGCGCTGCTCGATCGCGCGGCCTGAGATGGGGGACATGTGTCGTCGCGGCGCATCGACGATGTTCGCGGAACCCGCTGCGGTCACGCCGCGCGGCCGCCGTGAATTGCGTTGTGAGACGACACATGTCCGCCCGGTCGCATAACATGCGCAGCCGGACGAAGTCCGTCGTCAGCCGCGCCGGGCCGAGCGCAGGCGAGGCACTCGCTTTAGCATGGGCGCATGCAGCTTCTGATTCGGTTGATCATCAACGGGGTGGCCATCTGGCTGGCCGCCGCCTGGGTCGACAAGATCGACATCATCAGTCCGGCGGACAACGGCAATGTCGGCAAGGTGCTCGTCGTGCTGGCCGTCGCCGCGGTGTTCACGGTGGTGAACGCGCTGGTCAAACCGATCGTCAAGCTGCTGTCGCTGCCGCTGGTGATCGTCACGCTCGGCCTGTTCCTGCTGGTGATCAACGCGCTCATGCTGTGGCTGACCGCGAAGATCACCGAGACCACCGACTACGGCCTGCGCGTCGACGGCTTCTGGGCTGCTGTGATCGGTGGCCTGATCGTCTCGATCGTCAACTGGGTGCTCGGCATCCTCGTGCCGGACGGCGACGACTAGCGCGGCTCGGTCCGTCACACAAAGGTCCGTCACACAAAGCTGATGGCCAACGCGGTGAGCGCCGACCAGGCGAGCATCGCGAGGCCGGAGTCGCGCAGCGCCGGAATGAGTTCCAGGCCGCCCTTGCCGGACCGGACCGGCGCATTGGCGCGCACCGCGAGCGGAATGGCCAGCAGGCCTACCAATGCGAACGGGGTGCGCGCCACCAGGAGCAGTGTGCCGATGAACGGGATGGCGAGCAGCGCGAGCTGCAGCGTCCTGGTCCGCGGGTCGCCGAGTTTGACGGCCAGGGTGACCTTTCCGGACTGCGAGTCGGTCGGGATATCGCGCAGGTTGTTCGCGACCAGCACCGCGCTGGAGAATGCGCCGACCGAGACCGCGAGCACCACGCCCGCCCAGTCGATCTTTTCCGCCTGCACGTACTGGGTGCCGAGCACGCCGACCAGGCCGAAGAACACGAACACCGCGATCTCACCGAAGCCGCTGTAGCCGTAGGGCTTACTGCCGCCGGTGTAGAACCAGGCGCCGGCCAGGCAGGCCACGCCGACGAGCAACAGCCACCACGCCGTCGTCGCGGCCAGGATCAGGCCGATCACCGCGGCGATGCCAAGGCTCAGGATCGCCGCATTGCGCACCGCGGCGGCCGAGGCCAACTTCTGCCCGACCAGCCGCACCGGGCCGACCCGCACGTCGTCGGTGCCGCGAATGCCGTCGGAGTAGTCGTTGGCGAAGTTGACGCCGATGATCAGGGCCAGCGAAACCAGCAGCGCGAGAACGGCTTTCCACCACACGGCACCGTCGAGCGAGGCGGCGGCGCCGGTGCCTGCCAGCACCGGGGCGATTGCGTTCGGCAGGGTGCGTGGACGCGCGCCCTCGATCCATTGCGCTGCTGTAGCCATCCCCGCAGCATAGTGTCGCGGTCGGACATTAGCCGTTCAGAGCCGACGCCCCGCGCCAGCGTGGAGCGCTCAGCCCCCGTTGCTCTCGGCGACCGCCTTCAACCGCGCGAGCCCCTTCTCGAAGTCCTTGCCGACGATCTTGTCGGTCGGCAGGATCTTGGAGAGCACCTTCATCAGGCCCTGCTGCGTCCCGCTCATCCGCCAGACCACCTCGGTGGCGCCGGATTCGGTCGGGTTCAGCTCGAACAGCACCTGATTGGTGGCCTGCCACGGCTTCTCGAAGATCAGCCGGATGCCGATCTCGCGATCGGCGCTGGCGACGACCTCCATGCTGCCCGCACCGGCCTTACGGTTGCCGATCCAGGCGTACTTGGCGCCGATACCGGCGTCCGGGCCGGTGTAGGTGCGCTGCAACTGCGGGTCGAGGTCCTCCCAGGGGGACCACTTCGTCCACTCGTGCAGGTTGTCGATCAACCCGTGAATACGCGACGGCTCGGCCGAGATCACGGCCTGCCGGACCACTTCGAACTCAGCCATGCGGACAGCGTAGGCGACCGACCACTGGAAATGGGGTAAAAAACCATGTCGGCTCGGACCGCCTTACTCGCATACGATTACCGCGGGATGTTGTCGGATCAACGCGGCCCGAATGGCCGCGGTCAAGCGTTGCGGGCGCCCGCAGGTGAACCAGTCGTGGTCGCCCTGCTGGGCGAGATCGCGCTGCGCCGAGACGGCGCGCTGACCGCGCTACCCGGTGCCCGCTCCCGCCTGTTGCTCGCCGCTTTGGCCTTGCGCCCCGGCCGTAGCCGCAGCGCTCAGTCCCTGATCGACGACGTATGGGGCGAACAGCCGCCGCGCGCACCGATGAACGCGCTGCACACCCAGGTGTCCCGGCTGCGTTCCGCGCTGCCCGACGGCGCGCTGGAGATCGGCCCGGCCGGCTATCGGCTGACGTTGCGTGCGGACCAGGTGGATCTGACCCGCGTCGCCGAACTGGCCCGCCTGGCCGGCGATTGCCGGACCGCCGGTGACGACACGGGCTGCCTCGACGCGGTCGCGCAGGCGCGGGCGCTGTGGCGCGGCGAGCCGGGCGCGGATCTGCCGCCGGGTGAGGTCGCGGACGCGCTGCATGCCCTCGCGACGAGCAGGCTCGCCGAACTGGACGCGCTCGAGCTGGCGGCGCGCGAGTCGACCGGCGACCTCGACGGCGCGCTGCGGATCGCCCGGTTCCGGGTGCGCCTCAACCCGCTGGCCGAGCCTGATCAGCTCACCCTGATGCGGCTGCTCGCCGTGGCGGGCCGCCCCAACGAGGCCCTGGAGTCGTTCGCCGCCTTCCGAACTCGGCTGGCCGAGCAGCTCGGCGCGGACCCAGGACCGGCGCTGGTGGAGTTGAATACCGCGATCCTGCGCGGCGATTCGCTCGGCCCGATCGTTGCGGCAGCGCCGACTGCTCCGCAAACCCCCGGCGCGGCAACACCTTCCGGAAACGGCGGCTCGCCACTGCCCGACGCGGATTTCGTTATGCCCGCGGCGATCGGCCTGCGCGCCGCGCCCAATCCACTGCTCGGTCGCGAGGCCGATCTGACCATGCTCGACGCACTGCTGCGCTCGTCGCGGGTGGTCACGGTGCTCGGCCCCGGCGGGTCCGGCAAGACCCGGATCGCCAACGAGGTCGGCGCGCGGACGGCTCGGACCCGCTCGGTGGTGCTGGTGGAGCTGGCATCGATCCGTGCGGAGGACACCGACGTCGTGCTCGAGATCGAGGCCGCGATCAGCGCGGTGCTCGGTCTGAGCGACACGTCGTTCGGCACGCCCCTGCAGAATCGTGAGGTTGTCGCGGCGAGCAGGCAGCGTCTGCGCAACGCGGTCGCCGCGCGTCCGATGATGCTCATCCTGGACAACTGTGAGCATCTGATCGACGCCACCGCGAGGGTGGTCGCCGACCTGATCGGCGTCGCTGATCTGCTGACCGTGCTGACCACCAGCCGCGCGCCGCTGATGATCACCGCCGAGGCGGTATACCCGTTGCCGCCGTTGACCATCGACGCGGCCGGTTCGCCCGCCACCGAGCTGTTCGCGGCACGCGCCAGGTCGGTGCGACCCGGCGTCCGGCTCGATCCCGAGATCGTCGCGCAGCTGTGCCACACCCTCGACGGCCTGCCCCTGGCCATCGAACTCGCCGCCGCGCGGGTCCGGGTGATGAGTGTCGAGGAGATCAATCTGCGGCTGGCGGATCGGTTCGCGCTGCTGCGCCACGGTGATCGCAGTTCGCCCGAACGTCACCGCACCCTGCACGCGGTGATCGACTGGAGCTGGAATCTGCTGGACGCCCCGCAGCAGGTGGCGCTGCGCCGATTATGCCGATTCCCAGCGGGTTTCACGCTGTCCGCGGCCGAGGCGGTGGTCAGCGGGCCGGCGGTGGACGACGTCGCGGCGGCGGTAGACGGCTTGGTGAACCAGTCGCTGCTCACCATGCTGGACGACGAGGTCCTCGGCACCCGCTACCGCATGCTGGAGACGGTGCGCGAGTACGGCGACGAACAGCTGGCCGGTTGCCCGGCCGAGTCCGACCTGATGGCCGAGCGATTGATGTTGTGGGCCAAGAACTATTGCGCCGACGCCGCGGCCCGCTATCTCACCGGCGATCAGGTCGAGCTCGCCCTCTCGGTCGCCACCGAGCTGGACAATCTGCTTGCGGCACTGCGCTATGCGCTCGAACGACGTGACGCCGCCACCGCGTACACGGTGTTCCCGGTGGTCTCCATGCTGTGGGTGCTGCGCGGTTCGCACCTGGAGGTGGTCGCCTGGGCGCCCCGGGTCGCCGACCTCTATCCGGCTGATACCGGACCGGACGCGCCACCCGGCGACCTGGTGTTGATGAGCTATCAGACGATGTTCCTGCACCTGGCCTTCAGTCAGGCCAGCGCGCGTGATCTGGTACGGCTGCGCACACGGATCCGCCGATTGCTGCGCAGCAGAGCCGATATCAGCGTGGCCAACCGCTTCGTCGGCAGCATCGTGTTGACCCGCTCCGACGGCCGCGGGCTGGCCCGGTTGATCGCGAATGCCATCCGGTCGAAGGATCTCGAAACCCGTTCCACCGCATTGCTTGTGCGCGCGAACATCAAGGAGAACCTCGGCGACGTGCGGGGTTCGACGGTCGATGCGGTCCACGCGCTCGACATGGTCGGTCAGGACAATGTCTGGAGCGTGGCCATGGTGTGCAGGCACCTCGGCCAGGTGTACGGCCAGATCGCCGAGTACGACAAGGCCGTGGGGCACTACCGCCGCGGGCTCGGCATGCTGCAGCGGCTGGGGGCCTACGAGGACACCGTCGAGACCCGGGCGATGCTGGTCGCGTCGCTACTCGGCGCTGGTTATCTGCCGGAAGCCCGGCGCGAATTGGAGATCGCGCTAGGCTCGTCGGACCTCGACGGCACGGTGCGTGGCAAGAATCATCTCCTCGCCACGATGATGCAGAGCTCCGCCGAGGTGTCGCTCGCCGAGGGCGATATCGAGGGTGGGCTCAGCCGCTATCAACGGGCCTTGGAGCTGTCCGGCTGGCCGGGCAACGAGGCCAATCCGGGACCGAGCGGGCTCATGCTCGGCGCCGCCGTACTGGACGCGCGCGTGCTGTACGGCGCGGTGGATGGCTGCGGCGAGCTCGTCGACGATCTGGTCGATCTCATGTTGCCGACGATGACGCAGTTCCAGGACCTGCCGCAGGTCGGCGCGGTCGCCTGCGCGATCGGGTCGTATCTGATCGCCGCCGACCAGGATCAGGAACGTGGGCTGGAACTGCTCGCGTTGGCGCCGAGGGTCTTCGGCCGTCAGGACTTTCCGTCGATGCGCTGGTCCACGCACGCCGAATTGGTCGACCGGCTGCTCGGCCCGGGCCCGTTGGCGGAGGCCAGGGCCAAGGTGGCGCGGATGCGTCGGCGGGATTCGTCGGACCGGATCATGCAGATCATGGGGGAGTTGCAGAACGCGCGCTGAGCGGCGAATCTGCTTGTCCGCGAAATCAATCGGGCCCGAATGTCGGTGCCGGTCGGAACACGACGCAACGCCGGCCGACCCATGGTCGACCGGCGTTGCGTTGTCCCTCATCGGTTTTCGGTTGTCACGCCCGGCGCATGTACGCCTTGACGGCCAGCGGGGCGAAGATGGCGATCACCACCACCGACCCGATCAGCGAGTAGGCGAGGTTGGTGCCGTAGATGTTGCCGTTCATCAGGTCCTGGGCCGCGTTGACCATGTAGTAGACCGGGTTCGCGTGGTTCAGGCCCTGCAGCCAGCCCGGCATCTTGCTCACCGGTGCCAGCGCGCCGGACATGAACGTCAGCGGGAACATGATCATCATCGAAATGCCCTGCACGCCAGAGGCACTCTTGCCGGTGACGCCGACGAGCGCCCAGATCCAGCTGACCGCGAACGAGCACACGATGATCACCAGTCCGGCGGCGACCACGCCGACGAAACCGCCGCCGGGCCGGTAGCCGATGGCCAGCCCGACCAGCACGGTGAGCACCGTCGCGATGGTGTAGCGCACCATGTCGGCGATCAGCGCACCGGCCAGGGCCGAAATGCGGGCGATGGGCAGGGATTTGAACCGGTCGAAGACGCCCTTGTCCATATCCTCGCGCAGTTGGGTGCCGGTGACGACCGAGGTCAGGATCACCGTCTGCACCAGGATGCCGGGAATGAGTGTCGGCAGGTAGTCGTGCACCGACCCGCCGATCGACCCGCCGAAGATGTAGGCGAACAACGCGGTGAACAGGATCGGCTGGACCGTGACGTCGAACAGCTGTTCCGGATTGTGCTTGATCTTCAGCAGGCCGCGATAGGCCATGGTGAACGAGTTCTCGATGGTCTTGCGCACGCTGATGTGGTTGCTGACCTCGGGAATGTTGACAGGTGCCGCGCGGCGCGGCGTAACTGGTGCGGTGATCGTAGTCATGCCGCGCTCCGTTCGGTGTCGTCGTCGGCCGGGCGGCCGGTGATGGTGAGGAAGACCTCGTCGAGGCTCGGCTTGCTGACGGTGATCTCTTCGATGCCGATCTCCCACTCGCGCAGGCGAATCAGCAGATCGGCGGTCATCCCGGCATCTTGCAGCGGTGCGGTGAGCCGACCGGCCTCCGGCGTGATCACGGCGTCGACCGCGAGGAACTCGCTGACGATGCGGCGTGCCTCGCCGAGCTGAGCCCGGTCGGCCAGGGTCAGGTGCAGCGACGAGCCGCCGACCGAGGCCTTGAGCTCGTCGGCGGTGCCGTCGGCGATCACCCTGCCGTGGTCGATCACCGCGATGCGGTCGGCCAGCTGATCGGCCTCGTCCAGGTACTGCGTGGTGAGCAGCACCGTTGCGCCCTCGCGGACCAGCCTGCGGATGGTCTCCCACATCTGGGCGCGGGTGCGCGGGTCGAGGCCGGTGGTCGGCTCGTCCAGGAACAGCAGCGGCGGGGTCGCGATCAGGCTGGCGGCCAGGTCGAGCCTGCGCCGCATGCCGCCGGAGAAGTTCTTGAGCGGCTTGGTCGCCGCCTCGACGAGGTCGAACTCCTCGAGCAGGTCGGCCGCCTTGCGCCGGGCGTCGGTCCGGCTGAGGCCGAGCAGGCGGGAGAACAGGATCAGGTTTTCGGTGGCGGACAGGTCCTCGTCGACCGAGGCGTACTGCCCGGTGACGCCGACCAGCGACCGCACGGCCGTCGGTTCGGCGACCACGTCGTGGCCGAAGATGCGGGCGCTGCCACCGTCGAGCCGGAGCAGCGTGGCGAGCATCTTGATGGTCGTCGTCTTGCCGGCCCCGTTCGGTCCGAGCACGCCGTACACCGAGCCTTGCGGAACCGCCAAGCTCACACCGTCGACGGCGCGCTGTTCCCCGAACACCTTGACCAGCCCGTCCGCCTCGACGGCGAGTGCTGAAGTGGGTGCGAAAGAAGTCATGGGTAAACAGTGCGGCCGACTTCTTGCACGGCCCTTGCACGACGATGACATGGTCGCTTGCGTCCGCGGCCCGCACGCTGTCGTGCCACGCGCATGATCGCGTCGGCGCTAGTGACTCGCGTCGGCGAGCAGCTTTTCGCGCAGCGTGGTGCGGTCGGGCTTGCCCGGGCCGCGCATGGGGATCTCGTCGACCAGCGTGAGCTCGCGCGGGGCGGCGATCGAATCCAGTTCGGCCACCACGTGTTCGCGTAGTTCGTCGAGGGTCGGCACCGCGCCGGGGGCGGGTACCACCACGACCGCGACCCGCTGGCCGAGGCGCTCGTCCGGCAGGCCGAGCACCACGCATTCGCGGATGGCCGGGTGGTTCATCAGCACGGCCTCGACGACCTGCGGGATCACCAGCAGGCCGCCGGTCATGATGGCCTCGTCGAGCCGGCCGGTGATGCTCAGCCTGCCGTTGTCGAAGGTGCCCGCGTCCTCGGTGCGGAACCAGCCGGGCTCGGCGAAGGCGGGACTGTCCGGTTGGCCGCGGTAGCCCGAGGCGATCATCGCGCCGCCGAGCAGCACCCGGCCGTCCTCGATGCGCACCTGTGTGCCGTCCAGCGGGATGCCGTCGTACACGCAGCCGCCGCAGGTCTCGCTCATGCCGTAGGTGCGAACGACGTTGATACCGGCCGCTTTCGCGCGCTCGTACACCGGAAGCGGGGTGGCCGCGCCGCCGACCAGGACGCCGTCCAATTGGGCGAGCGCCGCCGCGGCGACGGGTGCGTCGAGCGCCTTGATCAGCTGGGTCGGCACCAGCGCGGTGTAGCGCCGGTCGCCGCGCATGCCGGAGACGGCACCGGCCAGAGCCTCGGGCAGGAACCCGCCCGACACGTCGAGGATGGTCGGCTGGGTGCCCGCCAGGATGCTGCGCAGCAGGACCTGAATGCCCGCGATGTGATGCGTCGGCAGGGCCAGCAGCCAGCTGCCCGGACCGCCGAGCCGGTCGTGCGTTGCGGTGCCGCTGGCCCGCAGCGCGGCGGCACTGAGCATCGCGCCCTTGGGCACGCCGGTGGTGCCGGAGGTGGTCACCACGAGCGCGACATCGTCATCGATCGTCTCGCCGGGCGCGAGCGCGTCACTGAGTCGCCTGGCCTCGCGGCGGTCGCTGGTCGGGATCGGCAGCCACGCGGGCCCGCTGCCCTCCAACGCTTCTCGCAGATGGGGAAGGACCTCGCCCGCGCCGGAGCCGGTCGGCATAGGCAGCGTGCGAAGAGTGCGGCTCACGACGCCACCTCGCTAGCGCTAGGTTCCATCGTTCGCACTGTGTCGATGGCTCGCCGGAACGACCGCACCCCGTCAACGCTCGGATGCCCGCCGGGCTCACTCACGACCCCACCTCGCCGGCGCTCGGCCCCATCGTTCCCAGAGGCGCTGTGCCTACGGCTCGCCCACTGCGCTCGCTCACGGTAGCGATCGTGTCATGGCCGCGTCGCCGAACGCGGAACGGGTGGTCGGTTTGCTGGGGCGGCAGGAGACATGTGTGGCCGCCCCCAGGAAATGGGGCTCAGGTACGCCAGGCATCGAGACTGCGATTCACTCGTCGGACGGGTTACGCACGGAGGCCGGGCCGGACATCGGCGGTCGGGGGCCATCCGAGCGCTATCGTCCTCGCCACGGCAGCCCTTGGCAACTCGGTCCACCGGCGGATCACACCTGCGAATGTAAGGTCAGTCCGCTGACCTGCGCGAATCGCGGCGGATCGGATGATCCGGCGGTATCTCGACCAGCACGATCGGCACCCCGTCCGGGTCGCGCACCCACATTTCGATCAGTCCCCACGGCTCCTGAACGGGTGCCCGGTCGATGGCGACGCCCTTCAGCGCGAGCTCCGCCGCGGCGTCCGCGGCGTCGCGCACCTGGAGCCAGATGGCTCCGTCGAACGCGGACGGCCGACCCGATCCGCCGTGCGCGGCCACCTCCACCAGCGACTGTCCAGCGAAGAAGACCGTGCCGCCCGGATACTCCCGCGCGATGGCCAGCCCGAGCCCGTCGCGATAGAAATCGAGCGTCCGCGCGTAGTCGGCAGGCCGCAAAATGATTCGGCTGCTGAGGATGTCCATGTCAGAAGTACCAGGGGTAGGGGGTCCAGTCGGGCTTGCGCTTCTCCAGGAAGGCGTCGCGGCCCTCGACGGCCTCGTCGGTCATGTAGGCCATCCGCGTCGCCTCGCCCGCGAACAGTTGCTGGCCGACCAGTCCGTCGTCGAGCAGATTGAACGCGTACTTCAACATCCGTTGCGCCTGTGGGGATTTGCCGTTGATGTCGGCGGTCCAGTCCAGCGCGACGTCCTCCAGTTCGGCATGGTCGACGACCTTGTTCACCGCGCCCATCTGGTGCATCTCCTCGGCGGTGTACGGGCGGCCGAGGAAGAAGATCTCGCGGGCGAACTTCTGGCCGACCATCTTCGCCAGGTAGGCGCTGCCGTAACCGCCGTCGAAGCTGCCCACGTCGGCGTCGGTCTGCTTGAAGCGGGCGTGCTCGCGGCTGGCCAGGGTGAGGTCGCAGACCACGTGCAGGCTGTGCCCGCCGCCCGCGGCCCAGCCGTTCACCAGCGCGATGACCACCTTCGGCATGAACCGGATGAGTCGCTGCACCTCGAGGATGTGCAACCGGCCCGCGCGGGCCTGGTCGACGGTGTCCGCGGTGTCGCCGCTGGCGTACTGGTAGCCGTTGCGGCCGCGGATCCGCTGATCGCCGCCGGAGCAGAAGGCCCAGCCGCCGTCCTTCTCGCTCGGGCCGTTGCCGGTGAGCAGCACCGCGCCGACATCCGAGGTCATCCGGGCGTGGTCGAGCGCCCGATAGAGTTCGTCGACCGTATGCGGGCGAAACGCATTGCGCACCTCGGGACGATCGAAAGCGACACGGACAGTGCCCTGTTCGATGTGCCGGTGGTAGGTGATGTCGGTCAGATTCTCGAACCCGGGGACGGGCCGCCACAACTTCGGATTGAACGTCACGCCAGTGATTATTGCCCTTGGCTCTGAGTCGGCTGATTCGGTGTGTGAAAGTGCCACGACTTGACGGTGTAAAACAACGGGTTACCGTGCATATATGAGTGATGCAGTGAAACCGGTTATCGATCGCAGCGCGGTGGATGAGTCCCGGTACGAGAAGCACGGGGGATTCCCGAAGGTGTCCCGCGCGAAGATCGGGCGGAATTTCGGCCCGTTCGTCGAGGCGATGCGGACGCTGCAGGATCTCGCGGTTTCCGTCGACGCGCCTGACGAGGTCTTCGGTGCCGCGCTCGACCAAGCCCAGGAACTCATCGCGCTGCTCGAGCCGTACCGCGCGCCCGAGCTACAGGGCCCAGCGGGCCGCGCCGTCGAATTGCCCGGCCGCGGAAGCCTTCTGCTGCTGCCGTGGCAGGTGGTCGAGGCGGGTCCGGACGGCATCCAGATGACCGGTGAGTTCCGCCGCTTTCATCTCGGCGGCAACGGCGCGGCGCACGGCGGCGTGCTGCCGCTGCTGTTCGACGATCTGCTCGGCATGATCGTGCACTACGCCGGACGGCCGATCAGTCGCACCGCGTATCTGCATGTGAACTATCGCAAGATCACTCCGCTGCAGACGCCGCTGACCATTCGCGGTCGTGTCGATCGCACCGAGGGCCGCAAGACCTTCATCACCGCCGAATTGCTCGATGAGCAGGGCAATCTGCTCGCCGATTGTGAAGGATTGATGGTGCAGTTGCTGCCGTGGCAGCCTTGAGCCGGTGAGTGCCGCGACCAGTTGCGCGAGGATGCGTATAGTTGCGCCTGCTCGTTCATCGAAACCTATTCCGGAGGACCTGAAAGTGGTTGCAGCACTGTCTGAATCCCTGCTCGACGACGCCAAGCGCCCGGCTTTTCTTGCCGATGCCGTCGAGGTTCTTGATGCCGAGGTCTCGGACAAGGGTGGTGCGTCCGGCCTGGCAGTGAAGGGTGGCTACGCGGCGGTCAAGAAGATCAGCCCGTCGATCGTGCCGGACGCGCTGGCGTCGTTGGCGCCCAAGCTCGTTGCGCAGCTCGACCCGTTCTGGCAGGAATTCGCCGCAACGGGTTCGGGCACGTTCGGCGATCTGCTGGTCGCCAAGTCCGACCAGGTCGCCGAGGCGCTGCTCTCGGTCACCGACGCCCGCGCCGACGCCTCCACCCGGCCCGCGCTGAAGAAGGTCTACTCGTCGATGCGTTCGTCGGCGAAGAAGAACGTCATCGAGGCGCTGCCGCGCGTCGGCGACCTGATTCAGAAGCACGCCAACTGAATTAACACCGTGCACGTCGAACGCGTCGCACATCGACCGGCCGCCCGCGGCCGGGCTTTCCGATGTGCGGCGCGTTCTGCTGTCCGGCCCGGCCCGCCGGGTGTGAGCAGGGCGACGGAGACGGAACGCCCACTGTCTGAGAGGCTGGAGACGTGAACCCGTCTACAGCACAAGCGCAGGTCGTGGTGGACGAACTCGCGCGTGGGGGTGTGCGGGATGTTGTCCTGTGCCCTGGATCGCGCAACGCCCCGCTGGCCTTCGCGCTGCAGGCCGCCGACGCGGCCGGCCGGCTGCGGCTGCACATGCGCATCGACGAGCGGACCGCAGGCTTCCTGGCCATCGGCTTGTCGGTCTCCAGCCGCCTCCCGGTGCCCGTGGTGATGACGTCGGGTACCGCGGTGGCCAATCTCGGCCCCGCCGTGCTGGAGGCCAATTACGCACGCATTCCGCTGGTCGTGCTCAGCGCCAACCGGCCGTACGAGATGCTCGGTTCCGGCGCGAATCAGACGGTGGAGCAGCTCGGACTGTTCGGTAGCCAGGTCCGTGCCACCATCAGCCTCGGTCTGGCCGAGGTAGAGGCGCTGACCGACGACTGCGCGGAGTACGGGCATCAGAACAGCCAGTGGCGCTCGGCCGTCTGCCGGGTGCTCGCGGCGGCCCGCGGCACCCGCTCCGGCAATGCGGGTCCGGTGCACTTCGACATCCCGCTGCGCGAGCCGCTGGTGCCCGACCTCGCACCGGGTGAGCTGGCGCCGGGCGGGCGCGCGGACGACCAGGCCTGGACCAAGACCCAGTACGCCACGCTCGATGTGCCGCTCGATCTCGATCTCACCCCCGACACCGTGGTCATCTCCGGACACGGCGCCGGGCTGCGCCCGGAACTGGCCGACCTGCCCACCGTCGCGGAACCCACCGCCCAGATGCACGGCCCGGCGCTGCATCCGCTCGCGCTGCCGCTGCTGAAGCCGCGCCAGGCCATCATCACCGGGCGGCCGACCCTGCATCGTCAGGTGTCCAAAGTCCTTGCTGACCCGGCGGTTCGGGTCTACGCGCTCACCACGGGCCCGCGTTGGCCCGATGTCTCCGGCAATGTGCTTGGCACCGGCACCAGGGCGGTCACCACCGGCGCGCCCCGGCCGGAGTGGCTGGCGTACTGCCGCGAGCTCGACGCGAAGGCGAATCAGGTGGTGCGCGAGGAACTCGACCATCACCCGAAGCCGACCGGGCTGCATGTGGCCGCGGTGGTGATGAACGCGCTGCGTGACGGCGATCAGCTGGTGCTCGGCGCGTCCAATCCCGTGCGGGACGCCGCCTTGGTGTCGCATCCGCGTCCCGGCATCCGGGTGCTGTCGAACCGCGGTGTCGCAGGCATCGATGGCACGGTATCCACCGCCGTCGGGGCGTCGTTGCGGCACGAAGGTCGCACGATCGCGTTGATCGGCGACCTGACGTTCCTGCACGACGCGTCCGGCCTGCTGATCGGTCCCGGCGAGCCGCGGCCCGCCGATCTGACCATCGTGGTGGCCAACGACGACGGCGGCGGCATCTTCGAGCTGCTCGAGCAGGGCGATCCGCAGTACGCGGGTGTCTTCGAGCGCGTCTTCGGCACGCCGCACGGGATGGACCTGGCCGCGCTGTGTGCGGCGTACCGGATCCCACACAAGCAGGTCGATCCCGATCAGCTTGCGGTCGAACTGACCGGAAACGCGCATGGCACACGGGTATTGGAAGTGGCTACCGAGCGCTCCAGCTTGCGCGAGTTGCACGCGACGGTGCGTGCCAAGATCTCTCCGTAGCTGAGTCCGTGTGCCGCATGCTTTTTCGGGTCAGGCAGGTTCGTCGTCGAACGGGACGGTGATCGACTGTTCGATCACGTCGGCCGGATCGGCACCCCATGCGTCACGGGCGATGGTCTCGGCAATCTCCTGGTGGACGCCGCCGTCCAGCTCGGGGCCGTCGTTCAGGTAGTCGGCGTCGTTCGGATACGCGGGGATCGACTGTTCGGCGAGATCGGCTTCCGGAATCGCGTAAATATCGGCGGACGTGCTGCGATCGGTCATGGTGCTCCTCGCTGCGATGGCCTCGATCGCGGTCGTACCCGTCGTGGCGCGCCGCGATCGAGGCGGACAACAGTTCCAGCACTGTCGAGCATGCGCCAGGTCCGGCCCGCGAGCAACCCCATGGCGTCCGATCACTCGCCGTCGAGCGCCCCGGTTCCGCTGGCGGGATATTCGACCAAGGCCAGCGTGCGGGCGGCCATGAACCGTGCGGTCCGCACCGGCGTTCCGGTTCGGGTTACTTCGGTCACTTCCACCACTCCGCGCGCTATGCGCACGTCGACTCGTCGCCCCGCACGGGTGGCTACCACTTCATAATTGCGAGACCCGTCGCCGAAGTCGACGACGATCTCCACTCGATCACCCTTCATCTACCAATTGTCCTCTTTTCCAGCGCTTTTCGCTGTCACGACTTGGTCGCGGTGCGGTGCCGCAGGCGGCGTCGGACGGTAGTGGCAGGCAGGCGAATTCGGTCGACGCCGCTTGCGCCGCGGGCAATCGATCGGGCTGCTGGAATTCGCACCGATGAATCCTGTTGTGCCGCGTCGTCTGCACACACAGGAGACGTCCAGCCCGCTCAGGAGTTTCAATGAACCAGGAATTCGATTTCGAACCGGCCGCCGCGGCACTCGAGGCCGTGGTCGTCCGCATCACCGATGATCAGCTCGCCGCAGGCTCGCCGTGCGTGGACACCAGCGTGCGCGACCTGCTCGCCCACGTCGTTGATCTGACCGAGGCGTTCCGGCAGGCCGCGACGAAGGAGGCGGTCGGCGGTTCGGTCGCGCCGTCCATCGGGGTAGAACGCGCACTGGCCGGTGATTGGCGCACCCGAATTCCCGAGCAGCTGAAGGCGCTCGTCGGTGCCTGGCGTGAGCCGACCGCCTGGGACGGCGTGACCGAAGCGGGCGGCGTCAGCGAGCAGGCACCGGTGATGGCCAGGATCGCGCTGGACGAACTGGTCATCCACGGCTGGGATCTGGCCAAGGCCACCGGCCAGCCGTTCACCGCCACCGCGGCTGACCTCGCCACGCTGCTCGACATGCTCAACGGCGTCCCGGCCGAGGGCACCCCCGGGCTCTTCGGTCCGGTGGTCCCGGTCCCCGCCGAAGCGTCCGCGCTCGACCGCGTGCTCGCGCTCACCGGTCGCCGCGCCGACTGGACCGCGTAGGCGAGACCGGTGTGACGAATGTGCCTGCGGTGACGGCGTTTACGGCGGCGCGGGCGGCGGCGGTCGCGACGTGGTCATCGATCGGATCGCCGCTGGCCAGCAGGCGGTAGTACAGCGGGGCGGACACCGCCGACAGCACGGCGCGCGCATCGGTGCCTGCGGGCGCCTCGCCGCGTTCGATGGCCCGTTCGACGCAGGGTGACCATTCGGTGAGGCGGACGTCGTAGAAGCGGCGCAGGGCGGCGGCGGCGGACTCGTCACAGGTGGCCGCGGCGATGACGGCCTGAAAGAGCTTGCCCTGGCGCGGATCTGTCAGCGTCTCGGCGACCAGGCGGGCGTTGGCGGTGAGGTCGCCGAGCAGTGATCCGGTGTCGGCGTGCGGCACGGACTGTTCGGCCATGTCGACCAGGAGATCGGTGACCAGGCCGGTCGGCGTGCGCCAGCGCCGATAGACGGTGGTCTTGCCGACCTCGGCGGCGGCGGCCACCTCGGCGAGGTCCAGGTGGGCGAAGCCGCGCTCGGCCAGCAGATCGCCGGCGACCTGCAGCACGGACTCGCGGACCCGGGCCGTGCGTCCACCAGGGCGAACCGAGCCGGGAGCGGCCTCGTCGTCAGTCATAATGGGTCTCCAGTTTCATTTAGAGCCGAAAGGGTGTACCGTTCGGCGTGTTAACGGAACTATAGACCCCTTAGGGGTCAACATGGAGTATCGGCGGCTCGGCGCATCAGGTCTGCACGTTCCGGCCCTGAGCTTCGGCGCGGGCACGTTCGGCGGACGCGGCGAGCTTTTCAGCGCCTGGGGTGACACCGATGCCGAGCAGGCGCGGCGACTGGTCGACATCAGCCTGGCGGCGGGCGTCACCATGTTCGACACCGCCGACGTCTACTCCGACGGCGCCTCCGAGGAGGTGCTCGGCGCGGCGATCAAGGGCAGGCGCGATCAGCTGCTCATCTCCACCAAGGCGTCGCTGCCCACCGGCCCGAGTCCGACGCAGGCCGGTTCCGGGCGGGCCAGGCTGATCGGCGCGGTGGAGGCCGCGCTGCGCAGGCTCGGCACCGACTACATCGACCTGTTCCAGCTGCACGCGTTCGACGCGGGCACCCCGGTCGAGGAAGTTGTTGCCGCACTGGATGATCTGGTCCGCGCGGGCAAGATCCGCTATCTCGGCGCCTCCAACTTCGCCGGCTGGCAGCTGATGAAATCCCTTGCCGCCGCGGACAAGCACGGCCTGACCCGCTACGTCGCGCACCAGGTGTACTACTCGCTGGTCGGTCGCGACTACGAGTGGGAGCTCATGCCGCTCGGTCAGGACCAGGGCGTCGGCGCTGTCGTCTGGAGCCCGCTCGGCTGGGGTCGGCTCACCGGCAAAATCCGCCGGGGCCAACCGCTTCCGGAAGGTAGCCGCCTGCACCAAACCGCCGAGGCGGGCCCGCCGGTCGATGACGAGAAGCTGTATGACGTGGTCGATGTGCTGGACGAACTCGCCGCAGAAACCGGCAAGACCGTGCCGCAGATCGCGCTCAACTGGCTGCTGCGCCGCCCCACCGTGTCCACCGTCATCATCGGCGCGCGCAACGAGGACCAGCTACGCCAGAACCTCGGCGCCATCGGCTGGGAGCTCACCACCGACCAGGTCGCCCGCCTGGACAAGGCCAGTGCCACCACCCCGCCCTATCCCTACTACCCGTACTACCGCCTCGGCGACTTCACCCGCTTGAACCCGCCTGCGGTGTAGCTAGTAGACGTCGCGGACGTAGCGCTTTTGCGCGACAAGCTGTTTACGGAAGGCGAGGGCACCCGCTTCATCGAGGTTGCCGTGGACGCGGGCGATGCGCAGCAGCGCGTCGTCCACGTCCTTCGCCATTCTCGTTGCGTCGCCACAGATGTAGAGGTGCGCGCCGTCGGCGAGCCAGGACCAGAGTTCGGCGCCGTGCTCGATCATCCGGTGCTGCACGTAGATTCGCTCGCGTTGATCGCGGGAGAAGGCCAGGTCCAAGCGGGTGAGGAAGCCGGAGCGGAACATGTCTTCGAGTTCGGTGCGGTAGTAGAAGTTTCGGGCGGCGTGCTGTTCGCCGAAGAACAGCCAGTTGCGGCCGGCGCAGCCGAGTTCCCGGCGCTCGTGCAGGAAGCCGCGGAACGGCGCGATGCCGGTGCCCGGGCCGACCATGATCATCGGTGCCGCCGGGTCGGCGGGCGGGCGGAAGTGCGGTGCCCGCTGCAGGAAGATCGGCACCGCGGCGGGCGCGGTGCCCGCCCGGTCGGCGAGGAAGGTCGAGCAGACGCCGCCGCGGCGGGCCGCGGAGCCGGTGGCGGCCGGATCGCCGTAGCGCACGATGCCGACGGTCAGTTGCACTTCGCCGGGGCTGACCAGCGGGCTCGACGAGATCGAATATTGGCGCGGCTGCAGCTTTTTCAGCGTGCCGAGCCAGTCGACCAGATCGGCCCGCACCGGGAAGTCGCGCAGCACGTCCACGGCCTGCCGGTCCCACAGATAGTTATCGAGCTCGTTGCGATTGTCCCGGCGCAGCAGCTTCGCCAGCCGGACGTTCGGATTGCGCTCCGCGATGAAGGTGAGCAGGTCGTTGCTCACCTTGCTGATGTCGTAGTGCGTGCGCAGCGCCTCGCCCAGCGACAGTTCCCGATCGTCGAGCTCGATGACCCGGCGTCCGTCCAGTCCCGTGCAGGCGAGCCATTCGTGCACCAGCACCGTGTCGTTGGTCGGCCAGACGCCGAGCGAATCACCCACCTCGTAGTCGGCTTCCAGCCCGCGCAGGTCGAAGCCGAACTGCCGCACCTCTTTCGCCGAGCTGCCGAGGGTGAGCGATTCGTTGCGCACCAGCGGCGCGAGGACCGGCGCCTGCCGGGTGAACGGCGCGATCTCCCGGCGGGCGCGGCCCGGTGCGGGGGCGGCGGCGCGGGTGAGCACCGCCGTCATGGTGCTGCTGCGGGTGCGGGCCGTCCGATCCTGCGGCGGTGGGCTCGGATCATGTTCCGGCGCATCGCCTTCCATCGACTCGCCGAGCACGGCCACGACCGCGTCGAGCCAGCGCTCGGCGGGCTCCTGAAAGTCGGGTTCGCTGTCGACGCGCGGAAGCAGCCGCGTCGCACCGTATTCCGCGAACTTCTCGTCCAATCTACGGCCGTGCCCACAGAAGTCGTCATAGGAGGAGTCGCCGAGCGCGAATACCGCGTAGCGCACGCCGGTGAGCTGAATCGCGTTGCCGTCGAGCCGGTTCCAGAAGTCGGCGCCGTTGTCCGGCGGCCCGCCGTCGCCGAACGTGCTGCTGATCACCAGTACGTCACCGGCGAGCCCGTCGACCGCGCATGAGTCCATGTCGAGCAGCCTTGGCGCGAAACCACATTCGGCCAGCCGTGCGGCGACCGTCGCCGCGAGTTCTTCCGCGGACCCGGTCTGCGATGCCCACAGCACGGTCACCGAGTGCGCTGGCGGCGCATCGGGAGCTGCGGCGGCGCGGGAGTACATGCCGGCCAGCACGCCGTCGATCCACAGCCTGCTCTGCGCGGACATCGGCGCGGCGGCGGGCAGCACGGGCAGCCCGGTCACCGGAATCGCCTGTAGCGCCGCCAGATATCCACTGAGATAGATCCGCTCGGCCTCGGTGAGCATCGGCGTCGCGGCCGCATCCAACCCGAACGCCGCGGCCAACGGGTGCGCCGTGGCCTGTGCGGGCGTCGGCACCGCGGGCGCTTCCGGCGGATCGGCCTCGGGTACGGCTACCCGGCGCAGCGAGACCGCGCAGGCCTTGAACTCCGGTTGCAGCGAGGCCGGATCGACGGCGTCGTTGGTGACCGCGTTGATCGTCAGATACTCGCCGTGCTCGTCGTTCCAGTGGAACGGCGCGAAGCAATCGCCGGGCCGGACCCGGTCGCTGATCTGTACGCCCAGCACGGCCCGCCCACGTCGCGAAGCGATTTCGAGCTGATCGCCCGCTCGCACTCCGAGCCGTTCGGCGTCGGCCGGATGCACCTCGACGAACGGCTGCCCGGTGATCTTGTTCAGCTTGTCGATCTTGCCGGTCTTGGTCATGGTGTGCCATTGATGCTGCAGCCGGCCGGTATTGAGCAGGAACGGGAAGTCGTCGTCGGGCATTTCTTCCGGCGGCAGGTGCGGGCGCGGCCAGAACACGGCCCGTCGGCTGGGCGTGGCGAACGCCAGTCGCGGCTGACGGCCGTCCGCGTCGATATACAGATTCTGACTGACACCATCGTTGACGTAGCGAATCGGATTGCGCGAGCGCGCGCTATCCGGACAAGGCCACTGCATCGGGCCGTCCTCGAGCCGCTCGAAGTCCATGCCGCGCAGGTCATATCCGGTGACCGGATTGGCGAACCGCTTGATCTCGGCGAAAACCTCGGCGCTGGAGCCGAACTCGAATCCGGCGAAACCCATCGCGGTGGCCACCTGGGCGATCAGCAGCCAATCCGGGCGCGCGTCGCCGATCGGATCGACGGAACGCTGCAGCAAGGTGACGGTGCGCTCCGAATTCACCATCACCGCATCGGCTTCGGCCCACAGCGTCGCGGGCAGCAGCAGGTCGGCGTAGGCATTGGTGGCGGTCTCGGTGTAGGCGTCCTGGGCGATCACCAACTCGGCGGCCTCCAGCCCGTCGAGCACCGTCTTGCGGTTGGCCACGGTGGCAACGGGATTCGTGCAGATGATCCAGGCCGCCCTGATCTTGCCTGCGGCCAGTTCGCGGAACATCTCGATGGTGCCCGGCCCCACCTCGTCGCGCACCGTGCCGGGCGTGAGTCCCCACGCGGTTTCGACGAAGGCGCGGTCGGCGGGGGAGAGCACGCTGCGCTGGCCGGGCAGGCCGGGGCCCATGTAGCCCATTTCCCGCCCGCCCATCGCGTTCGGCTGCCCGGTCAGCGAGAACGGCCCGCTGCCGACCCGACTGATGGCGCCGGTCGCCAGGTGCAGATTGCAGATCGCGTTGGTATTCCAGGTGCCGTGGGTGGACTGATTGAGTCCCATCGTCCACAGCGACATCCATTCGCCCGCCGCACCGATCCACCGTGCGGCAGTACGGATATCGGCCTCGGCGAGCCCGGTGATCTCGGCGACCTTCGCGGGTGGATAGTCGCCGAGGAACTCGGCCATCCCGTCCCAGCCCTCGGTGTGCTCGGCGATGAAATCCCGGTCGATGTCACCGTTTTCGACGAGCAGGTGCAGCAGACCGTTCAGCAGCGCCAGGTCGGTGCCCGGCGCGATCTGCAGGAACAGGTCGGCGCGGGCCGCGGTGTCGGTGCGCCGCGGATCGACGACGATCAACTTCGCGCCTGCCTTGAGCCGATCGGCCATGCGCAAGTACAGAATCGGGTGACAGTCGGCCATGTTCGCGCCGATCACGAAGAACAGATCGGCGTGCTCGAAGTCGTCGTAGGAACCGGGCGGACCGTCCGCGCCCAGCGATTGCTTGTATCCGGTGCCCGCGCTCGCCATGCACAGCCGCGAATTGGCCTCGATGTGCACGGTCCGCAGATAGCCCTTGGCCAGCTTGGTGGCCAGGTATTGCGCCTCGAGCGACATCTGCCCGGAGACGTACACCGCGATCGCGTCGGGTCCGTGCTCGTCCAGGATCGCGCGCAGTCGATCGGCCGCCTCGCGCACCGCGTCGTCGACCGGCACCGGCACTGGTTCCCGACCACGTTCGGGCCGTCGGTACGCGGTCTCCATCCGGCCGGGCGTGCGCATCAGTTCCAGGTGGGTGGCGCCCTTGGTGCACAGCCTGCCCGCGTTCGCCGGATGCAGCTTGTCACCGCTGACCTTCGCGATGACCGGCGCCCCGTCGGCGCCCGCCCGGGTCTGCACCGTGATGCCGCAACCGACGCCGCAGTACGAGCAGGCCGTCCGTGCGGTGCCGTCCGCGGGTTTTGTGCCAGCGTCCACCATGCCCCCGATCATGGTCATCGCCGATTTCGGCGGGTTTACCCCGCGTTATCGACAGATGACAATGACCCTCACCAGCACAAAAGCGGTCGGTGAGGTGTGACGGAGATCGCTGGTCAGCCGAGCTTGTAGGCCCGGTGCAACGCGACGATCCCGCCCGTGAGATTACGCCACTTCACCGAGGACCACCCGGTGTCGGCGATCCGCAGCGCCAGTTGCCGCTGGTTCGGCCAGGCCCGAATCGATTCCGCGAGATAGACATACGCGTCGGGATTGCTGCTGACCGCGCGGGCCACCTTCGGCAGCGCCTTCATCAGATATTCCATGTACACCGTCCGGAAACCCGGCACGATCGGCGTGGAGAACTCGGCGATGACCAGCCGGCCGCCCGGCTTGGTCACCCGCAGCATCTCGCGCAGCGCGGTGTCCGGATCGGCGACATTGCGCAGACCGTAGGAAATGGTCACCGCGTCGAACGATTCGTCCGCGAACGGCAGTGCCATCGCATCGGCCGCCACCATCGGCACCTTGCGGTGCTTACCCGCGGCCAGCATGCCCTGGGAGAAGTCGGCGGCCAGGCACCAGGCGCCGGACTTCGCCAGATCGAGCGTGGACACCCCGGTACCCGCCGCGAGGTCGAGCACCCGCTCGCCCGGCCGGGGCGCCAGCGCCTTGCGCACCGACCAGCGCCAGTAGCGATCCTGACCACCGGAGATCACAGTGTTGGTCAGGTCGTACCGTTTCGCGACACCGTCGAACATCGACGCAACCTCATGCGGCTGCTTGTCGAGCGAGGCTCTGGTCGATTCTGTTTTAGCCACGCCTGACCCTAACGTCCACGGTGCGGCGTGCCGAGCCAGGTACGGAGATCGCTCGATCACATCGAAGCCTGGTCGAGCCGCGTCCGTTATGCCGTATGCGGAAGCCGCATTCGGGTGCCGGTCACGTCCGCGTAGTGCCCCATCAGCTCGGTGCAGATGGCGGGCCAGGTGCGGTGCAGCACCGATTTGCGTGCGGCACCGGCGAATCGGGCCCGCAGCACCGGATCATGCAGTGCCGCAACGGCACTCGGCAGCAGTTCGGTGAAACGGTCGACCGGGAGCAGATAGCCGTTGCGGCAGTGCGCGATCAGGTCGCGCGGGCCGCCCGCGTCCGGGCCGATCACCGGGATGCCGCAGGCCAGCGCCTCCTGTACGCCCTGGCAGAAGGTTTCGTGCTCGCCCGCGTGCACCATCACGTCCAGGCTCGCGTACGCCTGGGCCAGGGTGTCGCCGCCGAGCTCGCCGGTGAACACGGCGGTCGGCATCATCCGCGCGAGCCGGTCCCGTTCCGGCCCGTCCCCGACGATCACCAACTGGATGTCCGGGTTGTTGCCGAGCACTGCGAGCCGCTCGACGTGCTTCTCCGGCGCGAGTCGTCCGACGAAGCCGACCACCAGCTTGTCGCCGTCGAGCCAGGAGTCGCGCAGTTCCGTGCGGCGTGCGGCCGGGTTGAACCGGTCGATGTCCACGCCACGGCCCCAGCGGTGCACGCGCGGAATGCCGTGCTGCGCCAGGTCGTCCGCGGCCGCCCGGGACGGCGCCAGCGTCCTGGTCGCACCCTCGTGGATGCGTCGCGTCCAGGCCCACGCCGCCCGGCTGGCCAGCGCCAGCCCATAGCTCTTGGCGAATCCCGCGACATCGGTCTGATACACCGCCACCGTCGGCAGGTCCAACCGCATCGCCGCCGCGAGTCCGCCGGCCCCGAGCAGGAACGGCGAGGCCAGATGCACCACGTCCGCGTCGAATTCCTCGATGGCCGAGACGATGCCGGGCTGCGGCAGCCCCACCGGCAGCGAACTGATCTTCGGCACCATCACCGCGGGCACCCGGTGCACCCGGAACCGCTCGTGCCAGCGCGCGGCGGGCGGCAACCCGCGCGTGGTGTCCGGGGCGATGATCAGCGCGTCGTGGCCGTGCCGGTCCAAGTGTTCGACCACCCGCAGCACCGAGTTGACCACGCCGTTCATATTCGGCAGAAACGACTCCGCAACGATCGCTACACGCACCCTCTCAGGGTGACCGCCGCAGCGCGCCGTGCCCCCACACGGGCGTTAAGGAAACCTAAAGATCGAGCGAACTCCTCGGGCCGACCGCCAGTAGTTCAGCTCGATTTCGGGCGTCGCCTGCCTAGCCGGGCCAGCAGCCACAGCGTCGGCAACGCGATCAACCACACCACCACGATCACCGACAGGGCGGGTGGAATGGCAACGCGGACATCGCGTCCCTCCACCCGCACCAGATCGGGATCGGCGCGGTTGTACTCGACCCGGATGCGCTCACCCGCGGTGAGATTGGTCGGATACAGCACGCCGACCTTCGGATTGTGGGTCTCCCCGTCCGGGGTCACGTACATGACCGCCGAGCGCAGCCGCCCCGCGGAGAGCACCTCGGCGCTGGCCACACCCTTGTCCGAGCTGATCAGGTAGTCGTTGCGCCAGGCCGCGCACACCAGCAGCACGACGAGCACGCTGACCACCGCCGCCGCCGTGAGCACGCCGATCCTGGCCCGCCGCAGGCGGATCGACCGCCGATCAGACTGGGTGGTTTCCAACACTGCAACAGGCTACCGACCGACTCGGATACGGTGTCGCGCATGTCCCGAAAATTCAGCTTCACCGTGCCTTATGCCGTCCCGGTCGAAGATCTTCACCGGGCACTTACCGACGACAAGGTCTGGCAGGCCCGTTTCGCCGACGCCGCGACCGCGACACTGGACCTTTCCCATCCCGACGGTGCGGACACCATCCGCATCCACATGACCGAAAAGGCTTCCGAGGACAAGATTCCGAGCGTGGTGAGCAAGGTGCTGAAGAGCCAGCTCACTCTCGAGCGCACCGATAACTGGGCAGCGTTGGCCGGCGAGGTCGCCAAGGGCTCGTTCGAGGGCGCGACCACCGGCATCGCCACCGAGATGTCGGGCACCTACGAAATGCGTTCGACCGCAGAGGGCTCCGAGATCGAGGTGGTCGGCACCGTGCAGGTCAAGGTGCCGGTGGTCGGCGGCGCCATCGAACCGCTGGCCGAGCAGCTGCATCATCGCGTGCTCAACAGCGAGCGCACGTTCATCGAGGAGTGGGTCGCCGCACAGGCGACTGCCTGATCCAGTCGAGGCCCTGCCTGATTCGGCACAGGTCTGCCTGAACTAGGCACTGCCCCGCCGTCCCGGTCTGCGCCGGGACGGCGGGCCCCTCCACTACTCGAAGGCCGCGGGGGAGTAGTCCTTCTGCTCCACCAGCACCAGCCAGTTCCCGGAGTTGTCCCGGATGATCGCCTCGGTGCCGTAGGGCCGGTCCGCGGGCGGCTGGACGAACTCCACACCCTTCGCGGTGAGCTCCTCGAAGGTCTGCTGGCAATTCTCGGTGCGCAGCCCGAGCGCGCCGTGCGTGCCGTTCGCGAGCGCGCGGCGGATGGCGTCGGCCAGGTTGTCGTCCAGTGGCGGACCGGGGACCATCAACGTCACCTCGAGCTCCGGATGCGCCGGGTGCGCGACGGTGACCCAGCGGAACCCGTTGTCGCCCATGGTGATATCAGTGACCTCGACGAAACCCAGCTTGTCGACGTACCACTGCTTGGCCTCGTCCTGGTCGGTGACGTACACGGTGACCAGGGAGACGTTCGTGATCGTTGTCATGCGACCAGGCTATGGGCGGGCGGTGCCGGGTGGCTTCTCCGAAATTGCGCGATCTCAGCCGTCCCGTTTGCGGTCGCTGAGGCCGTGCATGAACACATAACACCCGGGAATGCGCGGCGCCCCGTCGGCGAATTTCGCCTGATACGCCGAGGGCGTGACGCCGACCAGCTGACGGAATTTGCTGCTGAACGAACCGAGGCTGCTGTACCCGACCAGCATGCACACCTCGGTGACCGTGACATTGGACGAGCGCAGCAGATCCTGCGCGCGCTCGATCCGCCGCTCCGCCAGATACGCGGCCGGCGTCAGCCCGTACACCGCGGCGAACGCCCGCAGGAAGTGATATTTGGAAACCCCTGCGGCAGCGGCTAATTCATCGAGACGCAGCGGGTCGGCATACTGTCGATCCGCGAGATCGCGCGCCCGCCGCAGATGCGGCAGCAAATACAGCGCGGGCAAGCCACCTTGTTGTCCGCCCATAGTCGATAACCCGTCGTCGCGTGGGCAAGGCAAGCATCAGCCTACCGCCGGGCGCATCCGGGAAACCGCAGGTCCTGGCGTCAGGAAAAGGGCGGCAGGTCGTCGCTGCGCATCGACATCCGCCCGGCCGCCCGCCACGCCCGCGCGGTCAGGTCCACGTCCTCGTCGGTGACCAGATTGCCCATCACCCGAACCGCCGTGCGCTGCAGGTACTTCGACCGCATCACCGGCGGCCCGCCGACCGGCACCATCCGCGGATGGGTGGCCAGACCGGCGATCCGGCGCGCCACCGAGAAGGTGCGGCCGTACTTCGCGCGCAGCAGTTCGGGCCAGACGCGGGTGAGGTCCGGCTCGTCGAGCAGCCCGGCCAGCATGTGCCCGCCCTCCAGGCCGTAATCGATGCCCTCGCCGTTCAACGGATTCACACAACCCGCGGCATCGCCGACCAGCACCCAGTTGCGTCCCGCCACATTCGACACCGCGCCGCCCATCGGCAACAGCGCCGAGGCCACCGCGCGCAACGAACCCTCGAACTCCCACTCGTCGAAGCGCTGCTTCGTGTAGTGCTCCAGCAGCGGCTTCAACGCGGTATGCGACGGCCGTTTCTCGGTGGCCAGCGATCCGACCCCGATGTTGACCTCACCGTTGCCGAGCGGGAACACCCACCCGTAGCCGGGGACCAGCGCATCGTCGGCGTCGCGCAGTTCGAGATGCGAGGTGATCCACTGGTCGTCGCTGCGGCCGGACTTGATGTAGGCGCGGGCCGCCGTGCCGTACGCGTACTGCCGATGCCAGGTGCGGCCGAGCAGCCGTCCGATCGGCGAGCGCACGCCGTCGGCGACGACGAGCGTCGCGCACTCGATGGTGTGCGTACCCGCCGCTGTCCGCACGATCACACCCGTGACGCGGTCGCCATCCCGCGTGACATCGACCACCTTCGTGCCGTCGATCATCCGCGCGCCGGACTTCATCGCGGTCTCGCGCAGCTTGTCGTCGAGTTCGGTTCGGGGAACGGCACTTCCGTAGGTCGGGAAGGAACCTGAGGGCCACGGCAGCAGCGCCTCCCTGCCGAAACCGGTCATCCGCAGGCCGTGGTTGACGGTGTGTGCGCGCAGCCAGTCGCCGAGGCCGAGGTGTTCCATTTCGGCCGTCGCGCGCGGGGTCAGCCCATCGCCGCAGGTCTTGTCCCTGGGGAAGACGGCGGAGTCGAGCAGCACCACGTCGCGACCGGCCCGCGCGGCCCAGGCCGCCGACGCCGAGCCGGCCGGGCCCGCGCCGATCACGAGCACCTCGGCCGTGGCGGGCAGCGCGTCCCCGCTCGCGGGGGTGACTTCCGGTGAACCCATGGTCCCAATACTTGCAGGGCAATCTTGTTCGTGTCGACGGTGGGCGCGTCACCGGCGACGCGGCGTGGCGAGGCGCGCGGACGGTGACGTGCAAAAGTGTCTGATACACCGCATAGTGATGGTGTTCATGGGCCATCGGCTGGGGACACGCTAGGTTCTCTATCGTGGGGTCGGACGGATCGGTGGGAGAAGAAATGAGCACATCGGCTGTGAAGGACGAGAGCACGGTGGTGGCCGGGGTCGACCTCGTCGACGTCGAGCTCGCGGCAACCGTGCGCAACGGCCTGGAAGAGGTCGAGAAGCTCCTGGTCACCGAGCTGTCCGACGGCGAGGAATTCCTGCAGGAGGCGGCGCTGCACCTGGCCAAGGCCGGCGGCAAGCGGTTCCGTCCGCTGTTCACCATCCTCACCGGCCAGCTCGGCCCGCGCCCGACCGATCCCGCGCTGATCACCGCGGGCACCGTCGTGGAACTCGTGCACCTGGCGACGCTGTACCACGACGACGTGATGGACGAGGCCACCATGCGCCGCGGCGCCCCGAGCGTGAATTCCCGCTGGGGCAACAACATCGCGATCCTCGCGGGCGACTATCTGTTCGCGCACGCATCGCGGCTCACCTCGACCCTCGGCCCGGATGCCGTGCGGATCATCGCCGAAACCTTCGCCGAACTGGTCACCGGCCAGATGCGCGAGACCATGGGCGCCCGCGAATCCCAGGACCCGGTCGAGCACTACCTGCGCGTCGTCTGGGAAAAGACCGGCTCGCTCATCGCGGCCGCCGGTCGATTCGGCGGCACCTTCTCGGGCGCGAGCCTCGAGCACGTCGAGCGGCTGGCCCGGCTCGGCGACGCGGTCGGCACCGCCTTCCAGATCTCCGACGACATCATCGACATCTCCTCGGCCGCCGAGCAGTCCGGCAAGAACCCCGGCACCGACCTGCGCGAGGGCGTGCACACCCTGCCGGTGCTGTACGCGCTGCGTGACGAGGGCACCGAGGGCGACCGCCTGCGCAAGCTGCTCGCCAATCCGCTGCAGACCGACGCGGAGGTGGAAGAGGCGCTCGACCTGCTGTCCCGCTCGCGCGGCATGGTGCTGGCCAAGGAGAAGCTGCAGGGCTACGCCGATATCGCGCACGCCGAACTCTCCGCCTTGCCCGCGGGACCGGCCAACGACGCCCTCGAACACCTGGTTCGCTACACGATCGAGCGTGTCGGCTGACTCGAGCAGGAACTTTGGTTCGTGCTCCTATCGTTGACCTGTTGTCAACACTCAACGATCGGGGAGTGGGCAAAGGAGACGTATGCACGGGCACGGGTATGCGAACGGACTGAAGACGTTCGGGTTGATGATCGGCCTTTCGGCGTTGATCGTGTTCGCCGGTGCGCTGTTCCGCAGTCCGACGATCCTGATCATCGCCATCGTGCTGGCGGTCGGCATGAACGCGTATGCGTACTTCAACAGCGACAAGCTCGCGTTGAAGGCCATGCACGCGCAGCCGGTCAGCGAGCTGGAGGCGCCGGTGATCTACCGGATCGTGCGCGAGCTGGCGACCACCGCGCGCCAGCCGATGCCGCGGCTCTACATCAGTCCGACCAACGCGCCCAATGCCTTCGCCACCGGCCGCAGTCCACGGCACGCCGCGGTCTGCTGTACCAGCGGCATCCTGCAGATCCTCGATGAGCGCGAGCTACGCGCGGTGCTCGGCCACGAGCTATCGCACGTCTACAACCGCGACATCCTGATCTCCTCGGTCGCCGGCGCGCTCGCCGCGGTCATCTCCGGCCTGGCCAACCTGGCCTTCTTCGCGTCCGCGTTCGGCGGCAACCGCAACGGCGAGGGCCCGAACATGCTCGGCGTGCTGCTCGTCTCGCTGCTCGGCCCGATCGCCGCGAGCCTGATCAAGCTGGCCGTCTCCCGCTCCCGCGAATTCCAGGCGGACCAGTCCGGCGCCGAACTCACCGGCGACCCGCTCGCCCTCGCCTCGGCCCTGCGCAAGCTGGAGCGCGGCGTGCAGGCCGCCCCCTTGCCGCCTGAGCCGCAATTGACCGCGCAGTCACACCTGATGATCGCCAACCCGTTTCGCGCGGGTGAGCGCGCCGCCCGCTGGTTCTCCACCCATCCGCCGATGGCCGAGCGCATCGCTCGCCTCGAGGAAATGGCCGGCGGCCCGAAGAATTACTGAGGGTTTTCGGCGGCGAGTTCTTCCTCGAACGCACGGAAGGTGTCGACGAACAGCTGCCGCTGTTGCGGCGTCAGCGGTTCGAGCACTCTGCGCCACGCGCGGGCGCTGCCGCCGAGCCATTCGTTGATCGAATCCGTATGTGCCGCAGCGATTCCCACGATCGTGCGGCGACGGTCGCGGTCGTCCGCGGTGCGCTCCAGCAGCCCGTCGCGACTCAGTTCGCTCACCATCGAGCTCACCGTCGTCGGCGCGACTTCCAGGCGCGCGGCGAGGTCGTTCACCGTCTTCGGACCCTCGAAAACCAGGATCGCCAGCAGCGACAGGTGCCGGGGCGCGAGCGCGAACTCCCGGAGTGCGTCCGGGACTCGTAATCGCTTGGCGCGCCCGACAACCCGTGGCATGAGCAGCAGCAGCGTGCGGATCCCCGCGTCGACGCCGATCCCGCCCCGTTGCTCTTCGGTCGACATCGTCGGTACCCGCGAGCTCGCTATCGGTAGTTGACGAACTGCAGGGCGATGCCGAAATCCTCGCCCTTCAACAGCGAGATCACCGCCTGCAGATCGTCGCGCTTCTTGCTGCTCACCCGAAGTTCTTCACCCTGGATCTGCGCCTTGACGCCCTTGGGGCCCTCGTCGCGGATCTTCTTGGTGATCTTCTTCGCGTGCTCGGTGTCGATGCCCTGCACCAGCGTTCCGGTGATCTTGTAGGTCTTGCCGGACGCGACCGGCTCGCCGGCGTCGAACGCCTTGAGCGAGATGTCGCGGCGAATCAGCTTCTCCTTGAACACATCCAACGCCGCCTTGACCCGCTCCTCGGCCTCCGCCGTCAGCACGATCTTGTCCTCGCCGGACCACTCGATGGCCGCACCGGTGTTGCGGAAGTCGTAGCGGGTGGTCAGCTCCTTCTCCGCCTGATGCAGCGCGTTGTCGACCTCCTGACGTTCGACCTTGCTGACGACATCGAATGACGAATCGGCCACACTTCGCTCCTGTCCTGGCGGTCCAACTGCTCGCTCGACCGGTTGATCGGTCACCGTTAGTTGTACCCCGGAGCGCGACCGTAGTCCCGCCGCATGGCCGATGGCCAGCCGGTTTGCATTCAGGGTGCGGGTCCGTTGTATTCTGCTCTCCGCACTCAGTGCACGGCAGATTGCCCGAGCGGCCAATGGGAGCGGACTGTAAATCCGTCGGTGAAAACCTACGTAGGTTCGAATCCTACATCTGCCACCGGAGACCCCCGCAGATCGAAGTTCTGATCTGCGGGGGTTTTTCGTTGCCGCCTGCCGGTCGCAGGCTCTCGTGCTCGCCAAGTGCCGGATCGCCCTCCGAAAAAGGCTTCTGACCACCCGGTTTGGAGCTCTGACCCTTGGGTGTGTAACCTCGTTCAAGACTTCGCCGCGCCGGGGTCGGGAGTTCAGAGCCTGGTGCGAAAGTAGTCATGCCCCCTTAGCTCAGTCGGTAGAGCGTTTCCATGGTAAGGAAAAGGTCAACGGTTCGATTCCGTTAGGGGGCTCGCCGGATTGCCGGTGGTGACCGACTCGGCATCGCATATAGTTCCCACTCTGGTGGGGCCGGGCGCGGCACTACAGCAATGCGACCCCGTGGCGGTGTAGCTCAGTCGGTAGAGCAAACGACTCATAATCGTTGTGTCGCCGGTTCAAGTCCGGCCATCGCTACCAAACCGATCAGACCAACTGGTTGACCCGAAAGAAGGAATATCGTGGCCGCGAAGTCCACCGATGTCCGGCCAAAGATCACCTTGGCCTGCGAAGAGTGCAAGCACCGCAACTACATCACCAAGAAGAACCGGCGCAACGACCCGGATCGGCTGGAACTCAAGAAGTTCTGCCCGAACTGCGGCACGCACCGGGGACATAAAGAATCCCGCTAGTCCGCCACGCGTGATGCTGCCGCGTGGATCGGCGTCGAGAGCTTGATCGTTCTCGACAATCTCGGATCGTGACAGTGCGAGGGCCGGACGTTTGTCCGGCCCTGACGCATTTCTCGGACGAGTAGCGCGGTAGTAGACGCTCCGCCGGCTCCGGATATCGGGGTCAGATAGGTACAGTCCACCCGTGACAATCAACACCGGTACAGATGAAGCGGTTCAGGCGGTCGAGAACTTCGACCCCGCAGCACACGCGGCCTCGATGGTTGGTCACCACTACCGCGTCGACGACTACTACGAGGTCGGCCGCGAGAAGGTGCGCGAATACGCGCGCGCTGTGCAGGACTACCACCCGGTGCACTGGGACGAGGACCTGGCGCAGGAGTACGGCTATGACGGCCTGCTCGCGCCGCTGACCTTCATCTCCCTGGTCGGCATTCTGGCCCAGCGCAAGCTCTTCGAGCAGATTGTCACCGGCTACGACCTGAGCCAGATCCTGCAGACCGACCAGATCCTGGAATTCCACCGGCCGATCAAGGTCGGCGACCAGCTGGTCTGCGACGTCTACCTGCACTCGTTCCGGCAGGCCTTCGGCGGCGACATCATCGTCACCAAGAACATCGTCACCGCGCAGAACGACGAGCTGGTGCTCACCACCTACACCACGCTGATCGGCCGCAGCGGCGGCGATATCGACCCGAATCTCAACGACGTGGTCCGCAACGTGCTGATGCACGGCATCGGCGAGGACGCACCGGACCATCGCCCGCGCGCCAACGCCCCGGCCCCCGTGGTCGCCGCCAAGGTGCCCGAGGTCGCGCCGAGCAAGCGCGCCATCAACTTCGACGACATCGCGGCAGGCGACGAACTGCCCAGCCGCATCGTCCGGCTGACCCGCGGTGACCTGGTGAACTATGCCGGTGTCTCCGGCGATGCCAACCCGATCCACTGGAGCGACGAGGTCGTCAAGCTCGTCGACCTGGAAGACGTGGTCGCGCACGGCATGCTCACCATGGGCCTCGGCGGCGGCTTCGTCACCTCCTGGGTAGGCGATCCCGGCGCGGTCAAGGAGTACAACGTCCGCTTCACCAGTCCCGTCTATGTGGGGACCGATGAGGCCGCCGAGATCGAATACACCGGTAAGGTGAAGTCCGTGGATCCGGAGACGCGGACCGCGGTCGTCGCCATCGTGGCGAAGTCGGCGGGGCGCAAGATCTTCGGGCGCGCGACGGCAACCGTCCAACTGGCCTGACCTGGTCGCTTGACCCTGATTGGCTAACGACGCGGGCGGTAACGTACACTCAGATTTCTGGGGTCACCAGCCGCTGCGCGCTGCTCTGTAGGGCTGGTTCCAAGCGAATCCGCACGGATTCGCCGAGGGGCCGGCAACTGCCGGAGTGGCGCGCGTGTTGTGTGGCACCAGAACTGAACAACTGAATACCGAACAGTGGTTGGAAAGCCGGCATGGTTCCAACCGAAGGGGCGTAGCTCAACTGGCAGAGCAGCGGTCTCCAAAACCGCAGGTTGCAGGTTCAAGTCCTGTCGCCCCTGCCTTCCGTAGCGACTGCTTGCAGGTCGCTCGAAAGAACCGGCATGCCAGCGACGAAAGGGATCGACGTGAGCGAGCGGGAAGATCGCCTGGGCGCACATGCGACCGACGACGGCGATGACACCGCCGGAGGCGCTCGTCCGAGTGGCAAGCGAACCGCTCGGCGGACTCGCAGCGCGTCGTCCGACACGGGTTCGATCGCCACTCTGGATCGACCTACGTCGCGCAGGGCAGCCAAGACCGATCGGGCCGAACGCGGAACGCGTAATCCGTTCAAGCGTTTGATCAAGTTCCTGCGTGAAGTAGTCGCGGAACTGCGCAAGGTGATCTGGCCCAACCGGAAGCAGATGGTCACCTATACGAGCGTTGTTCTGGTGTTCGTGATTTTCATGGTCGCGTTCATCAGCGGGTTGGATATCGCGTTCATCAAGGGTGTCAACTGGCTGTTCGGCTAGTAGAAACGCGCCGAAGGCGGCCGATCCCCGGGGCGGACCGGGCGGAGTAGTTCCGCCTTGCGCCCGGCCCCGGCACGCAGAGGATGTACGTGACGACACAGGAAGCGAGTGCCCCAGTGAGCACCCCGGAGAACGACACAAACGAAGAGTTCCCGGTCGAGGACGCGGTGGTGGATCCCACGACCGAAGACGCCGCGACCGTCGAAGACTCCGAGGACGTGGACTCCGAGGAAGCCGCTGACGCCGAGGTCGCCGAGTCGGAGACCGAAGACGAGGCCGCTGCCGACGCCGCTCCGATCGACGAAGAGCCTGCCGACCCGGTCGCGGAGATGAAGTCCGCGCTGCGTCGTGCCCCCGGTGACTGGTACGTCATCCACTCCTACGCCGGTTACGAGAACAAGGTGAAGGCCAACCTCGAGACCCGCGTGCAGAACCTGGACCTGGAGGAGTACATCTTCCAGGTCGAGGTGCCGACCGAAGAGGTCACCGAGATCAAGAACGGCCAGCGCAAGAACGTCAACCGCAAGGTGCTGCCCGGCTACATCCTGGTCCGGATGGAACTCAACGACGAGTCGTGGGGCGCGGTGCGCAACACCCCCGGTGTCACCGGCTTTGTCGGCGCCACCTCGCGTCCGTCGCCGCTGTCCATCGACGACGTGGTGAAGTTCCTCGTCCCCGCCGCCCAGCAGAAGAAGGCGCCTGCCGCCGCCGGTGCCGCGGGCTCGGGCGATTCCGGCACCGAGTCGGTGTCCAAGCCGACCATCGAGGTCGACTTCGAGGTCGGCGAGTCGGTCACCGTGATGGACGGCCCCTTCGCGACGCTGCCCGCCAGCATCTCCGAGGTCAACGCCGAGCAGCAGAAGCTCAAGGTGCTCGTGTCGATCTTCGGCCGCGAGACCCCGGTGGAGCTCGGCTTCACCCAGGTCGCGAAGATCTAAGACGTTCCGTCCTCGACGGAATGAATCGGCCCGGACCACGGGTTGATTCACCAGGACTTGCAAAGAGCAAGGAAAACAGACACCTAGGAAAGAAAGATGCCCCCCAAGAAGAAGAAGCTCGCCGGGATCATCAAGCTTCAGATCCAGGCCGGCCAGGCGAACCCCGCCCCTCCGGTGGGTCCGGCGCTCGGTCAGCACGGCGTGAACATCATGGAGTTCTGCAAGGCGTACAACGCCGCGACCGAGTCGCAGCGTGGCAACGTCATCCCGGTCGAGATCTCGGTCTACGAAGATCGCTCGTTCGACTTCAAGCTGAAGACCCCGCCCGCCGCTCGGCTGCTGCTCAAGGCCGCCGGTGTGCAGAAGGGTTCGGCTGAGCCGCACAAGACCAAGGTCGCGAAGATCACCATGGACCAGGTCCGGGAGATCGCCAAGACCAAGGCCGAAGATCTGAACGCCAAGGACATCGACCAGGCGGCGAAGATCATCGCGGGTACCGCTCGTTCGATGGGTATCACCGTCGAAGGCTGAGCTACCTAGCTCCAGGTGGGAGGGCCGGCCAGGCCCGATAACCACGGCTGAAACCAGAAACTAAGGACAGAGAATCATGGCAAAACGAAGCAAGGCGTATCTCGCCGCGGCCGAGAAGGTCGATCGCGACGCGCTGTACTCCCCGCTCGCCGCCGCGCGGCTGGCCAAGGAGACCGCGACCACCAAGACCGACGCGACCGTCGAGGTCGCCGTCCGTCTCGGCGTCGATCCCCGTAAGGCGGACCAGATGGTTCGTGGCACGGTCAACCTGCCGCACGGCACCGGTAAGACCGCCCGCGTCATCGTGTTCGCAGCCGGCGAGAAGGCCGCCGAGGCCGAGGCCGCCGGTGCGGACGCCGTCGGCGCCGAGGACCTGATCGAGCGGATCCAGGGCGGCTGGCTCGAATTCGACGCCGCGATCGCCACCCCGGACCAGATGGCCAAGGTCGGCCGGATCGCGCGTGTTCTCGGACCGCGTGGCCTGATGCCGAACCCGAAGACGGGCACGGTCACCAACGACGTGACCAAGGCCGTCAACGAGATCAAGGGCGGAAAGATCAACTTCCGCGTCGACAAGCAGGCCAACCTGCACTTCGTCATCGGCAAGGCCTCCTTCGCCGATGCCGCGCTGGTGGAGAACTACGGCGCCGCGCTGGAGGAGATCCTGCGTGTGAAGCCGTCGACCGCCAAGGGCCGCTACGTCAAGAAGGTGACGGTTTCGACGAACACCGGACCGGGCATCCCGGTGGACCCGAACCGCACCCGCAACCTCCTCGATGAGGACGCGTAGCGACTGCTTGCAGGTCGCTCGAAAGGGCCAGCGTCTTAAGTAGCACCTGAGTACATCCGCAAGGGCGGGAACGCGAATCGCGTTCCCGCCCTTGCGCGTTTGCGGGATCGGACTAATTCGGGGCTCGGCATCGTTGGCCCTGATGTGACCGTTGTCCTGCTCATCTCCGGGAGCACGCGCAGTGCCTCGACCAATTCCGCGGCCTTGCGCACGGTCCAGGCGCTCGCCGCCGACGGCGTCGAGGCGCGGTGGTTCGATGGCCTCGCCGACCTGCCCGCCTTCAACCCGGACGACGACGGCACCGGACATCCGTCGGTTCTCGCACTGCGCGAACAGCTTTCGCAGGCCGACGCGGTGCTGTTCTGCACCCCGGAGTACGCGGGCACGCTGCCGGGCAGCCTGAAGAACCTGCTCGACTGGACCGTCGGCAATGCCGATCTCTACGAGAAGCCGACCGCCTGGATCAATGTGGCCGCGCTCGGCCGCGGTGACGGCGCGGCCGCGACCTTGGCGCTCGTCCTCGGCTACGTGGGCGCCGACGTGGACCCCGACACCTGCGCCCGGCTGCCGGTCGGCCGGGACGACGTCGGACCGGACGGCTTGGTCGCTACCGCCGAATTCCGCAGCGGCGCAATCGAAGCACTGAACAACCTGGTCGCCAGAGCAGCCGTCTGAGCATGACGCGGGCCGGGACCCGACTCCGATCCCGGCCTGTCATCGAACGCGGACGGTCAGCTGGTCGAATCCTCTCGGGGTTCCCCGGCTTTGCGCCAGCCGAGCAACACCGACTCACCCTCCGGCACGCCCCATGGCAGGAACATCGCCACCACGATCGCGCACACCACCACCGCGGCCGCCGCGACCAGCGAGGCGGCGTGCGAGCCCTCCAGCGCTGCGGTTTTCATGGCGACGATGAGGTTTTCGCGCTGGCTCTCGAAGAACTGGGGAAGCGGGCGCTTGCGGATCTCCAGCACGCTGAGCGGACTGGACTTCACCAGCCCCTTCTCGTTGTCGTTCATCAGGCTGGCGGGCAGCGCGTCGATGCGCGGGGCGATCCTGGTCGTGTAGTACGAGGCCACGATCGAGCCGAGCACCGCGACGCCGAGGGTGCCGCCGATCTCGCGGGTGGTGTCGTTGACCGCCGACCCGGCGCCCGCCTCGTTGAGCGGCAGCGAGCCCATGATCGATTCGGTGGCCGGTCCCTGCACGATGCCGACGCCGAGCGCCATGAACACCATGGCGGGCAGCACGTCGGTGACATACGGACTGTCCACCGTCACCTGACCACCCAGATACAGCCCGAGTCCGGTACTCAACAAGCCGGTCACAATGACCGGAGTCGGCCCGAATCGCTGTGCGAGCAACGTGGCAATCGGTGCGCCGATCGCCACCGAGAACGCGAAAGGCAGTGAGGCGATACCGAATTCGAGCGGCGTGTATTCACGCACCCCTTGGAAATACTGCGTGATGAGGAATAGAAAGCCGAACATCGAGAAGTAGCAGATCGCAATCGACAAGGCGGGCATCGAGAATCGCCGATTGCGGAACAGCGTCATATCGAGAATCGGTGCGGCAGTGCGCAATTCCCAGACGACGAACGCGATAACCAGCGCGAGGCCGAGCCCGCCGGTGCCAAGGGTCGTCGAGGAGAGCCAGCCGAAGCGCGGCGCCTCGATGATGGACCAGACCACCAGCGTGATGCCCGCGATGGACAGTCCGATGCCGGGCAGATCGAGCTTGCCGACCTGCGAGGAGCGCGATTCGGGCACCCAGAGCAGGGTGGCGGCGAGCGCGACCAGCGCGAGCGGCACGTTGATCCAGAAGACCGAGTGCCAGGTGAAGTGTTCCAGCAGCCAGCCGCCGGAGATCGGGCCGATCGCGATGGCGAACCCGGCCATCGCGGTCCACGCCGCAATGGCAAGGGCCCGTTCGCGTTTGTCGTGGAAGATGTTGATGATCAGCGCGAGCGTCGCGGGGAAGACGGCGGCCGCGAACACGCCCATCGCGGCGCGTGCGGCGATCACGCCGCCCATCGAGCCGGACAGCGCGCCCGCCACCGACATGGCGCCGACGCCGACCAGGCCGACCATCATCACCCGGCGGCGGCCGAGGCGGTCGCCGAGATTGCCGAAGGCGAGCAACAGGCCCGCGAAGGTGAGGGTGTACGCGTCGACGACCCATTGCAGGCCGCTGACGCCGGTGCGCAGCTGCACCCCGATCGAGGGCAGTGCCACGTTCACGATGGTGTTGTCCAGGACGACTAGCAGCTCGGCGAGGCAGATCACGGCCAAGGCGAGAAAGCGCTGGTTACGTCGTTCCAGCAGCACCGGTGGATCGACTATGGAGGTTGCCATAGTTCAGCAGTCAAACAGTAACTGTCACCGTTGGTAACACCTTCAAGCCGCGATCTCGGCCACACCGGCGGGGTGAATGTGACGGATGCCACATGAATTCGGGCGCTGAATGGTCCCAATTCGCCTGAGCCGCACCCCGTTTTGGCAGATGGAGGTGGGTCCGGGTACATTGGACAACAGTTATCGACTAGTTCGATTCCTACCCAATCCGTTCTACCGAAGACCGTTGGTCGTCGAGCCCGCATGGGTTCGGTCGAAGGTCCGGCGACATTGCCGGCGGCCCACGCAGGGAGAACCGAGGCCGTGAGTTATGTGTGCGCCCCGGAACGCCTTGCGTCCGGGGCGTTTGTTTTGCCTGGCCCTTTCGAGCGACCTGCAAGCAGTCGCAAGCGGCGGTCCCCCTGATCGGTAGGCGGTTACATACCGACCATCAGAGAGGAGGCGAAGTATGGCAAAACCCGAGAAGGTTACCGCGGTCGAGGAGATCACCGAGCAGTTCAAGAGCTCGACTGCCACCGTTGTCACGGAATACCGTGGTCTGTCGGTCGGCAAGCTCACCGAACTGCGACGTGCGCTCGGCGCCGAGGCCACGTACTCCGTCGCCAAGAACACCCTGGTCAAGCGCGCTGCTGCTGAGGCTGGCGTGGAAGGCCTCGACGACCTGTTCGTCGGACCGACCGCGATCACCTTCATCAGCGGCGAGCCTGTCACCGCGGCGAAGGCCCTCAAGACCTTCGCGAAGGAAAACAAGGCGCTCATCATCAAGGGCGGCTACATGGACGGCGCACCGCTGTCCGTGTCCGAGGTCGAGAAGATCGCCGACCTGGAGTCCCGCGAGGTCCTGCTGGCCAAGCTGGCCGGTGCGATGAAGGGCAACATGGCGAAGGCCGCCGGTCTGTTCAACGCTCCCGCGTCGCAGGTGGCTCGCCTTGCCGCCGCGCTCGTGGAGAAGAAGCAGGCCGAAGCCGGTGGCGAACCCGCCGCTGCCGCTGACGCTGAATAACCCCATGCGGGTGAATCGCGCGCGGCTCGCCCTCATGGACAACAACTACCGAAAGGAACAACATCATGGCCAACGTTGACGAACTGCTGGAGACCTTCGGCAACATGACCCTGCTCGAGCTGTCGGACTTCGTCAAGAAGTTCGAAGAGAAGTTCGAGGTCACCGCCGCTGCTCCGGTCGCCGTCGCCGGTCCGGCCGGCCCGGGTGCGGCCGCCGAGGCCGTCGAAGAGCAGGACGAGTTCGACGTCATCCTCGAGGGTGCGGGCGACAAGAAGATCCAGGTCATCAAGGTGGTCCGCGAGATCGTCTCCGGCCTGGGCCTGAAGGAAGCCAAGGACCTCGTCGAGGGCGCGCCGAAGGCCATCCTGGAGAAGGTTGCCAAGGATGCTGCCGAGGCCGCCAAGGCGAAGCTGGAAGACGCCGGCGCCAAGGTCTCGGTCAAGTAATTCCCCGGCCGTTCAGAGCGCTTGCGAGAGCGAATGCTCGAGGCCGCATCGCCGACGGGCGGTCCCCACTTTGGGGGCCGCCCGTTTGCTATTTGTGGCGACCTGCGCCAACAATCCGGAAATAGCGAATGAAACGGGGTTACTCTTCAGTCAGGTTGGGGTGTGCCCCGTCTCGCTCTTGGGATACAGTGGCCCGACCCACTGTGACGTGACACACCGCGAGACCGAGCACGCGGTTAGCTGGTGGGCAGCTCGCTGAGAAATTGTGGAGGTTGGCGTGGGCGTCGAGGTCAGAACCGAAGGCATTACCAAGTCCTTCGGATCCCAGCGAATTTGGCAGGATGTCTCCCTGACCTTGCCGACCGGCGAGGTCAGCGCTTTGCTCGGCCCGTCGGGTACCGGCAAGTCAGTCTTTCTGAAGTCGCTGATCGGCCTGCTGCGCCCGGAGCGCGGCTCGATCTACATCGGCGACACCGATATCACCACCTGCTCCAACAAGGAGCTCTACGAGATCCGCAAGCTCTTCGGCGTGCTGTTCCAGGACGGCGCGCTGTTCGGATCGATGAACCTCTTCGACAATGTCGCGTTCCCGCTTCGTGAGCACACGAAGAAGTCGGAATCCGACATTCGCAAGATCGTCATGGAGAAGCTGGAGCTGACCGGTCTGCTCGGGGCCGAAGGCAAGCTGCCCGGTGAGATCTCCGGCGGTATGCGCAAGCGGGCCGGGCTGGCCCGTGCCCTCGTGCTCGACCCGCAGATCATCCTCGTCGACGAGCCGGACTCCGGCCTCGACCCGGTGCGCACCGCCTACATCAGCCAGCTGCTGATCGACATCAACGCGCAGATCGACGCCACCATCCTGATCGTCACGCACAACATCAACCTGGCCCGCACCGTGCCGGACAACATCGGCATGATGTTCCGCCGCCAGCTGGTCATGTTCGGCCCGCGCGAGGTGCTGCTGACCTCCGACGAGCCGGTGGTCAAGCAGTTCCTCAACGGACGCATGCAGGGCCCGATCGGCATGTCCGAGGAGAAGGACGAGGCCCAGATGGCGCGCGAGCAGGCGATGTTCGACGGTGGCCATCACCACGGTGGCGCCGAAGAGATCGAGGGCATCATCCCGCAGATGCAGGCGACCCCCGGCATGCCGGTTCGTCAGGCCGTGCGCCGCCGCAAGGAACGCGTCCGCGAGATCATGCACACGCTGCCGCACGCGGCCCAGACCGCGATTCGTGAATCACTTGATCAGAACGATGAGACGCAGGTGCTCGCGTACAACAACAGCGACCAGGGTGGTTACCAGGGCGGCGCGTACGAGACCACTACTTCACACAACACAACTAACGGGTAACATCTGCGATCGTGAATTCCTCCCTGGCGCGATTGCGGACTCCACTGGAGTCGGGGTTCGGCCAGGCCGGCAACATCTTTGCGCTGTTCGTGGACGTGCTGCGCAAGACGTTTCGCCGGCCGTTCGAGTGGCGGGAGTTCATCGAGCAGTCGTGGTTCATCGCGAGTGTCTCGATCCTGCCAAGCGCACTGGTCGCCATCCCCTTCGGCGCGGTCGTCGCGCTGCAGACCGGCTCGTTGATCAAACAACTCGGTGCCGAATCCTTCACCGGCGCAACAAGTGTGCTCGCCACCGTGCAGCAGGCGGCGCCGATCGTCACGGCGCTGATCATCGCGGGCGCGGCCGGTTCTGCGGTCGCCGCCGACCTCGGCTCGCGCACCATCCGTGAGGAGATCGACGCGCTGGAAGTGCTCGGCGTCGATCCGGTGCACAAGCTGGTGGTGCCGCGCGTGCTCGGCATGACGGTGGTCGCGCTGCTGCTCAACGGCCTGGTCTCGGTGGTCGGCATCGCGGGCGGTTACTTCTTCAACGTGTTGCTGCAGGGCGGCACGCCCGGCGCGTACCTCGCGTCGTTCTCCGCCCTGGCGCAGCTGCCGGACCTGTGGATCGGTGAGTTCAAAGCGCTCGTGTTCGGTCTGATAGCCGGTGTGATCGCTTCGTATAAAGGGTTGCACCCCAAAGGTGGCCCGAAGGGAGTTGGTGAAGCGGTGAACCAGTCCGTGGTGATCACGTTCTTGGTGCTGTTCTTCGTGAACCTCATCCTCACCCTGGTGTACCTGCAGGTCGTCCCGGCCAAGGGCGCCTGACCGGTGGCCACTCAATACCGCAACCCCACTCTCGCCAAATCGCTTCGCCGGGCGGGAAGTATCGCGCGCTCACCGCTGAAGGTGATCGATCGGGCCGGCGAGCAGATGTCGTTCTACACGCGCGCCATCGCCTGGATCCCGCGCACCGCAGTGCATTACCGCAAGGAGGTCATGCGGCTGCTCGCCGAGGTGACCTTCGGCAGCGGCGCGCTCGCGGTGATCGGCGGCACCATCGGCGTCATCGTGTTCATGTCCGGGTCGGTCGGCGTGGTCGTCGGCCTGCAGGGCTTCAAGGCGCTGGACGCGCTCGGCAGCTCCGTGCTCACCGGCTTCCTCACCGCCTACATCAACACCCGCGAAATCGCGCCGCTGGTGGCGGCTTTGGCGCTGTCGGCGACGGTGGGCTGTGGTTTCACCGCACAGCTCGGCGCCATGCGGATCTCCGAGGAGATCGACGCGCTCGAGGTGATGGCGGTGCCCGGCGTGCCGTTCCTGGTGACCACCCGGGTCATCGCCGGATTCCTCGCGGTGATCCCGCTGTACATCGTCGGCCTGCTCGGCACGTTCCTGGCGTCGCGGATGATCAGCATCTGGTTCAACGGGCAATCCAGCGGGTCCTACGACCACTACTTCAGCCTGTTCCTACCACCTGAAGACGTGCTCTATTCGTTCGTCAAGGTGCTGGTGTTCGCGTTCGTGATCATCATGGTGCACTGCTACTACGGCTTCCACGCCACCGGCGGACCGGCCGGTGTCGGCGTCGCCGTCGGTCGCGCGGTGCGTGCCGCGATCGTGCTGGTGAACGTGCTCGATTTCTTCCTCAGCCTTGCCATTTGGGGGACCACCACGACGGTGCGGGTGGCCGGATGACACGCGGGGTGCAGGCCTGGCGGTCGACCGAGAAGCTGCGCATCCGAGTGCTTGGCATCGCGTTCTTCGTGGTGGTCGCGCTGTTTCTCGCGACGACCATCGCGATCTACAACAAGCAGTTCGTGAAGACGGTCGACGTCGACCTGGTCACCGACAGCGTCGGCAACGCGCTTACCAAGAACGCGGACGTGAAGGTGCGCGGCATCACCGTCGGCGACGTGCGGTCGAGCAACTCCGAGAACGGCAAGGTGACACTGCATCTCGCCATCCATCCGGACAAGGCCGATCAGATCCCGTCCAACGCGACGGCCCGGCTGCTGCCCAAGACGTTGTTCGGCGAGCGGTACGTGGACCTGGTGATCCCCGCCGACCGCAGCGCGACCCACCTGACCAACGGCGTGACGCTGCGGCAGGACCAGAGCGGCAACGCGATCGAACTCAGCAAGCTGCTCGACGACCTGATGCCGCTGCTGCAGGCGATTCCGCCGCAGGACCTCGCGTCCACCCTCGGCGCGCTGTCCCAGGCGCTGTCCGGTCAGGGTCTCGCGCTCGGCGAGAGCGTGGACAAGCTGGACAACATCTTCCGTCAGGTCAACGGCGTAATGCCGGACCTGCAGCAGGACCTGCGCAGCTTCGCCGAGGTGGCCGCCACCTACGCCGATGCCGCGCCGCAGTTGGTGAACGCGCTGGACAACCTGCGAACCACCAACGCGACCATCGTGCAACGGCGCTTCGACATAGATTCGCTGTACGCCGTGCTGACGCCGGCCTCCTCGGACACCGCCGATTTCCTGGTTGCCAACCGGGACAACATCATCGACCTGTCCGCCGACTCGCGCCCGCTGCTCGAGCAGCTGGCCACCTACTCGCCCACCTTCCCGTGTGTGATGGCGAACTTCGCTCTGCAGCGGCCGCGTATCGACGAGATCCTCGGCAAGGGCACCAAGAACCCGGGCACCCGGGTGACCATCGAGTTGACCAACCCGCGCGGCAAGTACCTGCCGAACCAGGACGAGCCGCGGTGGCTGGATGACCGTGGGCCGTGGTGTATTCCGGAGAAGCCGCTCGGTGTCGACCCCGGTCAGTACACCGGCGGCGCGAACAACGACGGCTCCTACGCGGTGCCCAGCCGCAATCCCGGCGATCTGGAGACCGGCAAGATGTCGCCGCCGCAGTTCGGCGTCTATCCGGCCAGCAATGTCGCGACGATCGCGGGCTCGCCGCTGGAGCAGCAGTCGCTCGGCGCGATCTACGGTGCCGCCCAGGGTGTTTCGCCCGATCAGGTGCCGGGCTGGGTGACCAGGGCCGGTGCGCCCGCGTTCCGTGGCAGCGAGGTGAGCGTTCGATGAAGCAGACATTGCGCGGCCTCGGCGGCCCGCTCACCAAGCTGATCGTCTTCGTCGTGGTGACGATCTTCGCGACCACCGTGCTCGGCCTGTCCATCGCCAACTACAGCGGCGACGGCACCAAGTTCAAGGCTCGCTTCACCGACGTCACCTCGCTCAATTCGGGGGACGAGGTGCGCGTCGCCGGTGTCCGGATCGGCAAGGTCACCAATATCGCGATCGTCGACAAGCGCCTCGCCGAGGTGAGTTTCGAACTCACCGACCGCAATTGGCTGCCCGCCTCGACCACCGCGAGCATTCGCTACCGCAACCTGGTCGGCCAGCGCTACATCGCGCTCGAGCAGGGCACCGGTGAGCAGGGCCGAAAGCTCAACGCGGGCGGCACCATCCCGTTGGAGCGCACCAACCCCGCGCTCAACCTGACCACCCTGTTCAACGGCTTCCGTCCGCTGTTCCGCACGCTGACCGCCGACGACGTGAACAAGCTCTCCTTCGAGATCATCCAGGTGTTCCAGGGCGAGCAGGGCACCATCCACGACCTGGTAGCCACCACCGCGAGCCTGACCAACAAGATCGCGGACAAGGATGCGGTGATCGGTGAGCTGGTCCGCAACCTGACCGCGGTGCTCGACACGGTCAACCAGCGCGACGACCAGTTCGATCAGCTCATCGTCAATACCGAGGCGCTGGTCAGCGGGCTGTCCGCGGAGCGAGACACCATCGGCCGCTCGGTGACCTCGCTGGGCAACCTGGCCTCGGCCACCGCCGACCTGTTGGTCCCGGTGCGTCCGACGCTGCAGGGCTCGATCGCCGGGCTGAGTCAGCTCACCGGCACCATCAACGAGCGTAAGGACGATATGAACGATGTCCTGCGCAACCTGCCGATCAAGATGGAAAAGCTCGGCCGGGTAGGCAGTTACGGCTCGTGGTTCCAGTTCTATCTGTGCGGTATCGACATCGTTGTCGGGCCGGGTACGGCGGACGCACCGAACCTGAACCTGCCCGCCGGACTGCCGACGATCAACCAGCCGCTGTATACCAATGCCGCGCCGCGCTGCTCCGGGAAGGCCCGCTGATGGACGACCGGATTCTGCTCGGACGCCGCAGCCCCGTCTTCATGGGCGTGCTCGGCCTGGCCATGGTGCTGCTGGTGACGGTGTCGGCGTTCTTCCTGGACCGGTTGCCGATCATCGGGGCGGGCACCAAGTACACCGCCGAATTCTCCGAGGCCGCTGGCCTGAAGAAGGGCAACGAGGTCCGCATCGCGGGCGTGAAGGTCGGTTCGGTCTCCGGCGTGCGCCTCGACGGACCCAAGGTGCTCGTCGACTTCCGCACCCAGGACGCCTGGATCGGCAGCGAGACCACCGCCTCGATCCAGATCAAGACCGTGCTCGGCCAGAAGTACCTGGCGCTGGACCCGAAGGGCTCCCGCGCGGCCGACCCGTCGACCCGGATTCCGTTGTCGCGCACCGTCGCACCGTATGACGTGGTGGACGCCTTCACCGACGCGGCCAAGAACATCGACCAGATCGACACCGCGCAGCTGGCCACCAGCATGCGGGTGCTCTCGGACGCGTTCTCGACCACGCCGCCGGAGCTGCGCGGCTCCATCGACGGCGTCGCCCGCCTGTCGGAGACGCTGGCCAAGCGGGACGAGGAGCTGAAGAAGCTGTTCGCCGCGACCAGGCAGACCACCCAGGTGCTCGCCGACCGCGACGCGGAGTTCGAGCGGCTGCTCGCCAACGGCGGACAGTTGCTCGCCGAGCTCAACATCCGGCAGCAGTCGATCGCGCAGCTGCTGTCCGGGGCCAAGACGGTGTCCGCGGAGCTCACCGCGCTGGTGCACGACAACGAGGCGCAGATCGGACCCGCGTTGAAGAACCTGCGCGGCTCGATCGATCTGCTGAATGCCAACCAGCAGAACATCTCCAAGACCTTGGAGCTGATGGCGCCGTTCTACGGGATCTACGCCAGCGTGCTCGGCACCGGTCGCTGGTTCGACGCGGTGATCGTCAACCTGATCCCGCCCGCGCTGCCGGATGTCCCCGGTGCTCGTCCGCCGATCCGCAACATGGGAGGTAACTGACATGGCGGGCCGGCTGCAGGGACTGCGGAATTCCGGGCGCGGCACCAAGATCGCCATCGCGCTCGTCGCGGTGGTGGCGCTGGTCGCCGCCGGGGTGCTGTGGTGGACCGTCGATCGATTGACCACCACCAAGATCACCGCCTACTTCGATCGTTCGGTCGGCATCTACGAGGGCTCGGACGTGCGGGTGCTCGGTGTTCCGGTCGGCACGGTGGATTCGGTGGAGCCGCAGGGCGATCAGGTCAAGATCGTGATGAGCGTCGATCGCTCCTTCGATGTGCCCGCGGACGCACGCGCCGCGCAGATCACGCCCTCGATCGTGTCCGACCGCTACATCCAGCTGACCCCGGTCTACACCGGCGGCCCGAAAATGCCGCGCACCGCGACCATTCCGCGGGACCGCACGGTGACCCCGGTCGAGGTGGACCAGCTGTACAAGAGCATCACCGAGCTCTCGGATGCGTTGGGCCCCAACGGCGCCAACAAAGACGGCGCGGTGAACGACCTGGTGCGCACGGGGGCCGCGAATCTGGACGGCAACGGCGAGGCGCTGGCCAACAGCCTCACCCAGCTGTCCAAGGCCGCCAAGTACCTGTCCGACGCGCGCGGCGACATCTTCGACACCGTCAAGAACCTGCAGAGCTTCGTCGCCATGCTGGCCAAGAACGACGCGCAGGTGCGCCAGTTCAATACCCAGCTCGCCGACCTGTCCAGCTTCCTGGCCAGCGAGCGCAGCGACCTCGGCGCCGCGCTGAATCTGCTGTCGGTCGCGCTCGGCGACGTCGCCCGGTTCATCGACAACAATCGCGACCTGATCGCGAGCAATGCCGAGGGGCTGGTCACGCTCACCAAGACGCTGTCCGATCAGCGTGACGACCTGGCCGCAGCGCTGCCCGTGCTGCCGTTGGCGCTCAGCAACCTGATCAACATCCACAACGCCGAATCCGGCACCCTCGACATGCGCGCCAACTTCACCGACCTGCAGGACCCGCTCGGTGTCATGTGCAAGCTGATCGACGTGTCCAAGCTGCGGCCGGGTGATCCGCAGTTCGAGGCGCTCGGCAGGCAGATGCGCCCGATCCTGGATCACTGCAAGGAGATCTCCGACCAGATCACCGCCGGGGTGAAGACGCCGACGCTGATCCTGCCGTTCGGCATCCTCAGCGGGGAGAACGAGCAGCGCGCTCCGGTGCCGGGCACTGTGCCGGGCATTCCGTCGGACCGGATTCCGCCGTCGCAGGGAGGTGAGCGGTGAGTAGCCGATTCCGTTCTGTCACACGCGGTCTCGGCGTCGCCGTGGCCGTCGGGCTGGCCGCGGCCCTGGTCACCTCGTGCGCGTCCGACGGCATCTACAGCGTCCCGCTGCCCGGTGGCGCCGATGTCGGTGACCACCCGATGCGCATCGATATCCAGTTCGACGACGTGCTCGACCTGGTGCCGCAGTCCGCGGTGAAGGTCGAGGGCCTGCCGGTGGGCCGGGTCGAGGAGATCAAGATCGGCAAGGACCAGTGGACCGCGACCGTGCGGGCCGTGGTGAACTCCTCGGTCGATCTGCCGACGAACGCGCGCGCCGAGGTGCGCCAGTCGAATCTGCTCGGCGAGAAGTTCATCGAGCTGTCCAAGCCCGCCACCGATCCGGACCCGAAGAAGCTGACCGACGGTTCGACGATCCCGGTCGACCACACCAGGCACGCCACCGAGATCGAGCAGGTGCTCGGCGCAATGTCGTTGCTGCTCAACGGTGGTGGCGTCGCACAGCTGCAGCCGATCGTCACCGAGCTGAACAAGACCATCGGCGGCCGCGAGGATCGGGTGCGTTCGCTGCTCGATCAGGCCAACATCCTGATCAAGGGACTCGACGATCAGGTCGACGACATCACCAGGGCGCTCGACGGTCTCGACCTGCTGAGCAGCCGGGTGAGCAGGCAGACCGACCAGATCGGTAAGATCCTCGACGAGCTGCCGCAGGGTGTGAAGATCCTGGAGGAGCAGCGCCCGCAGCTGGTGGGGCTGCTCAGCCAGCTGGATCGGGTCGGGCAGGCCGGTTTCGACGTGCTCGATCATTCGAAAGACGACCTCATCCGCGATCTGACCTCGCTGCGCCCGACGCTGCAGGAACTCGGCAAGTCGGCACCGGATCTGATCACCTCGTTGCCGTTGATCCCGACCTATCCGTTCCCCGACTCCACCCTGGAGTCCACCTTCGGCGGCTCGGTGAATACCTGGCTGTCGGTGGATCAGCAGATCGGCGTCACGCTGAGCAATCTCGGTGTCGGCAAACCGGATCCGGTGTACGTCCCGCCGCTCGGCCCCGGCGTGCCGGTGAATCCGACCAACCCGTACTACAACGGCAACGGTCCGCGACCGGGTTGGCCGACGGTGTCGATCCTGCCGCTGCCGCCGAACATGGCGCAGCCGCCCGCGCCGGGCGTGCCGCCGAATCCGGTGGGCGCGATTCTGGAGCAACTCGGAGTGGGTGGTACCCGATGAGTAAGTTGGTCCGCTGGCAGCTGATCATGTTCGTGGTCATCGCGGTCGTCGGCGTTGTCTTCGTCGGTGCCAAGTACATTCGGCTCGATCACATGGTCGGCTTCGGTCAATACGACGTGAAGGTGCAGGCGGCGCAGACCGGCGGCATCTACAAGGGCGCCGAGGTGACCTACCGCGGCGTGCCGGTCGGCCGGGTCGGCGAGCTGGAACTCACCGGCGACGGCGTACTGCTGCACCTGGTAGTCGATTCGAGCTCGCCGAAGATCCCCGCGACCGCGAAAGCCGTGGTGGCCAACCGTTCCGCGATCGGCGAGCAATTCGTCGACCTGCAGCCGACCACCGATACCGGGCCCTATCTGCACGACGGTTCGCTGATCACCTCGGCGACCACGCCGGTGCCGGTGGAGCAGCTGGTCGCCAGCGTCGACACCTTCACCCGCTCGGTCGACCTGGCCGCGTTGAACACCACCGTGCGCGAGCTCGGCAAGGCGTTCGACGGCAAGGGCGACGACCTGCAGGTCTTCGTCGATTCGCTGAACAAGTTCACCACCACGTTCAACGAGACGCTGCCGCAGACCATTCAGCTGATCCGGGACAGCAAGGTCGTGCTCGGCACCCAGGCCGAGCAGTCCGGCGCCATCCGCGAGTTCAGCGACGGCCTGGACAAGCTCACCGCCCAGCTGCGCTCCAGCGACCCGGACATTCGTCGGCTGATCGGCACCGGCAACGACGCGGGCCAGCAGATCGACGCGCTGCTGAAGGAGAGCGGCGGCGCGCTCACCCAGGACCTCGGCAACCTGCGCCAGCTGCTGCTGGCCATCTCGCCCAAGTTCTACGCGATCCGTCCGCTGCTGCAGTTCCTGCCGCAGCTGTCGATCGGTGGCTCGTCCACCGCCCCCGGCGACGGCACCACGCACTTCGGTCTCGTGCTGGAAGCCAACAACCCGCCTGCCTGTACCGTCGGCTACGAGGGAACGCAGCGGATCCTCGAGCAGATGAAGGCGCAGAACCCCGACTTCGACGACAACCGCGACGAGTTCCCGTTCAACAAGGACGCGAAGTGCCGTGTGCCGCAAGGTAATCCGTCCGCGGTGCGCGGCGGTGAACGGGCCGACCTCGCCGATCCGAATGTCGTGCAGCCTTGGGATTCGACCCCCAAGACCGACCCGGAGCGGCTGAACCTGAATCCGATCGCCGTGCAGATGGCAACCCTGATGGGAGTTACGCCGAAGCGGTGACCAGGAATGACGACGTTAGGGTGACTGGCGTGACCGCAGATTTGACCAAGCAGCTCGACTCGACCGAGCCGCCGGAATCATCCGACCCCGCCGACGGCGTGGAGTCCAAGGTGGTTGCCGACGCTCCGGCCGCGGCCTCCGACTCGGGTCGCGGAGTCGTCCACGCGGTCGCACTGATCGCGTCCGCAGCCGCACTGGTCGTTGCCCTCGTCGCCGCCGTCTGGTTCGGCACGGGCTGGGTGCGCTCGGCCGTCAGCGACGCCCCGCGCGGCGATGCCCGCGACACCGCGCTCGACGCCGCCCGCCAGGCCGCGCTCAACATGACCTCGATGAACCTCGACGACGTGCCCGGCTCGCTGGCCCTGGCCCGCTCCTCGATGACCGGCACGCTGCTCGAATCGGCCGACAAGAACAAGGACCAGGCCGAGACGCTGGCCAAGCAGACCGGCGTCGGCATGAAGTCCAAGGTGCTCGGCTCCGCGATCACCACGCTGAACAGTGAGAAGGACAAGGCGTCCGCCCTGGTCGTGCTGCAGGTGACCGAGCTGGCCAAGGACAAGCCGCCCGCCGATTACCGCTACACCTGGAACATCGACGTGACCAAGACCGGCGACGTCTGGAAGGCCGAGCAGATCTCCTCGCTCAGCCAGCCGGTGCTGCTCAGCGGCGGCCAGGCCCAGCCCCCGCAGGCGCCGCCCGCCGACCAGCCGCCCGCCGCGCCCAAGCCGGGATCGTAGGAGAACCAGTCATGCCGTCTCGTAAGCCGATCAACCGGGTCACCTCCAAGCGCCGTCCCGCCGGTGAACAGCAGGCCCGGCCCGCCGCGCCGCGCGCTACGCCGGCCCGCAAGCCGCGGGCGACGGGCAGCACCCGGCCCGCGGCGACGCGTCCGGCTCGGGAAGACAAGCGTCCCGAGCAGACAAAGATGGTGGGCGGCCGGAAGCGGGCGTTCCGCGGTTCCGGCAGCTCGAAGGGCAGCTCGAAGTCGGGACGCTCGTTCTGGTCGCTGGTCGCCGCCATGCTGGTCGCCGCGCTGCTGCTCGGCGGATTCGCGGCGGTCGCCGCGTCGCACCCCGGCGTCGACGCATCGAACAAGGCGTTCGTCGACAACAAGGCCACCGAGGAGGTGCGGGCGGCCGCCGATCACGCGCTGAAGACCGTCTACGCCTACGACGTGAAGAACATCGACGGCTACCGCAACACCGCGAGTCAGGTGCTCACCGGCAAGATGCTTGCCGATCTGGACAAGTACGCCGACACCACCATCTCCGCGGTAAAACAGGCCCAGACCAGCGCCGATGCCAAGGCCGATCCGATCGCTGTGACCTTGCTCACCGATGATCGGGCCGAGCTGCTTGTCAACCTGGTCGTCAGTGCCACCAAGAACGGCGCCGCGCAGCAGAGCGTCGCGGGTCCGATCGTGCTGCACATGCAGAAGGTGGGCGATCGCTGGCTGGCCAGCGACATCGTCGATCAGTGATCTTCTAGTGGCCCAGGGGATCTCACCCCGCCCTGGTCGGGCCCGCCTACTTGACGAGTTTCGCCGGAGCCGTCACGCTATTCACAACAGCGGCAGCTGTCACAGTGGCTCCATTACGCCCCGTCGTCCCCGACGCAGCCAGCGATTCGGACACGGCGCGCCAGCCACGTGAATGTGCGCACGGGTGGTAGGTTGACACCCCCGTGACGGTTGGTGTACGGTTGGACGTTGCGCTGGCTGCCTCCTGTCCATACCTCGATTTGCACACGTAAGTTCCACCTTCCGGTGTTACTTCTGTTGTTGCCTGTTCGGGTTTCGTTCGGGTTGTAACCAGCGGAATTCGTAGCAGACAAGCGACGGTCGCGGACCACCACGCGGCGCGCGTGAGGTGCTGGAAGGACGCATCTTGGCAGTCTCCACCCAGACCAAGGCAGTTGCCGGAATCCCCGGAGCCCCATTGCGGGTGTCTTTCGCGAAGATCCGTGAACCCTTGGAGGTGCCCGGACTTCTCGATCTACAGACGGACTCATTTGCATGGTTGATCGGTTCGCCGTCATGGCGTGAAAAGGTCGCCCTTCGCGGCGATGTCGGGCTAGTCGGGGGACTCGAGGAGGTGCTCGAGGAGCTTTCGCCGATCGAGGACTTCTCCGGCTCGATGTCCCTGTCTTTCTCTGACCCTCGGTTCGAAGAGGTCAAGGCCTCCATCGACGAGTGCAAAGACAAGGACATGACCTACGCGGCGCCGTTGTTCGTCACCGCGGAGTTCATCAATAACAACACCGGTGAGATCAAGAGCCAGACGGTCTTCATGGGAGATTTCCCGATGATGACCGACAAGGGCACGTTCATCATCAACGGCACCGAGCGCGTCGTCGTCTCGCAGCTGGTTCGTTCGCCGGGTGTCTACTTCGACCACTCCGTCGACAAGACCACCGAGAAGGACCTGCACAGCGTGCGCGTCATTCCGTCGCGTGGTGCGTGGCTGGAGTTCGACATCGATAAGCGCGACACCGTTGGTGTCCGCATCGACCGCAAGCGTCGCCAGCCGGTCACCGTGCTGCTGAAGGCGCTCGGTTGGACGAACGAGGAGATCGTCGAGCGTTTCGGCTTCTCCGAGATCATGATGTCGACGCTGGAGAAGGACAACACCGCCGGTCAGGACGAGGCGCTGCTGGACATCTACCGCAAGCTGCGTCCGGGCGAGCCGCCGACCAAGGAGTCCGCGCAGACCCTGCTGGAGAACCTGTTCTTCAAGGAGAAGCGCTACGACCTGGCGCGCGTCGGTCGCTACAAGATCAACAAGAAGCTGGGTATCCACCTCGGCGAGCAGGTCACCGGATCGGTGCTCACCAAGGAAGACATCGTCAGCACGATCGAGTACCTGGTCCGCCTGCACGCGGGTGACCGCGTGATGACCGCCCCCGGCGGCGAAGAGGTGCCGGTCGACGTCGACGACATCGACCACTTCGGTAACCGTCGCCTGCGTACCGTCGGCGAGCTCATCCAGAACCAGATCCGGGTCGGCCTGTCGCGCATGGAGCGCGTGGTCCGCGAGCGGATGACGACTCAGGACGTCGAGGCGATCACGCCGCAGACCCTGATCAACATCCGTCCCGTGGTCGCGGCGATCAAGGAGTTCTTCGGAACTTCGCAGCTGTCGCAGTTCATGGACCAGAACAACCCGCTGTCGGGTCTCACCCACAAGCGCCGCCTGTCGGCACTTGGCCCGGGTGGTCTGTCCCGTGAGCGGGCCGGTCTGGAAGTCCGCGACGTGCACACCTCGCACTACGGCCGCATGTGCCCGATCGAGACCCCGGAAGGCCCGAACATCGGCCTGATCGGTTCGCTGTCGGTGTACGCGCGGGTCAACCCGTTCGGCTTCATCGAGACGCCGTACCGCAAGGTGGTCGACGGTCGGGTGACCGACGAGGTCAAGTACCTCACCGCCGACGAGGAGGACAGGCACGTTCGTGCCCAGGCCAACTCGCCGGTCGACGTCGACGGTCGCTTCCTCGAGGACCGGGTGCTCTGCCGCCGCGGTAACGAGGAGAACGAGCTCGTCGCCGCCGACGAGGTCGACTACATGGATGTCTCGCCGCGCCAGATGGTGTCGGTCGCGACGGCCATGATCCCGTTCCTCGAGCACGACGACGCCAACCGCGCCCTGATGGGTGCGAACATGCAGCGTCAGGCCGTCCCGCTGATCCGTTCCGAGGCCCCCGTCGTGGGCACCGGCATGGAGCTGCGCGCGGCTGTCGACGCCGGCGATGTCGTGGTGAACGAGAAGGCGGGTGTGGTCGAGGAGGTCTCCGCCGACTACGTCACCGTGATGGCCGACGACGGGACTCGCAAGAGCTACCGGATGCGCAAGTTCGCCCGCTCCAACCAGGGCACCTGCGCGAACCAGCGGCCGATCGTGGACGAGAGCCAGCGGGTCGAGGTCGGCCAGGTGCTGGCCGATGGCCCGTGCACCGAAAACGGTGAGATGGCGCTCGGCAAGAACCTGCTCGTCGCGATCATGCCGTGGGAAGGCCACAACTACGAGGACGCGATCATCCTGTCGCAGCGCCTCGTGGAAGAGGACGTTCTCACCTCGATCCACATCGAAGAGCACGAGATCGACGCCCGCGACACCAAGCTCGGTGCCGAGGAGATCACCCGGGACATCCCGAACGTCTCCGACGAGGTCCTCGCCGACCTCGACGAGCGCGGCATCGTGCGCATCGGTGCCGAGGTTCGTGACGGCGACATCCTGGTCGGCAAGGTCACCCCGAAGGGCGAGACCGAGCTGACTCCGGAAGAGCGCTTGCTGCGCGCGATCTTCGGTGAGAAGGCGCGCGAAGTGCGCGACACCTCGCTGAAGGTGCCGCACGGTGAGTCCGGCAAGGTCATCGGCATACGCGTGTTCTCGCGCGAAGACGACGACGACCTGCCTCCCGGTGTCAACGAGCTGGTGCGCGTGTACGTGGCGCAGAAGCGCAAGATCCAGGACGGCGACAAGCTCGCCGGTCGCCACGGCAACAAGGGTGTTATCGGCAAGATCCTGCCGACCGAGGACATGCCGTTCATGCCGGACGGCACTCCGGTCGACATCATCCTGAACACCCACGGTGTGCCGCGTCGTATGAACATCGGCCAGATCTTGGAGACCCACCTCGGGTGGATCGGCAAGGCGGGCTGGGATGTCGGCGTAGCCGCGGACGGGACCCGTCCCGAGTGGGCCAAGGCGCTGCCGGAGGAGATGCTGGCGGCACCGTCCGACTCGAACATCGCCACCCCGGTGTTCGACGGCGCCCGCGAGGAGGAGCTGACCGGTCTGCTCGCCTCGACCCTGCCGAACCGCGACGGTGATCGCATGGTCGACGACAACGGCAAGGCCACTTTGCTCGACGGCCGCTCCGGCGAGCCGTTCCCGTACCCGGTGGCAGTCGGCTATATGTACATCCTGAAGCTGCACCACTTGGTCGACGACAAGATCCACGCCCGTTCGACCGGTCCGTACTCGATGATCACCCAGCAGCCGCTCGGTGGTAAGGCACAGTTCGGTGGTCAGCGCTTCGGCGAAATGGAGTGCTGGGCCATGCAGGCCTACGGCGCCGCTTACACGCTGCAGGAGCTGCTCACCATCAAGTCCGATGACGTCGTCGGCCGCGTGAAGGTCTACGAGGCGATCGTCAAGGGCGAGAACATTCCGGAGCCGGGCATTCCGGAGTCGTTCAAGGTGCTCCTCAAGGAACTCCAGTCACTGTGCCTCAACGTCGAGGTGCTGTCTTCGGACGGCGCGGCGATCGAGATGCGCGACGGCGACGACGAGGATCTGGAGCGCGCCGCGGCGAACCTGGGCATCAACCTGTCCAGGAACGAAGCGGCCACCGTCGACGATCTGGCGAACTAGGCGGTCGGCCGAATGTCGTTCATTTCGAACGACATTCGGCCCCGCGTTCCACCAACTAGTGAACTTTTTGCTCGAATTCGACCCGAATAGGGGAAAGGAAGTTACGTGCTAGACGTCAACTTCTTCGATGAACTCCGGATCGGCCTTGCCTCCGCCGACGACATCCGCCAGTGGTCTTTCGGCGAGGTGAAGAAGCCGGAGACCATCAACTACCGCACGCTCAAGCCGGAAAAGGACGGACTCTTCTGCGAGAAGATCTTCGGTCCTACCCGGGACTGGGAGTGCTACTGCGGTAAGTACAAGCGTGTCCGCTTCAAGGGCATCATCTGTGAGCGCTGTGGTGTCGAGGTGACTCGCGCCAAGGTGCGTCGTGAGCGGATGGGCCACATCGAGCTGGCCGCCCCGGTCACCCACATCTGGTACTTCAAGGGCGTGCCTTCGCGCCTCGGGTACCTGCTCGACCTGGCGCCGAAGGATCTGGAAAAGATCATCTACTTCGCCGCCTACGTCATCGTCGGTGTCGACGACGAGCTGCGCCACAACGAGCTCAGCACGCTCGAAGCCGAGATGGAGGTCGAGAAGAAGGCGGTCGCCGACCAGCGCGACGCCGACCTCGAGGCTCGGGCCCAGAAGCTCGAGGCCGACCTGGCCGAGCTCGAGGCCGAGGGTGCCAAGTCCGACGTGCGCCGCAAGGTCAAGGACGGCGGCGAGCGGGAGATGCGCCAGCTCCGCGACCGGTCCCAGCGTGAGCTGGACCGGCTCGACGAGATCTGGACCACCTTCACCAAGCTGGCCACCAAGCAGCTCATCGTGGACGAGATCCTCTACCGCGAGCTGATCGACCGCTACGGCGAGTACTTCACCGGCGCCATGGGTGCGGAGTCCATCCAGAAGCTGATGGAGAACTTCGACATCGACGCCGAGGCCGAGAACCTGCGGGAGACCATCCGCAGCGGTAAGGGCCAGAAGAAGCTGCGCGCGCTCAAGCGGCTCAAGGTCGTCGCGGCCTTCCAGACCAACGGCAACTCGCCGATGGGCATGGTGCTCGACGCCGTTCCGGTGATCCCGCCGGAGCTGCGCCCGATGGTTCAGCTCGACGGTGGCCGGTTCGCTACCTCCGACCTGAACGACCTGTACCGCCGCGTGATCAACCGCAACAACCGCCTCAAGCGACTGATCGACCTCGGCGCGCCCGAGATCATCGTCAACAACGAGAAGCGGATGCTGCAGGAGTCCGTCGACGCACTGTTCGACAACGGCCGTCGTGGCCGTCCGGTCACCGGACCGGGTAACCGCCCGCTGAAGTCGCTGAGCGATCTGCTCAAGGGCAAGCAGGGTCGTTTCCGTCAGAACCTGCTCGGCAAGCGCGTCGACTACTCGGGCCGTTCGGTCATCGTGGTCGGCCCGCAGCTCAAGCTGCACCAGTGTGGTCTGCCCAAACTGATGGCGCTGGAGCTGTTCAAGCCGTTCGTGATGAAGCGTCTGGTCGACCTGAACCACGCGCAGAACATCAAGTCCGCCAAGCGGATGGTCGAGCGTCAGCGTCCCCAGGTGTGGGATGTCCTCGAAGAGGTCATCGCCGAGCACCCGGTGCTGCTGAACCGCGCGCCCACCCTGCACCGTCTGGGCATCCAGGCGTTCGAGCCGCAGCTCGTCGAGGGTAAGGCGATCCAGCTGCACCCGCTCGTCTGTGAAGCGTTCAACGCCGACTTCGACGGTGACCAGATGGCCGTGCACCTTCCGCTGTCCGCGGAGGCGCAGGCCGAGGCCCGCATCCTGATGCTGTCCTCGAACAACATCCTGTCGCCGGCCTCCGGTCGACCGCTCGCCATGCCGCGACTCGACATGGTGACCGGCCTGTACTACCTGACCCGCCTGCAAGAGGGTGCGAAGGGCGAGTACAAGGCCGCGGGCAAGGACAAGGCCGAGTTTGCCGTCTACTCCTCGCCCGCCGAGGCACAGATGGCGGTGGACCGCGGTGAGCTCACCGTGCGTTCGCTGATCAAGGTACGGCTCATCCACCAGCGCCCGCCGAAGGAGATCGAGGCGAAGCTGTTCCCGGAGGGCTGGAACCGCGGCGACGCGTGGCTGGCCGAGACCACCCTTGGTCGTGTGCTGTTCAACGAGCTGCTCCCGGCGGACTACGCGTTCATCAACGAGCAGATGCCGAAGAAGCGTCAGGCGACGATCATCAACGATCTGGCCGAGCGCTACCCGATGATCGTGGTCGCGCAGACCGTCGACAAGCTGAAGGACGCGGGCTTCTACTGGGCCACCCGTTCCGGCGTGACGGTCTCCATGTCCGACGTGCTCGTGCCGCCGGAGAAGACCGAGATCATGGAGCGCTACGAGGCGCTTGCCGATCAGATCGAGAAGAAGTACCAGCGTGGTGCGCTCGATCACCAGGAGCGCAACAACGCCCTGGTCAAGATCTGGCAGGAAGCGACCGAAGAGGTCGGTACGGCGCTGCGGGCGCACTACCCGCCGGACAACCCGATCATCACGATCGTCGAGTCGGGCGCCACGGGTAACTTCACCCAGACTCGTACCCTCGCCGGTATGAAGGGTCTGGTGACGAACCCGAAGGGTGAGTTCATCCCGCGCCCGATCAAGTCCTCGTTCCGTGAGGGCCTGACCGTGCTCGAGTACTTCATCAACACCCACGGTGCTCGTAAGGGTCTGGCCGATACCGCGCTGCGTACCGCCGACTCGGGTTACCTGACCCGTCGTCTGGTTGACGTCTCGCAGGACGTGATCGTGCGCGAGCACGATTGCGCCACCGAGCGCGGCATCATCGTGCACATCGCCGACAAGCAGGCGGATGGCTCGCTCATCCGCGACGCGCACGTGGAAACCTCCGCGTACGCTCGCACGCTCGCTTCGGACGCGGTGGACGCCAAGGGCAACCTCGTCATCGGTAAGGGCGCCGACCTCGGCGACCCGGCCATCGACGCGCTGCTCGGGGCGGGCATCACCGAGGTTCGGGTCCGCTCCGTGCTGACCTGCACCACCGGTACCGGTGTCTGTGCCACCTGCTACGGCCGTTCGATGGCCACCGGCAAGCTGGTCGACATCGGTGAGGCTGTCGGTATTGTCGCCGCGCAGTCCATCGGTGAGCCCGGTACCCAGCTGACCATGCGTACCTTCCACCAGGGTGGTGTCGCGGGCGATGACATCACCGGCGGTCTGCCGCGTGTGCAGGAGCTGTTCGAGGCCCGCGTGCCGAAGGGCAAGGCTCCGATCGCCGAGGTCAGTGGCCGGGTGCGGATGGAAGACGACGACCGCTTCTACAAGATCACCATCATCCCGGATGACGGTGGTGAAGAGGTTGTCTACGACAAGCTCTCGAAGCGTCAGCGTCTGCGTGTCTTCAAGCACGACGACGGCACCGAGCGTCTGCTCTCCGACGGTGACCATGTCGAGGTCGGCCAGCAGCTGCTGGAAGGCGCGGCGGATCCGCACGAGGTGCTGCGCATCATGGGTCCCCGTCAGGTGCAGATCCACCTGGTCCACGAGGTCCAGGAGGTCTACCGCTCGCAGGGTGTGTCGATCCACGACAAGCACATCGAGGTCATCGTGCGGCAGATGCTGCGTCGCGTGACGATCATCGACTCGGGTGCCACGGAGTTCCTGCCCGGTTCGCTCACCGAGCGGTCCGAGTTCGAGGCCTCCAACCGTCGCGTCGTCGCCGAGGGCAATGAGCCCGCGGCGGGTCGCCCGGTGCTGATGGGTATCACGAAGGCGTCGCTCGCGACGGATTCGTGGCTGTCGGCGGCGTCCTTCCAGGAGACCACTCGAGTTCTGACGGACGCGGCGATCAACTGCCGCTCCGACAAGCTCATCGGTCTCAAGGAGAACGTGATCATCGGCAAGCTGATCCCGGCCGGTACCGGTATCAACCGCTACCGCAACATCACGGTGCAGCCGACCGAAGAAGCCCGTGCCGCCGCGTACGCGGTGCCGTCCTACGACGACACCTACTACAGCCCGGACAGCTTCGGCCAAACCACCGGCGCCGCAGTCCCGCTCGACGACTACGGTTTCAGCGACTACCGCTAACCCGGTACCGCGCAACACCATCCGGCCCCCGCTCCCTTTCGGAGCGGGGGCCGTTTGCGTTATCCGCCGCCCGTCAATCCCACCAGGCCGTCAACACACCTTCGGTATACGGCCAGCTCCCGAGCGCATCCCCCATCTCATCCGCGTTCTCCTGCACGATCACTTCGTTTGCCAGCCAACGCTCTTCGTCCGCCACCCGAGCGAGCTCTCGCGCCTTGTCCAGGCTCTCGGTCAGCACAAACAACGTGTCCACGTTCCAGGTGTTGTCAGGCAGATCGCGCAATTTGATCAACGACATGGGTGCAAGCCAATCAGGATGCTCGGCCAAAGCCACCCCGAGCCGATCCATACACACCGCCACCCACAGCTCCCGATGCCGCTCCAAACTCGCGACAACAACCCCACCATCGAAGTCGTTGAACCGCCGCCGCCGCACCAACTCCAGCTGAATCTCCTGCACAGTCGCACCAGAAAGCATCGGACCAGTCATCGCCACTCCCTCCCATAACCCATCGAATCGGGAACGAACGCCCCGCTGATCAGCCAAGGTACGGGTGCGCCTGTTGTTCGGCGTGATGTCGCAGGCGGAGTCGGACCGTGTCGTGGATCGGATCGGTGTAAATGCCGAGCAGCCCAGTGATTTCGATGTCGAGCCCGGTTTCTTCCTTGGTCTCCCGAACCACGCACTGCTCCAGCGTCTCGCCGATCTCCATCGTCCCGCCAGGCAACGACCAGTTCCCCGAATCAGACCGGCGCTGCATCAGAATCGCCCCATCCTCGTCGACGATGAGCGCGGACCCGCCAGGCACCAGGCTATTCGCCCTCGGCGCGTCGGGATCTCGGTAGTAGTCCCGCCGGTTGCTCATGCCTGCCCCTGACTGACGAAGTTGGGATCCTCCAGGTCGGCAGCATACGAAGCTTCGGCGGCGTGGCATCGGGTTCGGGGTGGAAAGAGTGATGGGAAATTTATTTTTGGGGGAATATTTTCTGTAAGAATATTTTCAATTGAAGGGGTTTGGTTGGTGGGTGGTGCGGGAGCACGGCTGCGGCCTGCCGAATCCTGGTCCGCCCGTTGCGAAAGCGAGTCGCTTCATGACCGAGTACCACCAGATCTTCGATCTCGGTGACTTCACCACGCAGCATGGTGCCACGCTGCGCGGAGCCTTCCTGGCGTACACCACCTACGGTGTGCTCAATGCCGAGAAGAGCAACGCCATCGTCTATCCGACGTGGTACTCGGGGCGACATTGGGACAACGAGTGGTTGATCGGCGCTGGGATGGCACTCGATCCGGCCGAGTATTTCATCATCGTGCCGAACATGCTCGGCAACGGCCTGTCCAGCTCGCCGAGCAACACCCTCCAGCCCTACGATCGTGCGCGCTTCCCCGACATCACCGTCTACGACCAGGTGGCAGCCCAATATCGGTTGGTGACAGAGAAATTCGGCATCGAGCGCCTCGCGTTGGTGACGGGCTGGTCCATGGGTGCTGGGCAGACGTATCAGTGGGCGGTGAGTCATCCCGAGATGGTCGAGCGGATCGCCCCGTTCTGCGGTTCCGCGCGAACGAGCTTGCACAACAAGGTTTTTCTGGAGGGCGTCAAGGCGGCACTGACCGCCGACTCGGCGTTCGCGGGTGGCTGGTACGGCGAGAACTGGCCGACCACCGGATTGCGCGCGCTGGCAAGGGTTTACGCGGGCTGGGGCTTCTCTCAAGCCTTCTACTGGCAGAAGGAATACGAAAAGCTCGGCTATACCTCCCTGGAGGACTTCCTCATCGGCTTCTGGGAAGGCTTCTTCCTCGACGGCCGCGACCCGAACAACCTGCTCACCATGCTGTGGACCTGGCAGCACGCCGACGTCGGCCGCACGCCCGGTTTCGACGGTGACACCGAGGCCGCCCTCGCCTCGATCAAGGCGACCACCCTGGTTCTGCCCGCCGAGAAAGACCTGTACTTCCCGCCGGAGGACGAGGCCTGGGCCGTCTCGCACATCCCCAACGCCGAACTCCGCGTGATCCCCGGCATCTGGGGCCACTTCGCCGGTTTCGGCAAGAATCCCGAAGACACCCAATTCATCGACGCCGCGCTAAGCGACCTACTCGGCAAACCCGGCGGCCTGGCCTGACCTCGGGCCGTGAACTACACACTCGCGGTGGCGCTCGGCGCGCTGCTGCTCATCGGCATCGTCGTGCTTGCGGCCTGGGACGACCTGCGCGACCGAGGCGAAGACCGAACCGGACAACCCGAAGCGGAGCACATCGACATAAACCGTCCTTGAGTTCACCCGAGGATCGTGGTGGTTCCTGGGATTCATTCAGGCGTCACCGCGACGTCGGCGGTGGCCGTCACAATGGAGGCATGCGTCGAACGGGTGCGGTGGGCGTCGCGGCGATCCTGCTGGGCGGTGTCCTGAACGTGGGTGCGGCGTCGGCGGGTGGGCCGCCGGCGCAGTTCGATCTGCAGGCGCATCGTGGCGGGGCCGCGCTGGTGGTGGAGAACACGCTGGCCTCGTTCACGAATGCGCTGGAACTCGGCGTGCGCACACTGGAATTGGACGTACAGATCACCGAGGACGGGTTTCCGGTGGTCACCCATGACCGTGATCCGAGTCCGGACAAGTGCATCGACACCGCTCCGGCCTTTCCGGGCGATCCGAAGTTTCCTTATGTGCCGGGTACCAGGTTCATTCGAGACCTGACATTGGCTCAGGTCCGCACCATCGACTGCGGCTCGAAGCGATTGGCCGCTTTTCCGGATCAGCGGACGGAGCCGGGGGCTCGAATGCCCTTGCTGTCCGAGGTTTTCGACCTCGTGCACGCTTATCACGCCGACGAGGTCATGCTGAACGTCGAGTCCAAAGTCGAAGCGGGAGCGCCGGAACAAACCGCGCCCCGCGAGCAATTCGTGCAAGTGATCGCGGCGGAAGTGCGGCGCGCGCACCTCGAAAATCAGGTCACCATCCAAAGTTTCGACTGGGGCTCTCTCATGCGCATGCGCGAGGTCGCACCGGAGTTGCCGCTCGTCGCATTGACCAACGGACAGCAATTCCTGCAGGAAGGCCAGCCCGGTGCGTCGCCCTGGTTGGGCGGCATCGACATCGATGACTTCCAGGGCTCACTCCAGGAGAAATTCGTCAGCGCCGCAGCGTCTTTCGGTGCCGACGCGGTATCGCCGGTGCACGGCGACCCGCAGGACGGCAGCGTCGAAGACCCTGGCTATCAACCTTTCACCACGGCAGGTCTGGTCCAAGCCGCTCACCAGCGCGGCATACGAGTGGTGCCGTGGACGGTCGACGACCGCGCCACCATGAACGCGATGATCGACCTCGGCGTGGACGGCCTCATCACCAACCGCCCAGACCTGCTGCGCACCATCCTCGCCGAACGCGGCTACCAGCTGCCGAAGGCCTATCACCGGCCCTGACCGCGTGCCGAAAATAATCGGTTTCGATGATCGCGCGGCGGTGTTACCGTCGATTCATCGAGAACGACGAAAGGTAACGGACATGATCAGCCACCTCGAATCATCGCTGACACAGCGTGAATTCGCGACGGCTGAGGAATCCAGTTACCGATCCGAGGGTGTACGCCCCGTGTCGTGAGTGCGGCGATATCGCCGCACCACACGGGCCGCATCCGGGAATCGCACGGAGCGGCCCTTTTCGTCCCACCCAGGCGCAGTTGCTCTGTTGGCATGGGCACCCTGACTTTCATTCAGGTATCACGTCGGTTCGATTCCGATCTGCGTCACGCACCACGGCCTCGTGCTCTGCTGGTTAGGGCACCGTGATTCTCATTCACGGCACCGCGGGTTCGATTCCCGCCGAGGTCATTCAGGAAAGGCAACTAGCCGGGTGGCTTGGATCGCTTGCTAAGCGAATCGAGGTCCAACAACCTTGGGGATCGTGCCCTCGCCTTTCCGCCGATAAACCAGGGAAAGTTATGCGGACCGGCGTCCGTCACCGTTTCGAAAACGGCTGGTCTCACGGGAGTGAGATGGGGATCGACACCTCAACTTTCCGCCACCGAGCACCTCGGCAGCACCGCTCCGCATGGACAACACGCACCCCACACGGTATGAAATTAGAACACGTTTCAGTTATGTAGTGGGAGATGCGATGGACAGCACGGCCATGGGCGAGTTGGTGATGGCGGGGTTCCAGAAGCTGGGGTTCATCCAGTACACCGGGATCGAAGGGGTGGAGTTCGATGCCGGGCGAAACGTAGTGCGGATGGCGCCACGGGCCGAGCACCTGAATCACAACGGCGACCTGCACGCGGCGGTGTTGTTCGGCCTCGCCGAGACCGCGGCGATGGGCGCGTCCGTGTCGGGCATCGTGGACCTGATGGGGGAGACCTTCATCGTCGCCAGGGACGGGCGGATCGAATATCGGGCGCGCGCCAAAGGCGATGCGGGGCCGTATCTTGCGACGTCCGAGGTATCCGGCGACATCCTGCAGCAGGTGCGCTCGGATATCGCGGCGCGCACGCCGATCGAACTGGAAGTGCCGGTGAACATCACCGACAACACCGGAAAGTCTGTGGCGGCAGCGGCATTCACCGCTGTTATCAGGCCACGCAGGCAGTAATCGCGGCGTGGGTGCGCTCGGTGCACGAGCGCACCCACCCACTCAGCGCTCGCTGTCGAGCATCGCCATCTGCGCGGTGGCGTACCGCTCGCCGGCGATCTGATCGGCGGGCACCGCCGCCTCGATGGTGGCCAATTCGTCCTCGCTCAGCGAGACCTCCAGTGCGCCTGCGGCTTCGGCCCAACGCTCGCGCCGACGCGCGCCGACGATCGGCACGATGTCCGCGCCACGGGTCAACACCCAGGCGATGGCGAGCTGGGCGACCGAAACATCCTTGCCCGCAGCGATTTCCGCGAGCGCGTCCACCAGCTTAAGGTTCTGGCTGAGGTTCTCGCCTTGGAAACGCGGGCTGTGTGCCCGGAAATCGTTGGCGGCGAAGGTGGTTCCGGCCTGCACCGAGCTGCTGAGCAGGCCGCGAGACAGCACACCGTAGGCGGTGATACCGATGCCGAGCTCGCGGCACAGCGGCAGGATTTCGGCCTCGATCCCGCGCGAGATCAGCGAGTACTCGATCTGCAGATCGGCGATCGGATGCACCGCCGCGGCCCGGCGGATGGTGTCGGGACCAACCTCGGACAGCCCGATGTGCCGGACATACCCCGCCTCGATGAGCTCGCCGATCGCGCCGACGGTGTCCTCGATCGGGACATTCGGGTCGAGCCTGGCCGGCCGGTAGATGTCGACGTACTCGACGCCGAGCCGCTGCATGCTGTAGACGAGGAAGTTGCGCAGGGCCTCGGGCCGGTTGTCCACCCCGCCCCAGGCGCCGCCGGGTCCGCGCAGCGCGCCGAACTTCACGCTGAGCAGTACGTCCTCGCGGGGCCGCTCGGCGATCGCTTTGCCGATCAGTAGCTCGTTGTGTCCGGCGCCGTAGAAATCGCCGGTGTCGATGAGGTTCGCGCCGGAATCGAGCGCGGCGTGGATGGTGGCGGCGGATTCGGCGTCGTCCGCGGCACCGTACATGCCGGACATGCCCATCGCGCCAAGCCCGATGCGGCTGACGGTCGGCCCGGTCTTGCCGAGCCGAACTGTGGGGATCTTCGATGTCGTCATGAGACAAGCCTGAACCTCGGGCGGGGATTGCGGCAGAGATCGCTTATCGGGGGATCGGCGATCCCTGGCTGAGTGGCCCGTTCCGGGGGAAAGTAGAGGTATGGACAGAACCGAGCTCGCCGACTTCCTGCGCCGCCGTCGCGAGACGCTGACGCCCGCGGAGGTAGGTTTGCCGCCGGGTGTCCGGCGGCGCACTCCCGGCCTGCGCCGGGACGAGGTCGCGCTGTTGGCGGGCATCTCCACGGACTACTACACCCGGCTGGAGCAGTCGCGCGGACCGCGGCCGTCCACCCAGGTGCTCGCGTCGCTGGCCCGCGCATTGCGCTTCAGCAGCGACGAGCGCGACCACCTCTACCACCTGTGCGACCACGCGGCGCCGGTACGCGAACTCGGTGACAGACACGTCGCTCCCGGACTGATGCACGTGTTGGCCAAGCTGGACGACACCGCCGCCACCGTGATCACCGACCTCGGCGAGGTACTGGTGCAGAACCGCATGCACACCTTGCTGCTCGGCGACCTCGCCACCCGTCGCGGCTGGGAACGCTTCTACGCTTACCGCTGGTTCACCGATATCGAGTCACGCGCGTCTTTCCCCGAGGAGGACTGGGATCGCCTGGGCCGCAAGCACGTCGCGGATCTGCGTGCGACGGCCGCGCGCCGGGCGGGCGACACCGACGTCGCCGAATTCATCGGCAAGTTGCGTTCGGTGAGTGCGGATTTCGACCAATTATGGGACGAACACGAAGTGGCGGTCCGTCTTTCGGATACCAAACGAATCCAGCACCCGCAGGTCGGCCTGATCGACACGATCTGCGAAACATTGCTCACGCCGAGCGCCGCCCAACGCCTGCTGGTCTACCTACCGCGCCCCGGTACGGATGCCGCCGAGAAGCTGGATCTGTTGCGCGTCATCGGAACTCAAACCCTGGAATCCGCCGACGATATCGAGAATCGCGCGCACCGCCCCTCCTCCGCTGGCTGAGTGACACACCGCGGTGATCGACTCGCCCGCCACGCACGTTCGGATCAGGCGGTTTTGATCGCGCCGCCGTCGATGGCGTAGTCGGCCCCGTGGATGGCGGAGGCGAGCGGTGAGGCGAGATAGGCGACGAGGGCGGCTACCTGGTGTGGTTCGGCGAATGTGCCTGTCGTCGAGCCCATTTCGCGGGGAACGTCGCGCAGCAACTGTTCCTGGCTGATGCCGCGGGCGGCGGCGAGTTTGGCGCCGAAGCCGTCCGGCCCCGCCCACTGTTCGGTGCGGACCGGTCCCGGCGAGATCGTATTGACCCGCACCCCTTGCGGCCCGAACTCCTCGGCGAGTCCCTTGCTGAAGGTATTCACCGCCCCCTTGGTCGCCGCGTAGGTCAGCGGCGCGGTGTGCGGAATGCGCCCGCTCATCGAGGAGAAGTTGATGATGCCGCCGCGCCGGTCGAGCAGGCTCGGCAAGGCCGCCCGGGTGGTGCGCACCATGCTGAAGAAGTTCAGATCGAACATCTGCGCCCACTGCTCATCGGTCGACTCCAGGAAGGTCGCCGCGAGCTCGTTGTCCCCGCCACCACCCAGGTTGTTCACGAGCAGGTCGAGGCCACCCAGCGCGCTCGCCGCGCTCGGCAACCCGGTGCGGTTGCTCATCGTGCGCGAGCTCGACTCCGCCAACCAGCCGCGCACCTGCGGCAGCCTGCCGGTGTCGGTCACCAAGGCCACTGCGACCCATCACTGGCGGGTGCTGCGCGAGTCGGGGATCACCCGGGAGCGGCGCGAGGGCCGCACGAAACTGGTCGAACTACGCCGCGCCGAACTCGACGCGCGTTTCCCCGGGCTCCTCGAGGTGGTGCTTGCGGCCACGCCGCCCGTGCCGGATCAGGGCGCGCCGGAGACGTATTCGAGCGCCGCGTCGATCGCGGGCTGACCACCGGCCATCGCGAGTCCGGCCGCCGCGCCGATCGCGGCACCGAGCACCGTGGTGATCGGCACCGTGATGAAGTCGATGACGAAGAGCCCGAGCGGGAAGCCGAGCACGAAGCCGATCCCGGCACCGATTCCCGCGCCCGCCAACACAATCGGCATGGCCTTCTCGACCTCGGCGAAGAAGCGTTCCTGGCTGGCCACATCGCGCAGTGGCGCCTGCGACATGTTGTCCGGGGCGAGGGTGAGCCGATGGCCCGCCTCCTCGATGACCGGATTCAGTGCCACCCGCTTGTCACCGACTCGCAGCGCCATCGGCAGGGCGGCGACGATATTTCCGTCGGGAGCGGTCAGGGTGACGACCCGCCCGTCGTGGATCAGGTCGAAGTGACCGTCCTGGATCGTCGTCACCGCGGCGCGCCGATCCTCGGATGCCGCTACCTGATAGGCGATTTCGGCGAAGGACCCACGCACGTCGAGCGCGGTGTCGGGGGTGGTGGTGGCGGGATCCGCGTGCGTGGCACTGGTACTGATGACGGTGGCCGCCAAGGCCAGCAGTGCCGTCGCGGAGATTCTGGAAACTCTCATCGTGCTCTTTCGGTAGCGCTGCCCCTGCGCAGTGTGTTCGTCGGCGACATTATCAGGCGCAGCCGAGTACGGCTCGGCGTTCGGGCGCAAGACAACTCGGCTCAGAGTTCGAGTTCGTTACTCAATCGACGCAGATACCCGGCGAACTGCTGTCGATCCAGTTCGTCCCAGTCGGCGGTGAGTTCGGTGAAGACCTGCCGTTGCCAGGCGCGGGCGTCCGCGAGCAGGCGCTCGCCGCTAGCCGTCAGCGCCAATGATGTTCGGCGCCGGTCGTGTTCGGATTCGGTGCGGGAGAGGTAGTCCGCCGCCGTGGCGTCGCGGACCATCCGGCTCGCTCCCGAATGGTCCAGCCCGAGTTGATGTGACACCGAGGTGATGGTGGCCTCGGCACCCTGCTCGGCGGTGGCGGCCACCGCCTCGACCACCTGGACGTGCTGGGCGTGCCGCAGCTCGTCGGGCAGGTCCGCCGACGTCCGGTTGAGCCAGCGCCGGGACCAGAAGCGGACCAGTCGAAACAGTGCGGGCCCGCCGTCGGCGGCGGTTCCTGGCCTGGCGGTCGCCCGTCTGCTCATTCAGTCAGCCTAGCCCGACCCTGGCAGTAATATGCGATCCGCATGTATATTTGTATGCATATCGCATGCTTCTGGAGGTAGTCGTGACCATTGTCTTGAATCACACGATCGTGCCCGCGGTGGACCGGCACGCCGCCGCAACGTTTTTCGCCGAATTGCTCGGCCTGTCGGTGGGTGCGCCGAGCGGTCCCTTCGCGCCGGTACAGATCAACGCCGACCTCACCTTCGACTTCGACGACCGCGGGCCGGTCCAACCGGGCCACTACGGATTTCTCGTCGACGACGAGACCCTCGACGCGGTGCTGGCGCGACTGGCACAGTGGCCTGGCGTCGATTACGGTTCGGGCCCACAGCATGGGTGGGACCGAGCCGTCAATCATCTCGGCGGCGGCCGCGGTGTCTACGTGCATGCCCCCGACGGTCACAGCTACGAGCTGTTCACCGCTGTCCCTTAGCCATTGGGAGTTCTGGCCGGGCCGATCCGGCGTTTGCGGGGCTTGAGGTGCAGGCCTGGCAGTGGCGGGGCCGGGATGCGCTGCTCGGGCGGGTGGCCCGCGATATCGGCGAACCGGCCGAGATCGTGGTTCTCCCAATCGTTTCGGGCCGTCACGATCTCTTCGTGGCTGCGGCCCACGAAGTTCCACCACATCACCAGTTCCTCGCCGAACGGCTCGCCGCCGATCAGCGCGAAATGCGCTCCGGCCGTGCTCGTCAGCACGACCTCGTCGCGATCGGTGCCGAGGTACAGCAGCGGTCCGGCGGCCAGCGGTGTGCCGTCGACGGTCACCTCGCCCTCGATCACCATCAGCGCGTGCTCGAACCGGCGCTCCAGCGGAAGGGTGACTTCGCCCGGTGCCAGCCGCACATCCGCGCCGACGATCGGCGTGTAGGCGGTGGCGGGGGAGGTGACGCCGGCCAGCGAACCGATCAGCACGACGGCCCGGATGCCCGGAGCTTCGTAGACCGGCAACTCGCGGTGCTGCTCGAAGTGCGGGTCGATCCCGGTTTTGTTGCCGGGCAAGGCGATCCACAGCTGCAGGCCGTGTCCGGCGTGCGCACCCGCGACTTTGTATTCGGAATGCGCGATGCCGCGTCCCGAGGTCATCAGGTTCAGCTGTCCCGGCTCGATCTGCACGTCCGAGCCGACCGAGTCGCGATGGCGGATCCGGCCGTCGAACGGCCAGGTCACCGTCTGCAGGCCGATATGCGGATGCGGATCGATATCCGGCGACGCCCCGGTATCGGTCACCGTCGGTGAGCCGAAGTGATCGAGGAAGCACCACGCCCCGACGGTCGGCAGATCCCGTTGCGGCAGCACCCGTTCCACGAAAACCCCACGCACGCCGCCGAGCGGCACCTCACGCGAGGGGTACAGCTCGGCCACCGGGCCGGGACCGGCCGCGGGCTCGCACAGCGCCTCCGCCGGATGCGGATCGAGGTCACTCACCGCGTGATGCCCTTGCCGATGACATGCGCGTCGTACTGCGGGTGCTTCTCCAGGTAAGCCTTGATGAACGGGCACAGCGGCCGGATCACCCGTCCCCGCGCGATCACATCCTCGACGGCGTGCTTGGCCAGCGTGCTGCCGAGCCCCTTGCCGGAGAACGCGCCGTCGATCTCGGTGTGGATGAACACCGTCTCGTCGTCGCGCTCCTCGTACTCGGCGAACCCGGCGAGGTCGCCGCCGTAGAACACCTCGTAGCGGTTCTTCTCGTCGTTGCGGACAACCTTGGCTTCCGAGGCGGCTGTGGTCATGGTCGACTTCTCCTTCGATGCGCGGACCGGATGTCTGCTGAGGATCGACACGCGGTTGAACGCGCCGATCGTGGTGGCGGCCCAGACGACGACGGACAGCTGATCGTCCGTCAAAACTTTGCGAGCGAAAGCGTACTCACGCTCCATCGTGTGCTCGCCCGGCAGCGTGGCGGTGATTTCGGCCAGTGCGAGCGCGGCCTGTTCCATCGGTGTGTACAGCTCGGTGCGCCGCCACGCGGGCAGCACGGCGAGCTGCTGGTCGGTGTTCCCGGCGGCGAGCGCCGCGCGCTGATGCGTGTCCAGACAGAAGGCGCAGCCGTTGATCTGGGAAACCCGCACGTTGATCAGCTCGATGAGCTTGCGGTCCAGGCCGACTGCGGCGCCTGCGGCACGTACTTCGCTCGCGACCGCGGTCAGGGCGCGGAATGCGGTGGGCGTCTGCTTGTCGATCCAGACGCGGTCATGCGGTACATCGGGCTTCACTCCATTGGATATTAGTAGCCCGCGGGACCGGGCACCCGGCAGGGGCGCGTTCAAACGGACCAAGGTCCGGCGCATTTACACCGGCATACAGAACTCGTAGAGATCGTTCGCCGCCTCTCGCGTGGGCCGGTGCACCGGACGAACATGGAGAGTTCATCGAAGGAGAAACGTCATGAGGTTCCGCAACCGCACCGCCCCCACCTTGGTCGCCGCCTGCCGCCGCAGCGCGCACCGAATCTGGGCCAGGCAGGATCTCACGCCGCAGGAGCGAGCGAATCTCATGGTCGGGTGGACCCCGCCCGCGATCATCAGCGCGTCGCTCGGCGGCCGATCCTTCCACTGAGGCAGCGCCCCTCCGGCAGAGACAGCGCCCTCAGTAGAGACAGCGCGGCCCCGGCGATCCGAATTCGGGTCGCCGGGGCCGCCTGTTATCGCTAGATCTCGGCGAAGCGCCGCAGCTGGAACGGCTCGACCAGGATCTGATCCAGGGCGGCCGCGCACTGCTTCAGATGCGGTGTCTCGAAGTGTGCCGCCAGGGCTTCGGCGTCGACCCACTCCTCCAGCAGCACGACCCGGCTCGCATCGGTGGGATGCAGATACAACTCGTAGCCGAGGCAGCCGTCTTCGGCCAGGGTCGGCTCGATCATGTTCTGCAACACCTCGCGCAATTCGGCCTCGTGGCCCGGCTTGGCGGTGAAGCGGACATTGAGCGTCAGCGTGGACACGGCGAACTCCTGATCTGTTGTGGTGCTTGCTATTCCCGGCCCGCGGAGACGAAAGACAGGTCGGCGGCGCGGTTTCCGGCCACCCGATCCGCGATCGGCTCCAGCGTTGCCAGTTCGTCGTCGGTCAGCTCGATGGTCGCGGCCGCGACATTCTCGGCGAGCCGAGTCCTGCTGCGGGTACCGGGAATCGGTGCCACCGACAGGTCGCGCACCCGGGCCTGTGCGTGCAGCCAGGCCAGCGCGACCTGCGCCAGGGTACCGCCGCGCGCCTCGGCGATGGTCCGCAGCGGAGCGAGCAGCTCGGCATTGCGGGCCGCGTTCTCCTCGGCGAAGCGCGGAAACACCCGCCGCACATCGCCTTCCGTGAGTTCGGTGACCGCGCCGGTCAGGAAGCCGCGGCCGAGCGGCGAATACGGTACGAAGGTCACGCCGAGCTCGGTGGCGGCGGGCACCACCGTCTGCTCGACATCGCGGGAGAAGATCGACCATTCGGACTGCACGGCCGCGATCGGATGCACCGCGTACGCCGCGCGCAGCTCAGGACCGGTGACCTCGGACAGGCCGATCGCGCGAATCTTGCCCTGTTGCAACAGCTCTGCCAGCACGCCGACGGTGTCCTCGATCGGCGCCTCCGGACTCCGCCGGTGCATGTAGTACAGGTCGATGGTGTCGATGCCGAGCCTGCGCAGGCTGCCCTCCACCGCGTTGCGGATGTAGTCCGGCGAGTTGTCGATGCCGCGATAGGCCGGGTCGTCGGCTTTACGGACGATGCCGAACTTGGTGGCCAGCACCACCCGGTCGCGGTTGGCGCGCACGAACTCGCTGAGGAACTCCTCGTTGTGACCCGCGCCGTAAACGTCGGCGGTGTCGAACAGCGTGACACCCAGTTCCAGCGCCCGATCCAGCGTCGCTCGCGATTCGGTGAAGTCGGAGGACCCGTAGAACTCGCTGATCCCCATGCAGCCCAGGCCCTGCACGCTCACCTCGATGCCGCTGGCGCCCAGCGTGGTCGTCGGCAGCGTTTCCGCGGTCGTCATACCTTGACTCCTTCAGTGTCCTGCACGGTGATCGTGGCCGGCCGGGCGAACTGTGCCTTGCCCTCGTAGATATCGATCTTGTAATCCAATACGGCCACGGTCTGCTGAAGTTCATCGATCTTGGCGAGCACCTCGGCACGGGTATTGCGGAACATCTCCAGCCGCTCGGGGAACGTCGATTCCCCTTCGCGCACCAGCTCGGCATAACGGACCATGTCCGCCACCGACATCCCCGTCGTCCGCAACCGGCCGATCAACGCGAGCCACTCCAGGTCCCGATTGCTGAACCGCCGCTTCCCGGCATGATCGCGCCCGATGTAATCCATCAGCCCGATCCGCTCATACCACCGCAACGTGTCCCGGCTCAGCCCCGACCGCTCGGCCACCTCCCCGATCGAAAACCGAGGAAGTTCCCAGTCGCTACCTCGCTCATGCACTGCGGCTTCACCCACGACACTCGCCCTTCTCGTAGAACCCCGTCGACGCTAGTCACCTGGAGTGCACTCCAAGCAACTCCAATGTACGTAAAACCGTGGTTGGGTTCCGCTCGACTGTGAACTTTGCGTGGGACACTGGGAGCCGACCAGGGGTGGGACGAGCTGAGGAGCGAGGGTGACGGCGATTCCGGAACCATGGCGGCTGCTGACGATTGCCGACTACATGGCGCTCGGAGAAGACGACGAGCGTTGCCGTAGGGAGCTGCAAGAGGGGGTACTCACTGTTTCGCCGTCGCCCACGCCGGAACACAACATTGTCAGCGGCGATCTGTATGCCCTGGTGAAACTTCAGCTTCCACGTGACTTGGTCGCTGTGCCAGATGTCGACCTCAACTTGCAGTTGGTTCCTGAGGATGGGCCCGCCACAGTCCGCCGGCCGGATCTGGTTGTGGTCGAACGGAGCGAACTCAAACGAGTCAATTCCGAAGGTGGGATCCTTCGAGCGCACGCCACCCGTCTTGTCGTCGAAATCGTCTCGCCGGGCTCCCGGCGAACGGATTACGTCATGAAGCGCAGCGAGTACGCCGACGCCGGAATTCCGCACTATTGGATCATCGACCTGCACCCGCCGCTCAGCTTGGCGGCGTTTCGGCTGACCGAAGAACTCGGCTACGTCGACGACGGCGAGGTGACCGATGTGTACACAACCACCTCACCGTGCCCGCTGACCATCCAGTTGGACCAGTTGGACTGATCCAGGTGGCGTAGGCCGACGCCGTAGGCGCTGCGGCACGATCGCGGTCTCGCGTCGGCCCAAACCTTCGCCCTCAGTTGTACTTCGGCAATTCCTGAATCGCCCACTGATTCCCATCCGGGTCGGCGAAATACGTGAACTTGCCCCAGTCCAGCGTCTCCACCGGCTTCGCGTCGACTCCGGCAGCCACCAGCTCCTTGTACGCATCCTCCGCGCTGGAAACCACGATCTGCATCCCGCGCACGCTCCCCGGCGCCGCGTCGGTGATCCCCTCGCCGATGCAAATCGAGCACCCGGACCCGGGCGGCGTGAGCTGGACGAACCGCAGGTTCTCGTTGACCCGGTGGTCGTGATCCGCGTTGAATCCGATCTTGGTGTAGAAGTCTTTCGCGCGATCCACGTCGGTCACGGGGATCGCGATGAGCTCGATTTTCCAATCCATCGCCCGAGCATCTCACCGGTCACCGACAAAGTCCGGGCTTCCGGCCTACCCTGGAAAACATGCCTGGTAAGGACGTCAACCGGATCAGGGCCCGTTCGGCCCTGGCAACGGTCAAGGAAAGCCCGGTGATCACCGCCATCGCGGTGGCACCGGTGGTACTCGCGCTCGCCGTCGTGTGGTGGCTGCTCGGCGGGTTCGCCGCGTTCGTGCTGCTGGTCGTGCTCGGCGCGGTCGTGGTGGTCGGCGGCAAGTTGCTGCGCTGAGCGCCGGTTCAGCGGGGGATGTGGAAACGCACCAGCTCACCGGTTCCCGGATCGACCTGCGTCCACGGCCGGTCGAATTCGAGCACGGCCAGCGCCGAGGTGGGGAACTTGCGACTGAGCTCGATGGCGGGCGTCGAACTGCGATTGCTCGCCAACTCCCATGCCGTCCACGGCATTCCGGGCGCGTGCCCGATCACCAGCAGCGTCGACACGTCGTCGTCGCTGAGCTGCACCAGCTCGATGAGGCTCTGCGGGGAGGCCTCGTAGATGCCCGCCTCGTAGACCACCGGCGCGTCGATCCCGGTGGCCGCCAGCGTTTCTCTCGTGCGAGTCGCGGTGGAACATCGCACCGCGTCGATCGTCGGTTGGGTCTTGCGCAACCAGTCGCCCGCCAGCCCGGCCTCGCGTTGTCCGCGCGGCGCGAGCGGGCGTTCGTGGTCGCCGACACCGTCGGGATACGCCGACTTGCCGTGTCGCATGAGGATCAGAGTCCGCACCATGGAGATACCGTAAGGCCTCCGGTCGCATGGCCTCGAACACACTCGAGGCAAACTGAAAGCGGCGTCACATCGCGGTGGTTCCGCGTCGTGTCGTTTCTGTCCACCTCTGCCCACCGGGTGGCCTACAGCCCACGTACATCTTCGAGGATCTGCACAATATGGCCTACGTAATCACGCAGCGTTGTTGCAACGACGCCAGCTGCGTTTCCGAGTGCCCTGTCGATTGCATCCGTCCGACCCCGGACCAACCGGAGTTCGCGACGACCGAGATGCTCTACATCGACCCCGACACCTGTATCGACTGCGGTGCGTGCGTCGATGCGTGCCCGGTGGAGGCGATCTTCTCCGAGGACGACCTGACCGCATCGCTGGCCAGATACCGCGACATCAATGCCGCCTATTTCGAACGGCATCCGCTCGAATCGAACTTCGATCCGATCGTCACGCCGCCGCGGCCGCCGAAGGAACTCGGCACGCTGCGGGTCGCGATCGTCGGCGCGGGCCCAGCGGCTTGCTATGCCGCCGACGAGCTGCTGCGCCGGGCGGACGTGGAGATCGAGATGTTCGACCGGGTGCCGACCCCGTGGGGTCTGGTCCGGGCGGGCGTGGCCCCCGATCACCCGGGCACCAAGACGGTGTCGAGTCTGTTCGAGTCCGCGTTCCGGCGCGAGACCCTGCAGTACTACCTGAATGTCGAGATAGGCACGCACATCTCGCACGAGGAGCTGCTGAAGCACCACCACGCCGTCATCTACGCGGTCGGCGCGTCCACCGACCGCCGCCTCGACGTGCCGGGCGAGGACCTGCCGGGCAGCCACTCGGCCACCGAGTTCGTCGCCTGGTACAACGGCCATCCCGACTTCGCGGACCGGCAGTTCGACCTGTCCGGCGAGCGGGCGGTGATCGTCGGCAACGGCAACGTCGCACTCGACGTCGCGCGCGTGCTCACCGTCGACCCGGACGAGCTGGCCAAGACCGACATCGCCGACCACGCGCTGGACGCCCTGCGGCGCAGCACTATTCGCGAGGTGGTCGTGCTCGGCCGGCGCGGCCCGCTGCAGGCGGCGTACACCTCGTCGGAGTTCCTCGCGCTGGCTCACCTGAAGGGCATCGACGTGGTCGTCGACGAGTCCGACCTGGCGCTCGATCACGCCAGCCAGGCCCTGCTGGACGATCCGGACATCGAGCCGTCATTGAAGCTCAAGTACACCCTCGCCGAGGAGTACGCGGGCGCCCCGCGCGATCCGAGCCACAAGCGGATCGTCTTCCGCTACCTGGCCTCGCCCACCGCGCTCACCGGCACCGAGCACGTCGAGGCGATCGAGTTCGCGCACAACGAATTGTTCGAGGAGAACGGCCAATTGGTGGCCCGCTCGACCGACCGCACCGAGCGGATCGAGGCCTCGCTGGTGCTGCGCTCCATCGGCTACCGCGGCGCGGCCGTCGCCGACGTGCCGTTCGACGAGCGGCGCGGCGTCATGCCGAACGAGCACGGCCGGGTGCTCGACACCGACGGCACCCCGCTGTCCGGCGTATACGCCAGCGGCTGGATCAAGCGCGGCCCGCGCGGTGTCATCGGCTCGAACCGGACCGACGCCGAGGAGACGGTGGAGAACCTGATCGCCGACTTCACCAGCGGCAAACTCGGTGCGCCCGAGGCGGATCGAGCGGCGCTGAAGGCGTTGCTCGGTGCACGGCAGGCCGATCTGGTGGATCGGGACGGCTGGCGGGCGATCGATCAGGCCGAGAAGGCCGCGGGCAAGTCCGCCGGACGGCCGCGGGTCAAGTTCACCACGCGCGAGGATCTGCTGAAGGCCGCGCGCGGCTGAGGCCATGGTGCCGCCGACCGGAGCCGCTGGGTTCCGGTCGGCCACTAGCTTATTCGGGTGGCAGCCTATTCGGGCGGCAGCGGCATGATGCGGACGACGGTCGTGGTGGTGCCGCCGACCACGAACCACAGCCGAAGCACCGGACGCCCGGTGCGATCACCCGGCTCGAAGCGGCTGCGCACGGTCACGTGCTGGCGGGCCAGCACCGGCGCCACGTATTCGATGACCGCGCGATGCGGACCGGCGAGCAGCTTGGGGTACTCGACCATGAACTGCTCCACCGCCTGCCAGTAACAGGCGTTGTTGACGTGGTTGTACTGGTCGATGTCGGTCGCGCGCACCGGAAATGGCATGTCGGTGTCCGACTCCGAGGGCGAGGTGTCGGTCAGATACGGGCGCCAGCGCAGCCGGTGCTCCTGCGTGGTCTGCGCCAGATAGGCCAGGCCCTCGTCGCTGATCCGCGCGGGCATCCCGGTCGACTCGCTGATATTGATCCAGAAGCCCTCGGTCTCGATCAGCCCGCCGTTCGCGCTGGTGACCCGCACCCGCATGTTCGTCCAGCGGGTCGACATCGCCGAGCACCAGCGCAGCAGCTGCACCTCGTCCGGCCACACGATCGGCCGGATCACATCGATCACCGTGCGGCGCACAATCCAATTCGGATCGCTGCGGCTCAAGAACGTCTTATGCAGATTTTCCCACTGAATGTCCTGCAGATAACGGGCGACCGCGTCGAATCGCAGCCGACCGTAAGGGTCCACATCACCCGCCCGGATGGGCCACGCCGAAGCAAAGCCCATGCCCTCCTGGGGAAGCGGGGCGAGTGGCTGATCGAGTGACACTGGTGCTCCTCGCGCTGCACGGTGTGCCGCGTTCTTCGTGTGGTGCTGTTGTGAGACGACTTTACGGGGCGTACGTCACACCATCGCGCCGAGTGCGTAGGTAGCCGCCGGTAAGCCCGCGAACAATGTCGCTACCAGGCATCATGGACGCCATGAGCGATACGGAGCTGCCCGAGAAACTCGGCAAACCCGCTGAACGAGCGCTGGCCGCGGCCGGCATCCGCACCCTCGACGACCTCACCTCCTGGACCGAGCGCGACCTGGCCGCACTACACGGCGTAGGCCCGACCGCCGTCACCAAACTCCGCACCGCCCTCGCCGCCCGCAACCAAACCTTCGCCTGACGGGTACTACACCGGATATCCGTCGTCCGGCGACACCGGGACGTGTCCCGTCCGCACCGGTACGATCCGCAACAGGCACGACAGGGGGTGTAGCTGCTCTGCCGTCACGACCCACGCACGGCCGCCGGGTGACTTATTGTCCGCTCGCCGTATAGATTCCGACGGCACGTGTGCGACCTACCATTTGGTGCGGACGACCATTGAAGATCGAGGAGAACAGATCGCCGTGACTGAGCAAGGGCCCGCAGGACCGCCCGACGCCCGCGCCACGCAGATCGTCGGAGCGGACCCGGCACGCTATCCGGAGGCCGCCAGCGTCGACGCCTTCGAGCAGCGATTGCAGGCGCTCGTCGAGATCCAGCGGGAGAATTCGCTGCGCAGGCGGCGCAAGCGTGCCTTGATCGTGACCTCGGCGGTGGCCGTTCTGCTCGTCTGCATGCTCGCGGGCACGGCCTTGTTCGGCGGCGGCGACGACGATCGGCCGGCCGCACCGACGGTGAATCCGCTTGCCGCGCTGAATCTTACGAAGCTCAGGTCGATCGATCTGTGTGCCGCGGTCAAAGATCCATTGGTGTCGTCGCTGGGGGAGTGGACGAAGGCGCCGAGCTCTACGCAATGGGGCAGCTGCGCGGGTGAGTCGGGCGGATATCAGCTCGACTTCGATATCAAGCGCATCGAGGGCTACCGAGACAACGGTAAGAGTGCCGAGGGAGTCCCGATACTGGAGGACGGGACCAGCGGAAACGACAGCTGTGGACGAGCCTTGCTCCCCGCGCGAACGGATCCGCAATTCGGCATCGCGGTACGGGTGCGGGGCCCGCAGTCCGACAAGTTGTGCGGCGTCGCGGACGAGGCGGCCACTGAACTCGCGCATCGGATATCCGATGCGCCGCCGCAGCTTCCGAACTTTCGCAACTCACTCGCCCGGCAAGATCCCTGTGCCCTGGTCGATTCGATCGTGGTGAAACTGAATATCGGCGATCGAGTTCGCGGCGCTCCGGATCTGCTGCACACCTGCAGATGGACCTCGACCGGCACGGTCACCCTCGCGCTCGAGCGCACGAAGGCCCTGGTGCCGATCGAAAAGCCGATACCGTTCGATCTCGGCGACGGCAATGTCGTCTTCTTGGACGAGGCGGAATTGGGCTCGCCGACCTGTGTCCGGCGCTGGCAGTACCGGAGCATCGACGGCGGCGACGCCGAGGTGGTGACGGTGCAGGTCGACAATCCCACCCTCGCGGAACATCCCGAATTCAGATGTCTGGCAGCGCAACTGGTGCTGCAGAACGTCCTGGACAACCTCCCACAGGTGAGTTGATGAACTGGAATCCACGAGTCGCCACGGCACTCCTCGTTGTCCTCGCCACCGTTGGCGCGGGCGGTTGCGCATCGTCGGTGCCGGGGACCGGAGTTTCCGGCGAGCCCGATGTGCGGGCGTTGGACACCGGCAAGTTTCCGACCGCGCCGCCCAAGATCGCGGCGCACCTGGACGATCTCGGGTACGCGCGACTCGAGGCCGCGCGATTGGCCGACGCGGTGCTCAGTCCCCATGAGGTGGACTCGAAATATGCCATCGGTGCCTCGGCTCGCGTGCACACCGACGCCCAGTCGGTGGGGCAATATCTCGCGGAGCCCGCCATCGCGGTGTTGCTGAGTCACGGTTTCGTGCTGGGGTTCTCGACCGGCTCGGCTGAGGATGTGCCGTCGCCCACCGACGCCGCCGACAGCCGCCAGCGCGACGGCCTGACCGTGACGGTGTCACGCTTCCCGGACGCGACGGCCGCGAAGGCGGCGGCAGCCGAACTCGACGCCGTCGACCTCGGCCTCAACCCGGAGAATGCCGCCGTAAGTCTGCCCAAATACCCTGACTCGCGCGCACATTGGCGTCCGGCTTTTCCGACGCTTGGCAGCACGACCCCACATGGAAATTATGTGATCAGTGTGCTGGCGGAGACGCGGACCGCGGATATCACTCGGCTGGTCGACGCGACCCAGAAGTATCTCGACGCGGAAGTGGCCGAACTCGACAAGTTCACCGCGACACCGATCGGAAAGTTCAGCACGTTGCGCCAGGACCCGGATGGTGTGCTGGTCCGGGTCATTCATGACAAGGGTGTCGTCCCCCCGCCGGATGGGCAGGGCGAGGTGGTCCTGACCTTGCGTGGCTACCTGAACTATGTGCAGGATCAATCGGGTCGCTTTCCCGTGCTGCAGCGAGCGGGCGTCGATCGGGTCGCGGTGGCGCCCAGTGCTTTCGGGTTCAGAGCTGCGGATGACGCTGCCGCCGCACGCTTCGTCACCGACTCCGCCGAGCTCGGCAACGCGGCGGACCGTCGTGTGGTGGATCCGCCGACGGATGTGCCCGGCGCGGCGTGCGTGCAGGACTATGTCGCGCCGAAGGACGCACAGTTCCGATGCTTTGTTTCCTACCGGAGGTACGCGGCCCTGGTGCTCGGCAGCCGATTGTGGGAAACACAGCAGCGCGCGGCCGCGCAGTACGCATTGCTGGCCAATGACCAGCGGTAGACCTCAGTAGCCCCGGTACGCCCCACCAGAATTGACCGCAACCACGCCCGGAACATTGTTGACCGATCCGTAGGTATCGATCGAATAGCGAACGCCCGCAATGATGTTGTCCACCGGGTTCCAAATGTCGTCGTGGCCGGGTGCCTTGTAGGCGTTGAAGGTGCCGTCGATCGTCTGCATCAGGCCCTTCGACGGATGTCCCGCCTCCCAGTTACTGTCCCACCGGTTTTCCGCGTACGGGTTGCCCGCCGATTCGTGCTCGATGATCATGGCGATAGCACGCTCGTCGATATCCTTGGGGTCGTAACCCATTTCGATGAGCTTTTGTTTGGCCTCCGCGATCCATTTCGCCATATCGCCGCTCGGCATCGGGCCGGTCGGGGCGCTCGAGGTCGGACTTCCCGAACCGTTATAGCTCCCGCTATACGATCCGGAGTTGTTGTGATTCCCCATCGCGTAATTGGGTTTGCTCGACGTGGACGACGGCGAGTTGTTGCTCACCGGAGCGGGCGAGCTGACGCTGGCCGGTGCGGTGGTCGCCGGCGGCGCCACGTTCGCGCTCGGCTCACCGAGCCCACTGAACGCCTGCTCCAACTTGCCGACCGCCGTGTCCACCTGCGTCTTCGCTTGGCCTGCCACGGTTTCCGCCGTCTTCAGCGCATTGGTCAGTTCCCAGGTGCGCGACGCCGCCAGCAGTGATTCCTGGAAAACGAGCCCTTCCACGTTCGCCTTGTCCGAATGCTCACGCAGGGCCGCGATCCGGGTGGTGGCGTTGACGGTGCCGTTGGGCTGCACGTCGAACGGCGGTGCCTGGTTGATCGCGTCGTCGCGCAGTTGGATCACCTTGTTCTTCGCCTCGACCAGGTTCTGCGTCTGGGAGGTGAAGGCGGTCTTCAGTTCCAGCAGCGCGGCGCTGACCGCCGAGGCCCTGGTCTTCTCGGTGTCCATCCGCGCGTTCGCGGCGGCACCCGCCGTTCCGGACCACTTGTTGCCGTCTTCGAGCGACTTCGTCTGGGTGGAGCCCTTGCCGACGGCGGTGTCGAGGCCTTGCGACATCGTCCCGGCCTGTTCGCCTGCGGCGGTGAGCTGTTCGGGCTTCCAGTTCTCGACGTCCGGGATGCTGAGGGTCATGACGACAGTCCGATCGCGCGGAGTTTGGCGGCGAAATCGTCCTCGGCCAGTTCGTATTTCCCCGCGGCATTGTGCAGGTTGTCGGCGATCGTGGTGAGCCGGCCACCGATCCGCTGCAGGCAGCGGTTGACCACATCGTTCGCTTGATTTGCTGCGGCACCGAATTCGGTGCCGGGTAGCGCGGTCGCCGCGGCCGATAACGCGCCCCCCGCGTTCAGCCCGGTCACCTCCCCGGCCTCGGTGCCGAGTGTTTGCGCGAACGATCGCAGTGCGCCCGGATCTACCTGCACACTTGTCGACGGTGGTTGATTGCGCTCGACCATGAGTCCCCCTTCACGCCCGACCATAGGTCGCGGTCAGCATAGCAAAATGGGATCGGCTGGACAGGGCCCTCGGACTGCCAACGAGGATGCGCACCGCGGACAGGGTGCGCACGCCGAATCGATGCGCGTTACGTTGATCACGGCGGCACCGGCGCGAAGAAAGGCCGGTGCCACGACAGAGAGGTCGGCAGATGCGCGCAGCCCAGGTCAGCAAGCTGGAGGGACCGGAGTCGGTCGAGATCGTCGACATCCCGGAGCCCAAGTCGTACCCCGGGGGCGTGGTGATCGACGTGCACGCGGCCGGTGTCGCCTTCCCGGATGTGCTGATGACCCGCGGGCTCTATCAGATGAAGCCGGAACTGCCATTCGTCGTCGGCGGCGAGGTCGCCGGCATCGTGCGGGAGGCGCCGGAAGACGCGCACGTCAAGGCGGGCGATCGGGTCGTCGCGCTGACGCTGCTCGGCAATGCCATGGCAGAGGTGGCAGTCGCGCCGACCCAGATGGTGTTCAAGCTGCCGGACAACGTTTCCCTCGAGGCCGGCGCAGGCATCCTGTTCAACGACCTGACCGTGCAGTTCTGCCTGCGTAAGCGCGGCAGGCTCGCCGAGGGCGAGACGGTGCTCGTGCACGGCGCCGCGGGCGGCATCGGCACCTCGACGCTGCGGATGGCGGTCGCGCTCGGCGCGGGCCGGGTGATCGCGGTGGTCAGCACCGAGGCCAAGGCCGAGGTGGCCCGCGCCAACGGCGCCACCGACGTGGTGCTCGCCGAGGGCTGGCTCGCGGCGGTCAAGGAACTGACCGGCGGTCGCGGCGTGGACATCGTGCTCGACCCGGTGGGTGGCGACCGGTTCACCGACAGCGTCCGTTCGCTCGCTTCGGCGGGCCGGCTGCTGGTGGTCGGCTTCACCGCGGGCGAGATCCCCACCGTGAAGGTGAACCGGCTGCTGCTGAAGAACGTCGAGGTGATCGGCGCGGCCTGGGGCGAATGGGTGATGACGCACCCCGGTTACCTGACCGAGCAGTGGGCCGAGGTGGCACCGCTGCTGGCCGCGGGCAAGATCGAGGCACCGAAGCCGGTGCTGTACCCGCTGGAGCGCGCGGCCGAGGCGATCGCCTCGCTGGACAACCGCACGGCGACCGGCAAGGTCGTCGTCACGCTCCGCTGACGCCAATCATGAAGGTCAGCAACCGAATACTGAACCGTACGCTGCTAGCGCGCCAGCACCTGCTGGCGCGCTCGCCGCTGACGGTGCACGAGATGTGTGACCATCTCGTCGGCCTGCAAGCGCAGGACTCCCCGCCGCCGTTTGTCGCATTGTGGAGTCGCATAACGGATTTCGACCCGGCGGTGGTGTCGGACGCACTGGAGGACCGCTCACTGGTCCGAATCACCTTGATGCGCGGCACCATTCACCTGGTGACCCCGCCCGACGCGCTGCGGATCGCGCCGCACATCCAGCCGGAACTCGAAAAGATCCCCTTCCGAAAGGGTTTCAACTACGGCGCGATGGTCGGCCTCGACCCCGGCGAGGTGCGCGCGCACGGCGAGCAGGTCCTCGGCGACGAGCCGATGTCCGCCGCCGAGCTGCGGCGGTACGCGGCCGAGCGCTACCCGGACCGCAATCCGGGCATGGTCGTGCAGACCTGGCTCCTTCAGCTGCCGGTGCTGCAAACCCCACCGCGTGGCAAATGGAAGGACAGCAGCAGACCGATCTGGTCCAGGATCGAGCCGTGGCTCGGCGCACCGCTCGACCCGGCCTATCCGTTGGCGGAGTTGCTCCTTCGCTACCTGCGCGCCTTCGGCCCGGCCACCACCATGGACATGCAGACCTGGTCGAAGCTGCTCGGCATGAAGCAGGCGATCGAACAGCTCGGCGAACGCGTGCGCACCTACACCGACGAGCGCGGCCGCACCCTCTACGACGCCGCCGACGGCGAGCTGGCCGACCCGGATCTCCCCGCGCCGGTGCGCCTGCTCGGTTGGTACGACAATGCCCTGCTCTCCCACCAGGATCGGACCAGGATCGTGCCCGAGGGCGGCGCGCCACCCCTGCGTGCTTTCGCCGCAGCGGTCGCCCCGGTATTGGTCGACGGGTATCTCGCCGGTCTGTACAAGATCTTCCCGGAGGCCGGCACGGCCCGCCTGCGCATCAGCCCGACCCGCAAGTGGACGAAGGCCGAGCAGGCGGCGGTGACGGCCGAATCCCATGCCCTGCTCGGCTTCCTGGAGGCGGACAAGGAACCGCAGGTCGAAATCCTGGAGGTCGGCGCCGACCTGCGTCCATGAGGGACAGGTTTAACCGCATCGAAATACGGGCTCAGTAGGCTGCCCGACACGTCGCTCATGGCTGCAACGGGCGACGCGAACCGCCGGATCGAGCGGGCGAACCAGCCGCATTTCCCAGGAGGAATGCCGCGTGTTCCAGAATCGACCCCATTCCACCGTGATCGGCGATGTCACCGTCTACACCAGAGGCGCGTGGCGCACGGGCTACGACGTAGTTGTCCAAGACGGCACTGTCACCGCGTTCGGTCCGGCCGCGCGCGCCGAGTATCCGGGGCTGCCATTCGTAGACGGTAGCGGCGGCTATCTGATCCCCGGCTTCGTCAACACCCATACCCACCTGCAACAGGCGGTGCTGCGCGGTATCGGCGAGGGTCTGCCGCTGCTGGAATGGTTGCGCTGCGTAGGGGAGCGCACCGTCGCCGCGCCCCCGGCACAGACCTATCTGTCCGCCCTCGCGGGCGGCCTGGAACTGCTGCGCAGCGGCGTGACCACCGTGGTCGAGCACATGTGGCCGAATCGCTCGGAAGCGGTGCACGACGCCATGATTCGCGCATTGGCCGAGCTCGGCATCCGCGTCGTGCTCGGTCGAGGGATCGCGGACCGGGCGGATCCGACCCGGCGCTGGGGTCTCGATCCGCGCCTGATGCAGCCGCTGCCGGAAGCGTTCGCGCACATCGACGACCTCGACGCACGGCTGGCCGGTTCGCGGATCAGCACCGCCCTGGCGGTGCCGAATCCGCGCTGCCTCACCCCGGACGGCATGGCCGCCGCGCGCGAGTACGCCGAACGCACCGGCAAAACCGTGTCGATACATGTATTGGAGACCTCGACCGACGAGGACATGTGCCGATTGCATGCAGGCCGCGGTGCGGTCGATTACCTCGACGCGGCCGGATTTCTCTGGGATCGCACGCTGGCAGTGCACTGCTGTCAGCTCGACGGGCACGGCCGCCAGGTCTTCGCCGACCGCCGCGTCTCCGTCTCCTATAACCCGCTGAGCAATATGCGCTTGGGCAGCGGCGTCGCGCCGGTGCTGGAAATGCTGGCGGCGGGCATCGATGTCGGTCTCGGGGTGGACGGCGCTGCCAGCAATGACACCCAGGACATGCTGCTGACCCTGCGGATGGGCTCCTATCTGCAGCGGGCCACGCGAAAACGCGCCGACCTCTTGGGCTTCGACGAGATGCTGCGGATGGCGACCAGGGGTGCCGATCGGGTTCTCGGCCGCCCGGTTGCCGAGCCGGGTGTCGCGGTCGGCGATCGTGGCGACCTCACGCTCATCCGTTTCGATCGTGATTTCGCCTGCCTGCCGGTACTCGACCCGGGTGCGACGCTGCTGACCACGGGCTCGCCCCGGGTGGTGGACACGGTGTGGGTGGATGGTGAGGCCGTGATTCGCGACGGCCGCAGTACCCGGGTCGATGCCGAGCTGCTCGCCCGGCGCCTGAGCAGCATGCGCTGAAGTTAACCGGCACGCAATCAGCCAAGCATTGCATGTAATCAGTCTCATGAAGACTGATGTTGTGCACGAGTTGCACGCAATGCTGAAAGAAGGTGCGAACAATGCCGCGCTACGCAGAGACACTGCAGGACGTGGTGCAGGAGGCCGACGCGAGGACGTTGCTCGCGGGCCTGGCGGTCTCGTTCGCCAACGTGCACAAGCGATTCGGCGGCGCCGAGGGCACCTTGGCGCTGGCCGACATCAGCCTCGACCTGCGCGAAGGTGAGTTCGTCGCGGTCGTCGGACCCTCCGGCTGCGGCAAATCCACCCTGCTTCGGCTCGCCGCCGGACTGGATCGGCCCAGCTCGGGAGCCGTTGCGGTGCAGTCCGATTCGATCGGATTCATCTTCCAGGAGGCCACCCTGCTGCCGTGGCGCACAGTGCTGCGCAATGTGGAACTGTCCGCCGAACTGCACGGCATCGACCGAAAAACCCGGCGGCAGCGCGCACTTCGCGCACTGGCGGCGGTGGGTCTGGCGGATGTCGCGAACAGCCTGCCCCGCCAGCTGTCCGGCGGCATGCGGATGCGGGTATCGCTGGCCAGATCGCTCTCGCTGCGGCCACGGCTGCTGCTGCTCGACGAACCGTTCGGCGCGCTCGACGAGCTGACCCGGCTCAACATGCAGGAGGAGTTGCTCCGGCTGTACCGGGACAACGCCTTCACCGCGCTGTTCATCACGCACTCGGTGTCCGAAGCGGTGTTCCTCGCCTCCCGTGTCGTGGTCATGTCCGCGCGACCGGGCCGGGTGCACGAGGTGATCGACGTCGACCTGCCCTATCCACGCGGCCGGGAACTGCGCTTCGATCCGGCGTTCACCGAATTGGTTTCGCGCGCTTCCCGTTCGCTGAAAGAGGCCTGCTGATGGTCAGTCTCGCGGTACCGACCGCCACCTCCGTCGAGTCGTCGCATCGGGTCGTTCGCCGGATCCGCCCACGCGTGGTGTTCGCCAAATTACTCGCGCCCGCAGTGTCTTTCGGGCTGGCGATCGCCGTGTGGTACCTGGTCTCGATGGTGCTGCTCGGCGCGAGCCGGCGTTTCCTGTTGCCGCCGCCGCACGCGGTGTTCACCGAATCGCTGGCGAATCCGGCGAAGCTCGAGCTGATGTCGCGGGCGCTCGCGGTCACCGCGAAGGTGGCGGTGAGCGGGCTCGCGGTGTCGGCGGTGCTCGGTGTGGCGGTGGCCGTCCTGATGAGCCAGGCCAAACCGATCGAGCGGGTGGTGTACCCGTATGCCGTTGTATTGCAAGCGATTCCGGTGCTCGCGGTGGTTCCGCTGATCGGACTGTGGTTCGGTTACGGCACCGCCGCGCGGACCATCGTCTGCGTGCTCATCGCCATCCATCCGATCATCGCGATGACGCTGTTCGGTATCCAGTCCGTCGACCGTAACCTGCAAGAGTTGTTCACCCTGGGCTGCGCGAGTCGCCTGCGCAGGCTGTGGGCCTTGCAGCTACCCGCCGCGCTGCCGTCGATCATGACCGGCCTGCGCACCGCTGCGGGGCTGTCGGTGACCGGCGCGATCATCGGCGACATGTTCTTCGCGCAGGGGCGGCCGGGCATCGGCACCCTGCTCGACAACTACCGCGCGCGACTGCAATCCGAGGATCTGATCGCCGCGCTGCTGCTGGCCGCGCTGTTCGGCGTGCTCGTCTTCGCGATCTTCACCGCCGCCCAGAAACTCACCGTCGGCCGCTGGCACGAGTCCGCCCGCTAGTCCCTGATTGGGAGAACATCATGCGAACACCCTTACGCCGCCTCGGTCTCGCGGCCGTCGCGACCCTGGTCGTCGCGTCCGGCGCGGCCTGCTCCAGTAGCGAATCCGACACCGCCGCAGTGGATCTGCCCGCCGCGCCCGCCGAACAGCAGCTGTCCGGCCGCTGTCCTGGCGCCGTTGTGGTGCAGCTGCAATGGGAGCCGGAGACCGATTCCGGTCCGATCTTCGGTCTGCTCGGTCCGGGCTACCGGGTCGATTCCGACCACAACAAGGTCACCGGTCCGCTGGTGACCGACGGCAAGGACACCGGCGTCAAGCTGGAGATCAGGGCGGGCGGGCCCGCGATCGGCTTCCAGACCGTGCCGTCGCAGATGTATGTCGACCAGAGCATCACCCTCGGATTGGCGCACTCCGAGCACGCGATCGCCGCCGCGGGCCAGCAGCCGATCGTCGCCGTGACCACGTTGCTGCGCAACAGTCCCCAGCTGCTCATGTGGGATCCGAAGACGCACCCGGACTGGCACGGCATCGCCGATATCGGGAAATCCGGTGCGCCGATTGTTGTTTCGCAGGGCCAGCTGTATCCGGACTGGCTGGTGTCGCGCGGTCTGGTCGACGCGAAGCAGATCGATACCTCCTACGACAACGCGCCGTCCCGCTTCGTCACCGGACCGTCCTTCGCGCAGCAGGGCTTCCTGAACTCCGAGCCGTACGTCTACGAGCACGAGGTCCGCGCCTGGGGTAAGCCGGTCGCCTACCAATTGCTGCGTGACGTCGGCTACGAGGGTTACGCGCGCACCGTCAACGTCCGCGCCGACAAACTGACCGAACTGCGCCCGTGCCTGCAGCGACTCGTGCCGATGATCCAAAGGGCGACAGCGCAATTCCGCGCCGATCCCGGTCATGTCGATGATGTGGTCGTCGATGTCGTCTCGAAGAGCGCCAACTTCAGCCCGTACAGCGCCGCATTGGCCGCCTACGGAGCCGAGTCGCTCATCGACGGCGGCCTGATCGGCAACGACACCGACGGCGTGCTCGGCAGTTTCGACGAGGCCAGGGTGCAGCGCGTCATCGACGAGTTCGCGCCCATCCTGCGCCGTGGCGGCGCCGCCGTGCCCGCGAACCTCACCGCGCGCGACCTCGTCACCAAAGAGTTCCTGGACCCGGCGATCAGCGTCGCCGGGTGAGATACCCACGCAGACAAGGACGGACACGATGACCGCACGCTACGACCTGTCCGAGGTTTCCCGCGAGCAGCAGATGGGTGGCCTCGGCCGGGAGACCGACCGGGAGATCCGGGTGATCGACCTGACGGATTTCGCCGACCGGCGCGGGCAGATCACCGACGAACTGTGGTCGGCCGCAACGGAGATCGGCTTCTTCCAGCTGTCCGGTCACGGCATCCCGCAGGACCAGATCGACACCGTATTCGAGCTCACGGCAAGGTTTTTCGCGCTTCCCGAGGCGGTGAAGGCCAAATATCCACTGGTCAAAGCGAACAACGCGGGCTGGGAGAGCCTGAGCCAGGTGCGCCCGTCCATCGGCGTCCCGGACCAGAAGGAGTCCTACCAGATCACCCGCCCGCACATGGCCGAGCAGTGGCCGAGCGAACAGGAACTTGCCGGATTCCGTGACACCATCCTGGATTTCGAGCATCAGGCGTGGTCGGTCGCGATGCTCGTGCTGTCTTGTTTCGCCGATCGGCTCGCCCTGGATCGCGACCACTTCACCAAGGCACACGACCCGAGCTCCCCGCAGTACCAGAGCACGCTGCGGCTGCTGCACTACTTCGCCGTGCCCGCGGAACTGCGCGGCGTCCCCGGCCGCTGGCGGGCCGGCGCGCACACCGACTTCGACTGTCTGACATTGCTTTTCCAGCGCGACGGGCAGGGCGGGCTGCAGGTGTGCCCCGGCAAGGAGATGGCCGAACAGGAATGGACCTCGATCACGCCGTCGTCCAGCCTGATCACCTGCAATATCGGTGACATGCTCACCCGCTGGAGCGACGACCTGCTGCCGTCGAACTTCCATCGCGTCCGCAGTCCGGGCGCGGGCGAGGATCAGGGCGACCGCTACAGCATCGCCTACTTCGCGCAGGCCGACCGCGACGCCGTCATCCAGGGACCGCGGGGCACCTACCCGCCGGTGACCGCGGCCGACTTCCTGGACCAGCGGGTGCGGGCCAACTATCGCCCGCAGGGGTAACTTCACCTCCGACCACGGAAAGGACCACGCGATGACCGACGACGACGCGACGAGCTCCGCGCTGCTCGGCGCCTCGGTGCACCGGCAGGTCAGGCAGCTGGTCCTCACCGGCGAGCTCGAGCCGGGCCGCCCGCTCAGTGTGCCCGCGCTGGCGGCGCGGCTCGGCGTCAGCCGCAGCCCAGTGCGCGAGGCCGTCCAGCAGCTCATCTACGAGGGGTTGGCGGTCAATGTCCCGCACGCGGGGGCCAGGGTGGCCGCGATCGATGACGACCAGGTGCGCGACGTGCTTGCGGTCCGCGCCGTACTCGACGGCTTGGCCGCCGCGACCGCGGCGACGCGGCTGTCCGGAGCCGACCTCGACAAGCTGGCAACCATTCTGGCCACCCAGGAGGAGAACCTGCGGGCCGGACCGGACACCGCCCGCGACACCCAGCTCGACGTCGAATTCCACGCCTTCATCCGGGAGCGCGCAGGCAACCGCCCACTCGCCGACGAGCTGTCCCGGCTCGAAGCTCAGACCCACCTCTACCGTGGTGATCTGTGGCGCTCCGACCTCAACCGCCGAGTCGCCCTCCGCGAACACCGCCGGATCGTCGAGGCCCTCGAATCCGGTCATGCCGATGCCGCGCGTGCCGCCGCCGAGGCGCACGTGCACGGACTGGTCACCCGCCTGCACCGGCAGTGAGCGAATTGCGGCGGATCCGTAAGACACGACACGACAGTCTGTTTCGCTACTGCGCCGCTGCCCTGCGGTGAAACCGCAACTCGGGCACCGGACGTCCCGACCCTATGAGCAGATGCTCGTACACATTGATCGCGACGAGCACGCCCGCGGTCAGCCCGACCACGACAATCGCGGGCAGCAACGAGGACACCGCCGCGACCGCGATGAGCGCCGCGGCGGTCACTACCCGCCCCAGCGCGGGCGCCCCCACCGTCCGCCAGCGAGTGAAGACGAACGTCGCGACGAACAGCGCCGCACCACCCGGCGCCAGCACCGCCGCCACCCCGTGCGCGATGTGCCCAGGATCCGCCGCCGCGTGCCCGAGCCCGACCGCGACCGCCACCAACGCCGCCACTAGCGCGAAATGCCCATAGCTCAACACATCTCGCATGATCAACCCCGGCGACGACCGCGTCGCCAGCGCGTGCTCGATCACCTTCGACGTGAATTGGAAATATAGCCACCACAATCCGGCGCCGACCACGAAACCGAGCACCAGCGCGGTCACCACCGACAGTGTCAACCCGGTCGACGCGGCCTGCGCACCCGCATCCACCACCGACTCGCCGAGCGCGATGATCACGACCAGTCCGAACCGCTCCGAAAGATGTGAGACGCCAAGGGTTCTGCCACGCAACGCACGGCTGTAGAACAGCGGAGCGCCGAGCTGTACAACGAGCGCACCCGTCCAAGCCCACAGCCGAAGATGTTCGGGCAGTGGCGCGCTCGCGAAGATCGCGACTCCGGTAACCAGGCCGATGCTGAACGGATTGATCGACGTCTCGAACGTACGCGCCCGCATCGTCGCGATCAGCAGCACGATCCGCAGCACCAGGTGCGCCGACGCGAATACCATTGCCGCGCCGCGCGGTTGATCGAGCGCCGCGGGCGCGGCCACCGCCATCAGGAAGATGCACAGGCCGCTGGTGAACAGCACCAGCCGCTGCGCGTGCGTCTCCTCGACATTGTTGACCAGCACGGTCACCCCGACCCAGCCCCACCACAGCGGCGCGAGCAGCACCAGCGCGTGCCCGAGCGAGCCGATCGACGGGTGCTGGGCGAGCACGTGCGCGGTCTGCGTCACCGCGAAGACGAGCACCAGGTCGAAGAACAGCTCCGCCCAGGTGGCCCGGGCATGCGGGCTGGATTCGGTTGTCGTCTCGCTCATCACCGGTCTCGCAGTCGATCTCCCGCGACGGACATCCGCACCGCCGCTCAGCGAGCGTAAACGGCCCGGCTACCTTTCGTGCGCCGCGCGATAGGCGGGCGCCTTCGTGTTCCCCGCCGGATCGAGCGTGCGCAACAGCGGCAGCGTGCGAAACGGCACCACGGTCGACAGGACGATGACACTGTGCGACCGCACCACCGACGAGGTCCGGTCGATGCTCAGCAGGACCGACTGCAGGCCGGCGTGCGAGTCCGCGCCGATCCGGCACCACACGTCGCCGGTGCCGGTGGTCGCGTAGGCCTCCAAAACCCCTGGGATCGTTTCCAGTTCGGCCGCGACCGCGTCCAGCGCGCCCTGCGCGATCTCCAGCGTGACGAACGCCTGTACGTCGAAACCCGCCGCGGTAACGTCGATCTGCGGGTCGTAGGAGGCGATGACGCCGGATTCCTCCATCCGCCCGATCCTGGACTGCACGGTCGCTCTGGCCACCCGCGTCCGGCGAGACAGCTCGAGGATGCCCGCTTTCTGGTATTCATGCATCGCGGTCAGGATCGCGAGATCGAGTTCGTCAAGTTTCGCCGGCGTTCGTGACATGGCGGCCTCCGTTCCGAGCACAGGCTGGGCTTCCAGCCATGGATAGCACCAGCCAGCTGATGCTATTCAAATTGTCCAGCATTTCGGGGTGCTTCCTAGCCGAATTCGCCAGAGTGTCTATCGAAAATCGCCGCTATTGCCTATCGGCCGACCCTGACGGTTACTTTGGTGCATGACCATCGAGCAGCTGCCGAATGCCCGGTCCAGCACGGCACCGAGTACCGACCCCACCGACACTGAGCTGCGCAAGCTCGTCGGTCTCGTGGACCACGACACCAGCGTCGACAACTTCCCGGTAACCGGTTGGGATGCCCTGGTCTGGGTCGTCGGCAACGCGACACAGACCGCGCATTTCCTGGAGTCCGCCTTCGGCATGCGCCTCGAGGCCTACTCGGGTCCCGAGACCGGCAATCGCGACCACAAATCGTACGTATTGCGTAGCGGCGGTGCCCGCTTCGTAGTCAAGGGCGCGGTCGACCCCGACAGTCCCTTGGTCGCGCACCACGATCGGCACGGCGACGGCGTCATCGACATCGCGCTCGAGGTGCCCGATGTGGATCGCTGCATCGAGTGGGCGCGCACGCACGGCGCGACCGTCGTCGTCGAACCACATGACGAGACAGACGAATTCGGCACCGTCCGGTCCGCCGCCATCGCCACCTACGGCGAGACCAGGCACACCCTGGTCGACCGTTCCGGCTACAACGGCCCGTACCTGCCCGGCTACATCACCCGTCGCGCGGGTTACCAGCCGAGGGAGGGCGCGCCCAACAGGTTGTTCCAGGCGATCGACCATGTGGTCGGCAACGTCGAGCTCGGCCAGATGGACGAGTGGGTCGAGTTCTACCGCCGCGTCATGGGTTTCACGAATATGGCCGAGTTCGTCGGCGACGATATCGCCACCGAATACTCGGCCCTGATGAGCAAGGTCGTCGCCAACGGCAACCATCGGGTGAAGTTCCCGCTCAACGAGCCCGCGGTCAGCAAGAAGAAGTCGCAGATCGACGAGTACCTCGAGTTCTATCGCGGCCCCGGCGTCCAGCACATCGCGCTGGCCACCGGCGACATCCTGACGTGTGTCGACGCACTGCGCCGCGAAGGCATCGAATTCCTCGACGCCCCCGACTCCTACTATGAGGACCCGGAACTGCGCGCCAGGATCGGTCACGTGCGCGTCCCGGTCGAAGAACTGCAGCGCCGCGGCATCCTGGTCGACCGCGACGAAGACGGCTACCTGCTGCAGATTTTCACCAAGCCGATCACCGACCGCCCGACCGTTTTCTTCGAGCTGATCGAGCGGCACGGGTCCCTCGGCTTCGGCAAGGGCAACTTCAAGGCCCTCTTCGAGGCGATCGAACGCGAACAGGACGCCCGCGGCAACCTGTGATCGGTTGTGGCGCTGAGTATCCGGCAGTACGCTCCTTGGGATTCGCCGGATGCTTAGGGGACTGCCGCAGTGCTCGAGAGATCTGCCGCCACCTTCGCACTGGCCGTCGCGCTCGCCCTCACCGCGAGCGCGGCGGCATACGCCGACCCCGCCCCCACCTATTACCCCACCCTCGACGCCTGCCTGAGCGCCATGTCGAAGTACAAGACAGGCCCGGCCCAGTGTACTTATATCGACGCGATCGAGGGCTACGAACTGCGCGTACCCGGCGGGTAGTGCTGATTAATTGCCGGTGTACAGGGTGTTGGGCCCGGTCCAATCGGCGGTTTCGGCATGGCAATGCCAGTAGTGCGCAAGAGGCCCGTCGTCGTACGCAGCTCCGGCTTTCAGGCATTCAACGAGCGTCGGATAGACGCCTAGGATGGCGTTCGACGCAGTGGCTTGCCCTGCGACGCCGAGCAATCCGAGTGCGACAGTCGTGGCGACGATAGTCGACTTGATAACCAGCTTCATGTTGCTTCCTCCATGGTCTCTCATCCGGCGATGCGGATGATCACAATCGAGGTTCGCGCTATGGATCGATGGTCCTGAATCAATCAGACACGCTGAATGACAGGTTCTTGTTTCCTGCCTATTCCCCCCATAAATGAACCCCCCGGTATGTCGAGATCATGACAGTGCGGTCATATCTCACGACACGGTCAGAATAAACCGCCGCAGTTCCTGCGGCAAGGGCACGATCCTCGTTGTGCCGCATAGTCTTTGCCACACCGACATCCAAGCCGCTGCGGCGTGATCGGCTGCGCAGGTCGCGAGGGTCGCCACGCCGGTAGAGTCTCGGGCATGCGGACCAAGTGGGCGATCGTCACGGGCACGACCTTCGCGCTGCTGCTCTCCGCGTGCGGGTCCGGCAGCGACTCGGACAACACCAGTACTCCGTTGCGCCCGCCGCCGAAGGTTGCCGCGCTCGGCCCGTTCGCCGGTGAGTGCGGGCACGTCACCGACGACGAGGTGCGTGGCCTCGCGGGCATGCTCCAGATCTCGCAGGTGATGAAGAATTCGGTCGGGTGTAATTGGCAGGCCGCCGGATATGGTTCGACCAGCGTCACCTTTGCTTCCTATCGTGGCAGCCCCATTGCTCGCGAGAAGGCGTGGGTATCCAACCAAGGGCGCAACCCGGAGACGATCGATGTCGGCGGCCGCAGCGCATTCCAAGCGCTGGACCCGAGCGGGGACATCTGTGACCTCGCGACCCAGCTCGGTGATGACTTCTTCGAATGGTCTATGGCCTTTGAGCGCTACTCGGTCCATGACAACCCCTGTGACAGAGTTCGCAAGTTGGCCGAGTTGACCGTGCAACGGCTGCAGTAGGAGGGCGCAGGATGAGACCAGGTCGTAGCTCGATGCGCGGAATACTGTGCACCGTCGCCGTGTTGACGGTTGCGGTCTCTGCAACCGGGTGTGGGCAAACGGTAAGTGGATCAGCTAATCCTGCGGGCTCGAGTACCGGCGGCACAGTCAACAGCAACTTCGACAAGTTGTTGCGAGAGTGCGAAATCGTCACGGTCGACCAGATCGGGGACGCGATCGGCGCCAAGGGACCCCCACCACCGGAGCCGTCGTTCTACGGCGCGGTCTGCATGTGGTACGCGCTCGGCGCACCCGGCGGCGGCGCCATGGTCACGCTGAACTGGTACGAGATCGGCTCGCTGAACAGCGAGAAGGCCAACAACGACAAGCTCGGCTACACCACCAACAACATCACCGTGCAGGGCCGGCGCGGGTTGGAGACACGGCGGCCGAACGATCCGGACTCCTGCGGCGTCAGCGCGGGCGCGGCGGACCAAGGCGTGATCGGGTTCTGGATCAACTATCGGGCGGGCTCCGCGCACCCGGATCCGTGCGCGGGCGCGAAGAAACTCGTAGAGTTGACGTTGAACCTGGCCAGGTAGCGGGGGCGGTAGCGACCCCGCTTTGACCCTGTGTCGCGACCACGAGTATCGTGGATCGCTGTGCCCGGAAGCATACGGGCAAGTTCGTGCGTGACCGTAGGCCAGCGAAAGCGGCTGACACCTCAAGCGTGCCCGCAATTCGGGCCCTACACCGCGCGCGACACGCCCGACCTCGGGGCACGTAAAACGTGGCCGGACGTGCGAGTGAAAGCTCGATGACAAAGACATGAAGTTCCAGACACCGCGTAACTAATAAGGAAAGCCGGTCTATGCCAACCATCAACCAGCTGGTCCGCAAGGGTCGCCGCGACAAGGTCTCCAAGACGAAGACCGCGGCGCTCAAGGGCAGCCCGCAGCGTCGTGGCGTGTGCACTCGCGTGTACACCACGACCCCGAAGAAGCCGAACTCCGCGCTGCGTAAGGTCGCGCGCGTTCGCCTGACCAGCGCGGTCGAGGTCACGGCGTACATCCCCGGCGAGGGCCACAACCTGCAGGAGCACTCGATGGTGCTCGTTCGTGGCGGCCGTGTGAAGGACCTTCCCGGTGTCCGTTACAAGATCATCCGTGGCTCGCTCGACACCCAGGGTGTGAAGAACCGCAAGCAGGCCCGCAGCCGTTACGGCGCCAAGAAGGAGAAGAGCTGATATGCCACGCAAGGGCCCCGCACCCAAGCGTCCGCTGATCAACGACCCGGTCTACGGGTCCCCGCTGGTCACTCAGCTGGTCAACAAGATCCTGCTGGACGGCAAGAAGTCCACCGCCGAGCGCATCGTCTACGGCGCGCTGGAGCAGGCGCGCGACAAGACCGGCACCGATCCGGTCGTCACCCTCAAGCGCGCGCTGGACAACGTCAAGCCCGCCCTCGAGGTGAAGCCCCGCCGCGTCGGTGGCGCCACCTACCAGGTGCCCGTCGAGGTCCGGCCCGGCCGTTCCAACACGCTGGCCCTGCGCTGGCTGGTCAACTACTCCCGCGCCCGCCGCGAGAAGACCATGGTCGAGCGTCTCGCCAACGAGCTGCTCGATGCCAGCAATGGTCTCGGTGCCTCGGTGAAGCGTCGTGAGGACACCCACAAGATGGCCGAGTCGAACCGGGCCTTCGCGCACTACCGCTGGTGACGTCTGCCCGACCCGTTGTTTCGGGTCGGGAGGCACAGTCGGCCGCGGCGGCAACCTGCCGCAGCCGGCGTTGAACAGAGACGACCACAGGGTCGTCCCCGAAAATCCCATCTAGCTACGAGCGGGGAAGATTTCCGTGGCACAGGACGTGCTCACCGACCTGAACAAGGTCCGCAACATCGGCATCATGGCCCACATTGATGCGGGCAAGACGACCACAACTGAACGCATCCTCTTCTACACCGGCATCACCTACAAGATCGGTGAAGTCCACGATGGCGCAGCCACCATGGACTGGATGGAGCAGGAGCAGGAGCGTGGTATCACCATCACCTCCGCGGCTACCACGTGCTTCTGGAAAGACAACCAGATCAACATCATCGACACCCCCGGGCACGTCGACTTCACCGTTGAGGTGGAGCGGTCGCTGCGCGTGCTCGACGGCGCCGTTGCGGTGTTCGACGGCAAGGAAGGCGTCGAGCCGCAGTCCGAGCAGGTGTGGCGTCAGGCCGACAAGTACGACGTGCCGCGAATCTGCTTCGTCAACAAGATGGACAAGCTCGGCGCGGACTTCTACTTCACCGTGCAGACCATCAAGGACCGTCTCGGTGCCAAGCCGCTGGTCATTCAGCTGCCGATCGGCGCCGAGAACGACTTCGAGGGCATCGTCGACCTGGTCGAGATGAACGCGAAGGTCTGGAAGGGCGAGACCAAGCTCGGCGAAGAGTACGAGATCGTCGAGATCCCGGCCGACCTGGCCGACCAGGCGGAGATCTACCGCCAGGAGCTGCTGGAGACGGTCGCGGAGTCCGACGAGGCGCTGCTCGAGAAGCACTTCAGCGGTGAAGAGCTCACGATCGATGAGGTCAAGGCCGCGATCCGCAAGATGACGGTCGCGTCTGAGCTCTACCCGGTGCTGTGTGGTTCCGCGTTCAAGAACAAGGGCGTTCAGCCCATGCTCGACGCGGTCATCGACTACCTGCCCTCGCCGCTGGACGTGGAGGCCACCACCGGCCACGTGCCCGGCAAGGAAGACGAGCTGCTGACCCGCAAGCCGAGCGTCGACGAGCCGTTCTCGGCCCTGGCGTTCAAGATCGCGGTGCACCCGTTCTTCGGTGAGCTCACCTACGTGCGCGTGTACTCGGGTCAGGTCGCCTCCGGCGCCCAGGTCGTCAACTCGACCAAGGGCAAGAAGGAGCGCCTGGGCAAGCTGTTCCAGATGCACTCCAACAAGGAGATGCCGGTTACCACCGCGTCTGCCGGTCACATCTACGCCGTGATCGGTCTGAAGGACACCACCACCGGTGACACCCTCAGTGACGCGCAGAACCAGGTCGTGCTCGAGTCCATGACCTTCCCGGACCCGGTCATCGAGGTCTCGATCGAGCCGAAGACGAAGTCCGACCAGGAGAAGCTCGGCACCGCGATCCAGAAGCTGGCGCGCGAAGACCCGACGTTCTCGGTCAAGCTCGACCAGGAGACCGGCCAGACCGTCATCGGCGGCATGGGCGAGCTCCACCTCGACATCCTCGTCGACCGCATGCGGCGCGAGTTCAAGGTCGAGGCGAACGTCGGCAAGCCGCAGGTGGCCTACCGCGAGACGATCACCAAGAAGGTCGAGAAGCTCGAGTTCACCCACAAGAAGCAGACGGGTGGCTCCGGCCAGTTCGCGAAGGTCATCATCGCCATCGAGCCGTTCGTCGGCGAAGACGGCGCGACCTACGAGTTCGAGAACAAGGTCTCGGGTGGTCGCGTTCCGCGCGAGTACATCCCTTCGGTGGACGCCGGTGCGCAGGATGCCATGCAGTACGGTGTGCTCGCGGGCTACCCGCTGGTGAACCTGAAGATGATCCTGCTCGACGGCGCCTACCACGACGTCGACTCGTCGGAAATGGCGTTCAAGATCGCCGGCTCCCAGGCACTGAAGGAAGCGGCTCGTAAGGCCGGTCCGGTGATCCTCGAGCCGCTGATGGCGGTCGAGGTCATCACGCCCGAGGACTACATGGGCGAAGTGATCGGCGACCTGAACTCCCGCCGTGGCCAGATTCAGGCCATGGAGGAACGCAGTGGTGCCCGTGTCGTCAAGGCGCTGGTTCCGCTCTCGGAGATGTTCGGCTACATCGGTGACCTGCGGTCGAAGACCCAGGGCCGGGCGAACTACTCCATGGTGTTCAACTCGTACGCGGAGGTTCCGGCCAACGTGTCGAAGGAGATCATCGCCAAGGCGACCGGCGAGTAATACCGATGTCGGGGCAAGTGTAAGACTTGCCCCACATCTGCCGGGAGTCAGCACGACCCCAGTAATAACCGCACTGCTGCAACTGCACGCACCAACAAGTCCAGGAGGACACCACAGTGGCGAAGGCGAAGTTCGAGCGGACGAAGCCGCACGTCAACATCGGCACCATCGGTCACGTCGACCACGGCAAGACCACGCTGACTGCAGCGATCACCAAGGTGCTGGCTGACAAGTTCCCGGATCTGAACGCGGCGTTCGCGTTCGATCAGATCGACAAGGCGCCGGAGGAGAAGGCTCGTGGTATCACGATCAACATCTCCCACGTCGAGTACCAGACGGAGAAGCGCCACTACGCGCACGTCGACGCCCCGGGTCACGCGGACTACATCAAGAACATGATCACCGGTGCGGCGCAGATGGACGGTGCCATCCTCGTGGTCGCCGCGACCGACGGCCCGATGCCGCAGACTCGCGAGCACGTGCTGCTTGCCCGTCAGGTCGGCGTGCCCTACATCCTGGTCGCGCTGAACAAGTCGGACATGGTCGACGACGAGGAAATCCTCGAGCTCGTCGAGATGGAGGTCCGCGAACTGCTGGCCGCCCAGGAGTTCGACGAGGACGCGCCGGTCGTGCGTGTTTCCGGTCTGAAGGCGCTCGAGGGCGACCCGAAGTGGACCGAGTCGATCGTTGAGCTGATGAACGCTGTCGACGAGTCGATCCCGGACCCGGTCCGCGACACCGAGAAGCCGTTCCTCATGCCCGTCGAGGACGTGTTCACGATCACCGGTCGTGGCACCGTCGTCACCGGTCGCGTCGAGCGCGGCATCGTCAACGTGAACGAGGAAGTCGAGATCGTCGGCATCAAGCCGACCTCGACCAAGACCACGGTCACCGGTATCGAGATGTTCCGCAAGCTGCTCGACCAGGGCCAGGCCGGCGACAACGTCGGTCTGCTGGTTCGTGGCATCAAGCGCGAAGATGTCGAGCGTGGCCAGGTCATCGTGAAGCCGGGCACCACCACCCCGCACACCGAGTTCGAGGGCCAGGCCTACATCCTGTCCAAGGACGAGGGCGGCCGGCACACGCCGTTCTTCAACAACTACCGTCCCCAGTTCTACTTCCGTACGACTGACGTGACGGGCGTTGTGACCCTCCCCGAGGGCACCGAGATGGTCATGCCGGGCGACAACACCGAAATGTCGGTCGTGCTGATCCAGCCGATCGCCATGGAAGAGGGCCTGCGTTTCGCGATCCGTGAAGGTGGCCGCACCGTCGGCGCCGGTCGCGTCACGAAGATCATCAAGTGATTCCCTGAATCACTGACCCGAACGGCGCCGCTCCGAAAGGAGCGGCGCCGTTCGGCGTTTCAGGACTAATCCACTGGCGAGTTGGTGTCGAATGTGGCCACGCCCAGGGACTTCCATGCTGTCAGCAAGCGGCGATCGCCAGAGGCAGCCACCAGGTCGGTATCTTCCAGCCGCTCGGCGGTGGCGCAATGGACCGCATCGTATGCACGCAGCGCGAGCTCATCGGCCAGCTCCGCCGCACGTAGTACCAGTGCTTTTTCTACCTCGATGGCCTCGACCTGCGGCCAGAATTGATCCAAGAGTCGCAGGCAACCCGCATGTTCCGCATCATCGAGACGACTCATTCGGTGGGCCTGGGCGAGCGCCGCGGCGGTCTCCACGTACAGCAATCGGCTCGAAACCACGTCATCGGCATCATCCCAGAATCGGCGGCAGGATTGACTGCTCGGTTCGTTGATCAGGAGGGGCACGAAGGCCGAGGTGTCCAGATATCCGATCAACGGCGTTGCTCGTCGATAAGGTCGCTCACGATGCCATGCCCCTGGATCGGCTCAGGTGCAGGCTGCTTGCGTACGCGTGCGGGCTCAGTGTGTCCTTCCGCGCGTAGTTGCTCCAGCCTGGTCAATCGGCCAACTGGGACGATTCGAGCGATTGGCTGGCCATGGTCGGTGACAGTGACGGTCCGTCCGGCGCGAACCTCTGCGAGATGACGGCTCAGGCCATCTCGTAGTTCGCGTATCCCTACATCCACGGTTCCTCCCAGGTGGCTATATTCCTATAGCCTATAGTAGCCACAAACTCTCAACTCGAGGCTAGTTCTCCTTGCCAGGTTTGATGGGGTCGATGTGGAGTAGGAGGTAGGCGGGTTTTACGCAGGCTTCTGCGGTGAAGGGCTGGGTTACTGCGGTCGACTGGTTTGGGGGGTGGATCAGTAGGTATTGGGCTGGGGCTCGTTCGCAGTCGTAGTTGCCGGCTTGGGAGTAGCGGAGGGTGGCGTGGGCCGACTCGGTGGGGGCGACGGTGACCGGTGGGGGTGTGGCGGGAGCGGTGTTGTCCGGTTCGGCTTCCGGGCCCAGCGGGGCCGGGGGGTTGCCTGCGGCGAGGGATACGGCGGGGTAGCCGGATAGGGCGCAGGGGGTGGGGCCGGTGTTGGTGAAGATGATGGGGACGTAGATGGAGCCTGCGGCTCCGCCCTGTTGGCCGAGGGACACGGTGAGATCACCTGTGGCGCAGAGGGGTACGCCATCGGGTGCGGCAACGACTGTGGTTGTCGGCGTGGTGGCGACGGTCGGCGTCCGGTGGCTGGACGCCGCCGCGGGTGGGGTGGTGGCCGTGGTCGATGAGTCCGGCGAGGAGGATCCGCATGCGGTCAGGGGTAGGGCCGCAGCGAGGATGACCAATGCAGTGCCGCGCATGTGGCAACCCTAGTCCCGTCGTCCGGGTTTCCGTGGGGTTCGGCGGTCAGCAGCTGAAGGATCGGCCGACGGATACCTCTCGCTCCGCGGCCGAGACTTCCTTCAGGCAGCCGAACGGGACGATGCCGTCGTCGCTCATCTGCACGCCGGTCCTGGTGGACGGGTTGACGCAGGTGAGGCCGCTGGTCGCGATGCGGCAGACGTAATTGCCGAAGGTCAGCTTGCTGTCGTACGGCAGGGTCTGCCCGTCGCCGTGGATGAAAAGGCCTGGGTCGCCGCGGAATTGGCCGACCGACAGGTGCTGGCCCGCGTAATTGACGTAGCCGCCGTCCCAGTTTCCGAAACCGTCGCCGGGCTTCGGGATCGGGTTCTTCAGTTTGACTACACAGACGAGTCCGTCGATCTGATACTCGGTTCCGGTGATGCAGCTGATCTTTCCGGAGGGACTGATGAACGCGACGTCGCTCTTCAGGTCGGCGGCGGCGCCGGAGCCGGTGCTCGCGGAATGATAATGGCTCGCATCGGCCGCGCTGCCCGCCTGGGCCCAGCTGATCCGGTCTTTCAGCTGGCTTTCCGGGCTCTGCGGGGTCGAGGAGGCAGGCGTCGAGATCGACGTGACCGGCGGTTGGTTCGGGGAGGGCTGTGGCCGACCCGAGGTGGATTGGGAGCAGGCGCTCAGCGTCAGGATTAAGGCAGCGAGTGCCGCGATTCGCATGGCCACCACACTAGTCGTTGTGTCGCAACAGAATCCGGTGGTGGTTCGGCCGCGAGGTGATTCGATGACCGCAGAGGTTATCGCGGAGCGGCGATCCACTCCGTTAGCGTCGAAAACGAGAACAAGACCAGACGATTCGGAGAACGCATGCGTAAGTCCAGCCTCGCCACCGAACTCGCCGTCACGTCGGGCGCGCTGCGCCACGGGATGCCCTACCTCGCGATGGGTGCCGGCCGACCGCTGGTGTTTCTGCGCTGGTTCACGCCGGACCACGCGAATCCGCACGGATGGATGCGCGACTCCGAGATCTCGATGCTGGCACCGTTGGCCCGGCACTTCCGGGTGTACGCGGTCGGCCGGGCGCCGGGCATGGCCGCGGGCACCACGATGGCCGATATCGCGACCGAGCACGCGGACGCATTGCGCGCCGAGTTCGGTGCACCGGTGGATGTGCTCGGCGTCTCGTCGGGCGGATCGATTGCCCTGCAGCTCGCGGCCGACCACCCGTCCGCCGTCCGCCGCGTGATCATCGCCTCGTCCGGCTACCGGCTGGATCCCCTCGCCAAGGAGAGCCAGATCCGCTACGGCGAAGCCGCATTCGCGGGTCGCCGCGCACTACATCTCATGGCATCGACCACCATCTCGTCGCCACTGCTGGCCCGCGTCGCCGGCGCCGCCATGTGGTTGATCGACCCACTCGCTCGCCCGAAGAACCCCGCGGACACCCTCGCCTTCCTCCGCGCCGAGGACGCCTTCGACCTGTCCGACCGCCTCGGCGAGATCACCGCGCCCACCCTGGTCGTCGGCGGCGAACGCGACGCGGCCTACAGCACTGAAAACTTCCGCTACACCGCGGACGGCATCCCCAACTCCCGCCTGCTCATCTATCCCGGCACCAGCCACGTCGGCGTCCTGAAGCACCCGCGCTTCGCCGCCGACGTCACCGAATTCCTCACCGCCGATTCCCCGCTGAACTAGACCTCAGACCTTCGGTGTCGAAGTCCAGTGCCCGGTGCGCTGGACGCCTGCCGCCGCATCGGCGGCAGCGCGGAGGCGTCTGATCAGATGTGCGGGATCGGCCAGGTCGGCCCAGGTCCAACGGACCACCATCCAGCCGAGGGCGCGCAACCGATCGTCGCGTTTCTGTTCCGCGGTCACCAATTGCGCAGGCAGGTGAAACTCATTGTGTTGCTCGACCCTTTCGTCGAATTCACCGATGACGCCCAGGTCGGCAAACAAGAAATCGACCCGCCCGACGCATACTTCGTCATCGGTAAAGATCCGGGCCTGCAATTCGGGCGCGGGTAACAAACCCTGCTGAATTACCACGCGGCTGCGGGATTCACCGACACTCTCGCTGCGCCCATCGAGGAAGTCGATCACCCGCGCCGCCTTTACCGATCCGCGCCGTCGCCGATGCGAGACCTGTTCGCGCAGTTCGTCGGCGGTGGTGAGACCTTGCCGCAGCGCGCTGTCGCCGATCGCGACGGCCTGTTCGAAACTCGCCGAGCGCGCGAGGTCGATGACGGTCCTCGGCACGGTCGTGACGCGCAGCCCGTTGACGAGGGTGATCTCGTCCGGCGCCAACAGCGCCGCATGCAGGACCAGCTGTCTCCTGATTCGCCCGCCGTTGCTTCGATTGCGCGTCACGTGCACCCGCTCCAGCGGCAACGACCAGGTGGGCAGCCCGTGCACTACCAGTGCCGAACAATGGCTCGCGACAACATCATCCGACATCGCTTCGCAGGTAGCGAGAGCGAGTATCAGATGGCGGCCCGCCGGAGTGAGCTCTGGCCCCGGTGCGGTCAGATAATGCCCGGCGCGCACTCGACGCCACTGCCCGGAACGGCAGAGCCGCTGCAATTCGCTATCGGATATCCCCGAGGCCAGGGCCTGGCGACGCGAGATCAGTTGCGGTGCATCCATACCGCGATCCTGAACGAAGCTGCGGCCGGAAAACACCCACCACTCGCCGAATGTGGATAACACGCCCCCTGTGGATAACTCGGATATCAGCCGAGCTGCGTCATCCCCGCGGCGACCACCTGGGCGACATTGAGGAGGTCTTCGGCGGTGGGGATGGGCACACCGTCCAGAGCGTGCAGCCGGTCGGTGCTGGCAATGGCGAACATGGCCGAAACCCAGGCGGCGGCGCAGGCGCGCAACGTACCGGGGCGGACCGGCACCGTCGCACTCGCCTGCAATACGCGCGCGGTGACATCCAGCAATTGATCACGCAGCTGGCGCAATTGGCGACGCACGTCGGGATGGGTGTCGGCCTCGCGCCACATGATCACCCGCAGCACCGAGGAGTGGTGGTCGCGCAGATTGAGCGCGGCATCGAGGGCCACCAGGCTGGCGGCCGGATCGCCGGGCGCGACCACGGTGTCGATGTCGTCGATCGGATGCGCGGGCACCCGTTCGTCCATCAGCGCCGACAGGATCGAATCCTTGGTCGGGAAGTAGTAGAAGACAAGCCCTTTCGGCACCTCGGCCGCGCCCGCGATGGCGGCCGTCGCGGTGGCGTCGAATCCCTGTGCCGCGAAGAGCTTTTCGGCGGCGTCGAGGATGAGTTGCCGGGCGTCGCCGTCCACTTTCGCGCTGCGGCGCCGCCCGGCCCTCGGTTCCTTCCCCGGTCGCTGGGCTGCTGCCCGGCGACCGGGTTTCGGCATCTGCATCAGTGGTGTGTCGCCGCGCCGTGCAGACGTCCCGACACCGTCGGCAGCGCCGCTACCGCGACCACCGCCGTCACTACCCCGACTACCCATGCGGTCCAGGATGCGCCGCGGTAATCGGTGAAGTCCATCGCCCAGGGGGAAATGAACAGCAGTACGCCGAACAGACCCATCGCGTAGTCGGCGTTCGCCCCGAGTGCGGGCCGGTACATCTGCGCGAGGCCGGTGAGCGCGATCAGCACGCCGAGCACGACCAGTGACCACATCGCTTTGTCGGTGGTCTCCAACCACAGGGGTGACAGCGCGGCGAAGATTCCGAGCACTACTGCCAGGAAATCCTGTGCGCGGCTTTCGGTGAACATGGTGTGCCTCCTTGGGCTCAGGAATTTGTCCTGTCTCTCGGTATAGACCTGATTGACCGCCCGATCAATATCGGAACGGCTACGATTGCACGGCGATTGCCGAGTGATCGGGCTCACTCGAGCACTGAACCAAGCAGACGTTAGGGTGAGCTCCGTGGCACCTTCAGCAACAGATTCCGCGCCGATCGTGATCGTCGGCGCCGGGCTCGCCGGTCTGCGTACCGCCGAGGAACTGCGCCGCGCCGGATACGAGGGAGCGCTGATCCTGGTCGGCGACGAGTCCCGCCTGCCGTACGACCGGCCGCCGCTGTCCAAGCAGTTCGTCCGCGGCGAAACCGACGACACCACTTTGCGTCCCGCAGAGTTCTTCGCCGAGAAGCAGATCGACCTGCGCCTCGACACCGCGGCGATCGGCGTCGACACCGCCGCGCACCAGGTACACCTCGCCGACGGATCGACCCTCGACTACGACCAACTGATCATCGCGACGGGCCTGCGCCCACGCCGCTTGCCGGGCCTGCCGGAACTGAAGGGCGTACACGTACTGCGCGGCCACGCCGACGCCGCCGCACTGCGCGCCGAATTGGCCGAGGCCACAACGGCACTCGTGGTCGGCGCCGGTTTCATCGGCTGTGAGCTGGCGGCCAGCTTCCGCACCCGCGGCGTCCCGGTGGTACTGGTCGAGCCGCAGCCGACCCCGCTCGCCTCGGTCCTCGGCGAACAAGTCGGCGCGCTGGTGGCCAGGATGCACCGCGACGAAGGCGTCGATCTGCGCTGCGGCACCGGCCTGGACACCCTGCTGGCCGACGGCGACCGGTTGCGCGGCGCCCTGCTCTCCGACGGCACCGAGGTCGCGGCCGACCTGGTGGTGATCGGCGTCGGCTCGCGCCCCGTCACCGAATGGCTCGCCGATTCCGGCATCGCCCTCGCCGACCCGGCGGCGGGCGGCGGGATCGTGGCCGACGAGGTGGGCCGCACCTCGGCCGAACGCGTCTGGGCGGTCGGCGACGTCGCCGCCTGGCTGCACCAGACCGGCCACCGCAAGCGGATCGAGCACTGGACCAACGCGGGCGAACAGGCGCGCCTGGTTGCTTGTGCATTGCTCGGCGCCGCTCCGCCGACCGCGGCCAGGGTCCCGTACTTCTGGAGCGACCAGTACGAGGTGAAGATCCAAGCCCTCGGCACGCCGACGGCCACCGACGACGTGCACCTCGTCGTCGACGAGGGCCGCAAATTCCTGGCCTACTACGCCAAGGACGGCAAGCTCACCGGCGTCGTCGGCGCGGGCATGACGGCCGGGGTGATGAAGACCAGAGCCAAGATCGCTGCGGGCGCTCCGGTGTCGGAACTGCTCACCCCGAGCTGAGTTCGCCACGCGCTCCGGCCCCTCGGCCGGTGCCGCGGCGGGCCGCCATGGCCCGTCGAACCGCTGCCGCGCAAATCGCGTCGGGGCACTGTAATACGGTTGTCTCTGTGATCGTCGCGCTCATCGATTCGGGGCTCGGGCTGCTGCCCACTTCCGCTTGGCTGCGCAAGCTGCGGCCGGACGTGGATCTGCTGCTGCAATTAGACCCCGACGGCGCACCGTGGGGACCCAAGCCGGACCGGTGGACGATCAACCGCGTGGTCGAAACCGCCCGCACATCGATCGAGCTGGGCGCGGAGGTGATCGTGATTCCGTGCAATACGGCAAGCGTCACCGCCTTGGAACATGTGCGTGTGGAAGTCGGTCCCGACGTACCGGTCATCGGCACCGTGCCCGCGATCAAACCCGCGGCCGCCGTCTGCCGCTCGGTGGCCGTCTGGGCGACCGCCGCGACCACCGCCAGCCGGTACCAGGCGGATCTGATCGCCAAGTTCGGCGGCGACGCGGACGTGGTCGGCGTGGCCTGCCACGGTCTGGCGGACTCGATCGATCGGGGCGATCTGGTCGCGGCGCGCGAATCCATCGCCCGCGCCGTCGAGCAGACTCCCGACGATGTCGAAGGCGTAGTGCTCGGCTGTACCCACTACCCGCTGGTGATCGACTCGATCGTCGCCGCCCTGCCCGACGGTGTCCGCCTCTTCGACAGCGCGCAAGCCGTTGCCGCACAGACCATCCGGCGGATGGACGCGCTCGGCCGACCCACTCCCGGCAACGGTGCGGTGATCGTGCGCAACAGCGGACGTCCAGGCGCGTTGCCGGCCAGTGCCGCCAGCTTCGAATCCGGCCGGATCCTGGGCGCCCAGGCGTGAACCGCCGCGTCGGAAGGGAGTTCGCTCGATGACCGAGGCCGCGCTCACCGCCGCGGACGTGCAGGCGGCCTTGCGTGCGGTCGCGAATCCCGCGGACGCGATCCATCTACAGCGGTTCTTCAAGACCGGGCCAGGCGAGTACGGCGAGGGTGATGTCTTCATCGGCGTGCGGGTACCGACGAGCCGAGGCATCGCGAAACGCTTTGCGGCACTGTCGCTCGACGAGATCGACGCATTGCTGGACAGCGCCGTGCACGAGGACCGGTTCGCCGGTCTGATCATCCTCAACGCCAGGTTCGCCAAGGCCACCAAGCCGAAGACCTTCGACGACGTGGCCCGCGCGGAGATGGTGCAGCGCTATCTGGCCGCCGTGCGCCGTAGCCGGGTGAACAACTGGGACCTGGTCGACGCGTCCGCCGAAAACATCGTCGGCCCATGGCTATTGGACAAACCGCGCGACCTGCTCTTCGAGCTGGCCGCCGCGGAATCGTTGTGGGAGCGCCGCGTTGCCCTGCTGTCCACCTTCGCGTTCATCAAATCTGGCGACGCGACAACCACTTTCGAGCTCTCCGAGCGCCTGCTCGACGACCGCCGCGACCTCATCCAGAAGGCGCTCGGCTGGATGCTGCGCGAGGTCGGCAAACGCATCGATCAGCGGCTGCTGACCGGTTTCCTGGACAAGCACGCGGCGAACCTGGGCCGCACCGCCCTGAGCTACGCCACCGAACACCTCGACGCCGAACTCCGCGCCGACTATCGCGCGCGGTAACTCCGCCTCAGAACTGGATCTTGAGGTGATCCGTCACCGGATGCGCCTGGCAGCCGAGGATATAGCCGTTCTCGATGTCCTCCGGGTCGAGGATCTCGGCGTTGTCCATTTCGACCTTGCCCTCGAGCACCGTGCACGCGCACGAACCGCATTCACCCTCCTGGCAGGAGTACGGCACGTCGAGACCCTTGGCCAGCATGATGTCCACCAGCGTCTGCTTGCGCGGCCACTTCAGCTCGTGCACCTCGCCGTCGAGTTCCACCTCGACCGTCGCCGCGCCGGCCGCGTCCTCGTCGGACACCTCGACCGGTGTCTGATCCGCGAACGGGTCTCCCGCAAGGGAATTGAACACCTCGGCGTGCGTGCGCGAGCGCGGCACACTCAGCTGGCCGAGCGCGTCGTGCACCCGATCCATGAACGGCTTCGGCCCACACATGAACGCCTCGTAGGCCTGGTACGGGGCGACCAGGGTGGCCAGCGCGTCGGCGGTCGGCAGTCCCTGCAGGTATTCCAGCCAGTGGATCACGGTCAGCCGCTGCGGATGCTTGTCCGCGAGTTCGCGCAGTTCGGCGGCGAAGATCACCGATTCATGGTCCCGATTGGCGTACACCAACACGATTCGGCCGTTGCCGCGCGCGAGCGCCGACTTCAGGATCGACATCACCGGCGTGATGCCGCTGCCCGCGCCGAACAGCAGCAGATCGGCGTCCAGGTCCTTGGGCGTGAAAACGCCTGAGGGCGGCAGTACTTCGAGTGAGTCGCCCGCTTTCAGGTTGTCGCACAACCAGTTCGAGCCGTAGCCTTCCGCCGTCCGCTTGACGGTGACCTTCGGCTGATCGTCGGTGAACGGCGAGCTGGCCAGCGAATAGCAGCGCGCCACTGAGCCGGTCCGCTCGCTGGGGATGCGCAGGGTGAGAAACTGGCCGGGGTGATAGCGGAAGCGCTCGGTCATCTCGTCCGGGACATCGAAGACCAGCGAGCAGGTATCGGCCGTTTCGGTGATGACCGCGGCAACCCGCAGCACCACGGAACGCGAGCCGTGTGGAACCTCGACTGTGGTCATGTCGTCCTCTCGAACCCAGGCCGGGGCGCTGCACCGTGCCAAAACTAGAACGTGTTTCAGTTTTATCGTACGTCGGACTCCGGCTGCCGGACAAGCTGAGCCTCCAGACCGGAGATCAGCACCTCCATGCCGAAGTCGTAGGCGTACTTACCGCGCAGGTCGGCCATGTGCTTGGTGGCGCGCTCGACCGCTTCGGGCAGCGCGACATCGGACAGCGGCGCGCGATCGCGCGGATTCACCCGGCTGCGGCCGAACAGGTAGGTGTGGATGGTGGCGTACGCGGCGAGCACGTTGCGATCGTTGAAGCCGGCTTCGAACAGGATCTCCATGATGGCAGCGATCAGGTCGAGTTGCTTGCCGAGCATCTGCTCGATCAGCACGTCGCCGAGGCCGGGGTGCTTGCGCAGCTTGTCGTCGATCTGGTCGATCAGGTCGCGCAGCCTGCGCTGCCACGGGCCGGATTCCGCTGGTGGCGTGCGTACTCCGGTCAGCGCGGCGGTGGCGACGAGGTCGAGCAGCTCGCGCTTGTCCGCGACGTAGTAGTACGGCGCCATCGGCGAGACCCCGAGTTCCCGGGAGAGCCGTCGCATCGACAACTTCTCCACGCCGTCCTCGCGGACCACCCGCAGCGCGGCCTCGACGATCTCGGACTCCGACAGGGTATTGCCGCCTCCGCTCGCCTGCATTCGTCCGACTCCCATGCCACCTCTACCACCGCGGGCGCGTGTCGCCCGTCACGTCCTGTTCAGCTGCTTTCCATCCGAAGTCTAGAGGGCGCTGCTGTCGCCGGTTCGGTGTGCGTACTACTGGGTGGAACCACGGACCTGCGTTATCTGTCCAGATCCAGTCCCAATTGGTAGAACAGGTTCCATTTTGTCAGCGAATGACGTTATCGTGTGATCGCGGCCACCGTCGGGTGGTCGTGGTCACGGATCGCTCGCTCGGAGGTAGAGATGCCGGAATACGGATCCAACGGACACACCGACACCGACCACTCGGGAACGGTCGGCACAGTCGAGGCACACGAGGACGCCACACCGCTGATCGAGGAGACCCTCATCGAAGAGGTGTCCATCGACGGCATGTGCGGCGTTTACTGACAGGCGGTGGAGACCATGCTCGATCTCGATACCCGATGGCAGCTGCATCCGAGGGTGGCCCTGCGGCCGGAACCGTTCGGTGCGCTGCTCTACCACTTCGGCACCCGCAAGCTCTCCTTCCTGAAGAGCCCGCGGATCGTCGAGATCGTGCGGTCGCTGCCGGCGCACACCTCGGCCCGCGCGGCGATCCAGGCGGCCGGCGTCACCGACGCGAATACCGCGCAGTACGTGAAAGCGCTGACACAGCTTGTCGATTCCGACATGATCATCGGTGCGCCCGCCGACGCTCCGCTGGCGCCCGCCGCCGTGCGCACCGCGCCCGCACCGTCGACGGCGGGGGTGGTCCCGCCGTCCGACGCGGCGGTGCGCCTGGTCGATCGGTTCGAAAGCGGTTTGGCCGCACCGATTTGCCTCACCTGGGAGCTCACCTACGCCTGCAACCTGTCGTGCGTGCACTGTCTGTCCTCGTCCGGTCGCCGCGATCCGCGGGAGCTGAGCACCGAGCAGTGCAAGGCGCTGATCGACGAGTTCGAGCGCATGCAGATCTTCTACGTGAACATCGGCGGCGGCGAACCGACGGTGCGCCCGGACTTCTGGGAGCTGGTCGACTACGCGACGGCCCATCACGTCGGAGTGAAGTTCTCTACCAATGGAGTTCGGATCACCCCGGAGGTGGCCGCGCGGCTGGCCGCGAGTGACTATGTCGACGTACAGATTTCGCTGGACGGCGCCGACGCCGCGGTGAACGACGCGGTACGCGGTCCCGGCTCCTACGACATGGCCATCCGCGCACTGGAAAACCTTGCGGCAGCTGGCTTCCGCGACGCGAAGGTATCCGTCGTGGCGACCAGGCACAATATCGGCCAGCTCGACGAATTCCGGGCCATCGCCGAAAAGTACGGCGCCACCTTGCGATTGACCAGGCTGCGCCCGTCCGGCCGCGGCGCGGACGTGTGGGACGACCTGCATCCGACCCAGGATCAGCAGCGGGTGCTCTACGACTGGCTGGTGCGCAACGGCGACGGCGTGCTCACCGGTGACTCGTTCTTCCACCTGTCCGCGTTCGGCCAGGCGCTGCCCGGTTTGAACATGTGCGGCGCGGGCCGGGTGGTCTGCCTGGTCGATCCGCTCGGCGATGTGTACGCCTGCCCGTTCGCCATCCACGACCGGTTCCATGCCGGAAATGTGGTGTCGGACGGTGGTTTTCGCGCGGTCTGGCACGACTCGGCACTGTTCGCCGAACTGCGTGAGCCGAGCGGCGGCGGCGCGTGCGCGTCGTGCAGCCACTACGACTCCTGCCGCGGCGGCTGCATGGCGGCCAAGTTCTTCACCGGCCTGCCCGCCGACGGGCCGGACCCGGAATGCGTCCAGGGCTACGGCGAGGCGGCGCTGGCCGACACCGCGCGGTTGATCCCGCGCTCGTCGGTGGACCACTCCCGGCGGGTGACGCCGCGGGCGGGTGCGCGCAAACCCGCGCCGGTGCCACTGACGCTGTCCGTGACGCGCCCGAGCGTATTTCCGCCTGTTCGTCCGCCGGCTCGGGCCTGTGACGAGAACCCGCTCGCCTGATGTCATGGGAGTAGCCAGTCGGATGCTGCTAGTCGCGCGGCGGTCGCCTTCCGGTTCCGACCGGCCGGTTGCCGTCGCGTTGCCGGATGCTGGTTTCGAGCGAAACTCGGCGCTTCATCGTCTGCCGCAACACGTGTCAGTGGCTCGAGCGACGCGGTTTCGTGCGGAATTCTGTCCTTTTAACCGAGCTGATGATGCTTACGCGCGAATCTCCGCCTAGCATGCCAGGAATGCGCCATGATCGCCTGCCCGACGGATTCGGGGTGCGGATTGATCCACGGGTACGCGCATACTCCGGAGGGCGGGTGCTGATCGGCGGCTCGCCCGCCCGGTTGCTGCGACTTGCCCCGGAGGCCGCCGAGATGATCGGCGACGGGTACCTCGAGGTGACCGGCCCGAAGTCCGCGACCGTTGCCAGACGGCTGCTCGACTCCGGAGTTGCCAACCCACGTCCCCGGCTGCTTCCGTCGCCCGAGGACGTGACTGTCATCGTGCCGCTGCACAACAACGCCGACGGCCTGGCCCGATTGCTCGCGGCACTGCGCGGGCACAACGTCATCGTGGTCGACGACGGCTCGGACCAACCGGTGCAGATCCCGCGCGACCGCGGCACCCGCTGCCGGGTGACCGTGCTGCGGCACGACGAGAAGCAGGGCCCCGCCGCCGCGCGCAACGCCGGATTGAAGGCCGCGACAACCGACTTCGTCGCGTTCCTCGATTCCGACGTGGTCCCGCGCAGCGGCTGGCTCGAGGTGATGCTCGGGCACTTCAGCGATCCGGAGGTGGCGCTGGTCGCCCCGCGGATCGTCGCGCTCGACCCGGAGTCCAATGCCCTGGCCCGCTACGAGCACACCCGCTCCTCGTTGGACCTTGGCAGGCGGGAGGCCGCCGTGCAGTCGCACGGACTGGTCTCCTACGTGCCGAGCGCCGCGCTACTGGTGCGCCGCCGGGCACTGCTGGCCCAGGACGGCTTCGACGAGTCGATGCTGGTCGCCGAGGACGTCGATCTGTGCTGGCGGCTCGAGCAGGCGGGCTGGCGGCTGCGCTACGAGCCCGCCGCCCATGTCGCGCACGACCACCGCATCTCCTTCCGCGCCTGGTTCGGCCGAAAGATGTTCTACGGCACGGGCGCAGCGCCGCTCGGCGAGCGCCATCCCGGCATGGTCTCGCCGCTGTCGCTGCCCTCCTGGACCATGCTGGCCGCGTTCCTGTTCGCCACGCTGTCGAAGTGGGGACTGATCGGCGGGGTGATCACCTTGGTCACCGCGCTGGTCCGACTACGCCGGGTCTTCGCGGAGCTGGACAACCCGACACGGATCGCGGCGATCTATCTGTCCCGCGGTTTCTTCGCCGGTCTGTGGCGGCTGGCCTCCGCGATGTGCAGGCACTACTGGCCGGTGACGCTGCTGGCGATGCTGGTGTCGCGGCGGATTCGGCGCATCGCGATCACCATGGCCGTCGCGGACGGCCTGGCCGACTGGTTCACCCATCGCGATGCCGGTGGCCTCGATCCGGTGCGCTACGTGGCGTACAAGCGGCTCGACGACATCGCCTACGGTACCGGCCTCTGGGTCGGCGCGTTCCGCGCGCGCAGCCCGGAATCGCTGAAACCTACTGCGCCGTCACACTGATCGGCGCGGTCACACTGATCGGACAGGGTTCGGATGACCGACACGCTCATCGTCGGGGGCGGTACCGCGGGCTGTGTGCTCGCGGCGCGGCTGAGTGAGAATCCGGACCACACTGTCCGATTGCTGGAAGCCGGGAGGCTGTGGCGCGCGCCGGACGGATTTCCCGCGGAGCTGCTCGATGCCACCAGCCTGCCGGTCGGCGCGGATGCGCCATGGCTGTGGCGCTATCCGGTCACCCTTTCTGACGCTGGGGTAGCCGGAAACATAGTGCGCGGCAAGGTGATCGGCGGGTCCGGCGCGGTCAACGGCAGTTACTTCGTGCGGGCCACCGCCGCGGACTTCGAAGCGTGGAGCCGCGAGCTGGATTCGTCGAAGATGTGGTCGTTCGATTCGGTGCTACCGGCGTACTGCCGTTCGGAACGGGACGTCGACTTCGGTGACCATCCCTGGCACGGACGATCCGGTCCGATTCCGGTGCGCCGCAGCACGAATCCGGCACCGCTGAGCGAGCAGTTCGCCACTGCCTGTGCGGCAGTTGGCTTTCCGGCTATATCCGATCTGAACGCAAGCTCAGACGCCGACGGTGTAGGCGCGGTGCCATGCAACATCGAGGACAGTCGACGGGTCAGCACCGCATCCGGCTACCTGTTGCCCGCGTTGGCCAGGCCGAACCTCACGGTCCAGGAGGCAACGACGGTGGTACGCATTCGTTTTCGCGGCACCCGCGCGGTCGGTGTCGATGTCATGCGCGACGACCGGACCGAAACCATCTGGGCAGACCACATCGTGCTCAGCGCGGGCGCGATCGAATCCGCCGCGCTGCTGCTGCGTTCCGGCATCGGCAACGCCGAACATCTTCGGGCCCTCGACATCCTGGTCGTGCGGCCCGCACCGGTCGGCGCCTGGTTCACCGACCACCCCGAGATCGGTCTCGAATACCGACTCGACGCACCCGAACAGGCAACCGTCCCACTGGAATACGTGCTGGAGCTGGACGACATCGAAATTCGGCCATACACGGTCGCTTTCACACCCGGCGTACAGCGCCTCGGCATCGCCCTGATGCGGCCCCAGTCCGCGGGCGTGTTGCGGCTGCGCTCGGCCGACGCGGCGATACCGCCGGTGATCGAGCATCGATATCTCTCGGCGGAGCACGATCGGACCCGGCTACGTGGCGCGATCGCGACGGCGGCGGAGGTGCTGCACCGGATGTCCGCACAATCACGCACCGACCCGATGCCGCAGCCGCCGAAATCCGCCGACGCCTGGCTGCACGCGAATCTGGCTACCTCGCAACATCTCTCCGGAACCTGCCGGATGGGCCGGGCGGACGACGATCGGGCGGTGGTGGACGAGTTGTGCCGAGTGCACGGCCTGACCGGTTTGTCGGTGATAGATCTCTCCGTCGTCCCGGTGCCGCTGAGCCGCGGTCCGCAGGCGACCACGGTGATGATCGCGGAAAACGTCGCGGACCATCTGGGGCGGTGAAGTGGAAGACGAGTAGGTCACATTTGTAAGGGGTGCAAACCCGGTGTGACCTGGCGGACAAACCCAGACATCCGCCGGTACCGAGGTGTAGCCGCCGGTACAGTTTGGTTCGGAAAGAAAGGCAAATGGTCAGCAACATTGCAGGTGGGCGGCCCCCACAGCACGGCGTCGAGCCCGGCACGCAACTCGGCGCGCTCGAGGCCTATGCCGCGCAGGCCCACGGATACCTTAGCGCGGGCGGCGATCAGCTCACCCAGCTTGCCGGATTGTTGCGCCCTGCCGTGGTCGAATCCTGGCTGCGCAGCGTGCGCGGCGGCGTCGATCCGATGGACCCGCTGGACGGGCGCGGACTACGCGGCGCCGATCTGCAGCGCTACCGCGAGGCACATCCGATCGCCACGCTGATGCCGCTGATCGACAAACTCCTCGTACAGGACACCGCCAGAACGGGTTTGATCGTCGTGGTGGCCGATCAGTTCGGCCGCGTGCTCTCCGTGCACGGCAATCCGGATCAGGTCGGCGCCGCCGCCGAGATCGGGCTGCGGGCCGGCGACGATCTGAGCGAGCGCCGGATCGGCACGAATGCAGTCGGTCTGGTGGTACGCACCGGCCGGGCGGCCTGGATCCACGGCCCCGAACACTTCCTGCACCGGATGCATCGGATCACCGGAGCCGCTGCGCCGGTGCATGATCCGGACGGCAGGCTGGTCGGCGTGCTGATGATCGCCGGCGGCGTCCGGGTCGCCCAGCCCGAGATTCTCGCGTTGGTCAAGGCCACCGCGACCGCCGCCGAGATGGATCTGCTGCTGACCGCGCTGCGCTCGAACCGGCACGGCCCGTCGGGCGGGCACGCGTTGGACGCGCCGTCGTCGGGCCGGTTGGGTCTGGAGGTGCTCGGTCTCGGGCAGCCGCAGTTGAGTGTCGCGGGCGACCGGGTTTCGTTGTCGCAGCGGCATGCCGAGATCCTGTTATTGCTCACCGAACATCCGGAGGGGCTCGGCGCCGATCATCTCGCGCTGCTGCTCGACGACACGGATCTGGACAACGGCACCATCCGGGCCGCCGTGTCCCGCTTGCGAACCGTGGTCGGCCCGACCGTATTCGGTTCGCGCCCTTACCGTTTGCGCGTCCATATCGCAACCGATGTGGAGGCGTTGCGCGCCGCGCTCGACTCCGGTGATGTCGATGCGGCATTGCGGCTCTACGCCGGACCGGTGCTGCCGCGCTCGACCGCGCCGGGGATTATCGATATTCGCGACGAGCTGCGGGTGCGACTGCGCACCGCGGTGTTGAGTTCGGCGGATTCCGCCGTGCTGCGCCGCTGGACCGCGGGGGCCGAGGGCCGCGACGACGCCGCCGCGTGGGCCGCCTACCGGGCGACAGTCGATCGTGATTCGCCCCTGTATGCGCAGATCGAGGCCAAGATCCGGGTGCTCGATCGGCGGCTCGGCGCCGATGCAACGTGGATGCAACGTTCCCGCTCATAGTCTGCACTTCCGAACGTGTGGTAGCTCACAAACGCGACGTCTCTGTGGTCGCGCGCACACTTCTGTCTAGAGGCTCCGGCCCTGGTAGTCGCCCTGGTCAAGCGTCCAGAAGTTTTTAAGGGAAAAAGTTCCTTTTTATTAACCGAGCGCCTAGTGTTCGCAATGCACGGATCACTCCCGTGTGACGTAGCTGACATAGCCGCGACGCCCGCCGAGCGGCAGTGAAGTTGGAGGAACGAGCGAGAGTCAAGCCGACGGCGGGCATCTGTCGGATCGCGCGCGGTGACGCCTTCGCGTTACGCGCTTTCACCGAATCGCCTGTGGTGGTCGACGCCATGCGTCCGGGATCGTCCCGCTGACGCAGCGGCTTATTCGCGCTGCCCAAAACCATTCGGCCAGCTGTTGTTTCGCCAATTTAGGAGGCTCTGGTGCACGGTACGGAGTTGGGTGGATTCAGCGCGTCGCCGCCGAATTCCGCCGCGGCCGCGGCCCCCGAATCGTTTCCGCTCACCCCCGCGCAGCTCGGCATCTGGTACGCACAGCAGCTCGAGCCGGACGTGCCGATCACTATCGCGCAGTACGTCGATGTCCGGGGCGAGCTGGATCCCGATCTGCTGCAACAGGTCTCGGTCGCGGCGGGCCGCGAGTACGAATCGGTGCTCGTGCGGCTCGGCGAATCCGGCGGCGTGCCTTACCAATGCGTCGATCCGGCGCTGACGATCGACACCCCGCTGATCGACCTGCGCACCCAGCCCGACCCGGTGGCCGCCGCGCACGAATGGATGCGCACCGACGCGAGCACGCCGATCGACCTGCTCACCGATCGCCTGTTCGCGGGCGCGGTGCTACGCATCTCCGAGCACCGGTACTTCTGGTATCTGCGGGTCCACCACATCGTCCTCGATGGCTACGGGGCGCTGACCAACATGATGCGGATCGCCGAGCGATACACCGCGCGGCTACACAGCACGGAACCCGCGGCGGTGCGGCCGAGCACGCTGGCGGCCCTGGTGGACGACGAACTCGGCTACCGAAACAGCGCCCGCCACACCACCGATCGGACGCACTGGGCCGAACGGGTGGCCGGGCTGGACGGTGCCACCAGTCTCGACGGACGCACCGCGGCGCGGGCGGCGAGCAACCTGATCGCCGGGCGGCCGCTGTCCGCCGCTGTCGTCGCGCGGCTGAACATGCTTGCGACTACCGAAGATTCGACGCCGGCGGTGGTACTGCTCGCCGCGTTCGCCGGATATCTCGCCCGGCTGACCGACCGCGACGAAGCGGTGCTCAGCCTCCCGGTCACCGCGCGCACCACGGCCGCGCTGCGCCGGTCGGCGGGCATGCTGTCGAACATCGTGCCGCTGCGACTGCCGGTCGGCACGACCACCTGGGGTGCGCTGCTGCGGGCGACCAGGGTCGAGGTGACGGGCGCGCTGCGGCATCAGCGCTACCGCCACGAGGACATCCGGCGCGACGCCGAGCAGGACGGTCGGCCCGCGCGGCGGGCGCTGTTCGGGCCGCTGGCCAACATCATGCTGTTCCGCAACGACCTCGCCCTCGGCGCTACGGTCGGCTACTACCACGTGCTGTCGACCGGGCCGGTGGAAGATCTCAGCCTGAACGTCTACTACGGCGAACGCGACAGCGTGCACGTGGATTTCGAGGCGAATCCGAATCTCTACAGCGCCGACGACATCGCCAGGCAGCACGCGCGCTTCCTCCGATACCTGGAGCGGTTGCTCGCCACCGATGTCGAAACACCGATGAGTGCGGTGCCGGTCGCGACCGAGCTGGAGCTCGCGGTCAGCACCCGGATCTGGAATGCCACCGCCTTCGACGTGGACTCGGTGCTGTCGGATCGGGGCGCGCGGGCCACGTTGGTCGCGCTGTTCGAGGCACAGGCGGCGGGCACGCCGGACGCGGTGGCGGTGCGGTACGCGGGTGCGGCGGATCTGACCTATGCCGAATTGTCCGCGCGCAGCAATCGGCTGGCGCGGCAGCTGATCTCGCAGGGTGTCGGACCGGAGTCGCTGGTCGCGGTGCACATCCGGCGTTCACCCGACCTCGTTGTCGCGATATACGCGATCCTCGCGGCGGGCGCCGCCTACGTGCCGCTGGACCCGGACCATCCGGTCGAGCGGACCGCGCACATCCTGAATATCGCGCGCCCAGCCTGTGTGCTGACGACCGAACACGACGCGGCCTCGACGGATTTCCGGACGCCGGTTCGCCACGTCGATCGGATCGACGGGACCTACGCCACGGGTCCGGTGTGGGATTGCGAGCGAACTGCCGCACTACGACCGGACCATCCGGCGTATGTGATCTTCACCTCGGGATCCACCGGTCTACCCAAGGGCGTGACGATCACCCACCGGGCGATCGTGAACCGGCTCGTATGGATGCAGACCACCTACCGGCTGAGCACCGAAGATGTTGTGCTGCAGAAGACTCCGGCCACCTTTGACGTCTCGGTCTGGGAGTTCTTCTGGCCGTTGCAGATCGGCGCGACGCTGGTGCTCGCCCACCCCGACGGACACCGCGACCCCGCCTATCTGCGCGAGGTGATCGCCGAGTACGGCGTCACCACAGCGCATTTCGTGCCGTCGATGCTCGAAGCGTTCCTGGCGAATCACGACTTCGCGCGCCGGACAACGCTGCGCTCGGTGTTCGCCTCCGGTGAGGCGCTGCCCGCCTCGCTCGCCCAGCGGCTGCGGGTGTCGACCGGCGTCCGGCTGCACAATCTGTACGGCCCGACCGAGGCCGCGGTCGATGTCACCTTTCACGAAGTGATCGACACCGATACCCTCTCGGTGCCGATCGGCGCGCCGGTGTTCAATACCCGGCTCTTCGTCCTCGATTCGCGGCTGCGGCCGGTTCCGGTCGGGGCGCCGGGTGAGCTGTATCTGTCGGGGGTACAGCTCGCCCGGGGTTATGTGGCGCAGCCGGGACTGACCGCAGCGCGATTCGTGGCCGATCCGTTCGGCGGTCCTGGCTGTCCTTCGGCGCCCGGCGCCCGCATGTACCGCACCGGCGATCTGGTCCGCTGGACCACCCGCGGGCAGCTCGAGTACCTGGGCCGCACCGACTTCCAGGTGAAGCTGCGCGGGTTGCGCATCGAACTCGGCGAGATCGAATCCGTGCTCGGCACGGTCGATTCGGTGGTCCGCGCCGTGGTCGCGGTGCGTGACGACGCCGGGATCGGCGAGCAGCTCGTTGCCTACGTGGTCGAGTCCGAGCCGGGGACCGTGCATCCGGGGCAGCTGCGCGCCGCCGCTGTGCGCGCGCTGCCCGGCTACATGGTGCCCGCCGCCTACGTGGTGCTCGACGCGCTGCCGGTCAATGCCTCCGGCAAGCTGGACCGGTCCGCGCTGCCCGCACCGGTACGGCCGAGCACGGAGTACCACGCGCCGACGACGCCCACCGAGCAGGCGGTGGCCCGCGTGTTCGGCGAGGTACTCGGTCGCGAGCGGGTCGGCCGGGACGACGACTTCTTCACCCTCGGTGGCAACAGCCTGGTGGCGACGCAGGTCGCCGCCCGGCTCGGCACCGACCTGGGCTGCCTGCTCGGGGTTCGGGAGGTGTTCACCGCGACCACGGTGTCCGAACTCGCCGAACTCATCGAGCGGGCGGGTGGATCCGGCGGCGCGCCCATGGTCGCGCGGCTGCGGGCGCGGCCACGGCCGCCGCTGGTTCCGCTTTCGCCCGCGCAGCAGCGGATCTGGTTCCTGAACCGATTCGAGCAGACGGGCGCGTACAACATGCCGTTCGTGGTCCGGTTGCGCGGCACGGTCGATATCGCCGCGCTGCGGCGCGCGCTCGACGATGTGATGGCCAGGCACGAGGTGCTGCGCACGATCTTCCCCGCGCCGCCGGCCGGCGACGACACCGGCGCGGCGGCCAGGCAGGTGGTGCTGTCGGTCGCCGCGGTGAGCGGTGCGCCCGAATCGCTCGGCGCGGACGAACTCGCCACTGTGCTGGCCGAATTCGCGGCGCGCGGGTTCGACCTGGCCCGCGAGATCCCGATCCGGGCCCGCATCTTCGCGCTCGACGACGGCAGCTGCGCGCTGGCGCTGGTGCTGCATCACATTGCCGCCGACGGTCTTTCGCTGCGGGTGCTGGCCCGCGACGTGATGAGCGCCTACACGGCACGCAGGCATGATGCCGCGCCGGACTGGGCGCCGCTGCCGGTGCAGTACGCCGACTACAGCCTCTGGCAGCGCGAACTGCTCGAATCATCGGCCGCTCCCGGCCAACTGGCATTCTGGACCGAGGCGCTGGCCGGTGCACCCGAGCAACTCGACCTGCCCACCGACCGGCCACGGCCGCCGGTCAGCTCCGGGCGTGGCGCGGTGTTCGGCTTCGAGCTGCCCGGCCCGGTGCACGCGGGCATCGCAGACCTTGCACGCGCCCAGAGCGTTTCGCCGTTCATGGTGGTGCATGCCGCCCTCGCGGCGTTGCTGGCGCGGCTGTCCGGCAGCACCGACATCGTGATCGGCACCCCGGTCGCCGGTCGAGGCGACCGAGCGCTCGACGAACTCGTCGGGATGTTTGTCAACACGCTGATGCTGCGCACCCGGATCGATGAGAATGCGCCCTTCACAACGCTGCTCGCCCGGGTGCGCGAAGTCGACCTCGCCGCCCTCGGACACGCCGAACTCCCGTTCGAGCAGCTAGTCGATGCCATCAACCCGGCACGCTCGCAAGCACGGCATCCGCTGTTTCAGGTCATGCTCGCCTTCGACAATGCCGAACCAATCGCGTTCGAACTGCCCGACATGTCGGTGCTGACCAGTACCCTGGACACCGGAGTGACCAAGTTCGACCTCCAGCTGACGGTGACCGAGCGCTCAACGGTGACTGAACGCTCGGGGGTTGCCGCTAGCTCGGCGGTCACGGAAAGCTTCGCCGGTGCCGGACTCAGGGAAGGTTCGGCACCGGCGGGGATCCGGGCGGAATTCACCTACGCCACGGATCTATTCGACGAATCCACCATTGCCGACTACGCGCAATTCTTCGTTCGTTTCCTGCGGGCGATCATCGATGATGCCGATATCCCGGTGGGCGACCTGCCGCTACTCGATGCTGCGGGCACGCGCCGGGCCATCGAATGCGGTCGCGATACGCGGGGCGCCGGTGACGGCACGCTGCTCCGGAATTTCGAGGCGCAGGTGCGCCGGACGCCGGACGCGATCGCGGTCATCGAGGGTGATCGTGCGCTGACGTACGCGGAGTTGGCGGCAGCTGTCAATCGGGTTGCGCGGGCGCTGATTGCCGCGGGCGTCGGCCCGGAAACGCTGGTGGTGCTCGGTATGCGCCGCTCTGTCGAGTTGGTAATCGGCGCGTACGCGGTGCTGACCGCAGGTGGCGGGTACGTGCCGGTCGACCCGGATCAGCCGAGCGTGCGGCTCGAGCATGTTGTCGCTGCAGCCCGCGCGGTCTGTGTGTTGACCCGTGCCGCGGATGGGTGGGCGAGCGGAAGCGATGTCCCGGTGATCGCAGTCGACGCCCTCGTGCATTCCGCATTTTCGAGCGCGCAGGTTACCGATACAGATCGGCGGGCACCACTGCGGTCGGCGAACACCGCGTATGTCATATTCACGTCCGGGTCGACTGGGCGGCCGAAAGGTGTGGCGGTTCAGCACTCTTCGGCGGTAAATCAGATCAGCTGGATCGCGGGCGAGTACGGCATCGGATCGCGCGACGTCGTGTTGTTCAAGACACCCGCGACCTTCGATGTGTCGGTGTGGGAGCTGTTCGCGCCGCTGGCGCGGGGCGCTCGCATGGTGATAGCCGAGCACGACGGGCACCGGGACAGCGCGTATCTCGCGGACATCATTGCCACCCACGGGGTCACGATGACGTCCTTTGTGCCGTCGATGCTGACCGTGTTCGCCGATGCGGCCCCGGCGGCGGCCCTTTCCTCGCTGCGCACTGTGTTCGTCGCCGGTGAAGCGATGACGGGAGAGGCTGCGGCGGCGTTCGCCGCGGTCAGCCGGGCGACGCTGTACAACCTGTACGGGCCAACGGAGTTCACGGTCCATGCCACCCACGCGCCCGTTGAGCCCGCCGTGCGCGGACCGGTGCCGATCGGTGGCCCGGTGCTCGGCAGTCAGGTACTCGTCCTCGACGGCCGGTTACGTCCCGTGCCGGACAACGTGATCGGTGAGCTGTATCTGTCCGGTGTTCAGGTTGCGCGCGGCTATCAGGGCCGGGCTGACCTGAGTGCCGAACGGTTCGTGGCGAATCCGTACGGGCCGTCCGGGGCGCGCATGTACCGCACTGGGGACCTCGTTCGGCGCAATCGGGCAGGAGCGCTGGAGTATCTGGGGCGCAGTGATTTCCAGGTGAAGCTGCGCGGGCAGCGGATCGAGCTCGGGGAGATCGAGGCTGCGCTGCTCGCGCTGACCGAGGTGCGTGCTGCGGCAGTTCGCGTATTCGACCACCCAGCAGGCGAATTGCTCGTCGCCTATGTGGTGGCGGATCGGCAGCACGAGGACGCCGCGCTCGAAGCGCAGTTGCGGGCGGTATTGCCCTCGTACATGGTGCCGTCCGCGTATGTGTCGCTCGCCGCGATGCCGCTGAGCGGTTCCGGCAAATTGGACCGCAACGCGCTGCCGGATCCGGTGATCGCCGCCAAGGCGTTTCGAGCGCCTCTTACTGCTACCGAATGGGTGGTTGCGGAGACCTTCGCGCAGGTGCTCGGTGTCGATCGGGTCGGGTTGGACGACGACTTCTTTGCCCTCGGCGGGAATTCGCTGGTGGCCACCCAGATCGCGGCGCGGATCGCCGAAAAGCTGAGCGCCGATGTGCCGGTGCGGATGCTGTTCGAGTACCCGACGGTTGGACCGCTGGCGGCGCACCTCGCTGCGTCGAGCATGGGGAGGACAAGGCGGGAGCTGACGGCGTCATCGCGGCCACTGCATGTTCCGTTGTCGTATGCGCAGCAGCGGATGTGGTTTCTGCATCAGTTCGACGCCGACTCGGTAGCGAACAATCTGGTTGCCGCGGTTCGATTGCGTGGCGGGCCCGATTGCGCGGTGTTGGCGGCTGCGGTCACCGATGTGTTCGCGAGGCATGAAGCGCTGCGGACCAGTTATCCGGCGGCTGACGGGATTCCGCGCCAAGAGGTGCTGGAGATCGATCAGGTGCGGGTCGAGTTGGCGCCTGAGCAGATCGATGAGGCCCGGCTCGATGAACGGCTCGCTGCCGCTGCGGTCGAACCTTTCCAGGTGGATCGGGAGCCGCCAGTTCGACTTACGTTGCTGCGGACAGATTCCGGCGATCATGTGCTGGTTGTCGCGTTGCATCACCTCAGTGCCGACGGGTGGTCCATCGCGGTATTGACCAGGGATCTCATGCGGGCCTATGCCGCTCGCCGTGCCGGAATCGAACCCGACTGGGCGCCGTTGCCGGTCCAGTACGCCGACTACACCCTGTGGCAGCGCGAGACATTGGGCGCTGAGGACGATCCGGAGTCGTTGCTGGCCGGGCAGATCCGGTACTGGTCGAACGAGCTCGACGGATTGCCTGACGTGCTGACCCTGCCCGCCGACCGCCCACGGCCGCCGATCGCGTCTGGTCGCGGTGCCCGCTATGCCTGCACCGTCGACGCCGTCACGCACCGGAGACTGCGGGAGATCGGCGATACCGCCAACGCCTCGTTGTTCATGGTGATGCACGCGGCATTCGCCACCATGTTGACGAAACTCGCCGGACAGCAAGATATTGCGATCGGCACACCGGTCGCCGGACGCGGTGCGCGGGCACTGGACGAGCTGGTCGGCATGTTCGTCAACACCCTCGTGTTGCGTGCCCAGGTACCGCCGGAAGTGCCGTTCACCACGCTCCTCGCGGCCGTTCGTGACTGCGATCTCGCGGCCTTCGCTCATGCCGATGTTCCGTTCGAGCGGCTGGTAGAGGTGTTGCGGCCGCAGCGATCCGCGGCGCGGCATCCGCTGTTCCAGGTCATGCTCGACTTGCAGAACACCGCGCAGGCCGACATCGAATTGGAGGGCCTCGAGGCGTCGCGGGTCGAGATCAACACGAACACAGCGAAATTCGATCTGCAGCTGACCTTGGCAGAAGTGCCCACGGGTACGGGCGGTCTCAGCGCGGTCTTCGAATACGCGACCGATCTGTTCGACGCGGCGGCGATCGAGATGTTCGCGACCCGACTGCAGTTGGTGCTCGCATCGATCGTCGAGGACCCGGCAGTGGTCGTGGGTGATATCGACCTGCTGACCGCTGATGAGCGGGACTTGCTGCGCACCTGGAACGACACCGGGCATGCGGTGGATGGTTCGGCGACGTTGGTGTCGATGTTCGAGGCGCAGGTCGCTCGGACGCCTGATGCGATCGCTGTGACGTTCGAGGGGGCGAGTCTGTCCTACGCCGAGTTCTCGGCGAGGGTTAATCGTGTTGCCCGGCATTTGATTTCGCTTGGGGTTGGCCCGGATTCGATGGTCGCGTTGGGTATGCGCAGGTCGATCGAGCTGGTCGTCGGTATGTACGCGGTGAGCGTGGCTGGTGGTGCGTATGTGCCGTTGGATCCGGATCATCCGGCTGAGCGCACTCACTACGTGCTCGATGCCGCGCGACCGGTGTGTGTGTTGACCACCGCGCGCGATGAGTTCGATGCGGGCAAGACACCTGCCGTCGAGATCGATCGCTTGAAGCTGTCGGATTACTCCGATGCACCCGTGACCGACACGGATCGTCGTGCGCCGCTGCGTGCGTCGAATACCGCGTATGTGATCTTCACGTCGGGTTCGACGGGTCGGCCGAAGGGTGTCGCGGTCAGCCATGGTGCGATCGTGAACCGTTTGGTGTGGATGCAGGCTGAGTACGGCTTGGAGCGCACTGATGTGGTGTTGCAGAAGACTCCGGCGACGTTCGATGTGTCGGTGTGGGAGTTCTTCTGGCCCTTGCAGATCGGTGCGCGCCTGGTCGTCGCGAAGCCCGATGGACATCGCGATCCGACCTATCTGGCGAGAGTCATCCACAGCGAGCGGGTGACCGTCGCGCATTTCGTGCCGTCGATGCTCGCGGTGTTCGTCGCCGATGCCGCTGCAGACCAGTGCGATTCACTGCGTCTGGTGTTCGCCTCCGGTGAGGCGTTGCCGCCCAAGCCTGCCCATCGGCTGCGTGAGCTGACCGGTGCGGCGTTGCACAACCTGTACGGCCCGACGGAAGCTGCGGTCGACGTCACCTTCCACCAGGTTGCTGACACCGACGTGGACACGGTGCCGATCGGTGCTCCGGTATTCAACACGCAGGTCCACGTACTGGATGCACGCTTGCGCCCGGTCCCGGTGGGCGTCGCGGGTGAACTGTATTTGGCAGGCGCTCAGCTGGCCCGTGGCTATGTGGGCCGACCAGATCTCACGAGTGATCGCTTCGTGGCGAATCCCTTCGCGACCGGCACTCGGATGTACCGCACCGGTGACCTCGTTACCTGGACAGCACACGGCGAGCTGGAATACCTGGGCCGCACCGACTTCCAGGTGAAGCTGCGCGGTCAGCGCCTCGAACTCGGCGAGATCGAGGCAGCGCTCACCGCGCTGGACTCGATCACGCAGGCGGTCGTCGTGCTCCGCGCGGACAGCCCGGCGGGCGAGCAACTGGTCGCGTACATCGTCACCGCGGCAAGTGCCGCATCAGATCTCGATGCGCTGAAAGCCGATCTCGCCCGCCGTTTACCCGCCTACATGGTGCCGACGGCCTACGTGGTTCTCGATGCGCTGCCGGTCAACGCCTCCGGCAAGCTGGACCGTAAAGCCCTGCCGATTCCCGTATTCGAAGCAGCGGAGTTCCGCGCGCCGGTCACTCCCGCGCAGCGGATCGTCGCGAGCATCTATGCCGACCTGCTCGGTGCGGAGCGCGTCGGTTTGGACGACGACTTCTTCGCCCTCGGCGGTAACTCGCTGACCGCCACCCAGGCGGTGGCCAGGCTCGGCGCGGCCATGGACGCGCACCTGGCCGTGCGCGCGGTGTTCGATGCGCCGACCGTCGCGGCACTGGCCGAGCACGCCGAAGCTCAGCGCGGCTTGGGTGGACGTGCGGCGCTCGCACCACGTCCTCGGCCGGACCGGATCCCGCTCTCGCCCGCCCAGCAGCGCATGTGGTTCCTCAACCGGTTCCTCGCGGATGAGCGAACCGGCCCAGGTGACGCTGTCGACAACATCCCCATCGCGCTCCGCTTGACCGGAGTTCTCGATATCGCCGCCTTGGCAGCCGCACTCGCCGACGTAGTACACCGCCACGAGACACTGCGAACCGTCTACCCAGACGGACCCGATGGCCCCGAGCAAGTGATTCGCTCAGTGTCGCCAGCCGTTCCGGATCTACCGGCTGAGCCGATCACCGAAGACGAACTGGCCGAGCGACTCACCGAGCTGGCCATGGGCGCCTTCGACCTCACGTGCGAAACCCCCATGCGAGCAGCGTTGTTCGAGGTCTCCGGCACCGAGCACGTGCTAGCGCTTGTGCTGCATCATATTTCGGCGGACGGCTTCTCGCTCGGCCCCTTGGCCTGCGACCTGATGACCGCCTACACGGCCCGGCAAGGAGGTACTGCACCGACGTGGGACGCGCTGCCGGTGCAGTACGCCGACTACACGCTGTGGCAGGCCGAGTTCGCGCACACGGATCGCCAGCTCGCATTCTGGCGCCACGCCCTCGACGGCCTACCGGAACAACTCGATCTCCCCGCCGACCGACCGCGACCGGCAGTCGCGTCGCATCGTGGCGCGACGCACCGGCTACGCATCGATTCCGACTTGCACAGTGAGCTGGGCGAATTGGCCCGCAAGCGCGAGACGACCCTGTTCAGTACCGTGCACGCCGCGCTGGCGGTGCTACTCGCCCGGCTCTCCGGCAGCACCGACATCGCGATCGGTACCCCGGTGGCGGGTCGCGGTGTCGCCGCGCTCGATCAGCTCGTCGGCATGTTCGTGAACACCCTCGTATTGCGTACCCAGGTCGACTCCAGGGCCCGGTTCGAGACCGTGCTGGATGCCGTGCGCGACCAGGACATCGACGCGCTCTCGCAGGCGGATGTCCCGTTCGAGCGCCTCGTCGAGCTGCTCGCACCCGCCCGCGCGCAGAGCCGCCACCCGCTGTTCCAAGTGGCGCTGACCTTCCAGAACTTCACCATGCCCCGGTTCGAGGTGGCGGGCCTGCGCGCGCGACCTTGCGAATTCGATGCGGCCGCAGCCAAATTCGACCTCCAGTTCACGGTGGTCGAGGCCATCGATCAGGGTGGCCGGGCCGACGGCATGGACATCGAGATCACCTACGCGACCGATCTTTTCGACCCGGCGACGATCGCGGTGCTCGGCCGCCGGTTCACCCAGGTGCTGGCCGCCATCGCGGCCGACCCGACCGTGGTGCTCGGCGACATCCAGTTGCTCAGCGCCGAGGAGCAGCAGCGTGCGCTCTACCAATGGGCGAGCTCCGGCGCGGACGAGGCTGTCGCCGACGGCACCCTCGCGGATCGGTTCGCGGCGGCCGCCGCACTCGACCCGGCGGCCGCCGCGGTTCGCGCAGGGCGACGCACGCTGAGCTATGCCGAGCTCGACGAGTGGTCCAACCGCCTGGCTCGCCGCCTCATCGCCGCGGGCGTCGGTCCGGAAACGCTGGTGGCGGTGGCACTGCCACGGTCGGCGGAGCTCGTCGTCGCGCTGCTCGCGGTGATCAAATCAGGGGCCGGGTATCTCCCGATCGATCCGAACTATCCCACCGATCGGATCGAGTACATCCTGGACGACGCTCGTCCGATCTGCGCGGTCACCAGTGCCACCACAGAATTGGCCAGAGGCTGGTTCGGTGGACCGGTGATCGACATCGACGCCACGCTGTCGGCCACTATCGATGGCTCGCCCGTGACCGAGGCCGATCGACGCGCGCCACTGCACCCGGCGCAGGTCGCGTATGTCATCTACACCTCGGGCTCGACCGGGCAGCCCAAAGGCGTTGTCGTCCCGCATCGCAACGTGCTGCGCCTGCTCGACAACACCCAGCGGCAGTTCGGCTTCGGCCCGTCCGATGTGTGGACGCTGTTCCACTCCTACGCGTTCGACTTCTCGGTGTGGGAGCTATGGGGCGCGCTGCTGCACGGCGGGACGCTCGTCGTGGTCGATTACTACACCTCCCGCTCGCCTCAGCAGTTCCGCGAACTACTGATCGCCGAGCGGATCACGGTGCTCAATCAGACCCCCTCGGCGTTCTATCAGTTGATCGCCGCAGAACTTGCCGAAGAACACGCTGCCGGATTTGCCCTGCGGCACGTGGTTTTCGGTGGCGAGGCGCTGGAGCCGCAGCGCCTAGCGGGGTGGTTGAGCCGCTATCCCAACGGTCCGCGGCTGGTGAACATGTACGGCATCACGGAGACAACGGTGCACGTCTCCTACCGGCACATCGTTGCGGCCACGGGATCGGCAAGCGTAATCGGCAGTGCCATACCGGGATTAGCGGTTCGGGTGCTCGATGACCGGTTGCGGCCGGTGCCGGTCGGAGTGCCCGGCGAGATCTATGTCTCCGGCGGGCAACTCGTGCGCGGCTACCTCGGCCGCCCCGCATTGACCGCGAGCCGGTTCGTCGCCGATCCCTACGCCGCCGACGGCGCACCGGCCTACCGATCCGGCGACCTGGCCCGCTGGACCGCCGACGGCGATCTGGAGTACCTCGGCCGCGCCGATCAGCAGGTGAACCTGCGCGGCTTTCGCATCGAACTCGGCGAGATCGAAGCCGCACTGCTCGACGCTTCGGCGATTCGTGAGGTGGCCGTTGTCGTTCGCGCCGATCTGGTCGACGAAGCACGCATCGTGGCCTACGCGGTGGCCGACGAAGACCTAGATATCGCGGGACTGCGACAGGCGCTCGGGCTACGACTACCGGAGCACATGGTGCCTGCCGCGATTGTCCGGGTGGACCGAATCCCGTTGACGGTCAATGGAAAGCTCGATCGCACCGCTCTGCCTGCGCCGGTCTTCGAGTCGACCGTCTACCGCAAACCTGTCACGATCGCCGAGCAGATCGTTGCCGCGGTCTTCGCCGAAGTACTCGGATCGGACGCGGCGGTGGGCGCGGACGACGACTTCTTCGCCCTCGGTGGCAGCTCGTTGCTGGCGGCCAAGGCCGTCGCGCGAATCGGCACGGCCCTGGACCGAACCGTAGGCGTCCGCGCGTTATTCGAAGCGTCCCGTGTCGCCGACCTCGCGGCACTCGTGCACGCCACCGCAGCGGGCGATACCCGGCCTGCACTGGTCGCGGGCCCGCGCCCGGACAAGATCCCGCTGTCACCCGCGCAGCATCGAATGTGGTTTCTGAATAGATTCGATCGAAACTCCGTCGCCTACAACATCCCACTGGCCCTTCGCCTATCCGGCCAATTGGATGTCGCGGCGCTGCAGGCCGCCATCGGGGACGTGATCGGCAGGCACGAATCCCTGCGGACGCGCTATCCGGAGCTCGACGGCGCTCCGGTACAGCTGATCCTGCCTGCGGCCCAGGCTGTTCCGTCACTGTGGCCGATCGATGTGTTCGAATCCGAATTGCCACAACGAATTCGCGAGCTCGCCGACACCACATTCGATGTGACCACCGAGGTGCCGGTCCGAATGCGCCTGTTCCGCATCGGCGACCCCGCCCAGACCGACGGCGAGTTCGTGCTTGCCGCGGTCCTGCACCACATCGCCGCGGACGGCTCATCTGTCGCGCCGTTCGTCCGCGATCTACTGGTCGCCTACACCGCGCGGTCGGCCGACAGCGCGCCCGGCTGGGCGCCGATCGCGGTGCAGTACGCGGACTACGCGCTCTGGCAGCGCGCGCTGCTCGGCGCGCCGGATGACGCGGAATCGGTTGGTGCGCAACAGCTCCAGTTCTGGACCGAAACACTGACCGGCCTGCCGGAACAATTGACGGTGCCGACGGACTATCCGCGTCCCGCTCGCCAGAGCTTGCGTGGCAACAAGGTTTGGTTCACGGTGGACGCCCAACTGCACACCGACCTCGTCGCACTCGGCCGGAAGCACGGCGCGACCCTGTTCATGGTGGTGCACGCGGCCTTCGCGGCGCTGCTCGCGCGGCTGTCCCGCACCGGGGATATCGCCGTCGGAACGCCGATCGCGGGGCGCGGGATGGCCGAACTCGACGACGTCATCGGAATGTTCGTCAACACACTGGTATTACGAGCCGACGTCAGGGGCGACGAGCCGTTCGATGGGCTGTTGCGGCGCGTGCGAGCCGCGGATGTCGCGGCGTTCTCGCATGCGGACGTGCCGTTCGAACGACTTGTCGAAGAGCTCAATCCAACCCGATCGACGGCGCGCCATCCGCTGTTCCAGGTCGGCTATTCGTTCCAGAACCACGATCGCGGGACCTTCCGACTACCCGGCCTCGAGGTGCGCGAGCTCGAATTCGACAGCGAGGTCGCGCAATTCGATCTGCATCTGTTCGCCGTCGATCAGTACGGCTCCGATGGCACACCCGAAGGCCTCGACCTGGTACTCGGTTACGCGACGGACCTGTTCGAACCGCGCACCGCCGAGCGGATCGTCGCGCAACTGCGCCGGGTGCTCGAATCCGTGGTGGCCCGGCCGGAAGTCGTCGTCGGTGACATCGATGTGCTCGGTGCCGAACGAGATCAGGTGCTCCAGCAGTGGAACCGCACCGCGCACCCGGTCGAGTCGGTGACGCTGGCGGATCTGATCGATGCTCAGGTCGCGCGTACGCCGCAGGCGGTCGCATTGGTCGACGCCGCGACCGAGCACGAGCTCACCTACGCGGAATTCGACGCGCGGGTGAATCGGTTGGCGCGCAGGTTGATCGCCCGCGGGGTCGGCCCGGAGACGACCACGGTGCTCGCGATGCGGCGTTCCATCGACCTGGTCGTCGCCATGTATGCCGTGATCCGCGCCGGCGGCGCCTACGTTCCCATCGATCCCGACCACCCCGTGGACCGGATTATCTACACCGTAGATACTGCGGCGCCCGCAGCAATTCTCACCACCGCCCGGGATGGCCTGCCGATCGAAACACCGGTTCCCACGCTGGAAGTCGACCGCCTCGACCTCACCGGCATGGCGGCGACAGCGATCGACGACGCGGCGCGAATCCGTCCATTGCGCCCCGACCATCCGGCCTACGTCATCTTCACCTCCGGCTCGACCGGCCTGCCCAAGGGCGTCACCGTCTCGCACTCGGCGATCGTGCACCAACTCGCCTGGCTACGCGCCTTTTTCGCCCTCGGTCCGGCCGACCGCGTGCTGCTGAAGACCCCGGCCACCTTCGACCTGTCCGTCTGGGAGTTCTGGTCTCCGCTGGTGACCGGTGGCCGCCTGATCATCACCGAGCCAGGCGCCGAACGAGATCCGGATCGGCTGCGCGCCCTCATCGAACGTCACGGCGTCACGGTGCTGCACGCGGTGCCCTCGCTGATCGGCATGCTGCTGGCTGCCCCGCTGCCGATTTCCCTGAACAAGGTGCTCGCCATCGGCGAGGCGCTGCCACCGGCTACCGCGATCGAGTTCCGTCGCCGCACGTCGGCGCGACTGTTCAATCTCTACGGCCCGACCGAGACCGCGGTGTCGATCACGGCCTTCGAGGTGGACACCGATCCACTGCACACGGTGCCGATCGGCTCGCCTGCCTGGAACAGCCGGGTGTACGTGCTCGACTCGCGGCTTCGGCCGGTACCGGTCGGCGTTCCGGGTGAATTGTATTTGGCAGGTGCGCAGTTGGCCCGCGGCTATCAGAACCGAGCGGGGCTGACCGCGGATCGGTTTGTAGCCGACCCGTACGCGAGCGGCCGGATGTACCGGACCGGTGACATCGTGCGCTGGCGGCCGGATGGCACGCTCGAGTATCTGGAGCGCGCCGACTTCCAAGTGCAGATCGGCGGATTCCGGATCGAGCTCGGCGAAGTCGAGACCGCGCTGCGGCGGCAGCCGGGGGTGCGGGCGGCGGTCGCGGTGGCCAGGGAGGATGAGCGAGCCGGCGTCCGGCTCATCGCGTATGTCGCTGTATCCGCGCCGGATTCAGCTGAGCTTGCGTCCGGCTTGCGAAGCGCTCTCGCGAGTGAGCTGCCCACGTACATGGTGCCCGCCGCAGTCGTTGTGCTGGAAGCATTGCCGCTCAACGCGAATGGCAAAGTCGATCGCGCCCGGCTACCGGAGCCGATGTTCGCCGAGGCGGCTTTCCGTCCTCCCATGACGGAGCTGGAGAAGGTGGTCGCGGCGACCTTCGGCGACGTGATCGGCACCGCGACCGCCGGACTCGACGACCACTTCTTCGCCATGGGCGGCAATTCGCTGATGGCCACGCGCTTAGCTGCCAGGCTGAGTGCGGCGCTGGGCATCCTGGTGCCGGTGTCCGCGGTCTTCGAGGAACCGACGGTCGGCGGGCTCGCCGAGCACCTCGCGGCCTTGGACGGCACCGGCGCTCGTCCCGTGCTGATGCGGCGAACCGACCCTGGGCCTGCGGCGTTGTCGCCCGCACAGCAACGGATGTGGGTGGTCAACCGGCTGGCACCGGATTCGGCGGCGTACAACATCCCGATGGCGCTGCGTCTCACCGGCGCGCTGGACGTGGCCGCGTTGACCGCGGCGATCCAGGACATCCTCGACCGCCATGATGCGCTGCGCACCAGATATCCGGACACCGCGGATGGACCGGTGCAGGAGCTGGTCCCGATCACCGAGCTGTCCTTTGATCTCACCCCGATAGCGGTGCCGAAGGCAGACATCACGAGCCGTATCAGCGAATTCGTCGCCGCTCCTTTCGATATCACGGTGACGCCACCGGTACGAGCGGCGCTGCTCGCAGTGGATACCGCGGAATACGTGCTCGTCGTCGTGCTGCACCACATCAGTGCCGACGGGTACTCGGTGGCTCCGATGATTCGGGACCTGGTGCGCGCCTACGTCGCTCGATCGGCAGGTCGAACACCCGGCTGGGTGCCGCTGGACATCCAGTACGCGGACTACAGCAGTTGGCAGCGGGACCTCCTCGGCTCCGAGCACGATCCGGACAGCCTGGCATCGCGCCAACTCGCCTATTGGACACGGGAATTGGCCGGGGCTCCCGAACTGATCGCGGTGCCGACCGATCGACCACGGCCTGCCCGCCGCGACACACGCGGCGCGACCATCGAATTCGACGTCGACGCCGAACTCACCGCACGGTTGGACGACCTCGCGCGGGCGCACAACACGACGTTGTTCACCGTGCTCCACGCCGCGTTCGCGGTATTGCTCGCCAAACTGGCCGGGACAAACGACATCACCATCGGGGCCCCGGTCGCTGGACGTGGAGCGCGCGAACTCGACGACATGATCGGGATGTTCGTCAACACGGTGGTGCTGCGCACCGAGGTCGACCCGCGCGCCCCTTTCCACGACCTGCTGCGCCAAGCACGGGAGCGGGACCTGGCGGCGCTCTCCCACGCGGACGTCCCCTTCGAGCAGGTGGTCGAAGCAGTCGGCCGCCCTAGATCCAGTGCCTACCCGCCGCTGTTTCAGGTGCTCTTCACCTTCCAGAACATGCCGAGCGGCACCGTCGCGCTACCCGGCCTCGACGTCGAGGCACTCGACCTCAGCCTCGACGAGGCGAAATTCGATCTTCAGCTCACCGCCGTCGAGCGGTTCGGCACCGACGGCGCACGAAACGGGCTGAACATGCGGTTCGGTTACGCGACAGACATTTTCGACGCCGCGACAGTCCGCTCCTTCGCGGCACGGCTGCTGCGGGTGTTGGCCGCGGTGGCCGCCGACCCCGCGACCGCGATCCGCTCGATCGATATCCGCTCCGCGACGGAACAACAACCGCTGCCTGCCCCTGCCGACCTGCCTTCGCTCATCGCCGCCGCGGCCCGCGCCGTACCGGACGCGATCGCATTCACCCACGGCGACCGGGCGATCTCCTATCGCGAACTCGACGCGAAGCTGACCGTGGTCGCCAGGGCGATGGGTGCCGCGGCGAAACCCGAAGCCCTGATCAATGTCTCGCTCGCCGGGCTGGTGCCCGGCATTCTCGCCGCCCTCGGCGGCGGTGGTCTCGCGGCACTGCTGCGGACCCTGCTGGCCGAGGTGCGTGCGGTGCTCGCCGACTCGGTGTCGGTGGTCGACTCGGAAGGAAACAGCTGATGTCCCACAAAGATTCGGTCACACCCGACGGGCTCGGCTCCAGGTCAGGGCTCGATGATCCCGCACTGCGTCGTGCCTACGGAGTAGGCGACCTGCCCGGGCTGATCGCGACCGTTGCCCAGCTGGCACCGGAACGAGTTGCCCTGCGCCACCACGACGTGACCATCACCTACGAGGTGCTCGCTCTCGAACTGACGGTGCTGGCCGAAGCCATGGGCGATAGCCTCGGCCCGGATGCCTTGGTGCAGGTCGTGGTGTCGAGTCAGCTTCCCGCGCTGCTGGAATCGGCCGATGGGGCACTGGGTGCGGTGCTGATCGAATTGCTGGACGACGCGCTCACCGCGCTCCGGCATATGCTGCCCGTCGACTTCGCGCCCGTCGAGACGCTGGTCAGTGAATTCGAGCAGCAGGTGCGGCGCACCCCGGACGCGGTGGCGCTCGAGTGCGCGGGCGACACTCTGACCTACGCCGAGTTCGACGGCAGGGCGAATGCGCTTGCCTATCGCTTGATCTCGCTGGGTGTCGGCCCGGACGTCTTGGTGGGGCTGGCTGTTCGCCGCTCGTTCGACCTGCTGATCGGCATGTACGCGATCTTGAAGGTGGGTGGCGCGTATGTACCGATCGATCCCGACCACCCCGCCGAGCGCATCGCCTACCTACTCGAGGTCGCCCGCCCGGTCCTGGTGCTCACCACGACGCGCGATCAGCCAGAGCTCGGCGAGGCCCGCGCGCTTCGCATCGATGAATGCCGTGGCTCTGTAACCGAATCGCCGACTGCCGACGAATCCTTGCCGCGGCTGTGCGCGGACAACACCGCGTACGTGATCTTCACCTCGGGGTCGACCGGCCGCCCCAAGGGCGTCGCCGTCTCGCATCGCTCGATCTTGGCCAATCTGCGCTGGCGGCAGCGGCTGTATCGATTGCGGGCGGACGACGTCGTTCTGCAGAAGACGCCGTTCACCTTCGACGTCTCGGTCTGGGAGTTCTTCTGGCCGTTGCAGATCGGTGCCCGACTGGTCATCGCGGCACCGGACGGGCATCGCACACCCGCTTACCTCGCCGAGGTCATCGCCGAAAGCCGGGTCACCGTCGCTCATTTCGTGCCCTCGATGCTTGCGGTGTTCGCTGGCGAGCCAGGGGCGCAGGCTTCGGTGGAATCGCTGCGCTTGGTCTTCGCATCAGGCGAGGCGCTTCCGGCCGCGACCGCCGCCACCTTCCGCGATATCAGCGGCGCGACGCTGCATAACCTGTACGGCCCCACCGAGGCCGCGGTCGACGTGACCGCGCACGAGGTAACCGCCGCGGACGTGCTGAGCGTGCCGATCGGGACACCCGCGGACGACACCGATCTGAAGGTGCTGGACGACAATCTGCGCCCGGTGCCCACCGGTGTGGTCGGTGAGCTCTACCTCGCCGGTGTGCAGCTGGCCCGCGGCTACGTCGCCCGTCCCGGCCTGACGGCCGAGCGGTTCGTCGCCAGCCCGGATGGGCCGGCGGGTGAGCGGATGTACCGCACCGGTGATCTGGTGCGCTGGGTGCGCGACAACGGCGGCGGGCCGGATGAACTGGAATACCTGGGCCGCACCGACTTCCAGGTGAAGTTGCACGGACTGCGGATCGAGCTGGGCGAGGTCGAGGCGGCACTGCTGCGGCAATTTCGGGTGACCCAGGCGGCGGTCACGTTGCACCGGCAGCAGAACGGCGATCATCTCGTCGGCTACGTGGTGGGCAGCGGCACGATCGACCCCGCTGCGCTGCTGACGTCCGTGCGGCGGGAGCTGCCGGAGTACATGGTGCCGTCGCTGGTCATGGTGCTGGAGGCGATGCCGTTGAACGCCAACGGGAAGCTGGACCGCCGTGCCTTGCCGGAGCCCGAATTCGGTTCCGGCGCCGCCGCATACCGTCCACCGGAGACCGCCAACGAGGTGACGGTCGCCGAGATATTCGCCGAGTTGCTTGGCCTCGACCACGTCGGCACCGAGGACGATTTCTTTGCTCTCGGCGGGAATTCGCTCATCGCGACCAGGGCCATCGCCCGCATCTCCGCCGCACTCGGCGTCACGATCGACGTCCGTGACTTCTTCGACCGGCCGACGGCGGGTGCGGTCGCGGCCCTGTCGGAGCACGGCATCGAGCGCCCGCTGTTGGCGGCAGGACCGCGGCCGGAGCACATTCCGCTGTCGCCGCCGCAGCGGCGGATGTGGTTCCTGAACCGATTCGGCACCGACGCGGAGTCGGCCCGCGAATTCGACACCGCAGCCGTGGACAACATTCCGGTGGCGCTGCGGCTCCGTGGTGAGCTCGACGTACCCGCCCTCTCCGCGGCCATCACCGATCTCGTTGCGCGACATGAAGTCCTGCGCACCGTCTACCCGCAGACGGTGGCCGGGCCCGCGCAACTGATCCGCCGGGTGCACGCGGTGTTCGACCTGACACCGTCCGAGGTGCCCGAGCACAAGCTTGCGGCCGCGGTCCGCGTGGTCGCCGCCCAGGGTTTCGATGTGGCCGAGGAGATTCCGGTTCGCGTGCGCCTGTTGCGTTGCGGGCCTGCGGATCACACGCTGGTGCTCGTTGTCCATCACATCGCCGCCGATGGTGTCTCGCTCGGCCCACTCGTGCGCGACCTCGGCACCGCATACGCCGCCCGGCGCGCTGGGCGTCCGCCCGGGTGGTCTCCGCTCGCGGTGCAATACGCGGATTACGCGCTCTGGCAGCAGCGGGTCCTGGGCGACGAGGCCGACCCCGATTCGGCCGCAGCCCGGCAGTTGGCGTTCTGGCATGCCGAATTGACCGACCTGCCAGCAGAGTTGGCGTTGCCCGCTGATCGGCCGCGACCTGCGCGAGCCACCTATCGCGGCGCCACGCACGAGTTCCGCCTCGACGCCGCGCTGCGGACGGCGATCGACGACGTTGCCGCCCGGTGTCACGCAACGCCGTTCATGGTCCTGCACGCCGCGCTGGCCGCGCTGCTGGCCCGATTGTCGGGCACGACCGACATCGCGATCGGTACACCGGTGGCGGGCCGTGGTGATGCGGCGCTCGACGACCTGGTCGGGATGTTCGTCAACACCCTTGTATTGCGCACCGAGGTGCGGGGCGCGGCCACCTTCGCCGAGTTGATCGCGCACGCTCGCGACCGCGACCTGCGTGCGTTCGCCCACGTGGACATCCCGTTCGAGCGCCTGGTCGAGGTGCTGAATCCGGCACGGTCCCAGGCGAGGCATCCGCTGTTCCAGGTGGCGCTGTTCATGCAGAACCTCGGACTGGTCACCCCGGAGCTGCCGGATCTCGGCACCGAACTGGTCGACTTCGACCCTGGCTTCGCGAAATTCGATCTGCAGCTGACGATCTCGGATCACGACACGGAATGCCGTGCCGAATTCACCTACGCGACCGATCTGTTCGACGCGCCGACCGTGCGTGAGTTCGCGGCCAAGTTCCTCCGGTTGCTCCGTGCGGCGGTGGCCGAACCGGAGGCGCCGGTCGGCGATATCCCCCTGCTCGACGCGGGTGAACTCGACTACGTCACCGCGAGCTGGAATGCCAGCGGCCACAAGGTCGCCGACCGGTTCCTGCACGAGGGATTCGACAACCAGGTTCGCCGCACTCCGAATGCCGTTGCCCTGGCGACCGATTCGTTGACTCTGACGTACACCGAGCTCTCCGATCAGGCCAACCGCATGGCCAGAGTGCTCATCGACTCCGGCGTCGGACCGGAATCCCTCGTTGTGCTGGCGATGCCGCGCTCGATCGAGCTGGTCGTCGCCATGTACGCGGTCGCGCGGGCGGGTGGCGCCTACGTGCCGGTCGATCCCACGCATCCGGCCGAGCGGATCGGGCACATTCTCGATACCGCACGCCCGCACTCGGTACTCACCACGCGGTCTACCGGATTCACACTCCCCACAACGGTTCCCGACACGGTGAGCGTCCATTATGTGGATGAGGTCGACCTGTCGGTGTACTCGGCCGCCAAGATCGGCGACCGTGAGCGTCGCACTCCGCTGCATCCGGATCACCCCGCCTATGTCCTCTTCACGTCCGGCTCGACCGGCAAGCCCAAGGGCGTGTCGGTCAGTCATCGCGCCATTGCGAACCAGTTGGCGTGGATGCACGCCGAATACCGTCCACGTACCGGCGATGTCTATCTGCAGAAAACGGCGACCACCTTCGACGTCTCGCTCTGGGGCTACTTCCTGCCGCTGCGCGCGGGTGCCACGCTGCTGCTCGCCGCACCGGACGGCCATCGCGATCCGCGCTATCTCGCGGAAATCATTGCCCGCCAAGGCGTCACGCTCACCGACTTCGTGCCCGCCATGCTTTCCGTCTTCGCCGCGCATGCCGCGCCGGGCGAACTCGATTCCCTCCGAGACGTTTTCGTCATCGGTGAGGCGCTCCCATCGGAGACGGTGGCCGCGTTCCAAGCGGTGAGCGATGCCGGGCTGCACAACCTCTACGGACCCACCGAGGCCGCCGTGTCGATCACCTACCGTGAGGTGACCGCCGAGGACACCACGGTCGTGCCGATCGGTGAGCCGGAGTGGAATTCCCAGGTGTATGTGCTGGACGCCCGCCTGCGGCCGGTCGCGATCGGCGTGCCGGGGGAGCTGTACCTGGGCGGGAACCAGTTGGCTCGCGGCTATCACGGCAGGGTGGACCTCACCGCGGATCGCTTCATTGCGAATCCGTTCGGGAATACCGGCGAACGGATGTACCGGACCGGTGATCTGGTGTGGTGGAGCCAGGATGGTGAGCTGGTTTATCTGGGCCGCACCGACTTTCAGGTGAAGTTTCGCGGCCAGCGCATCGAACTGGCGGAGATCGAGACGGCATTGCTGGCAGCGCCCGAAGTGAGCCAGGCCGCAGCGCGACTCGTCACCGGTGCGTCCGGCGACTACCTCGCAGGTTATGTAGTCCGGACGCCAGGAGCCGAGCTGGATCCGGCTGCTCTCAAAGCCGTTTTGGCGCAGCTTCTTCCCGCTTACATGGTGCCGACCGCGCTGGTAGAGCTCACCGAGTTCCCGCTGGGCAGCAGTGGCAAGTTGGATCGTGCGGCGCTGCCTGTTCCGGTACTCGAAGTCGAGCGGTTCCGTGCCCCCGTCGACGCCGCGCAACGTCTGGTCGCCTCCGTGTTCGCCGAGGTGCTCCGCGTCGATCGAGTCGGTCTGGACGACGACTTCTTCGCGCTCGGCGGCAGTTCGCTGGACGCCACTCAGGTGACCGCCCGGGTGGGCGAAGCCATCGGCGTGCGAGTTCCGTTGCGGGCCTTGTTCGAAGCCGTCACCGTCGACGGCTTTGCCGCCGCCGTGGCCGCATTGAGCACTGCGGGGGAGCCCCGGCCCGCGTTGACGCGACGGACCCGGCCCGAGCGAGTGCCGCTTTCGCCTGCGCAGCAACGGCTGTGGTTCCTCAACCGCGTGGAGACTCAGGATGGGTCGACCAGCGTCTACAACCTGCCGGTCGTGCTCCGGCTCACCGGTCGCCTCGATGTCGCCGCGCTGTCGCGGGCGGTGCTGGATGTGCTGGTCAGACACGAGTCGTTGCGGACCCTCTATCCCGACACCGAATCGGGTCCCTACCAAGTGATCCTGGACAGCGGAGACATTGGGCTCTCCCTCAGCCCCATGCCGGTCGAGCGGGCCGCAGTGGCGTCGGCAGTCACGGCGATCGCTGAGGCCGGAATCGATGTCACGGCCGAACTTCCCTCGCGTGTGGCGCTTTTGCTGATCGACCGAGCAGACGCTGCACGCGGTGTCATCGGCGACGAGTACGTCCTGGTGTTCGTGGTTCACCACATTGCCGCCGACGCCCTGTCGATGCCGCCGTTGGTCACTGATCTGGTTCGGGCCTATCTCGCCCGGCTGATCGGGCACGCGCCGGACTGGGCTGACCTTCCGGTGCAGTACGCGGACTACAGCCTGTGGCATCGGGAATTGCTTGGTGCGGAGGATGTTCCGGGTGATCCGGCCTACCAGCAGCTGCGATTCTGGCGCGCTGTCCTCGGTGGTGCACCGGCACAGACCGCCTTGCCGACCGACCGGCCGCGACCGGCTGTGCCGTCGAACCATGGAGCGGCAGTTGATTTCACGGTCGAGGCCGCAGTAGTCGCGAGCCTGCGCGTCATCGCGCAACGCACCGGGGCGACCCTGTTCATGGTGCTGCACGCCGCGTTCGCGGCCACGTTGGCACGGCTGAGCGGTAGCGATGACATCGTGATCGGTGCACCCACCGGCGGCCGCGGCGAACGTGAACTCGACGCTCTCATCGGCATGTTCGTCAATACGCTGGTGCTGCGGACGCCGGTCGCTGCGGACTCCTCGTTCAGCGAACTGGTCCGGCAGGTGCGGGATACCGATCTGGCCGCGTTCGCCAACGCCGACCTGCCGTTCGAGCGTTTGGTCGACGCCATGGCCGTCGATCGCGGCGCCGGTGCTCATCCGCTGTTCCAGGTGATGTTCAGCTTCGGTGAGACGCAGCCTGCGCTACGTACCGGCGCGGTGGAGGTGCCGTGGCTGGCGATAGAGCCGGTCGAGATCGATGACACCGGAGCCAAATTCGACTTGCATTTGGTGGTCAACGAGCGCCACGACAGCACCGGTCTGACGACCAGCCTGCGCTATGCCACCGATCTGTTCGACGCGGCGACCATCGAATCGTTCGTAGCCCGTTTCCGGCGAATGCTTACCGCGGTCGCGGTGGACTCAGAGGTGACGATCGGCGACGTCGAGCTGCTCGCCGACCACGAACGCGAGCTCGTACTGCAGCGGTGGAACGCGACCGCGCATACCGTTGATGAGAACTGCACGCTCGCTTCGCTATTCGCCGAACAGGCAGCCCGTACCCCAGAAGCTACCGCCCTCACTGTCGAGGGGACAAGTCTGTCTTACGCCGAGTTTGCGAGCCGAGTGAATCGGTTGGCTCACTGGCTCGTCGGGCAAGGCGTCGGCTCGGATTCGGTGGTGGCGCTGGGTATGCGGAGGTCATTCGATCTCGTAGTCGGCATGTATGCAGTGATCACCGCAGGCGGCGGATACCTGCCGCTGGATCCGGATCATCCGGCCGAGCGCACGGCGCACATCCTCGACACAGCGGCACCGGCCTGCGTGCTCACTTCGGGCTTCGATCTGAATTCCGCTGTAGTGCAAGTGCGTATCGATCGGCTGGACCTGTCCGGCTACTCGGACGCGCCACTGACCGACGCCGACCGGCGGTCACCGCTGCGTGCCGCGAACATCGCGTACGTCCTCTTCACGTCCGGCTCGACCGGGCAACCGAAGGGCGTGGCGATGAGTCACGCGGGCATCGTGAATCGGCTGCGCTGGATGCAGTCGGCGTATGTCGCGCTCGGTGCCGACGATGTGCTGCTGCAGAAGACGCCGGCCACCTTCGATGTGTCGGTGCCGGAGTTCTTCTGGCCGTTGCAGGTCGGCGCGCGGCTCGTGCTCGCCAAGCCTGACGGCCATCAGGACCCGGCCTACCTGGCGGAGCTGATCCGTCGGGAAGGCGTGACCGCGGCGCACTTCGTGCCGTCGATGCTGTCGGTGTTCGTCGCGGACGAGCTAGAGGTACCCACGCTGCGTGACGTGTTCTGTTCCGGCGAGGCCCTGCCCGCCGCGACAGCTCAGCGGATGCGCGCGCTGACCGGCGCGCGGGTGCACAACGGCTACGGCCCCACCGAGGCCGCGGTCGAGGTGACATTCCACGAGGTCACCGACGCGGATACCCGGACGGTGCCGATGGGCGCACCGATCTGGAACACCCGGACGTATGTGCTCGACGCGCGGCTGCGGCCCGTGCCGGTGGGTGTGCCCGGCGAGTTGTATCTGGCGGGCGCGCAGTTGGCTCGCGGATATTGGGGACGAACGGAGTTGACCGGCGCTCGGTTTGTGGCCGACCCGTTCGATCCGGCAGGCGGCCGGATGTACCGCACCGGCGATCTGGTGGCCTGGACAGCTGTCGGTGAGCTGGAGTTCTTGGGCCGCACCGACTTCCAGGTGAAGATCCGCGGCCTGCGGATCGAGCTGGGCGAGATCGAAACGGCGCTGCTGGACATGCCTGCCGTCGGCCAAGCTGTTGTCCTCGTCCGGGACGACCATGAGACTGGTGATCACCTGGTGGCTTATCTAGTGACGGAAGGCCCGGCCGAGCTCGACGAACTACGTGCCGAATTGGCCACGCGACTACCGGGATACATGGTGCCGCACGCCTTCGTCACACTCGACCGCCTCCCGGTCAATTCCTCCGGCAAACTGGACCGAAAAGCCTTGCCCGCGCCCGTCCTACCGCCCACTGAATTCCACGAGCCCACCGGCCCGGCCGAATCCCTTGTCGCCGAGACATTTATCGCGCTGCTCGGCACCGAGCGAGTCAGCGCGCACGACGACTTCTTCGCACTCGGCGGGAACTCGCTGATCGCTACCCAACTCGCCGCCCGCCTCGGGCAGGCGACCGGCACCGAGGTCCCGGTGCGCACGATCTTCGACGCGTCCACCGTGCGCGCGCTGGCCCGGCGGCTGACGGCCGACACCGAACCCGCTGCCTTGCCGCCCCTCACGGCGCAGGAACGCCCCGACCCGATCCCGCTGTCGATAGCCCAGCAGCGCATGTGGTTCCTCAACCGGTTCGACACCACGAGCAGCGGCTACAACATTCCCTTCGCGCTGCGGCTCACCGGCGCGCTGAACGTCCCCGCGCTCGAAGCGGCCATCGTCGACGTCATCGCCCGGCACGAGACGCTGCGCACGATCTACCCCGAACACGACGGTGCCGCGACACAGGTGGTGCTGCCCGCCGAGACGAAGCTGGTCGATCTGGTGGCCCGCCCGGTGCGCTCCGGGGAGCTGCCCGACCTCATCGCCACCGCGGCGTCGAGCGGGTTCGATGTCACGGCGGAAGTCCCGCTGCGAGTTCGGTTGCTGCGCTTGGACGATAGCGAGCCGTCGATATCGCAGGGCAGCCGAGCGGTGCGGCGCGTGCACATCCTGCTGTTCGTCGTGCACCACATCGCCGCCGACGGTTGGTCTTTCGCGCCGTTGACGCGCGACCTGGCCGCCGCGTACGTCGCCCGATGCGCGGACACGATCCCGGCGTTGGGTCCGCTCCCGGTGCAGTACGCCGACTTCGCGGTGTGGCAGCGCACTGCGCTCGGCTCGGCCGAAGACCCACGCTCGGTGCTGTCGCGTCAGCTGCGGTTCTGGACGGACGAACTCACAGGCATCCCCGAGGTGCTGACATTGCCGTCGGACCGGCCACGGCCCGCGGTCGCCACCAACCGCGGTGGAGCCATTACCGGGCGACTGGATCCGCTGCTGCATCAAGAGATTCAAGACCTGGCCGCGACCCACCGGGTGACGCCGTTCATGGTGTTGCACGCCGCACTGGCGGTCGTGCTGAGCCGCTACGCCGGGACCGCCGACATCGTGATCGGAGCGCCTGTCGCGGGCCGAGGAGACGCGGCACTCGACGATCTCGTCGGCATGTTCGTCAACACCTTGGTGCTGCGCACCGAGTCTCGGCCGGACGCGACCCTGGCCGAGTTGCTGGCGACCGTCCGGGCGGCCGACCTCGCCGCCTTCGACCATGCGATGGTGCCGTTCGAGCAACTCGTCGACGCACTGAATCCGGTCCGTTCGCAGGCACACTCGCCGCTGTATCAGGTCGCGCTCACCCTGCAGAACCAGGCGGAGCCGGACTTCCAACTGCACCGGCTGAACATCGCCGCACTCGAGGTCGGCCCGGCACCGATCCAGCTGGACCTGGACTGGACGCTGACCGACCGCTACGACGCGGACGGTGGGCCCGCCGGCATCGATGTCCACCTGCACTACGCACTCGACCTGTTCGACGAGCACACCGTGTTCGGCTTCCTGGCCGCCTTCGAGCGGGCTTTGCAGGCGATGGTGCGTGACACTCGCACGTTGGTCGGGAATGTCGACCTGATGTCGGTCGCCGAACGCGGCCTGCTGCTGTGCGATCGCAACGCCACCGCCCGAGCACTGCCACCGGAGACACTCGACGACCTGCTCAGCACGCGGGCCGAAGCAAGTCCTGACGAGATCGGCGTGTACTACGAGGGCATCTCCGTGACGTACGCCGAGCTCGCGTCACAGGTGAATCGCCTTGCCCGCTGGCTGATCGCGGCGGGCGTCGGCCCGGAGACGATCGTCGGCCTGGCGGCACTGCGATCCGTCGACATGCTCGTCGCCATGTTCGCGATCGTGCGCGCGGGCGGCGCCTACCTGCCGATCGATCCAGCGCACCCCGCCGACCGGATTGCCCAGGCCATCGACGGCGCCGCAGCGGCATTGGTGCTGACAGTCGGCGGTGCGGTGCTGCCGGAACTCGACGGCGTCCGGGTGGTCGAGCTCGCTGACCTCGCCCTCGCCGACCTGTCCGACGCTCCGGTTGCCGACGCGGAACGGAGAGTGTCGCTGCGCCAGGACAATACGGCGTACGTGCTGTTCACCTCCGGCTCTACCGGCCGCCCGAAGGGCGTTGCCGTCACCCACCGCGCCATCATGAATCAGCTGCGCTGGCTGGAATTCCGCTACGAGGTGACCGTCGCCGACCGGATCCTGCAGCGTGCGCCGCTGACCTTCGACGTGTCGGTGTGGGAATGCTTCCTGCCGATCGCGGTCGGCGCGCCACTGGTGATCGCCCGTCCCAGCGGGCACCTCGACCTGGCGTACCTCGCGGATCTTGTTCGTACGCAACACATCACCATCGCCGAGTACGTGCCGTCGGTGCTCGCCGCGCTGATCGGTGAGGGTATGGGCGACGCGTTGCGATCCTTCCGGCACCTGCACTGCGGCGGCGAGGCGCTCACCCCGGATCTGCTCGCCTCGCTGCGAGCTACCTTCGACGGTGCGGTGCACAACGCCTACGGGCCGACGGAGGCGGCGATCTCGGCCGTCTTCCACGAGTTCACCGAGGCCGACGTCGACTCCGGTCGGGAACTGGCGATCGGCCGTCCCTGCTGGAACACCCGCGCCTACGTGCTCGACTCCCGATTGCGACCCGTGCCGATCGGGGTCACCGGCGAGCTGTATCTGGCGGGCGACCAGCTGGCTCGCGGCTACCAGGGACGTCCAGGGCTGACCGCGGAGCGGTTCACCGCCGATCCGTTCGGCGTACCGGGACGGCTGATGTATCGCACCGGCGACCTGGTGCGCTGGAACCGCGACGGCGATCTGGTGTACCTGGGCCGCAACGATTTCCAGATCAAGCTGCGCGGTCAGCGGATCGAGCTCGGCGAGATCGAATCGGTGCTGGCCGGGGTGGCAGGGGTGACCAACGCCGCCGTGCTGCTCGCTCGGGACACCTCCGGATATGAGTGCCTGGTCGGCTATGTCACCGGCACCGGCCTGACCCCCGACTCGGTACTCACCGAGACGCGGGATCGGTTGCCCGCGTACATGGTTCCCGCGCACCTGATCGTGCTCGACGAGATGCCATTGACGACGGCAGGCAAGCTGGACCGCGCGGCGCTGCCTGCCGCCGAATTCAGCGGCACTGCCACGGAATTCCGCGCCCCGCGCGAAGGTGTCGAGTCGGTGCTCGCCGCGTTGATCACGGACCTGGTCGGTGTGGCGGAGAACCGGATCGGCGCGGACGACGACTTCTTCGCTCGCGGCGGCAACTCATTGCTCGCCATGCGGCTCGTCGCCAGGGCCAATGCGACATTCGGTTGCGCGTTGACGGTGCGTGCGGTGTTCGAGGCGCCGACGGTGGCCGAACTCGCCACTCGGATCGCGCATTCCACCCAGCCTGCTTCTGACATCCCACGCCCGGTGCTGGCCGTTCGCGAGCGACCGGCTCGTATTCCCTTGTCACTCGCGCAGACTCGGATGTGGCTGCTGAATCGCCTCGATCCGCGATCGGGCGTCTACAACATCCCGATCACTATCAGGCTCACCGGAACACTGCACACCGGCGCACTGCGGGCAGCTTTGGGCGATGTCATCGACCGGCACGAATCGCTGCGCACCGTATTCCCTTCGGACCAGGCAGGTCCCACGCAAGTAGTGCACACCGTCGACGAGGCAGCCGAGCTGGACCTGCGTCCCGTCGACGTGACCGAAGCAGACCTCGCATCATCGGTGCCGGCGGTGACCGCCGCCGGCTTCGATCTGCGCACTGAGATGCCGGTGCGGGCCAGCCTGTTCCGCGTCTCGCCGGATAACCACGTGCTGGTCGTCGTCGTGCATCACATCGCTGCGGATGGTGTCTCGACCGCGCCACTCGCGCGCGATCTCATGATCGCCTACACCGCAAGGACTTCGGGTGCCGCCCCGCAATGGCGTCCGCTGCCGGTCCAGTACGCCGACTTCACCCTGTGGCAGCACGAGGTGCTCGGCGCGGCCGACGATCCGGATTCGCTGCTGGCCGGGCAGATCGCGCACTGGCGAACGGAACTCGCCGGGCTCGCCCCGGTTCTCGAACTGCCCGCCGACCGCCCGCGGCCGCCGGTGTCCTCCGGGCGCGGTGCCGCCGTCGAATTCACGGTGTCCGCCGCGCTGACTGATGCGGTCTCGGAGCTGGCAGGCAGACATGGTGTTTCGTCGTTCATGGTCATCCACGCCGCCTTCGCGACGGTGCTGGCCCGGCTTGCCCGAGTGGACGACGTGGCCGTCGGCACTCCGATCGCGGGGCGGTCCGAGGCGGCATTGGACGACCTGGTCGGCATGTTCGTGAACACGCTCGTGCTGCGCTCCCGCGTGGCGCCCGGTATGTCGTTCGCCGAACTGCTGCGGGATGTCCGCGACACCGATGTGCGCGCGTTCGCGCACGCCGACCTGCCCTTCGAGCGGCTCGTCGATGAACTGAATCCGGCACGCGCGCAGTCGCATTCCCCGATCGTGCAAACGCTGCTCACCTACGAGCATCGCGACGACACCGTGCTGCGGCTGCCGGGGCTCGAGGTGTCGGCCTACCCGATGGACAGCCAGGTCGCACAATTCGATCTGGCCCTCGAACTCACCGAATACCGCGCCGATGCGGGTACCGCGCTGCTCGCCGTGATGCGCTACGCGACAGACCTTTTCGATCGCGGCACCGTCGAGTCGTTCGCGGCAAGGTTCGTACGTGTGCTCGAGACCGCGGTGACGACCCCGTCCGTGCGGCTCGGCGATATCGAACTCCTGGACGCTGCAGAACGTGCGCGCGTGCTCGAACACTGGAACGACACAGCGCATCCCGTGGCTGCCGAACACACGCTGGCCTCTCTGTTCGAGGCGCAGGTGGTCAGGACGCCGGAGTCGATCGCGCTCACCTTCGAGGGAACCAGTCTGTCGTATGCGGACTTCGCGGCCCGGGTACATCGTCTGGCGCGATGGCTCATCGATCAGGGCGTTGGCCCGGATTCGCTAGTGGCGCTGGGTATGCGGCGGTCAATCGATCTGGTAGCCGGCATGTACGCGATCACCGTCGCGGGTGGCGCGTATGTGCCGATCGATCCCGATTATCCCGCCGAGCGCATCGACCACGTGCTCGCGACGGCCAGACCGGTCTGCGTGCTCACCTCCGGACAGGACCTGGATGATCTTGCGGCCCAGCAGATCCGGATCGACCGGCTCGATCTCACCGGCTACGCGCCGACCCCGCTGACACAGGTGGACCGGATCGGCGCGCTGACCTCGGCGCACACCGCCTACGTCCTCTTCACCTCCGGCTCGACCGGCCGCCCCAAGGGTGTCGCCGTACCGCATGCCGCCATCGTGAACCGGCTGCTGTGGATGCAGCACACCTACCGGCTGTCCGCCGACGACGTGGTGCTGCAGAAGACACCGGCCACCTTCGACGTTTCCGGGTGGGAATTCTTCTGGCCGTTGCAGGTTGGCGCGCGGCTTGTCATCGCCCGGCCCGATGGCCACCGTGACCCTGCCTACCTGGCCCGATTGATCATCGAGGAGCGGGTCACCACCGTCCATTTCGTGCCCGCCATGTTGTCGATGTTCATTCTCGAGCGAAGGGCAAACGAGTGCATTACGCTCCGCAACGTATTCGCCTCCGGTGAGGCATTGCCCGCGCTGGCCGCGCAGCGGGCGCGTGAGGTGATCGGAGCGCGGGTGCACAACCTGTACGGACCGACGGAGGCCACCGTCGACGTCACTTTTCACGAGGTGACCGATGCCGATGTCGTGTGCGTGCCGATCGGCCGACCGGTGTTCAATACCCAACTGCTGGTGCTGGATTCGCGGATGCGGCCGGTACCCGCCGGGGTGCCCGGGGAGCTGTATCTCGCCGGCGCGCAACTGGCGCTCGGCTACCTCGCTCGACCGGAACTGACGGCGGACCGGTTCGTCGCCAATCCATTCGTCGCCGGCGAGCGGATGTACCGCACCGGCGATCTCGTGAAGTGGACGGCCGATGGCGAAGCGGAGTACTTGGGTCGCACCGATTTTCAGGTGAAACTGCGCGGTCTGCGCATCGAACTCGGCGAGATCGAGACGGCACTGACCGCCGTGGATACGATTTCGCACGCGGTTGTCGTGCTGCATTCCGATGATCGGCTCGGTGACCGGCTGGTGGCGTACGTCGTTGCCGCCGAGGGGCATTCAGTGGACGGCAACCGGTTGCGGTCGGTGTTGGGCACGGAATTGCCCGCGTACATGGTGCCTTCGGTGATCATGTCGCTGGCCGAGTTCCCGCTCAACGGATCCGGCAAGCTCGACCGCGCAGCACTGCCCGCACCGCTTATCGAGGCGACCGACTATCGCGCGCCGGCGACCGACGCCGAACGTACGGTCGCGGACATCATCGGCGAGCTACTAGGCCTCGACCAGGTCGGCGCGGACGACGATTTCTTCGCCCTCGGCGGCAACTCCCTGATCGCGACACAGGTCGCGGCCCGGCTCGGCACCGCGTTCGACGCCGAGATCCCGGTGCGGATGCTGTTCGAGGCACCGACCGTCGCCGGACTCGCGGCACGGGCCGGACGGCACATCGGTACCGGCAACAGGCCGCCGCTCACGGCACGTCCGCGCCCTGAACGGGTGCCGCTGTCGCCCGCCCAGCAGCGCATGTGGTTCCTCAACCGCTTCGACCCGACCGGCACCGTGCACAACATCCCGGTAGTCGTCCGGCTCACCGGCTACCTCGACCCGAATACGCTGACCGCCGCCATCGCCGATGTGGTCGGCAGGCACGAAACGCTGCGCACCGTGTACCCGGATATCGACGGCACCGGCTACCAACGGATTCTCGACGCCGACCATGTACCGCCGCTGCACACGCTGGATTCGGCCGCATCGCTGCCGGAATTCGTCGCTACGCCGTTCGATGTGACCGGCGAGGTGCCGTTGCGTATCAGCCTGATCCGCTTGACGGATCGTGCGCACCTGCTCGCCCTGGTCGTGCATCACATTGCCGCCGACGGCTTCTCGATGGCCCCGCTGGCGCGCGACATCGCTACCGCATACGCGGCGCGCGCCACCAGAACAACACCCGCCTGGGCCGAATTGGCGGTCCAGTACGCCGATTACGCGCTGTGGCAACGGGAAGTTCTGGGTGCCGAGGACGATTCGGACTCGGTCGCCGCCCGCCAACTGAGCTACTGGCAGGAAGCGTTGCGCGCCTTGCCCGTACAGCTCGATCTGCCCACCGACCGACCGCGCCCGGCGGTCGCCACCCATCGGGCGGCCAGCACGACCATCGCGCTGGACAGCACTGTCCGCGACGGCATAGCCGCCGTGGCGGCCCGCTATGACGCGACCCCGTTCATGGTGGTGCACGCCGCGCTCGCCACCCTGCTGGCGCGACTGTCCGGCAGCGGCGACATCGCCATCGGCGCGCCGATCGCGGGCCGTGGCGCCGCTGCCCTCGACGACCTGGTCGGCATGTTCGTCAACACCCTCGTGCTGCGGGCCGAGGTCGCCGGGGCGGATCCGTTCGCCGCGGTCCTGCGCCGCGTGCGTGCCGGCGACCTCGACGCCTTCGCCAACGCGGACGTGCCGTTCGAGCGACTCGTCGAGGTGCTCGATCCGGTGCGATCCGAGGCGCGGCATCCGCTCTTCCAGATCGCGCTGTTCTTCCAGAATCTCGCCGACGTCGAGCTGGATATGGCGGGAGTCGCCGTCGCCGAGCACGAGCTGGATTACGAGACAACACCATTCGATCTGCAGCTGACCGTGACCGACGACGTGCTCCGGTTCACGTACGCCACCGACCTTTTCGACGAGAGCACCATCGCGACCCTCGGCTCCCGATTCGTCCGGCTGCTGGGTGCCGTCACCACGGATCCCGAGCAGGTGATCGGTGACATCGACCTGTTCGGCACCGGCGAGCTGCATCGAGTGGTGACCGAGTGGAACGACTCGGCGCACACCGCCTGCCTCGCCGAGATGCTCCTCGACGAATTCGAGGCACAGGCCGCGGCGACACCGGACGATCCGGCGCTGATCTACGTTCCGGACGACGCCACGGCCGCGACGACGATGACCTACGGCGAGCTCGACCGCAGGACCAACCAGCTGGCCCGCCATCTGATAGCGGCCAATGTCGGACCGGAATCGTTGGCGGCGTTGGCGATCCGGCGTTCGGTGGACTTGGTCGTCGCCATGTACGCGGTGCTCAAAGCGGGCGGCGCCTACGTACCGATCGATCCGGACCATCCGGCCCGGCGGATCGCGCACATCCTCGATACCGCCCGGCCCGCAGTGCTGCTCACCACCACGGCCGATCGGGCGAGCATCGATTACACCGGTCCGATCATGTGCGTGGACGGTCTTGCGCTCGACGGATACGCCGATGACCCGATCGCCGTGCACGAACGCATCGCGCCGATCCACCCGCAGCACCCGGCGTACGTGATCTTCACCTCCGGCTCCACCGGAAAACCCAAGGGCGTCAGCGTCTCCCACGCCGCGATCGTCAACCAGATGACCTGGATGCAGTCCGAATACCAACTCGCCGCCGAGGATGTGTATCTGCAGAAGACGGCCACCACCTTCGATGTATCGCTGTGGGGTTATTTCCTGCCGTTGCGCATCGGCGCCACCCTGGTGCTCGCCGCCCCGGACGGCCATCGCGATCCGGGCTACCTGACCGAGGTGATCGCCGACCATGGCATCACTGTCACCGATTTCGTGCCCTCGATGCTCAGCGTCTTCGCTGGGCACATCGAAACCGCCGGTCTGCGTACGGATCTCGCCTCGCTCCGCACCGTCTTCGTGATCGGCGAGGCGCTACCCGCCGAGACGGTGCGGGCCTTCAGTGCCGTCAGTCCGGCCGGGCTGCACAACCTGTACGGCCCGACCGAGGCGGCGGTGAGCATCACCTACCGCGACGTCACCGGCGAAATCGACCGCACAGTCCTCCCGATCGGCAACCCGGAGTGGAACAGCCGGGTCTACGTGCTGGATTCGCGGCTACGCCCGACCCTGCCCGGCGTCGCGGGCGAGTTGTACCTCGCCGGTACCCAGCTGGCGCGCGGCTACCACGCAAGACCTGATCTGACCGCGGATCGGTTCGTGGCCAACCCCTTCGGCACGCCTGGTGAGCGCATGTACCGCACCGGCGACCTCGTGCGCTGGGATACCCACGGTGACGCCGCAGAGCTGATGTACCTGGGCCGCACCGACTTCCAGGTGAAGTTCCGCGGCCAGCGCCTCGAGCTGGGCGAGATCGAGGCGGCCCTTGCCGCCGTACCGGGCGTATCCCAAGCAGCCGCAGCAGTAGTCGCCACTCGCACCGGTGACCAACTTGTCGGTTACGTGACCACGCAAGCCCTGGTGGCCGAAAGTGACGTGCTGGGCGCAGTCGGTGAGACCTTGCCGTCTTATATGGTCCCGTCGACAGTCGTTGTGCTGGAGGCTTTCCCGCTCAACGCTTCCGGGAAGCTGGACCGAAAAGCGCTGCCGGAACCCGTGTTCGATCGAGTGACCTACCGTGCGCCGATCACCCCGGCCGAACGTCTAGTGGCCGAAGCTTTCGAGACAGTGCTGGCGAACGGTCCGATAGGCACCGATGACAGCTTCTTCGACCTGGGCGGCAACTCCCTGATCGCCACCCGTGTGATCGCCCGGCTCGGTGCGCGCCTCGGCCATCGCGTTCCTGTCCGGTTGGTCTTCGAGGCGCCGACCGTGCGCGCGCTGGCCGCTCGGATCACCGATGAGGCTGCCGCGCTGGAACACTCGGTGCCGCTCATCGCGGGTCCCCGCCCGGCGACGATTCCACTGGCACCGGTGCAGCGCGGCATGTGGTTCCTCAACCGGCTCGACCCCGCCTCGGCCACCCACAACATCCCGGTCGCGCTGCGCATCGCGGGCGAACTCGACGTGGTGGCGCTGCGTGCGGCGTTCGCCGATGTCGTTGCCAGGCACGAGGTGTTGCGCACGCGGTACCCGGTGGACGCCACCGGCAGCGGCCATCAGGTGATCCTGCCCGCCGAGCCGACACCGGTACCCCTCGTCACGGAGGAGCTCGACGGGCGCCCGGTTGCCGAGCGGATCGCCGAATTCCTGGTCGCCGGTTTCGATGTCACCACCGAAGTGCCGGTGCGCGCGGTGCTCCTACGTGCCGACGCGTCCGAGCACGTGTTGGTCGTGGTGCTGCACCACGTCGCCGCCGACGGCTATTCGATGAGCCCCCTGCTACGAGACCTGCTGTCCGCCTACCTATCTCGCGTGCTGGATACAACGCCGAACTGGCCGGAACTTCCCGCGCAGTACGCCGACTACGCCCTGTGGCAGACCGATGCGGTGAATTCCACGGCAGCGGAGCAACTCTCGTATTGGGCGGAGACGCTGCACGACCTTCCCGCGGAACTGGCGCTCCCGGCAGACCGTCCGCGCCCGGCCATTGCCACCGAGCGCGGTGCGAGCGTGCGGGCCCGAGTCGGCCGCGAGGTCGCCAGCCGATTGAGTGACATCGCGTTGCAGCACAACGCAACTCCGTTCATGGTGGTGCACGCTGCCTTGGCCGTGCTGCTGGCCCGGCTGTCCGGTTCCGGCGATATCCCGATCGGCACCCCGGTGGCCGGACGCGGCGAGGCGGCCCTCGATGACCTGGTCGGTATGTTCGTCAACACCGTGGTCCTGCGCACCCGGCTGGATCTCGACCGATCGTTCACCGACCTGATCGCCCAGACCAGGGCCACCGACCTGGCCGCATTCGACAACGCGACCGTGCCGTTCGAGCGCGTCGTCGACGAATTGGGTATCGAACGCTCCCCGGCCAGGCATCCACTTTTCACCGTCGCGCTGAGCTACCTGAATACCGGCGCGGCCACCTACTCGGTGCCCGGCCTCGACCTCACCGCGGTCGAATTCGACGAACCCGTTGCCCGGTTCGATCTGCAGTTCACCGTCGCCGCCGAGCCGGACGCAGACGGACACCTTGCCGTCGAACTCGATTACGCCACTGACCTTTTCGACGAGGCCACCGCAGCGAGCCTGCTACGCCGGTTCGGTCGTCTACTCGGCACACTCACCGCTGATCCGGATAAGCCGATCGGCGCAGCGGACCTGCTCGCCCCGGCCGAACGCGCCGAGTTACTGGCCAGGCGCGGTGCGGAACCCGTCGAACCGCGCACCCTCGCCGAACTGATGACCGCAGCGGTGGCCATGAACCCCGACGCCACCGCACTGATCGCGACGGATCGCACGCTGACCTACCGCGCACTCGACGAACAGTCCTCGCGCCTGGCCAGAATGCTGATCGGGCACGGGATCGGTGCCGAGGACGTGGTCGCCATCGCCATACCCCGCTCGGTCGAGTCACTGCTCGCCGTGTGGGCGGTAGCAAAGACCGGCGCCGCTTTCGTTCCCGTCGACCCGACCTATCCCGCTGAGCGCATCACCCACATGCTCTCGGATTCCGCGGCCGCCATCGGACTGACGACGAGCAGGTCGTCCCGCGCCCTACCGGCAGACACCGAATGGCTGGTGCTCGACGCACCCGCGACCGCAGCGAGGATGCGGCACACCAGCGCGGCCCCGATTGCTGTCAACGAGCTGATTCGCCCTGCGCACGTGGGCAATCCGGCCTGGATGGTTTACACCTCCGGGTCGACCGGAACCCCGAAGGGCGTGCTCGCGACGCACGCCGGTCTCGCCGGAGTGGCCTGCGCCCAACGCGATCGGTACGAGATCACCGCCGCCGCCCGGATCCTGCACGTGGCCTCACCGAGCTTCGACGCGGCCATGCTCGAACTGCTGCTCGCACTGTCGGCGGGCGCCGCACTGGTGATCGCGCCGGCCGGCGTCTACGGCGGCGCCGAGCTGACGACACTCCTGCGCGAGCAACGCGTGTCGCACGCCTTCCTCACCCCCGCCGTGGTGCGCACCCTGGACCCGACCGACCTCGATGACCTCCGGCACCTGACCGTCGGCGGCGAGTCCTATGGCCCGGACATGGTGCGCCGCTGGGGAATCGATCGCGCCTTCTACAACACCTACGGCCCCACCGAGACAACGATCATCGCCACGATCAGCGCCCGCCTGCGCCCGGGCGACCAGTTCGATATGGGCACACCGATCCACGGCATGTCCGCGGTGATCCTCGATGCCCGGCTGCGGCCGGTCCCGGTCGGCGTCACCGGTGAGCTGTATCTGCGCGGCCCTGGCCTGGCCCGGGGGTATCACACGCGACCTGGACTTTCGGCCGAGCGGTTCGTCGCCGACCCGCACGGTCCCGCGGCCGGACGCCTCTACCGGACTGGGGATCTGGTCCGGTGGACCACGGCGGGCGCGATCCGCTACGTTGGGCGCTCGGATCAGCAAGTGAAGGTACGTGGGTTGCGCATCGAACTCGGCGAGATCGATGCGGTGCTCACCACGCACGCGTCGGTCGAGGCAGCGGCCACCCTGGGGCACACCGATGCCGCAGGCGTGACGTCGCTGGTTTCCTATGTGGTCGGCCGGGCGATAGACACCGAAGAGCTGCGGACCTTCGCCGGTCGCTCGCTGGCGGCCTACATGGTGCCCGCCACCGTCATGGTGCTCGACGAACTCCCGCTGACCCCGGTCGGCAAGCTCGATCGGAAGGCACTGCCGGAGCCGGAATTCCGGGTGGCCGAGTTCCGTGCGCCACGGACCGCTGCGGAGCAGACCGTCGTCGAGGTCATCGCGGATGTGCTCGGCTTTGCCGGGCCGATCGGACTCGATGACGACTTCTTCGCCCTCGGCGGAAACTCGTTGACCGCAACACAACTCGCCGCTCGACTCGGCAACAGGCTGGCCGTCGATATCGGTGTGCGGCAGGTATTCGAGCACCCGACCGTCGCCGCGCTCGCTGCTTGCGGTGCGGCGCAGTCGGGTCCGGTGTTGACGAGGCGCGTCGAAGCCGGTCCGGTGCCACTGTCGCTGGCACAGCAACGCATGTGGTTCCTCAACCGCCTCGATCGGCAATCCACCGCGTACAACATCCCACTCGCCGTCCGACTGACCGGCGATCTCGACATCGCCGCACTCAATGCCGCGATCGCGGACGTGGTCGACCGGCACGAGGTGCTGCGCACCGTCTACCCGCAGCATGACTCGGGTCCGGTGCAGGTGGTGCTCCCGGCGGGGGAGTCGGGGACGCCGGTGCTCGCGCCCATCGCCATCCCCGCCGACGACCTCGCCGCCGCCGTCGCGGACTTCGTCGGCGACGGATTCGATGTCGCCGAGGCGGTTCCGGTGCGGGCCCGGTTGTTCGTGCCGGTCGAAGCCGACGCGGTGGCGCGCGAGCACGTGCTGGTGGTCGTCGTGCATCACATCGCCGCCGACGGTTCGTCGTTGGTGCCGCTGGCCCGCGATGTGATGGTCGCCTATGCCGCCCGCAGGCAAGGTCACGCGCCCGAATGGATGCCGCTTCCGGTCCAATACGCCGACTACAGCCGATGGCAGCGCGAGCTCCTCGGCACCGAGGACGAATCGAATTCGCTGGTCTCGCGCCAACTCCGGTTCTGGACCGACACCCTGGCCGGGCTGCCCGCCCAATTGCCCCTGCCCACCGATCGGCCGCGTCCGGCCATCGTCGCCACCCGGGGCGGTCATGTCGACTTCGCGATCGACGCGCGGTCGCACGCCGGGCTGATCGTGCTCGGCCGGGAGTCGGGGGCCACGCTGTTCATGGTGTTGCACGCCGCGTTCGCGGTGCTGCTCGCCCGGTTGTCGGGCACCGCGGACATCGCGGTCGGCACCCCGGTCGCCGGGCGCGGTGCCGCCGAACTCGATGACGTGGTCGGCATGTTCGTGAACACGCTCGTGCTGCGAGCCCGGGTCGACGCGGGCAACGGGTTCACCGAGCTGCTCGATCAGGTGCGCACCGCCGACGTGGCCGCGTTCGCCAACGCCGACGTCCCGTTCGAGCGTCTGGTCGAGGTGCTGAACCCGGAGCGATCCACCGCGCGGCACCCGCTGTTCCAGGTCGGTTTCTCCTTCCACAATCAGGCCGGAGCAGACTTCGCCTTGGACGGATTGACTGCCACCGCAGTCGATTTCGACGCCGAGGTGGCGCAGTTCGATCTGCATCTGGTGGTCACCGATCGCTACGACGCCGACGGTGTCCCGACCGGGCTGGCGGCCTCGATCACCTACGCGACCGCGCTGTTCGACGAGAGCACCGTCGCCGGCTTCGCCGGTCGGCTGCAACGACTGCTCGACGCGGTCTGCGCCGCCCCGCAGCTGCCCGTCGGCGATCTCGCCCTGCTCGACCCGGCCGAGTCCGAGCGCATGTTGGTCGCCTGGAACCGGTCTGAGCGGGAATTCGACTCGGCCACACTGACTACCGCCTTCGAGGCACAGGTTGCCCTTACCTCGGACGCGGTGGCCATCGTCGACGACGCCGAGACACTCACCTACGGCGAATTCGGTGCGCGAGTGAACCGGTTGGCCCGCGTGCTGATCGGCCGCGGCGTCGGACCGGAATCGATTGTCGCCCTGGCTATTCCACGTAGCGTCGAGCTGCTGGTCGCGATGTACGCGGTGGTTACCGCAGGCGGTGCCTACCTGCCACTCGATCCGGCCCACCCCCTGGACCGGACCGTGCGGATACTCACCGCGGCGAGCCCGGAACTGGTGCTGACCTCGGCAACCCAGCCGATGCTGCCCGTCACCGTGTCGAACCACGCCGTCGTGCTGGATATCTCGATGATCGACCCGTCCGTCGACGCGCGGCCGGTGCGCGACAGCGAGCGGTCGGCGCCGCTGTCGCCGTCGAACACCGCGTATCTCATCTTCACCTCGGGCTCCACCGGAACCCCGAAGGGCGTTGCCGTTCCGCACGCGGCGGTCGCCCATCAGCTGGCCTGGATGCAATCCGAATACGCCCTCGGCGCCGACGACGCCACCCTGCTGATGACATCGGCGGCCTTCGACCTCTCGATCTGGGAATTCTGGTGGGCGCTCCGGACCGGCGCCCGGATCGTGCTGGCTCCGGCCGCCGCCCACCGTGATCCGGCGCGGGTGCTCGAGCTGATCCGGCGTGCCTCGATCACCACGGTGACGCTGGTGCCGTCGCTGCTCGCCATGCTGGCCGAGGTGGCAGGCGATCGGCTGCCGGGCAGCTTGCGCAGGCTGCTCGTCATCGGTGAACCGCTGCCCGCCACCACGGTGCACCGGGTGAGTGGCCGGACCGGCGCCCGGATCGACAACCTGTACGGGCCTACCGAGGCCGCGGTGTCGGTGACGCGATATCGGACCGGACAGGTGACACGACACACACTGGTGCCCATCGGCACGCCGGAATCCGGCAGCCGGGTCTATGTGCTTGACGATCGACTGCACCCGGTCCCGACCGGCGTGACCGGCGAGTTGTATCTCGGCGGCGCGCAATTGGCCCGCGGCTACCACGGCAGGCCCGAATTGACCGCTGAGCGGTTCGTGGCGGATCCGTTCGGCGCGCGGGGCACCCGGTTGTACCGCACGGGTGATCTGGTGCGCTGGGGCGCCGATGGGAACCTCGAATACGTCGAGCGCCGCGACTTCCAGGTGAAGGTCCGCGGTTACCGCATCGAACTGGCCGAGATCGAGCATGCGTTGCGGTCGCGGCCCTCGGTGTCCGAGGCGATCGTCGTCGCGCAGCACACCGGCGACGAGAACGCCATGTTGGCCGGGTATTTCACCGCCACCGAGGCGGTCGATACGGACCTGTTGCGGGCCACCGTTGCGGAACTGCTGCCGAGCTACATGGTGCCCGCCGTGCTGCGGCAGCTGGAAACGCTGCCGCGCAACGCCAACGGCAAGGTCGATCGGGCCGCATTGCCCAAGCCCGAGGTGCGCACCACCGAGTTCCGCGCCCCCGCGACCGAACTGGAGCGGCAGTGCTGCGCCGGCTTCGCCGAGGTGCTCGGCGCCGACCGGATCGGCCTGGACGACAACTTCTTCGAACACGGCGGCAATTCACTGCTCGCGACCCGCCTCGTCACCCGGCTGAGCGCCGCTCTCGGCGAGCCGATTCCGGTGGTCTGGCTGTTCTCCGCGCCGACGCCGGGGGCCATGGTGACCCAATTGACACAGCATCGGTCCGGCCGTGGCCGAGTCGACACGGCCGCCGCGTTCGACGTGCTGCTGCCCTTGCGGGCCGGCGGATCGCGTGAGCCGCTGTTCTGCCTCCATCCGGCGGGCGGCGTCGCGTGGTCCTTCGCCGGGCTCGCCGCCCACATCGACCCGGAGCGCGGCGTCTACGGCATCCAGTCGCCCGCACTGAGTTCCGCGGCGCCGCTGCCGGAGTCGATCGAGGACTGGGCGGCCCGGTATGTGCGCGAGATCCGCGCCGTCCAGCCGGAGGGGCCGTACCACCTGCTCGGCTGGTCGCTCGGCGGCGTGCTCGCGCACGCGGTCGCGGTCCAATTGCAGGCCGCCGGGGCGCATGTCGCGTTGCTCGCCATGATGGACAGCTCGCGGCACGCCACCGTCGACGAATCCGCGAAGATCCCGCTGGCGGATCTACTCGGCGGGCTGCTCGGCGAACAAGACGCCGAACTGAACCTCGACCAAATGGCGCGGCGGATGGCCGATTTGCCCGAACCGCTAGCCTCATTCGGCACCGAGCGGCTCGGCCGGGTGCTGGCCGCGGGAGCCCGCGCGCCGCACCTGATCACGCGCTACCGGCCCCGGCCCTACAAGGGCGACCTCGTCTATTTCACTGCGGCCCTCGACGATCCCACCGGCGCGACCGGGGCCGCGACCTGGGCGGATGCCGTCGACGGCACCGTGCACAACCACGCCGTGCACACCACGCACTGGCGGATGACCACCGAGTCGGCGCTGGCCAGGATCGGCCACGTCCTCACCGCCCTGCTGGAGCTCGCTGACCGCACCTGAGACCCCTCATACCTGACCCAACCAGGAAGAAGGAAAACCGGATGAACAACCCTTTCGACGACGATGGCGCACAGTTCTACGTGCTGATCAATGTGGAGGGCGAGCATTCCCTCTGGCCGATCTTCGCCGCCGTACCGGGCGGATGGACCATCGCCTACGGTGCCGCCCCGCGTAAAGCCTGTCTGCACTACGTCGAAACCCATTGGCTCGATATGCGACCCAAGTCACTCATCGAGGCCATGTCCAACGAAAGTCCCTGAGGTTCAGGGAAACCGCCCAAATCCACCCGTATAGGCGGGGCACGTCGGTCCACATCCCCCCTGCTGACCGGCGCGCCCCGCCCCCTACTCGTACTTCGCTGCGCCCCAGTGCATCATGGACGTATGACGAATCAACGGTTCACCCCCTCGCTGCCGGAAACGTTGATCGAAGCGGCCCGTCGCTGGGCGGGCGGGCGGCCGACACCCGCACAAACGCAACAGATCAGCGGCTGGCTGGACGCGATCATGCAGCGCGGCCGCACCGAGGACGCCGCGAAGTCCTAGCGCCGCAGCGGCGCCCGGCAGCGGGCCGCCCGAGACCTCACCGACGAGCAATTCCAACGGTGAGCTCCGGCAGACCCGCCGGTGTCGAATGCCGCTCCGCTATGCCTTCGTTCGCGCCGACTCGATCACCGAGCGGGCATGCTGGCGCCACTCGGTGACCGTGCGCCCGCGAAATCCGGTGAGCGCCGCGTCGAACTGCCTGGCGCGCTTGGTGACGGTCAGCCCGATATAGGTGTGATGACTGGTGATCGCTTGTGTCGCAACGGAACACGCTTCATCGATCTCGCCCGCACTCAGCAACGCGGTGGCGTGCTCGAAGCGGACCAGCGCGGGCTCCATTGTTTCCTGCGGGTCGTACAGGGTGAGTGCGCGGGCCGCGGCCTTGGCGGTTTCGGCCGCGCGGCCGAGATTGGAGTAGCCGATCGCCTGATAGAAGGCGAGCTTTTCCGGGCGATAGGAAAAGATCCCCACCGTAAGCTCTTCTTGCCCAACATTTTCCAATGCGCGGCCGGATTTCTCGATACACCGAGCAAACTGGACGGCATTTCCCAAGCTGGCGTGCGCCCTGGCCGCCATTCCCCACAACCAGGCCGCCGCGGGGCCGTGTGCCGGATTTTCTTCGAGACGTCCGCCGAGCAAGTTCAAGACTTCCTTCGGCTTGTCACTATACGTCGGTAAATAAGCGAGACCGGCAAGCGCGATATCCTCGGAATAGCGATCACCGATGTCTTGCGCGGCGTGGATCGCGGTGCCGTACCACATCCTGGCCTGTCCCAAATGTCCTTCGTTGAACAGGATTTCGCCGACCACGTTGGCCAGCCTGCCCGCCGTGCGCACCAGCCGGACCTGATGGTGGGTGGCCTGCCGCTGCGCGAGAGTGCCACGGACAGTACGGAATTGCTCGAGTGTGGTCTGTAGCAGCTCGTGCGGCGGCACCTGCACCACGCGTTTACCCAGCGCCTCCGCCGACTGCTCCAGCAGCCCGAGTCGCCGCTCGCTGATCGAGCCCGCATCCAAGGTGGCCAGCATCTTCTCCGGCTCGCCCGCGACCAGGTCGGCGGCCTTGCCGGTCAGGCCAACCCCGATGCAGGCCAATAACTCTCGCCTTCTCACGTCGTCATCCTCGACTTCCTTGTCGAGCCCGATGTCCCTACCGAGCTGGGTTTCCGTATCGAGCGCCGAGTCGATGACTTCGGGTTCGAAGTCGGTACCCCGGCCCGCGGTGACGGCACGCTCGAATCGTGCGACGACGACCGGATCGGCTTCTGACACAACTCGGTCGAGCAGACGTTGGCTTGCGGCATGCATCCGGGTTGTCCGGCCGTTTTCCCACAAGACCACGGTGCGCGGGGTGACGCCCACCAGACGCGCGAATTCGTAACGACTTCGCCGCATCGCGGCGCGAAGCGCACGGACATCCTCGCCCGTCCAGTCGATCTCAACCATAGGTCCTGACTCCTCGCACCAGGCTGATACAAACGGAAACTACCCGCAATTACCGCATTCGGGTCTGTTATCTACCGAATCGCAACATGCACGCTGAATCAGCACCCGGCGCCGGGGTTCTGCCCAAACCCTTACCAGGGCGCCGGCATTCCGGAATCTGACGCACGGTCCTGACACGGCCCGATCCATCCGTGTCGAGCGGGATTCCGGGGCGCCTTTAGGCGCCGGGTGCACTGACTTTACGTGGAGGTGAACAATGGACGTATTGCACTCGGATGTACGAGAATTGTGGCTGGTACAGAGCCGGGACTGCACACAAGATCCGGTGGGCCTCAGCTACGAACGAGCGCGGTTCATCCTCACCGTGCACGGTGGTCACGGCGCCCGCTGTCACCAATACCTCGCCGCCTCCGCCTACTGCTTCCACAGGTCCCTCGGCAAATGAGCAAGGCGGGCCCGGCCGAAGCCGAGCCCGCCCTGTTTCGGAGATTGGTTCAGGCTGCCGCGGACAGCGCCTCGAACTCCTTGTCGGTCAGCGTGATCCGCGCGCCGTCGGTGTTCTCCTCGAGATGCGCGATGCTGGAGGTGCCCGGAATGGGTAGCATCACCGGCGAACGGCGCAGCAGCCAGGCCAGCGCGAGCTGTGCGGGAGTCGCGCCGTGTTCCTTGGCGATCGCGTCGAGCGGCCCGCCCGGCTTGGCGAGTTCACCGGTGGCGATGGGGAACCACGGGATGAACGCGATGTTCTCCCGCTCGGCGTAGTCGAGCACATCCTCGTCGGTGCGGTTGGCCAGGTTGTAGAGGTTCTGCACCGAGACGATGGTGGCGATCTCGCGGGCCTGCCGCAGCTCCTCGACGCTCACCTGGGACACGCCGATGTGGCGGATTTTGCCCTCCTGCTGGAGCAGCACGAGCTCGCCGAGCTGATCGGCCAGCGGCACCTTCGGATCGATGCGGTGCAGCTGGTAGAGGCCGATCTGTTCGAGGCCGAGGTGGCGCAGGCTGAGTTCGGTTTGCTGGCGCAGGTATTCGGGCCTGCCCACCGCACGCCAGTCGCCGGGACCGCTGCGGGTGAACCCGCCCTTGGTGGCGATCACCAGGTCATCGGCGTAGGGATGCAAGGCCTTTCGAATGAGCTGCTCGCTGACGAACGGACCGTAGGAATCGGCGGTGTCGATGAAGTTGATGCCGAGTTCGGCCGTCCGGCGCAGCACCCGGACCGCCTCGTCGGGATCCTTCGGATCACCCCAGACGCCGGGGCCGGTGAGCTGCATCGCCCCGTAGCCGAGCCGGTGGACGGGGAGGTCACCGCCGAGCGCGAAGGTGCCGGACGCTTCGGCGGGCCGTGCGTGGAGGTTGGTGCTCATAAGTTCGGTTCCTTCCGAAGTGGAATTACGCGAAAGCGGACGAGCCGATACGACGTCGCGCGGCGACGTTGCTTCCGCAAGCAACGTCTGTACCGCGCCGTCGATTCCCCGCACGAGGGTTGCGTTCGCAGCGAGCGAAACCTCAGCCGATCGCGCGCAGCAGTTCCGCCGCCACCTCGGCGGACGAGGCCGGGTTCTGTCCGGTGATCAGGTTGCGGTCGACGACGACCTTCGGCGCCCACGGCTCGCCCTCCTGGAAGTCGGCGCCCAGCGCTACGAGGCGATCCTGCAGCAGCCACTTGGCCTTGTCGGCCAGGCCGCCCTGCCGCTCCTCCTCGTTGGTGAAGCCGGTGAGCGTGTAGCCCGCGAAGGCGTTGCTACCGTCGGCATCGACGGCGGCCAGCAGCGCGGCGGGGCCGTGGCACACGATGGCCAGCGGCTTGCCGGATTGCAGTGCGGCCGTGAGGAGTTCGCCGGACTCGGCGTTCACCGCGAGGTCCTCCATCGGCCCGTGGCCGCCCGGGTAGAAGACCCCGGCATAGTCGGCGAGGTCGACCTCGGACAGCTTGATGGGGTGCTGTAGTTCGGTGCTTGCGGCCAGTACCGCGGCCCGCTGGTCGGCACCCTCTTGGCCGCCGTTGAAGTCAGGGGAGAGGCTGCCCTGGTCGACCGGCGGCACGACCCCACCGGGGGTGGCGATGACGATCTCGTGCCCTGCGGCCTTTGCTGCCTCATACGGCACGGCGAACTCCTCGGCCCAGAATCCGGTCGGATGAGGGGTTCCGTCGGCAAGCGTCCAGGTGTCGGCACCGGTCAGTACAAAAAGTAGTTTCGCCATGTCACCGACACTAGGACTGTCTCCGTAGACTAACCAATGGGATCGCCGATATCAGACATCGGAATTCTGATGGGTCTTGCGCTCGGCGAAGACCGTGCGGGCCACCGCGATTCCGTTGAGCGCGGCCGGGAATCCGGCGTACCCGACCATCTGGATCAGCACCTCGACCACCTCGGTCTCGGTGCCGCCGACATTGAGCAGGCCGTGGATGTGCACGCCGAGCTGCGGCGCGACGCCGAGCGCGGTGCACATGGCCACCGACACGATCTCGCGCGTCTTCAGGTCGAGCCCGGGCCGGGAGTAGATGTCGCCGAAGGAGAATTCGATCAGCAGGCGGGCGAAGTCCGGGGCGATGTCCTGCAGCGCGGCGATGACCTGCTCGCCCGCGTGCCCGTCGACCTCGGCCAGGGCGGCCGAACCGCGCTCGAACCGGTCGCCGTCCGGTGCCCCGGCCGCGGCGGGCTCGGCGGGCAGGTCGGTTCGCGTCGCGAACACCTCCTTGGCGGCGTTCAGGCCGTTCAGCGCGGCCGGGAAGCCCGCGTAGACGCTCGCGTGGATGAGGACCTCGACGATCTCGGTGCGAGTCGCGCCGACGTTGAGCGCGCCGTCGATGTGGAACCGCAGCTGCGGTGCCGCGTTGCCGAGCGCGGCCAGCGTGCCAACGGTGGCCAGTTGCCGCTCGCGCAGCGTCAGGCCGGGGCGGGAGAGGATGTCGCCGTAGCCGAACTCCACGGTGATGCGGCCCAGGTCGGGGGCGATATCGGCCAGGCTGTCCAGCACGGCCGGGCGTTCCTGCCCACCGATCTGCTGGAGCAGCGCGAGTCCGCGCTCGAAACGATCGTTCTGGCCGGTGGTCTGCTGAGTGCTGGTCATGGGGACGACTGTAGAAGTTGGAGTGCGCTCCAGCGCAAGTGCTGACTCATCCTTGCCAGTGAGGTGAGATCAGGGGAATCTCAGGGTGCGTCCCCGATGTGGGTGTGGGCGTGCGGTCCATAGCGTTTCGGGTATGCGATTCGGACCGATCATCGTCGCCATTTCCGCGGTTGCGCTGCTCGCAGGGTGCACGACGGACAAGGAGGCGGCTGCCGTGCCTGCTGTGTCGGACAACAAGATTCGTGCCGTGCAGGCCGATATCGACGGTGTGGTGGCAACCGGAGTTACCGGGGCGATCGCCACCGTCACCGATAACGGCAAGACGGTCGCGCTCACCAGCGGTGTCGCCGATATCGCCACGGGCGCACCGATTCCGACCGATCCGGCGCAGCAGGTCCGGATCGGCAGCATCTCGAAAACCTTTGTGAGTTCGATCGTGCTGCAGCTCGTCGCGGAGGGGAAGGTGCGGCTGGACGAGCCGGTCGAGACTTATCTGCCCGGACTGCTGAGGGGCGATGGCATCGACGGGCATCGGATCACGGTGCGGCAGGTCTTGCGGCACCAGAGTGGATTGCCGGAGATCACCAAGGATCCGCGTGTCGACGAATATCGTGCGGCACAGGAGAACCGGATCATGACGCCCGCCGAGGGGATGGCGATCGCGTTGGCGCGGCCCGCCGACTTCGCGCCCGGGGCGCGGTACCAGTACAGCAACACCAACTACTACGTCGCCGCCATGCTCGTCGAAAAGGTCACCAGCGCAACGTATGTTGATGAGTTGAACCGGCGCATCCTGCAGCCGCAAGGGTTGGCCGACACCTACCTGCCCGGTCCGGGTGATCGTGAGATCCGTGGACCGCATCCCAAAGGCTATGCGGTGGTGGACGGTACGCTCACCGATGTCACGCGCATCGAGCCATCGGTGCCGTGGGCCGCGGGCGGAATGGTCTCGACGGGCGCCGACTTGAACCGCTTCTATTCTGCGCTGCTCGCAGGCCAGGTGGTCCCTGCTGCGGAGTTGCGTGAGATGCGCGACGGCGTGCTGACGGATGAGGGCGCGCAGATGTACTACGGACTCGGTCTCGGATACGCCAAGTTATCGTGTGGCGCAGAGTATCTCGGCCATTCAGGTGGAATCTACGGTTACAACACCCTGTCCGGCGCGACCCCGGACGGTCGCGCGGTGACCTTTGCGTTCACTGAATCGGTGGATGCGAAGCCCGACCTGATGGCCATGCTGAGTCACGCGCTCTGCCCGTAGTACTTGCTCGCATCGAGGGGTCTCCGCCGTCCGGGCGTCTGTCGTCCGGACGGCGGTGTCATCTCGCCGCTGAGACTCAGATGAGGTTCTTCTGCTTGCTGATTCGGCGTCGGACATCCGCCATCAAACTGTAGGTTCCGCCGTGCCGGAGGAAGCGCGGGATGAATCGGTTGACGAAGGCGACGAATACGAAAAGGTGCTCGAACCGGCGCTGATCGGTGGCGGTCCATTCGACCTGGAGTTGTTCGCGGAAGATGGGCGCGAGGAAGCCGATCGTGAGGAACTTCAACAGGTTTCGGAACGGCAACCGCAGATACCAGTGGATCATTCGCAGGTTCAGCAGGTCGTTCAGGTAGCCGCGGACGAACTCGTCGATCGCGACCTGCTCGCAGGCCTCGTTCCAGTACTGATCGAATTCCGCTCGGGTGGCAGGCCACATCTGCTCGGTCACCTGGAGCGTGGTGCCGAGTGTCGATGATGATGCGTAGAACGCCTCGGCCTGCTCGTCGCTCATCCGGCCTTGCAGCAGTTGATAGGTGTCCTCGAAGCCGATGTACAGGCAAGCGGCGACCCATAATTGGAGATTCCGGTCGAACGCGTTGTACTTCACCGGTGCGCCCGGCGCCGAATGCACTTGCCGGTGTGCGACATTCACCGCCTCCCGATAGGCCAGGCGCTCCTCCTCGGTGCCGAGAATGGCGACGGCCAGATACTGCGTTGTGGTGCGGGCTCGCTTCCACGGGTGTCGCATCAGTGATCCGGACTCGACCTTGCTCTCCGCGACGCCGTATCCGACGCCGGGCCGGGCCATCTGCATCGCGACATTGGCCGCGGCGCCCGCGAAGGACCAGAAGTCCAGCGCGTCGGTCAGCTCGAGCGCCCGCTTGGTGACCGGGCGGTGGGCGGTGCCGATGTGGATTCGCGTGCGGTCCTTCGTCAGCGGCGCGGCGTGCTCCGAGGGGTGGGCGGCGGTCATGGAGGAGTCCTTTCGTGTCCGGAATCGACTCCACAAGGCGTGAACAAGCTGTGAACTATTGATAACTTAAGTCCAGTGGGACTCGCACGTCAACAGGTCCGGCTGCATGGGGATATTCCTGCATGTCTGGCTATGAATGTAGGCAAAAGGCTTACATAGAGTCCGGAATCGTGCGTAACATACGGGCCCATACCGGACCGCGAGGTGTTCGGCTGGATCCAACGGCGGATCCCCATTCGGTCCCGCCGTGGGCGGCCGGTCACCGTCGACCGGCACGCGAAAGGACGCGCATGCTCAAGAGGCTGGATCGGATACTCAGCTACGAGATGAAGGTCTCGGAGTTCCTCGGGACGCTCATCATTCTCGGCATCCCGTACGGCTTGATCGGTGTGGTCTGGACGCTGACGCACACCAGCCACCTACGCGATATGCACGGCATCGACGTGGTCATCTCGTTCCTCGGATCGATCGTGTGCTGGCCGGTGCTCACCTTCTCGAACGTGTGCATGACCTGATGAGGCGGTAACTCGTGACCATCACCGAACGACCGCCGGACCGGACCGATCTGGAGAAAGCCGTCGACGACCTGCGCGGTCTGTGGCAGCGGCACCCACAGCGCTCGCTGGAGACGCTGGGCAGGCAGGTGCGGCTCGGTCGCGACGCGGTGCTGGAGATGTTCCGCGCGCTGCTCACGCGCCGGTTCCCGTTCCAGGAGTTCATCAAGCAGTGCGCGTTCATGGCAAGCGTGTCCGCCGCGCCGACGGTGTTCGTCGCGATACCCGTGGCAGTGGTGGTCTCAATTCAGTTGGGCGCGTTGGTGAGTCAGGTCGGCGCGACCACCTTCATCGGCGCGGTCAGCGGGCTCGGCATCATCCGGCAGGGCGCGCCGCTGGTCACCTCGCTGATGATCGCGGGAGCGGTCGGCTCGGCCATCTGCGCTGACCTCGGCTCCCGCACGATCCGGGAGGAGATCGACGCGATGATGGTGATGGGCGTCGATCCGATCCGCAGGCTGGTCGCGCCGCGGCTCGCGGCCGCGGTGCTGGTGAGCATGCTGCTGTGCGGATTCGTGGTCTTCGTCGGCTTCGCGACCGGCTATCTGTTCAATGTCTATGCGCAGGGCGGCACGCCGGGCTCGTTCATCAGCACCTTCGCCTCTTTCGCCGTCGCCAACGACCTGATCGTCGCGCTGCTGAAGGCCGCCATCTTCGGTGCGCTCACCGCGATCATCGCCTGCGATATCGGCCTGCACACCAGGGGCGGACCCGGCGGCGTCGCGAATTCGGTGAACGCGGCGGTGGTCAATTCGGCGCTGATGCTGTTCGCCACCAACATCATCATCACCCAGGTGTACAACACGTTGTTCCCGGCGAAGGTGCTCTGAGATGGGCTCGCGCTATACGCCACCGGCGTTGCAGCCCTTCCGCATTGTCGGCGGTGCCGTGCGCGGACCGGTGCGGGCCAATCAGCGGCTCGGTCATCAGGCCATCACCTTTGTCGCGGCGATCGTGGCGATACCGTTCGCGCTCAGGCACTATCGCAAGGAAGTCTTGCGGCTCACCGCGGACGTCGGGTGGGGCAACGGGTCGCTGATCGTGGGCGGCGGCACCGTCGGTGTCGTCGTCATTCTGTGTGGCTTCGGCGGGATCACCGTCGGCATGGAGTCCTACACCGCGCTGAATCTGCTCACGATGAACCCGCTGACCGGGGCCATCTCCGGGTTCGCCACCACCCGTGAGATCGGACCGATCCTGGCGACGCTGGCCTTCGCGATTCAGGCGGGCTGCCGCTTCACCGCGCAGCTGGGCGCGATGCGGATCTCCGAGGAGATCGACGCGCTCGAATCCATTGCCATCCGCCCTCTTCCGTACCTGATCACGACCAGGATGATCGCGGCGACGCTGACCATCGTCCCGCTGTACAGCGTGGGTCTCGCGGTCGCGTACCTGATGACCAAGCTGTCGGTGCTGTTTCTCGGCGGCACCTCCGCGGGCACTTACGACCACTACTTCTTCCAATTCCTCAACGGCGCCGACGTTTTCTACTCGGTGCTCAAAGTGGTGGTGTTCGTGCTGATCTCGACGTTTCTGCAGTGCTACTACGGATACGTCGCCACCGGCGGTCCGGAGGGGGTCGGGCAGGCGGCGGGACGTGCGATCAAGATGGTGATCGTCGTCATGGTGTTCGCGAATCTGTTTCTCACGCTGGCGATCTGGGGCATCGACCCCGGCATCCGGATCTCGGGATAGGCGGCGCCGTGATCATCGATCCCAGTGGCCGCGGGCCGAGCCCGCGCCAGCTCTCGCTCGCGGGCATCGCGCTCACGACGGTGATACTGCTGCTGCTGTTCCTGCTCGGGTTGCGCTACACCGGCCGCTTCGAGGACAAGGTGGGTGTTGTCGCGCTGCTCACCAGCACCGGTGACGGACTGCCCGAACACGCCGACGTGAAGTTCCGCGGCATGATCGTCGGTTCGGTGGCCGGTGTGGAAGTCGTGGCCAAGGGAGAGCGGCAGCGCGCCGAGATCGACCTGAAACCGGCTGTCGCATCAATGATTCCGGCGGCGGTGACGGCGCGGGTCATCCCGAACAACATCTTCGGCGTGACCGCGATCGAGCTCGTCGACAACGGGCACACCATCGAAACCCTGCGCGCGGGAGCGGAGATCCCCGAGGACACCAGCGAGGGCACCGTTCAGCTGCAGACCACACTCAGCGTGCTGCGGGATGTGCTCGACCACATCCAGCCGGAGAAGCTGGGCCGGGTGCTCGCCACGCTCGCCGACGCGCTCGACCCGACCGTGCGCGCTCCAGGGTCCACCATCGAACGCCTGGACCTCTGGCTCACCCAGATGCATGCCATTCCGGGAATCGGCAACCTGCTGGGCGATCTCGGCCGCGCCACAACGGCATTGAGCGTGTCCGCGCCTGATCTGGTCGGGGTGCTGTCGGATTCGGTGACCACCGCCCGGACGCTCACCGAACGACGCGACCAGCTCGTCGCGCTGCTGACCAACGCGAGCGGGGCGGTCGACTCGGTGAATTCGCTGTTCGCCCGAAACCCCGACGCGGGTAAGGAAGTGGTCTCGGGTCTCGGTGGACTGTTCGGCAGCTTGGCTGAGGATCCACAAGCGCTCCAGCAGACGGCCGCCAATCTCAATGTCTCCCTGCGGAAGTTGCGCTCGGTCTTCGGCTTCGGACCGAGTCGCCAGATGATCTGGAAGATGGACGTGTCCTTCACCCCGTTCCAGCAGTACACGGCCGCCGATTGCCCGCGTTACGGCAGTATGGCCGGGCCACGGTGTGGCGGCGCCTCGGTGCCGGAAGTCGCGCCACCACAGGAGTATCCGGCGCAGTTGACGCCGAATTGGTTGGACGCGGCCGGGCCCAAGCCGGTGGTGCCAACGTTGCCCGCCATTCCCGGTATCCCGATGATTCCGGGACTCACCGCACCGGCCGCCGCGAAAGATCCAGCACCGAATAACCAAGGGGCCAACGGTTTACGTGGTCCGGATGCGGTCGCAGCGATCGTCGGCGGTCAGCCAACCGCGGCGCAGTATCTGCTGCTGTCGCCCCTGCTGGCCGGTGGCTCGGTCACCCCTGCAGACAAGGGGCGATGACCATGAAATCAGGTAAGGCGCTGATCGGCTTCAGCCTCTTCGCCGTGGTCGCGGTCATGCTGACCTACACGATCTGGTCCACCTTGCAGCGCTCGGTGACCGGCGACACCGACTCCTACTCCGCCACCTTCTCCGACGTCCTCGGCCTGCGCGTCGGCGACGACATCCGAATGGCGGGCGTGCGGGTCGGCCGGGTGGACGGCATCGACTTCGACGGTGACTATCGCGCGCGCATCGAGTTCCGCATCCAGCGCAGGCAGCGGCTGACCAGCACCACGAAAGCCCTGGTGCGCTACCAGAACCTGATCGGCCAGCGCTATATCGCGCTGGTGCCCGGTGCGGGCGACGGCCAGGTACTAGCCGCGGGTTCGGCGATACCGCTCGACCACACCGAGCCCTCGTTCGATGTGTCGGCGCTGCTGTCCGGGTTCGAGCCGCTGTTCAGTGTGCTGCAACCGGATCAGATCAATTCGCTGTCGGAGACGCTGATCCAGGCCCTGCAGGGGAACAACGTCTCGCTCAGCGCGTTGATCACCCAGGCCGCCGAGCTCGCGGGCACCTTCGGGCAGCGCGACAAGATCCTCGGCGATGTGATCAGCAACCTGAGCAGTGTCATCGCCGGGCTGGCGCATCGCAGCGGCGAGCTGGAAACGCTGATCACCCAGGCACGTTCGCTCGTTGAATCGCTCTACGCGCAGGGTGAGTCTTTGAAGGGTTCGGTCGATCAGGTGGCCACCTCGACCGACTCGCTGGCTCGGCTGATCGGTCAGGTGAAGCCGAATATCGCTCGGGCGCAGAATGATGCGACGAGTGGCGTCGCGCTGCTGCTGCTCAACGGCGCCTCGCTGGACCAGGCGGCCGTCGAGCTGCCGAATCTGCTCAATGGCATCGCCCGGTTCACCAGCTACGGCGCCTACGGCAATGCCTACATCTGCCGCCTCGATGTCTCGCTGTGGGGTGTACTGCTGCCGCCCGGGCTCTTCTCGCAGGTCGGCGGCAATTCGCAATCGGAGGTGTGCCGGTGATGACACGAGCGCGGTCCCTGGTCGGCCGGGTCCGATTGCCGCGCAACAGGTTGCTGTGGCTCGGCCTGCTCGCGGCGGGTTCGGTGGTGCTGCTGCTGGTCGCCTCCAGTGCGCTGTCCCAGGCGCGGCTGGGGGACAAGACGATTCAGGCTGAGTTCGCTCAGGCGGCGGGACTGCGGACGGGCACGTCGGTAGACGTGTCCGGTATCGAGGTCGGTTCGGTGCGCGCGGTGCGGCTCGATGGTGCGAAAGTCGTGGTGGACCTGAGGGTGCGCCGGGACCTACGGCTGGGTCCGGACGCGCACGCGGCCATCAAGATGACGACCATTCTCGGCAAGCTGCACGTCGAGCTGGTACCTGGCAATGGAAAAGGGTTGCCGGGCAACCGGATCACGCTGGCGAATACCTCCGTGCCGTACAACCTCGGCAAGGTCATTCGTGATCCGGTGTACAAGTCGTCGTTCGAGCGCATCGAGCGGATCGATCCGGTCAAGCTGCGTCAGTCGTTGGACCTGCTCAGCACGCAGATGGGTGATTCGCCGCAGCTCACCGTCGAGGCGCTGAACAGTGTCGGTGCGCTGGCCAAGGTGATCAACGATCGCCGCGACGAGGTCGACGTGCTGTTGAAGGGCATGGATCAGGTCTCGCAGCTGGTGTCGGACAATCGAAACAGCGTGCTGCTGTTGCTGACTCGCGGCGAGGCGATCGGGAACGCCGTCGCGCAGCGCCAGACCATGCTGAAGTCGTTGCTGGACAACGTCGCCGAGCTGTCCCGGCTGCTGCAGCAGATGGGCCTGGAGAACAACGATCAGCTCGGGCCGATGATCCAGAGCCTGAACACCATGTCCGAGGGCCTGGAGAAGAACCGGGACAACCTCGACTCGCTCTACGAGATCATGCCGGTCGCCTTGCGGCAGTTCAACAATGCGCTCGGCAACGGACCCTACGGCGACGTGTGGGCGCCGTGGATCTTCCCGGACAACTGGTTGTGTTTCGCCGGCGCGGTACAGGGGTGCAACTGATGAAAATAGGTACTTTTCTGAAAACCGCCTTGTTGTGCTGGGTGGCTGCGGTGGCCTCCGGCTGCTCGCTGCTGCCGGACAGCCTGAGCGGGCTGCCGGACCAGTATCTCGGCGAACATCTGCGAATCAGCGCCGATTTCGAGAATGTCGCCGGTCTGTACGCGGGCAACGACGTCGCGATCCTCGGTGTCCCGGTGGGCCGGGTCGACACGGTGACGGCCAAGGGCAGCTATGTCGAGGTGACCATGTCCATCGACAAGAACGTCAAGGTGCCCGCCGACGCGATCGCGGCTCTTGTTTCGCCGCAACTGATCACGAACCGGCACGTCGAACTCGCGCCCGCCTATGAAGGCAACGGCCCGGTGCTCGCCGACGGCGCGCACATCCCGCTCGAACACACCCGCACGCCGGTCGAACTCGACCGCATCCTGGATAATTTCGATCAGCTCGGCCGAGCGTTGAAGGGCGACAACGAGACCGGGCCGATGGCCAGCCGAGTGCTCTTCCCGCTGCTCGACGGCAACGGGGACAAGCTGCGCGCGACCCTCGACGCGATGTCCTCGGCGTTCGAGGTGAGCCTGGCCAATGGCGACCAGATCTCCAACACCATCGTGAAACTCAACGAGATCACCCAGATCATCGCCGAGAACGACCAGACGGTGCGGGATTTCAGCGGCAGGCTCACCGACATGGTGCAGCTGATGGGTGATCAGGCGCCAGGGCTGCAGGCGGTGCTGACTCAGCTCAACGACTTCGTCACCAACACGTCGACGGTGGTGGGCACCAATCGCGAGCAATTGCTCGGCGCGCTAACGCGTTTCACCAATCTCACCGCACAGATGCGGGCCAACGCGCGCTCGGTCACCGAAATCGCCGACGTCACACCGCTGTTCTTCCAGAACCTGGCGAATGCGACCAGCCGGGAACATCAGGCGCTGCGCCTGCACGGCTTGCTGGACAAGTCGGTCCTCGACGGCGAGGCACTGTCGGTGTTCTGCGAACGGGTGCAGATGCGCCTGGACGGCTGCCGGACCGGCAAGATCCAGGACTTCGGCCCCGACTTCGGACTCACTGCCGCGCTGCTCGGACTGACCAAATGAGGACCCGCGCGCTTGCCCACCCGTCGCCCGACCGCCGCCCCCCACGGAATCGCTGCGCGATGCTGTTCACACTAGCCGTCGCGGCGGCGATCAGCGCGACCTCGGGTTGTGCGGTGACAGTGGACAACGTGCCGCTGCCCAAGCCGGGCATCGGCGGCCCCGGCTACACCCTGCACGCGGTGTTCCGGGACGCCCTCAACCTGCCCGCGAACGCGCACGTCAAGATCGGTGGCACCGACGTCGGCATGGTCTCCGCGATCAGCACCACCGACTTCCTCGCCGACGTGGAGATGCAGATCCGCGAGGACATCCAGCTGCCCCGCGGCACCACCGCCGAGCTGCGCCAGGCCACCCCGCTCGGCGACATGTTCGTCGCGATGACCCTGCCCACCAAGCAGGACAGCGCCGAGCTGCTGCGGCCGGGCGACACCATCGCGCCCGACCACACCGCGACCGGCGCCTCGGTGGAGCAGCTGATGATGTCGGTCTCGCTGCTGCTCAACGGCGGTGGCCTCAACCAGGCGGCGCGGATCACCGCCGAGATGAACTCCATGTTCGCCGGGCGCGCGCCGGAGCTGTCGCACCTGATCACCGAGATGACCGACGTGCTGGCCGCGCTCAACCGGCGCACCGCCGACGTGGATGGCGTGCTGTCCGGCATGAACACGCTCACCGGCGAATTGGCCAGGCGTAAAGCCGAATTGGGCGCTGCCGCGGACACCTTCCCGCCGCTGATCGGCCTGGTCGCCGAAAACAACAGGGCCATCGCCGATCTCATCGCCAAGGTCTCGGTGACCATGGCCGCGCTCGGCGACTTCACCGATACCACCGGCCCGGATTTCCTCAGCCTGTTCGACAGCATCCAGCGGCTCATGTCCGGATTCGCCCAGATGGGTGACGATCTCGCGGGCGCACTGGACGGCCTGCACGCCATCTACCCGTCGATCTCGGCCAGCCTGGACGGCCCGGCGCTCGCGGTCGCGGCCACCGTGTCCTATCTGAGCGTCGGCGCGCTGACCGATCCGAAGGGCAGCAGGGCACCCGAAATCGGTGATGTGCCTGCGTTTATCGGCAGTCTGGCGCAGGTCATCGAGAAAGTCATCGGCCGACTGCAGGGCGGCGGGCGATGAATCCACCGTTGTGGCAATGGCTGGTCCGGCATCGAGTCGCGGTGGCGAATATCGGCCTGATCCTGGTGCTCGTGCTCGGGGTGTCCTATCTCGGCGTGAACGTGCTGCGGATCAATCCGCTGCCGAGCACGTACACGGTGCGGGTGGAGTTGCAGAATTCCGGCGGTCTGGCGGCCAACAACGACGTAACCTTCCGCGGCACCCGAGTCGGCCGGGTCGAGAACGTCCGGATCTCCGGCGACGGCGTCGCGGCGATCGCCGAAATCGACAAGACGGCAAGGATTCCGGTGGGCGGCACCGTCGCCGTCGGCCGGCTCTCCGCGGCGGGGGAGCAGTATCTCGACTTCCGGCCGGACGTGGACAGCGGGCCGTACCTGGGCGACGGCTCGGTGGTCGAGCGCGCCCGGACCACGACACCGGTGACGGTGCAGTCGGTGCTCGGCAGCATGAGCGGCTTGATCGGCGGAATGAATCCGGCGCGGCTCAATGTGATCGTCGACGAGCTCGACAAGGCCCTCGCCGGTGGCCCGGATCGGTTGCGCAACATGATCTCCGGCATCAGCAGGGCCATGGCCGGGCTCACCGATCTGCTACCGCAGACCAGGCAGCTCATCGAGAACCTCGAGGTGATCGCCGACACCACCGCGCACGCGCAACCCGACCTGACCACGCTGACCACCGGCTCCAGCGCGCTGTTCCAGCAGATGACCGCCGCCGATCAGGAGGTCCGCAAGTTCCTCGATCTCGGGCCGGGCCAGCTGGCCACCCTCGGCGGCATCGTGCGCGACACCGAGGACCCGATGACCAACCTGGTCACCAACTTCGTCGCGATCACCAGGGCCGCGAAGCTGCGCGCACCAGCCATCGCCGCGTTGTTCCCCGCGCTGCGGACCGGTTCGGAGGCCATCGGTATTCCGGCGCACGACAACGCCTATCACACCCTCGTCGATCCATGGCCGCGACCGAGCTGTGACTACGACACGATTCCCGTGGTGCCGACCGACAAGACCGCCGATACCAGGGTGCGGCTCTACAACTACTGCGTCACCAGCAATCCGTCGCTGCAGGTTCGTGGCTCGGCCAACGCGCCGCGACCGAACGTGCCGGACAACGGATCCGGCCCGCCGCCCGGCGTCACCGGCAACGAGCTGTCCCGACCGGCACCTGGCAGATAGGAGCACATCTGATGAACGACAACGATGGCGAGATCGACGCGCTGACCGAGGATTCGGCGCCCGTCGAATCGAGTAATTTTGTGGCAAAGGAAGATTCGGCGGATGCCGCACAGCCGGTCGAGACGAAACGCGGTCGGCTCATACCTGGTCGAGCCGGACGGATTGCGCTCCGCGCGGCGGCGGCTGTGTTGCTGTGCGCCGCAATAACTTCCACGGTCGCCTGCTACATACAGAACCAGGGCAACAAGGCGATCATCGACGCCAATGCGGACGCACGCACCGCCGCCTGCAAGTACGCCCCGGTCCTGGCCGACTACGACGCCAAGAAGCTGGACGCCTACTTCGCCGCCGTCCTGGCCGGCGCGACCGGCGACTGGAAGAAGCAATTCGACAGCACCAGCAAGGAATTGCGCGACGTGCTCACCCAGGGCGAGGTGGTGTCGAAGGTCAACGACGTCCAGTGCGCGATCAAGACCGGCGACGAGACCTCCGCCGAGGCCATCGTGGTGATCGGCCAGACCATCACCAGCACGGGCACCCAGGGCAAACCGGCACCCGGCCAGCTGTCCATGGTGATGCGCCTGGAGAAGGTCGACGGCCGCTGGCTGGTGAACAAGGTGAACTCGCCGCTCGCCCCGCCGCCGCAGCAGTAGCTACCCGCCCTCGCGACCGAACAGCACGACCCGCATCAGGTGAACCACCCGCTGCCGCGAGCACACCGGGTCGTCGGAGCCGAAGCGCTGGCCCAGATCGACGACCAGGGCCAGCGCCGCGTGCACCAGCAGCCTGGCGTCGGCGGCGGACAGCTCGGGCCGGACGCCGACGAGCAGCTTGGCCCACTCTTCGACGTTGAGCCGCTGGATGTTTCGCAGCACCGTCCGATCATCGGCGGGCACATTGCTGATCTCGGCGTAGTAGACGAAGGTCAGCTCACGCTCGGCGAACGAGCCCGCCACGTACAGCTCGATCAGTGTCGTCAGCGCGTGTTCCGGCCCGTCCGCCGCCGCGACCGCCGGGCCGATCGCGGCCGAAACCCGTTCCGCGGCACGACGGAACGCGGCCGCGAGGATATCGCCCTTGCTGCGATAGAAGCGGTACACCGCCGACGAGGCGGGCAGCCCGGCGGCGATGGCGATGTCCTCGACGCTCACGTTCGGATAGCCGCGCTCATGGAACAGTTCGATCGCACGCGCGAGCAGCAGCTCGTGCTTGAAGGTCAACGGAATCTCTATTGCTGCAATGGTTTCGGTGTCCTCGGCGGAGGGTGGCAGGGCACAGTGGGCGGCCGTCCGGCAGGCGGCGCCGAGCAGGGTGGTCAACGCGCGCACCGGGATCGATACATGATGATCGCCGATGCTGCTGAGCACGCTCAGTACCGCCGCCGACAACACCGCCCGGTCCGCCTTGTCCAGCTCCGGCCGCGTCTCGGCGAGCAGCGACATGAGGGCCGAATTCACCTTGGCCAGTTGGCTGTCCAGGACCGCGGCATCGGCCTCGTCGAGATAGCGACGCTGCCAGCGCAGCAGTGCGGCGCTGCGGCGATTGGCGATCGAGGACGCGATGAGCGCGTCGATGACCTGCCCGAGTCGTACTGCGGCGGGCAGCCCGTCGGCCGAATCAGGCAGGCGCACCGCCATTTCGCTGAGCGTGCCGAGCCGCAGGGCTTCCTCGCGGAACAGCGCGTACTTGCTCGGATAGTGGCGGTACAGCGCGGCCGAGCTGATGTCGAGCCGGGACGCGATGTCCTCCATGCTCACGCCGTGGTAGCCGAGCGACCCGAACGCCTCCGCCGAGGCCGCCGCGATCTGCGCCCGTCGATCACGCGGCCGCCGCCGGACCACGCGCGCCGCCGCCGGGTCGGACGCCTTGTCCGCGGCACGGCCTTCCTGGGCACCCATGCCGCGATCGTAGCCGAACCGGACGCTCGGCAGCGGAGCGTTTCCTGCCTGAAATCAAACTGAATCGAAGATCACAATGCGAGTATGATTCGGGCTACTACCTCTAGCTCTTCCGAGTCATCTCTGTGGAATATCGCGTAACATAAGCGACCGGTCGGTACCTCGGTCGCGCCCGTCTGTCCGGGTGCCTAGACCGCTGCGGGACGGCCGAAAAGAACCACCTGCATCAACAGGCGAACTCGGCCCTGCGCCGCCATCGGCTGGTTGTCGAACGCGCGCCCCAGATCCACCACCAACGCGAACGCGGCGTGGATGAGGAAGCGCGCCTCGGCAGGCGACAGCTCTGGCCGCACCTCGCGCAGCAGCCGCGCCCACTCTTCGACGCTGAGCCGCTGGATGTTTCGCAGCACCGTGCGTTCCTCCGCCGGAACATGCTGGAACTCGGTGAAATACACGTAGGTCAGCGCGCGCTCGGCGAACGACCCCGCCACGTACTGGTCGATCAACGCGGTCAGGGCGCCCTCCGGGCTCGCCGCGGTCGCGACCGCCGGGCCGACCGCGCCCGAAACCCGTTCCGCGGCACGGCGAAAGGCCGCGGCGAGCAGATCGCTCTTGCCGCGATAGAACCGGTACACCGCCGAGGCGGCGGACAGTCCGGCGGCGGTGGCGATGTCCTCCACGCTGACATTGGGATACCCGCGCTCGTGGAACAGCTCGACCGCTTTGCGCAGCAGCAGTTCGTGTTTGAACGAGTCCGGGATCTCGACCACCTGGAGCGGCTCGACGGGCTGCTCCGCGGGCAGTTCCGTGCCGATCAGCGGCTGGCACGCCGAACTCAGCAGTCGGGCAAGGGATTTCGCGGGAAGCGTGGCGTGGTGGTCGGCGATGCTGGTGATCGTGCTCAGCAGCGCCATGCGCAGGACGCGCGTGTCGTCCTCGGTCAATTCCGGCCGCAGCTCGGCGAGTTGGCTGCCGAGCGCACCGAGCACGGCGAACTGCTGATCGTTCAGCAGCGTCAGATCGTCGGGCTCGAGGTAGCGGCCCTCCCAGCGCACCAGGGTGATGGTCGGCCGGTTCTCGATGGTGACGGCGATGAGTGCGTCGAGCACATGCCGCAGCCGCCGCTCGGGCGACCAGGCCGCGGCCTCGGCAGGCAGCTCGACGGACTCGGTCATCGCCCGGCCGACCCGCAGCAATTCCTCCCGGAACAGCGCGTATTTGCTCGGATAGTGGCGGTACAGCGCCGCCGAACTGATGCCGAGGCCGGTGGCGATGTCCTCCATGCTGACGCCGTGGTAGCCGAGCGCGCCGAACGCGGCGGCCGAGGCCGCGGCGATCTGCGCCCGTCGATTCTTCGGCCTGCGCCGGATCTCCCGGGGTGCCGAGTCGCCGGTACTCGCCTTCCGCGCCGTACGGCGATTGTCGACACTCATGCGGACATCGTACTGATCAGGGCAGGTGGGACGGGCTACGGCTCGGTACCGGGCGGCCGCCGGATCGGCCGGGTGCCCCAAGTCACCCGGAATCCGGGGCGGTACCTGCACCGAAGGCAGTGGCCGTCGACCCGACCCGTAGGCGCGGGTCGTCGCAGGTGAGGGGCGCCACAGCCGATCGGCCGCAGGTGCGTCGAGCGTTGTTGCCCGATCAGTCGCGCGGCGTGATGACCAAGCGGGCCCCGCCCTCGGGGACCGTGGTGATGTTGCGGGTCTTCGCGCGTTCCGGCGCCGCGCCCTCGGGGCGCGAAAGGGCGTGCCGCGCAATGACTTCCCGCAGCACCACGGTGCCTTCCATGAGGGAGAAACCGGCGCCGATGCAGCGCCGGACCCCGCCGCCGAAGGGCAGCCAGGTATTCGGCGCCACCTCGCCGGAGAGGAAGCGGTCCGGTCGGAAGACGGCGAGGTCGGGATAGTTGTCGGGATCGCGGTGCGCGAGCAGGATCGAGGTGTTCACCACCGTGCCCGCAGGCAGTCGCCGGCCGCCGACGGTCATGTCCCTGGTCAGTTTTCGGTTGGTGCCGTTGATGATGACGTGCAGCCGCATCGCTTCCTTCAGCACGGCTTCGAGGTACTTGTCGTCGCCGGTGCGCGCGGCGGTGACGGCCGCCTCCTGGATGTCGGGATGCGTCGCGATCTCGTACAGCGCCCAGGACAGCGCCGACGCGGTCGTCTCATGACCGGCGAGCAGCAGCGTGACCAGCTGATCGCGCAACTCGGCGTCGGTGAGCGGCGGATCGTGATCGTCGCCGGTGCCCGCGTGCAGCAGCCTGGACAGCACATCGGTGCGTTCGGCCAGGTCCGGTGCGCGCCGACGGCCGGCGATCTCGGCGTAGAGCAGGGCGTCGACCGCGCGCAGATTCTCGGTGAAGCGCTTCCACGGCCCGATTCGGCTGAGCATGGGCGACTTGATCCCGAGGAACACCAGCGGGTTCAGGTGCACGATCCGCCGCAGTCGCGGCGCGAGCTCGGCGCGCGCCTGTTCGTCGGAGACGCCGAATACGACCTGAATCATCACCTCGAGGGTGAGCGCGTTCATCCGGTCGAGCGTGCTCAGCGTGGAACTCGGTGTCCAGCGGTCGATTTCGGCGACGGCGATGTCGGCGACCAGGTCGCGGTAGGCGCGCAGCGCCGAGCCGTTGAAGGCGGGCATCAGCAGTCGTCTGGCGCGCGCGTGCTCGTCCTCGTCGGTGAGCAGCAGGGAGTGCTGGCCCATGACGACGCCGAGGATCTGGTTGCCTTCGCCCGCGTGCAGGTCGCGCGGGTTGCCCGCGAAGATCTCCTTGATGTGTTCCGGGCGGGAGTACACCACCGAATGGTCGGCGACCGGCGGGATGCGCAGCGTGAAGACCTCGCCGTACCGGCGCGCGACGGCGGGAACGAAGCGCTGGCGGTTGAGCTGGAACAGCAGGCTCTGCACGAAGGCGGGCAGTCGCGACCCCGGCGGATAGGTGGCGGTCTCGTCGCGTTCTCGAACATCCTGTGCGGCCACAGTGCCACCTTCGTTGAGTATGAGACGAACCTGTTTCATACCACGCTAGGAGATATATCCCACCGGGTCTATAACGCGGCAGGTAATCAACCGTACTTGACGCGGCCGCGCCGAACGGCCATCCTGAGTCGGTCAGCACCTCGCTAGGCGAGGCTCCTGCGCGAACACAGGCCACTGATCCGACGACGTCGAGAGACGCCCAGGATCAGGACAGATCGCTTCGGATTAAGGGGCGATCCCAGGTGGCTTCCCGGTACGGGATACGTCGTGCAGTGCCGAAGCTCTGACGAGAGGGGTGCCCGCCCAGCCGTTTCGGTTGGCGTCCCCTGCCTTGCATGGTCCGACACCGGTATTCGGCGACGCGTGTGCGTCTCGGCAGCAAGGAGGTGAGGGACGTGAAGTCAGGCGATAGTCCGTATCCGAGTACGGATTCGACCTCTCACTCGCTCCCGGCCCACCGCCGCCGTGTGATCGACTGAACCCGAAGCGTTTTCGATTCGGGCGTTCGGTCGTATCCGAAATCGGTTGTGGTGGTGGGCCTTTCTCCTGAAGGAGTCCATCATGACGTTCGCATTCCCCCGTGAGCTACCGGTGTGGCCCGCGCTGATCCACTCGGCCCGCCGAGTACTGGCCCGGTACCGCCTCACCCCCGAGGAACACCGCAATCTGGCCGAGGCCCGCGCCGCCCGGGCGGCCATCTTCACGGCCTCCATGGGCGGGCATCCCTATTACCGGTAACCCCGGCACTAGCGGCCCGTGCCGGGCGGGCCGCTAGTTTCCGGTGTTCGGGCGCTGCGCGGAGTACCAGTCGAGCAGGTCCGGGTTGTCGACGGCGCTGCGTTCGACGACCCGGGCGGCCTCGGCACCCTGGAACAGCTTCTTGATCGGGACCTCTAGCTTCTTGCCGGTGCGGGTGTGCGGGATACCGGGGGCGAGGAGGATCTCGTCGGGAACATGGCGCGGCGAGACCTCCGTGCGAATGGTGTTCTTGATGCGAGTCTTCAGATCCTCGGTGAGTTCCGCGCCGGGGGCGAGCACGACGAACAGCGGCATCCAGTAGCCGCCGTCCGGTTGCTCGGCACCGATCACCAGGGCCTCGGCGATCTCGGGGAGGCGTTCGACGGACTGGTAGATATCGGCGCTGCCCATCCGGATGCCGTGCCGATTGAGGGTGGAGTCGGATCGGCCGTGCACGACGATGGAGTTGCGGTCGGTGATCGTGATCCAGTCGCCGTGCCGCCACACGCCGGGGTACATGTCGAAATAGGCGTCGTGATAACGCTTTCCGTCCGGATCGTGCCAGAAGCGGACCGGCATGGACGGCATCGGCTTGGTGAGCACGAGCTCGCCGACCTCGCCCCGGACCGGCTGCCCGGTGCCGTCGAAGGCTTCCAGCGCCGCGCCGAGGAAGCGGGTCGACAGCTCGCCAGGCCAGACCGGGACGATGCGGGACGCGCCCATGAAGGCGGACACCACGTCGGTGCCGCCGCTGATCGAATTGACCTGGACGTGGTCACCGGCGTTCTCGCCCAACCAGAGCGCCGACGAGGTGGGCAGCGACGCGCCGGTGATGCCCACCGAGCGCAGCGCGGACAGGTCGTGCTCGGTGCGCGGCACGGCGCCCGCCTTGATGCAGGCGAGCACGTAGCCGGGACTGGTGCCGAGCACGGTGGTCCGCGTCTCGGCGGCGATGCGCCACAACCCATCCGGTGCCGGGTAGGTGGGGCTGCCGTCGTAACAGACGATGGTCGCGCCGACCAGCAGGCCGGAGATCTGGAAGTTCCACATCATCCAGCTCGGGCTGGTGTACCAGAAGAAGGTGTCGTCGGGCCCGATATCGGTTTGCAGGGCAACGGCTTTGAGGTGTTCCAGCAGCACGCCGCCGTGGCCGTGCACGATGCCCTTCGGCAGTCCGGTGGTGCCGGAGGAGAACACGATCCACAGCGGATGGTCGAAATCGACCGGCTCCGTGGTGATCACGGCGGGCGCGGCCTCGTCGTTGGCGATCGCGTCGGTCCACGAGGTCGCGTCCGCGACTTCGAGACCGAGCTGGGAGACGGCGATCGTGCCGCGCAGCGTGCCGAGACCGGCTTGCAGCGCGGCGATGTCGGCACGCTTGTCGTGCGCCTTGCCGCCGAATCGGTAGCCGTCCACGGTGATCAGCACGGTGGGTTCGAGCTGGCCGAGCCGATCCAGTGCGGCCTTGGGGGAGTAGTCCTGGCCGCAGGCGCTCCAGACCGCCCCGATGCCGGCGGTCGCCAGTAGCGCGACGACCGTCTCCGGGATGTTGGGCAGATAGCCCGCGACTCGATCGCCCGCCTGCACGCCCATGGCGCGCAGGGTGCGCGCCAATGCCGCTGTGTCGTCGATCAATTCGGCCCAGGACACCTCACGCGGCGATGCGTCCTCGGAGACTCCGATGATCGCGGGCCGATCGCTGCGGAACTGACGGATGAGCTGATCGACATAGTTCAACCGGGTGCCGGGAAACCATTGCGCGCCGGGCATTTCGGCGCTGGCGAGGACCTCGCCCGCGACCTCGCCGAGCTCGAAGTAGTCCCACACCGCCCGCCAGAACTCGGCCAGCTCATCGACCGACCACTGCCAGAGTGCCTGGTAGTCGGGGGTGGCGACACCGGTGTTCACCCACCCCGCCGACTGCCGTCCCCCAGTGCGCCCCTCGACGAACTTCGCGAAGTCGGTGATCCTGGCGTCGGCGATATCCTGCTCGGTCGGCACCCACTGTGGTTGCACCGCGTTCCTCCTGGCTGTTCGAACTGGTGGTCAGGCGCGCGCTGCGCGCCGCACGATCTGCTCGGCATGCCGCAGCACGGGGGCGTCGACCATGCGGCCCTCGAAGGCGAACACGCCACGATGCTTCGGTACTTCGTCGAGTACCCTGCTGGCCCAGTCGATCTCGTCCGCCGACGGCGCGTAGGCCGTGCGCAGGACGGCTACCTGGCTGGGATGGATGGCGACCTTCGCGTCGAATCCGACGGCGACCGCGTCCAGTGCCTCGGCCCGTAGGCCGTCGAGGTCGCGGATGTCGAGATACACCGAGTCGAGCGCGAACTTTCCGTACGCCTTGGCCGCGAGCAGCGAGGTGGACCGGACATGGCGTGCGACATCGCGATAGCTGCCGTCGGCGTGCCTGCTCGACTTGCCGCCGAGCCCGGCGACGAGGTCCTCGGCGCCCCACATCACGCCGATCGCGTTGCCAGCCCTCATCGCGTCGCTGACCGTGAGCGCGCCGAGCGGCGACTCGATCAGCGCGATCACCTCGTACTCGGCCAGCATCGTAATCTGTTCGGCCGATTCACATTTCGGCAGCATGACGCGCCGATACCGGGTTTCGGCCAGCGCGGCCAGATCGAGCGCGTGCTCGTCGGTGCCTGCGGCATTGACCCGGACCACCGTGCGCTCGGGATCCAGCGGAGTCGCTACGAGGGCCTTGCGCGCCGCCGCCTTGTCGTCGGCGGCGACGCCGTCCTCGAGGTCGAGGATCACCACATCGGCTGCCGCGGCGGCCTTTTCGTAGCGTTCCGGTCGATCCGCCGGGCAGAACAGCCAGGCCGGGCCCGGCATCTCCCACGTCACGGCTGACCGGATTCGGGTCGCAGGCGAATCATCGCGTTGCGCACCGCGACCGCGACGATCGTGCCGTGCTGGTTGCGCGCGGTGTGGCGGAAGGTCACGATGCCCTCGCCCGGCCTGCTCTTCGACACCCGCTTGTCCAGCACGACGGTTTCGGCGTAGACGGTGTCGCCGTGGAACAGCGGGGCCGGGAACTTCACCTCGGAGAAGCCGAGATTGGCGACGGTGGTGCCCTGGGTCAGGTGCGCCACCGCGAGGCCGACCATGGTGCCGAGGGTGAACAGCGAGTTGACCAGGCGCTGATGGAACGGCTCCTGGGCCTCGCTGTAGGCCGCATCGATGTGCAGCCCTTGCGGATTCATGGTCAGCGTGCTGAACAGCACGTTGTCGGTCTCGGTCATGGTGCGGCCCGGCCGGTGCTCGTACAGCACGTCGGTTTCGAGTTCCTCGAACCACATGCCGGTCTGCACGACTCGGCGCAAGTTCTCGGTGTCAGTCACAGTCCGAGCTCCCGTCCGATCAGCATCAACTGCACTTCCGTTGTGCCCTCACCGATTTCGAGGATCTTGCTGTCCCGGTAGTGCCGGGCCACCGGGTATTCGTTCATGAAGCCGTAGCCGCCGAAGATCTGGGTGGCGTCGCGGGAATTGTCCATCGCCGCCTCGCTGGCCACCAGTTTGGCGATGGACGCCTGCTTCTTGAACGGCTTGCCCGCCAGCATCAGCGCCGCGGCGTCATAGTAGGCGGTGCGGGCCGTGTGCGCCCGCGCCTCCATCCGGCCGATCTTGAAGGCGATGGCCTGATTACGGCCGATGACCTGGCCGAACGCTTCGCGCTCCTTGGCGTAGCGCACGCTCTCGTCGACGCAGCCCTGCGCGGCGCCGACCGCGAGCGCCGCGATGGCGATGCGGCCCTCGTCCAGGATGCGCAGGAAGTTCGCGTAGCCGCGGCCCCGCTCGCCGAGCAGGTTCTCCTCCGGCACTCGGACGTCGGTGAAGCTCAGCGGATGGGTGTCCGAGGCGTTCCAACCGACCTTGTTGTAGGCGGGTTCGGCGACGAAGCCCGGGGTGTCGGTGGGCACCAGGATGGTGGAGATCTCCTTCTTGCCACCGTTCTGGCCGGTCACCGCCGTCACCGTGACCAACGTGGTGATGTCGGTGCCGGAGTTGGTGATGAACTGCTTGCTGCCGTTGATCACCCAGTCGCCGCTGTCGACGATCGCGGTGGTCTTGGTGCCGCCCGCGTCGCTGCCCGCGCCGGGTTCGGTGAGCCCGAACGCGGCCAGGGATCGCCCACTGGTCAACTGCGGCAACCATTCCTGCTTCTGCTTGTCGTTGCCGTAGCGGTAGATCGGCATCGCGCCGAGCGAGACGCCGGCCTCCAGGGTGATGGCCACGCTCTGATCGATCTTGCCGAGCTCCTCGAGCGCCAGGCACAGCGCGAAGTAGTCGCCGCCCATGCCGCCGTACTCCTCGGGGAACGGCAGGCCGAACAGGCCCATGTCGGCCATGCCCGCGACCACCTCGTACGGGAAGGTGTGCTTCGCGTCGTGCTCGGCGGCCACCGGCGCGACCACCGTCCGCGCGAAATCCCGGACCGTCATGGCCAGGTCGCGGTACTCCTGCGGCAGTGCGCCGGTGGACAGGAAGTCGGTCATGCTGGGTTTCCTTCTCGCTCGGCGGTATCGGGCGTTTCGGCGACAGGCGTCGCGGTAATGCGGGCAAGTACTTGATCGAGGCGCACCTGGGTGCCCGGCGTCACCAGTATTTCGACGGTTCCGGCGATCGGCGCGGTGAGTGAGTGTTCCATCTTCATCGCCTCCACGATGACGACCGGGGCACCCGCGGCGACGGTGCTGCCGGTGTCGGCCTGCACCGCGATCACCGAACCCGGCATGGGGCTCTTGATTTCGGCGTCGCCGACATGTTCGGTGGTGCCGCGCACGCTGGCCTCGGCGACCTCGCGCAGCATCGCGATGCCGGATGGTCCGGCCAGCCACAGTTGTCCGTCGTGTTCGGCGATCCGGTATTCGCGACGGATGCCGTTCAGTGTCAGTGACAGCAGGTTGTCATCGAAAGTCGCTGTGATCGAACTGGATTCGCCCTCGTCGATGCGGGCCGTCGCGTCGGTGGGGGTGCCGGTGAGGTAGACGTGCTCGATCCGGTCGCCCCCGGCCAGCCGGATAGCGGTCGGAGCGGCGTTGCCGATGCGCCAGCCGGAGGGGACGTGCCAGGGATCGGCCAGTGCCGTCGGCCAGCGTCGCAGCCAGCGGTAGGTGGCGGCCGCCAGGAACAGTTCGTCGCCGACCGGGGCGGGGTGGAAGTCGGCGACTCGGCGATCCAGCAGTCCGGTATCCAGATGTCCCGCCGCGACATTCGGGTCGGCGAGCAGGAAGCGGAGGAACTCGATATTGCTGGTCACCCCGAGTAGTACCGTATCGCCCAGTGCCCGATCGAGTTTCGCGATCGCCGCGGTCCGATCGGCACCGTGCGCGATGACCTTCGACAGCATCGGGTCGTAATCGCTGCCGACCACAGTGCCGACGCGCAAGCCCGAATCCACCCGGACCCCAACGCCTTCGGGCTCGGACAGGTCGAGCACCGTGCCGCCGGTGGGCAGGAACCCGCGACCGGGATCCTCGGCGTACACCCTGGCCTCGATGGCGTGCCCGATCATCCGGATCTCGGCCTGCTCCACCGCGAGCTTCTGCCCGGCCGCGACCCGGACCTGGGACTCCACCAGGTCGATGCCGGTGACCAGCTCGGTCACCGGATGTTCCACCTGCAGCCGGGTATTCATCTCCATGAAGAAGAACTCGTCCGGCCGGTCGGCGGAGACGATGAACTCGACCGTGCCCGCGCCGACGTAGTCGACACTGCGCGCGGTGTTGCAGGCGGCGGCGCCGATCCTGGCCCGCGTCGCGGCGTCGAGCAGCGGGGACGGCGCCTCCTCGATCACCTTCTGATGCCTGCGTTGCAGGCTGCATTCGCGTTCGCCGAGGTGCAGCACGTTGCCGAACTGGTCGGCCAGCACCTGCACCTCGATGTGCCGCGGGCGGGTGACGAAGCGTTCCAGGAACAGGGTGTCGTCACCGAACGCGGCGGCGGCCTCGCGGCGCGCGCTGAGCAGCGCGTCCGGCAGCTTGGTGGGATCCTCGACCAGCCGCATGCCCTTGCCGCCACCGCCGGCCGACGGCTTGACCAGCACCGGGTAGCCGACCTCGCGGGCCGCGTCGATCAGGTCGGCGTCGGTCAGACCCGGCCTGGCGATACCGGGCACGACCGGGACATTGAAGGCGGAGACGGTGTTCTTCGCCGCGATCTTGTCGCCCATCACCTCGATCGCGCGGACGGGCGGGCCGAGGAAGACGATGCCCGCGTCCGCGAGTGCCGCGGCGAAAGCGGCGTTCTCGGAAAGGAATCCGTAGCCGGGATGGACGGCTTGCGCGCCGGTGCGCACGGCGGCGGCCACCACTTTGTCGATGGCGAGGTAACTTTCGCGCGCGGGCGCCAGACCGAGCCGCACAGCGGTGTCGGCCTCGTGTACGTGCCTGGCGTCCACGTCGGCGTCGCTGTAGACCGCCACCGAGCGAATCCCCATGGCGCGCAACGTACGGATGACACGCACCGCGATCTCGCCACGATTGGCGACGAGGATGGTGTCGAATCCGACGGGATGAGATTTGTTCAGCATCACACTCACATCCGGAAGACGCCGTAGGAAACGGGTTCGAGCGGCGCTTGCGCGCACACCGAAAGGGCAAGTCCGAGTAGGGTTCTCGTGTCCGCGGGATCGATGACGCCGTCGTCCCACAGGCGAGCCGTCGAGTAGTAGGGGTTGCCCTGACTCTCGTACTGGTCACGGATCGGCGCCTTGAACGCCTCCTCGTCTTCGGCCGACCACGGCTGTCCCGAGCTGTCGAGCTGATCGCCGCGCACCGTCGACAGGACCGAGGCCGCCTGCTCGCCGCCCATCACCGAGATCCTGGCATTGGGCCACATCCACAGGAAGCGTGGCGAATACGCGCGCCCGCACATCGAGTAGTTGCCCGCGCCGTATGAACCGCCGATCACCACGGTCAGCTTCGGCACCCGTGCGCAGGCCACCGCGGTGACCATCTTCGCGCCGTGCTTGGCGATGCCGCCCGCCTCGTAGTCGCGGCCGACCATGAACCCGGTGATGTTCTGCAGGAACAGCAGCGGGATCTTGCGCTTGTCGCACAGCTCGATGAAATGCGCGCCCTTCATGGCGGATTCGCTGAACAGCACGCCGTTGTTGGCGACGATGCCGACCGGGTGGCCGTGGATATGCGCGAAACCGGTGACCAGGGTCTTGCCGTACTCGGCCTTGAACTCGTGGAAGGCGCTGTCCCCGTTCGGATCACCGTCGACGAGGCGATGGATCACCTCGCGGACGTCGTACGGGGTGCGCAGGTCGACCGGCACCACGTCGTACAACTCCGCCTCGGGCGCGGCGGGCGCCACCGTCGGCAGCACCGCCCACGGGCTCGCCGGGCGCGGGCCGAGGGTCGCGACGATGCGGCGCACGATGCGCAGCGCGTCCTGATCGTCCTCGGCCAGATGATCGGTGACACCCGAAGTGCGCGAATGCAGTTCGCCGCCGCCGAGCTCCTCCGCGGTGACCACCTCGCCGGTCGCCGCCTTCACCAGCGGCGGGCCGCCGAGGAAGATGGTGCCCTGGTTGCGCACGATCACCGCCTCGTCGCTCATCGCGGGCACATACGCGCCGCCCGCGGTGCAGGAGCCGAGCACCGCGGCGATCTGCGGAATTCCCTTGGCGCTCATGGTCGCCTGGTTGTAGAAGATGCGCCCGAAGTGTTCGCGGTCGGGGAACACCTCGTCCTGCTCGGGCAGGTAGGCGCCGCCAGAATCGACGAGATAGACACACGGCAGCTGGTTCTGCAGCGCGATCTCCTGGGCGCGCAGATGCTTCTTCACCGTCATCGGGTAGTAGGTGCCGCCCTTGACGGTGGCGTCGTTGGCCACGATCACGCACTCGCGGCCGGACACCCGCCCGATTCCGGTGATGATGCCTGCGCCGGGGGATTCGTCGCCGTACATCCCGGTCGCGGCGAGTGGGGAGAGTTCGAGAAAGGGGCTGCCGGGGTCGAGCAGTTGGTCCACCCGCTGGCGCGGCAGCAGCTTGCCGCGCGCCACGTGGCGGTCCCGCGCCTTCTCGGATCCGCCGAGCGCGGCTGTGGCAAGCCGAGCGCTCAGGTCGTCTACCAGTGCCTTGTGGGCGACTTGGTTGTCGACGGCCTGTTCAGTAACGGTCATCACTTGATCCTCGGGGTCAGCGTCGCGGAGCGACTCGATGAGGGGTGGTGGTCGGGCGACGGGCGGGCCAGTTAGTCGCCGATAACTGGAATCCAGGTTAATCTTGGTTAACCGAGATGTCCAGGTAGGGCGAAAGGAGCGCGTGTGACCAGCACTGACCACGGCACGCTCACCCGCCGTGAACAGCTGAAGGCGCAGCGGCGGGAACAGCTTCTCGATGCCGGTGCTCGGCTCATTGCCGACCGCGGCTTCCTCGGCATGCGCCTCGACGACCTCGGTGCGGCCGTCGGCATCAGCGGACCTGCGGTCTACCGCCATTTCCCGAACAAGGAAGCGTTGCTGGTGGAACTGCTCGTCGGCGTCAGCCAGCGGCTGCTCGACGGCGGCAAGGCGGTGGTCGCGCGCACCACGACCGCGGCGGAGGCGCTGGACGGTCTCGTCGACTTCCACCTGGACTTCGCGCTCGGCGACCCGGATCTGATCCGGATCCAGGACCGCGATCTGGAGAACGTGCCAACCACCGCCCGGCGGGAGCTGCGCCGTACCCAGCGGCAATACGTGGAAATCTGGGTCACGGTACTGCGCGAACTGCATCCCGGGCTACCCGAGGAGACGGCGCGGGTCCAGGCCCACGCCGCCTTCGGGCTGATCAACTCCACCCCGCACAGCGCGAGCACGGCGACCGCCGTGCGCGCCAGGCCGATCCTGCGCCGAATGGCACTGTCGGCCTTGGGATGAGCGCTCGGTCATCGAGCGCTCCACCCACCGTCCATGGTGTAGGAGGCGCCGGTCACCATGCCCGCGTCGGCCGAGGCGAGCCAACCGACCAGTGAGGCAACCTCTTCCGGCTCGACCAGGCGCTTGATCGCGCTCTCGGTGAGCAGGATCTTCTCCAGCACCTCTTGCTCGGCGATGTTGTGTGCCTTGGCCTGGTCGGCGATCTGCTTGTCCACCAACGGAGTTCGGACGTAGCCGGGACTGACGCAGTTGCTGGTGACGCCGTGCCTGCCGCCCTCCAGTGCGGTGACCTTGGACAGGCCCTCCAGGCCGTGCTTGGCCGTCACGTAGGCGGACTTGTACTCCGACGCCCGAATCCCGTGCACCGACGAGATATTGATGATCCGGCCGAAGCCCTGCTGGTACATGTGCGGCAGGGCCGCCCGGATGAGCAGGAACGGCGCTTCGACCATCAGGGTGAGCAGGGTGCGGAACTGTTGTGGGGCGAAGTCCTCGATCGGGCTGATGCTTTGCACCCCTGCGTTGTTCACCAGAATGTCCGCTTCGAGGTCGAGCTTTTCCAGTGCCTCGACGTCGAGAAGATCTACCGCCCACGACCTTCCGTCGAGTTCGCGGGCCAGCGCCTTGGCGCCGACCTCGTCGATATCGGCAATGGTGACCAGCGCACCGCGGGCGGCGAGGGTCCGTGCGCAGGCGGCGCCGATACCGCTGGCGCCGCCGGTGATCAGGGCGGAACGGCCGGTGAGGTCGCTCATTTGGCGGCCACCGTGGCGGGCTTACCGGCCAGGTATTCGGCATCGGCCAGGTCGACTGTTTCCAAGTCCAGACCTTTCGTTTCACGGGCGAAGAAGACGGCGACCACGGTGACCGCCGCGGCGATGGCCAGGTAGATCGCGATGGGTACCGCGGACTTGTAGGTGTTGAGCAGGCGCACGGCGATGATCGGCGCGAGCGAGCCCGCCACGATCGAGGTGACCTGATAGCCCAGGGACACACCGGAATACCGCATGCGGGTCGGGAACATCTCCGCCATGATCGCGGGCTGGCCCGCGTACATGAACGCGTGGAATACCAGGCCGATGATGATGGCGAACAGGATGATCGCGTTGTGCCCGCTGTCCATCATCGGGAAGGCGAAGAAGCCCCAGGTGCCCGCGGTGAGCGCGCCGATCAGGTAGATCGGTCGCCTGCCGAAGCGGTCGGAGAGCCGCCCGACCAGTGGGATCGTCATGAAATGCACGGCGTGCGCGGCGAGCAGCCACCAGAGGATGACCTGGGTGTTGACGTGCACCTGCACCTTGAGATACGTGATGGTGAAGGTGACCACCAGGTAGTACAGGATGTTCTCACCGAAACGCAGTCCCATGGCGGTGATGACGCCGCGGGGGTAGCGCTTGAGCACCTCGACGACACTCAGTGAGGTCGCCTTGATCTGCTCCACTTCCTGTTGTGCGGCAACGAAAATGGGCGCGTCGGTGACCTTCGTGCGGATGTAGTAGCCGACGAGTACGACCACCGCGGACAGCCAGAAGGCCACGCGCCAACCCCAACTGAGGAAGGCCGCGTCCGACAACCAACTGGTCAGCACGAGCAGCACGACCGTCGCCAGCAGGTTCCCCATCGGTACCCCGGCCTGCGGCCAGCTCGCCCAGAAACCGCGACTGCGGGTCGGACTGTGTTCGGCCACAAGGAGAACCGCGCCACCCCATTCACCGCCGACCGCGAAGCCCTGGATGAAGCGCAGCACCACCAGCAGCGCGGGCGCCCAGTAGCCGATCTGACCGAACGTCGGCAGACAACCCATCAGGAACGTCGAGGCACCCACCAGGATCAGACTGAATTGCAGCAGCTTCTTGCGTCCGTACTTGTCGCCGAAATGCCCGAAGACGACACCGCCCAGGGGGCGAGCCGCGAAGCCGACCGCGTAGGTGACGAAGGCGGCGAGGATCGCGTCCAGGTCGCTGGTGTCCTTGGCGAAGAACACCTTGCTGAACACCAGCGTCGCGGCGGTGCCGTAGAGGAAGAACTCGTACCATTCGACGACCGTGCCCGCCATCGATGCGGCTACCACCCGTCTCAAGCCGGTCGGCACCCCATCCGGGTCACTCGGCCACAAAGCACTGCGCACGCTCATCGAACTCTCCTTCGTGCCAGGGGTCACATCAGGGTGTAGATGTGATGGCCCCCACAAATCTCGGCTGCAACGAAGTATTAGTGCAGATGGGTTTGTCCGCAATGACCAGATGTGCAGTAGGTATCTGCGAGTATGCAGATATGAGCGCGGTGTCATCGGGGGTGAACCGCCGGCCGAGCGCGGACGACCTCCTTGTTCTGCTGGCAGTCGGCCGATCGGGCCGTTTCGTCTCCGCGGCCGAGGAGCTCGGCATCAACCACACCACCATCTCCCGCCGCATCGCCGCGCTCGAACACTCCCTCGGCGGCCGCGTACTGACCCGCGCCGCAGGCGGTTGGGAACTCACCGAACTCGGCAGGGAAGCACTGGCCGCCGCCGAACTGGTCGAATCGGCTGTCAAATCCCTCGCCGCCGACGCGAGCGGCAGCCGAGTCCTCGAAGGCGTAGTACGCATTTCGGCCACTGACGGCTTCAGCGCCTACCTCGCCGCCCCCGCCGCCGCCGAAGTCCAACGCCAACACCCCAAGATCACCGTCGAAATAGTCGCCACCACCAGAAGAGCCTCCAACCAACGCTCCGGTTTGGACCTAGAAGTGGTAGTCGGCGAACCCCAAGTTCATCGCGCCACCGCAATCCGCCTCGCCGACTACTGCTTAGGCCTCTACGGCAGCCGCGACTATCTAGCCGAACGCGGGACTCCAACAACAATCAACGAACTGGCCGCCCACCCACTCGTCTACTTCATCGACTCCATGCTCCAGGTCGACGACCTCGACTTGGCCTCCAGCTTCGTCCCTGCCATGCGCGAATCCGTAACCTCCACAAACGTTTTCGTGCATCTCGAGGCAACCCGAGCCGCCGCAGGCATCGGCTTACTGCCCTGCTTCATGGCCGACCGCCATCCTGATCTGACCCGAATCCTCCCCGGCAAGGTCTCCGTCCAACTCGCCTACTGGCTAGTCGCTCGCTCGGAAACCCTCCGCCGCCCCGAGGTAGCCGCCTTCGTAGACGCCCTCCGTGCAAAGGTTCACCGCGAACGAAACGCCCTACTCGGCAATCAGCACAATATCGAGTGAGTTGTGCGACGAGACTGCCACTTATTCGCTGAAGATCTCCTCTACCTTCTTGGCGGTAGCAACGCGGTCGATCCACGAGTTGAGCAGCTCGAGGTCCCAGCAGTTGTCAATCCGCGAGTCGAGCGACCACGGCACGATCAATCCCGCGTCGTCGAGGGCTCTCTGCAGTGCCCAGCGCACTTCAAGGATCATGCCATCAGCCATACCCTCGAAGTAGTACATCCTGGCGACGATGCTTCGGTACGGGCATTCCTCAGTGATTGACACGTAGTGGACAAGATCGTCCCGGGTGCGGGTCAGGCGTTCCATTCGCCGAATACCTCGTCGAGGGAGTCGGCATCTACGGCGCGGTCCAGCCAGACGTCGAGCTGTTCGGTGTCGGTGTGTCCTTCAACTCGAGCAGCGAGGGCGTCTGAGATTTCGAATCCGCGTTTGCGGAGGACCTTCAGGAGCGACTTGGCCTCTCCCTTGGCCTCTCCCTTGGCTTCGCCTTCGAAGAAGTAGGTTCGGATGAGCTCATTTTGGTACTCGTAGCCGGCGGTCATGAGGCTCTCCAAGAAGTGTCGGGCGGCCTCGGGCAAGAGGCCCGTTACCTGGTCAATGTACATCTTGCCGTGTGGCGCGGCGAGTACGTGAGTGGCCAGAACGGTCAGGATGGTTTCGCTTTCGGGATCGTCGCCGTGCGCGATGGCGGAGAGGACCGCAAGCTCGGGGTTGGCTTCCGCGGTCTCTGAGTCGGAGACCACGGGGATATCGGCAGGGCTCAGCACCAAGGGTTTGAGTGTGAACTCGGGGTTGCTGGGCGTGCAGGGACGCTATCAGTTGCCAACGACAGAAAACAAGCCTATGTTCGCGCTGGCGTTGGAACGAATCATGTTGGAACGTTCCACTTTTCGTTGATTTGTAGCTTGAGCGCTACGGAGTTGCGGATGCGATTTGGGCGAGGTGGCCGTCGGTCATGGTGTAGACGGCGTCCATGCGGTGGAGATGGGTGCGGTCGTGGGTTACCAGGAGCGTCGCGGTGTTGTGGTCGTGGGCGATGGTGAGGATGAGATCGATGATGGCGGAGCCTCGTTCGGTGTCGAGGGCGCTGGTTGGCTCGTCGATGACGAGTAGAGCGGGGTTGTTCATGAGGGCTCGGGCGATGTTGACGCGTTGGCGTTGGCCGCCGGAGAGATGGGCGGGGCGTTTGGACTTCTGGTCGGCCAGGCCGACGGCGTCGAGGAGTTCTATTGCCCTGGTGCGGGTTTCGCGGCGCTGTTGAGTCGAGACATGCAAGTGCTGGCCGAGGTGGGACATCACTTCGAGTTGTTCGAGGGCTGTGAGGGCGGGGATCAAGTTCGACTGCTGGAAGACGATGCCGATGGAGGAGCGGCGGAGGGCGGCGGCTTCGCGGCGGCCTACGGTGGCGAGATCGGTGGTGCCGGTGGGAGTTTCGAGAGTTATGTGGCCCGAGTCGGGGTGGATGAGGGTGGCGGCTACGGCTAGGAGGCTGGATTTGCCCGAGCCGGAGGGGCCGGTGATGGCGGCGATGGTGCCGCCGGTGACGCGGAGGCTTACTCGGTCCAGCGCGGTGAGTCGGCCTGTGCCATCGGGGTAGGTGAGGGTTACGTTGTCGACGGTGAGGGCGGTGCTGGTGCGGATCGCGGTGGTCATACTCGAAAACTCCAGTGGCTCAATGCTGATGGGTCAGCGTGCGGCGCCGAGTGCGGTCAGGGGGTCGGTGGTGAAGAGGAAGCGGAGGGCGAAGGCGGCGCCTATCAGGCCGAGTGCGATCAGGGCTATGGCGGGGAGCAGCGTGGTGGCGGGGGTCAGGACGAAGGGGAGGGCGTCGCCCATGAAAGCGGCTGCGGCGACGGTGATTCCGAGGCCGACGGCGACGCCGGCGGTCAGCACTATGGCGGCTTGGGTAAGGGCGTCGCGGACCAGAGAGCCGGAGGTGGCGCCGAGGGCTTTGAGGGTGGCGATGTCGGGCATGCGCTGGACGGTCCACACGGTGAAGAAGGCGCCGATCACCAGTGCCGAGATGGCGAACAGCAGCACGGTCATCAGGGTCAGGGAGCCGTTCTCGGCCTTGTAGGCACTGAGTGCGGATAGTGCGCCGGATGGATCGGTTGTCTGCGTGTGGGCGGTGGCGTTCACCGCTGTTCGGTCGGCGACGCCGGAGACCGCGAGCACGGTGGCCGCACCGGAGCGCGGGCTCATCGACTGCCAGTCGGCCAGGGTCGTCCAGACCACCGGTGTGTGGCTGTACCAGTCGTCGCCGCGTACCGCTGCAACGGTGAAGGTGCGGCCGCTGATGGTGACGGAGTCGCCTGCGGCGGCGCCGAGGTCGTTGGCCGCGCCGGTGCTGAGCACCACGCTGCCGTTCTCGGTTGCGGAGCGGTTGCCGAATGCTGTTCCGGTGGTGCCGAAGAAGGCGACCTGCACCGAGGCCCGGCCGCTGGGATCGACCTTGCCGTGGCTGATGCCGATCGGGTCGACGGTGCCGTTCGGGCCCGCCGCCGCCTGCCATGCGGCGACCTGTTCCGCGGTCAGCGTCGAGGCGTCGAAGGAGGGGGCGGCGCCGGTGTCGGCGAAGACGATGGTGTCGCCGGGGAACGATTCGACGGCCGAGATGTTCTGGTGCGCGAGCCCGGCGGTGAGCCCGCTGAGGAAGCTCACCAGCAGCGCCACCAGGGTGACGACCAGGGTGATGAGCAGGAAGCGGCCGCGGGCGGCGCGCAGATCTCGGAGTGCGACGAACATGCCTTCACTGTTCCGCGCGCCGCGCCGTCGGCCATCGCGCGCGGGAAGGAAAGGCGCACCATCGAAGGGTGGGTGGCGGTTTACACCTTTCGATGGATGCCGCCCGAGTAGCCGCACATAAGCTGGCAGGGTGCACTCGTCCCCGCTCACCCCGGTCTTCACCGCGCTGCGGCTCGGTCTGCATGTGCTGGTGACGGCGTTGGCGGTGGTGATCGCCGTGCGTGCGCTGCTGCCCGGTGCGCCGCATCCGATCCCGGTCGTGGCGTTGACGGTGGGCTTCCTGGCGACGTACTTCGCCGGGCATGTGTTGAGCGGGCGTCGCGGCGGGATCGCGATCTGGTTGATCGCCCTGACGGCCTGGTGGCTCGGCCTGGTCCTGCTCGCTCCGGACGCCGGTTATCTGGCCTTCGGCCTGTTCTTCCTCTACCTGCATCTGCTCCCGCGCCCGTGGAACATGGTCGCGGTAGCGGCGGCCACGGCGATCGCGGTGATCGGCTTCGGGGTGCACCGCGGCTGGTCGGTGGCGGGCGCGATCGGCCCGATGTTCGGCGCGGCGGTCGCGGTCGGCATCGGCCTGGGCTACCAGGCGCTGTTCCGCGAATCCGCTGAACGACAGCGGCTGATCGACGAATTACTCAGCACCCGAGCGATACTCGCGGACCAGGAGCGCACGGCAGGCAAGTTGTCCGAACGCGAACGACTGGCGCAGGAGATCCACGACACCGTCGCCCAGGGCTTGAGCAGCATCCAGCTGCTGCTGCATGCCGCGGAACAGTCCGCACCGGATCATCCTGCGCTGCAACGGATTCAGTTGGCCAGGGAGACGGCTGCGGAGAATCTTGCCGAAACCCGAAGGCTCATCGCCGAATTGGCCCCGGCCGCACTCGACGGCCAATCGCTCGCCCAAGCGCTGGAACGAATCTCCTTACGCGCCAACGCCCCCGGCCTCGCCACCCAACTGGTGGTCGAGGGAACCCCCGAGCGGTTACCGATGCCGATCGAGGCAGCGCTGGTGCGCATCGCGCAGGGCGCGGTCTCGAATGTGGTGCAGCACGCAAAGGCCGACCGAATGCGCCTGACGCTGACCTACGCCGACGCCGAGGTTTTGCTCGACGTGGTGGACGACGGCATCGGGATAGAACCCGACGTCCTCGACCACGCACCGTCCGGCTCGTTCGGTCTCGCCGCCATGCGGTCGCGCGTGGAGCAGCAGGGCGGCACCATGGCGGTGGAATCGGAACCGGGCCACACCGCGGTCACCGTCTCCTTCCCACTCGAACCCGCTGCACCGGAACCGGATTCGGGAGAGCACGCATGATCCGCCTGCTGCTGGCCGACGACCACGCCATCGTCCGCGCCGGCCTGCGCGCGCTGCTCGACGGCGGCGACGACATCACCGTCGTCGGCGACGTGCCCACCGGCGAGGCGGCCGTCGCGTTCTGCGCGACCACCCCGGTCGATCTGGTGCTGATGGACCTGAGCTTCGGTCCCGGCCGCTCCGGCGCGGACGCCACCGCCGAGCTGCGCGCCCTCCCGCAACCGCCGAATGTCTTGGTGGTCACCAACTACGACACCGACGCCGACATCCTCGGCGCCATCGAAGCGGGCGCCTGCGGCTACATCCTGAAGGACACCCCGCCCACCGAACTGCTCGCCGCCGTCCGCTCCGCCGCGGCGGGGGAGAGCGTGCTGTCGCCCGCGGTCGCCTCGAAGCTGATGACCAGGGTGCGCCGCGCCGACACCACCTTGAGCGCCCGCGAAATCGAGGTGCTGCGGCTGGTCGCCGACGGCCGCTCCAATCGTGAGATCGCCAAGGAGCTGTTCCTCAGCGAGACCACCGTCAAATCCCACCTGGTGCACATCTACGCGAAACTCGGTGTCCGCTCCCGCACCTCGGCCGTCGCCCGCGCCCGTGAGCAAGGTGCGATCTGAGCGACGAAGACCGCGACATGCGCCCGCGGCTGCCCCGTTCGACTGCCTGCATGCCCCTAGGGTGAAGCAATGGCCTCTCTCTCGGATCCTCAGGTGCGCGAGTTCCTCTCCGAAGGTACGCGGACGGGCAAGGTGGCCTTTGTCGCCGCCGACGGACGGCCGGTGGTGACCCCGGTGTGGTTCGTACTCGAAGGTGACGAACTGGTTTTCAACACCGGCAAGAACACCGCCAAGGGCAAGGCGTTCGCCCGCGACGGCCGCATCGCGGTGATCGTCGACGTCGAGGCGGCGCCGTACCCGTCGGTGCAGTTGCAGGGCACCGTGACCCTGTCCGAGGATCCGGAAGAACTGGTCCGCACGGCCACCGAGATCGGCGGGCGGTACATGGGTGCCGACCGGGCCGAGGAATTCGGCAAGCGCAATGGCGTGCCCGGCGAACTCGTCGTCCGCCTGCGGCCGACCAAGGTCCTCGCGCACTTCGACGCGACGGCCTGACCCGACCAGCGTTTTACACTCACCCGCATGACCGTGCACTTCATCGGCGCCGGACCGGGTGCGGCCGACCTGCTCACCGTCCGCGCGGTCGCCCTGCTCGGCTCGTCCCCGATGTGCCTGTACGCGGGTACCTATCTGGATCCCGAAGTGCTCGGTCATTGCGCGCCCGACGCCGAACTGATCGATACCCAGCACCTGGACCTCGACCAGATCACCGAACACCTGGTGCGCGCCGATCGATCCGGCAAGGACGTGGCCCGACTGTGCTCGGGTGACCCGTCGCTCTACTCGGCCCTCACCGAACAGACGCGCAGGCTCGACGCACACAGCATTCCATGGGACGTCACCCCCGGCGTTCCCGCCTACGCCGCCGCGGCCGCCTTGCTCGGCACCGAACTCACCGTCCCCGAGGTGGTGCAGTCGGTCGTGCTGACCCGCACCCGAGCCCGCTCGACCGCCATGCCCGACTCCGAGGCACTGGCCAACTTCGCCGCCACCGGCGCCACACTCGTGCTGCACCTCGCGATCACCCGCGTCCGCACCCTGGCCGCCGAACTCGTCGCCGACTACGGCCGGGACTGTCCGGTCGCCGTGGTCTACCGCGCCAGCCAGCCCGACCAGCTGATCCTGCGCGGCACCCTCACCAATATCGCCGATCAGGTCGAGGCCGCCGAACTGCGGCAGGCCGCGATCATCCTGGTCGGCAAGGCCCTCGCGCGCACGGTGTCGTGTGCCGAATCCCACCTCTACGACCCGGCTCGCACCCGCCATCGGTGACCCGCCGCGCCGCCCGCACAGCGCGTCGCGCAGGATGTGAGGTCTGCAACATGAGCCCTGCAAAGTACTGACAACCCGACTGCCTGTGATGATGTCGGTCAGCTATCGAGGTTGGTTGGTTCGGCGCGGGCGACGACGGTAGATTGGTTCGGTGATCTGCAGCGAGATTCCCGGCATTGCCGGTCGGTGGGTAATGGGCGCGGTCGCGCCTATGTAACAAGGTCACCCTGGCGAACAGATAGTGCCAATGAGCTTTTTTTGTCTGATTGATTAGAGAATTGAACCCCGAGACGCGGGCGCCACGCTGGGATAGGTGAGCGTCCTGTCCGGGTGTCGTCGGGGAGCGCTTGCGTGGTGTTCCGGAAGCGAGGTTACGGTTGGACCGGCTGGATTTCGGCGGAAACGGCGAAGCTGGTGGCGAACGGGCGGACGCTGGTTCGGGCTACTTCCCGCTGTCTCCTGCGCAGCTGGGCATCTGGTACGCGCAGCATGTTGACCCGCAGGTGCCGGTCAACATCGCGCAGTACGTGGATCTGCACGGTGAGCTGGATGTCGAGATCCTGGAACAGGCGAGCATCGACGCGTCGCACGAGCTCGGTTCGGGCTTCCTGCGCATCATCGAACGCGACGGCGAGCCACTGCAGTTCGTCGATCACAGCATCGCCGACTACGACAAGGTCACCTATGTAGACCTGCGCGCCGAGGCCGATCCGGCCGCGGCCGCGATGGCGTGGATGCGGGCCGAGTACAGCCGTCCGATGGACCTGACGACCGACCGCCTGATCGCGGTCGCGGCGCTGCAACTGGCCGACGACCGCTGGTACTGGTACTCGCGAGCGCATCACGTCACGCTCGACGGCTTCGGCGCCATGACCAACCTGAACCGGATCGCCGAGCTCTACACCTCGTACGCGAACGGCACCGAGCCCGCGGTCTCCAAGGCCACCGACCTGCACACGCTCTATGAGCAGGAAATGGCCTACCGCGAGAGCAAGCGGTTCGGCACCGACAAGGAGTACTGGACCGAGCGGGTTGCCGGCTTGGAAGACGGCACCAGCCTGACCGGCCGGTCCGCCCCGCCCGCCGCGATCAACGGGATCGCCAGCGCGGCACTGTCCGATGACCAGAACACGCTGCTGGATGCGGCTGTGCGGCGCCATGATTCGTCGCCCGCCGGGCTGCTGCTCGCCGCGTTCGCCGGTTACCTGGCGCAGTGGAACGGCGTCGAGGACGTCATCCTGAGCCTGCCGGTGACCGCGCGCACCACCGCGGCGATGCGTCGCTCGGGTGGTGTCTCGTCGAACATCGTGCCGCTGCGGCTGCACGTCGGCCACGACACGACGGTCAGTGAACTGCTCAAGCAGGTGACGGTCGAGGTGTCCGGCGCGCTGCGGCACCAGCGGTACCGGCACGAGGACATCCGCCGCGATACCGCCGGCGACGGCATGGTGACCACGGAGTTCTTCGGCCCGTGGGTCAACATCATGCTGTTCCACGACGAGCTGGTGATGGGCCCGATGGTCGGCCAGCTGCACGTGCTGTCCACCGGCAGCATCGAGGATCTCGGCGTCAACTTCTATCAGTCGGTCGCGGGCACCCGCTCGCACATCGACTTCGAGACCAACCCGAACCTCTACACCGAAGACGAAGCGCAGCGGCATCATTCGCGCTTCCTCGAGTTCTTCGACCGCTTCCTCGCGGCCGACGACGACGCCGCGATCTGGGCGCTGGACGTCACCACCGCCGATGAGCGGGAACGTTCGCTGCTGGAGTGGAACGACTCCGACCAGGACGTGCCCGACACCACGCTGTCGGCGTTGCTGGATGCGCAGATGCCGTTGGCGCCGAACAACATCGCGCTCGATTTCGAGGGCGCGACCCTGACCTACGCGGAGTTCGACGCGCGGGTCAACCGGCTGGCCCGGTTCCTGATCGCCGACGGTGTCGGCCCGGAATCGCTTGTCGCGCTGGGCATGCGACGCTCGCTGGAGCTGGTCATCGGCATGCACGCGGTGCTCAAGGCCGGTGGCGCGTACGTGCCGATCGATCCGGATCATCCGGCCGATCGCACCGCCTACATCCTCGACAGCGCGGCACCGGTCTGTGTTCTGACGCTCTCCGCCGATGCGCTCGACCTACCGGAGTCGGTGCGGCAGGTGCCGATCGACACCCTTGATGTGTCGGCGTACTCCGCCGAGCCGGTGACCGACGGGGACCGGGTCGCGCCGCTGCGGCCGGACAACACCGCCTACGTCATCTACACCTCGGGTTCGACCGGACGCCCCAAGGGCGTTGCGGTCACTCATCACGCGATCGTCAACCAGCAGCTGTGGATGCTCGACGAGTACCGGCTCACCGCGGATGACGTGTATCTGCAGAAGACCGCGACCACGTTCGACGTGTCGCTGTGGGGCTACTTCCTGCCGCTGCTGGTCGGCGCGAAGCTGGTCATCGCCGCGCCGGACGGTCACCGCGATCCGCTGTACGTCGCGGAGATGATCGAGCGGCACGGGGTCACCGTGACCGACTTCGTGCCGTCCATGCTGACGGTGTTCGTCTCGCACGCGACCAAGGCGCAATGTGCCACGCTGCGTGCCGTTTTCGTGATCGGCGAGGCGCTGCCGCCGGAGACCGCCGTCGGTTTCCGCGCGATCACCACCGCCGGTCTGCACAACCTGTACGGCCCGACCGAGGCCGCGGTCTCGGTGACCTACTGGGAGGCGACCGCCGCCGACACGGTGACCGTGCCGATCGGTATCCCGGAGTGGAATGTCTCGGTCTACGTGCTGGATTCGCGGCTGCGACCGGCCGCGATCGGTGCACCGGGTGAGCTCTACCTCGGTGGCCGTCAGCTGGCCCGCGGCTATCGCGGCCGCCCGGACCTGAGCGCGGATCGCTTCGTCGCGAACCCGTTGTCGGACAGCGGCGAACGCATGTACCGCACCGGCGACCTGGTGCGCTGGAACGACGCGGGCACGCTGGAATACATCGGCCGCACCGACTTCCAGGTGAAGTTCCGTGGTCAGCGCATCGAGCTCGGCGAGATCGAGACCGACCTGCTCGCCCATCCGGCGGTCAGCCAGGCCGTGGTGCTGGTGATGGATACCGCCACCGGTCAGCAGCTGGTGGCCTATGTTGTTCCCGCGCCGGGACATTCGGTCGATCCGACCGAGTTGACCAGGTTCGCGGCCGAGAAGCTGCCCAGCTACATGGTGCCAGCCTCGGTCATGGTGCTGGACGCCTTCCCGCTCAACACCTCCGGCAAGCTGGACCGAAAGGCGCTGCCGGAGCCGGTGTTCAGCGCGGACGCGTCGAGCTTCCGTGCCCCGCGCACCCAGGCCGAGCAGATCGTGGCGGGCATCTTCGCCGACGTGCTGAGCCAGGACCGCATCGGCATCGACGACAACTTCTTCGATCTCGGCGGCAACTCGCTGGTCGCGACCCAGGTCGTGTCGCGGATCGGCGTGGCGTTCGGTACCCAGATCGGCGTGCGCGCGCTGTTCGAATCCCCGACCGTGGCCGGGATCGCCGCCCGCGCGGAAAACGCCAGCCAGACCGAGGGCGCCCGGCCGCCGCTGGTGGCCCAGCAGCTGCCCGAGCGGGTGCCGCTGTCGCTGTCGCAGCAGCGGATGTGGTTCATCAACCAGTTCGACTCGACCGTGCCCGCCTACAACCTGCCGTTCGTGGTGCGGTTGCGTGGCGAGGTCGACCTGGACGCGTTGCAGGCCGCGCTGATCGATGTGGTCGCGCGCCAGCAGTCGCTGCGCACGATCTTCCCCGAGTCCGGCGACGGCGGCTACCAGCAGGTGCTGCCGGTCGACCAGGTGGACCTCGGCATCGCGATCGAGCCGATCGCCGAGACCGAATTGCACGGTGTACTCACCGCTTTCGCGTCCACCGGCTTCGATGTGTCGCGCGAGCTGCCGATCCGGGTCCGGGTCTACGCGGTGACCGGCGGCCGGGAGAACGGCACCGCCGATTACGCGGTCGCGTTCGTGGTACATCACATTGCCGCGGACGGCTTCTCGTTCGGCCCGCTGGCCCGCGACGTCGCCGCCGCCTACCTCGCGCGGGCCGCGGGGCAGGCGCCGAGCTGGGCGCCGCTGCCGGTGCAGTACCAGGACTTCAGCGTCTGGCAGCGCGAGCTGCTCGGCGCCGAGTCCGACCCTGGCTCCATGGCCGCCCGCGAAATCGCCTACTGGCGGCGGGCGCTGGCCGGGCTGCCCGATCAGCTCGACCTGCCCGCGGATCGCCCGCGCCCGCCGGTGCAGAGCTTCAGCGGTGGCCGGGTCACCTTCGACATCGATGCCGAACTGCACCAACGGCTTTCGGCGTTGGCACGGGCCCAGGGCGTCAGCCTGTTCATGGTCATGCACGCCTCGCTGGCCGTGCTGCTGGCCCGGCTGTCCGGCACCAACGACATCGCCATCGGCACCCCGGTCGCCGGGCGTGGTGAGCAGGCCCTCGACGACCTGATCGGCATGTTCGTCAATACGCTGGTGCTGCGCTCGGAGGTCGACGGCAGCGAGCCGTTCACCGAGTTCCTCACCCGCACCAGGGAAACCGACCTCGCCGCGTTCGCCTTCGCCGACGTGCCGTTCGAGCGCCTCGTCGAGGTGCTCAACCCGACCCGCTCGCAGGCGCGGCACCCGCTGTTCCAGGTGATGCTGTCGTTCCAGGAAATGTCGCACGCGGCACTGGAACTGCCCGGGCTCTCGGTCACCGCCGACGAACTCGACGTCGATATCGCCAAGTTCGACCTGCAGTGGACCGTCACCGAAGAACGTGGCGCCCAAGGTGAACCGGCAGGCATGGCGACCGTGGTCTCCTTTGCCACCGATCTGTTCGACGCCGCGACCGTCGCCGAATTCGGCCGCCGCTACCTGCGCGTGCTCGAGGCCGCCGTCACCACCCCGCAGGCCGCGGTGCGCGACATCGACATCCTCGACGACGCCGAGCGCACCCTGGTCCTCACCGGCTGGAACCAGACCGCGCACGAGTTACCCGCGGCGACCGTGCTCGACCTGTTCGAGGAGCAGGTCCGCCTGCGCCCGAACGACATTGCCGTGCTGTTCGACGGCGGCACCCGAAGCGCTGGTGAATTCGGCCCGCAGGTGCAGCTGAGCTATGCCGAGTTCTCGGCGCGCGTGAATCGCTTGGCGCGCAAGCTGATCGCCGAGGGCGTCGGCCCGGAAAAGCTGGTCGCCGTCGGCATCCGCCGCTCGGTGGACATGCTGATCGCCATCTACGCCACCATGACCGCCGGTGGCGGCTACGTGCCGATCGACCCCGACCACCCGGCCGAGCGCACCGACTACGTGCTGGCGAACTCGACGCCGGTGTGTGTGCTGACCACGCTGTCCGATGACGTCAAGTCCGACGACTGCCCGGTGATCGCCGTCGACACCCTGGATTTGAGCGAATTCGGCGACGGGCCGATCACCGACGCCGAGCGCCACGCACCGCTGCGCCCGACGAACGCCGCGTACGTGCTCTACACCTCCGGCTCCACCGGTCGCCCCAAGGGTGTGGCCGTCAGCCATGCCAGCGTGCTCAACCAGATCGCCTGGATCACCGGCGAATACCGGATGAGTCCGGCCGATGTGGTGCTGCAGAAGACGCCGGTCACCTTCGACGTGTCGGTGTGGGAGTTGTTCGGCACCTTGGCCGTTGGTGCCCGCATGCTCATCGCGGCGCCCGACGGGCACCGCGATCCGATGTACCTCTCGGAGATCATCGGACGGCATCAGGTCACCATGACCTCGTTCGTACCGTCGATGCTCTCGGTGTTCGCCGGCGCGGCGTCCACCGCCGAATGCGCCTCGCTGCGTGCGGTTCTCGTCGCCGGTGAGGCGCTGCCGCCTGCCACCGTCGCCGCGTTCCGGCAGTTCTCCACCGCCGCGATGCACAACCTGTACGGTCCGACCGAGTTCACCGTGCACGCCACCGCCTGGCACCTCAACGAGGTGGCACCCACCTCGGTGCCGATCGGGCGCCCGGTGTGGAACGCGCAGGCCTACGTGCTCGACGAGGGCCTGGACCCGGTCCCGGTCGGCGTGCCCGGCGAGCTGTACATGGGCGGCGTGCAGACCGCCCGCGGCTACCACGGTCGCCCCGACCTGAGCGCGGAACGCTTCGTCGCCAACCCGTTCGGCGCGCCCGGCAGCCGTCTCTACCGCACCGGCGACCTGGTCCGCTGGGTCGAGCCGCACGATCCCGAGGTCGGCGCCGCGGGCGTGCTGGAGTACATCGGCCGCACCGACTTCCAGGTGAAGTTCCGCGGCCAGCGCATCGAGCTCGGCGAGATCGAGGCCGCGCTGCTCGACCATCCGGCCGTCACCCAGGCCGTCGTGCTCGTGCTGGACACCGTGGCAGGCGACCAGCTCGTCTCCTACGTGGTCACCCCGGCGGGCCCGGTCGACATCGACAACATCAAGAACGCCCTGCACCGCACGCTGCCCGCGTACATGGTGCCGTCGGCGATCGTGGTGCTGGAAGCGTTCCCGCTCAACCCGTCCGGCAAGCTCGACCGCAAGGCGCTGCCCGCGCCGGTGTTCGAGGTGCGCGAATTCCGTGCGCCGACAACGCCGATCGAGGAAATCGTCGCGCAGATCTTCGGTGAGGTGCTCGGCATCAACCGGGTCGGCGTCGATGATGATTTCTTCGAACTCGGTGGCAACTCGCTGATCGCGACCCAGGTCGCCTCGCGCCTCGGCATCGCGCTGGACACCCGGGTTCCGGTGCGGATGCTGTTCGAGGCGTCCACCGTCGCCGCGCTCGCGGCCCGGGTGGAGTCGCACGCCGGTGACGGTGCGCGCAAGGCACTGGTGGCGCGCGTCCGTCCCGAGGAAGTTCCGCTTTCGCTTGCGCAGCAGCGCATGTGGTTCCTCAACCGGTTCGACACCGCCTCGGCGGTCAACAACATCCCGGTCGCCATCCGGCTGTCCGGCGATCTCGACGTGGCCGCCCTGCAGGTCGCGGTCATCGACGTGATCGACCGGCACGAGTCGCTGCGCACCGTGTTCCCGGAGACCAAGACCGGGCCGGTGCAGGTGGTCCTGGACGCGGCGCAGATCGTGCCCGACCTGACGCCGATCCCGGTGACCGAGCACAACCTGATCGACCACCTGGTCCAGCTCGCCTCGATGGCGTTCGACGTGACCAACGAAGTGCCTTTGCACGCAAGGCTTTTCGAGATCAGCGAGACCGAGTACGTGCTCGGCATGGTGGTGCACCACATCTCCGCCGACGGCTGGTCGATGGGCCCGCTGGCCCGCGACGTGATGGTGGCCTATGCCGCGCGCACCTCGTGGGAGGCCCCGGCCTGGTCGGCACTGCCCGTCCAGTACGCGGACTATGCGCTGTGGCAGCGCGAGGTGCTCGGCTCCGAGGACGACCCGAGTTCGTTGATCGCCAACCAGATTCGCTACTGGGCCCGCGAACTCGCGGACCTGCCAGACGAATTGGTACTGCCCTCGGATCGGCCGCGACCCGCCGCGGCGTCCTATCGCGGCGGCACCTACCCGTTCGTGATCTCCGGGGAGACCCAGCGCGCGCTGGTCGATCTGGGCCGCAGGCACAATGCCTCGCTGTTCATGGTCATGCACAGCGCGCTCGCCGTGCTGCTCGCCCGGGCCAGCGGCACCGGCGACATCGCCATCGGCACGCCGGTGGCCGGTCGCGGTGAGGCCGCGCTGGACGACCTGATCGGCATGTTCGTCAACACGCTCGTGCTGCGCACCGAGGTGGACGGCGCGGCCAGCTTCGCCGATCTGCTCGCGCAGGCCAGGGAAAAGGATCTGCACGCGTTCGCGCACGCGGACGTGCCGTTCGAGCGCCTCGTCGAGGTGCTCAACCCGGCCCGCTCGCAGGCCAGGCATCCGCTGTTCCAGGTGATGCTGACCTTCCAGAACACCAGGCAGGCCAGCCTCGAGCTGCCAGGACTCTCGGTGAACGGCGTCGACTACGACGCGCGTCTTGCCAAGTTCGACCTGCAGCTGACCTTGCAGGAGACCCAGGACGAGCTGGGCGACGCGGCGGGCATGTCGGCCGAATTCTCCTACGCCGAAGACCTTTTCGACGAGGACACGGTTGCCGCGTTCGCGCGCCGACTGGACCGCGTGCTCGCGGCCGTCACCGCCGACTCGAACGTGCCGATCGGCGACATCGACCTGCTCGCGCCCGAGGAACAAGCTCAGGTGCTGGTCGACTGGAACGACACCGCACACCAGGTGCCCGGCGCGACGCTGGTCTCGCTGTTCGACGCGCAGGCCGCGGCGACGCCGGACGCGCCTGCGCTGCTCTTCGACGAGGAGCGGCTCACCTACCGCGAACTGCAGGTGCGGGCCAACCGGATCGCCAGGCAGCTGATCAAGGCGGGCGTCGGACCGGAATCGCTGGTCGCGCTGTCCATCCGCCGCTCCAACGAGCTGGTCATCGCGATGTACGCGGTGCTGCAGACGGGTGCGGCGTACGTGCCGCTCGACCCGGATCAGCCCGCCGACCGGATCAACCACATCGTCGACACCGCGCGCCCGCGGATGATCCTGTACCGGTCTGCGGACGGGTTCGGCATCGACCTGCAGCGCGAGGTCTCGGTGATCGCGATCGAGGGCATCGAGGGCGTGCCCGGCATCGCCGCCTCCAGCGGCGCGCCGATCACCGATGCCGAACGCACCCGACCGCTTCGGCCGGGCAACACCGCCTACGTCATCTTCACCTCGGGCTCGACCGGTCGACCGAAGGGCGTGGCGGTCAGCCATGCCGCGATCGTCAACCGGCTGCTGTGGATGCAGCACGAGTACCCGATCGGGCCCGGCGACGCCGTGCTGCAGAAGACGCCCGCCACCTTCGACGTGTCGGTGTGGGAGTTCTTCTGGCCCTTGCAGACCGGCGCGCGACTGGTCGTCGCGAAGCCGGACGGGCATCGCGACCCGGTGTACCTGGCGCAGCTCATCGCCGAACACGGCATCACCACGGCGCATTTCGTGCCGTCGATGATGTCGGTGTTCGTGTCCACCCTCGGCAACGAGAACGGCGACGCGGACGGGTACCCGTCGTCGCGGCTGCGGCAGGTGTTCGCCTCCGGTGAGGCGCTGCCCGCGCAAACCGCGCAGCGTCTCCGCGAGCTGACCGGCGCCAAGCTGCACAACCTGTACGGCCCGACCGAGGCCGCGGTCGACGTCACGTATCACGAAGTGACGGACGCGGATTCGGTCTCGGTGCCGATCGGCCGACCCGTGTGGAACACCCGGGTCTTCGTGCTCGACGCCAGGCTGCATCCCGTCGCACCGGGTGTCGCAGGAGAGCTCTATCTCGCGGGCGATCAGCTCGCGCTCGGCTACCTCGGCCGCGCGGACCTGACCTCGGATCGCTTCGTCGCCAATCCGTACGGCGCCGCTGGTGCGCGGATGTACCGCACCGGTGACCTCGTCACCTGGACCGCGGACGGCGAGCTGGAGTACTTGGGCCGCACCGACTTCCAGGTGAAGCTGCGCGGCCTGCGCATCGAACTCGGCGAGATCGAGGCCGCGCTGCTGACCCAGCCCGGCGTCGCGCAGTCCGTCGTCGTGGTGCGCACCGACGCGCATGCCGGCGATCAGCTGGTGGGTTACGTTGTCGCCGAATCGGATTCGGTCATCGACACCGATGCGGTCAAGCTCGCGCTGGCCGGTCTGCTGCCCGGCTACATGATTCCGGCCGCCCTGGTCGTGCTCGACGCCTTCCCGGTCAACGCCAGCGGCAAGCTGGATCGCAAGGCGCTGCCCGCCCCGGTGTTCGAGGCCAAGCAGTTCCGGGCCCCGGCGACGCCGATCGAGGAGATCGTCGCGGAGGTGTTCGCCGATCTGCTCGGGCTGCCGCGCGTCGGCGTGGACGACGACTTCTTCGAGCTCGGCGGCAACTCCCTGGTCGCGACCCAGGTGGTCGCGCGGCTGAGCGCGGCGCTGGACACCGAGGTCGGCGTGCGCGCGCTGTTCGAGGCGCCGACGGTGGCGGCGCTGGCCGCCCGCGTCGAGTCGCGGGCGGGAACCGGTGCGCGCCAAGCGCTTACGGCACAGGTGCGCCCGGAGCGGCCACCGCTGTCGCTGGCACAGCAGCGGATGTGGTTCCTCAACCGCTTCGACGCCGATTCGGCCGCCAACAACATTCCGGCCGCGGTGCGGCTGGAGGGCGCGCTGGATCTGGCGGCACTGCGCGGCGCGGTCGCCGACGTGGTCGCGCGGCACGAATCGCTGCGCACCGTCTACCCGTCGCAGGACGGCGTCGCCTATCAGCGGGTGCTGCCCGCGACCAGGGCGATCCCGGACCTGGAGGTCTTCCCGGTCGCCGAAGGCCAATTGCTCGGCGCGCTCTATGAATTCGTCGAGCGCGGCTTCGATGTGACGGCCGAGCCGCCGGTGCGGCTGCGCGCGTACCAGCTCGGCGACCAGGACTATGTGCTGGTTGTCGTGGTGCATCACATTGCGACGGACGGCTTCTCGATGCGGCCGCTGGTCCGCGACCTGATGACCGCCTATGTCGCCCGTACTTCGGCGTCCGAACCGGGCTGGCCGCCGCTCGCGGTCCAGTACGTGGATTTCGCGCTGTGGCAGCGGGCCACCCTCGGCTCCGAGGACGATCCCACCTCGCTGATCTCCGAGCAGCTCGACTACTGGCGCAACGCGCTCAACGGTCTGCCCGACGAACTGCGCCTGGCCGGGCGTCCCCGGCCCGCGGTCGCGTCGTATCAGGCAGGGACACACCGGTTCCGGGTGCCCGGCGAGCTGATCGACGAGCTGAACCGGGTCGCGCACGCGCACGGCACCACGCTGTTCATGGTGGTGCACAGCGCCTTCGCGGCACTGCTCGCTCGCCTGAGCGGTTCCGACGACATCGCCATCGGTATCCCGGTGGCCGGGCGCGGTGAGCGGGCCCTCGACGACCTGGTCGGCATGTTCGTCAACACCCTGGTGCTGCGCGCGCAGGTCGACACCGACGCGTCGTTCACCGAGCTGCTCGCGCAGGTCCGCGAACGCGACCTGCAGGCGTTCGCGCACGCCGACGTGCCGTTCGAGCGGCTGGTCGAGGTGCTCAACCCGGCCCGCTCGCAGGCGCGGCACCCGCTGTTCCAGGTGATGCTGTCGTTCCAGAACCTGGGCCGCGCGTCGCTCGAGCTGCCCGGCCTGCTGGTGTCCGAACTCGGCATCGACCAGCCGACCGCGAAGTTCGACCTGCAGCTCACGCTGAGCGAGGTGCAGGGCACCGAGGCGTCGATGGACGCCGAACTCCTTTACGCCACTGACCTTTTCGACGGTGTGTTCGCGAATACCTTCGCCGAGCGCTTCCTTCGCGTGCTCGGTGGCGTCGCCGCCGAACCGACCGCTGCGGTGGGCGATATCGAACTGCTGGACGGGGCCGAGCGCGAGCTGGTCGTCGAGCGGTGGAACGACACCGAATTCCCGGTGGACGCCGCGCTGACCTCGCCGGTCGGCGATGCGGCCGCGACGCTGGTCTCGCTGTTCGAGGCACAGGTCGCGCGCACTCCTGAAGCGCACGCGGTGACGTTCGAGGGGACAAGTCTGGCCCACCCGTCGCCCGACCACCACCCCTCATCGAGTCCCTACGGGACGCTGACATATGCCGAGTTCGCCGGGCGGGTACACCGGCTGGCACGCTGGCTGAAGAAGAACGGCGTCGGCCCGGAATCGTATGTCGCCCTTGGCATGCGGCGCTCGATCGACCTCGTCGTCGGCATGTACGCGGTGAACGCGGCCGGTGGCGCGTACGTGCCGCTGGATCCGGATCACCCGGCCGAGCGCACCGACTACATCCTGGAGACCGCGCGCCCGGTGTGCGTGCTGACCTCCGGCACCGACCTGGAGTCCACGGCCTCCCGGCAGGTGCGCATCGATGAGCTGGATCTGTCGGCGTTCTCCGATGCGCCGCTGACCGACGCGGATCGGCACAAGCCGTTGCGCCCGGCCAACACTGCCTACGTCATCTTCACCTCGGGTTCGACCGGTCGCCCGAAGGGTGTCGCGGTCTCGCACGCGGCCATCGTCAACCGCCTGGTCTGGATGCACGCGGAGTACGGCCTCGCCGCCTACGACGTGGTGCTGCAGAAGACCCCGGCCACCTTCGACGTGTCGGTCTGGGAGTTCTTCTGGCCCTTGCAGGTCGGCGCGCGCCTGGTGATCGCCAAGCCGGACGGTCACCGCGATCCGGCCTACCTGGCGCGGCTGATCATCGAAGAGCGCGTCAGCACAGTGCACTTCGTGCCGTCGATGCTTTCGGTGTTCGTCGCTGAGGAGCGCGCGGCCGAATGCGTCAGTCTGCGTAATGTTTTCGCCTCGGGTGAGGCGCTCCCCGCCGTCACCGCGCAGCGCCTGCGCACGCTGACCGGTGCCAGGCTGCACAACCTGTACGGCCCGACCGAGGCCGCCGTCGACGTCACCTTCCACGAGGTGACCGAGGCCGACACCAGCTCGGTGCCGATCGGCGCCCCGGTGTTCAACACCCAGGTGTACGTGCTGGATTCGCGGCTGCGGCCGGTTCCGGTCGGCGTGCCAGGCGAGCTGTACCTGGCCGGCGCGCAGCTGGCGCACGGCTATGTGGCGCGCCCGGACCTGACCACCGACCGGTTCATCGCGAACCCGTTCGGCGATGCCCAGCGCATGTACCGCACCGGTGATCTGGTCTCCTGGACCGAGGACGGTGAGCTGGAGTACCTGGGTCGCACCGACTTCCAGGTGAAGCTGCGTGGTCTGCGGATCGAGCTCGGTGAGATCGAGAACGCGCTCACCGCGCTGGAATCGGTCGCGCAGGCGGTGGTGCTGGTGCGCACCGACGAGCGGACCGGCGATCAGCTGGTCGCCTACGTGGTCGGCGACCCGGATCGGGCGTTGGACGTCGAGTCGGTCAAGGCCGCGCTCGGCGAGCAGCTGCCCACCTACATGGTGCCCTCGGCCTACGTGGAGCTCGACGAGTTCCCGTTGAACCCGTCCGGCAAGCTGGATCGCCGGGCACTGCCCGAACCGACCTTCGCGGCCAAGACTTTCCGCGCGCCGACCACCCCGGTGCAGGAGATCGTCGCCGATACCTTCGCCGCAGTGCTCGGTGTCGATCGGGTCGGCCTTGACGACGACTTCTTCGAACTCGGCGGCAACTCCCTGGTCGCCACCCAGGTGGCGGCTCGACTCGGCGAGGCACTGGATACTCAGATTCCGGTGCGCGCGCTGTTCGAGGCGTCCAGCGTCGCTGCACTGGCCGCACGCGTGGAATCGGCTGCCGGACAAGGCGGCCGGGCGCCGCTGGTGCCGCAGGAGCGCACCGGCCTGGTGCCGTTGTCGCTGGCACAGCAGCGGATGTGGTTCCTCAACCGGTTCGACAACCGCACTGCGGTCAACAACATTCCGGTCGCCATCAGGCTCACCGGCGAACTCGATATCGATGCGCTCAACGCCGCCATCGGCGACGTACTGGCCCGCCACGAGGCGCTGCGCACCGTGTACCCCGAGGTGGAAGGCACCGGCTACCAGCGCATCCTGCCGGTATCCGAGGTGTCGTTCACTGTTGCCGCCGAGCCGGTCACCGCGGACGAATTGCCTGCGCGCATCGTCGAACTGGCCAGCTTCCACTTCGACGTGACCCGCGAGATCGCGTTCCGCGCCGACCTGCTCAGCCTGGACGAGCGCAACCACGTCGTGGTGCTGGTCATGCACCACATCAGCGCCGACGGCTTCTCGCTGCGGCCGCTGCTGCGTGACGTGGTCGTCGCCTACAGCGAGCGCACCCGCGGCGAGACGCCGTCCTGGGCGCCCCTGGACGTGCAGTACGCCGACTACGCGCTGTGGCAGCGCGACGTGCTCGGCATCGAGCACGATCCGGAATCGGTTGCCGCCCAGCAGATCGCGTACTGGACCGAGCAACTGCGTGATCTGCCCGACCAGATCGAGCTACCCGCCGACCGGCCGCGCCCGGAGATCGCGTCCAATGCCGGTGGCACGCACGGCTTCTCGGTCGATGCCGAACTGCACGCCGCACTGGCCGCACTGGCCCGCCGTCGCGGGGTCACGCTGTTCATGGTCGTGCACGCCGCGCTGGCCGCGTGGGCGGGCAGGCTGTCCAACAGCTCCGACATCGCCATCGGTACGCCGATCGCCGGACGTGGCGAGCGGGCCCTCGACGACCTGGTCGGCATGTTCGTCAACACGCTGGTGCTGCGCAGCGAGGTCGATCCCGCCGCACGGTTCAGCGAGCTGCTCGAGCAGGTCCGCCGCACCGACCTCGCGGCGTTCGGCAATGCCGATGTGCCGTTCGAGCGCCTGGTAGATGTCATCAGCCCGGCCCGCTCGCAGGCGCACCACCCGCTGTTCCAGGTCGCGCTGACCTTCGAGGCGGCCTCGGCCGCCGACATGGGCACCGTCGCACTGCCCGGCCTCGATCTCGACGTCGTCGAATTCGACGCGGGCACCGCCAAGTTCGACGTACAGCTGACCGTTGGCGAGAACGCGGACGGCTCACTGGCCATGTCGTGGAACTACGCGACCGAACTGTTCGATCCGGAGACGGTGGCCTCGTTCGCCGACCGGCTGGTGCGCGTGCTGCACACCATCGCCGAGGATCCCGAGATCGCCGTCGGCGACATCGACCTGCTCGGCGAGTCCGAGCGCCTCGATGTCTCGCAGCGCTGGGTGTCCTCCGGAATGGATGGCGGCGCAGGCGTTTTCGGTGAGCACGACGCCACCCTCGGCACCGTGTTCGACGCGGCCGTCGCCGCGCACCCGAACCGCACGGCGGCCCGCTTCGGCGTCGAGACGCTGACCTACAGCGAGCTGGACCGGCGCGCGAATATCCTGGCGCGCAGGCTGATCGCCGACGGCGCGGGCCCCGAGTCGCTGGTCGCGGTGATCCTGCCGCGCTCGCTCGACCTGGTGGTCGCGCTGGTCGCGGTGGTCAAGACCGGCGCGGGCTATGTCCCCGTCGATCCGACCTACCCGGCCGATCGCATCGCCTACGTGCTCGGGGATTCCCAGCCGACCAGCGTGATCCTGGACTCGACAGTCCAGGTGACGGTGCCGGTGGACCTGCCGAGCGTGGTGCTGGACGGCTTCGCCGTGGAAACCGGCAATATCGAGGACGCCGACGACGCGCCGATCACCGATGCGGACCGCAACGCGGCGCTCTCGCCGGACCACGTCGCGTACGTGATCTACACCTCCGGTTCGACCGGCCGCCCGAAGGGTGTCGCGGTCGCGCACCGGAATGTGGTGCGGCTGTTCGCCAATACCGATCGCGACTTCAATTTCGGTCCCGACGACGTGTGGACGCTGTTCCACTCCTACGCCTTCGACTTCTCGGTGTGGGAGCTGTGGGGCCCGCTGCTGTTCGGCGGCACCCTCGTGGTGGTCGACTACTACACCTCGCGCTCGCCCGAGCAGTTCCTGGAACTGCTGCGCGCCGAACGGGTCACGGTGCTCAACCAGACCCCGTCCGCGTTCTATCAACTGGCGGAAGCGGATCGCAACGCCGCACCCGACGCCGCACCGCTGGCCCTGCGCTACGTGGTGTTCGGCGGCGAGGCCCTGGAGCTGCGCAGGCTCTCGGATTGGGTTGCCCGCCACGGTGATTCGGCTCCGTTGCTGGTCAACATGTACGGCATCACCGAGACCACGGTGCATGTGTCCTACCGCGCGCTGGATGCCGCGACCATCGCCGCCGCGTCCGGCAGCGTGGTCGGCCGGGCCATCGCGGGTCTGCGGGTGTTCGTGCTCGACAACCGGCTGCGGCCGGTCCCGGTCGGTGTCGCGGGCGAAATGTACGTGGCCGGACCGCAATTGGCGCGTGGCTACCTCGGTCGCCCCGACCTGTCCGCCACTCGTTTCGTCGCCAACCCGCTCGGCGGCTCCGACGCGGCGGGCTCGCGCCTGTACCGCTCCGGCGACCTGGCGCGCTGGAACCGCTTCGGCGAACTCGAATACCTCGGCCGCGCCGACGATCAGGTGAAGGTCCGCGGCTTCCGCATCGAACTCGGCGAGATCGAGTCCGCCATCCTGGCCCAGCCGGGCATCGCCCAGGCGGCGGTCATCGTGCGCGAGGACCAGCCGGGCGATCAGCGGATCGTGGCCTACGTGGTGGCCGAGCCCGAGGTCATTCCGGTGCTCGACCGCGTTCGTGACGGTGCCGCCGAGCGGCTGCCGTCCTACATGGTGCCGTCGGCGCTGGTGCGGCTCGAGTGGATTCCGTTGACGGTCAACGGAAAGCTGGATCGGCGTGCGCTGCCCGCGCCCGCCGTGCAGTCCCGTGCCTTCCGCGCGCCGGTCACCCCGGTGCAGGAGACGGTGGCCGCGGTGTTCGCCGAGGTGCTCGACCTGCCAAGGGTCGGCGTCGACGACGACTTCTTCGACCTCGGCGGCAACTCGCTCATCGCCACCCGGGTCGTCTCCCGCATCGGTGCCGCGCTCGGCACCACCGTCGCGGTGCGCGCGCTGTTCGAGGCGCCCACAGTCGCCGCGCTGGCCGCGCGGGTGGAATCGCACGCCGACGGTGCCGCGCGGGCCAGGCTGGTCGCCCGGCCGCGCAAGGCCGACGAACTGGTGCCGCTGTCGTTCGCGCAGCAGCGCATGTGGTTCCTCAACAAGTACGACACCTCCTCGGCGGCCTACAACCTGCCGGTCGCCATCCGCCTCACCGGCGCACTCGACGTGGCCGCGCTGCGGCTCGCGGTGGCCGACGTGGTGCGCAGGCACGAGTCGCTGCGCACCCGCTACCCGGAGCACGGTGGCACCCCGGTCCAGGTGATCGTGCCGGCCGAGAACATCGCGCTGGACCTGCACCCGGTGCAGGTGGAGCCGGCCGAGCTGACCGCCGTGGTGACCGACTTCGTCACCACCGGATTCGATGTGGCCGAACAGGTTCCGCTGCGCACCAGGCTCTACAGCGCGGGCCCGAACGAGCATGTGCTCGTCGTCGTGGTGCACCACATCGCGGCGGACGGCTTCTCGATGGGACCGCTGACCCGCGACGTGATGCTCGCCTACTCGGCGCGCACCCAGGACAGCGCGCCCGGCTGGGCGCCGCTGGCAGTGCAGTACGCCGATTTCGCGGTCTGGCAGCGTGAAGTCCTTGGTACCGAAGATGATCCGGACTCGCTGATGGCGCGCCAGGTGGCGCACTGGCAGCAGGTCCTCGACGGTGTGCCGGACGAGCTGACCCTGCCCGCGGACCGGCCGCGTCCGGCGATCGCCTCGTTCCGCGGCGCGACACTGCACCGAGAACTGCCCGGCGATCTGATCGCCGCCCTGGAAGACATTGCGCGCCAACGCGGTGCGTCGCTGTTCATGGTGATGCACGGCGCGCTGACGGTGCTGCTGTCGCGGCTGTCCGGCGCGGACGACATCGCGGTCGGCACGCCGATAGCGGGCCGCGGCGAGCAGGCCCTCGACGATCTGGTCGGCATGTTCGTCAACACCCTGGTGTTGCGCACCGGCATCGACGCCGCCGAATCGTTCACCGAACTCGTCGATCGGGTGCGGCGCACCGACCTGGATGCCTACGGCAATGCCGACGTGCCGTTCGAGCGACTGGTGGAACTGCTCGCACCGGAACGCTCACAGGCCCGCAACCCGCTGTTCCAGGTGATGCTGGCCTTCCAGAACCTGGATCGCACCAGCCTCGAACTGCCCGGGCTCTCGGTGTCCGCGCTCGATCTCGAAGAGAACGTGGCGCGCTTCGACCTGCAGTTCACGCTGTCCGAACTGGGTGAACCCGGCACGGCCGGAATGGCTTTGGCGCTCACCTACGCCACCGAACTGTTCGACGAGTCGACCGCGGCGGAGATCGCGCAGCGCTGGCAGCGAGTACTCGAGGCCATCGCCGCGAACCCGACGATCGCGGTCGGTCAGATCGACGTCCTCGATGCCGCGGAGCGGGCCGACCTGACCGCCCGCACCGGCCCGCAGGCCACGGTCGCGCGGACGTTGCCGGACCTGATCGCCGAGGCCGCCGCCATCGACCCGGCCGCACCCGCGGTCGTGTTCCAGGGGCGCAGTCTGTCCTATGGCGAGCTCGACCAGCGCTCGAACCGCTTGGCCCGCTTGCTGATCGAGCGCGGACTCGGCACCGAGGATCTGGTAGCGGTCGCCGTGCCGCGCTCGGACGACTCCTACTTCGCCGAGTGGGCGGTCGCCAAGTCCGGTGCCGCGTTCGTGCCGATCGACCCGACCTACCCGGCCGACCGCATCGCGCACATGGTCACTGACTCGGGCTCACCGGTCGGCCTGACCGTGGCGTCGGTGCGCGGCGACCTGCCGGACTCGGTCGAATGGCTCGTCCTCGACGAGCTGGATCTGAGCGACGTCGACGCCGCCGCGATCACCGATGCCGAGCGCGTGCGCCCGGTGCGTCCGGAGCACCCGGCCTACGTCATCTACACCTCCGGCTCCACCGGCGTCCCCAAGGGCGTCGTGGTCACCCACACCGGTCTCGCCAACTTCCGAGATGAGCAGAACGCCCGCTACGACGTCGATTCGTCCACGCGCGCACTGCATTTCGCGTCGCCGAGCTTCGACGCGTCGATCCTCGAGTTCCTGCTGGCGATCGGCCGCGGCGGCACCCTGGTCGTCTGCCCGCCCGGCGTGTACGGCGGCAACGAGCTGGCCGAGCTGATCCGCACCGAGCGCGTCACGCACGCGTTCATCACCCCGTCCGTGCTCGCCTCGCTGGATCCGGCCGCGCTGGCCGACATGCGGGTGATCGTGGCCGGCGGCGAGGCGGTCCCGGCCGACCTGGTCACCAAGTGGGGTGGCGCACAGGATGGTTCGGGGCGTCGCTTCCACAACGGTTACGGTCCGACCGAGACCACGATCATGACCAACATCAGCGACGCGCTGACGCCGGGCGATCTGGTCACCATCGGTGGCCCGACCCGCGGCATGCAGTCGCTGATCCTGGACGCCCAGCTCCGGCCCGTTCCGGTGGGTGTCGCGGGTGAGCTCTATCTGTCGGGCATCCAGCTGGCCCGTGGTTACCACGCGCGCGCCGGGCTGTCCGCCGACCGATTCGTGGCGAATCCGTATGTCGCTGGTGCCCGGATGTACCGCACGGGTGACGTGGTCAAATGGGTTCCTGCATCGCGAAGCGATTCGATGAGGGGTGGTGGCCGGGCGACGGGTGGGCCCCGCACCGGTGAGGTCGAGTACGTCGGCCGGTCCGACTTCCAGGTCAAGGTGCGCGGTTTCCGCATCGAGCTCGGCGAGATCGACGCGGCACTGGCCGCGCACGAGAACGTCGACTTCGCGGTCACCGTCGGGCACAAGGGATCCGCCGGTGCCACCTCGCTCGTGGCCTATGTCGTTGCGGCGCAGGGCCGGACGATCGATGTGGCGGCGCTGACCGCGCAGGTCGAGGATCGGTTGCCCGCGTACATGGTGCCGTCGTCGATCATGGTGATCGACCGGGTGCCGCTGACGCCGGTCGGCAAGCTGGACCGAAAGGCGTTGCCGGAGCCGGTATTCGCGACCGAGGTCGTGTTCCGGGCCCCGCGCACGCCGATCGAGCAGGCCATCGCCGAGGTCTTCGCCGAGGTGCTGGGAGTAGAGCGGGTCGGCGTCGACGATTCGTTCTTCGCGCTCGGTGGCGACAGCATCGTCTCCATCCAGCTGGTGTCGCGGGCCAAGGCGCGCGGTGTGGTGTTCACGCCGCGCAACGTCTTCGAGCAGCGCACCGTGGCCGGGCTGGCCTCGGTCGCCGGAACCGCCGACGCCGCAGCGGCTTCGGCCGTGGTGCTCGCCGAGCTGCCCGGTGGTGGCGTCGGCACGATGCCGCTGACCCCGGTGGTGCGGTTCATGGCGGAGCGGCGTGGTTCGTTCGGCCGGTTCAATCAGACCCTCGCGCTGGAGCTGCCGGTCGGCATCGATCGGGCGGGCATCGTCGCGACGGTCAGCGCGGTCATCGATCGCCACGACATGCTGCGGGCGAGCCTGCGCGAGGTCGACGGTGAGTGGATTCTCGAAACCGCCGCTGCCGGAACGGTCGACGTGGATGCGTTGGTCGATCACCACACCTTCGACGCCGGTATCGATGATGCCGAGCTGATCGAGATCGCTTCCGCCGCACTGGATTCCTCGCTGGATCTGCTGGATCCCGCTGCGGGCGTTGTGGTTCGGTTCGTCTGGCTGGAGCCGTCGAGCAGCGAACGCGCCGGACGCCTGATCGTGGTCGGTCATCACCTGGTGGTCGACGGTGTCTCCTGGCGCATCCTGGTGCCGGACTTCGTCGCGGCCTGGGGCCAGCGCACCGCCGGTCAGCAGCCCGAACTGGTCGCACCGGCCACCTCGATGCGGGCCTGGGCGCACGGGCTCGAACGCGAGGCGCGCAGTGCCGAACGGGTCGCCGAACTCGAGCACTGGCGTTCGGTGGTCGACGCGGCCGATCCGCTGCTCACCGAGCGGCCGATGGACCCGGCCATCGACACCTCGGGTGTCATCGAGAAGCTGCAGGTCGAGGTGTCCGCCGAGGTCACCAAGGCGCTGCTGACCACGGTGCCCGCGCTGTTCCACGGCGGCGTGAACGATGGCCTGCTCACCGCGCTCGCCCTGGCGACCGCGAAGTGGCGGGCCCGCCGGGCGGGTGCCCGCGGCGATTCGCTGCTGATCCGCCTGGAGGGCCACGGCCGCGAAGAGGACATCGTGCCCGGCGCGGACCTGTCCCGCACGGTCGGCTGGTTCACCGCGATCTTCCCGGTCCGCTTCGACCTGTCCGGCATCGACATCGATGCCGCGCTGGCCGGCGGACCCGCGCTCGGCCAGGCCGTCAAGGCGATCAAGGAGCAGCTGCTCGCGGTGCCCGACAAGGGCGTCGGTTATGGCCTGCTGCGCTACCTGAACCCGGAGACCGCCGCCGAGCTGCCCGTCGAGCTGCCGGGCCAGGTGAGCTTCAACTACCTGGGCCGTGTCTCCGAGGGTGATGTGCCAGAGTCGCTGCGCGGCTTCGGCTGGATCCCGGCCGCCGAACTCGGCGCGCTGGGCGGGGCCTACGACGCGGACATGCCCGCGATGGCACCACTGGACATCAACGCGATCGTCACCGGCGACAAGCTGACCGCGAACATCGGCTACCCCTCGACGCTGCTCGATGCCGCCGCCGTCCGCGAATTCGGCGAGCTGTGGACCACCGCGCTGGAAGCGGTTGCCCGGCACGCTAATTCGACCGGTGCCGGTGGGCACACGCCGTCCGACTTCGCGCTGGTACGCAGCACACAGGGCGATATCGACGGCTGGGAACGGCGCTTCCCGAACCTGGCCGATATCTGGCCGCTGTCCGCGCTGCAGTCGGGTCTGCTGTTCCACGCCAGGCTCGCCGCCTCCTCGGTGGACGTGTACACCGCGCAAGCTGTGCTGACGCTCACCGGCCGGGTCGACGCGGCCCGGTTGCGTTCGGCCGCACAGGCTTTGGTGGACCGCTACGAGAACCTGCGCACCGCGTTCGTCACCGATCGTGACGGCAGCCCGGTGCAGGTGGTCCTGGATAGCGTCCGGGTCGCCTGGTCCGAGCACGACCGGATCGAGCAGGGCGACGGCGACGACCTGATCGCCGCGGACCGGACCAAGCGCTTCGATCTGACCGAGCCGCCGCTGATCCGCTTCACGCTGATCCAGGTGGCGCGTGACCGCTGGCAGTTCGTGGTGGCCAACCACCACATCCTGCTCGACGGCTGGTCCATGCCGCTGCTCATGCAGGACCTGCTGGTGCTCTACGCGGCACACGCGGACACCAGCGTGCTGCCCGCCGTGCGGTCCTACCGCCACTTCCTGGAATGGACTGCGCAGCAGGATCATTCGGCCTCGGTCGCGGCGTGGACGAACGCGCTGCGCGGAGTCACCGAGCCGACGCTGCTGGCTCGCCCGGACGCGGGACGCGAGATCACCTCGCTCTCCGGCGAATACTTCTTCGAGCTCGACGAGACGGCTACCGCGCGGCTCACCGCGCTGGCGGGTTCGCTCGGCGTCACGCCGAACACCGTGCTGCAGACCGCGTGGGGCATCCTGGTCGGCCGGATGACCGGTCGCGACGATGTGCTGTTCGGCACCACGGTGTCCGGGCGTCCCGCGGATCTGTCCGGCGTGGAGTCGATGGTCGGCCTGTTCATCAACACCGTGCCGGTGCGGGTGCGCTTCGACCCGGCGGAGTCCGCGCAGCAGCTGCTGGCCCGGACCCAGGGCGAGCAGGCGGATCTGCTCGATCACCACTACGTCGGTCTCGCGGATATCCAGTCCGCGGCCGGTATCGGTGGCCTGTTCGACACGCTGGTGGTGTTCGAGTCCTACCCGGTGGATGCCGAGGGGCTGCAGGCGCAGGCGGCGGATATCGACGGCATGGCGGTTGTCGGCCTCGACGCGGCCGATGCCACGCACTACCCGTTGACGCTGATCGCCCAGCTCGACTCGAAACTGCGGGTCCGCGCGGGCTACCTGCGTGATCTGTTCGACGAGCAGACCGTGCGCCGGATCGCCGATCGCCTGATCCGTGTGCTGACCGCGATCACCGTCGAACCGACTGTGCCGGTGGGCGATATCGAGCTGCTCGACACCGCTGAGCGTGAGCTCGTGGTGTCCGGCTGGAACGACACCGCGCACGAGGTGGATTCGGCCGCGACGCTCGTTTCGAAGTTCTACGAGCAGGTCGCGAGCACGCCCGACGCGACCGCGCTCTCGTTCGAGGGGACAATTCTGTCCTACGACGAGTTCGCGAGTCGGGTGAATCAGCTGGCCCGCTGGCTCATCGCCCGCGGCGTCGGCGCGGAATCGTATGTGGCGCTTGGCATGCGGCGCTCGATTGACCTGGTCGTCGGCATGTACGCGGTCACTGTTGCCGGTGGCGCGTACGTGCCGCTGGACCCGGATCACCCGGCCGAGCGCACGGAATACATTCTGGCCACGGCCGATCCGGTGTGTGTGCTGACCTCGGGTACCGATCTCGACATCGATACCGCGCAGGTGCGCATCGACCTGCTCGATCTGAGTGGACTGTCCGAAGCGGCGATCACCGACGCGGATCGCTGGGCGCCGTTGCGTCCGTCGAACACCGCGTATGTGATCTTCACGTCCGGGTCCACCGGTCGCCCCAAGGGGGTCGGTGTGTCGCACGCGGCGATCGTCAACCGCCTGGTGTGGATGCAGTCCGCGTACGAGCTGAACACCACGGACGCGGTGCTGCAGAAGACCCCGGCCACCTTCGACGTGTCGGTGTGGGAGTTCTTCTGGCCCTTGCAGATCGGCGCGCGACTGGTCGTCGCGAAGCCCGATGGCCATCGGGACCCGGCGTACCTGGCCGAGATCATCAGCGCCGAGCAGATCACCGTCACCCACTTCGTGCCGTCGATGCTCGCGGTGTTTGTCGCCGATGCGGCTGCGGCCCAGTGCGATTCACTGCGCCTGGTATTCGCCTCCGGTGAGGCGTTGCCGCCCAAGCCCGCCCATCGGCTGCGTGAGCTGACCGGTGCGGCGTTGCACAACCTGTACGGCCCGACCGAGGCCGCGGTCGACGTCACCTTCCACGAGGTCGTCGCGACCGACACGGACACGGTGCCGATCGGTGCTCCGGTATTCAACACCCAGGTGTACGTGCTTGATTCGCGTCTGCGCCCGGTGCCGGTGGGTGTCGCGGGTGAGCTGTATCTGGCGGGCACCCAGCTGGCCCGCGGGTACGTCGCGCGGTCGGATCTGACGAGTGACCGGTTCGTCGCGAACCCCTACGGTGCCACCGGCGAGCGCATGTACCGCACCGGTGACCTCGTGCAATGGGTGACCGCATCGCAAAGCGATTCGATGGGGGGTGGTGGCCGGGCGACGGGTGGGCCCTCGGCGGGTGAGCTGGAGTACCTGGGCCGCACCGACTTCCAGGTGAAGTTGCGTGGCCTCCGCATCGAACTCGGCGAGATCGAGACGGCGCTGACCGCGCTGGACGAGGTCGCCCAGTCGGTCGTCGTGGTCCGCGGTGACCAGCACACCGGCGATCAGCTCGTCGCCTATGTCATTCCCGCGCCGAATGTCCGGGTGGACACCGAGCTGCTGCGCGAGGACCTGGCCGAGCGGTTGCCCGCGTACATGGTTCCGGCCGTGGTGCTGGTGCTCGATGAGTTCCCGCTCAACGCCTCCGGCAAGCTCGATCGCAAGGCGCTGCCCGCGCCGGTCTTCGAGGCCGCGGTGTTCCGCGCGCCGACGACGCCGGTGGAGGAGATCGTCGCGGCCACCTTCGCCGAGGTGCTCGGTGTGGAACGGGTCGGCCTGGACGACGACTTCTTCGCGCTCGGCGGTAACTCGCTGACCGCGACCCGGGTCGCCGCGCGGTTGTCCGCCGCGCTGGACGCCGATCTCGGTGTCCGCGAACTGTTCGAGGCGTCCACCGTGGTCGCGCTCGCGGCCCGTGCGGAGACGCACACCGGAGCCGGTGCCCGCGCGGCCCTGGCGCCGCAGCAGCGGCCCGACCTGGTGCCGCTGTCGCTGGCCCAGCAGCGGATGTGGTTCCTCAACCGCTTCGACCCGGACTCGGCCGTGGACAACATCCCGGCCGCGGTGCGGCTGTCCGGTCTGCTGGACCGGCAGGCGCTGCAGATCGCGGTCGCCGACGTGCTGGCCAGGCACGAGTCGCTGCGCACCTTCTACCCGGAGGTCGACGGCACCGCGCACCAGCAGACAGTGCCGACCGCCAAGGTGATTCCGGACCTCGCGCCCTTCGAGGTCACCGAAGCTCAACTGCCGCAACGGCTTTCCGAGCTGGTGCTGACCGCCTTCGATGTCACCACCGAGGTGCCGTTCCGGGCCAGGCTGTTCGAGGTCAGCCCGACCGAGCACGTGCTGGCCCTGGTGGTGCACCACATCTCGGCCGACGGCTTCTCCATGGGCCCGCTGACCCGGGACGTGATGACCGCCTACGGCGCTCGCGTCGAAGGTGGCGAACCCGCCTGGCGGCCACTGGAAGTCCAGTACGCCGACTTCGCGCTGTGGCAGCGCGCGGTCCTCGGCGACGAGGACGATCCGGAATCGGTGATCGCCCAGCAGATCGCGTACTGGTCGAACTCGCTGGCCGGGCTGCCCGATCAGCTCGACCTGCCCACCGACCGGCCCCGCCCTGCGGTGGCCTCCGGTCGTGGCGCGACGCACAGCTTCGAGATCGACGCCGAAACCCACGGCAGGCTCACCGAACTCGCCCGCACCAGGGGCGCGACGCTGTTCATGGTCACGCACACCGCCCTCGCGGTGTTGCTGGCCCGCCTGTCCGGTGCGGACGACGTCGCCATCGGCACGCCGGTCGCGGGCCGTGGCGAGCGAGCGCTCGACGACCTGATCGGCATGTTCGTCAACACCCTGGTGCTGCGGACCCCGATCGATAGCGGCGCGACGTTCACCGATTTGCTTCGCACGGTGCGCGCCACCGACATTGCCGCGTTCGGGCACGCGGACCTGCCGTTCGAGCGGCTGGTCGAGATCCTGAACCCGGCGCGCTCGCAGGCGCGGCACCCGCTGTTCCAGGTGTTGCTGTCGTTCCAGAACCTGGGCCAGAACAGTCTCGAGCTGCCCGGCCTGACGGTCAGCGGCGTCGAATTGCCGATCGACACGGCGAAGTTCGATCTGCAGTTGACGCTGTCGGAGAAGAACGCCACTCAGGCGGTCAATGGCACGGCGGCCGCCCCGGCCGGTATTACTGCCGAATTCATCTATGCCACGGATCTTTTCGATCCCGAGACGATGGCGGAGCTGGGGCAGCGGTTCAACCGTCTGCTCGGTGCGCTTGCGGCGGAACCGGATCGGCCGATCGGCGATATCGCGCTGCTGGACAAGCGGGAGACCGAGCAGGCACTGCGCGGGTGGAACGACACCGAGCGTGACCTCGGCGCACCGACCACCCTGGTCGCCGAGTTCGCCGCTCAGGCTCAGGCCACCCCGGACGCCGTCGCCGTGGTCGACCCGGGCACCGGCAACTCGCTCACCTATGCCGAGTTCGGTGCCCGCGTGCATCGGTTGGCGCGCAAGCTGATCGAGGCCGGTGTCGGACCCGAGTCCCTGGTCGCCCTGGGGCTGCGGCGCTCGGTAGACCTGATGGTCGCCGCGTATGCCGTGCACGAGGCCGGTGGCGGCTACGTGCCGCTCGACCTCGACCAGCCCGCCGACCGGGTGAACTACGTGCTCGACTCGGCCGATCCGGTGTGCGTGCTGACCACGTCCCGCGACGCGTTCGACGCGGGTGCGCGGACCACCTTGTCGATCGACGAGCTCGACCTGTCCGGCTACTCGGACGAGCCGGTGACCGACGCCGAACGGCTCGCGCCGCTGCGGCCGGAGCACCCGGCGTACGTGATCTTCACGTCCGGTTCGACCGGTCGCCCAAAGGGCGTCGCGGTGCCGCACGCCGCCGTGGTCAACCAGATCCGTTGGATCACCGGCGAATACGGCATCGGCGCCGACGACGTCGTGCTGTTCAAGACGCCCGCCACCTTCGACGTGTCGGTGTGGGAGTTGTTCGGCCCGATGACCACCGGCGGCCGCATCGTGGTGGCCAGCGCGGACGGGCACCGCGATCCGCAGTACCTCGCCGACGTGATCGCCGCCGAACGCGTCACCATGACCTCGTTCGTGCCGTCGATGCTCACCGTCTTCGCAGGCAACGTCGACATCACCGACGGCAGCGACGCGCTCGCCTCGCTCCGGACGCTGTTCATCGCCGGTGAGGCCTTCACCACCGAAGCGGTCGACGCCATCCGCCGGGTCAGCTCGGCCGAGCTCTACAACCTCTATGGCCCAACGGAATTCACCGTGCACGCCACGCACGGCCCGGTGGCCGACGACGTGACCGGCGCGGTGCCGATCGGCCTGCCGGTGTGGAATGCCCAGGCGTACGTGCTGGATGCCCGGCTCAAGCCGGTGCCGTCCGGTGTCGCGGGTGAGCTGTATCTCGCGGGCGCCCAGCTGGCGCGCGGCTACTTCGGGCGCGCCGACCTGACCTCGGATCGCTTCGTGGCCAACCCGTTCGGTGCCGCGGGCGCCCGGATGTACCGCACCGGTGACCTCGTCACCCGCGACCACACCGGCGCCATCGTCTACATCGGCCGCACCGACTTCCAGGTGAAGCTGCGCGGCCTGCGCATCGAGCTCGGCGAGATCGAATCCGCGCTCGCCGCACACGATTCGGTGGCGCAGTCGGTCGCCATGGTGCGCTCGGACGGGCACACCGGCGATCAATTGGTCGGCTACGTCGTGCCGGTGAGCGGCGCGACGGTGGACGTCGACGAGCTCAGGACACACCTGGCCACCCGACTGCCGTCGTACATGGTGCCCGCCGCGCTCGTGGTGCTCGACGCCATGCCGCTCAACCCGAACGGCAAGCTGGATCGGCGCGCGCTGCCCGAACCCGCCTTCGAGGCAAGGGAATTCCGCGCACCGTCCACCCCGATCGAAGAGATCGTGGCCAACACCTTCGCCGAGGTGCTCGGGCTTACCAGCGCCGACGGCGAACGCGCCGTCGGCATCGACGACGACTTCTTCGAACTGGGCGGCAACTCGCTCATCGCGACCCAGGTGGTCGCCCGGCTCGGTGCCGCACTCGACACCCGGGTCCCGGTGCGGATGCTGTTCGAGGCGCCGACCGTCGCCGCGCTGGCCGCGCGGATGGAGGCGCACCAGGGCACCGGACGTCGCCGCGAACTGGTCGCGGGGCAGCGTCCGGCCCGGATTCCGTTGTCGCTCTCACAGCAGCGGATGTGGTTCCTCAACCGGTTCGACACCGACTCGGCGGTCAACAACATCCCGCTTGCGGTCCGGCTCACCGGCTCGCTCGACACCGACGCGCTGCGCCAGGCCGTCGCCGACGTGGTCGACCGGCACGAGGTGCTGCGCACCGTCTACCCGGAGACCGCCGACGGCCAAGGCGTCCAGGTCGTGCAGCCCGCCGGGCAGGACACCATCGACCTGACTCCGATCGAGGTGTCCGAGACCGAAATCCAGGACCGCGTCAGCGAATTGGTGCTGACCGGCTTCGACGTCACCAACGAGGTGCCGGTCCGGGCCCAGCTGTTCCGGGTCGCCGGCTCGATGGACGGCTCCCAGCCGGACACCCACGTGCTGGTCTTCGTGGTGCACCACATCTCCGGCGACGGCTGGTCGGTGCGTCCGCTGGCCCGCGACGTGATGATCGCCTACGCGGCCCGCTCGCGCGGCGACGCCCCGGCCTGGCCGCCACTGCCGGTGCAGTACGCGGACTACGCGCTGTGGCAGCGGGAAACCCTTGGCTCCGAGGACGATCCGACCTCGCTGATCGCCCAGCAGGTCGCCTACTGGTCCGGCAGCCTGGCCGGGCTGCCCGACCAGCTCGACCTGCCGTCGGACCGCTCGCGGCCCGCCGTCGCGTCGAATCGCGGTGGCGTCTACGAGTTCTCGCTCGACGCGCAGCTGCTGCACGATCTGAACGCGCTCGCCAGGGAACACGGCGCGAGCCTGTTCATGGTGGTGCACGCCGCGTTCGCCGCGCTGCTCGCCCGGTTGTCCGGCAGCGACGACATCGCCATCGGCACCGCGGTCGCGGGTCGTGGTGAGGCCGTGCTCGACGACGCCATCGGCATGTTCGTCAACACGCTCGTGCTGCGCAGCGAGGTCGACCCGGCCGCGCCGTTCGCCGACCTGGTCGCGCACACCAAGGACCGCGACCTCGCCGCCTTCGGGCACGCGGACCTGCCGTTCGAGCGGCTGGTCGAGATCCTGAACCCGGCCCGCTCGCAAGCGCGGCACCCGCTGTTCCAGGTGATGCTGTCGTTCCAGAACACCGGGGAAGCCTCGTTCGAGCTGCCCGGCCTCGAGGTCGCCGGTGTGCCCCTGGACGTGGTGACGGCCAAGTTCGATCTGCACCTGAGCCTGTCCGACCGGATCGATGCCGACGGCTCCGCCGACGGTATGACCGCGGAATTCGCTTACGCGACGGACATGTTCGACGCGGGCACGATTGCCGGTGTCGCGGATCGGCTCGTCCGGCTGTTGAGCGCTGTTGTCGCGGATCCGTCCGTGGCGATCGGCGATGTCGAGCTGCTGGATTCGGCCGAGCACGCGCAGGTTGTCGCGCGCTGGAACGACACTGCGCATGCGGTGGATGATTCGGCGACGTTGGTGTCGATGTTCGAGGCGCAGGTCGCTCGGACGCCTGAGGCAGTGGCTGTGACGTTCGAGGGGACGAGTCTGTCCTATGTCGAGTTCTCGGCGAGGGTGAATCGTCTTGCTCGGCATTTGATCTCGATGGGTGTTGGCCCGGATTCGATGGTCGCGCTCGGTATGCGGCGGTCGATCGATCTGGTTGTCGGCATGTACGCGGTCAGCGTTGCCGGTGGTGCGTATGTGCCGTTGGATCCCGATCACCCGGCTGAGCGCACTCACTACGTGCTCGATACCGCGCGACCGGTGTGTGTGTTGACCACCGCGCGCGATGAGTTCGACGCGGGCAAGACACCTGCCGTCGAGATCGATCGCTTGAAGCTCTCGGATTACTCCGATGCACCTGTGACCGACACGGATCGTCGTGCGCCGCTGCGCCCGTCGAATACCGCGTATGTGATCTTCACGTCGGGTTCGACGGGTCGGCCGAAGGGTGTCGCGGTCAGTCATGGTGCGATCGTGAACCGTTTGGTGTGGATGCAGGCTGAGTACGGCTTGGAGCGCACTGATGTGGTGTTGCAGAAGACTCCGGCGACTTTCGATGTGTCGGTGTGGGAGTTCTTCTGGCCCTTGCAGATCGGTGCCCGCCTGGTCGTCGCGAAGCCCGATGGCCATCGGGATCCGGCGTACCTGATCCAGGTGATCACCGAGGAAGACGTGACCACCGCGCACTTCGTGCCGTCGATGCTCTCGGTGTTCGTCGCCGAGGAGCGCGCGGACGAATGCACCAGCCTGGTCAACGTTTTCGCCTCCGGTGAAGCCTTGCCCGCGGCCACCGCGCAGCGGATGCAGGAACTCACCGGCGCCCGCCTGCACAACCTGTACGGCCCGACCGAGGCCGCCGTCGACGTCACCTTCCACGAGGTGGACGAGGCCGACGCGGTGTCCGTGCCGATCGGTGCCCCGGTGTTCAACACCCAGGTGTACGTGCTGGATTCGCGGCTTCACCCGGTGCCGGTCGGTGTCGCGGGTGAGCTGTACCTCGCGGGTGTGCAGCTGGCTCGCGGCTACGTCGCGCGCCCGGAGCTGACCGCGGATCGTTTCGTGGCCAACCCGTTCGCCACGGACGGCGAGCGGATGTACCGCACCGGTGACCTCGTCACCTGGACTGCGCGTGGCGAACTGGAGTACCTGGGCCGCACCGACTTCCAGGTGAAGCTGCGCGGCTTGCGGATCGAGCTCGGCGAGATCGAATCCGCCCTCACCACACTGGATTCCATCGCGCAGGCCGTGGTGGTCGTGCGCTCGGACGACCGCCTCGGCGATCAGCTCGTCGGCTATGTCGTCCCGACCACCGGTCGTGCGATCGACATCGACGGCGTGCGTGCCGAACTCGGCGGCGAACTGCCCGCGTACATGGTGCCGTCGGCGTTCGTGGTGCTGGAAGGGTTCCCGCTCAACGCCTCCGGCAAGCTCGACCGCAAGGCGCTGCCCGCGCCGGTGTTCGAGGCCAAGGTGTTCCGCGCACCGTCCACCCCGATCGAGGAGATCGTCGCGGGCACCTTCGGCGATGTGCTCGGCGTCGCCAGGGTCGGCCTGGACGACGACTTCTTCGAGCTCGGCGGTAACTCGCTGCTGGCCACCCAGGTGACCGCACGACTCGGTGCCGCGCTGGACACCCGCCTGGCCGTCCGCGACCTGTTCGAGGCGTCCACGGTGTCCGCGCTGGCCACCCAGGTCGAGCGCAACGCCGGATCAGGCAGGCAGCGGCCCAAGCTGGAGACAGGGGAGCGTCCCGCGCGGATCCCGCTGTCGCCGGCCCAGCAGCGCTACTGGTTCCTCAACCAGTTCGACACGACCACTTCTGCGGTCGACAACATCCCACTGGCCGTGCGCCTGTCGGGTGCCCTCGATGTCGCCGCGCTGGAGCAGGCGATCGGCGACGTGTTCGCCCGCCACGAGGTACTGCGCACCACCTACCCGCGTTCGGCGGAGGGCCCGCACCAGGTGATCCGGCCCGCGGCGCAGTCCGCGGCCGCGCTGACCCCGGTCGACGTCACCGAGGCCGACCTGCTCAACTCCGTTATCGCGTTCGCGCTGACCACCTTCGACGTCACCGTCGAGGTGCCGCTCGCGGTGGCGCTGTTCCGGATCGCGCCGGACGAGCACGTGCTCGCGTTCACCGTGCACCACGTGGCGGCCGACGGCTCCTCGATGGGACCGCTGGCCCGCGACGTGATGGCCGCCTACGTGGCCCGCGTGCAAGGCGATGTGCCGCAGTGGCTTCCGCTGTCGGTGCAGTACGCCGACTACGCGCTGTGGCAGCGCGCGGTGCTCGGCGCCGAAGACGATCCGGAATCCCTTGCTGCCCAGCAGGTCTCCTACTGGCAGACCGCGCTGGCCGAGCTGCCCGATCAGCTGGAGCTGCCCGCCGACCGGCCGCGCCCGCCCGCGCAGTCGTTCCACGGCAAGGCGATTCGCTTCGAGATCTCCCCGGAGCGGCACGCCCGCCTGCACGAACTCGCGCGCGCCAACAACGCGTCGCTGTTCATGGTGGTGCACGCGGCACTCGCCGTGCTGCTGTCGCGACTGTCCGGCACCGACGACATCGCGGTCGGTACCCCGATCGCCGGCCGTGGTGAACGCGAACTCGACGACCTGATCGGTATGTTCGTCAACACCTTGGTCTTCCGGACCAGGGTCGCGCCGGGCGACCGCTTCGCCGACCTGCTCGCCGACGTCAAGGAACGCGACCTCGAGGCGTTCGCCAACGCGGACGTGCCGTTCGAGCGCCTCGTCGAGGTGCTCAACCCGGTCCGCTCCACCGCGCGCAATCCGCTGTTCCAGGTGGGTCTTTCGTTCCAGAACCTGGCCGAGACCACCTTCGAACTGCCGGGCCTGTCGGTGAGCGCGGTCAACTTCGACTCGCAGCTGGCCAAGACCGACCTGCACGTCACGCTGTACGACCGCTACGCCGAGGACGGCACGCCGGCCGAGATCATCACCGAATTCGGTTACGCCATCGACCTGTTCGACGAGGACACGGTCCAGGGCTTCGCGGACCGGTTCGTGCGGGTGCTGGACGCCGTAGTCGCCGACGCCACCAGGCCGGTCGGCGAGATCGACCTGCTGGCCGAGGACGAGCACACCCGCATCCTCAGCACCTGGAACGACACCGCGCACGAGGTCGACACGGCCGCGACGCTGGTGTCGCTGCTGGACGCCTCGGTCGCGGCGACACCGGACGCGGTCGCGCTCGTCGCCGACGAGCCGACCGGGCAGCAGCAGCTCACCTACGCCGAGCTGGACAACCGGGTGAACCGGTTGGCCCGCTACTTGATCCAGCGCGGCGTCGGCCCGGAGGATCGGGTGGCGCTGGCCATCCGCCGCTCCACCGACCTCGTGGTCGCCATGTACGCGGTCGCGAAATCCGGTGCGGCCTATGTGCCTATCGATCCGGATCAGCCAGCCGAGCGGACCGACTACATCCTCGAGACTGCGGCACCGGTCTGCGTGCTGACCACCGGTCGCGACGGATTCCGTACCGCCGCGACCGAAACCGTGCAGATCGACGCGCTCGACCTGACCGTGTTCGCGGCCGGGCCGGTCACCGAACGCCGCGGCACGCTGGCCCCGGCGAACACCGCGTACGTGATCTTCACGTCCGGTTCCACCGGCCAGCCCAAGGGTGTCGCCGTTCCGCACGCCGCGATCGTCAACCAGTTGCAGTGGGAGATCGCGACCTTCGGCCTCGGCGCCGACGACGCGATCCTGCTGAAGACCGCGGCCACGTTCGATCTCTCGGTCTGGGAGTTCTGGACCGCCGCCGCTTCGGGTGGGCGACTGGTGATCTCGGCGGCCGACGGGCACCGCGATCCGGCCTACCTCAACGAGCTGATGCGGACCACCGGGGTCACCACGCTGCACGTGGTGCCGTCGATGCTGGACTCGCTGCTCACCGAATCCGCCGGCCACCTGACGCATTCGCTGCGCCGGGTGCTCGCCATCGGTGAGGCGCTGCCCGCGGCGACCGCGCAACGGTTCCGCCGCGACAACGCCGCGGACCTGTTCAACCTGTACGGCCCGACCGAGGCTGCGGTGTCGATCACCAGCCACCTGGTCACCGACGCCGACGAACTCTCGGTGTCGATCGGCGCACCGGAATGGAACAGCCGCGTCTACGTGCTCGACGCCAGGCTGCGGCCGGTCCCGGCCGGCGTCTCCGGTGAGTTGTACCTGGCCGGTGCGCAATTGGCGCGCGGATACTTCGGCAAGGCCGAGCTGACCGCCGACCGGTTCGTCGCCGATCCGTTCGGCGCGGCGGGCGAGCGCATGTACCGCACCGGTGACCTGGTGGCCTGGAACGCCGCTGGCGAGCTGGATTACCGCGGCCGGACCGACTTCCAGGTGAAGATCCGTGGTTTCCGGATCGAGCTCGGCGAGATCGAGGCCGCGCTGCTGCGTCAGCCCGCCATCACCGCGGCCGCTGTACTCGCGCATACCGATCCGAGCATCGGCGATCGTCTCGTGGCGTATGTGGTGCCGCGGGCGGGTCAGCTCGACAAGCGCGCGCTGCAGGCCGCGCTCGCCGCCGAACTGCCGTCGTACATGGTGCCGTCGGTGCTCATCCAGCTGGATGCGTTGCCGCTCAACGCCAATGGCAAGCTGGACCGGAAGGCGTTGCCGCAGCCCACCTTCGAGAAGGCAGTGTTCCGCGCGCCGGTCACGCCGATCGAGCAGATCGTCGCGAACACCTTCGCCGACGTGCTGCGCATCTCGGATCGCGAAGGCGCGGAGTCGAAGCGGCTCGGCCTCGACGACGACTTCTTCGCCTGGGGCGGTAACTCGCTGCTGGCAACCCAGGTCGCGGCGCGGCTTGGCGAGGCACTGAACACACGGGTGCCGGTTCGGTTGATGTTCGAGGCGTCTACGGTTGCCGCGCTGGCCGTCCGGGTCGAGCAGCACGCCGACGCCGGTGGCCGCAAGGCGCTGACCGCAGGCCCACGGCCGGAACACATTCCGCTGTCGCTCGCGCAGCAGCGCATGTGGTTCCTCAACCGGTTCGACACCCAGTCGGCGGCCTACAACGTGCCGATCGCGGTGCGGCTCACCGGAGCACTCGACGTGGCCGCGCTGCGTGCCGCGATCGCGGACCTGGTCAGCAGGCACGAGATCCTGCGCACCAGCTACCCGCAGACGGACAGCGGTCCGGTGCAGGTGATCCTGCCGCCGGCCCAGGCCGTGCCGCGGCTGGAGGTGCGCGTGGTCGCACCCGCGCAGATCGAATCCGCCGTGGTGGCACTGACTTCGACGATGTTCGACGTCACCACCGAGGTGCCGATGAAGGTCGCGCTGTTCCAGATCGCCGGGGAGCAGGCGGAATCGGCTGCACCTTCGGATCGCTCCGCTTCTGCCGAGGTCGAATACGTCCTCGCGATGGTCGTGCACCACATCTCCGGTGACGGTTCGTCGGTCGGCCCGCTGACCCGCGACCTGATGATCGCCTACGCCGCGCGCTCGGCCGGGGAGGCCCCGAACTGGGCGCCGCTCGAGGTGCAGTACGCCGACTACAGCATCTGGCAGCGTGAGCTGCTCGGCAGCGAGGACGATCGGGAGTCGCTGGCGTCCAAGCAGGTCGCCTACTGGCGTGACGCGCTGGCGGAGCTGCCGGATCAGCTGGATCTGCCGTCGGATCGGCCGCGTCCCGCGGTGCAGTCCTTCGCCGGTGGCAAGGTCGAGCTGCGCATCGACGCCGAGACCCATCAGGCGCTGATCGAGCTGGCCCGCACCGAGGGCGCGACGCTGTTCATGGTCGTGCACACCGCGCTCGCGGTGCTGCTGGCCCGCCTGTCGGGCACCGACGACATCGCCATCGGCACGCCGATGGCGGGTCGTGGCGAGGCCGTGCTGGACGACCTGATCGGCATGTTCGTCAACACGCTGGTGTTCCGCACCAAGGTCGACGCCGGTGAGGCGTTCACCGAACTGCTTGCGCGCCAACGGGAAACCGATATCCAGGCGTTCGCCAACGCAGACGTGCCGTTCGAGCGTCTCGTCGAGGTACTCAACCCGGTCCGGTCCACCGCGCGGCATCCGCTGTTCCAGGTGGGTCTTTCGTTCCAGAACCTGGCGCAGGCCGGGCTGGAGCTGCCGGGTCTGGCGGTGTCCGGGCTCGATATCGATACGGCGCTGTCGCAGTTCGATCTGCACCTGATCGCGACCGACCGGTACAGCGACGCGGGCGAGCCCGAGGGCATCACCGGGTTCTTCACCTACGCCACCGACATGTTCGAGCGGGACACGGTGCAGGGCTTCGTCGATCGGTTCGCGCGTCTGATCGGTGAGATCATCGCCGCGCCGCGCACCTCGGTCGGCGATATCGAACTGCTCGATGTCGCGGAGCGTGCGCAGCTGGTGACCGGTCGCAATGCGACCGACAACGCGGTGGATACGACGGCGACGCTGGTTTCGCTGCTGGACGCCTCGGTGGCGGCCGGGCCGAAGGAAGTCGCGCTGGTCACCGAGGACGGTGCGTCGATAACTTACGGCGAGCTCGATGCTCGGGTGAATCGTCTTGCCCGGCACCTGATCTCGATCGGCGTAGGGCCGGAGTCGCGGGTCGCGCTCGCGTTCCGGCGTTCGGTCGACCTGATCGTGGCGATGTACGCGGTCTCGAAGTCCGGTGGCGCGTATGTGCCGGTGGATCCGGCGCAGGCTGCCGAGCGGACCAGCTACATCCTCGAGACCGCTGCTCCGGTGTGCGTGTTGACCAACGCGGATGCCGAGTTCGATACCGATGTTGCGCCTTTGGTGCGGATCGATGAGCTGGATCTGGCAGAGGTCGCCAAGACCCCGATCACCGATGACGATCGGGTCGCGCCGTTGCGTCCGGCGAACACCGCGTACGTGATCTTCACGTCGGGTTCGACGGGTCGTCCGAAGGGTGTGGCGGTTTCGCATGGCGCGATCGCGAATCAGTTGCAGTGGAAGGTCACTGAGTTCGGTCTCGACGCAGCTGACGCGATTCTGCTGAAGACCGCTGCCACGTTCGATCTTTCGGTGTGGGAGTTCTGGTCTGCGGCAGTATGTGGTGGCCGACTGGTCATCGCCGCGCCCGACGGTCACCAGGACCCGGCCTACCTCAACGAGCTGATGGCTCGCGAGTGGGTCACCACACTGCACGTGGTGCCGTCGATGCTCGACGCGCTCACGGCCGGTGATTTCCCGAACTCGCTGTGGCGAGTACTGGCGATCGGTGAGGCACTGCCGGGTGCACTGGCCCAGCGGTTCGTGCGCGAACACTCGCGCACCGAGCTGTTCAACCTGTACGGCCCCACCGAGGCCGCCGTGTCCATCACCAACCATCGGGTGACCAGGGCCGACGAGACCTCGGTGTCCATCGGTCTGCCCGAGTGGAACAGCCAGGTCTACGTGCTGGATTCGCGACTGCGGCCGGTGCCGGATGGTGTCGCCGGTGAGCTGTACCTCGCTGGTGCACAGCTCGCCCGCGGTTACTTCGGTCGTGCGGATCTGACTGCGGATCGGTTCGTAGCCAACCCGTTCCAGACCGGTGCGCGGATGTATCGCACCGGCGACCTGGTGGCCTGGAACGCCTCCGGTGAGCTGGAGTACCGGGGCCGCACCGACTTCCAGGTGAAGATCCGTGGTTTCCGGATCGAGCTGGGTGAGATCGAGGCCGCGCTGCTGGCGTTGCCCGAGGTCGCGCAGACCGCAGTGGTCGCGAAGTCCGATCCCAAGACCGGTGATCGTCTCGTCGCGTACTTGGTCGCGTCGAACGGTGATCTCGATGTCGCACAGGTGAAGTCGGCACTTGTCGCCGGTTTGCCGTCGTACATGGTGCCTGCGGCGTTCGTCGTTCTCGATGCGCTGCCGTTGAACGTGAACGGCAAGCTGGATCGGAAGGCGTTGCCGGAGCCCGAGTTCGAGGCTCAGGCGTTCCGTGCGCCGTCGACTCCGATCGAGGAGATCGTGGCGTCGGTGTATGCCGAGGTGCTCGGTGTCGAGCAGGTCGGTGCGGATGACGACTTCTTCGGTCTCGGCGGTAACTCGCTGCTGGCCACCCAGGTCGCCGCCCGCATCGGTGCCGCACTCGATGCCAGGGTGCCGGTGCGCGCGCTGTTCGAGGCGTCCACCGTCGCCGGTCTGGCCGTGAAGGTCGAACAGCACGCCGGTGCCGGTGGCCGTCGCGCCCTGGTGGCGGGCCCACGCCCGGAACAGGTTCCGCTGTCGCTGGCTCAGCAGCGCATGTGGTTCCTCAACCAGTTCGACATCGCCTCGGCCGTCAACAACATCCCGGTCGCCGTGCGGCTCACCGGCGACCTCGACGTCGCCGCGCTGCAGGATGCCGTCGCCGATGTCATCGCCAGGCACGAGACGCTGCGCACGGTGTACCCGGAGCAGGGCCGCGCCGCGAGCCAGGTGATCATGCCCGCCGAGCAGTCGGTGCCGGATCTGACGCCGGAAACCGTTGGCGTCGAAGACATTCAGCAGCGGATCGTGGACGTGATCACCGCGGGCTTCGATGTCACCACGGAGATTCCGTTGCGGGCCAAGCTGTTCCGGGTCACCGACGGCGAATACGTGCTCGTCTTCGTTGTCCACCACATCAGCGCGGACGGCTGGTCGATGGGCCCGCTGACCCGCGACGTGATGCTCGCCTACGCGGCCCGCTCGAACGGCGTGCCGCCGGGCTGGGCGCCGCTGCCGGTGCAGTACGCGGACTTCAGCCTCTGGCAGCGCGACGTGCTCGGCTCGGAGGCCGATCCGGCCAGCCTGATCTCGCAGCAGGCCGAATACTGGCGCGCCGCGCTGGCCGGGCTGCCCGACGAGCTCAACCTGCCCGCCGACCGGACCAGGCCGACGACCCAGTCGTTCGCCGGTGGGCGCGTGCTGTTCCCGATCGAGGGCGAGCTGCATCGCAAGCTCACCGAGATCGCGCGGGAGCAGAACGCGACCATGTTCATGCTGGTGCACGCCGCGCTCGCACTGTTCCTGGCGCGGATGTCGGGCACCGACGACATCGCCATCGGCACCCCGATCGCCGGTCGTGGCGAGGCCGAACTCGACGACGTGATCGGCATGTTCGTCAACACACTGGTGCTGCGCTCGCACGTCGAAGGCGACCTCACCTTCGGCGAGCTGCTGGCCCGGACGAAGGACGCGGACCTACAGGCGTTCGCGCATGCCGACCTGCCGTTCGAGCGGCTCGTCGAGCTGCTCAACCCGGAGCGCTCGACCGCGCGGCACCCGCTGTTCCAGGTGGCGCTGTCGTTCGAGAACCTGCCGGAGACCAGTTTCGAGCTGCCCGGATTGCACGTCGGCGCGGTCGATTTCGAGGTCGAGACGGCGAAGTTCGATCTGTCGCTGACGATTCGGGAGGCCGCGGCCGGCGGCGACGCGGGCATGTACGCCGAGTTCTCCTTCGCCCGTGACCTGTTCGACGACGCCACGGTCGAGGTCTTCGCGCAGCGGTTCACCAGGCTGCTCGACGCCATCGTCACCGAACGCGAGCTGCCGATCGGCGACCTGCCGCTGCTGGACGCGGACGAGTACGAGCTGCTCACGCACGTGCACGGCGAAGACGTGATGGCCACCGGGCTGCTGCCGGACCTGCTGCAGCGCGGCGCGAAGCTGAACCCGGAGCAGATCGCGGTCCGCTACCAGGGCCGCTCGATCACCTACCGCGAGCTCGACGAGTACTCGTCGCGGCTGGCGCGGGTGCTGATCGAACGCGGTGTCGGCCCGGAACGCATTGTGGCGCTGTCCTTCCCGCGCTCCTACGAGATGGTCGCGGCGTTCTGGGCGGTGGCGAAGGCCGGTGGCGCGCACGTGCCGGTCGACCCGACCTACCCCGAAGACCGCATGCGGCACATGATCAACGACTCCGGCGCGGTCATCGGTATTACCGCGACCGAGCATGTGGATCGCCTGCCGCGCGATGTCGAATGGTTGCGGTTGGACGATCCGGCGCTCGATGAGCTGATCGAGGCCAAGTCGCCCGACTCGGTGACCGACGCCGATCGCCTCTCGTCGCTGGCCATGCGGCATCCGGTGTATGTCATCTACACGTCGGGTTCGACGGGTATGCCCAAGGGCGTCACCGTGACTCACGCGGGGATGGGTGGCCTGGTCGGTGTCGCCACCGACCTGTACCAGCTCGAGGCGCACCACCGGTTCCTGCATATCTGCTCGCCGAGCTTCGACCCGTCGGTGCTCGAATGGCTGTGTGCCGCTTACACCGGCGCGACGCTGGTGATCGTGCCGTCCACCATCATCGGTGGCCCGGACCTGGCCGAGCTGCTGCGGACCGAGCGGGTCACGCACACGATCATCACCCCCGCGGTGCTCGGCACGGTCGATCCGGCGGGCATGGAGGCCCTCGAAGTCGCTTCTGTCGGTGGCGATGTCACCACGCCGGAGCTGCTGGCCAAGTGGTATCCGGGCCGGAAGTACTTCAACGCCTACGGTCCGACCGAGACGACGATCATCTCGTCCTACGCGAGCCTGACGCCGGGGCGGCACGTCACCATCGGTCTGCCGGTGCGCGGCATGTCGGCGCTGGTGCTCGACAACCGGCTCAACCCGGTGCCGCCGGGTGTCGCGGGCGAGCTCTACCTCGCCGGTGGCGCGGTGGCGCGTGGCTACCACAACCGCCCCGACCTCACTTCGGAGCGGTTCGTCGCCAACCCGTGGAGCAACGAGGGTGCACGGATGTACCGCACCGGTGACGTGGTGCGCTGGTTCGCCGAACCGGGCGAGCGGGCGGGTAATGCCGCCGTGCCCGAGGTGCGCTGGGAGCTGGACTACGTCGGGCGCTCGGACTTCCAGGTGAAGATCCGTGGCTTCCGCATCGAGCTCGGCGAGATCGACACGGTCCTCGCGGCCCATCCTGATGTCGAGTTCGCGATCACGCTCGGCAAGGAGACCGCGGCGGGCGCCACGATTCTGGTGTCGTATGTGCTGGCGGTGCCCGGCCACGAGATCGACCCGGTCCGGCTCAGCGAGCACGCCTCGCGCAGCCTGCCGCCGCACATGGTGCCGTCGGCGATCGTGGTGCTCGACGAGATCCCGCTGACCCCGGTCGGCAAGCTCGATCGCAAGGCACTGCCCGAGCCGGTGCTCGCGCCCCGCGAGTTCCGGGCACCCGCCAGCGAGGTCGAGGCGATCATCGCCGAGGTGTTCGCCGAGGTGCTCGGGGTCGAGCAGATCGGGTTGGACGACTCGTTCTTCGCGCTCGGCGGCGACAGCATCCTGTCCATCCAGCTGGTGTCGCGGGCCAAGGCGCGCGGCGTGGTGTTCTCCCCGCGCGAGGTGTTCGAGCGGCGCAGTGTGGCTTCGCTTGCCGAAATCGCCACGCTCGGTGCGGGTTCGGAGCAGGTCAAGCTGGAAGAGCTGCCGGGCGGCGGGGTCGGTGAGATTCCGCTGACGCCGATCATGACGCAGATCCTCGCGAGTGGCTCTGCCTACGACCGCTTCTCGCAGACGATGGCGCTGCGACTGCCGGACGGTATCGATCGGGCGACGCTCGTCGGAACCATCGCCGCGGTGTTCGATCACCACGATGTGCTGCGTACTCGGTTGCGCCGCACCGAGGATCGGTGGGCGTTCGAGGCGCTGGCGACCGGTGCGGTCGACGTGGATGCCATGGTGCATCGGGTCGAGCTGGCCGCCGACGTCGACGACGCGGAGCTGAAGCGGGTCGGCAGCGCGGCGTTCGACGCCGCGCTCGGCCGACTCGATCCGGCGAATGCGGTGATGGCGCAGTTCATCTGGTTCGCGTTCGAGGGCGAGCGGCGCGATGTGCTGCTCATCGTCGCGCATCACTTCGTGGTCGACGGTGTGTCCTGGCGCATCCTGATTCCGGACTTCGCGGTCGCGTGGTCGCAGTTGGCCGCCGGTCAGCAGGTGGCGTTGCCCGCCAACGGCACGTCGATGCGGCGCTGGGCGCACAGCCTGGTCGAGGCGGCTTCGTCGGCCGAGCGGGTCGCGGAACTGCCGTTCTGGCAGCAGGTTTCGACGACACCGGATCCGCTGCTCGGTGCGCGGCCGTTCGACCCCGCGGTCGATACGTTCGCCACCGTCGAGCGGGTCGAGGTCACCTTGCCCGCCGAGGTCACCGATGCGGTGCTCACCGCGATCCCCGGCCTCTACCGCGGCGGCGTGAACGACGGACTGCTGTCCGCGCTCGCGATGGCCGTCGCGCGCTGGCGTGGCGAGGGCGCGGCCGCCCTGGCCCACCCGTCGCCCGACCACCACCCCTCATCGAGTCGCTACGCGACGCTGATTAACCTCGAGGGGCACGGTCGTGAAGAGGAAGTCGTTCCGGGCGCGGATCTTTCGCGCACCGTCGGCTGGTTCACCACGGCCTACCCGGTCCGGCTCGACCTCGGCGGCGCCGATCTCACCGACGCGTTCGCCGGTGGTGCCGCGCTCGGCGAGATCGTGAAGTCGATCAAGGAGCAGCTGCTCGCGGTGCCCGACAAGGGCCTCGGTTACGGGCTGCTGCGGCACCTGAACTCGGCGACCGGGCAGCGACTCGGTGCCTCGGGGCAGATCAGCTTCAACTACCTGGGTCGCATGTCGGCCGGGGAAATCCCTGAGCAGCTCGCCGAAATCGGCTGGGTGCCGGTGGGCGATCTCGGTCAGCTCGACGGCGACATGGACCTGGACATGCCCGCCAACGCGACGATCGACATCAACGCGATCGTCACCGACGGCGCGGACGGTCCGGAGCTGGGCGCGGCGTTCGCGTTCCCGACGGGGCTGTTGACGCGGGAACAGGTGCAGGAGTTCGCCGACCACTGGGTCGCCGCGCTCACCGCGCTGGCCACGCACGTGCGCAGGCCGGACGCGGGTGGCTTCACACCGTCCGACATGTCGCTGGTGCGGGTCGAACAGGCCGATATCGAGCTGTGGGAACGGAACTACCCGGCGCTGGCCGAGGTGTGGCCGCTCTCGCCGCTGCAGTCCGGTCTGCTGTTCCACGCGATGATGACCCAGGCCACCGTCGACGTGTACACCATGCAGGCCGTGGTCGATCTCGGCGGCACGCTGGATGTCGAGCGGCTGCACGCGGCCGCGCAGGGCATCATCGACCGCTACCCGAACCTGCGCACCGCGTTCGTCACCGACTCCGACGGGCAGGCCGTGCAGGTCGTGCTCGATCGGATCGAAGCGCCGTGGCGCGAGGTGGATCTCACCGGGTTGCCCGCCGACGAGCGGACCGTGGAGCTGCGCAGGCAGGTCGCGGCCGATCAGGCGACGCACTTCGACATGGCGGTGCCGCCGCTGCTGCGGTTCACCCTGTTCCGTACCGACGAGAGCCAGTGGCACCTGGCGATCACCACCCATCACATCCTGTTGGATGGCTGGTCGATGCCGCTGCTGATGCGGGATCTGCTGGTGCTGTATGCGGTTCGCGGCGATCAGACGGCGCTGCCCCGGGTGGCCTCGTACCGTAACTTCCTCGGCTGGCTGGCCGGGCGGGACCGCGAGGCGTCGCTGCGGGCCTGGGCGACCGCGCTCGACGGCGTCAGCGAGCCGACTCAGCTTGCGCCGCAACCGCGTTCGGCCGAGCAGTACGAGATCGGCAAGCTGGTCACCGAGCTCGACTCCGACCGCACCCGCCAACTCACCAAGCACGCCGCCGAATTGGGCGTCACGGTGAACACGCTGGTGCAGGCGGCCTGGGGCATCCTGCTCGGACGGCTCACCGGCCGTGGCGATGTGGTGTTCGGTGCCACCGTCTCCGGGCGGCCCGCCGAACTGCCCGGCGTCGAGTCGATGGTCGGCCTGTTCATCAACACGCTGCCGGTGCGGCTGCGGATCGATGACCGGCAGACGATCGGCAAGCTGCTGGAGCGGTTGCAGCACGATCAGGCCGATCTGCTCGAGCACCACTATGTGGGGCTCACCGACATCCAGCGGGTGGCGGGCACCGGATCGCTGTTCGACACGCTGCTGGTGTTCGAGTCGTATCCGATGGACAAGGAAGCCATTTCGGCCGCCAGCTCCATCGACGGCATGTCGGTGACCGGTGTCGGCGTCAACGACGCCACGCATTACCCGCTGACGCTGCTGGTGACCGCCGAGGCGACCATCGAGCTCACGCTCAAGTATCTGGGCAGCCGGTTCTCCGCCGACGAGGTGGAGATCATGTCCGCGCGGTTGGTTCGCGTGCTCGAGGCGCTGCTCGGCGATCCGGACGGGCTCGTCGGCGACATCGACATCCTCGATGCCGGTGAACGCGCCCGCCTGCTCGTCGAATCCGGTATCACGGCAACCACTTCTACGCCGGAACCGGCAGGCCGGGTCGGCGCGCACACGGTCGCCAAGGTGCTCGCCGAGGTGGTCGAGGAGGATCCGGAGGCGCCCGCGCTGCTCGCCGACGGTGACGAAATCGCTTACCACGTCCTGGATCGACGCTCCTCGCAGTTGGCGCGGGTGCTCATCGATCGGGGTGCGGGGCCGGGCGACATCGTCGCGCTGGCGCTGCCGCGCTCACTGGACTCGGTCGTCGCGGCCTGGGCGGTGCAGAAGGCCGGTGCGGCACTGTTGTTCGCCGGTGATCTCTCCGTCGACGACATGGCAAGCGCCGGAGCCACCTTCGGCATCACGCCGAACGCGGTGCCGGACAGCGCGATTCAGTGGTTGGTCCCGTCCGAGCCACGGATGCAGGCCGACCTGGCCGCGGCCCCGTCGCACCCGGTCTCCTACGCCGACCGGGTCCGCCCGCTCGGCGAAGACGACCCGGCCTTTGTCGTACCGTCCGGCGACGGCGTCCTCGCGATCACCCAGACCGAGGCCCTGGCTCGAGCCGAACACGTCCGTGAGGAGTACGGCATCGACTACGAGTCGACCACGTACACGGCGGCTCCCTCCGGCCGTGCAGCAATGCTCGAGTTCCTTGCCTCCGCCACCGCAGGCGCTCTCTCGGTCCTCCCGACCGGCGAAGTAGCCAACGACCTCGCCGACGGCGAAGTCACCCACTGGTTCGTCACCCCGAGTGAGGCAACCGACGCGGCGGATCCCGAGGTCAAGATTGTGATCGCCGAGTAGTTCCAAACGGCAATCCGTCTGTGAAGAGCACATTCAGTGCTCTTCACAGACGGATTGGCCAGCGCGTTCAGCTAGACTCGGACGAAATCAGCAAGACTTCAATTGCTCCCGTTCAACGAGGTTGGAGGTGCCCCGATGGCGATGCCGATTCCCCACGCCGACTATTGGACGGCCGCAGACCTCGACAACATTCCTGACGACGGACTGCGTTATGAGGTGTTGAATGGCCAGCTCGTTGTGCACGCCGCACCCAAGCCTCGGCACCAACTACTGATCAAGGGTTTGGAACGTGCCCTCGACGCGGTCGTGCCGTCCGGGCATCTGGTCGTCGAGGGGCTAGGTGTGTTGATCGGCGATGATGAGCCGATCCCGGATCTGATGGTGGTGACCATCCCGTTTGATCTGGACGAGCGCGGGATCCCGGCCGAGCAGGTGAAGCTGGCTGTCGAGGTGGTCTCCAGATCGACAACCTTGCAGGACCGAATGACTAAGCCGGTCGTCTACGGCGAAGCCGGAATCCCGAACTACTGGCGATTTGAGATCAATCCGTTCAGAGGCCAGCTGTCCGGCGAGTCCTTGCCGGTCCTCTTCGCTCACGAACTCGGCGATGACCAGACCTACGAGCTGACCCACAGGGTGGCGGCCGGAGACGCCGTCACCCTGCGTAGTCCATTCGAAATCACCATCGATCCCCGAATGCTGCTGCCCTAGCAGAGACGCAATCACGCCGGAGGATGATCTGCGGGGACCAAGCGAGGACTTCGTCTACGGTCCATTGGTCGTCGACGAGGTGCTGGCGGGGATCGATGTGTCGACTCCGGCCGATGCGCACTGGCGAGACCGGCTGACCGCCTTGCTCGGGCGGATGCGGGCCGCCATCTCCGCCCATCCGGCGACGGTGCCGTTGGTCCCTCGGCACCGGAAGTCTGCCACCGGCACCCGGCGCTGGATGGAGGCCATGCTGTCGGTGCTCGCCGAGGGCGGCTTCGACGGGCCGGATCGAGTAATCGCCCAGCGCACGCTGGTCGCGTTCTTGCTCGGGTCCTTGGAGAACCAGCACTACGCGTCGATCAACGCGCCCGCGACCACGGCTATCGCGCAGCTCTCTCCCGAGGAGTATCCGATGCTGACCCAGACTGCGGCGCAGGCCAGGAAGATGTCGGTCGACGACGAGTTTCGCGGCGGTCTCGAGATTTGTCTTGCGCGGGTTGGTGCCGTAATCGATGAGAGCCGTTGCGCGTTGTGGCGCAACGGCTCTCGGGTGCGGGTTCAGCTGAACAGGGCGGTGATGGCGATCGTTTCGGCCATGGCGCGGTAGCCCGCGTCATTGAGGTGCATGCCGTCGCCGCAGTCGTAGCGGGGAGCGATGAAGCCGGGGCGGTCGGGGTCTTCGACGGCGCGGGCCACGTCGAAGACCGAGTCGATAACGTCGGTGGTGCGCAGCCATTCGTTTACTTCGCGGCGGGTCTGCTGGGTTTCCTCGAGTGGCATGCCGGGGTAGATGCAGCCCGCGTAGGGGCCGATGGTGGCGGCGTGGATGGTCAGGCCTGATTCGTGGGCGCGGCGGGCGATCTCGGTGAAGCCGGCGATCAGTTCGTCGGTGGTGGCGTGGGGTTCGCCGGACATGCCGCCGAGAATGAGGTCGTTGATGCCGAAGTTGATCAGGACGGTGCTCGCGCCGGGGACGCTGCGGACGTCTCGGTCGAATCGATCGAGCCCGGGCACGCCGATTTCGTTGGTCAGCAGGCGATTTCCGCCGATGCCCTGGTTGACGGCCCAGCCGTGGTCGAGGCGGTCGTTGAGGGCGTCCACCGAACGGAGGTTCGCGCTCATGGTGGAGCCGACGCCTTCGAACCATGAGTCGCCGAGGGCGACGGCGATCGGGGTGCCGACGGGGGCAAGTACATCGACGCCGGTGACGTAGAAGCGTGCTGGAACCTCCTCGGGGTCTGCGAGATTCGGCTCCGCAGTGACATTTCCGGTTGCTACGTAGGCGGTTTCGCTCGGCTGGTGGGAGAGGGTGGCGAGCCCGGTCGGCTCGGGCAGGTAAAGGCTCAGGATGAGATCGGTGCCCGCGGTCACGGCCAGCTCGACCGGGTCGCTGACTACCTCTGCGCCGACCGGGATGGTGATCTGGTCCGCGCCGTCGAACCGCAGCACGGTGTCGGTCTCCGTGACGATCTCGCTGCCGGTCTTGCGCAGCGCGACGCGCGCGGCGCCGATGACCAGCGGGGTCTGTCCGAAGAGGTTGGTCAGCCGGATCCGGAACTGCTCGCCGCCACCGGCCAGGTGCAGCACCTGACGCACGGTCTCGTCGGCGAACGCCCGCGATTCGGTGAGCTTGACCTGCTCGTACGGGCTGATGACCGCGGAACGGAAACCGGCGACCCAGGCGGTGGTGTCAGACATCGAAAGCTCCAGTAGTTGTCGTGCGGAATATTGCGTTGGCATATTTCTACAACTGAGTATTCCTCGTGTCAACTATCCCCGGAGCAACTACTTCGGGTAGGTTGGTGGCATGGATGCGACCGAACTGTTCGAGGACCCGCGGCTGACCACCATGGGTCTGCTGTTCGAGGCGTTCGAAGGGGTGGTCACCAAGCTGGAACCGGTCTGGAAGTCGCACGGCCTGTCCGGCCTGGATCTGAATGCGCTGATGCGCCTGAGTCGTTCGCCGAATCGCCGGCTGCGGATGACCGATCTCGCCGCGCAGACCACGCTGTCCACCAGCGGCGTCACCAGGCTGGTCGATCGGCTGGCCCGGGCGGAACTGGTCGAGCGCGAGCTGGACCCGGGTGACCGGCGCAGTGCGTATGCGGTGCTGACCGACCGCGGCGCGGAACGGCTCGCGCAGGTGCTGCCGGACTATTTGGCCGCGGTGGAGCGCTGGTTCACCGGGCTGCTGACGCCCGCGCAGCTCGACGGCTTGATCGCCGCATTGCGCATCGTTCGAGACGTGACCATGCCGGATGCGACGGTCGGCGTCGACCGATCGGTGAAGGTGTGAACGTCAGGCGGATTCGTCGAGGAGTCGTGCGAGCCCGCCGAGGATCAGGTTCAGTCCGAAGGTGAAATCGGCGATGCCCGTGTGCTTTCCGTCGATCACCAACTGCGACAGCGCGTTCATGTACGGAAACCGATCCGCCGGGATGAGCGGCAGGAATTGCTTTGCGGCGGAGGCGTATTCGTCCGGCTGCAGCGGGAAGTTGACCTGCTGCATGGTGAATCCGTAGATGTGGCTGTCCATCGCGTTCCATGCGCGATCGGCCAGCTGGTAGGAGAAACCCGCGGCGCGCAGGCAGCCGACGGTGGCGTCGATGTAGCGCAGCATGGCCGGGCCGACGTTGAGTCGAGTGCCGATCAGTCCGTTGGCCCACGGGTGGCGCAGTAGCGCCTCGTGTGCGGCGGTCGCCCGCGCGCGCATGGCCGCCTGCCAGTCGCCGCCGATCTCGGGCACGCCCATCTCGGCGACCACCAGATCGGCGATGCCGTCGAGCAGGTCGTCCTTGTTGGTCACGTGGTTGTACAGCGACATCGCCTCGACGCCGAGCGTCTGTGCCAGTCGGCGCATGGACAAGGCCGCGAGGCCGTGCTCGTCGGCGAACTGAACGGCGGTGTGCAGCACCTTTTCCCGATTGAGCGGCGCGCGTGCGGCACCGTCGGCGGACGTTCTGGGCATCGGCCCCTCTCTTGACGGACTTACGGTGTAAGCGTACCGTCCGTGGTGAGCGACTTACGCTGTAAGTACACGTTTCATGCGAGGAAAATCCCATGTCCGAGGCCAAGAGCCCGCAATCAACGGTCGATGTCAGCACGATGACGGCGGTGGTCGCGCCGCAGTACGGTGACGGTTCGGTGCTCCGGACCGAGGTGGTGGACCGCCCTAATCCGCGTCCCGGCGAGGTTCTGGTCCGGGTGCGTGCCGCGTCGGTATGTCAGGGCGATGCGCACCTGCTCACCGGCACGCCCTATCTGCTGCGGCTCGGGTTCGGCCTGCGGCGGCCCAAGGATCCGATCATCGGGCACGACCTGGCCGGGGAAGTGGTGGCGGTCGGCGACGAGGTGACCGGATTCCGGCCCGGCGACACGGTATTCGGCTCGGTGAACGCGGGCGCTTTCGCGGAGTACGCCTGTGTCTCGGAGCAGCGACTTGCCCTCGTGCCGACCGGGCTCGCCGTCGAAGAGGCTGCGGCCCTGCCTGATTCGGGCATGACCGCGCTGCAGGGGCTACGCGATGTCGGTCAGCTGCGGGCCGGGCAGACCGTGTTGATCAACGGAGCATCGGGTGGCGTCGGCACCGCCGCGATCCAACTGGCCAAGGCGCTCGGCGCGGAGGTCACCGCCGTGTGCAGCACCCGCCACCTCGAGGTCATGCGATCACTGGGTGCCGATCATGTAATCGACTACACCACTGACGATTTCACCGCGAGCGGACGACACTATGACGTCATGCTCGACCTGATCGGCAACCGGTCACTGCGGGACTGCCGACGGATACTCACCCCGAAGGGCATCTTCGTCTCATCGGCCGGTGCGCCCGGCGGCAACTGGGCAGGCCCGATCACCTGGATGGGAAAGATGGTGCTGGCCAACCTGTTCGTCGGCCAGAAGATCGGCATTCTGCTCATGCGTCCGCGCCGCACCGATCTGGAGTTCCTCGCCGGGCTGACCGCAGCGGGCAAACTCCGGCCGCTGATCGAAAAGCGCTACCCCTTGGCCCGCGCCACCGAGGCGGTGCAGCACATTCTGGATGGGCACGCCCAGGGCAAGACCGTCATCGTCGTCTGAGCTGCGACTCTTCCGGTCGAGGGATAGGGGACCGGTACTTACAGTACGAACATGACAATCGCGACATACATCAATCCCGAAACGCTGCCGAACAACCCGGCATTCACCCAGGTCGTGCGGGTCGCCGCAGCGGCGGACACCATCTACGTGGGCGGGCAGAACGGGGTGGACAGCTCCGGTCGGCTGGTCGGAGCTGATGTCGCGGCACAGACGCGGCAGTCGCTGGCCAACCTGCAGACTTGCCTGGCGGCGGCGGGTGCGTCGATCGAACATGTGGTGAAGTGGACGATTCTGATTGTCGACGGTCAGTCGGTACAGGAGGGTTTCGCCGCGTTCATGGAGGTGTGGGCTGGTCGCCCGAATCCGCCGGCGATCACCGTCGCGTTGGTCGCCGGACTCGCGGTCCCCGGCGCGCTGGTCGAGGTCGAAGCGGTTGCCGCCGTGCCTGTTTCCTAATCGACCGATTGGGCGAGCCGAGCTGTCAGCTCGCGGATATGCGTGATGAGTTCCGGCGGCTCGTGCACGCGGAACGGAAAGCCAAAAGTGGCCAGATAGACGGCCAACTCGTCGAGCGAGTCCGATCCTGTTCGCAGCACGCAGGTTTCGGCGTCGACGGCTTCGAGGGCGCCAATGGTGGGTGCTATGCGATCGGCGGCGATCTCGGCAGGCACGCCGAGGGTGACGCGGGCGGAATAGCGATACGGCGAACTCGCCACTCCGCGGGATAGATAGCCGGACAGGTCGACGTCGGGTGCTTCGCGCGGGGCGAAGCGGGGACCGGTCGGGACGCGGGGTTGCAGGCGGTCGCAGCGGTAGGTGCGCCAGTCGGCGCGGTCGACGTCCCAGCCGATGAGGTACCAGCGACGGCCGATGTGCGCCAGCCGATGCGGCTCGGTGGTGCGCAAAGATGTGGTGCCGTCATGACTTCGGTAGTCGAAGCGGAGACGGTGACTGTCGCGGATGGCGCCTGCGATCGCGGTGAGCGTGTCCGGGTCGACGGTCGCGCCACCGGCCCGCACCGTGACGGTGACCGATTGCAGCAGACTGACCCGGTGGCGCAGCCGGGACGGCAGCACCTGTTCGAGCTTGGTGAGTGCGCGCAGCGAGCTGTCCTCGATTCCGGTGATGGTGCCGCCCGCGGCGGTGCGCAAGCCGATCGCGACCGCCACCGCCTCGTCGTCGTCCAGCAGCAGTGGCGGCAGCTTCGCACCCGCGCCGAGTCGATAGCCCGCGACGCCGGGCGTGGCATCTACTGGGTAGCCGAGGTTGCGCAGCTTGTCGATATCGCGGCGCACCGTGCGGACATCGACCTCGAGGCGTTCGGCCAGGTCGGTGCCGGTCCAGTCGCGGGGAGTCTGGAGCAGCGACAGCAACCGCAGCAGTCTCGCGGAGGTTTCCAACATGGGTTTCAGTCTGCCGGAAAGCTAGGGCGGAAGCTGTCCTAGGCGGGTCATATCGTCTATTTCATGACCAACGAGATCCGCGAATTCCGCATCGACATCCCGCAGCAGCAGCTCGATGACCTGCGCACTCGGCTCGACGGCGCGCGCTGGCCCGCGCCGCTGCCCGGGGACGGCTGGGACACCGGTGTGCCGACCACCTGGCTGCGCGAGCTGGTCGACTACTGGCGTACCGAATACGACTGGCGCGCGGCCGAGGCAGAACTGAACTCGTATCCCCAATACACGACCGAGATCGATGGGCAGAACATCCATTTCCTGCACATCCGTTCGCCGCATGCGGACGCGCTGCCGCTGCTGCTGACCCATGGATGGCCCGGCTCGGTAGTCGAATTCCTCGACGTGATCGGGCCGCTGACCGATCCCGCCGCGCACGGCGGGGATCCGAAAGACGCGTTCCACCTGGTGATTCCGTCGCTACCCGGTTTCGGCTTCTCCGGTCCGGTCGCGGAATCGGGCTGGCGGATCGAGCGGACCGCGCAGGCCTGGGTCGAACTCATGCGCAGGCTCGGGTATGAGCGCTACGGGGTGCAGGGCGGTGACGTCGGTGCCGGGGTGAGCCCGGAGGTCGGCCGGATCGTGCCGGAAAGCGTTGTGGGCGTGCACGTCAACGGCGGACCCGGCCCGATGCCGCAGTTGCCGCTGTCCGAGGCGGAGCTGGCGAGCCTGAACGAGGTCGAGCGCGATCGAGTGCGCCGGATCGAGGCCTTCATGCGGGAAGAGTTCGGGTACATCGCGATTCAGTCGACCCGCCCGCAGACGCTGGCTTACGGGCTGGTGGATTCTCCGGTGGGACAGCTCGCCTGGATCATGGACAAGTTCCGGGAGTGGACGTATCCGCGAAACGTGGACCCGGACAAGATCATTGACCGTGATCGGCTGCTGACCAACGCGATGCTGTACTGGCTCACCGGAACCGCGGGTTCGGCGGCGTATGTCGGCTACGTGCACTCCGATGCGTGGGGTGCGCCGAAGACGAACTCCGGAGTGCCCACCGCGGGACTGATTCTCGCGCACGACGTCGGCATCCGGCGCTACTCGGAACCCGAGAACACCATCACCCGGTGGACCGAGGCCGACCAGGGCGGTCACTTCGCCGCGCTGGAGGCGCCGGTGCTGCTGACCGACGATATCCGCGAGTTCTTCCGCGACCTGCGCTGAAAACCGAAGCCCGTGGGCCTGTTCCGGCATGTCGCCGCCGGAGCGGGCCCATCATGGGAGCAGGACCGTCGGCGAGGTGCAGCCCATGGATAAACCCAAACCGTTCACCCAGGAACACCGGGAAGACTTCTGGCGCCGCTGTGGGTGGTCGCCCGAACTCCCGGAGGCCGAACGCGCGGCGATCGAACGCGCGTGGGACGACGAGGCGATCGACATGGCAGAGCTGTTCGGCTGGTGAATTCGGGGGCTTGCCGTAGCCCGACCGGTGGCGCACCATCAGGTCGGGAGGAATGTCATGGATACATTGGGGTTGCCGAGCCGTAGGAATCGCACGATGGTTTCGTCGCGCGTGGATCCGGTGCTGAACTATTTCGGTAAGTGTCCGCTCTGCGGGTATCCCGCACACGCGTCGCGGATCACCGCGCAGTTCGACGACGACGAGACCGAGCAGTTGGTCGTCGCCACGTGCGGGTTGCCGTGTGGCTGGAGCGGACCTGTCGTTGCGACGACGATGACCTGACCGCCGCTACCCTGCGGCGAGTTCACCGGCGAGCTGCCACGAGTTGCGCTCGGCGGCAAAGGCTTCTGCCTGTATGGCGCGGAATTCGGTGATGGATGCGTCGTTCTCGGTGAGGAACCTGCGATAGTCGGCGAGCCGGAATTCCCCGTCCTCGGCCCGCACCTCGACGTTGCCCGCGGCGAAATCGGCGCGCAGGTCGAGCAGTTCGTCGGCCTCGACCGGATACCAGCGGATTCGATCGAAATAGCGCAACAGCCAAGGTGTTTCGTCGCCGGAGGGGTGCCGATCCGCACCGGGTCGACCGGCGAGCGGACCCGCGTGATGATTCCACACCTGGGTGGTGCGGCCGACGAACTGATAGCCGCCGGGGCCCTCCATGCCGTAGATGCACAGGTAAGCGCCGCCGATGCCGACCGCGTTCTGCGGAGTCCAGGTGCGGGCTGGGTTGTACTTGGTGGTCACCAGGCGGTGGCGCGGGTCCGTCGGAGTGGCGACCGGGGCGCCGAGGTACACGTCGCCAAGGCCGAGTACGAGATATTCGGCACCGAAGACTGTGTCGTAAACGTCTGCTACCGAGGCCAATCCGTTCATGCGGCGGATGAACTCGATGTTCCACGGGCACCAGGGAGCGTCGGCGCGGACGCCGTGCATGTAGCGGGTGATCGCCTCGCGAGTGGACGGGTCGTCCCAGGACAGGGGGAGGTGCACGGTGCGGCTGGGGACGACGAGCTGATCGGCGGCGGGCAGGTGTTGTTCGGCTTCGGCCAGCAGATCCAGCAGAGACGGCACGGACAGGATGTGGGGGTCCACTCGGATCTGCAGCGAGCGGATGCCGGGGGTCAGCTCGGTCACGCCGCGCACGCCTGCGGCGAGCAGGTGCTGATGCAGGGCGTGCACGCGGGCGCGCAGTGCGAGATCCAGTGTCATGGTGCCGTATTCGACGAGCACGGCGTCGTCGCCCGCGCGGCGATAGGTCACGCCCGTTTCGTCGTCGACCTCGGTGCGCCGCAGTACGCCGTCGTCACCGTCACCGCCGGACGACAGCACGGTCGGCCAAGAGGCCCTGCGCCCGGTGCCCAGGTCGCGAATCGAGGCGGCCCGATCGCTGCGGATCGGCACGAAACGCACTGCGTCGCCTGGGGATAACTGCCCGAGCTTCCAGCGGTCGGCGGCGACCACGGTGACCGGGCAGACGAAGCCGCCGAGGCTCGGTCCGTCGGGGCCGAGCAGGATCGGAGTGTCGCCCGTGAAGTCCAGTGCACCAACCGAATACGCAGTGTCGTGGATGTTGGACGGATGCAGGCCCGCCTCGCCGCCGTCGGTCCGGGCCCAGTCGGGTTTCGGTCCGATCAGCCGTACGCCGGTGCGGTCGGAGTTGAAGTGCACCTCGTAGTCGGTGCCGATGATGGTGTCGAAGTCGGCGCGGGTGAAGAACTCCGGCGCGCCGTGCGGGCCTTCGGTCACCGCCAGTTCCCAGCGCTCGGCCAGCACCGGCTGGTCGTCCATCGGAACACCGGTCGCGATCGGGTCGCGGGATGGCCCGAGCGGCAATGCTTCCCCGACCTGCAGCGCGTTGCCCGCGCTGCCGCCGAATCGACCGAGGGTGAAGGTCGCTGTGCTGCCCAGGTATTCGGGTAGCTGGATGCCGCCCGCGAGCAGGACGTAGCAGCGCATGCCCGGCCCGCGCACCGCACCGACATCGAGGACACCGCCCGCGGGGATCTGGACGGTCCGCCACTGCTCCACGCGAACGCCGTTCACCGTGACGTCCGTCGGCGCACCGGTGACACACACCCAAGTGGGTGCCGAAAACCTCAGTGCGGGACCACCGAGGGTGCACTCCAGCCCGGCCGCGCCCTCGGCATTGCCGAGCACCCGGTTGCCGAGCCGGAACGACAGATCGTCCATCGGACCGGACGGCGGGACGCCGACGTGCCAGTATCCGGTCCGCCCCGGCCAATCCTGCACTGTCGTCAGCATTCCGGGCCGGACGACTTCGACGGACGTGCACACGGGTGTGGGGCCGATCGAGGGCTCGGCAGCAGCGGATAGGTCGGTGATGGTCACTTCGACACCACCATCCGCACCGGCGTGGGGTCGAAACCGTTGCAGGGGTTGTTGATCTGCGGGCAGTTGGAGACCAACACCAGGGTGTCGATCTCGGCGCGCAGGGTGACTTTCTTTCCCGGCGCGGACAATCCGTCAACGATCCCGAGCGTCCCGTCGGCCTCCACCGGAACGTTCATGAACCAGTTGATGTTCGACACCAAGTCCCGCTTGCCGAGACCCCATTGCAAAGCCGCGGTGAGGAAGTTCTCCACGCAGGCGTGCTGGTGCCGGGTGTGCTGGCCGTAGCGGAGCGTGTTCGACTCCTGCGAGCAGGCGCCCGCGATGGTGTCGTGATTACCTACCTCGTCGGCGACGACGGTCATCAAGGCGGTGCCCGCGTCCGTCAGCAGCACGCTGCCGGTGGTCAGGAAGATATTGCGCTGCGCGGCGATCGTGGCCTGCGCGCTGTAGCGATCGGTGTGATCCGCCGCCGAATACAACAGGCAGTCCACCGCCTGATTGCCGTGCAGGTCGATGATCTCCAGCTGCTCGCCCGCCTTGACCACCGCGGACCAGGGGGCGCGGGCCGGGACGGTCTCGTCGAGAACGACAGTGCTCATTGCCTGACCTCCAGCGTTAGTGCGGCCGTCCAGGCGCGTTCGGTGTTGTCCACGGCCCGTTGGTATTCCGGGTCGCTGTTGTGGATGACGGCGAGATCCTCCGGCGCGGCCCAGGCGACGACATCGAGATCCGTAGCGGCGCGGTCGTCGAGTGGGTGCGCGGCATTGGCAACGAGCAGGACAACCGGGAGGTGCACCAGCAGATCGACCGAGGAACCGGGGGCAGCGCTACCGGTAGCGGTCAGTGCGCCATCGGATTCCACTCGAACGCCACGGAAGAACGACACCGTCGGCCCGATATCGCGGGGTTCCAGACCATGCTTGGCACCGGCCAGGCGCAGTAGCTGCCGTGCCTCGGCGGTCGGTCCGCACAGGGTGTCGTGGCTACCTGAAGTATCGGCGAGCACAGTCGCCAGAATGCGCCCCTGGTCCGACAGCAGCGGATGGCCGTCGCCGAGATAGGCCTGCCACGGAACCTTCACTGTGTCAGCGACATTCAGCCGCTCCCACGGCGCATCGGGACGCACCAGCAGCAGATGTGCGCAGGCTGCGCCCGCTGGGTCGGTCAATCGGATCCGAGTTCCGCGCCCCAGCACGACATTCACGTAACCGTCCGGCGGAATACGCTGGGCGAAGCTGATTCTCGCCTGCTCGACGCCCGCGGGCAGTTCGGGTCCCTCGATGGTCGCCGCGGCGGCCTGGGATCGCGCGTGTGCCCTCGCGCTTTCGGTGGATGCGGTGCTGCTGGTCATTCGTTGCCCCCTTCGCTGGGTGCGGCCTCGGTCATTCGTTGTGCAAGTGCTTCTTGTCGGACTGTCGGATACGAACGTGTGCGCGGTGGTGCTGGCCTGCACCACCACCGCGTCACCTGTCAGGCGGATTGTGTTGTGGGTTCCTGATTTTCGGTGCTGCTCGGCGAGCGGAGAACGATCCGGTGCACGACCACACCGGCGGCGATCACCAGCAGTACGAACAGCGGTGCGGCCCAGAGCATCCACCAGCCGCCGCCGTTCGGGGTGTAGACCTCGGCGCGCGGCCAGGCCAGGTTCACCGCCATCGCGATGCCCCACAGCACGGCGAGCACGTTCACCGGAATCCCCAAGCGGCCCAGGCTGAACAGTCCCGCTTCGTCTGCTTCGTCAGCGGGCATCCCCTTGAACCGCCGCACCAACAGCGGCACGGTGACCAGCAGATACGCCAGATACAGCGTCACGATGCAGACGCTGGCCAACGTCGCGAAGATCGCGGCATTGCCGAGATTCAGCACCAGCAGGCCGATGCCGAGCGCGCCGATGATGACCGACGGCAGCACCGGGGTGCCGAAGCGCGGGTGCACCGCGGCGAGCCGCCGGGCGAACGGCAACTTCCCGTCCCGGGCCATCGAGAACATCAGCCGCGAGCCCGCCGTCTGAATCGCCAAGGTGCACACCGTGATCGCCACCGCGACGCAGCAGAGCAGCACCGTGCCCGCCGGGCTGTTCAGCTTCGAGGTGAGTACGTAGGCCAGGCCGCCGGTGGCCAGCGAGCCGTCGGACAGGCTCGGCGCGGCCATCAGCGCGCTGATCAGCAGCAGCCCGCCGCCGAGCGCGGACACCGCGAGCGCGGTCAGGATGGTGCGCGGCGCCACCCGGCGCGGATTCTTCGTCTCCTCGGAAAGCTCACCGGCGGAATCGAACCCGACCATCACGTAGGCGGCCATCAGCCCGGACACCAGGAACGCCGCCCAATACGAGCCGGGCACCGCCTGATCGGTCTGCAGCACCACGCCGGGCCCGCGTTCGGTGTGCGTGAAGAACAGCGCGATGATCGCGAGCACGCCGACGATCTCGACGGTGACGCCGATCGAGTTGATCCGCGACATCAGGTCGATGCCGATCACGTTGACGATCGTGGTGACCACCAGCAGGACGCTGCCGAGCAGCACCGCGTTGGTCGCACCGGAGGACGAGGTGAGCGCGGTGTCGTCGCCGACCAACTGGAAGCCGCTCCAGATCGACGGCAGCACCACCTGCAGTGCGATCGCGGCCGCGGCGGCGGTGACGATCTGCGCGATCACCATCATCCAGCCCGCGAACCAGCCGACGAGCTCACCGCCGAGGCGGCGCGACCACTGGTAGATGCAGCCCGAAATCGGGTAGCGCGCGGCCAGTTCGGCGAAGTTCAGCGCGACCAGGAACTGCCCGGCGAACACGATCGGCCAGGTCCAGAAGAAGGCGGCGCCGCCGAACGAATAGCCGAAGCCGAAGAACTGGAAGATCGTGGTGAGGATGGAGACGAACGAGAAGCCGGCCGCGAACGAGGCGTAGCGGCCGAGCTTGCGATGCAGCACGGGTTCATAGCCGAAGCGGGCCAGATCGGCGCCGTCGCGGCTGGTGTCGGGCGGAGGGGCGGGGGCGAACGTTGTGGCCATGAGGGTCCTTCGGCGAGCGGCCAATACCTATCAGATGACAGTTTTGCGGTGGCGATCGCGCTTTCGGTGACCCGCGTGTATCGCTTGCGGTAACCCCGGTAACTTCTGCGTTGCCGAGGTTTCTATCGAATGACAGAAACCTCTCCACCGGCTACCGGTGGAACGACCGTGGCGGATCGGTCCAGCGGAGACCTGCCAGAATGGGCCACGTGGCAAACCTCGGCCCCGGCCGTCCTCGTGTGGAGCAGCGACGCCGTCGCGGCCAGACGCCGCGCGCCGAGATCCTGGATGCCGCCGGGGAGCTGTTCACCACCAATGGCTACGCGAACACCTCCACCCGTGTGGTCGCCGACGCGGTCGGCATCCGTCAGGCATCGCTCTATCACCACTTCGCCGCCAAGGATGACATCCTCGATGCGCTGCTTGCCGAAACCATAGCTGCCCCACTGGAACTCGCCGAGCGACTGGGGAAGGTGTCGGCGCCGGTGTCAACCAGGCTTTACGCGCTGGCCTACTTCGACGTGCGTCAACTGTGTGCGGCGCACTGGAATCTCGGTGCGCTGTATCTGCTTCCGGAGCTGCGCACCGAGCGGTTCGCGACGTTCCGGCTGCGGCGTGACGAACTGCGCGGACACTACGAGACGTTGGCGGCCGTGGTGCTGGCCGAGGCGGGTGGCGCGGGCATCGTCGGTGCCGAGGCGCTGCCGTTCCGGCTGGTCGAGATGGTGATCAGCATGCGCTCGGATGAGGGTGCGGCGCCCGCCGACGCGGAGCGGACCATCCCGGAGGCGGCGCTGCGTGTACTCGGCTGGCCCGGTGACCTCGAGGCGCTGCGCGGCGAGGCACAGCGGCTGCTCGATCAGCTCGACCCGGCTTGAGCCCTACTTGCCCGCGCTACGTCCCCACTTGAGGCCCCAGCCGTAAGCCTGGTCGACTTCCTTCTTGCCCCACATCGGACGACCGGCGGGCGGCCGGATGAAGACGCCCTGGCGGTGAACTACGAACTCGCCGTTGATGTTCTCGATCAACGCGAGCACCATCTCCCGCGAATTGTCAGTGCACCCGTCGACCAGCATCTCGATCGGCGGCGAGCCGACCGGGTACAGCGTGGCGGTGGCGTGCACGCCGCGGAAGTCGTCCGCGCCGGCGTACAGCGAGGCGAACACCAGGATCCGGCGGAACTTCGCGGTGTGGTCGAGGTTGATGTCGAGGTTCTCGCCGGCGGCGACAGCGCCGGTCCGGTCATCCTGATCGAGCTGGATGAAGGGGGCCTTGCGCAGCGAGCCGAAGCTGTCGAGCGGGCCGATCGCGCCCTTCGTACCGTCGGTCATCTCCCAGAAGCAGCAGAGGTCCAGGTCGAGGCCCGCGCTCTTGCGTTTTCCGAACTTGCGCGGGGCCGCGGAGGCGCCGGTCCAGTTCAGGTTGACCCGCATCACGCCGCCGGTGGCGCCCTGTTTGGTCAGCGAGATCGACGGTGATTCTTTGGTCAGCGAGATCTTGCTGAGGTTGACCGGAGCGCCGGGCTGCGGTGAAAACTGTTGTGGTGGAGCCATGTTCGGTGGTGGCGAACCGTAAGCGCCGGGCGGCGGCGGATATCCGGCAGGCGGCGGGTATCCGGACGTCGGCGGGTACTGGGTCGGCGGTGGAAACTGCGCCTGCGGCGGAGCGTACTGCGGTGCGGGCGGAGCCGGGGGCGGCGGCGCGGTGAACTGATGCGGCGGCGCGGCGGGCGGTGGCGGCGGGGTGAACTGGTGCGGCGGCGCGGCGGGCGGTGGCGGCGGGGTGAACTGGTGCGGCGGCGCGGCAGGTGCCGGCGCGTCATCCACCGAGATGCCGTAATCGGTGGCCAGACCGGCCAATCCGGAGGCGTACCCCTGCCCGACCGCGCGGAACTTCCACGCGCCCTGACGGCGATAGAGCTCCCCGAGCACGAACGCCGTCTCGGTGGTCGCGCCGACGCTGTCGAACCGCGCCACCTCGGCGCCGCTGCCCGGATCCACTAAACGCACATAGAGACCACGGAATTGGCTGAAGGTGCCGCTGTCCGCGGAGGCCGCGATCACGATGGTGTCGATCTGCGGTTCCACCTGCGCCAGGTTCGCCGACAGCACGTCGAGCACGGTCGGTCCCTGCTGCTTACCCTCGTGCCGGACCGCGCCGGACGGATGCACGGGCTGGTTGTAGAACACGAAGTCGTTGTCGCTGCGCACCTTCCCGGCGACCAGCAGCAGCGCCGAGGCGTCGGCGTCGGGCACGCCGGGCCCGCTCTGCCAGCCCAGTTCGATCCGGACGGCGGACATCGGCACCGCAACGTTGGCGCCCTTCGTCATCGACACACTTGCCAACGTATCGCCAAACCCGCCGATTGGGTACCTGATCAGCGCGTCGGCGGCGCGATCTCCCAGTGCTGCTGCAGCGCGCCCGCGATTTCGGGGAGCACGGTGATCGGAATCCGCTTGCGCCGCAACAGCGCCCGGATCTCGTTCACCTGCTCGCGCTTGCGCAGGTCGTAGGCGCCGGAGACCGGGCGCAGCACCGGCGGAATGGACAGCAGCACCAATTCGCCGTGCTGTTCGTCCCCGCCGGACAGGTCGAGCGCTAACGACCAGCGGGATCGTTCGTCGAGGGTGAAGCGGCCTGCGACCACCCGGTCCCAGTCGATGCTGGATTCGGTCCACGGGGTGCGCCGGTAGATCGCCCGCTCGGTGAGTACGACGGCATCCCTGGTGAACAGCGCCACCACCACCGCGATACCGGCGACGGCACCGGCCAGCAGGCCGGTGAACACCCGGTTCACGCCGAACAGCCCGACCACCACCGCGCACACCGCGACGGTCGCCAGGATCCCGAGGGAGCTGTACAGCATCGCGCGCCGTGTCGGCACCACACCCGCCCGCACCATTGCCTCACCTACCTACTTCCGGCGTGCTGCGGCACACGCTACCGCTCGCCGTAAAGCCGCACACCTGCTGACTTCCCCACACCGAATCGGTACGGGAAATCAGCAGGTATGCGGGTTGATCAAGCTTCGAGCGCGACCGCGGCCTCGGCCGTGTACACCAGGAACGTCAGGCTCTGCTGGAAGTACAGCTCCACCGACTCGGCATCGTGGGACAGGTAGCCGATCGACAGGTCCTGGCCGATCCGCAGGTCGAAATCGCCGCCGCGGCAGGTCAGCACGAACGCGCCGTCGATGGCGGGCGCCCAGATGATCTCGCCGTCCGGGATGAGCCGCTCGATGTGGGTGCGGATCGGGTGCCCGTGATCGGAGGTCTCGCTGACCGCGGTGAACAGCTCCGCGCTCAGCAGCACTGAGTACGGCCCGTCGACGCCGGCCAGCCGCAGTGCGGTGAGCGCCTGGGTGACCGACTCCGGCACCAGCCGCGGATCATTCGGCAGCGCGATGGCCTGGTTGGTCGTACTCGCCCGGATGCCGGTGATATTCGCGGCCGGATAGCCCTCGAAGATGGCCCGGTCCTCGGCGAACGCGATCTTCTTCGCGGCGTCCTTGACCGGATCCAGGTCGGGGTCCATCGCGCCGCGTTCGACGTTGTCGAGCTCCTCGCGCGACAGCCGGAACGGCACCCGCAGCTCGACCAGCGGCGCGACCACCCGCTGCCTGGCCTGCACGCCCTCGTCGGGCGCGGTGATCGGAGTGGTGTGCCCGGTGCCGACCGCCGAGTAGTCGGCGCCGTGCGGGCCGGACAGATCGACGACGCGGCGCCCGGCGATGTGCCGCTTGAAGGTGCGCGTCGCCTCTTCCTCGATCGCCGACCATGCCTCGGCGGTGATCGGCGCGAGTTCGCGATAGAGGTTGTTCATGCCTGCGTGCTCCTTTTCAACGTGCCGATACCGAGTGAGCCCGAGCCGATATCGTTGGGCTGCACATCTTCCGCTGCAATGGCGTCGTCCGGTGGCGGGGGAAGTTCATCGAAGAAATCGAGGGACGGCGCGAAGAACGACGTGCCGGTGACCGCGATGGAGAAGTCGAGGATGCGGTCGTAGGCCGCCTCCTCGGTGCCGACGAACATCCGGGTGAGCATCAACTCGGTGACGCTCGGTGTCGCGGCGTAAGCGATGTAGTACGTACCGAACTCGCCGTCCTTGACGCTGCCGAACGGCATGTTGGCGCGCAGGATCTCGCGCTCGGTGCCGTCGGCGTCCACGATGGTGTTCACCGCGACGTGCGAGTCGGCGGGCTTGTCGGCGTCGGACAGCTCGAAATCGTCGAGCTTGGTGCGCCCGATCACCTTCTCCTGCTGCTCGACCGACAGCGCCCGCCACTCCGCCATCGGATGCAGGTACTTCTGCACGATGACGTAACTGCCGTCGCGGAATTCGGGATCCTCGTCGCCGACCAGCGCGGCCGAATACGCGCCCTGGCCCTCCGGGTTCTCGGTGCCGTCCACGAAGCCGAGCAGGTCGCGCTGTTCGAAGTAGCGGAACCCGACGGTCTCGTCGATGATCGTGGCCGCGCCGGCCAGCCGGTCGCCGATGGTCATGGCCAGCTCGAAGCAGGCGTCCTGGTTTTCCGCCCTGATGTGGAACAGCAGATCGCCCGGCGTCACGGGGGCGGTGTGGTGCTTGCCGACGAAGCCGGGGAAGTCGTGCAGTTCGGCGGGCCGTGGTCCGATGAAGAGCCGGTCCCAGGCCGCGGAGCCGATCGAGGTGACGCAGGTGAGACCCGCGCCGGGAATGCGGAAGCCGACCGAGCGGCGCAGACCTTGGATATCGGCGAGGGTGTCCCGGACGACCGCCTCGCCGCCCTCGTCGATGGTGGCGACGAGGAAAATGGCGGCCGGGGTGAGCGGATCGAGAATCGGCTGCGGCTCACTCATGATCTTCAGCCTAGTGCCCGGCACCGACACCTCGGGAAGGTGGCACGGGCACCCGGGCTACTACTTCGCGACCGTCAGCAGGAAGGCCACATCGTCCACGGCCATCACGCTGTGCCGTGCCTTGGGCACCACGAGTAGATCACCCGTCGAACCCTTCCATTCGTTGCTGCCACTGATCAATGTCAGCGTGCCGCTGAGGACCAGCAGGGTGGCCTCGCCCGCGTTGTCGTGCTCGGCCAGGCTCTGGCCCGCGCTGAGGCCGACCACGGTCTGGCGCAGCGAATTCGCGTGGCCACCGTAGATAGTTTGCGAACTCCGCCCGCTGGTGGCGGTGCTCGCGATCTTGAGCTGTTGTCGAGCAACCGCAGTCAGCGATTTCTTGTCCATGGACCGCCTTTCGCAAATGACAACAGCCGGTGCGGGGGCTGGTCGCACCGGCTCGGGGCCCGGACGGACGCAGGTCCGACCCCACTTACCAGGAAGTATGCCCGACCGTGCGAGGTCTCGAGTCGGGTTTGCGCGGCCGTCGCGTTCTGTGATCGAACGGTGTTGTGCGGCTGCGATGATCGCTGCGGAGAGTTTGCCGACTAGTCGGATTCGCGGCGGATGTAGCGACGGATTCGGTACCGCAGCCCGGAGCTCGACTCGTGCCACGGCTCGTCCTCGTCGGCTGCCCATTCGGGACCGATCTGCGGGGCGTAGGCATCGCCCGCGACGGTGGTGTCCACCTCGGTCACGAGCAGGTCGGTCGCGAAATCCATAGCGGCCCGGTAGATCTCGCCGCCACCGGCGATCCACACGGTGTCCGGCCCGCTCAACGTGAGCGCCTCGTCGACCGATGCGGCGCGTTCGGCACCCTCGGCCGACCAGTTCGGTTGCCTGGTCACCACGATGTTGCGGCGGCCGACCAGCGGGCGGAACTTGGGCGGCAGCGAGTCCCAGGTGCGCCTGCCCATCACCACGGGATGTCCCATGGTGACCGCCTTGAAGTTCGCCATGTCCTCGGGCACGCGCCACGGGATGGTGTTCTCGAAACCGATCACCCCGTCCGGGGTTTGCGCCCAGATCAGCCCGATCGTGCGAGTCACACGGCCACCGGGGCCTTGATCGCCGGATGATGTTGGTAGTCAACCACTTCCACGTCCTCGTAGACGTAGTCGAACAGCGACGTCGCGGGGCGCAGTTGCAGCGTGGGGAACGGGAGCGGATCGCGGGTGAGCTGTTCGCCGACCTGCTCGAGATGGTTGTCGTAAATGTGGCAGTCGCCGCCGGTCCAGATGAAATCGCCGAGTTCCAGCTCGGTCTGCTGCGCGACCATCTGGGTGAGCAGCGCGTAGCTGGCGATATTGAACGGCACGCCGAGGAAGAGGTCGGCGCTGCGCTGGTACAGCTGGCAGGACAGTTTTCCGTCGGCCACATAGAACTGGAAGAACGCGTGGCATGGGGCCAGCGCCATCTTGTCCAGCTCGGAAACGTTCCAGGCGGACACCAGCATGCGCCGGGAGTCGGGGTTGGTGCGCAGGGTGTGCAGCACCTCGGAGATCTGGTCGATGTGCATGCCGTCCGGCGTCGGCCAGGACCGCCACTGCACGCCGTAGACCGGGCCGAGTTCGCCGTCGGTGCCCGCCCATTCGTCCCAGATGGAGACGCCGTGCTCCTGCAGCCAGCGCACGTTGGAATCGCCGCGCAGGAACCACAGCAACTCGTAGACGATCGACTTCAGATGCACCTTTTTCGTGGTGATCAGCGGGAAGCCTGCCGACAGGTCATAGCGCAGCTGATGACCGAAGATGCTGCGCGTTCCGGTGCCGGTGCGGTCCGACTTCTTCGTGCCGGACTCCAGCACCAGCCGGAGCAGATCCTCGTACTGGGTATCGGTCGCCACGCCTGGCAACTCTAGGGGATGGTAGAAGGCGAAGCCGACGGGGCGGGTGAGCACTAGTCTTCGGGCGGCCTGGCAAGCTCGCCGCATGCGCAAGCTCTACGTGATCGGCATCGGCGCGGGCGACCCTGAGCAGGTGACGGTGCAGGCCATCAAGGCGATGCGGCAGGTCGACGTGTTCTTCGTCATCGGCAAGGGCGCCGAGAAGCGCGAACTGGTCGAGGTGCGGACCGCGATCCTGGCCGAGCACGTCGATCGGCCGTATCGGATCGTGGAGATCGCGGACCCGCCGCGGGATCGAGCGCCTGCCGACTATCAGGGTGTCGTCGAGGACTGGCACGAGCGGCGCTCGGCGGTGCTGGAAGCGGCTTTCGCGCAGGTCGACGGGGTCGGCGGGATTCTGGTGTGGGGTGATCCGTCGCTGTACGACAGCACCCTGCGGATGATCGAGCGGGTGCTCGCGCGCGGGACGACGCAGTTCGAGTACGCGGTGATCCCCGGCGTGACCAGCGTGCAAGCGCTGGCCGCGCGGCATCGGATAGTGCTGCATCGCATCGGTGAACCGGTGCACATCACTACCGGCAGGCGGTTGCGCGAGGAGGGGCTCACCGATGCCGCGGTGGTGATGCTGGACGGCGACTGCTCGTTCACCGAGGTCCCGGGCACGGACGTGCACATCTGGTGGGGCGCCTATCTCGGCATGCCGGACGAAACGTTGATCGAGGGACCGCTGCGCGAGGTGGAGCAGCGGATCGTCGAACGCCGCGCCGGGCTGCGCGCCGAAAAAGGCTGGATCATGGACATCTACCTGCTCAGCCGGAGCTGACTGCCCTGCTCTTGTCGGTATCGGCCGGTAGCCTGAGCAGGTGCCCGAACTACCGGAAGTAGAGGCGCTGGCGCAGTTTCTGCGGGAACATGCGGTCGGCGCGGTGGTGGGGCGCGTGGATGTGGCGGCGTTGAGCGCGGTGAAGACGTTCGATCCGCCGGTGACCGCGTTGTCCGGCCGGGACGTCACCGGGGCCGGGCGCTGGGGGAAGTTTCTCGGGATGGACTGCGGCGGGTTGTGGCTGATCACGCACCTGTCCCGCGGTGGCTGGCTGCGCTGGATCGACGAGCCGAGCCAGACGCCGCCGAAGCCGGGTGGCAAGAGCCCGCTGGCGCTGCGGGTGCACTTCTTCACCCCGGAAGGTGCGACGCCCGCCTTCGATCTCACCGAGGCAGGCACCAAGAAGCGGCTCGCGGTGTACATCGTCGACGACCCGAAGCTGGTGCCCGGCATCGCCCGGCTCGGGCCGGACGCGCTCGAGGTGACCGAGGAGGAGTTCATCGCGATCCTGGGCAACACCTCGCAGCGGATCAAGACCGCGATCGTCGACCAGACCCTGCTGGCCGGCATCGGCAACGCCTACTCCGACGAAATCCTGCACACCGCGAAGATCTCTCCGTTCGCCAACACGAAAACCCTTGCCGCGAACAAAGGTCCCGAGCTGTACGCGGTCATGCGCAGCGTGCTCACCGATGCCGTACAGCGGTCGTCGGGCCAGGCCGCCGCCAGGCTCAAGGGCGAAAAGCGTTCCGGCATGCAGGTACACGCCCGCACCGGCCTGCCGTGCCCGGTCTGCGGCGATACGGTGCGCGAGGTGTCCTACGCCGAGCGGTCCTTCCAGTACTGCCCGACCTGTCAGACCGGTGGCAAGATCCTGGCCGACCGGCGGATGTCGCGGCTGCTCAAGTAGGACTGCCGACGTCAGGTCATGGTCGGTACGCGGATGCCCTGCCAGGCAAGACGTTTCGCCTTGTCCGGGTCGTGTTCCAGCCGGGTGGTGGCATCGATGATCAGGGTGCTGCGGCGCGATTCGGAGTAGGCGGGCCACGAGGGGAGCGGTGCGCCGGTGCGGGCGAATTCGAGCCAGTTGTCCTGGAATTGGTTGGTGACGGACTGCAGCCCGCGGCGGCCGCCCGCCGCGGTGAGCGCCCGGCCGAATGTCGAATCGCCGCCGCCGAAGACCGGAATCAAGTCGGAGGCGTGGGTGGCGCCGAGACCCGCGAGACGCATTGCGCGCGGGGCGAAGTCGTAGCGGTAGGCGTAGGTGGGGGCGTGTCGGCTGTGCCCCGCCATGACCGTGACCGACGGGCGCCAGAAGACGAAGTCGCCACCGGCGCGCACGGCCGCCTTGGCGTCCGGATAGCCGGGATACGCTGCGGCGATTCGGGATTCGGATTCGTCATCGGACAGCGCGGCGCGCAACCGGTCCGGCGTGGTCGGCAGCGAATCCGCGAACTTCGCGAACAGCGTGCCCTCGTCGCGGTTCGTGCCGATGATGAGCGGCACCCGATGAGCGTTGCCGTCGGTGATCGCATCGATCGGCGCCTGCGGCAGCACGACACCGTCGACCACCGGGGAAATCGGGAACAGGCCGCGGCGTTCGCGTAGCACCCGGTTGCTGGTGCGGTCGACCGCGCGCCGAATGTCGTTGGCGCTCGCGGTGCGCAGCGCGTCGGCGGCCTGGTCCGGCGTGCTGCCGAGCGCTTCGACGCAGCGCCGGGCGAACAAGCGCGCGTCGTCGGCGGTCATCGCCCAGTCGGCGGGCGGACTCTGCGAGATCGCCTGATGGAAAAGACCTTTCGCGGCTGGCGTGGCGAGCAGGCTGAGTACGGCGTGCGCGCCCGCTGATTCGCCGAAGATGGTGACGTTGCCGGGATCGCCACCGAACGCGGCGATATTGGTGCGCACCCACTCCAGTGCGGCCACCTGATCACGCAAACCCAGGTTCGACTCGAAAACATGCTCCGGCGTGGAGAATTCACCGAAATCGACATAGCCGAACGCGCCGAGCCGATAGTTCAGCGACACCAGCACCGCGTCCCCGCGTACCGCAAGCCGTGCGCCGGAGTACAGCCCGAGCGCCGACGTGCCGGTGAGGTAGCCGCCGCCGTGGATGAACACCAGCACCGGGCGCGGCTTGTCCGACGGCGTCACCGGCGCGGTGACATTCAGTGTCAGCGAGTCCTCATTGGTCGGCTGGTATTCGCGCGGGCCGATGCGTGCGCCCGCCCGATGCTGCATCGCGGCGAACCCGTACTCGGTGCTCTCGCGCACCCCGGCCCACGGCGTGACCGGTTGCGGTGCTCGAAAACGCAAGTCGCCCACGGGTGGGGCTGCGTAGGGGAGGGACCGCCAGCGCAATACGCGGCGGCCGCGACGACCGCGAACGACTCCGTCGGCGGTTTGGATATCTGTCGATGCCACCATCCGCCAATGGTACTTACGCGCGCCGTGTCTCCAACAGGCGTAACCAGAACTCGCTCACCGCGGGAAACGCGGGCACCGCGTGCCACAGGGTTGCCAACGGCACCTTGCCGACCACCGCGATGGTGGCCGCGTGCAGTTGTTCGCCCGCCTCCGGGCCGACGAAGGTGGCGCCGAGCAGCGTGTCGGTGGCAGTATCGATGACCAGCTTCGCGTGGCCCGCGAAGTCGTTGCGCGCCAACGAGGAACCGGCCACCGCGATGTCGAGCTCCACCGTCTCGACGGCATGGCCCGCGTCCCTGGCCGCCGCCTCGGTCAGTCCGACGGACGCGACCTCGGGCGCGGTGTACACCACCTGCGGGACCTGCCCGTGGTCGGCGCTCGCGGTGCACCTGGCGTCGGTGAGCGGCCTGCCCTCCGCACGGGCCGCGATCACGTCGCCGCAGACCCTGGCCTGGTATTTGCCCATATGGGTAAGGGCGGCACGGTGATTCAAATCGCCGACGCAGTACAGCCACTCGCCGTCGACGTCACGCGCGGTCAACTGATCGTCGACCTGCACATAGCCGTCCTTCAGCCCGACGGAGTCAAGGCCGAGGCCCTCGGTCGCCGGTGTGCGCCCGGCGGCCACGATGATCTCGTCGGCCTCGATCTCGCTGTCGCCCGCCGCGCTGTGCAGGTGCACGGTGACCGGGCCGCCGTGGATCCGTCCCTCGCCGGTGTCCTTGGCATCGGGTCGGTGCACGTTCTTCGGTTCCGTGTTGAGCAAGACGTGCACGCCACTGCCCCGCAGCCCCGCGAGCACGCGTTCGCTCGCGAACGGTTCGGCGTTGGCGAGCACCGCTTTGCCGCGCACCACCATGCTGACGTCCGCGCCGAGCGTGGCCAACCAGGTCGCCGCCTCGCAGGCCACCACGCCGCCGCCGATGATCACCACGCGGCCGGGCACCTCGTGCAGGTTGGTGGCGTCGCGGGAAATCCACGGCAGCGCGTCGCGCAGGCCGGGCACGTCCGGGACGCTCGCCGTGGTGCCGGTGGCCAGCACCACCGCGTGCCTGGCGCGCAGCACCCGACCGTCGACCTCGACCTGACGCTCGCCGACGAGCCGCCCGGTACCGCGGACGACCTCGATGCGATGGTCGCGGGCCCACTTCACCTGCGACGCGTCGTCGTGGTTGCTGACGAAGTAGTCGCGTCGTCGCAGCACCGCCTCGACGTCGAGGCCGGTCGCGCTGAGTCCGTCCATGGCCTGCGCGGCGGCAAGCATATGGCCGGGCCGCAGCAGCGCCTTGCTCGGAATGCAGGCCCAATAGGAGCATTCGCCACCGACGAGTTCGCGTTCCACGATCACGGCGGTGCGCTCACTCCCGGCGATGGCGTAGTCGGCGGCGTTCTCGCCGGCCGGGCCGCCACCGATCACGATGACGTCGTATTCGGTAGGTGCGCTCGGCATGGCGGTTACTGCAGGTAGCCCTCGACCTGACCGGCGGAGCTCGGTTCAGCGGTGTCCGGCGACTGGCCCTGATCGATCCGCGCCCTGCGGTGCCGCAGCAGATCCCAGGCCTGATCCAGCATCACTTCGAGCTCGGCGAGCTGCTGGCGTTCCGCCTTGGGGTCGAGATCACCTTTGGCGGCCTGCGCGCGCAGCTCGTGCTCCTGGTCGACCAGTGCCTTGATGCGGGCCAACACGTCCTGTTCGGTCATGGCGACCATGCTACGGCCGCGCGAGGCAGGCGGCGGCGATCGGCACCGCCGTGGCCAGGTCGGGCCAGGACAGCGCGGTGTAGCCGAGCGTGACGCCGAAGTGCCTGCGCTGCGGGCCGAGGTGGTAGCGGGCGAGCGGCTCGAGCTCGACGCCCTGTGCGCGGGCCGCGGCGACGCTGCGTTGTTCCGCTTCGGCCGAGGCGAGCGGCACCACCACGTGCGAGCCCGCGTCGTCACCGAGTACGTCGAGCCCGCGGCGGCGCAGCTCGGTCACCATGAGCGCCCGGCGCGGCGGCAGCGCGCGGCGCAGCCTGCGCAGGTGCCTGGCCAGGTCGCCGTGCGCGGCGAAGGAAACGAATACCTGCTGGCCCGCCGGGCTGGGACTGGTTCCGGTTCGCTGGCGATGCGCGATGACCGTGTCGGCGATCTCCGGTGCGGCGACGAGCCAGCCGACGCCGAGGCTCGGCGAGAGGATCTTGCTGGTGGTGCCGAGATGCACGACCACGTCTGGTGCCATCGCGGCCAGCAAGGGCAACGGTGCTGTGTCGTAACGCAATTCGCCGTCGTAGTCGTCCTCGATGATCAGCAGTCCGGCCCGGCGGGCGTGCTCGACGAGCTCGACTCGGCGCGCGGCGGGTAGCCGGGCGCCGAGCGGAAACTGGTGTGCCGGTGTGCAGAACACGGCCTTGATGTTCGGCGGCAGCAGGTCGACGCGCAGGCCGTGCGCGTCGACCGGGACCGGCAGCACCTTGACGCCGGCCGCCGCGAAAGCTCCTGCGGCACGCTGATATCCGGGATCCTCGATAGCGACGGCGTCGCCGGGGGACAGCAGTGCGGCGGCGAGTTCGCCTACGGCGGAACTGGTTCCGGCCGTGGCGAGGAGGACGGTTTCGCTGCCCGCGCCGAGACCACGATGCCGGAGCAGGTGTTCGATGATCGCGGCCCGGAACTCCGGCTCGCCCGCGCGGTCGCGGCGCACCAACGGGGGCAGGTCGGCGGCGGCCCGCCAGGCGCGTCGCCACGCGGGCCGGTCGATCGCGTCGACGCACGGCGCGCCGGGCTGCAGGTCCAGCAGGGCCGGGCCGTCGCCCATGCCGTGTGGGTGCAGCGTGCGCGGTGGCGCGGCGGGCGGTGCGGTCGTCAAGTAGGTGCCCGAACCGCGTTTGCCGCTGATCCAGCCCTCGGCGTGCAGCTGATCGAAGGCGGCGGCCACCACGGTGCGGCTCACGCCGAGCCGCTCGGCGAGGGAGCGTGACGACGGCAACCGGTCGCCGCCGCGCAGCAGCCCGTTGCTCGCCGCGGCCCGTAAACCGTCGGCGACCTGCACCGACAGCGGCTCGGGCAGCGCGCGGTCGAGGAGGAGGGGTAGTTCGTCGAGCAACGCTCACCTCGCGAATGGACTGTATGAATTTCCTTGAATTGGCACTTTCATAATGCCATTCGCGACCCGATCCTGGTCATATGACCCAATCGGCCAACCTCAGGACCCCGCTCTCGCCGACCCCGCGCAGCACGCTGACGCGGTCGAAGGAACGAGCGCGCGATGAGCGAGCGGACCTGGACGCGGTCCTCGACGCAGGTCTGGTCTGCCACCTCGGCGTGCTGCTCGGCGGCGCGCCGGTGGTGCTGCCGACCATCTACGGACGCGACGGCGACACCCTCTACGTGCACGGTTCGACCGGCGCGGGCAATCTGCGCGCCGCGCTGGCCGGGGATATCTCGGTTGCGGTCACCCTGGTCGACGGCGTCGTCTATGCCCGTTCGGCGTTCCACTTCTCGATGAACTTCCGCTCGGCGGTGGTGCACGGCCGTGCGGTGGAGGTCACCGATGCCGCGGACCGGCTGCACGCGCTCGAGGTGATCACCGAACACGCCGCGCCGGGTGCCTGGTCGCGGGTGCGGTCGCCGAACAAGAAGGAGCTGGCCGCCACCCTCGTGCTCGCGCTCGACCTCACCGAGGCCTCGGTGAAGGTCAGGGACGGCGGTCCCAAGGACGATCCGGCGGATATCGAGCACGGCGGGGTGTGGGCGGGTGTGCTGCCGATGCGCCAGGTGTGGGGCGAGCCGATCGACTCGGCGGATCTCGAGCCCGGGCTCGCGGTGCCGAGGGACGTGCTCGCGCGGTCTGCGCCCAGCCTCATTCCGGTGCGGTGAGTTCGACACGGAATCTGTTTGCCTGAGGGTAGCCGGATAGGCGGTTGATCGGCCCTATGGTGGGGTGGTTGTTCAGGTTTCGCACCACCTCACCGGGCCGGAGGCTAGCGTGTCGAGATTCCGAAAGACCTTCGCGGCGCTGGCCGCCGTCGTTGCCGTGGTCGTCGCGATGGTGATCAGCCTGACGCTGTATCAGGTGCAGAAGGATCACGGTCAGACGATGCACCTGATCGGGGACGTGGACGTCGCCGATCGCGTCGACGTCGAAGTGGCGATCATCCGTATCGATGCCGCCGTGCAGGAATTGACCGTGCAGGTGGTGCCGTCGCCGCACGGCGCGCTGGCCGATGAATTCGGCCGATTCCGCACCGACGCAACGATTTACACGTCCGGCATGAAACCGGACCCGATCAAGGTCAAGGCGGGTGACCTCGTCTCGGCGTCCGAGGTTCGGATCGCCATGGGTGGCGGCGGGATGATCACCGACTATCCGTTCGACAAGTACAGCGCACACATCGATGTGGCCGCGGACATCGGAGACAAATCCGTGCCCGTGGTGATCAATCTGTACAGCCTGGACGCGTTCTTCAAGATCGTGCCGAAGGTGGACGACGAGCAGCACGGTGCGGCGGTCGGCACCACCGTGACGGTCGCCCGGTCGACCGCGTCGCTCACCTTCGCGCTGTTCGTCATCGCGCTGATGCTCGGATTGGCTTTGGCGGCAGCGACGGCCGCGTTCTATGTGCTCGCGGGCCGTCGCGGTCTGATCTGGCCCGCCAACACACTGATGGCGGCGGTGTTGTTCGCGATGATCCCGCTGCGCAACGCGGTGCCCGGCGCGCCACCCATCGGATCGATCATCGACTTCGGCTCCTTCTTCATCGCCGAAACCGTGGTGGCGCTGTCCTTGATCTGCACGGTGCTGGTCGGCTATCGGCACGAGATCGGCAAGGAGCGCGGGGAGGCGTAAGTCAGCCGCCCGCGCCGATGGCTTGGCCGAGTAGCGCCCGCACCGCGGTCGGGAGGAGTTCCATTGCGGCCTGGGTGAACTCGGGCTCCGTCGCGATAGTGGTCGGACTGGTGATCGAGCAACCTGGTTGTGCGGGAACGCCGTTCAGTCGATCACGCAACCAGTGGAACGCGCCGGGCAGGTGGGTTGCGACGCCGGAGATGTGCTCTGCCAGTAGTTCTCGTACGTAGGTGACGGACGGCGCGCCCTCGGCGCAGTACTTGTCGACCAGGCGGTCGACGCCCGAGCTGGGCAGGATCTCGTCGTTTTGGGCGTGGTAGATGTACACCGGCACAGACGGGGTGGCCTGGCCCAGTGCGTTTTCCGCGATCATGCGCTGCACGACGGGGTGGTCGAGCGGGTTACCGCCCTGGAAGGCGCCGAAGAAGTTGTAGAAGGGCACGATCGCCGAACCCGTCGAATGGCAGAGGACCAGCTTCGAGCTGATCAAGAGCTGTCCGAGCGGGTCGACGCGATCCCGGATCAGCTGGCGGAATTCCGGGTACTCGTTCGCGAAGCCGGCGAGGACACCGGTGAGTAGGCCGGTGTAGGCACCGTTGTTGTTGTGCCGCAGCGCTTCCGGGAAGTCGGCTGCGGCAACCCCGCCCGCCGCGATGCCGACGATGTTCAGCTCCGGCGCGTACTGCTGCTTCAGTTCCGCGGCGAACGAGCTGGGTATGGTGCCGCCGGAGTAGCCCCACAGGGCTGTCGGCGTGTCGACGCCGGACAACTGGGCGGGCGCGAAACTCGCTACCGCGCGGATGCCATCGAGGGTGGCCTGGGCGGTGATACGGGAGACGCCGTATGCGGAGTTGGGCCCCTCGTAGTCGGGCAGCGCGACCGTCCAGCCTTGCCCGATGCCTGCGGCGATCGGGATGAGAATCTCCGCGGCATTGACGAAATCCGCTGGAATGGAACCGGATTGGACGACGTAGGACGGAGCGCAATACTGTGCGGCACTGTCTTCGGCGATCTGATAGGACAGCAGCTTGCGCCCGCCCTTCGGTGCCACGCCGCGTGGCTTCAGGACGGTGGTCACCGTCGAGATGGCCTCGCCGAAACTGTTGGTCGTCCGGTAGAGCAGCTGCCAGGCATCGATATTCAGCGGGGCGAGACCGAAATACGCGGGCGTGATGGTGCGGGCGCGGAGCACCTGTCCTGGTTCGGCGGCCGCGACCATTCCTGCGGCAGGCTTGTAGAACTCATCGAGTTCCGGCGGCAGTGTGAGTGCGGGGGTCGGCTCGATGCGTACCTCGGCGACGTCCTGTGGTTCGGCCATCGCGAAAATGTGGGTGGACAGCGATAGCAGCATGCCGACCACGGTTGCGGTGGTGATGATGCGGCGCCATAGCCGGTGTCTCATCGAGTGCCCTTCTTGTGCGCGTTCCCAGGTCGATACACCGTCGCAGGGCACTGTGCTGTGGGTCACCGTTCATCGGCCAAGAAAACCGGTCAGGTATTTGTGCATTGGACGGGACAGCATGTTGGCCGCATGCACTAAATATGTTGGCCGGAACTGCCTATTGTGTGGATCGGTTTGTTTGTGCAAACAATGTGCGGGTGACTGGTACACCCGATCCCGCTGCGCTTGCCGACTTTTCCGACTACGTGCGGGAAGCGTTGCCCGAGGTTGCCCGCGACATATTGACCGGGGTGTTCGGTGAGGTGCCACCGTATCGGGAGTTGTCCGCCGACTTGATCGGACGGGACCTACCGCTGGCCGCCGAGGCGAACCTGCGGCTGTTCCTGCGGTCGCTGGCCGAGGGGCGGGCGCCGCGGGCGGACGAGTTGACCGAACTGATCGACATCGCGGTGCGGCGAGCCAGGGCCGGGATCCCGCTGGACACCGTGCTTTCGGTCTATCACCACGGCGCGATCGCTGCCTGGAACTCGGTGTCCGCGCTGGCGACGACACCCGAACAGCGCGAACAGCTCTTGGCGGCAGTGCCTTACGTGCTCGGTTATCTCGGGGCAGTGACGCCCGGGGTCGCGGGTGCGTACCTGCGGGAGCGGCAGGATCTGCACTGGGAGCAGCGGGAGGCCAAACGTGCGGTGGCGCAGGCGCTGGTGCACGGGAAGCCCGTGGATCTGCTTGCCGAAAGGTTCGGGATCTCACTGGATGGCGGGTTCGACGTGCTCGTTTTTCGGGTGGCCGAGGCGGATGCGGCGGGTGGGAATCGTCCGGTGCTGCGCATGGTGCAGACCGAGATCGATGCGGTGTCGAGCCGGGTGCTGAGCACGGTCGAGCGCGGGGGTGGGGTGTTGCTCGTGCCGGGTGGGGAGGGTGAATTCGGTACTGCCCTTGACGTTTTCGTCAGCCGGGTCGCGCAGGCTACCGGCGTGCGGACGGTCGGCGGCTTCGCGACCGCGGCCGGCGTGGACGACGTACCCGCGGCGGCGGAGGAGGCAGGCGAAATCGCCAGGCTCGCTTATCAACTGCGTCGTCCGACGGCGGTGTATCGGATGGCCGATCTGGCGCTGCAATACCAACTCGCGCGGCCAGGGCCCGCGCGCTCCTGGTTGCTCACCTTGTTGGACCCGCTGCGGGATCAGCCCCACCTGCTGGAGGCGCTGCGGGCGCTCATCGACAACGACTACAACCGGCAGCGGGCTGCCGCTGCCCTTGTCGTGCATCGCAATACGCTCAACTACCGGCTCAACCGGATCGGCAAGGTGACCGGTTACGATCCCAACCGGCCGGACCATGCGCAGCTCTTTGCGGCCGCGCTCACGGCCAGCGATATCGATGCGATGGAATGACCGGCGCGGTATCACCAAGTGCGAACGCGAAGGCCGGCGTTCAGCAGCGTCTGCTGCGCTAAATCCGTTAGTGCGGTGGATGATTCGATTCGCGTCGGGTCGAGGCTGACCAAGGACAGGATGTAGTCGTCGGCGATACGGCAGAGGTAGCCGGACAGGCGGGTCCTCGGGAGTTGCGCGACGGTCAGGCCGGGATGGATGGCGCGCGCGGCGACGCCGAGGCAGCGATGCGGCCCCAGGGCGCGCAGGGTGGCGGGCAGGGTCCCGATGTTGGAGCACAGGATGTCTCGCTCACCGGCACCTTTGGACAACGCGTAGGCCCAGCGGTCGGGGATTACCTGGAGTAGTTCCTCGGGCATGCCGCCGGGGCTGGACATGCGGCGCTCGTAAGCGGCGCGTGACTTCTCGCGGATCGTCGACGGGGTGTCGGTGCGGTCGATCGTGATGTCGGTCATCGCGAGATCGTTGTCTACGCGGGGTTCGTCGCGGGTGTCGACCGGGAGGCTGGCGTCGATCGTGTCGGGCTGGAAACCACTTGCCCACAGCACATTTGCGATAAACGAGATGAATAGACTGTTGGCGGTGCCGTTCTGTGTGGCGGCAACGCGGTCCCAATCGGCCACGGTGCATTGGAGTATCGCGCCGTGCGTCTGCACGGGTGTCGACCTATCGGTGAAGTCGCGGCCTGTCGCCGGGTGCGGCTGGTCGGGGATTCCACGGCGCAACGCTTTTGCGGTGCCACGCAATACGATCGACCACTGCCTGCGCGCGTCCGCCCAGTCAGACTCGGGCTTGGTTGACGCCAAGCGGGATGTTGTGTCGCGATGTGCTGAGTTGTTGAGGGCTGTGTTCAGTGTCCTGGAATCGGTAGTCAGGCAGGTGCCGCCGAGTGCGTCATCAGCCGCTAGTACCAGTGCTCGACCATCCGCGAGGGCATGCGAACAGGTAAGGGAGACAAGGGAACCGCCATCGTCCAGCGCGATGGCGGCCAGTCGCCAACCGGGATCGAATTCAGGGTCGAGCTCGGTGCCCTGCACGTCCGCCCAGGCCATGAGTGCCGTGGTGGCGATCGGCTGGTCGGTGAGCGTGAGCGGGTAGGCGCGGATACTGCGCTGCCAGGAACGTCGGGCACCCGGCACCCGCGGCTGAATTACCCGCCGCGCCAACGGTCCAGTGCTCAGTGCCGCGTGCACCTCGTGCAGCAGCGCCGGGTCGATGCGGTCGGCCGTACGCCACAAACCTTGCAGCGCAATGGGAGTGCCGAGGCCACGGTGGGTGCGCAGGAAGATCTCGTCGACGACGCTCAAGCGACCCATCGGGCGCACGGTTACACCTCGCTCTCGACCACACTCGGTTGTGCTGCGCCCACGACTGTTTCGCGGCGCGCGCTCACTCGGCACCGCTCGGCACGATCGTGCCCGATGGTGCGCTGTGTCGTCGGCGCACCCGCTCCTAGTGCCCGGCTCCGTCGTGCGCGGTGCGCGCTGTATCGCCGGTTCATTCGCTGGCGCTCGCTCACGCCCGCGCGCCGTGCCGACCCGCACCCGAGGCGAAGCGCTGAGCTCCGTCGAGCGCGCCGTTGGTCAGCGCGGTGATCCCGTGCCGCAGTTCGTTGCGCAGCGCGGTCTCTTCGTCCATGCCGTCCTGTTCCAACAGCGACATGCGGTCCGACCGCAGACAGACCTGCGGTAGCGCGGCCAACTCGGCGGCGAGTTGCTCTGCGGCACTGCGCGCTTCGCCGGTCGGGACCACGCGGTTCGCCAGGCCGATCTGCAGCGCCTCGGCGGCGTCGACGGGACGGCCGGTGAGCACCAGGTCCATGGCGCGGCTGCTGCCGATGAGTCGCGGCAGGCGCAACGTGCCGCCGTCGATGAGCGGCACGCCCCAGCGGCGGCAGAACACGCCGAAGACGCTGTCCTGCTCGGCAACTCGCAGATCGCACCACAGCGCGAGCTCGAGCCCGCCCGCGACCGCGTACCCGGAGACGGCCGCGATCACCGGCTTGGACAGCCGCATCCTGGTGGGCCCCATCGGGCCGTCGCCCTCCTCCGTGACCACATTGGACCGCTCGGTGCCGAGGCCCTTGAGGTCGGCGCCCGCGCAGAAGGTGCCGCCGTCACCCCAGAGCACGGCGACGGCCGCGTCAGGATCGGCGTCGAACTCGCGGAAAGCGTCGGCCAATGCCGCCGCGGTGGGGCCGTCGACCGCGTTACGGGCTTCAGGCCGATGCAGGATCACGGTGGTCACCGGTCCGTTGCGTTCTATCCGTACGCTCACGACGCCACCTCACTGGTTCGTTCAGACACGACCCCGACCATACGCCGTAAAACCCCCCTTGTGGCAAGAAATGAATTCGTGGTTCACTTCTTGTGTGGCCTACCGCAGAACCCCCGCCGTGCAGGCCCGCCTGGACGCGCAGGCGGGGCTGATCGTGCAGGCCGCGACCAAGGTGCTGTCCAGTGCCGGCTACGCCGGGCTCTCCATGGCGGCCGTCGCGGCCGAGGCGGGCGTGGCCACCGGAACCGTCTACAAGAACTTCGCGGGCAAGGCGGAACTGGTCAGCGCGGTGTTCCGCAAAGTGGTTGCCTGGGAGGTGGCCGCGGTGGCCGCCGCGAGCGCCGACGGCACCGCGATCGAGCGGGTGACCGCCGCGGTGGAGACCTTCGCCGGACGCGCGCTGAAGAATCCGAAACTCGCCTACGTGCTGCTCGTCGAGCCCGTCGATACCGTGGTCGACGCGGAGCGCCTGCACTTCCGCCGCGCCTTCGCCGAAGCCTTCGAATCGGCTGTCGAGGAGGGGGTTTCGCGTGGCGAGCTGCCCGCGCAGGATCCGCGGACCAGTGCGGCCGCGCTCGTCGGCGCGATCGGCGAGGTGCTTGTCGGCCCGCTCGCCTCGGCGCCGCACGGGGAATCCGTTATCCCGGAACTCATTACCTTCGCATTGCGCGCACTCGGGGTGCGCGCGGAGTCGAGCGCAGTCGCCCGGCAGGAAACAGGAGTGTCCGATGCAGACGCATGAAGTCTTCAACCAGGTACCCGATATCGCGCCGTTCGATGTCTCGCGGAATCCGGCGCTGATCGAGGGCCTGCACCGCGAGGGCGCGGGCTGGGCAGAGGCCGAGGTGCGTGAACTCGGCGTGCTGGCAGGCGGATCCGCGGCGCAGGAGTGGGGACGCCTGGCCAACGAGAACCCACCGGTGCTGCACACGCACGACCGCTACGGCAACCGGATCGACGAGGTGGAGTTCCACCCGCACTGGCACGACCTGATGAATGTCGCTGTGTCGCATGGCCTGCACGGTTCGCCGTGGCTGGACGAGCGGCCGGGCACGCACGTCGCGCGGGCGGCGAAGTTCTTCACCTGGGGCGCCGCCGAGGCCGGGCACATGTGTCCCATCTCGATGACCTACGCCGTGGTGCCTGCCTTGCGGCACAACAAGGAACTCTCGGCGAAATACGAACCGCTGCTCGGTTCCCGGGTCTACGACTTCGGCCTGCGCGAGCCCTCGTCGAAGGCCGGGCTGATCGCGGGCATGTCGATGACCGAGAAGCAGGGCGGCTCCGACGTCCGCGCCAACACCACGACGGCGACACCGCAACCCGACGGCTCGTACCGGATCGTCGGGCACAAGTGGTTCACCTCGGCCCCGATGTCGGACATGTTCCTCACGCTGGCCCAGGCGCCCGGCGGCCTGTCCTGCTTCCTGCTCACCAGGGTGCTGCCGGACGGGACGCGCAATCCCATTCGCATCCAACGGCTCAAGGACAAGCTCGGCAACAAGTCCAACGCCTCCTCGGAGATCGAGTACGAGAACGCCACCGGCTGGCTGGTCGGCGCGGAGGGCGCGGGCGTGAAGACCATCATCGAGATGGTGAACATGACCAGGCTGGACTGCGTGATCGGCTCGGCGACCAACATGCGGACCGGCGTGGTGTTCGCCGCGCACCACGCGCGATATCGGGAAGCGTTCGGGGCCAAGCTGATCGACCAGCCCGCCATGCGGAATGTGCTGGCGGACTTGGTGATCGAGTCCGACGCGGCCACCACGGTGATGATGCGACTGGCCGGCGCCACCGACCGCGCGGGCAGCGACCCGGCCGAGGCGGCGCTGCGGCGTATCGCGTTGGCGGTCACCAAGTATTGGGTGTGCAAGCGGGCGCCGTCGCACGCGGCCGAGGCGCTGGAATGCTTCGGCGGCAACGGCTATGCCGAGGAGTCGGGCATGCCGCGGCTCTATCGGGAAGCGCCGCTGATGTCCATCTGGGAGGGTTCCGGCAATGTCGCGGCGCTGGATGCGTTGCGCGCCATGGGGCGTCAGCCGGAGACGGTCGAGGCGTACTTCAATGAGGTCTCGCTGGCCCGTGGCGAGAATCCGCGGCTAGACGACGCCATCACGCGGGTCGGCAAGGAGCTGTCCGACCTCAGCGACATCGAGTTCCGGGCCCGTCGCATCGTCGAGCTCATGGCTCTCGTGCTGCAGGGCGCGCAGCTGGTGCGGCACGGTCACCCGGCGGTCGCCGACGCCTTCTGCGCCACCAGGCTCGGCGACGATTGGGGCATCGCCTTCGGTACCCTGCCGACCGGAGTTGATACCGGAGCCATTCTGGAGCGCGCACTGGTGTGATTGCGCCCAGGCGGTCGGAATAGCTTGCGCGGCAGTCTTTCTGGTTGAGGCACTGGCGTAATTGTTGATCTTTGCCGCTCGGGTACGCGTCGTACCCGAGCCCCATCATGAGCCGAAAGCTGTTCTCTTCAAGTGGGTTAGGTGTCTGCGCCTCGGGATCGGCCATGGATCAATGCAATTGAGATTCAACATGCGTCAGCGCGTAGTCCGTCGTATCACCCGACGGCAATTGATTCGAAAGATATTCGCGCATAACATTTTACGGACCATAGTTCGGCGATAGCTATAAAATTACCAGCCTATTCTCAGATTTCCCCAGTACTCGTCTCCAGTCGAGTTGCCCGCCCGTATGTGGTTCTACTTGGTCATGAAACCCACACATAAACGGGCGGGTCGAAATACCGCCTTTGCGATAATTGCTGTCGGGGCAATGATCTTCGCGTCTGGCCCTGGTGCCAGCGGAGCGCCACCGGCCAGTCCATCAGCACCGGCGGGTTCCGACCTTTCCGCCGTGCCGAAAGAAGTAACGACGGATCAGCAAGGCGCCGTCCAGCAGGTGGTCCCCAAGGAGCCGATCAAGGCGCCCGCGGGAACGGCCGCCGAGGCCCCGGCCGCGGCGCAGGCACATGCGAACGGTGTGCAGAAGGCGCTCGGCGGAAATGGCGAAACCGCCGGCAATCTGGTCGTGGAGTCTGTGTTCCAGGTTGGTGAGGGATCCACGGTCCGACTGCGTCAGGAGATCGACAAGGTACAGGTGTTCGGCGCATCGGCGGCACAGTCGCTGACCGCCGACGGGTCGCTCATCTCGGTGACCGGCTCGCTGTCGAAGAAGTCGCAGGGCAAATTCTCGACGACGACGCCGTCCGCCGCGGTACAGCAGACCGCGCTGAAGAAGGTGGCCGAGCAGAGCAAAACGGCGCCCGACAAGCTGAGTGTCACCGAGACCAAGGCCTACTGGTACGACGCGAAGCTGGCCGCCAAGGACGAGGCACAGAGCACTGCGGTGCCGTCGTTCAAGGTCGACATCATCGGTGCCAGCGCCGAGAAGCAGGGCGACCCGGCGACCTACGTCGTCTTCGTCGACGCCAACAACACCGGCAAGGTGCTCGACAGCTGGAGTGAGACCAAGCACCTCAACCGTGTCGTGTGCGACAACGCCAACCGGCGGATCGACCCCAACAATGCCGGGTGCGGCACCGGCAGCATCCGTTCCACCAGGTCGGAAGGCCAGCCGGCCAGCGGCATCGCCGATGTCGACAAGATCTACGACTACTTCGGCAAGACCGAGCAGTTCTACGCGCAGTACACCAAGGTGGCGAACCTGACCAACCTGATCGGGTCGGACACCGGTGACGGCAAGGGTAAAGCGCTGCGCGGCACCGTGCGTCTGTGCACCACCACCGAATGCCCCTACCAGAACGCCTTCTGGTCGGGCAGCTACATGGCCTACGGTTCGGGTCTGACCACCGAGGACATCACCGCACACGAGCTCACCCACGGCGTCACCCAGCACACCAACGGTCTCGTGTACCGCAATGAGCCGGGCGCGATCAACGAGTCCATGTCGGATGTTTTCGGTGAGCTCACCTTCCTGGTGGACACCGCCAACACTTGCAACACCGCCGCCAACCGGTGGAAGCTCGGTGTCTGCAGCTCGATCGGCGTGATCCGGGACATGAAGAACCCGAAGGCTTACCAGGATCCCGACACTTACAAGGGTCAGTACTGGTACGCCGGTAGCGGCGACAGTGGCGGCGTCCACACCAACAGCGGCGTGGGCAACCGGACCGCCTCGATCATCACCGACGGCGGCACCCTCAACGGTGTGACCGTCACCGGGCTCGGCATTCCGAAGACCGCCGCGCTGTACTGGACCACGCAGACTCTGCTGTCGTCCAACTCCAACTACGGTGCATTGTCGACCGCGCTGAAGAACGCGTGCAACACCAATGTCCGTAACAACACCGCGGGAACAACGGCCGCTGACTGCGTCCAGGTGGCCAACGCCACCAAGGCCACCAAGCTGCCGCAGCTGGCGACTCGCGACTAGCAATCACTATTGGTAACACGAACGTCTCACCGCGCTCATCAACGAGCTCGGTGAGACGTTCTTTTGTGTGCTAGACCGCGATTGTTTCCAGTACCCGCTCGACCAGTGCGGTGTCGCAGTGTTCGATCACCTCTGTCAATTGCCCGTCGGTTACTCGGAAGAGGAAACAGTAGGTTTGGTCGTAACGGTCGCCGCGAATGGTGCGGCCGTATCCGCGGGCTTGGACGACGACACGGTCATCCGCGGCGATGACGAAGTCGGCGGCAACGCGATATTCGGTGAACTGGGCCATCAGCGGCCCGCAGAAGTTCTTTCAGCACAACAGCTTTCGGTGCCCAGGTGCCGCTCCACGACCAGCCGCCCGGAAACACCCAGCGGAACTCGTCCGCCATCGCGTCGCTCAGCGAGCTGGTGTTGCCCGCCGCCATCTGCTCGAAGATGTGCTCCAGCAGTTTCTTGTTCTCGATCGCACTCACCCGATCGACGGTAAGAGTGCGGTATCGGTGCGACAAGCGAGAATCTCGCATGCTCGGCATGCGTGATCGGCATGTGTATGGCAGTTATCGAGGCAGACCGACGAGGTGATCCGGCAGTACAGTGGCGCGGTGGACAGGGCGTACGCCGAAACATCGTTGAGCGCGCTGGTCCGACGGGTGCGCGAGCACGCGGACGGCGGTAGCGGCCGATATCTGCTCGGCATCGTCGGACCGCCCGGCGTGGGGAAGTCCACCCTGTCGGTCCGGCTGCGCAATGCGCTCAACGCCGAGTCGCCGATCGCCCAGATCGCGCCGATGGACGGCTACCACCTCACCAACGACGTGCTGCGTGCCGCGGGAAACCTTGCGCGCAAAGGCGAACCGGACACTTTCGATACCGCGGCCTTCCTCGACAACCTCCGCAGACTCCGGGACACCCCGATCGGCGAACCGGTGCCGTGGCCGACCTTCGATCGCGCCATCGACGCTCCGGTCCCCGCGGGCATCGTCTTCGATCAGCAGCAGATCGTGCTCACCGAGGGCAACTACCTGCTGCTCGACGACGTCGGGGACCGGGAATGGTCGGCGGTGCGCAAGCTGCTGGACGAGTGCTGGTACCTCGACGCGCCGCGTCGGCTGCTCGAGGAGCGATTGCTGCGCCGCCACATTCGCGGCGGCCGCACGCCCGCGGCCGCCAGAACCAAGGTGCGCGACAGCGACCTGCTGAACGCCGATCTGATCGGCACCACCAAGGCGCGAGCCGATCTGGTGCTACGCCAGCGCGGCCGCCGCTACGACGTCGTCGTCCGGCCTGAGTAGCGCTACTTCTTGGCGCGGTACCAGCGGATCAGCGCGTCGGTGGACGAGTCTCCTTGCGGCTCGGGCTCTTCCACGGAAGTAAGCAGCGGCGCGAGGGCCAATGCCTGCTGCTTGCCGAGCTCGACACCCCACTGATCGAAGCTGTCGACGCCCCAGATGGTGCCTTCGACGAACACCTGATGCTCGTAGAGCGCGATCAGCTGGCCGACGACCGAGGGCGTGAGCTGCGGCGCGAGGATGGTGGTGCTCGGCCGGTTGCCGGGCATCACCTTGTGCGGCACCACCTTCGGGTCGGTGCCCTCGCCAGCGTAGCGATCGCTTGCGGGTCGCTCGATAGGGTCAGCGATCTCCTCCGCCGTCTTGCCGAAGGCGAGCACCTTGGTCTGCGCGAACAGGTTGCTCATCAGCAGGTCGTGCATGCTGCCGGTGCCGTCACGGGTGGGCAGATCGTCGGTGGGCCGGGCGAAGCCGATGAAGTCCGCCGGGATGAGGCGGGTGCCCTGATGCAGCAGTTGGTAGAAGGCGTGCTGGCCGTTGGTTCCCGGTTCGCCCCAGAAGATTTCGCCGGTGGAGGTAGTGACCGGGCTGCCGTCGGCGCGCACCGACTTACCGTTGGATTCCATGGTGAGCTGCTGCAGATAGGCGGGGAAGCGGGCCAGATCGTTCGAATAGGGCAGCACCGCACGGGATTCCGCGCCGAAGAAGTTCGAATACCAGACCCCGAGCAGGCCGAGCAGCACCGGCGCGTTCGCCTCCAGCGGTGCGTTCGCGAAATGCTCGTCCACGGCGTGCATTCCGGCCAGGAACTCGGCGAAGCGCGCCTTGCCGATGGCCGCCATCACCGAAAGGCCGATCGCGGAATCCACCGAGTAGCGCCCGCCCACCCAGTCCCAGAAACCGAACATGTTGGCGGTGTCGATGCCGAACTCGGCCACCTTCTCGGCGTTGGTCGAGACGGCGACGAAATGCTTGGCGACTGCGTCCTCGCCGAGCGCGGCGACCAGCCAGCGCCGGGCGGCGGTCGCGTTGGTCAGCGTCTCCAGGGTGGTGAAGGTCTTGGAGGCGACGATGAAAAGCGTTGTCGCAGGGTCGAGTCCGTCGAGTTTGGCGACCAGGTCGGCCGGATCGACGTTGGAGACGAACCGCGCGCTGATGCCCGCGTCGGCGTAGTGCCGCAGCGCTTGGTACACCATCACCGGCCCGAGGTCGGACCCGCCGATGCCGATATTGACCACGGTGCTGATGCGTTCGCCGGTGGCGCCGCGCCAGTCGCCGGAGCGCAGCTCGTCGGTGAATTCACCCATCCGCCGCAGCACGTCGTGCACCTCGGCGCCCGCGTCGACACCGTCCACGGTGAGTGCCTTGCCCTCGGGCAGCCGCAATGCGATGTGCGCGACCGCGCGATCCTCCGAGGTGTTGATGTGCTCGCCCCGGTACATCGCGTCCCTGCGCTCGGCGACCTTGGCCTCGCGCGCCAATTCGACCAGCAGGTGCAGCGTTTCCCGCGAGACCCGATGCTTGCTGAAGTCGATGTGCAGGTCCGCTACGTCGATGGTCAGCGCACGGCCACGCGACGGGTCGTCGGCGAAGAGCTCCCGCAGGTGCCGCCCCGCGATCCCGTCGAAGTGTTCGTGCAGTTTCCGCCAGGCCGCCGTGGCGGTGATGTCGCTGCTCACGTTCGCCGAGGTTACTCACCGTCCAACGGCCGCGCACGGCAAACACCCCGCCGGACCCGGTGAGATCCGCTGCCGCGCGGCCTACGCTGGCCTCATGGTGTCCGAACGCGAAGTTCTCGAATCCGTCCCGACGCAACTATGGATCGGTGGGCCGGTGGCCGCCACCGGCGGTGGCACCTTTCCGGTGCACAATCCGGCCACCGGGGAGGTGCTGACGCAGGTCGCCGACGCGACACCCGAAGACGCGGTGCGCGCGCTCGACGCGGCCGTCGCGGTGCAGGCGGATTGGGCCGCGCGGCCGTCGCGGGAACGCGGCGAGATCCTGCGCACCGTCTTCGAGCAGATCACCGCGCGCGCCGAGGAATTCGCGCTGCTGATGACCCTGGAAATGGGCAAGGCGCTGCCGGAGAGCCGCAACGAGGTGAAGTACGGCGCGGAGTTCTTCCGGTGGTTCAGCGAGGAAGCTGTCCGGGTGCACGGGCGCTACCTGCACGCGCCGTCGGGCACCGGCCGGATCATGGTGCACAAGCAGCCGGTCGGGCCGTGCCTGGCGATCACGCCGTGGAATTTCCCGCTGGCGATGGGCACCCGCAAGATCGGTCCCGCGCTGGCGGCCGGCTGCACGATGATCGTCAAGCCCGCCTCGGCGACGCCGCTGACCATGCTGTTGCTCGCCAAGCTGTGTAGCGAGGCCGGGCTGCCGGACGGGGTGCTGTCGGTGATCACGTCGAGCCATTCCGGCGCGGTGACCCAGCCGCTGCTCGACGATCCCCGGCTGCGCAAGCTCACCTTCACCGGCTCCACCGAGGTGGGCAAGAAGCTGGTGGAGAAGTCGGCGAACGGGCTGCTGCGCACGTCGATGGAACTCGGCGGCAACGCGCCGTTCGTGGTGTTCGACGACGCGGACATCGACGCGGCCGTGCAGGGCGCGATGCTGGCGAAGCTGCGCAACGGCGGCGAGGCGTGCACCGCGGCCAACCGGTTCCACGTGCAGAACGGGGTGCTGGAGGAGTTCACCAGCAAGTTCGTCGAGGCGATGTCGAGCAGCGTGGTGCTCGGTCCCGGCACCGACCCGACCACCACCCTCGGCCCGCTGATCAACGAGGAGCAGCTCAACACGGTCAGCGAGCTGGTCGAGGACGCCGTCACGGCGGGCGCTCAGGTGCGGCTCGGCGGCAAGGCGCCCGGCGGTCCCGGCTGGTTCTACCCGGCCACCATCCTCAGCGATATCCCGGCGCAGGCCAGGATCCTGCGCGAGGAGGTGTTCGGCCCGGTCGCGCCGATCGTCGGCTTCGCCACCGAGGAGGAGGGCATCGCCGCGGCGAACGACACCGAGTTCGGTCTGGTCAGCTACGTCTACACCCGCGACCTGGACCGTGCCTTGCGCGTGGCCGAGGGGCTGGAATCCGGCATGGTCGGCGTCAACCGCGGCGTAATCTCCGATCCCGCAGCACCTTTCGGCGGTGTCAAGGCGTCGGGCTTCGGCCGCGAGGGCGGCACCGAGGGCATCGAGGAATACCTCTCCACCAAGTACATCGCGCTCAGCTGAGCTGAGGCAGAGACGAAACGACCGCCCCGGGGTGATGAACACCCGGGGCGGCCTTGGGGATGCGGTTGTCGTGCTTTTTGCCGCATGGATCTAGGGCCGCGTGCAGCGGCCGACAAGGGGGAGGGGGCCGTCAGTGGCCGAGGCGGCCGCGGCCGAGGCGCAGCAGCAGCATGGCGAGCGTGTGGCCTTCCTGGCCGAGTTCGCTGAATCGCTCCAGCACCTTCATTTCACGGTTGTGTACGAGGCGCGGCCCGCCAGAGGCCATCCGGGTGCGACCGATGATCCGGGAGATCTCCGTGCGACGCTTGATGGCGGCGAGGATCTCGGCATCGAGGCGATCGATCTCCTTGCGGAGCTTGTCGATCTCCGCGTCGCTCTGCGGCAACGCCGAATCTGACCCGGTCGTCGTGGCGGGGGTGCTCATCATTCATCTCCTCGTGTCAGAACATGGATCGGCGGGTGAGCCCGGCTCGTTACCGATCGGTTCTTTCACCGTGAAACAGACCTGGTGGGGCTGTGAATTGTCCCCCAGGATGTGCGCTCAGATACAGGTGCCGCGATCACGATATCCGGTCGGTAACCGAAACGGATGTATCGCGCGGGCACTCATCATGTCGCCAGTCTGCCACGGGCCGGTAGGTATGCAAAACATTTCGTTTTGTGGATCTGCTGAGAAGTAGGACACGGAATGGTCGCGGCGCCTGCCTGGGGAGTTCACCCGCCGTTCGCCGGGGCGGTACCGATCTGACACCGAGGCCCCCTGGGGCTTCAACTCTGTCGGTGTCCGCCGGTAGCGTGGATGGGCGATGGACATCACGGTGGCTCCCAAGACGCAGGCCGGTCGCGCACTGCAGCCGGATTCGACACAAAAACCGCAGGTCACCGGTGGTAACGCCGATGCAGCGGTCCGGCAGCTCGAGGAGGTGCGTGCGGTGCGGGAAACGCAGCGGGCCGCTGTCCCCGAACCACCGCCGTCGGCCACCGAATTGGAACAGCGGCGTGTCGAACGGGAGCGTCGGCGCGCCGCGGAGGCCGAGCAGCTACTCGACGGCCTGAATCCGCAGCAGCGGGCCGCCGTGGTGCACAGTGGCGCACCCCTGCTCATCGTGGCGGGCGCCGGTTCCGGCAAGACCGCCGTGCTCACCCGGCGCATTGCCTATCTGCTTGCCGCCCGCGGTGTGACGCCGGGCCAGGTGCTCGCGATCACCTTCACCAACAAGGCTGCTGCGGAGATGCGGGAGCGGGTAATCGGCCTGGTCGGTCCGCGGGCGAACAACATGTGGGTATCTACGTTCCACTCCAGTTGTGTACGCATCCTGCGCATGCAAGCGGCCCTGCTGCCCGGCCTGAATTCGAATTTCTCCATCTACGATGCCGATGATTCGCGGCGACTGCTCACCATGATCAGCCGCGACTTCGACATCGACACGAAGAAATACACGGCGCGCCTGCTGTCGACCGCCATCTCGAATCTGAAGAACGAGCTGATCGGACCGCAACAGGCGGTCGCGGATGCCGAGTCCGACGAAACCGAACTGCCCGCCTTGGTCGCCCGCGTCTACGTGGAATATCAACGGCGGCTGCGCGCGGCGAACGCGCTGGATTTCGATGATCTGATCGGCGAGACGGTGGCGCTGCTGCAGCATCATCCGCAGGTCGCCGAGTACTACCGGCGCCGGTTCCGGCACGTGCTGGTCGACGAGTACCAGGACACCAACCACGCTCAGTACATTCTGGTGCGCGAGCTGGTCGGTCACCATCGCACGGAGACCAGCGAGGATCAGGCGCCGCCGAGCGAGCTGTGCGTGGTCGGCGACGCGGATCAGTCCATCTATGCCTTCCGCGGCGCGACCATCCGCAATATCGAGGAGTTCGAGCGGGACTTCCCGGACGCGGAAACCATTCTGCTGGAACAGAACTACCGCTCCACCCAGCATATTCTGTCCGCCGCCAACGCGGTGATCTCGCGCAATGAGAACCGGCGCGACAAGAAGCTGTGGACCGATTCCGGCGAGGGTGACCTGATCACCGGTTACGTCGCTGACAACGAGCATGACGAGGCCGCGTTCGTGGCGCGCGAGATCGACAAGCTGGTCGATCAGGGCGAGGCCAACTACGGTGATGTCGCGGTGTTCTACCGGACCAACAACAACTCCCGTGCACTGGAAGAGATCTTCATCCGAATGGGGCTGCCGTACAAGGTGGTCGGCGGCGTCCGGTTCTACGAGCGCAAGGAGGTGCGCGACATCGTCGCCTACCTGCGGGTGCTGGAGAACCCGGAGGACGCGGTGAGCGTGCGCCGGATCCTGAACACCCCGCGGCGGGGGATCGGCGATCGGGCCGAGGCCTGTGTGGCGGTGCACGCCGATCAGCGTGGGATCGGCTTCGCCGCGGCGCTGCGGGACGCGGCCGATGGCAAGGTCGCGCTGCTGAACACCAGGGCGCAGCGGGCGATCGCCGGATTCCTCGACCTGCTCGAGGAGATCAGGGCGGCGGGCGTACAGGAGAACCTCGACTTCCCCGACGTCGGCAATGTGGTCGACGCGGTGCTGGAGCGCACCGGGTACCGGGCCGAGCTGGAGTCATCCGACGACCCGCAGGACGGTGCCCGGCTGGACAACCTCAACGAACTGGTCAGCGTCGCACGGGAATTCAGTTCTGAGGCGCACAACAACGCGGAGGCGGCCCGGGAAGAGGGACTGGTGCCGGAGGCGGCCGAGGGCGAACCCGATCCCGGGTCGCTCGCCGCGTTCCTGGAGCGGGTTTCGCTGGTGGCCGACACCGACCAGATCCCGGACGAGGGCACCGGCGTGGTCACGATGATGACCCTGCACACCGCCAAGGGCCTGGAATTCCCAGTCGTGTTCGTGACCGGCTGGGAGGACGGCCAGTTCCCGCACATGCGCGCACTCGGCGATCCGGCCGAGCTGGCCGAGGAACGCCGACTCGCCTACGTCGGCATCACCCGGGCCAGGAAGCGGCTGTACCTGACCCGCGCCGTGGTGCGCTCCGGCTGGGGCCAGCCCGTCTCCAATCCGGAATCGCGCTTCCTGCAGGAGATCCCGGATCACCTGATCGACTGGCGCCGGCTGGAGCCGACCGGTTCCGCAGCAACCCGAGGCATCCGCCGGCGCGGTGACGACGACCGAATGGAACGCGACTGGACGCGCGGCGACGGTTGGTCCGAGCAGCAGCGACCGGGTGTACGTGGCGGAGACCGCAGCTCGCGTCGCCCCGCCCCTGGTGGTGCCGCCCGTAACAACGCCAATCTCGTTCTGGCCGTGGGCGATCGAGTCAGCGACGACAAGTACGGCCTCGGCAAGGTAGTAGCCGCCGAAGGCTTCGGCCCCTTGGCGACGGTCACCATCGACTTCGGCACCGCAGGCAAGATCCGCCTCATTCCCCAGTACAGCCGGACACTCGTGAAGCTCTGACCCGCCGGTAGCGGTGAGCCCCATCGAGTCGAGTCATATGGTCGCTTGTTGATCTTCAACAGCAACCATTTGACTCGCCTCGATGCCACCCAACGACCCTTTGACTCGCCTCGTTTTCCCCAGCCTCTTTCAACCGGACCACAGCCAGTCCTCACGCTGGAACACAGGCGTTGCCCATCACAAGTTGCGGAAGAGAAGGTCGGGTACCCCACCTGACGTGCTCAGCATTACTCAGGTCATCCGATGAACCAGTCGAAAACCTCTGGGCCAGTACACCATCGGAGATCTCTCCGTACACGATCTCGGACCAGTACACCCACAGACCCTCGGAATAGTGCACCTATCCGGGCAAGTGCTTCTTAGGACTCCAGAGGTGGACAGTCCATAGATGCTGAAGGCCTATCCACATTTTCCCGTGAGTAGTGCTGGGCGCGTCGCCTGCCGTACCCGGCTTTAGGTGCACGTCAGGTGCGCGGTGTCACGTTGGTGAGGTGGTCATCTGGCTGTGGTTACGTCACAAGCGCTTTGGACAAGAGCGGGTGGTCGGCGACGGTTTCGGTGCTCGATCAGACCCGCGAGGTGCTCGGTGAGCCGGTGTCCCCGGGATCTGCACTCTGTCTCGGGATCGGCACTCGGAATAGGACCCTAAAGCCAGTGCAGGTCCCGAGTGAGAGTGCGGATTCTGTAGTCAGAGTGGCGAGTGCGGGGTCGCACAGCGTTTGCGCGAGATGCGCTTCCTCTGTGCGGGGTGCGCGACGTCGGGTGATCAATCAGCCTGCGAAGTAACCCCTCCAACCAGTACACCCAAGATCTGCACTCTGACTCGGGATCGGCACTCGGAATAGGGCCCTAAAGCCAGTGCAGGTCCCGAGTGAGAGTGCGGATTCTGGTTTCGGCTTGGTGGGGTGGTTGCTGGGCACTCGGGGCGGGGTGTGTTCCCGGTTCGATTGCGGATCCGCACTCTTTCTCGGCATTCGCCCCAGTGCAGGTCCCGAGAGAGTGCGCAGATTCCGGGTTCGGCTTGGTGGGGTGGGGGCTGGGCACTCGTGGCGGGGTGTGTTCCCGGTTTCGAGCACCGATCGGCACCCTTTCTCGGCATCCGCCCGGCAGTAGGGCCCTAATTCTCGGAA
>NZ_JBITJI010000010.1:0-287609 GCF_044459885.1 Nocardia sp. NPDC050175
CGGCACCACCTCCACCGGCAGCATCACCGACCTCAGGCGCACGATCAACCCGACACCCGGTTACCGCAGCGACCTTTCTGGACGAGGCACTAGCTCTACTGGATGGCTAACTGATTGGAACCAAGCGGTGCTGGTGCTGGGCGCCTGCCTCGCGTTCTTCAATGGCACTCGTCGGAGACCTCCGCCAATCTTGTGATGCGCAAATGAGGCATGGAGCGTTCGTCGAAACAAACGAACGCTCCAATCCGAGGATGTCGAGGATCTTGCGGCCCGATTTAGGCGTACTGCGGAAGCTCGCGAAAATGCCCCCTGAACTGGGCGAAGGGCTCTCGACAGTTCTCGTTCGTTCCGGCTGCTCCCTGGCCTCCCACGGCCTGTAGACGGCCTGGGATGGTCGATCGTGGGCGTTGTCCGGTGATGCGGCACGCTCTGCATGGGTTGGCAGTAACCTTCAGACGTGCCGCGCAACGAGACCTCTCGCCACGAGATTGACGTCTGCCGGGGTCTTGGCCGAGAACCGTGACCGGTGGTTAACGAACAACGACATTGCCGCGTTGGTCAACGACGTGCGTCCTCGTACCGTTCGCGCGGTCACAGCCAGGTTGGTCGCGGAGAACATCGTCGATCAGGCCGAAGTCTTCCCCGGTCACAGATTTCGCGTGGCCGAAAAGGCGAGGAATCGGAATCGTGGGTATTGCGACCAGCTTTGCCGTGCAGCTGAAGCGTTGGGATCCCGCTCTCGTTGTAGTCCGAGGCATTTGCCTGAGAAGAGGTCCTGTACTAAGTCGCCTCATCGAGAGATGCCTTGGTCTCCGTGAAACCTGGTGGACCAGTTATAGCTTGGCGCTCTAGGCTGACGGCTATGCCGAGTCCAGACAAACGAGTGGTATCGCTCATCGTTGGGAACGCGGATGGCGCGCAAGAGACTGTCGAGTTGCCGGGGCCTGGTGGAACTATCCGCTGTGGTGTTGGGACCCCTGGCTGCCGCTCCGGGGTTTGGCGGGTTTGGAATGACGCCAAGACGAACAAGAGCGACGTGTACGTGGCAATCCGGACGCTCGCTGGTTATCAGAAGTGGAGCCTGCACGAATCCGGCGATTGGCGGTTCCAGTGGGTCACCGACGCTCGCGCGGCGGAGTTCACTGATTCCACAGACCGGATCATCGACCGCCGGGAGCAGCCCGCCGAGGTTGGCACCACGGGTATGACGAAGGGGCTCGCCATCTGGGTCCGGCACTGCGACATCGTGCCTATAGACGACGACGATGATCCATCGCACGCCAAGGTGCAGTGGCTTCCTGCGCCTCCGCCGGGACATGCGGCCGGTATTCACATCGTGGTCGCGCGACCCGATCAGGGACCTGTGAACGTGATCGGCGCGGTCCCGTTTGATGGATTCACCTTGGCTGATGGCCGCGTTGTACTGGTGCTCCTGGTGAGGAGTGAGGCGACCGAGGACGTTAGCGTCGCTCTGCGTGAGGCGCAGCGGGAGGCCCTTAGCCGCTTTACCGCCGACTGGCGGACTGTCGCTGCTCCGCGTTTGGCTATCTCTGGTTTTGACGAGGAGGGTGTGCGGTTCGTCTGGGATACCGCCCTGATCGTGAACCGGTAGGCCACTGGCCGGATGCGTCTACCGACTGCTCTTCCCTCTGCTTCCTCATACTGGCCATCCCTGAGCGGAGGGAGGGCGTGTCAAGGGCGCACTTTCCCTTGACACGTCCGAGTGAGGTCAGACAATTGGGCCATGAGGAGGCAGGGATCTACGCAAGGCAGGTCCCACCACCTCACCGCGGCTTGATGGTCTATGAGGCAAGCCATCCCGCTGAGGGATGGTGCGGCAGCACCAAGAACGGGATGGCTGACGGTCGCGCCGGCCTTTTCGTTGCCGGACCGAGGACCGAGATGGGCTGTACTTCGCCTGATGGAATTGTGAGCTGTCATGGTTGGCGCAACCGCGTAGCCGACGTGCCGACGCGCCCGGCGGTGAGGTACGAGCAAGACGGGCTGCGCGTCGTAGCGCGGCGGCGGCGCGGTAGCGCCGCCGTAGGCGCTCTTGATCCTCAATGGCGAAATTCGGCAACAACAGATCTAGGTGCGAGCGCTCGTATGCCACTTTCGCTGCGTTTCGATCGCTGGGCTTCAGGAACGCGCGCCCCCGCGGCGGGATGAGCGCGCGTTCGGTCCGCCGTGCAGGGAGCCGTTGCGACACTCCCATCCAGAATCTTCGCGAGTCCGAATATATGCCCGTACGGTGACCAGAAAGGCTGGTTCACCTCGACGGATGGGACTGGTATGCGCATCAACCGCACGAGAACTACCGCCGTGAACGCCACTTTGATCAGCGCTTCGATCCTGGCCGCAGCGATGTGGGTCCCCGCACCCGCTTACGCCGATCCTGCGGAAGACAGCCCAGAGCAGCATGAATGTACTCTTGTCGAGACGTGTCTTTACCTCACCAAGAAAGACTTTGACGAGAATGTACCGGCGGTGGTGATAGCTGTCACGCGCAACAGATCTGTCACCGTGGAAACCAAAAAATACGCGATGATCAGGCAGGGCCGCGATGTAGACGGGCGATGGTATGTGGGGCTGTCAAAAAAGGGGGCGGACGGCAATTGCAAGTGGGAGTCGTTACTCTCCGGTAGCCACATCGATGATCCAGAGATAGACGGAGTGGGCAAGATCAACATTGTCGGAGCTACGGACGGCAAGAAGACACCCATTAAGAAGAGTGACCCGGCACCATGCCCTTGATCTGCCGGGAAGAATTACGGTCGATCGCCAACACGATGTAAAGCCGTGACGCCTGCTCTTAAAGCTGGCATCACTGTTGTTCGTTGGCTAGTTCGCGCTACATCGTCAAGCTTTGCGGGGTATTTCCCGCCGACGCAAGCGCACAGTAATCGGTAGTACTGGATGTACTGAGTGCACCCGCCCGCCTGACTGACCGCCGGTAGGACCCGCTTATCGGCGGTTGGCCGGAAACGACAACCAAGCCCAAAAGCGCTGGAGACCCAGAAGAATCGAGTGCTTGACTCGGCTGACGCTGACGACCGGGCGACGCACGGAACTTGCTGCCCTGCTGGAGGATGAGCAGCGGCTTCGGCTGGAGTATTCGAAGGTCGCAGAGTACCTCGATACTGCTCCGATGCTGCCAGGGACGGAGGACACTGCTGCGGATGCGGCGTTCGATCTGCGGCTTGTGCACTACATGACTGGTGGTCAGTCGGACTCAGGGAATCCGTACTCGGACATCGTCGGTCCGTCTATTGATGACGATGATAGACGGCGAGTCGTCAACGGCGGCAGGGCAGCTGGACGTGTGGCACTCGGTCGGAGGGCTGGAGAAGTTCGAGGCGGAACTCAAACCATTTGGCGTGCGCTGGCACCGGGGGGCGATCCGCGACAGTCTCTTCCAAGACATCGGCCGCGGCTACATCCACACCGGCAGTTGTTCCGGGCCCAGGTCGGTATTCACCACCGCAGATCGTCTGTGGTCCCCGACAACATCTCTCGCAACTCCGCGCGCTGACCAGAAGCATCCGGACCGAGTCGATCCAACTCTTGGACGATCTCCACCGCCGGGATCCATTGTCTGTGGCGAGACAGCGGGACGATCCTCGCGACCGGGCGGCCGCCCTTCAGGATTTCGATCTCGTCACCCCCTTCGACACGTCGCAAAACCTCCGCAGTGCGATATACGCAGTTCATGAATGGTCAGAGATTTCACGCTGCGACGGTAGCCCTCCGACGGAACAGTCAGGGCCACAATCGTGTCCGTAACCAGGAGTTGCCGGTGGCTGTGTAGCGGAGGCGCTGGTGGCGGCGTTGTGGATCGCCTTGCCAGAACTCGACCTCGTCGGGGCGGACCGCGTAGGAGCACCACTCGTCGGGTACTAGATCCGGTGTTGAATTCAGTTCTTGGCGGGCGTGTTCCAGGGCCTCGTCCAACTCTTCGGGACGGTCGAAGGGCTGGCTCTGGCGGCGGGTCAATGCCATCTGCTTCGAGCCTTCGGGCCGCGCAAGGAAGTCTGCTGCGGCCACGGCTGGTGGATCCGCCACTACCGGGCCGCTGACCCGCACCTGGCGGACCAGTTCCGGCCAGTAGAACGTCAGGGCGGCGAAGGGGCGGGCGGCGAGATCGCAGCCCTTTCGGCTGAGCGTGCTGATCGCGAAATGCCAGCCCGCGCTGTCGACATCTTTCAAAATCAGCACCCGTGCCGACGGCCGTCCGTCTGCGCCAACCGTCGACAACGTCATCGCGTGCGGCTCGCGCACGCCCGACCGGACCGCCAGCATGAACCATTCGCCGAACAACTCCATCGGACTCTCCGGTGCCGCCGACGGGTCGAACTCGGGTGCCGTCCCCTTCAGCACGGAAAGCTTCCGTAATTCCGACCGCAGTCCATCCGAAACCAGCTGATCCGCCACTGCGGGCCTCCCACATCTCGCCACCATCGAACGGGCCGAGCTTATCCGAGTTCCCGCACTCGAACGGTGGCGTACGGCGCTGTGTGGTCGCGCGACACGGTCGATCGACACGCCGAAAGTTGGGTGTCGCGAATGTCTGGTTGAACCAAGGGGTGGGCTGTCCCGTTGTCATTGCGAAGAGCGGTGCCGGTGCGGCCTGGCGTTCGGGGATCGCTTCGGCCGGTTTACCGACGGTCGGATATTGAGGAGATCCTGTGAAACGTTTTGGGCCTTGGCTCACTCTGGCGGCGGTGGCCGTGCTGGGGATTGTGCTGCTGGTCGTCAATATGTCCAAAGAGAGTGAGCCGGCGGCGGCGAAAACTAATACGCCGGTAGTGACGAGTAGTGCTGTTGCGGCACCGCCGACTACCACCGCGCCGCCGACGAGCAACGCACCTGCGCCGGTGCAGTTTCCGGCGAAGGCGGACTATGTCGGCAATATTCCGTTGGCGACCGGTGCGCCGATCACGCTGTCGATCACTGTCCAGGGAGACAAGGCGATTGCCTACGCCTGTGATGGGAAGGCGGTCGAGTCGTGGTTGCAGGGTAGTGCGGCCGGTGGTGTGCTGCAGTTGACCGGGAAGAACGACGCCAAGCTGGATGGGCGTTACGAAGGCAAGGTGGTCAGCGGGACGTTGTGGCTCGGCCCCAAGAAGTGGGACTTCACCACTGCGCCAGTGCAATCGCCTGCCGGACTCTATGTCTACAGCGAGGGTGGCGCGCGGCAGAGCTGGATCGTCGATGGCAACGGCAACGTCACCGGTGTGCAGCGCGCCGCCGACGGTGCGACCTCCCCGGCCCCGAGCCTGACTCCCGACGCGACGGCAATCGTCAACGGCAAGAAGATAACTGCGAACAAGGTAAGTGGTGGTGACAGTGTCGGCTGATCGTGAGGCGACTCCCGGGCGTCCGCAGCCAAGCGCAACGGCGGTCGCGGCCATCGCGATCCCGGTGCTGATCGGCGCGGCGGTGTCGGTACTACTCGGCGTCTACGCGAAAACGCATGAGCCGTCGGCCTTCTCGGTGAATATCGCGGGCTTCTCCAGCCCGCAGGCGGTCAAAGCCTGGCTGGCCACCGTCGCGTTCCTACTTGCCCTGTTCCAATTGGTCTCCGCACTAGCGATGTACGGCAAACTGCCGGTCAGCGCGCCGTCCTGGATCGGCACCGCGCACATCTGGTCGGGCAGGCTCGCCGTGCTGGTGAGCGTCCCGGTCGCGGTGCACTGCCTGTACGCCTTGGGTTTTCAGCAGTACGACACCCGCGTGCTGCTGCATTCCTTGCTCGGCTGCTTCTTCTACGGCGCGTTCGTCGCCAAGATGCTGCTGCTCACTCGAAAAGGGTTGCCCGGCTGGGTGATCCCGGTCGCGGGCGGCCTGGTGCTGGCCGGTCTGACCGCCATCTGGCTCACCTCATCGCTCTGGTTCTTCCAGCACAACGGCCTCACCTTCTGATCGGAGATCGACCACATGACCAACGACGAATCGGTTTTCACCCGCCGCAGTGTGGTCGCGGCGGGCGCGGGCGCCGTTGTCGCGGCCGCGGCACTGACCGCATGCGCCACCTACGGTAAGGAAAACGCCGCTCCCGCACCGAATCCCACACCGGCCGGTAACCCGGCCGGCCCAGGCCAACCCGCTGGCAACGCACTCGCCAAGACCGCCGACATCCCCGTCGGCGGCGGCGTGATCGTCGGCGACACCGTGGTGACCCAGCCGAGCGCGGGCACCTTCGTCGGCCTGTCCGCCACCTGCACACACGCCGGTTGCACGGTCGCCTCGGTATCCAACGGCACGATCAACTGCCCGTGCCACGGCAGCAAATACAAGCTGGACGGCTCGGTCTCCAACGGCCCGGCCACCAAGGCACTGGCCGCGAAAACCGTTCGGGTCGTCGGTGATTCGGTGGTGCCCGGCTAACCCGTCACGGACCGGGAACACCCTGTAGCCGGCGCACCTGCGCGGCGGTGAGATCGCCGAGCACCCCGTCCTCGACCGGTTCCGGCGCGGTCACCGCCACCTGCACCAGCGTGCTGCCGACCTGCACGATCGCGACCGAGGAGTACAGCGTCAGCCCCTCACTGGTGGCGCGCACCTGAAACGCGGTGGCCGCGTCACCGGCCCGCGGCGGGGTGAGACCACCGACCCGGTAGTCGACCGCGATGTCGGTGGCGTCGTTGCCGGAGTAGTGGGTGCAGCGCCGCAAGGTCGCCTGCACCTCTGAAAACGCGGGCGCCACTACGTCGTTCGCGAAACTCGCCGCGTCGATATCGACGCTGGAGAAATTCGGGCCCGAGTACTGAACGGAGGCCTTGGCAAGCGAGCCCGGCCGCTGCGTACTCAGCGGGGTGAGCACTTTCGCGCATTCCGCCGGATCGGTCGGCGAGTCCTGCGTACCGGCGGGCACCTCGGCCCTGGTGGGCAGCATGGTGAAGTTCGGCGGCAGATTCGTACTGGTCAGCAGCTGATCGTGCAGCCGGTCGGCATCGGTGATCGGGGCAACGGTCACCGGCGCGGCGGTCGCGGCCGGACCGAGCGGCGGTAGTTCCGGCGACGCGGGAGCCGCCGATTTCGACGATCCGCACGCCGCGACGAGCGCGGTGCTCGCGGCGGCCAGCAGCAGCCCGAACCCGCGGCTCACTCCGTCCACGACACCTGCGTGTCGATCGTCTGCTGCAGCACGCTCGCACTGCGCGCATCGCGGTAACCCTGATGGCCACCGACGGTGATGGACCCGGCGACCGGCAGCGGCAACCCGAGATCGACGGTGATGGTGCCGTTGCCCTGCATGACGTAGTCCTGGATGTCGAGCTTGCCCGCGTTGTTGGGCAGGTTCCACACCGCGGACTTCGGCTGCTGGATGACATCGAGTTCGATGGTCAGCCGGTCGCCGTCGCGTTTGGTCAGCGTCGCCGTGGTGACCTGATCGAGGGTGACACCGCCGCTGATCTCCTGCCGCACCGTCCACACCGCGCCCTCGCCGACCGGCTGATCGGGGAACGCGATCGAGCGGTAGACCGCTTGATAGAAGGCCTGCTCCAGCGCGGCCCGCGCCGGGTTGGAGGTGTCCGGCGACGGCTCGAGCCGCAGCGCGGTGATCGCGCCGAAATCGCTGAGATCGAATCCGGCATGCGAGCCGCCGGTCTTGATGAGCGCCTTGGCCAGCGACGGGTCCGGCGTGGTGACGGCGCCGAGCGTCAGATCGATGCCCTCGGCGTCGGTCTGCGCGGTCATCGGGATGGACAGGGCGGGCGCGGAGAAGTCACGCGCGGGCTGATCGTTGATCTGCTGCGCGATCCGGTGCGAGGTATGCAGCGTCACCTGCTGCACCGTGCCCGCCGGGTAGTCGCGGTGCAGCATCGAGCGCGGCTCGGCGCCGGGCGAGACGAGGACGGTGGTCGCGGCCGGGATCGGCACGGTCACTTGCTTACCGATGCCGAGCGGCTCGGTGCTGTCGGTCTCCGAGCGCGACTCGGTACCACCGCTGCAGCCGGTTCCGAACGCGGTCAGGCCGACCGCGAGCACTATCAGCAGCACACCCGACCGCGCGAACCGGGGGATGTGGGGGGAAGACAACACCGTCACGAGCATCAGCGTACGACCGGATCCTGAGTGTCAGCTTTGACTTGCGGGTGACCACCGCACAACGTGTCGGGTAGCTCGAGAGATGATGGTGCGTGTGAGTGAAGAGCCGCCGTCCGAGGAGAGCCCAGCAAGTACCGCCGAGGAGGCGACACCAGCGAGTCCGCCACAGCGGCTGCGGACCCTACTAATCATCGCCGGAGTGCTGCTCGGCCTGGACTTACTCACCAAATGCATCGTGGTGGCGAACCTGAAGCCGGGCGAGCCGGTGTCGATCATCGGCGACTTCGCGCGGTTCAGCCTGGTGCGTAATCCGGGCGCGGCCTTCTCCATGGCGACCGGCATGACCTGGCTGCTGACCTTGGTCGCGGCGGCCGTGGTGATCGGCGTGGTGCGCATCGGGCGCACGCTGCGGTCGCTGTGGTGGGCGATCGGGCTCGGCATGGTGCTCGGCGGCGCGCTCGGCAACCTGGTGGACCGGTTGTTCCGGGCGCCGGGGCCGCTGCAGGGACATGTGGTCGACTTCATCGCGATCGGCTGGTGGCCGGTGTTCAACGTGGCGGACTCGTCGATCGTCTGCGGGGCGATCCTGCTGGTGGCGTTGACCGTGTTCGGCTTCGAGCCGAACGGGACGCGCACCGGGCGCGACGAGCCCGAGGCCGCCGATGACGCGACCGAAACCACTGCGAACAAGACCACCAGCGAAGGGAACACTGCATGAGGGAAACACGAACCATGCCCGTTCCCGACGGGCTCGACGGCATGCGAGTGGACGCGGGCCTGTCCCGGCTGCTCGGCCTGTCCCGCACCGCGGTCGCCGCGCTCGCCGAGGAGGGCTCGGTGCAGCTCGACGGCATCGCGGCGGGCAAGTCCGATCGACTCGCCGCGGGCGCCTGGCTCGAGGTGATCTTCCCGGAACCGAAGCGCGAACTCTCGATCGAGGTCGCGCCGGTGGAGGGCATGCGAATCCTCTACGCCGACGACGACATCGTCGCGGTGGACAAGCCGGTCGGCGTCGCGGCGCACACCGGCGTCGGCTGGACCGGGCCGACGGTGATCGGCGGGCTGGCCGCGGCCGGCTACCGCATCTCCACCTCCGGCGCGCACGAGCGTCAGGGCATCGTGCACCGGCTCGACGTCGGGACCTCCGGGGTGATGGTGGTCGCACAGTCCGAGCACGCCTACACGGTGCTCAAGCGGGCGTTCAAGCAGCGCACCGTCGCCAAGCGGTATCACGCACTGGTGCAAGGACATCCGGATCCGAGCAGCGGCACCATCGACGCCCCGATCGGGCGGGCCCGCGGCAACGACTGGAAGTTCGCGGTCACCGCCGACGGACGTCCGAGCATCACGCACTACGACACCGTCGAGGCGTTCCAGGCCGCCAGCCTGCTCGACATCCACCTGGAAACCGGCCGCACCCACCAGATCCGGGTGCACTTCTCCGCGATCCGGCACCCATGCTGCGGCGACCTCACCTACGGCGCCGACCCGCGGCTGGCACAGCGCCTCGGCCTGGAACGGCAATGGCTGCATGCCCGTTCGCTCGGCTTCCACCATCCGGCCGACGGCCGCTGGCTGGAGATCACCAGCGAATACCCCGACGATCTGAAGCACGCGCTGGACGTCCTGCGCAATGCCTGACCGGCCGACGCTGCCCCTTGGGCGAATTGCCCTCGGGGCGGCGGCCGTCGCGCTGGTCGTGTTCATCGTGCTGCTCGGCGTGCTGAACCCGCCGCGCAAGGCGGGGGTGTTCACCGATCGACTCGGCCCGGAGCAGGGTGAGCGGGTCGCGGATTATCTTGCGCGCACCCGTGATTCGCTCAGTGGCACGGACACCGCTGAGCACTGGGCGCTGGTGTCGTTCGCCGAACCCCTGGTGCCGGAACAGATCCCGCCGAACAGCGGTGGCATGCGGATATCGCAAGTGCTGTACCAAGTTCCGGTCCCCAGAGTGCAAACTCCGTTGGTCGCGGTCCCCGTCCCTCCGGGTGATGAGGCGGCAATCACTTCCGCGGAATCGGCCGCATGGCTACTCCCCCGAACCGCGCCCGACGAACGCGCCACCCGCATCACCGCCCTCTCCGCCGCCCGCCTTCGCGCGGGCTGCGCATGCACGGTCGGACTCGTCGTCCGCGGCCCACTCGACGGACTCCGAAACCTGGCCTCCCGGAACGGAATCCGCGCGGTGCAAGCCCTGCCCGCCGATGCCGTAGCCGGTCGATTCGGCGTAGTCCCACTACTCCCCGACCAACTCGACATCGTCCAGCCCGGCCCGAACGACGGCCCCGTCCCGGACCAGTAAGGCCCGAAGCACCAACGCCGCGCACGAGTTCTCCCGCCGCGCACCAATTCGCTAGCTGATTGGCGCGCGGCTGGACAAAAGATACGCAGCGCGCCGCATCAGCTGCGCGACCGACACCGCGCAGCAGTTGTCGTGCCGCGCAACGGATGTCCTGCCGCGCACGAATTCGCTGGCTGAGTCGTGCGCGGGAGGGCAAAAGGTGCGCAGCGCGCCGCATCAGCCGCGCGACCGACGCCGCGCAGCAGTTGTCGTGCCGCGCAACGGATGTCCTGCCGCGGGCGAATTCGCTGGCTGGTTCGTGCGCGGGAGGGCAAAGGGCGCGCGGGGTGGGCGGGGGCGTTGGTGGCGCGCGGGGTGGGTGGGGATGGCGGGGATGGCGGCGCGAGCAGGATTCGGCGCGAGCACCGTAGGACAGACCTCCGCCGGGATGATTCATCCCCACTTCATCCCGGCAGAGGCCTGCAATCACCACGCCGGATCAATGATCCGCCGTGGTGACAGCGCACGACTCGGTACCGCGGCCACGTTCCGTCGGCGCTAGGGTCAGCGCGAGTCCTATTGGCCGCGTGCGCGAGTCGCGAATGCTCGGATCAATCCGGCAGCTGGACAACCCCATCGAGGTACCGGCGGCACCGCCCGACGAGCAGCACCCGGTCACCGTCGAGCTCACAGCGCAGGCTGCCGCCGCGCCGGGAGAGCTGGCGGGCGCTGAGTTCGGTCCGGCCGAGTTCGCGCGCCCACAGCGGAACCAGTTGGGCGTGCGCCGATCCGGTGACCGGGTCCTCCAGCACGCCGACGCCCGGCGCGAAGAACCGCGACACGAAATCGGCACTGTCGCCGCGCGCGGTGACGATCGCGCCGCGCGGCAACGGCGGGAACGCGGTGAAAATCGGTACGGCGTCGCGGACGTCCTGTTCGCTGGCCACCACGATGACCTCGTCGGTGCCGGTGAAGGCACGCACCGCGTGCACGCCGAGCGCGGCGACGAGCACCAGATCAGGTTCCGTCTCGGTGGACGGCACCGCGGGCAGATCGAGCACGAATTCGTCGTCGTCGGTGCGGTCCACGTGCAGCCAACCGCTGCGGGTGAAGAAGCTCACCCGGTCGGCGCCGGGGTGCATGTCCTCCAAAATCTGTGCGGCACTGGCCACCGTGGCGTGCCCGCACATGTCCACCTCGACCGCGGGCGTGAACCAGCGCAGGTGGAACGCGGGCCAGTCGCCCGGAGGCGCACCGGCCTCCGGCGGTAATTCCGCGGTGTAGAAGGCGGTTTCGGCGAGGTTGTTCTCCTCGGCCAGGTGTTGCAGCAACGAATCCGGGAGCCACGACGGGAGCGGCATCACCGCGGCTGGGTTGCCCGAGAACGGTGCGTCGGCGAACGCGTCGATCTGGTGCAGCAGTACCTCCATATTCGGAGAAGGTACTCCAACACTGAATGGTCGCTTCGCACAAGGCTTCTCGCGGCGCGCCGGGTCGGATGTCCAGTTTGTCAGGAATCGCCGTTATTCGCGGTCGGGAACAGTTTGCCCTTCTCGCCGAGCAGCGACGCGCTGACCCACCACGCGACCTCGACGAGCACGATTCCGACAGCGCCGCAAATGAATGCGGCCGTGGTGAGCCCGACGTCCGACGGATCCAGCTTGAAGAAGTGCCGGGTGAACGGGACGGTGAACAGGATGACGTACGCGGCCACCGAGGCCCCGATGAGCACCACCTTCCACCACACGTACGGCCTGGCCACGATGGCGAGCACCCACACCGCGATCATGATCAAGGTGATCAGCGCGGTGGTGCCTGCCTGCTCCTTCTGCTGCGCGGTGGCGTCGGGACCGGAGTAGGCGATCAGGTAGGCGACGAAGGTCGCGACGCCGATCACCACGCCGGACGGGATGGCCAATCGCATGACGCGGCGGACGAATCCGCTGCGGGCGCGCTCGTTGTTGGGCGCGAGCGAGAGGATGAACGCCGGGATGCCGATGGTGAACCAGGCGGCGATCGTGACATGCCGCGGCAGGAACGGGTAACCGATCGGGTCGTAGCCGAAGATCTGCGAGCCGATGCCCGCGATGCCGATCAGGAAGGCGAGCAGCACCGAGTAGACGGTCTTGGTGAGGAACAGATTCGAGACCCGCTCGATGTTGCCGATCACCCGGCGGCCCTCCCCCACCACGTACGGCAGGGTCGCGAACTTGTTGTCCAGCAACACGATCTGCGCGACCGCGCGGGTGGCCGGGCTGCCCGCGCCCATCGCGACGCCGATGTCGGCGTCCTTGAGGGCGAGCACGTCGTTCACGCCGTCGCCGGTCATCGCGACGGTGTGGCCGCGCGACTGCAGGGCGGCCACCATGGCGCGCTTCTGGTCCGGGCGGACCCGGCCGAAGGTGGTCTCGTGGTCGAGCACGTCGGCGAGTTGTTCACGGTCGTCGGGCAATTCGCGCGCGTCGACCGCGTGGTCGCCGCCCGTGAGGTCGAGCGAGGAGGCGACCGCGCCCACCGAGACGGCGTTGTCGCCGGAGATCACCTTGATCGAAACGTTCTGGCTGGCAAAGTATTCGAGGGTTTCCTTGGCGTCCGGCCGGACCCGCTGTTCCAGCACGACCAGCGCGGCGGGGCGCACGGTGCCCGGCGCGTCCGCGGCGTCCACCGGACGGTCGCTGCTGGCGAGCAACAGGATGCGCAGCCCCGAGGAGCCGAGTTCCTCTGCGACCCTGGCCTCTTCGGAGTTCGGGTCGAGCAACACGTCCGGCGCGCCGAGCAGCCAGTCGCCGTGCTCGCCGTAGGAGCAGCCGCTCCACTTCTTGGCCGAGGAGAACGGCGCGACCGCGGTGCGCTGCCAGCCGGGGCTGTCCGGCAGCGCCTCGGCGATGGCCTGCACGCTCGCGTTCGGGCGTGGATCGTCGGCCGCCAGCGCGGCCAGGGCCTGCCGAACGTCGTTGTCCTCGAACGAGTCCAGGGTCTTGATGTCAGACAGGCGCATGCCGTTCTCGGTGAGCGTGCCGGTCTTGTCCGCGCAGACCACGTCCACCCGGGCCAGGCCCTCGATGGCGGGCAGCTCCTGCACCAGGCATTGCCGCCGCCCCAGCCGCACCACGCCGACCGCGAACGCGACCGAGGTCATCAGCACCAGACCCTCGGGCACCATCGGCACCAGCGCCGCGACCATGCCGCTCACCGCGGGCCGCCACGACTCCTTGCTGGAGAACAGCTGGTTGTAGATGCTCAGCAGGCCGGCCGGGATCAGCAGGTAGGTGATCACCTTCAGGATGGTGTCGATGCCGCTGCGCAGCTCCGACTTCACCAGGGTGAACTTGCTTGCCTCGTCGGCCAGCTTGGCCGCGTAGGCGTCCTTGCCGACCTTGGTCGCGCGGTAGCAGCCGCTGCCGGAGACCACGTAGCTGCCCGACATCACCTCCGCGCCGACCTGCTTGTCCATCGGGTCGGCCTCGCCGGTGAGCAGCGACTCGTCGATCTCCAGCAGCGAGGACTCGGCGACCTCGCCGTCGACCACGATCTGATCGCCGGGGCCGAGCTCGATCAGATCGTCGAGGACCACCTCGCGCGGCGCCACCTCGACGGCCTTGCCGTCGCGGCGCACCGTCGGCTTGGTCTGGCTGACGATGGCCAGCTTGTCCAGGGTGCGCTTGGCGCGGACCTCCTGGATGATGCCGATCGCGCTGTTCGCGATGATCAGCAGGCCGAACATGCCGTCGATGATCGAACCGGTGGCCAGCACCAGGATGAACAGCACGCCGAGCAGGGCGTTGATCCGGGTGAAGACGTTCGCCTTGACGATGTCGCGGACCGAGCGGCTGGCCCGATCCGGCACATCGTTGGTGAGCCCGTCGCGGCGACGTTGCTCGACCTCCGCCGCGGTGAGTCCGGTGGCGCGCGAAGCCTGCACGGTTGTCGACATGACCGCAAGGCTACGTGAGAAGTAGCGTCGGAAGCGTGCAGCGGAGCAGGTCTATCCCGGGTGTTGCGTTCGGTATGAGCGCGTTTTTCCTCTGGGGTTTGTTCCCCGCGTTCTTCGGGTTGCTGGCGTTCGCCAGTGCGGCCGAGGTGGTCGCGCAGCGGATCCTGTGGACGTTGCTGGTGGTGCTCGCGGTGCTGATGGTGTCCGGGCGGCTGCGCGAGCTGCGTGGCATCGGCGCGCGGATCTGGCGGCTGGCCGCGGTGGCGTCGGCGGCGATCGCGATCAATTGGGGTGTGTATGTGTACGGCGTCACGTCGGGGCAGGTGGTGGAGTGCGCGCTGGGGTACTTCATCAACCCGCTCGTCACCGTCGCGTTCGGCGTGCTGATCTTCCGCGAGCGACTGGCGAAGGCGCAGTGGGCCGCGCTCGGGCTCGGCGCCGCCGCGGTGGCGGTGCTCACCGTCGACTACGGCAGGCCGCCGGTCATCGCGCTGATCCTTGCCTGCTCATTCGCGACCTATGGCCTGGTGAAGAAGGTGATCCCGCTGGACGCGGTGCGCGGCATCGCCGCCGAGGGGGTGGTCGCCGCGCCGTTCGCGCTGGCCTTCGTCATCGTGCTCGCGGTCACCGGCCGCAGCGAATTCGGTTCCAGCGCAGGGCATGCCGCGCTAATGCTGGCCACCGGCCCGGTCACGCTGATTCCGCTGCTGCTGTTCGCCGTTGCCGCGCAACGGGTTCCGCTGTCCACCATGGGCCTGCTGCAGTACCTCACCCCGGCCCTCCAGATGGCCTGGGGCGTCGCCGTGGCGCACGAACCCATGCCCGCATCCCGCTGGGCCGGTTTCGCGCTCATCTGGGCGGCCCTGGCCATCTTCACCGCGCACGCGTTGCTGCGCGCACGCCGCACGCACCGCGAAGGGCGCGACGGTGGGCTCGTCCAGAGCTCTATGCAGAAATCTGCATGATGGGATACAGTTCTCTGCATGCGGACCACCCTTGATCTGGACGATGCGCTGCTTCGCGCCGCCAAACAACGGGCGGCGCGGGATGGACGGACCCTGACCAGTCTTATCGAGGAGGCGTTGCGCATGTTGCTCGAAGAACTCACCGAGCGTGACACGGCCAAGATGGACATCGCCCTACCCACCTACGGTGGCGACGGACTCCAGGTCGGCGTCAACTTCGGCGACTGGAAGACCGTCCGAGACGCCGACTACGAAGAGGACGACGCGCGGCTGCGATCGGCACTGACCGATGCTGCTACCTGACGTCAATGTCCTGGTCTATGCCTACCGAACCGAGTCGCCCGACCACGCCGACGTCCATGCGTGGCTGACTGCGCTGGTGAACGGGCCCGCCACCTTCGCAGTGAGCGAGCTGGTGCTCAGCGGATTCGTTCGGGTAGTGACCAACCCGCGCATCTTCCGGACGCCGACCCCACCGGACCAGGCCCTCGAATTCACCGAAATCCTGCTCGGCGCACCGAATTCCCGGCCCGTGCGTCCCGGACCTCGCCACTACGAGATCTTCGCGGACCTATGCCGCACGATGGACGCCAGAGCCAATGATGTTGCCGACGCGTACCACGCCGCGTTGGCCATCGAGTCCGGCAGTGAATTGGTCACGTGCGACCGTGGTTTCGCTCGCTTCCCGGGCCTTCGCTGGCAGCATCCACTGCCGGCGAAGACGAAGAAGTCAAAGGCTCGGTCTCAGTAGCCGGGTTGAGATGGCCGCCGCGTCACGGGCCTGCTAGCTGTCAGCGACGGCCACGCCATTGTGATCCGACGGACTCCGCCCGCCTGTGGACGGACACCTTCGCTGCGCGCTCGCCGCACCCGCGCCACCCAAATGGTCGATGCGTCAGCGGAATCGGAGCACGCTTAGGCGCTGACCCGCATTCGTGAATGCGGGTCAGCGCCGTTCACTACCAGTCGGTGTTGATGTGGCCTGGGGTCCAGGTGCCCCAGCGTTGGGTTTTGTCGATGGTGACGTGTGCGGGTTGGGCGTTGGGGTCGAGTGGGAGGTACTGCTCGATCGAGCCCCAGTCGCGATCCCAGTCGTCCTTCAGATACGCGGGCAGCGCGCGGGCGGTGAACAACAGCTGGGTCCAGCCGAGCGGACCGCCGCCATCGTGCGCCTGCCAGAGGTTGGTGATGGTCGCACCGTTGCGGTCGGGCAGGATTCGGTAGCTCGGCAGGTCACCGACGCCGGCGTGGGTGGGAGCCAGGTTCTGGCATGGGTAGGTCATGGCGACCTCCCAGTCCAGTAGGACCGGCGTCCGCGAACCGACCAAGTCGGTCAGGGTTTTCGTCTGCGGTACGCGCGGCGGGGTCACCGCGAGCCACTGATCCTTGCCGAGATCCTTATCGCTCGCGACGATTCGAACGACGTCCGCGTCACCGGGCAGTCGGTCGAACGGGACACGCACGTTGCGCCACGACGGGGACGGCCCGATGTCGATCGGGTCGACGCTGCCGAGTGCGGTTGCCGTGCCGTCGGATCCGGCGCGGCCGTACTCCACGCGCAGATCCTGGCCAGGGTGCACGATGCCGTCGCTGTCGACGTGCCGGATCCGACCGGCGACCGCGATCGAGATGATCGGGCCACGACTTCCGTTGCTGTCCTTGGGAAGTCGGTACCATCCTGTCGTCAGCTCGGCAGGCTCCTGGGCGCCTTCCCGATAGCTGCCGAGCACCGGGATGGTCGCCGGATCCAAACCGAAGGGCAGCGGGACACTGCTGCCGTTGATCCCCGCACCGGTCGACGTGCCGGTCTCGGAACCCGGCGACTTAGACCCGGCCTTCGGATCCACCGGCTCACCGGAATCGGCACTGGTGACGGAATTAGCCTTGCCCGTGGTGGATTCGATCTCATCAGAGGTGAGGTCGGTGGCCACCCCGTTGGGGGTGAATCCGGTCGATCCGGACCCAGCCAGCGCCGTTGCGACATCGCCGGTCAGCGGGCTCAGCACCGACGCGTTGGGGTCGGTCTCAACCAACACCTTGTCCGCGAGCCCGCACCCACCGGAAACGGTTGCGCCGAGGTTGGATTGAGCGACCGAATACGACGGATACTGCGCCACTGCGGCTTTCGCCATCGACAGCACTTCGAACAGCACCATGGCGGCCGCGACGACGGCAAGGACCGGAATGCGTCCGACCTTGCCGGGTATCGAATCAGGTCGCGGCTGAGCCTCCGGCCGCATGTGGAACCAGGCGGCGGCGACCAGCGCGAGAACCGAGAGGCCCGCTGCGAAGGTAGACAGCCCGAAACCGGCAAGCATCGGCGCCTTGTCCCAAAACGGGACTCCCCATGCCGACACCCACCAGTACCCGTTGGCGCCAACGAAAGTCAGCGCCAGTGCGAACAAGACTGCCGCAGCGAATAGTGCACGGTTACGCAGCGGACGGGTGACTCGGGGACTGATCGCGACAGCAGTGAGGGCAGCGACGCAGGCGGCCAGCCCGGCGAACACGCCGAACTGATGGATCCACTTCGTCGGGGAGAACATCATGAGCGCCATCGCGGCGACAGTGATACCGATGAGTCGCCGCGGCGGCCCGACGGCGGTCCCTGGGATATGCCCACCACGGCGCAGCATCGTGACCACGCAGACCACCAGACCGAGCAGCATCATGAACATGCCGAACCGCCGGGTCAGCCAGCCGTCACCGCTGGGCTGCAACAGATACTGATAACGCAGGAACTCCAGGAACCATGAGGCTCCGTCGCCGGGCCCGATCCGATCGTGCACGTAACTGAACTCGAGCACACCGGCCAAAGTTCGATCCGCGAAGACCACAGTCAGCACCACAACGCCGGCAGCAAGCAAGGGCAGCAGCAGCGCGAGATAACCGGAGTTCTTCGCCCGCCGCATGAGCACCGAGGTCATACTTCGTGCGCCCGCGGCAAGCGCGCCGATGCAGATCAGGCCCGAGGGCGCACAGGTCAAGGTGAACGCGGCGATGACGATCGCCAGCGCATAAGGCAGCAGCCGCCGAGATGCGATGGCCCGTTCGACCGAGGCCCAGGTAAGGATCACGCCAAGCGCCACAAAGGGTTCGGCGCGCAGGCCGTTGTTGTAGGGCAGCCAGAACGCAAGGAACACCAGTCCGCTGGTCCACACGACGACCGGCTTGTCACGCAGGGCAGCGCCGAGCCGGGGCAGGAGTTCACGGCTGATCACCCACCAGGCGATGACACTGACGATCAAGGTGGGCAACCGGACCCAGGGACTCACCGATGACACATGGGTCAGCAACCCGATCATGTCGGTGTACGGCGTGTAGAACGGCCCTTCATCGACGCTGAACCACCGGTAGTAGTTCGACATGAATCCGGAGCTGCGCTCGGCGCGAGCCATCCCGAGGATATAGCCGTCGTCAGAGGTGTTGGCACCGATGAAGTGCCACAACAGCAGCGTGGCGAAAACCAGATAGTCCGCCGGACGCAACCGCCACCAGCGGGCGGGCAGGAACCGCCGTGACTTGCGGCCATCGATGCTGTCCAAGCGGTACAGCGCGACCAGCGCAACAAGTGTGGCCAACGCGGCCAGCACCATCGCCACCAGTTTCAGCGATGTCGGTGACGACGAAAAACGTGAATCAACTTGGACATTCACCTGCAACCCGGACGGCGCCGCGCCGGTCAGATCGCTGAAGATACCGACAACTTGCGGGCGGATGTCGGAAGTAATCTCCTTGTCCGAATCCGCGAATCCCGGTGCTGACACGGTGGTCCGCTGCGTACCCATCTCGATGCCGACCGTGCAGGACCGATCGCGGACCGCACTCAGCGGCGAGGACCACAGCAGCATGTTGCGCGACACCACGTCGACCCGGCCCGGGCGATCCGCCGCGTCAGGGACGACCTTGACGACGAAACCGTAGTGCTCCACGTCAGGTGATTGGCGCGGAATCGTCGACACCACCATGCCGCCCGAATCTGCGAGTGCGGCGAAAGCTGCACACGGAATCTGCGCGGAGAGATTCATCGGCGCGTAGGTGATCAGCGGCGACGTCACCGACGTGACCGCGGCCGTCTGCGGCCACACCACACTGGATTGGTCCTGGCGAACAGGCAAGAACGGGATCGACAGTGCGGTGAGGATCGCAAGGATCCCACTGATGATCGCCACCAACCGGATTCGACCAGACGCGACACGACGCGCACTCGGATCCTGCTGGTCTCCCCGCTGTGCCGAGGGTTGGGCGGACTCACGCACAGCGTCACTGACAGTCACGACGGTGGATGCTAGCGCGAAATCGTCGGACGACACAGAGTCCCAGCTACCGGCACCCGAATCACCAACTCAGCCTGTACATTCGGCAACGAGCGGCACCGGACAAAACGGCCGTTGTCGCGGCCGACTCACAGCGAGTCGGCCGCGACGAAGCGATTTAGCCGCAGGCCGTGGAGGTCTGGCCGAGGTTGGTCAGCATGGCGCAGGCCCAGGACTTCTGGATCTTCCACTTGCCGTTGTCGGCGACGAAGGGCACGTCGACGATGTTCTCCTGGCCGTTGACGACGAACTTGGCCTTCGCGTTGACGCTGTCGCCGAAGCTGGAGACGTCGGTGACCTCGATCTTCACGTCGGCGCCCTTGGCGGCCTGGGAGAGGCGATCGGGCAGGGACGGGTCGGCCTCGGCACCCTGGACGCCGTCCAGCTTCTCCGACGCCGGCACGGACGGGTCGAGCGCGCGGGCCAGCGCCGTGTTCAGCTCCGCGGGGGTCGGGATAGGCGGCAGGTTCGCGGCGTTGGCCGACGCAGACGCGCTAGCGCTGGTCGACGTCTTGGCGGCGGGCTTGCTGTCCTTGTCGTCACTGCTGCATGCGGTCATGCCCAGCGCGGCAACGACGGCCAGGCCGGCGATCGCGATGCGGCCAGTCTTACGAAGCTTCAACTGCTCGTCCTTTGCGTTCGAGTAGGTCCGTGTCATGTCCACCAATGGCAGCCTCCACCCGATCGGCGGCGCTGCACGAGCTCCCAGGCTACCGGCACAGCAGAGAACCGCGTGGACCCACACGGGACAGACTGATGTCGTCGGCAGCGAACGTACGCGGTGGGCTCGGCGATGTCGAGCCGTTCGCTGGCCGGGTCATCGCAGACTGTCCAGCGGATCGGCTCTGGTCAGGCTCGGATCGTCGGCCGGGAAGGTGCGGGCCGGGCCGGGGCCGGTCGAGCGGGTCTCGAAGCGGACGGTCACTACGCCGTAGCCACCGCCCTGCACCCAGCCGTGGCCGTGCTCGGGGTGTTCGACGTCCACGCCGGGGTACCAGAGCGGGACCGACAGCGGCGTCGCGAGCGGCGCGGGCTCCCCCGCGGTGTCGTCTTCGGCGGGGACGGCGGTCTGCTCCCAGTCCTCGGCGACCGGCACCTGGTCCAGTTCGGGAAATAAGGATTCCTGTCGCACGGTGGATAATCCGCCGTAGCCGACGCCGACCAGCCGGATCGCGCCGAGCTCGGCCGGGTCGATCGCCGAGCGTTGCGCGGCGGTGGTGAGTGTGACGAGGTCCTCGGTCGCGTACGGCAGGGTAAATGAGCGCGTCACGATGCTCATGTCGGATTTGCGTAGCTTGAGCACGACGGTGCGGGCGGCGCGACCGTCCTTGATCAGGCGGCGATGCGCGGCCGCCGCCATCGATTCGATGGCGGGGCGCAGGTGGGCCAGCGTGACGATGTCGGTCTCGAAGGTGGTTTCGGCGCTGATCTGTTTGGCCTCGTTACGTTCGGCGACCGGCCGGTCATCGATGCCGCGGGCCAGCCGGTGCAGTGCGGCGCCGACGCTGCCACCGAGGATCGACATTGCCTCGGATTCGGGCAGCGCGGCGAACGCGCCGACCGTCTCGATGCCGAGCGAACGCAGCTTGTGCTCGGCCACCGGGCCGATCCCCCACAGCTTGCGCACCGGCAGGGCGGCCAGCATCTGTTGCTGTTCGACCGCCGAAACCACCCGTATCCCATCAGGTTTGGCGAGCGCCGAGGCGATCTTGGCAAGTTGCTTGCCGGTGCCCGCGCCCACCGAGGCGGTCAGCCCGGTGCGTTCGCGCACCACCGCGCGCAGTTCTTCGCAGAACTCCTGCACCGTCGCCACCGTCGCACCGGCCAGTTCGGCGGGCTCGCCGAACGCCTCGTCGAACGACAGCGTCTCCAGCACCGGGATCCGGCTGCGCAACGCGTCGAACACCTGCCCGCTCAACGTGCCGTACACGACGCCGCGCGGCGGCACCACCACCGCGGTGACGCCGACCAGCCTGCGCGCCATATGCATCGGCATCGCCGAACGCGCGCCGTACACCCGCGCCTCGTAGCTCGCGCCCGCGACCACGCCGCGCCCGCCGGTGCCGCCGACCAGGACCGGCCGCCCGCGCAAGGTGGGCCGGGTCAGCTGTTCGACGGACGCGTAGAACGCATCCATATCGATGTGCAGCACCCAGCGGCGGGCCGTGCTCTGCGCGTCGGCGCGCACAGAGCTCCCCACATCGACGACAACGCTCCCCACATCGGCGGGGACCGCGCCCCGCACGTCGGTGGGTGCAGCGCTCTGCGCGTCGATGCGCCAACGCGGATGCTGCTCGCTCACCGTGGTTTCGCCGAGGGTTTCCTGGACTTGGGTACGCGCACCGGCAACTGGTCGGCGGTGCGCTGCACGAACTCCCCCAACCAGGCCGAATCCGCCAATCGCGGCGTCGGCACCCGGTAGTAGTCCTTCGCGCCGGGATACGGCGGCGCCAACCAGGATTCCTCGGCGTAGTCGGTCGCGACCGCGGTGGGTTTCACGAACAAATGATCGTCGGCGATCAGCGCGACCAGCTTGTCGTCGCAGTACAGACCGTACTCACCGAACATCGCCCTGGCCCGCACGTCCAGCGGCTCGAGCTGCTCGAGAATCTCGGCGACAGTAGCCTTGTCGGTACTCACGACTGCGCCTCGCTGGCGCTCGGCTCCGTCGTTCGCACAGACGCTGTGTCGATGGTTCGCTCGCTGCGCTCACTCACGAACGGAAATCTACGCCCGGACACCGACAGATCCGGACAGGTCCCGACGCTGGGTAGTCACTACGTACTTGCTGTTGATTTCCTGTAGAGATCGCCAGCGGCCGACCACCCGGCAGACACCTGACCTTGAACGAACAACCAGCCCACGACCTGGGCGGATATCGACCGCGCCAACGCACTACACGGCTTCGGTAAACAGTTGACGAAGCACGGGGACCGCCCTTGCGGTCCAGCTTCGTATGTGATGATCGGACCCATGAAGATCCGCAAGGCCGTGATCCCGGCCGCCGGTATCGGTTCCCGGCTCCTCCCGCTGACCAAGGCCATCCCGAAGGAGATGCTGCCGGTCGGCGACAAGCCGGTCATCGAACATACGGTCCGCGAGCTGGTCGCGTCGGGCATCACCGACATCACCATCGTGGTCAGCAGCGGAAAATCGTTGATCCAGGACCACTTCCGGCCCAACCCGGCCCTGGTGGCCCAGCTACGCGCGGACGGCAAGACCGCATACGCCGACGCCGTCGAAGAGGTCGGCGAGCTGTCCAGGCTCGGCCACATCACCTACCTCGACCAGCACGGCCCCTACGGCAACGGCACCCCGGTGCTCAACGCGGCCCGCAATCTGGGCGACGAACCGATGCTGGTGCTGTGGCCGGACGACGTGTTCGTCGCCGATGTCCCGCGCGCCCAGCAGCTGATCGACGCCTACGAGACGACCGGCGCCCCGGTGCTCGCGCTGATGCCGATGGACCCGTCCGAGTCGCAGCGCTACGGCGTGCCGGTGGTCGCCGACGACCAGGGCAACGGACTGCTGCGCATCACCGGCCTGCGGGAAAAGCCCAAGCCCGAGGACGCGCCGTCGGACTTCGCCGCGATCGGCGGCTACGTGGTCACCCCCGGCATCATCGACGAACTGCGCACCCAGACCAAAGCCTGGTACGAGCACCGCTCCGGCGAGGTCTACCTGACCGACGCGATCAACGTGCACGCCGCCGACAACCCGGTGTTCGGTCAGGTGATCCAGGGCCGGTGGTACGACACCGGCAACCCGGCCGACTACTTGGTCGCCCAGTTCGCCTCGGCCCTGGCCAATCCGAAGTACGCGCCGCTGCTGCGCAGCCTCGTCGAGGAGACTGACTGATCATGTTGTCCCGCACCGGAATTCGCACGCAATATCCGGTGCGGGAAGACGTGTGGGCTAGAAGCGCCGGATGGCGTAGATGTCGAACTGGCGCAGCGGGCTGAGCCCGACGGGGACGCCCCAGTCGTAGGCGTTGAAGATCTGACCGAAGCCCGCGTAGATGCCGACATGCGAGCCGTCGGTGTTCAGCACCACCACGTCGCCGGGCGAGAGCGCGAAGAACGGGACGGGCGCGCCCGCTCTGGCCTGCTCCCAGGTCGTGCGCGGAATGTTGACGCCGACCTGCCGGAACGCCCACTGCACCAGGCCGGAGCAGTCCCAGGCGAACGGGCCGGTGCCGCCCCACTCGTACGGCTTTCCGGTCTGCGAGGTGGCCGCCGCCAGCGCACCTACTCCATGGGAGCTGGGCAGCGGAATCGCGGCCGAACCGGAGGCGGACAGGGATTCGGCGCTGCCGGTCACGCTCCCGGTGTCCGACCAGCCGGGTCCTGCCAGGAGCAATGTCGCGGCCGTGGCTAGGAGGAATCCGAAAGCGATGCGACGCAAGGGTTTTCTCTTCACGTGCTCGTCCCTTCCGGCGGCCCGGCGTGCGGGTCACCGTCCGGCGGTCCCGGCTGACGCCTGGGTCGAGCAGCGTCATCCATGAGGAGCCGCAGCCGCTGGGTTCACGAACTCACTGCTGCCCCAGAAGTCGATATCTGCAACAACAGCACCAGCTCCGATTCTGCCGCGCGGCTCGGACCTGCGACAACAGTTCAGCAAATTTCTAGCATGTGATCTACATCACATTCACGATTAATACTTGCAACTTATTCACATCCGCCAAACCGATTGCATAATGCAATCAATCTGGCTTACAGTCGACGGGCTGCGGGAGCGCGCAGCGACGAACCAGCGTGCGGGAGAACCATCGTGTCGGCGAACAAGCAAACGGTCGAGCGGTACATCGACGGCTTCAACAAGACCGATCACCAGCAGATCCTGTCCTGCCTGACCGACGACATCGAATGGACCGTGTTCGGCTGGTTCCGGCTGAGCGGAAAAGACGCCTACGACAAGGAGATCGAGAATCCCGGCTTCACCGGCAGCCCGCGGCTGACCATTCGACGGATGGTCGAGGAAGACGATGTCGTCATGGCCGAGGTGGCCATCGAGGCGACGACGGTCGAGGGCGAGCTGATGCACATGGTGGCGGGCGAGGTGTTCGTGATGCGCGACGGGCTGATCTCGGAGCGGCGCGCCTACCTGATCCAGCTCAAAGAGAACGACTACAAGTAACCGAAAGTCGTTGCCACGGTGCGGCCTTCACTCGGGTCGCACCTCGGCCACCGCGGCGCGCACCAGGGCGCGGGCGGCCCAGCTCATCGTCTCGGTGGCGGCCTCGGGATCGAGCCCGCAGGTGTCGCGCGTGGAGACCAGGGCCTCGACACCGAACACCAGCACGACGGCATTGACCAACCGCTCCAGCCGCTCGGCCGAGAGCGTGTCACGCAGCGGCTCCAGCGCGACCCGCGCCATCTCCAGCCGAGTCACCCCGCGCACCGGAACCCGTTCCGCCTCAGGCACATCGACCTGACCGAACCAGCGATCGAGGGTTGCCCGGAGTACGCCACGCCACACCACTTCGTCCGCGAACTGGAAGGCGCAGCACTCGCGCACCACCCTGTCGATCCGGGCCTCCACGTCCTCGGGCAGGTCATCCAGGAAATCCGGATAGCCACCGGTGAACCCGGCCTGGCGGGTGGCCATATCCGACCACAGCGACTGCGGATTCGGGAAGTACCGGTACGCGGTGGCGGTGGAGACCTTCGCGGCCTCGGCGACCTCGGCGATCGAGGGCGAGTGACCGTTGCGGGCGAGTTCGAGCGCGGCACTGATGAGGGCTTCCCTGGTGCGCATCTTCTGATTTGCCGCTCGACCACTATTGAGAATCTCGTCTCGCCGTGAGAAAGTCATCTCACCACGATAGCAGAATCTCACTACGGAGGGCGTGTGTGATGACCAGAGAAGAGATGGACGAGCTGTTCGAGCGGCACTGTGCGGCCGAGGCGGCGAACGATGTGGACGCGATCATGGCCACGCTGGCCGACGAGGTCGAGCACGACGCCGTCGGCGATCCGCAGGGCACACTGCGCGACCCGGCCGCGATCGCGCAGCGCTACCGCGACCTGTTCGAGGCGATCAGCGAGGACAAGATGGAGTCCATCCACCGGTATTACGGCGAGGACTTCTTCGTCGACGAATCCGAGTGGCACGGCCGGGCGACCGGCATGTTCCTCGGCGTCCCCGGCAACAATCGGCCGATCAGCTTCCGGATACTGCACGTCTGCGAGGTCCGCGACAACAAGATCAGCCGAGAGAACGTCTGGCTGGACTCCGCCGCGATCATGCAGCAGTTACTGGCACCGGCCTGATGGGTGCCTACAAGGCGGCCAAGCGCGGGGTCGCGGCGGAGCAGCAGGAGCGGCGCGACCGGCGCTGGGACAGTGTGGTCGCGCACTGGGCGCCGCCGCTCGGCAATCGCGCGTCGGCGGCACAGCCCGGCCACAAGATCGCGCCGAAATAGCAGGGGCGGGACCGGTATCGGCCCCGCCCCTGCTATTTCGAACCGTCAGGCCTTGGTGACCTGAGCGCGCACGCCCCCGACCAGGTCGGCGGCGTCGCCACCCACGTCGCCGAGGGTGAGGGTGGTGGCGAGGATCTCGCCCGCGATCAGGTCGCGGTGCGTCTCGGCCCACCCGGCCCGGTCCTCGGGCACCGCGAGTACCACGGTGATCCGGTCGGATACGTCCAGCCCCAACGACTTTCGGGTCTCCTGCAGATCACGGATCAGGTCGCGGGCCCAGCCCTCGGCCTCCAGTTCCTCGGTGACCACCGAGTTCAGCACCACCAGGCCGGCATTGCCGGGCAGGGCGGCGGTGGACTCCGGTTCGGCGGCGACCAGGCGCTGCGTGTATTCCTCAGGGAGCAGGGCGATTCCGGCGGCGGTGACGACGCCGTCGGCACCCTCGGACCACTCGCCCGCCTTGACCGCCTTGATCACCGTCTGCACGTCCTTGCCGATGCGCGGGCCGGCGGCCCTGGCGTTGACGACCAGTTCGAACCGGCCGTGCACGGCGACGTCGGTGGTCAGGTCGACCTTCTTGACGTTCACCTCGTCGGCGATGATGTCGGCGTAGGGTGCCAGCCGCGCGGCGTCGGCCGCGGCGATGGTGACCTCGGCCAGCGGCAGCCGCACCCGCAGGTTCTGCGCCTTGCGCAGGCTCAGCACCGTCGAGCAGACCACGCGGGCCTCGTCCATCGCGGCAACCAGTTCCGGATCGGCGGGCAGCTCACCGTCTTTCGGCCAATCGGTCAGGTGCACCGACTCGCCACCCGTGAGTCCACGCCAGATCACCTCGGTGATCAATGGAAGCAGCGGCGCAGCCAGCCGGGTGACCACCTCGAGCACCGTGTGCAGCGTGTCCACCGCGTCCGGTTCCTCGCTCCAGAAGCGCGAACGCGACCGGCGCACATACCAATTGGTGAGCGCGTCGGCGAAGCCACGCAGCTGATCGCAGGCACCGGCGATGTCGTAGGTCTCGAACGCCTCGGTCATCGCGTCGCGGGTCTCCGCGAGCTTGGCGAGGATGTAGCGATCCAGGACGTGCGGCGAATCCGTGCGCCAGGTACCGGGTTTCGAGGCGTACAGCTGCAGGAAGGTCCACGCGTTCCACAGCGGCCGCAGCGCATGGCTGACGCCCTCGCGGATGCCGCGCTCGGTGACGATGAGGTTGCCGCCGCGCAGGATCGGCGAGCTCATCAGGAACCAGCGCATCGCGTCCGAGCCGTCCCGATCGAACACCTCGTTCACGTTCGGGTAGTTGCCCTTGGACTTGCTCATCTTCAGCCCGTCGTCACCGAGCACGATGCCGTGCGCGACAACGGTTTTGAAGGCGGGGCTGTCGAACAGAGCGGTCGAGAGCACGTGCAGGTTGTAGAACCAGCCCCTGGTCTGCCCGTTGTACTCGACGATGAAATCGCCGGGGAAGTGGTTGGCGAACCAGTCCTTGTTCTCGAACGGGTAGTGCACCTGCGCGAACGGCATGGAGCCGGACTCGAACCAGCAGTCGAGCACCTCGGGCACCCGGCGCATGGTCGACTTGCCGGTCGGATCATCGGGATTCGGGCGGGTCAGCTCGTCGATCATCGGCCGGTGCAGATCGGTCGGGCGCACGCCGAAGTCACGCTCCAGGTCGTCGAGCGACCCGTAGACGTCGGTGCGCGGGTAGGCCGGATCGTCGGACACCCACACCGGGATCGGGCTGCCCCAGTAGCGGTTGCGGCTGATGTTCCAGTCCCGCGCGCCTTCGAGCCACTTGCCGAACTGGCCGTCGCGCATGTGCTCGGGAACCCAGTCGATCTGCTGGTTCAGCTCGACCATCCGGTCGCGGAAGGTGGTGACCGCGACGAACCAGGACGGCACCGCCATGTAGATCAGCGGCTGACCGGAGCGCCAGCTGTGCGGGTAGGAGTGCTCGATCGTCTCGTGCCGCAACAGCTTCCCTGCCGCCTTGAGGTCCTTGATGATCACCGGGTTGGCGTCGAACACCATCAGGCCCTCGTACGGCGGCACCATCGAGGTGAACTTGCCGCCCTGATCGAGCGGTTGCACGATCTCGATGCCGTTGGCGGTGCAGACGTCCATGTCCTCTTCACCGAAGGCCGGTGCGAGGTGCACGATTCCGGTGCCGGAGTCGGTGGTCACGTAGTCGGCGTTCAGCACGCGGTGCGCGCGCGGGTGGCCGAGGAAGAAGTCGAACGGCGGCGTGTACGCCAGGTCGGTGAGCGCGGCGCCGTCGAACTCGCCGAGCACCTCCGGCTCCTCACCGAACTCGCGGGTGTAGTGCGACACGCGTTCGGCCGCCAGCAGATAGCGCTTGCCGTCGGTGCCGCGCAGGTGCACGTAGCGCACGTCGGGGTGCACGGCGATCGCGAGGTTGGACGGCAGGGTCCACGGGGTGGTGGTCCAGATGATCGCGTTGGCGCCGTCGAGCGCGTGCAGCGGATGCTCGGCGGGCACGCGCAGCACCATGTCGACGGTGACCGCCGGGTCCTGGCGCATCTTGTAGGCGTCATCGAGGCGGGTTTCCTGATTCGACAGCGGCGTCTGCTCGTACCAGCTGTAGGGCAGCACCCGGAAACCCTGATAGATCAGGCCCTTGTCGTGCAGCGACTTGAACGCCCACATCACCGACTCCATGAAGTCGAGATCGAGTGTCTTGTAGTCGTTGTCGAAGTCGACCCAACGCGCCTGACGTGTCACATACTCGCGCCATTCGTCGGTGTAGCGCAGCACGGAAGATTTAGTGGCCGCGTTGAATTCGGCGAGGCCCATTGCTTCGATCTGTGATTTGTCCGTGATACCGAGCTGCTTTTCCGCCTCGAGCTCCGCGGGCAATCCGTGACAATCCCAGCCGAAACGCCGATCGACACGCTTACCGCGCATCGTCTGGAAACGCGGTACCAGATCTTTGACGTATCCGGTGAGCAAATGCCCATAATGCGGCAGACCGTTCGCAAACGGCGGTCCGTCGTAGAAGACGAACTCCGCTGCCCCGGAACGGTTTTCGATGCTCGCGCGGAAGGTGTCGGCGGCCGCCCATGCGTCTAGCACGCGGCGTTCCATCTCAGGAAAGGCCGCTCCGCCGCCGACACCAAGATCGACGCGCGGGTATGCGCTCACGCCTGCACCTCGCTGGCGCTCGGTTCCGGCATAACCGCATGCGCGGCTGTGTTTACTGGCCGCTCGCTACGCTCGCTAGTGCTGGAAGTTTCCGCCATGGCGGATGCATCTCCTCGTGCCGTTTCCGTAGGCACGGGGACGATGCCGGCGCCGGTGCGCCGATACCGCGGTACCACCCCGCTTGTCCGGCCAGAGCTGCCGGACCTCTCGTTATGAGCTGTGACGGGCTCACCCGTTCGGTTCTACTGGGCACCCTTGCCGAGCGGCAGCCGGTGCTGTTCTTCCGAAGGCTCCCCGGTGATGGCCGGATCAACGCCATGTTCATGTTTGATTCTAGCCAGTGCGGTCAAACCTGTTTACGGCCCACCTAGCGTTTCGCGTGGCGGCCCGGCGGCGGAGCCGAATCTTCGTCCGGCTTACGCATAGACAGGGCACTGACCAGCAAGAGCACCGCACCCAGTACGCACACCACGATGCAGCCCCACGCCCAGATCACCGATCCGGTGGTCAGCGCGGCTACCAGTAGTGCGAATCCGACGGCGGCAAGGACAAGCGTCAAGACGAGCATGGTGACCCCCAAGGCATGCCAGGCGGCTCGACAGTTCCTCTAGTTGTGTGAACTGCGGTGTGCTCGGTGTGAGCGGCTTACTTGCCACCCTTGGCAAACGTGGCGGGCTGCAGGTTGTTGGCCGTGTTGGCGTCGGCGAAGGCCTCGCCACCGTCGACCGGGACCGCCGAGCCACGGTTCTCCAGCTCCTCGAGCTGCGACTCCAGGTAGGACTTCAGCCGCACCCGGTACTCCCGCTCGAAGGTCTTGAGCTGCTCGATCCGGCTCTCCAGCACGCTGCGCTGCTGGGTGATGGTCGCCATGATCTCGGTGTGCTTGCGCTCGGCATCGGCCTGCAGGGCGTCGGCCTTTTCCTTGGCCTGACGCAGCTGGTTGTCCGAACGGGACTGCGCGTCCGACAGCATCGCGTCGGCCTTCTGCCGGGCATCAGCGATCATCGCCTCGGACCGGGTCCTGGCATCGCCGACGAGACGCTCGGAGTTTGCCCTGGCGTTCGACAGCAGGTTTTCCGCTTCGACCTTCGCGTCGCTGGTCAGCCGGTCCGCCATCTCCTGGGCGAGGCTGAGCACCTTGGCGGCCTGCAGGTTCGCGTCCGCACTCGGCGGTTCCTTCGGGGCGGGCGGCGCGGGCATCGGGGCAGGCGGGGCCTGCTGCACCGGCGGCTTGATCGGCTCCGGAGGCGGCGGCGGGGCCTGCTGGACAGGCGCTTTCACGTTGTTCGGGCCGACGGGACCGCGATTCTTTTTGGCATCGGCCAGTTCCGCGTCGAGTTCGGCGACCCGCTGACGCAGATCGGCGTTTTCCTCGATCAGACGCGAGAGTTCCTGCTCGACGAGATCCAGGAAGGCGTCGACTTCATCCTCGTTGTAGCCGCGCTTCCCGATCGGCGGTTTGCTGAACGCGACGTTGTGCACATCGGCTGGAGTCAGCGGCATGGAAGGATCCCTTCACGCGTCTTTTGGAGATCTAGCAGATCTAGCAAGCTACTTCACGGCCCATTCTGTCACACCGGGGCTACCGGTTGCCCGAGCCTGCCCACGATCGACATCAAGATGAAGACGATGAAAAGCAAGACCATAATCGACAGATCCAGGCGAATTCCTCCCAGTGACACCGGTGGTATCAACCGCCTCAGGAGTTTCACCGGAGGGTCGGTGATCGTGAAGATCACCTCCAGGATGATGACCACGACACCGGTAGGGCGCCAGTCACGAGCGAAGCTTCGGATGAACTCGACGATCACCCGGCTGATCAGCAACAGCCAGAAGATGAACAGTACGAAGTACAGCACCGCGAACAAGGCCACTACTTCACTCTGCCGCAAAATCCGCTTTGCGCAAAATGACCGCGCCGCCCCACCTGCGACCGGTCTGCAACACCCCCCAGATCACGACCTTATTTCTGGTTGTAGAAGCCGGTTTCGGCGATGCGTCGGCGTTCTTCGGCTGATACGTCGACATCGGCCGGTGAGAGGAGGAACACCTTCGTAGCAACCTTGTCGAACGAGCCACGCAGCGCGAACGCGAGTCCGGCGGCGAAGTCGACGAGGCGCTTGGCGTCGGCGTTGCTCAGATCGACCAGGTCCATGATCACCGGGTTGCCCTCGCGGAACCGCTCGCCGATGATCCTGGCCTCGCTGTAGTCGCGCGGGCGCAGTGTCGTGATCTTGGACAAGGGGCCTCCGTCCTCGAAGATCCCCGGCCTGCGCGCGGGTGCCGGCTCGGGGCGCACGCGCTCCTCGAGCCTGCGCTCCTCGGCGTCGGGATCGACGGCGAGCGCACCACGGGTGGTGCCACGCAGCGGCGGCGCGGTGCCGCCCGCCCGGAACCGGCCGGACGACGGCGCGGTCTCGATGCGGGTGGGTCGGCGCTGCGACTCGTAGCGGTCCTCGCCGTAGGGCTCGTCGGCGTACTCGTCGCGGCGGGAGACGGGGTATCCGGCCTTGTACGGCGACTTGTACGCGGGCTCCGGGTAACCGGCGTCCTCGCGTTCGAATCCGTCGGCGGCGTAATGATCTGCGCCGTAACGGTCTTCGGCGTAGCGATCGGCTGCGTAGCCGTCACGTTCGGGGTAGTCACGGGGGCGAGGGCGACGCGCGACACGATCGTCACTACCCCGAGGGGCGCGATCGTCCACGTAGTCGTCTTCGTAATCCTCCAGAGGAACCATGCCGAAGTACGCCTTGAACTTATGCAGCGTGCTCATGACTTCGCCTCGCTGACGCTCGACGAAGCCATGACCACGAGGGTGGCTGCGTCCATTGGCCGCTCGCTGCGCTCGCTCATGACTGGACCCCGCTGACGCTCGGCGCAGTCATGACCACGATGGTGGCTGCGTCGAGAACTCGCTCGCTGCGCTCGCTCATATTGGTCGACCTTCCTTCGGCCCCGGTGGCGGCCGGGTGTTGAAGTCTTGCTCAGCCCTCGTCTGCCTCAAGCATATGTGTCGAATGTGACTGATGAGGTTTCTTTGCTACGCCGAGGTTATCGGTCGAGCGCCCATCAAGGCGGTACCGACACGCACACACGTGGAGCCGTGTTCGATGGCGGTTTCCAGATCGCCCGACATTCCGGCGGAAAGTTCTGTCGCAGCGGGATGCTCGGCAAGCAGCATGGTGTGCAATGTCGCAAGTCGTGCAAATGCCGCATCAGACTCGGCCCCCAATGGCGGAATGGCCATCAGACCGGACAGTCGTAATCCCGGAGACCCCGCAACATGTTCCGCGAGGCGTGCCAATTCGTCGGGTGCGACACCGCCGCGAGACGGATCGTCATCCAGGCTCACCTGCAGTAGGACGCGCACCGGGTCGGTCCGCTCCCCCGCGTCCAGCGCGGTCCGCGCACCCGCGTCAAGAGCCGTTGCCAGCCGTTCGCTGTCGACCGAGTGCACGGCGTGCGCCCAGCGCGCGACGACCCGTGCTTTGTTGCGCTGCAAGCGTCCGATCATGTGCCACTGCACATCCGGGAGGTCTTCGTCACTTTCGACGCTCTGCCCCACCAAATGTGGCTGCCCGACCAAAGTTGGCAGGGCTGCCACCTTTGCCGTGGCCTCCTGCTCGCGCGATTCGCCGAACTCACGCCGCCCGAGGCGGTAGAGGATCGCCACGTCCTCGACTGGGAAAAACTTCGTCACGGGGAGTAGACGCACCGAGTCCGGCTTGCGCCCCGCCGTGAGACAGGCCGCATCGACCCGCTGGAGTAGCGCGGCGAGATTGGTGGCCAGTTCGGCGGTGCGCGCGTCGACTTGCGGCGCAACAGCTTCCGGATTGGTCACTACCGCACCTCCGCCCAGATCACGCTACCGAGCCGACCGGTCGGTGCCCCGCGACGATGACTGAACAGGGTGCGGTCTTCGATGGTGCAACGCGGGTCGACAGCAACACCGTTGACGCCGGCTTCGACGAGCTGCCTGGTGATTCCGGCACGCAGGTCGAGCGAAGGGGTCTTGCGCACGGTGGTCGAAGCACTGCCCGGCAGATGCTTCTCCACATCGGCCCGCATCGCGGCAGGCACTTCGTACTGACGCCCCGACGCGGCGGGCCCGAGGAACGCACCGATCCGATCAACCCGCGCACCGATCGACACCATCGCCTCGAGCACCCGAGGCACAATCCCGATCCGAGCCCCGATCCGCCCCGCATGCACCGCGGCCAGCACCCCCGCCTCATCATCGGACAAAAGAATCGGCACACAGTCCGCGGTCAACACCACCAGCGCAAGCCCAGGAACGTTCGTCACGATCGCATCGGTAGCAGGCACCGGCTCATCCCGAGGCCCATCGATGATCTCGACATTGCGCCCATGAATCTGCTCCATCCACACCAGCCGATCCGGCGTAAGCCCGATCCCCTCAGCCAGCCGATCCCTGTTGCGCCGCACCGCCGCCGGATCATCCCCCACATGATCCCCAAGATTGAACGACTCATAAGGCGGAGCCGAAAACCCACCCGCCCTAGTCGTCGTCACTCGTCGAACGGTCAGCGTAGGGGCAGAAGTCATGCCAACGAGCCTAGTAGCGCCCCGACCCCCCGACGACCCGCCAGCGGAGGGCTACAACACACTCCGAACACCCTTTCCATGAGCCGAACACCCCCTGTACCGGGTATGAGGCTTACGGAAAGGGTGCTCGGCCACCACACAGGGCGCGCATCGAACACCAGCGACCCCCTACCCCCGCCAGCAGAATCCGCACCCTCACTCGGGATCGGCACTGGCTTTAGGGCCCTATTCCGAGTGCAGATCCCGAGTGAGAGTGCAGATCTTCAGCGAGACCGCCGGGTAGCCCGTTTCGCAGGGCGGATCGACGCCCCAACCGCCCCAACCGCCCCAACCGCCACGATCCCCGCTTGTCCAAAGCGCTTGGGACGCAACCGCAACCCGATCGCGACGTGAGAACCCATCCGTACACCCGTTGTGTCAGCCCCACACCGCCTGTACTGGGTGTGGGGCTGACACAGTGGGTGTACGGCGGTAGCTTCACCACCTCGGGAGCCGAGATTTCGCTGATTTTTGGGCTCTCGAAACGCCACCACAGCCAGATGACCACCTCGGGAACGCGACATCGCGCACCTGACGTGCACCTAAAGCCGGGTACGGCAGGCGACGCGACCACACTACTCACGGGAAAATGTGGATAGGTCTTCAGCTTCTATGAACTGCCCCACCTGCGGAGTTCTAAGCAGCACTTGCCCGGATAGGTCCACCTTTGCGGGGGTCTCTGGGTGTACTGGTTCGGGTTGGTGTGCCCAGAGATCTCCAGTGGGTGCTGTCTCAGAGGTTGTCGACTGGTTCATCGGATGACCGGAGTAGTGCTGGGCGCGTGAGGTGGGGTCCCCGACCTTAGTTATCGGTCAGGTGCGTGATGTCGCGTTCCAGCGTGGTCATCTGGCTGTGGTGCTGTTCTCGAGCGCTTTCGAAGGAATAAGCGTGTCGTGTGGACATTTTCGGGGCCGCTGGGGCTCCGATGCGCACCCTTTGCGGTGGCCGAACACCCTTTCCTCAACCTGCACACCCGCTGTATCGGGTGTTCGGCTCACAGAAACGGTGAGCGGCTGACAGAGACGGTGTGCGGCGGTCCGGGGTCCACGACCACCGGGACCGCTGTCGGCAACAGACGCACTCTCACTCGGGATCTGCACTCGGAATAGGGCCCTAGAGCGAGTGCAGATCCCGAGAGAAGGTGCAGATTTGGCTGGGTGGTCATTGTCGGGAGAATCCGCACCCGGTTTCGGGGGTCCGTGCTCGCTCTGGGCGCCTAGAGGGGCGCAGATCCCGAGATGGGGTGCGGATCTGCGGGATGCCGCGAAGGCGGGATGCCGCGAAGGCGGGATGCCGCGAAGGTGGGATGCCGCGAAGGTGGGATGCCGCGAAGGCGGGATGCCGCGAAGGTGGGATGCCGCGAAGGTGGGATGCCGCGAAGGTGGGATGCCGCGAAGGTGGGATGCCGCGAAGGCCCTGATCCCGGTGGGGATCAGGGCCTTCGGGGTTCAGCTTGTTCTGCGCGGTGGCTGGGCGTCACCTTCGCATGAAGGAGGGGACGTCGACGTCGTCGTCATCGTCGTCGGGGGGTTCGATGTGGGCTCGGGTTTGGGCCAGGGTCGGGTCCATTCGAGCCTTTTCGGTTTCCCGGTAGCTGGGGACGGCGCCGCGGGTCGAGCTGGTGGAGCTTGCGGTGGCGGCGGCTACGTCGGTGCTGCGTGCCGCTACCTCGGCGGGACGGTTCTGGCCGAGCTCGCCTGCGCGAGCCGATCCGATGGTGGTGCCCGACCGGGTGGTTTCGAAGGTACGCCGGGCGGGTCCTCCACCGTCAAAACCCGCTGCGATCACGGTGACTCGCACTTCGTCGCCGAGCGAGTCGTCGATCACCGTGCCGAAGATGATGTTGGCCTCGATGTGCGCGGCCTCCTGGACCAGCGACGCGGCCTCGTTGATCTCGAATAGGCCGAGGTCGGAGCCGCCCGCGATGGACAGCAGCACGCCGTGCGCGCCGTCCATGGACGCCTCCAGCAGCGGCGAATTGATCGCCGACTCGGCCGCTTTCACCGAGCGACCCTCGCCGCGCGCCGAGCCGATGCCCATCAGCGCGCTACCCGCGCCGGACATCACGCTCTTGACGTCGGCGAAGTCGACGTTGATCAGGCCGGGGGTGGTGATCAGGTCGGTGATGCCTTGCACGCCGTTGAGCAGCACCTCGTCCGCCGAGCGGAACGCGTCCATCAGGCTCACCGCCGCGTCGCCGAGCTGCAGCAGCCGGTCGTTCGGGATCACGATGAGCGTGTCACAGGACTCGCGCAGCTGGCCGATGCCCGTCTCGGCCTGGCCGCCGCGCCGCTTGCCCTCGAAGGAGAACGGGCGGGTGACGACGCCGATGGTCAACGCGCCGAGCTTGCGCGCGATCTGGGCGACGACCGGGGCACCACCGGTACCGGTGCCACCACCCTCGCCCGCGGTGACGAAGACCATGTCGGCGCCCTTGAGCACCTCTTCGATCTCGTCCTTGTGGTCCTCGGCCGCGCGGCGGCCGACCTCGGGATCGGCGCCGGCGCCGAGGCCACGGGTGAGTTCGCGGCCGACGTCGAGCTTGACGTCGGCATCGCTCATCAGCAGGGCCTGCGCGTCGGTGTTGACCGCGATGAACTCGACACCTTTGAGGCCCTGTTCGATCATCCGGTTGACGGCATTCACACCGCCGCCGCCGATACCGACGACCTTGATCACTGCAAGGTAGTTGTGCGGGGGCGTCATGGGCTCTCGCCTTCCTTCGATCTAAAGCCTGTCGTTTTCGGATTCGAGACACTTCGCCGGTTTCGCCTGAGCGGCTTCACTCAGCGAACCGCCGCCCGGGCAAACCCTAAACCTCAACCATAGGGTTAGCGTTATGTCAAGTATCCGACTGCTGCGGAACGCTATTCGCCGCCGCCGCAATACGCGCGCAGGCGCGCCGAAACGAAAGACAGAATCTTGTGTGATCCCTCTCGTCTCGCAGCGCCGCACGACGTATGGTGAACGGTTGCCCCCCGGCGCTCGGTAGCCGGCGCGAGGGCCGGTGGCGTGAGCGTCAGGCCCGGAAGCGGCAGCTCGCGTGACTATGGAGGGTCTGCGAACGCCACCCGTCGAATACTGCAATTCGACGCGGGCGCAATGGGTATCGCTCACTTTACCGTGACCAGGTTGGGACTCGACACATCGAACACCGTTCCGGGGCGGGTCAGCAGCGGGAGCACGACGGCCGACTTGCGTTCGGCGTCGTTCGTCCCGCCCCAGAGTACCGTGCGCCCGTCCTTCAGATTCAACGAAACATCCGAAATGGACCGCGCCACAACCTCGTCCACCTGAACGACCAGCCCGGGCGGCAGCGCGGCGAGCACCGCGACCGCGGCCCTGGTCACGGGCGCGTCACTGGCCGGATGATCGGTCACCAACTTGGGCACGCCGATCGGCGCGTCCTCGATCGCGAACTCCACGCTCTCGGCGTCGAGCAGATGCGCACCCTGCGGACTGTCGAAGAACAGCACCGGAGTCCGCTCGACCACGGTCACCCGCACCGTCGACGGGAAGACGCGCTGCACCCGCGCCGAGCGCACCTTCGGAATGCTCGCCACCCGACGCGCGATCGCGGTGGTGTCGATGCGCAACATCGAGCGCCCCGACGGGATTTCGAGCAGTTCGCGCACCTGCTGCTCGGGCACCGCGACCACGCCCTCGATCTTGACCGTGCGCACCGAGAGCACGGGCGTGAACCACGCGACGGCACCGACGATTGCAAGAACGCACACACCCAGCAATCCCCACAGCCGAACCCGCCGCCACCCGTTCGGGCCGAGTCGCGCACCCACCGACCGCGCCACGCCGAAACGCCGCTCGCGCACCGATCCGCCTCTGGTCACGACGGCTCCTCGCTGACGCTCGGCCCCGTCGTGCCCAAGGGCGGGCTGTGTCGTTGGTTCGCTCGCTGACGCTCGCTCACGAGCCTCACCGCCCGTACTGCGGACGCGCCCGTAAACCGTCGAGAATCTGACTGCCGAGCATCGTCACATCGCCCGCGCCCATGGTGATCACGACATCACCGGGCAGCGCGAGCTTGGCCACCTGACGGCCGACCCGCGACATATCCGGCTGGTAGTGCACGGGTTTAGTGACGGACTGGGCGACCAGCGCGCCGTTCACCCCGGGCAGCGGCTTCTCCCGCGCGCCGTACACGTCGAGCACCACCACCTCGTCCGCGAGGCTCAGCGCGGCACCGAAGTCCTGCGCGAAAGTCGCGGTGCGGCTGTACAGATGCGGTTGGAAGACCACGATCACCCGGCCCTGCCGCGACCGCGCGCCGTCGCGCGCCTCCTGCTGCACCAGCTCGGCGGCGGCGCCGAGCACGGCCCGCACCTCGGTCGGATGGTGTGCGTAGTCGTCGAAGACGCGCACCCCGTTCTCCCGGCCCGCGAACTGGAACCGGCGGTGCACGCCACCGAAACCCTCCAGACCCTGGATGATTTCGTCCACGTCGGCCCCCGTCGCACGGGCGGCCAGCAACGCGGCCAGTGCGTTCAACGCCATGTGCCTGCCCGGTACAGACAACCGCAGCGTGCGCGGCGTCGCTTCGTCGTCGAGCTGGAACTGGGCGATGCCGCCGACGTCACGCGGCTCCCAGCTGTGCAGCCGCACGCCGACCGGCACCGGCGCGTCGGCGAGCTCGCCGGAGCCGTAACCCAGTACGCGAATGTTCTTGGCGGCCAGCTTGTCGCCGACCCGTTCGGCCAGTGCGTAGGAGCCCGGGTCGTCCAAACAGACCACCAGCAGCCCACCTTCGGTGAGCCGATCGGCGAAGTCGTCGAAGACCTGGACGTAGGCCTCGTCGGTGCCGAAGTAGTCCAGATGATCGGACTCGATGTTGGTGATCACCGCGACATCCGGGTCGTACTGCAGCAGCGACCCGTCGCTCTCGTCGGCTTCGGCGACGAAGATGTCCCCGGTGCCGTGGTGCGCGTTGGTGCCCGCCTCGTTCAGCTCGCCGCCGACCGCGAAGGACGGGTCGAGGCCGCAGTGCTGCAACGACACGATGAGCATCGAGGTGGTCGAGGTCTTGCCGTGCGTGCCCGAAACCAGCAGGGTGCGATGCCCCTGCATCAGCGAAGCGAGCACGGCGGGCCGCAGCAGCACCGGGATGTCGCGCCGATTCGCTTCCATCAGTTCAGGATTGGTCTTCGGGATAGCCGCGTAGGTGGTGACCACCACGGTCGGTCCGCCCGGCAGCAGGTCGAGGGCGCTGGCGTCATGGCCGATGCGCACCTGCGCGCCGCGCGCCCGCAACGCGAGCACACCGCGACTCTCCTTGGCGTCCGAACCGGACACGGCACCACCACGGGACAGCAGAATCCGCGCAATGCCGGACATACCGGCACCACCGATACCGACCATGTGCACCCGCGCCAACGACGGCGGCAGAGCCGAGAGATCCTCGTCAGCCACGGGCAACCTCCAACACGATCCGCGCCACCGCGTCAGCGGCGTCGCGATGCCCAGCACTGGCCGCGGCACGACCCATCTCGATCAGCCGTGCGGAGTCCATGAGCAGCGGAATCACCTCATCGATCACGTATTTCGGCGTCAGCTCCGAATCCGGGACAATTCTGCCCCCGCCCTGCCGGACGACGGGCCTGGCATTGAGTTCCTGCTCGCCGTTGCCGTGCGCGAGCGGCACATAGAAGGCGGGTAGCCCGACCGCCGACACCTCGGCGACGGTCATCGCACCCGACCGGCAGACCACCGCGTCGGCGGCGGCGTAGGCGAGGTCCATCCGGGAAAGATACGGCACCGCGACATACGGTGCGGTCGCGCCACTCCCGGCTGCGGGTCGCTCCGCAGGCTCCGCTCCTGCGGCGACATCAAGGGTGTTCTTGGGCCCGTGCGCGTGCAGCACCGAGATGCCCGCGGCCGCGAGCTGCGTCGCGGCACCCGACACCGCCTCGTTCAAGCTGACCGCACCCTGCGATCCACCGAACACCAGCAGCACCGGCCCCTCGGCGGGCAGCCCGAAGTGCGCCCGCGCCTCGGCCCGCAGCGCGGCCCGATCGAGCGTGGTGATCGCGGCGCGAACCGGGATACCCACGACCTGCGCTCCCGCCAACCCCGAATCCGGTACCGCGGCAAGCACTCGCGCGGCCCGGCGGGCACCGACCTTGTTCGCGATCCCGGCTTTGGCATTCGCCTCGTGCACCACCACCGGCACCGCGCGCCTGCGCCGCAGCAGACCGGACCCGGCGGCCAGGTACGCGGGCAGCGCCACATACCCGCCGAAGCCGACGATCACATCGGCCTCGACCGCGTCGATCACCGCCCTGGTCCGCGCCACCGAGGCGCGCACCCGGCCGGGCAGCCGCAGCAGATCCGCGGTCGGCTTGCGCGGCAACGGCACCGGCGGGATGAGTTCGAGCGGATAGCCGCGCTCCGGAACCAGCTTGGTCTCCAGGCCGCGCTCGGTGCCCAGTGCTGTCACCCGGATCGAATCGTCGAGCCGCCGCAGCGCGTCCGCCACCGCGAGGGCGGGTTCGATATGGCCCGCCGTGCCGCCGCCTGCGACGATTACCGAGATCACCTAGATTTTCCTCGTTCTCTTGTGTGGTTGACCGGGTAGGTGGGTTCCCACGCTCTGGTGGCCCGCAGCGAGCTGGTGCCGCGACTCTCCGGCGAGCGGCGTCGTCCCGGCTCCGGCTGCGGCCGCCGCGCGGGCAAGGCTTGTCTGCCCGGCCGCGGCGCCTTTCGCTGAGCGGACTTCGCCCTGGCGGCACTGGCCCGCGCCGGCGAGTACACCTCCGGCTTGGGCAGCCGCAGCAACTTACTGAACCTACCGTCTTGCCCGGCATGCAGCGCGGAGACGGCCTCCGGTTCGTGCCTGGCCGCGTTGGCGATGATGCCGAACATGAACAGGGTGATGGCCAGCGACGAACCGCCCGCCGACACCAGCGGCAGCTGCAGGCCGGTGACCGGGAGCAGGCCGACCACGTAGCCGATGTTGATCAGCGCCTGGCCGGTGATCCACGTTGTCGCGGTAGCGGTGAGCAGCCGCAGGAACGGATCGACCGAGCGGCTGGCGATGCGGATTCCGGTGTAGACGAACAGCGCGAACAGTCCGAGCACCAGGGCGCAGCCGAGGAAGCCGAGTTCCTCGCCGATGATGGCGAAGATGAAGTCGTTGTGCGAGTTGGGCAGGTAGCTCCACTTGGCCCGGCTCTGTCCGAGGCCGCGGCCCCAGATGCCGCCGTCGGCGAGTGAGTAGAGCGCTTGGCGCGCTTGATAACCCATGCCCTGCGGGTCGTCGCCGGGGTTGAAGAACGCGCGCATGCGATCGGATCGATAACCCGCCGACAAGGCGAGCACCGTCGCCGCGATCAGGCCGGATACCGCAACCGTCACGAACAGCCGCAGCGGCAGGCCGCCGAACCACAGCAGCGCCGCGATCACCATGCCCAACGCGATCGTCGTCGACAGGTTCGGTTCCACCACGACGAGCAGACACACCAGCAGACCCGCCGGAACCAGCGGCATCAGAATGTCTTTCAGCCCCGCGTGCTCCGAGCGGCGCGACGCCAGCAGATGCGCGCCCCACACCACCAGCGTGACTTTCACGATCTCCGACGGCTGCACGTTGAAGACGCCGAGGTCGATCCACCGCCGCGCACCCTGCACCTTGGAACCGATGCCGGGGACCAGCACGAGTACCAGCCCGAGCACCGACAGCACGAACAGCGGAAACGACCACTGCCGCAACCGGCGCAACGGAATCCGCAGCGCGAGATAGAACAAGACGGTACCGATCGCCGCGAACATCGCCTGCTGGATGAACAGCGAATACGCCGATCCCCCATCGGCATACGCCTCGACGCTCGACGCGGAAAGCACCATCACCAAGCCGAGCACGGTCAGCAGCGTCGCGATGGTGACGACCAGATGAAACGACGCGAGCGGCCGCGCCAACCAGGCCACGAACCTGGCACCGGCTCGGGGTTGCTGTTCCTTCCGCCGCATCGTTTCCGTCATAGCGTCCGCCCGACGTCACCGTCTTCCAGTGCGTGCACCGCCGCCGCGAAACTGCGGCCCCGATGCGTGTAATCGGCGAACATGTCCAACGAAGCCGCCGCGGGGGCGAGCAGTACGGCGTCGCCGCGTCGGGCGAACCCGGCCGCGGCCTGTACGGCACGCGCCATCACGGCGTCGGCCTTATCTCTCGACGCGTCACCCATCCCTGCATCGTCTCCCGCGATCAGCTCGATGACCGGGACCTCAGGCGCGTGTCGCGCCAACGCGGCCGCGAATACCGGTGCGTCCGCCCCGATCAGCACCACCGCGACCAGCCGGTCGGCGACCTCTTCGACCAGGTCCTCGATGTGCGCGCCCTTGAGCTGACCACCGGCCACCCAGACCACCTGCTGATGCGCCAGGATCGCGGTGCGCGCGGCGTGCGGGTTGGTCGCCTTGGAGTCGTCGATGAAGTCGACGCCGCCGACCTCGCGCACGAACGCGGACCGGTGCGGGCCGACCTTGTGCTCGATCAACCCCTCCCGGATGAACTGCGGCGCAACGTCGATGGCCCTGGTGAGCGCGGCCGCAGCGAGCGCGTCGGCGACGCCGGCGGGCCCGGGCGGGCTGATGTCGCCGACCTCGGCCAGGATCGCGGCCTTGGTGAACGCGCGATCGAGCAGCTTGCCGTCGACCACGCCGAGCTCACCGTCGGCGGGCACGCCGATCCGGAAGCCAACGGTGCGACGGGCTTTCGAGCGGCGGGCCAGCGAGGCGGCCACCGGATCGTCGAGCCCGACCACACCGACCCGGCCGACCAGCGCCCGCGCCTTGGCGGCGGCGTACGCGTCGAGGCCGCCGTGCCAGTCCAGGTGATCCTCGGCCACATTGAGCACCACGCCCGCCTCCGGACGCACCGACGGCGCCCAGTGCAGCTGGAACGAGGACAGCTCGACGGCGAGCACCTGCGGTCCCGGGCTGCGCCGCAACGCATCCAGGATCGGCAGGCCGATGTTGCCGCACGCGACACTCGGGATGCCCGCGGCACGCAGGATGGCATGCGTCATCTGGGTGGTGGTGGTCTTGCCGTTGGTTCCGGTGATCACCAGCCACTTACGCACCGGGCCGTAGATCCTGGCTTGATCGACCCACCAGGCGAATTCGACGTCGCCCCACACCGGGGTGCCCTCGGCGACCGCCGCGGCGAGCACCGGTGAGTCCGGTCGCCACCCCGGACTGGTGATCACCAGCGCGAACCGGCTCCAGTCGGTGGTTTCCAGTTCCACGCAGGTGGCGATGTCCAGGCCGAGCCCGGCCGCCTCGGCCAGCGCCGCAGCGCCACCGTCGGTGACCACCGGGCGCGCGCCGATATCGCGCAGCGGCTCGATCAGCGAGCGTCCCGATATGCCCCAGCCCGCGACGAGAACGTCACGGCCACGCAGGAATTCGAGCATGGGCCCAGGTGATCGCAGGGCCCGAGGAGAATGTTCGACCATCGTTTAGTTCACCCGACCGCAGAGAGATATTCGCTGTAGAACAAACCGAGCCCGACGGCGGAAGCCATCGCGGCCAATAGCCAGAACCTGATGATCACCGTAGTCTCGGCCCACTTGCTTAGTTCGAAGTGATGATGGAACGGCGCCATCTTGAACAGCCGGTTGCGCGTGGTGCGGTACACCGCCACCTGCAGCACGACCGACAGGGTTTCGGCAACGAACAGAGCGCCGATGACGATCATCAGCAGCTCGGTCCGGGTGGTGATGGACAGTCCGGCCAGCATGCCGCCGAGCGCAAGCGAGCCGGTATCACCCATGAAAATCTTGGCGGGCGCGGCATTCCACCACAGGAAGCCGACGCACGCCGCGGCGCCCGCGGCGCAGACCAGCGCCAGGTCGAGCGGGTCACGCACGTTGTAACAGCCGACCTCCGCCTTGATCTCGCAGGCGTGGTAGTACTGCCAGAACGTGATGACCACATAGCCGCCGAGCACCAGGCTCATCGATCCGGCGGCGAGCCCGTCCAGCCCGTCGGTGAGATTCACCGCGTTGGACCAGGCGACGACCACCAGGCAGACGAAGACCAGGAACACGACGACACCCATCGTCACCGTGCTGATATCGCGCACATAGGACAGATGCCTGCTGGCCGGGGTCAGCCCGCTCGCGCCGCGGAACTGCAGCGCGAGCACGCCGAACACGACGGCGGCGGTGAGCTGGCCGAGGTACTTGCCCGCGGCGGTCAGACCGAGGTTGCGCTGCTTGCGGATCTTGATGAAGTCGTCCACGAAGCCGACGCCGCCGAGCGCGGTGGCCAGGCCGAGGACCAGCAGGCCCGAGGCCGAAGGCCCGTCCGCGCGATAGCCGATGCCGATCAGGTGCGAACCGAGATAGCCGGCCCACATGCCGATGATGATGGCGACGCCGCCCATGGTGGGCGTGCCGCGCTTGGCCTGGTGACTCGCCGGGCCGTCGACCCGGATCTCCTGGCCGAAGCCCTGCTTGGCGAACATCTTGATCAGCAGCGGGGTCAGCAGAATCGACACGGCGAGCGCTATGGCCGCCGCGAATAGAATCTGTCTCAATCCATTGCCTCCGTGCTTCCCGTAAGTCCGCTGGATGGCTCCGATTTGATCAAGTGTTCGGCGACCTCCCAGAGGCCCACCGACTTCGACGCCTTGACCAGCACCACATCACCCGCCTCGACTTCGTCGTCGAGCAACGCGATGGCCGCGCCGATGTCGGGCACGAGGATTGACTCCTCGCCCCATGAGCCTTCCATCACGGCTCCCTGATGCATCGCGCGGGACGGCCTTCCGTCGCCGACCACGATCAGCCGGTGCACGTCCAACCGCACTGCGAGCCGGCCGATCCGGTCGTGTTCGATCACGGATTCCTCGCCGAGCTCACCCATTTCGCCGAGCACGGCCCAGCTGCGGCGCGGGTTTTCGCCCGCGCGCGACATGGTGACCAGGGCTTTGAGCGCGGCGCGGACGGAATCGGGGTTGGCGTTGTACGAGTCGTTGATCACGGTCACGCCGCCCGCGGTGGTTTGCACGTCCATTCGACGGGCGGACGCGGCGTGGGCTTCGGACAGCGACTGCGCGATCGTGTCGAGGTCAGCACCGCATTCGAGGGCGACCGCCGCCGCGGACAGTGCGTTGCCGACCTGGTGTTCGCCGTGCACGGCCAGCTGGATCGGGATGCTGCCGACGGAGGTGTGCAGGGTGAATCCGGCGCGCGCTTCGTCATCGAGCCGGATATCGGTGGCGCGGATGTCGGCGCCGTCGGATCGGCCAACGGTCACCACGCGGGCGGTGGTGCGCGAGCTCATCGCGGCGACCTGGTTGTCATCGGCGTTGAGCACGGCCAGCCCTGACGGGGGAAGCGCTTGCACCAGTTCGCCTTTGGTCTTGGCGATGGCCTCGCGGCTGCCGAACTCACCGAGGTGCGCGGTGCCGACGTTGAGCACCACGCCGATGGTCGGCGGCGCCACCTCGGCGAGCGCCGCGATATGGCCGGGGCCGCGCGCGGACATCTCGAGCACCAGGAAACGCGTATCGGCGTTGGCGCGCAACGCGGTCCACGGGTGGCCGAGTTCGTTGTTGAACGAGCCGGGCGGGGCGACCACCGTGCCCAGCGGCGCGAGCACGGCGGCGAGCAGGTCCTTGGTCGAGGTCTTGCCGGACGAGCCGGTCACCCCGATCACCGTGAGAGTGCCTGCCGCAGTGAGTCGTTGCACACTGGCGCGGGCGAGGTCGGCGAGCGCGGCGAGCACCGCGGCCCCCGAACCGTCCGAATCACCGGCCAGCGCAACGGAAGTCGACGGCACCGAGCCGGGGCTGGGGGTGACGACGATGGCGGGCACGCCCACCGGCCGTGCCGCCAGCACCGCGACCGCACCGGCGGCGACCGCCGTTGCCGCCCAGTCGTGGCCGTCGGACCGCTCGCCGGGCAGCGCCAGGAACAGATCACCGGAACCGATTTGGCGCGAATCGAATTCGACCGAACCGGTCACCCGCACCTCCGGGTCGGGGACGTCGTGCAGCGTGCCGCCGACGACGTCCGCGATCTCCCGCAGTGTCATCTCGATCATGAAACCGTCAAGTCCTCCGCGTCCGCGTTATGCGGACTTCGCTTGTCCAGTGCCGCCGCGAGCACGTCGCGGTCGTCGAAGGGGTGCTTCACACCCCGGATCTCCTGCCCTGCCTCGTGCCCCTTGCCCGCAACCAGTACCACGTCGCCGGGCTGAGCCCAATTCACCGCCGCCGCAATGGCTTCGGCGCGGTCGCCGAGCTCGCGCACCTCGCCGCGGGCGGCCTCCGCCAGCGCACCGGTCCGCATCGCCGCCCGGATCTCCGCCGGGTCCTCGCTGCGCGGGTTGTCGTCGGTGATGATCACCAGATCGGCGCCTTTGGCCGCTACCGCGCCCATCAGCGGACGTTTACCCGCGTCGCGGTCGCCACCGGCCCCGACCACCACGGCGAGGCGTCCCGGCGATTCCGGCGCGTCCGCGGCGAGATGTCCACGCAGCGTGGCGATCACCGATTCCAGCGCGGCGGGCTTGTGCGCGTAGTCGACGATCGCGAGGAAGTCCTGCCCGCGCTCCACCCGCTGCATCCGGCCCGGCACGTCGACGGTGGCCAGCGCGGGCGCGGCGACCGAGGCCTCGACACCGGCGGCCGCGCACACGGCGACCGCGAGCAGTCCGTTGGCGACGTTGTAGCGCCCCGGAAGACGCAGTCGCACAGCGATATTGCCACTCGGTCCGGTCGCGGTGAATTCCTGCTCGCCGCCGTGCGCCGCGATCGGGCCGTCCAGCGACCAAGCACCGGTTCCGGTGGTGGACACCGTGATCGGTGCTTCGAGCCCGTCCGCGAGGCGCCGGCCCCACTCGTCATCGATACAGATCACCGCGGTCCGCGCCGCGATCGGCGACGTCGGCTCGAACAGCCTGCGCTTGGCGGCGAAGTAGTCCTCGAAGTCGGCGTGGAAGTCCAGGTGGTCCTGCGACAGGTTGGTGAACGCACCGACCGCGAAGCGGACGCCGTCCACCCGGCCCAGCGCCAGCGCGTGGCTGGACACCTCCATCACCACCGCGTCCACGCCCTGCTCGACCATCAGCGCGAACATCGCGTGCAGCTGCGGCGCCTCGGGCGTGGTCAGCGCGCTCGGCACCCAACGACCACCGATCCTGGTCTCGATGGTGCCGATCAGCGCCGTCGACAGTCCGGCCGCGGCCAGACCGGCCTCCACCAGATAAGAGGTGGTCGTCTTGCCGGAGGTACCGGTGATGCCGACGATGCGCAGCCGTTCACAGGGGTTGCCGTAGATCATCGCCGACAACTCGCCGAGCACCGCGCGCGGATTCTCGCGCACCAGCACCGGAACGTTCAGCTCCCCGGCCAGCTCAGCGCCCGCCGCATCGGTGAACACCGCGACCGCACCCCGTTCGACCGCATCCGCGGCGAATCGGGCGCCGTGCGCGTGCGCGCCGGGTAACGCGGCGAACAGGTCACCGGGTCGCACGGCCTGCGACCGCTGCTCGATGCCGGTGACGTGGACCTGCGCGAGCACGGGTCCGGTCGCCTCGGCACTGGTCGCCGCCAGCACGGCGGTCAGCGCGGTTTCCGGCGGCTGGGCGGGCCGGAGCGCGTGCTGGCTGGACTGCGCAGGCACATTGCTCCTCTCTGATGCGGGCGGGGACTGGGACGACGAGTCAGGTTACCGACGGCCGGTCACGGCCCAGCAACGCACCTACGGTAAGTCCCAGACCGCACGGATTCAGTCCGCCTGGAGCACGAAACGTTTGGACGGCTCCGGCGACGGCGGGATGCGGTCGCGCTGCATCGCCCAGGAGGCGATGTTGTGGAACAGCGGTGCGGCCGACTGGCCACCGCTGCCGTCCGAGCTGCGGATGGGGTTGTCGAGCATCAGGCCGATGACGTAGCGCGGGTTGTCGGCCGGGGCGATGCCCGCGAAGGTGATGTAGAACGACGAGGTCGAGTAGCACCCGCAGTTGGGGTCGACCTTCTGCGCGGTGCCGGTCTTGCCCGCGATCTGGTAGCCGTCGATCGCGGCGGGCCAGCCGGTGCCGTTCTGGTTCGAGTTCATCGGATCACGCTGGACCACCGACTGGAACATGGTGCGCAGCGTCGCCGCGGTCTGCGAGCTCACCACGCGCACGCCGTCGGGCTGGGTCTCGTCGGTGCGGGTGCCGTCGGGCGCGATCTCGGCCTTGATGATCCGCGGCGGGATGCGCACACCGTCGTTCGCGATGGCCTGGTACATGCCCGTCATCTGCAGCGTCGTCATCGAAAGACCCTGGCCGATAGGCAGGTTGGCGAAGGTGCCGCCCGACCACTGATCGCGGGCGGGCACCACACCGGCGCTTTCGCCCGGCAGGCCGACGCCGGTTCGCTGGCCGAGGCCGAAGCGATTCACCATGTCGGCGAACCGATCCTCGCCGACCCGCTGGGCCAGCATCAGGGTGCCGACGTTCGAAGATTTACCGAAGATGCCGGTGGTGGTGTACGGCGCCACATCATGGACCCACGCGTCGTGCACGGTCACGCCCGCCATCCGGATCTCGCCCGGAACCTGGTGCACCTCATCGGGATTGGTCAATCCGTACTCGATCGCGGCGGCCGCGGTGATGATCTTGTTCACCGAGCCGGGCTCGAACACGTTGGACACCGACGGGTTGTCCAGGTCGGCGCCGGACCAATTCTGCGGGCCCAGTTGCGGATTGAAGGTGTTGTCGTTGGCCATCGACAGCACTTGCCCGGTCTTGGCGTCGAGCACGACAGCGGAAGCCGAGTTGGCGCCGGACATTTCCTTGGCCTGCTGCACCTGCTGTTGCACGTAGTACTGCAGGTCCGAGTCCAGGGTCAACTCCACGCCGTGACCATTGACGGCATCCTGTTTGTCGCGCGAGCTGCCGGGAATGACCGCGCCGTCGGAGCCGCGGTCGTAGGTGTGTGAACCGTCGGTGCCCGCGAGCACCGAGTCGAGCGAGGACTCGAGCCCGACCTGGCCGTGCCCGTCCCAGCCGGTGGCGCCGAGCACGTTGGCCGCCAACGAACCGCCCGGATGCTCCCTCGGGTACTGGGAATCCGCACCGACCTCGGGATACTGCGCGCGGATATCCGCGGCGATCCTCGGGTCGACGCCGCGCGCCAGGTACACGAACGTTTCGTCGCTACGCAGCTTGGCGAGCAGGTCCGACTCCGAGGGTCCCGCCTTGCCGAGCTTGTCGTGCACGGTCTTGGCGATGGCCTTCAGTCGCTCGTCCGGATCGGGCGCCTTGTCGTTCTTGGCTTTCGCGTCGGCCAGCTGCTTGCGGACCACGATCGGTTGGAAATTCAGCTGTTTCGCGGCGATGGTGTACGCGAGCGACTTGCCGTTGCGGTCGGTGAGCGGGCCGCGCACCGCGTAGTCGACCTCGGTGTTGCTGCGCTGGTTCGCCGCCTGCGCGGAAAGGCTTGGCGCGTTGATGGTTTGGATCCACAGCAATTGCAGCGCGACGACGCCGAGCGCGATCAGCATGAAGATCCGGCCCGCGCCGAGCCGCCTCCGCAGCGGCTGACCCTTCTTCGGTGGTGCGGAGCGTGGTCTGGCAGCCTTGCCTGGACCAGGCCCGCGTCGCTGGCGCGGGGCGGGCCTGGTCTGTGTCACCGCTGTCCTCCGTCTGGAAGTGCCTGTGGCTGTGCCGTTTCCGCCTGCCCCTGCGCGAGATCGGTGGGCGGATGCGCGACGTCGGCCTGCTGCGGCGCGGCGGGCGCCGCCGGAACCGGGCTGGCCGGAACCGGGCTCGCCGGAGCAGCGTTCACCTGAACGTTCGCCGGCGCACCGTTGCCCGGCGCGGGTGGCAGGGCGGGTGGCGGCGGTGTGGTGGTCACCGGCATCACTCGTTCACCGCGAGCCTGTATGTTGCCCGCCTGCGGATTTCCCGGCTGCCCGCTGCCAGGCGCGGCGGGCGAAACGTTCAGCGGCGGCACCGGGGGGCCTTCTGCCGGAGTCGGTTTACCGATCACCGTCACGGTGCCGTCGGGCGCGACCACGATGCGGGCCGGGTCCTTGGCCGGGATCATGCCCAGTTCCCTGGCCCGGGCGGCCAGGTCGGGCGCGGAATCCGCGGACTCCACCTCACGCTGCAGCGCGGCGCGCTCGTCGGCCAGCCGCTTGTTGGTCGCCCTGATGTCGCCGAGCTGGTAGCTGTCCTCCGCGGCGCGGGTGGTGAGCAGCAGGGTGAGCGCGAGACCGCAGCCGAGCAGCGCGATGATCGCCGCGACGAACGGAATGCGCCCGGCCATCGCCGATCGCTCCCGACGCGGCAGATCGGGTGTGTCCGAACGGGTTTCGGCACGAGTCCGGCGCCGGGCGTAGGCCCGTTGCGCGGCACCCGATTTCACCCGCTCGGATTCGTGGACCCGGCGAGCGATCCGCCCGGGTGCCTCGACGGTCCGCGTCCTAATACTCATGCCTCCACCTCGCTGGCGCTCGGCTCCGGCATGCGTATCGCACACTGGCACATGATTCGTTCGCTTCGCTCGCTCATACAGTCGTCCCCTCGTGAGTCTGTGCGGGACATCCGGCCTCCCTTGTCCAGGCCCCGCACCCGGTCCGCCGGACGAGCTCATGTCTCATCCGACCTCCTGAATTCGCTCCGCGGCCCGCATCCTTACCGGTGCGGCCCGCGGGTTTTCCTCGATCTCCTCGTCGGTCGCCTTCTCCGCGCCACGGGTCAACATCCGGAATTCCGGTCCCATGCCGGGCAATTCGACCGGTAGGTCGACGGGGGTCCTTGAGGCCGCGCGCGGCGCGAACTCCTGCTTGACCACCTTGTCTTCGAGCGACTGATACGACATGACGACGATCCGGCCGCCGATCCGCAGCGAATCGAGCGCCGCGGGCAGCGCGGCGCGCAGCGAATCGAGCTCGCGGTTGACCTCCACCCGCAACGCCTGGAACGTCCGCTTGGCCGGATGCCCGCCGGTGCGCCGGGTCGCCGCCGGTATCGCCGCGTAGAGCAATTCCACCAGTTCGGCACTGGTGGTGAACGGCTTCTGTGCCCGGCGGCGCAGCACCTCGGAGGCGATGCGGCCCGCAAAGCGTTCCTCGCCATAGGTTTTCAGCACCCGGGCCAGGTCGCCGTGGCTGTAGGTGTTCAGCACGTCGGCGGCGGTGGGGCCGGTAGTGGGATCCATCCGCATGTCCAGCGGCGCGTCGATGGAATAGGCGAAGCCGCGCTCGGCCTCGTCGAGTTGCATCGACGACACGCCGAGATCCATCAGGATGCCGGAGACCGACCCGCGGGCGGCGAGCCCGGCCTGGTCGAGCGCGTCGGCGATCCCGTCGTATCGGGTGTGCACCAGGGTGACTCGGTCCGCGAACGGCGCGAGCCGCTCGGTGGCCAGCTTCAGCGCTGCGGTGTCACGATCGAGACCGACGAGCCGGAGGCCGGGATAGGTGCGCAGGAAATGTTCGGCGTGTCCGCCGAGACCGAGGGTCGCGTCGAGATAGACCGCACCGGGTTCGGTGAGCGCGGGCCCGAGCAACCCGTCGGCCCGGCCGAGCAGAACAGGAACATGGCGGGGGCCGTCCTGCTCACGGTTCACCTCGACCTCCCGGGATCTGCCTCGCTTCGTCGCGCACCGCGCACGGGTCGCCTTGTTCCTCTGTGCCGATGCGGGAGTTCCCGCACCCCATCGGCCCAACGAGCGCTTCGCGATTGTGTCTCATTGGGCCGCAAGTGCTTTTGCATAAGAAACCGTTGCCGGAGACGAATGCCCCGTGGTCTCTGACCGAACCTCGGCACCTGGCGTCGGGGAAGTACGTCAGGGTCCGCGTCCGGGCAGAGGCCGCGCGGCACTCGTTCGCTCGGGGCTAGAAGATTCCGCCCAGCGACTCGTCTCTCGCTTGCGAGAAATCCTCCTCGTGCTCGGCGAGGTAGGAGTCCCACGCCTGCTTGTCCCATATTTCGAGGAAGTCGACCGACCCGGTCACCACGCAATCCCGTTGCAGGTTTGCGTAACGCCGATGTTCGGCTGACAACACGATCCGGCCCTGTGCGTCCGGACGTTGTTCATCCGTTCCAGCCGCAAGTGCCCGGACGAACGCGCGCGCCTGCGGGTTACTTCGAGATGCCGCCGCGGCCCGACGAGCGAGCGCGGTGAACTCTTCTTTGGGATACACGGCAAGGCTGTGGTCCTGACCCTTCGTGACCATCAACCCTCCCGCCAGATCGTCTCGAAATTTCGCAGGCAACGTGAGTCGCCCCTTGTCGTCCAGCCGAGGTGTGTAGGTACCGAGAAACAACTCGATACCTCCCTAGTCGATCACCTCGATGGTCGGCCTTTCCTGTAGTGCGCGCTCCACATTACCCCACTTTCCCCCACTTTCAATCGAAACTGCCGGTGATCTGGCTCCCCGCTCAGGCGATTTCGCAGGTCATCCCAGCTATCACCATGGTGGAGAACTTTTTGCGTGTTCTGCCGACACGCACAGTCCGCATGGACAAAGGCCCGGAAACACCCAGCAAACGCCCAGGTGCCGCGTCGTTCAGCCGAGGATGGGGCGAAGTGGGGGATCTTGTGGGGAGAGGTGGGGCAACCGCCGCCGAGCCCGCGCGGCGATCATCGGCGGCACCGGGCTATCCACACGCAAGACGGCGACGCCGCACCGGTTCGGTGCGGCGTCGCCGTCTGTCTGCGATTGTCAGGCTACGAGCGAGCTAATCCTGCTCGAACCGTCGCCGGAAGCGGTCCTCCATGCGTTCGGAGAATCCGCCGGACTTGCGTTGGCGCCCACGCTGTCCGGCCGCTCCGCCGCCTGGACCACCGGGCGTGGCGTCGCCGCCCGCCCGATCACCCTTCGCAATGCCCTTGGAGGTGCCGACCAGCAGCAGTACGCCGGCCGCGAACATGACGATGAAGCCGACCAGACTGATGATCGGGAAGCCGCCGGGCTTCACTGGAGCGGCGATGCCGGCGACGAGTAGAAACAGACCAAGGGCGAACAAGGCCGCGGCCTGGAGTCTGCGACGACTCGAGGTCGAGCGAAGGCGCCCGCCGCGGACGGACGACGCGAACTTCGGATCCTCAGCATAGAGCGCGCTCTCGATCTGTTCGAGCATGCGCTGCTCGTGCTCGGAGAGTGGCACGGTACCTCCCCCGGCACTAGGCGTGGCTGTCGCCTCCGGGTAGGCGACCTGATAGCCGACCTTGGCGGCTATCTGTCACCAATGATACGAGTTCGATCAGGGCCGTACCACCTAGTCGCCCATAACTATGTGGGCGTGCCGCCGGTCACTATCCGGTCATACCGTTTGTCCACCCCGGTGCGGGGCGCAACCGAGCCGATGCGGTAAGGAGATCTTCGACGTCGTGCAGGAATGCTCCTACCCGCGAATAGAACTCGTCGGCCTCGTCTTCGTCGATGTCACGATCGAGTCCGGCCTCCAGTGCGGCCCTGGTCTCCGAGCGTGCGCTGAAGTAATCGGCCCACATGATGAACTCGGGCGCGGCGGACTGCATCAGCACCCAAGCGTTACGCGAACGAGCCCGCGGCGCGTTGTCGGCGCCGGTGAGTGCGATCACCGCGCCCGCACCGCGCAAAGCGGCCAAATAGGCGGTGCGGAACCGCTCGCGCGGGTCCCGCTCCCCCGCCGCCTCCATCAGCAGACCATCGGCCCGTTGCAGCAGCTTGCCCGCTCGACCGGGCTGTCCCGGATGTTCGACCCGACCAGACATCTCGGAGTCCCTCCGCCATCGCATACCTGGAGCCAACACCGCCTAGTGTGACCGAACAAGTATTCGAACGTTTGAATTGAGATTGAATATAGAGACGCCCACCGACAAACTTCCGCGCCCGCTGTGGACCCGACGAGAGCCATGACCGCCGTCAAGCCCAATCACACTCCCGCACCTGTCGTCGTCGACCTCTCCGTCGCGGCACTGCGCTCCCGGCTGCACGATGCGCTGGCGGTGTATGTCGCGGCGATGGACTATCCGCGCGGCACCGAACACCATCGCGCGCCGATGTGGACCGAGCACACCACCCGCCCCGGCTGGCAGGCCGTGGCCGCGGTGGTCCCCGACGATTCGGGGCACGTCGACCTACGCTCGTCGCCGATCGTGGCGATCGCCTACGGCTACCGCGGTGCCGCGCACCAGTGGTGGCACCAGCAGGTGCACAGCGGGATGCGGCGCTCCGGATGGCCGGAACATTCGACGCGCGAACTGCTTTCGGACTATTTCGAGCTGACCGAGCTGCACGTGCACCCGTCGGCGCAGGGGCTCGGCATCGGCGGCACGCTGCTGGAACGGCTGCTGCGGGACCGGCCGGAGAAGGCCGTGCTGCTGTCCACCCCGGAGGTGGCCGGGGAGGACAACCGGGCCTGGCGGCTGTATCGGCGGCAGGAATTCACCGACGTGGTGCGGAATTTCGTGTTCGCCGGTGACAATCGGCCGTTCGCCATTCTCGGACGGCGGCTGCCGCTGTGAGGGCTGCGCCCTGGCGCACAACGCTTCTGGAACCGGGCCCGCGGGGTGCCGTGGTGAGGGTCACGTGACGGTCGTTGTGGTCGGTTCGGGCCACAATGCGCTGGTCGCCGCCTGTTATCTCGCGCGGGCCGGGCATTCGGTGGAAGTGCTGGAACGCGACGAGGTGCTCGGCGGGGCGGTGTCGACGGTCGAACGGTTTCCCGGACATCTGGTCGATCGCGGGTCCTCCGCGCACATCATGGTGCGGCACACGGGGATCATCGAAGAGCTGGAGCTCGCTCGCTTCGGGCTGCGGTACATCGATTGCGACCCTTGGGGTTTCACGCCAGGCAGGGACGGGCGCGCGCCGCTGGTGTTCCATCGCGATCTGGATGCCACGTGCGCGTCGATCGCGGCGGCCTGTGGTGATCGAGATGCGGTGGCGTATCGGCGGTTTGTCGAGGTGTGGGGGCCACGGAGCGCGCGGGTGATGCGCGCGTTCGGCGGTGGGCCGACGCCGGGCCGGTTGCTGCGCTCGTTCTGGGGGCTGGACGCGAAGGACGGCGGGAGCGCGTTGTCGCGGGAGTTCCTGCAGTCCGGGGACGCGTTGCTGGACACGTACTTTCAGGACGAACGGCTCAAGGCGTCGCTGGCCTGGTTCGGCGCGCAGTCCGGTCCGCCGATGTCGGAGCCGGGCACCGCGCCGATGGTGGGGTTCGCCGCGCTCATGCACACGCTGCCGCCTGGACGTGCGGTCGGCGGCAGTGGCGCGCTGTCCGCCGCGCTCGTCGAGCGGTTGCGCGCCGACGGCGGCGTGGTGACGGCGGGTGACGCGGTGACCGCGCTGCGGCGTGACGGGGACGGCTGGCGGGTGCGCACCGCATCGGGGCGAAACCTGTACGCCGACACCGTCATCGCGGGCTCGCACGTGCTCACCACGCTGGATCTGTTGCGCGAGGGCGGATTCGACGCCGCCGTGCTCGATGACTGGGGGCGGCGCATTCGGGTCGGGCTCGGGATCGGCATGGTGGTGCGGGTGGCGACCCGGTCGTTGCCGAACTATCCGGGCAGCTCGGTCGACGAATCCGCCCGTGGCCTCCAGTTTCTCGTGTCGGACCGGCGTCAGCTCCGGCTCGCCCACGGGGCCGCGTCGGCCGGGGATCTGCCGCCGCGGCCGGTGGTGCTCGCGATGAGTTTCAGCGCGTTGGACCCGAGTATCGCGCCGCCCGGCGAGCATCAGCTCTCGCTGTGGGCGCAGTGGCATCCGTATCGATTGGCCGACGGCAGCGACTGGGCCGAGCACGCCGAGCGAGAGGGCGACCGCATCATCGCCGAAGTCGACTCCTACGCACCGGGTTTCGCCGATTCGGTGCTGCGCAAGCACGTACAGACACCGGTCGATCTAGAACGGGAGATGGGCCTGCTGGGCGGCAATGTGATGCACGTGGAGATGTCGCTGGATCAGATGATGCTGTGGCGGCCACTGCCGGAACTGTCCGGCCAGCGCGTACCCGGCGCACCGGGCCTGTACCTGACCGGCGCGTCGACCCACCCCGGCGGCGGCGTCTCCGGCGCCAGCGGCCGCACCGCCGCCACCCTCGCCCTCCGCGACCTCCGCCGCCACCGATTCCCACTGCTACGCAAGCGATGACCGAACACACGCACGCTTCCCGATTTCTCGCACCGGGAATCGCATGCGATTCCAGGTGCGAGGAATCAAAAGGCGTGCCCCTGTGAAGCGGGGTGCCGCACGTGCAACGGTGCGTCCGCGACCTGCGCCGCAGCCGATCTCCGCTGCTCCGCAGGCGAAGACGACGCAGCCGCACGCTTCCCGACTTCCCGCACCGGGAATTGCATGCGATTTCCGGTGCGGGGAATCAGGAGGCGTGCGGCGGTGAGGCGGGGTGGCGCACGTGAGACAGTGCGGCGATGTGCGCCGGTTGCGTTGGCGGTGGTGCTGGTGCTCGTGCAGATCGCCTATCCGCTGACGCATGGCGGTGGGCGGGACCGGGTCACGGTGGCGGTTGTGCTGCTTTCGGCGGGTACGGCGTTGGCGCATGCGGCGGCTACGCGTGGGATTCGTTATGCGGCTGGGTTTTTGGTGATCGTGTCGGGGCTCGGGCTGGCTGCCGAGGTCGTCGGTACCGCGAGGGACGTGCCGTTCGGGTGTTACGAGTACGCGGTGGACCGACTGGGGCCCGTGCTCAGCGGGGTGCCGCTGGTGGTTCCGCTGGCGTGGACCGGCGGGCTGTATCCGGTGTGGGTGGTGGCCGGGCTGCTCACGCGGCGGGCGGTGTCGCGGATCGGTCTGCTGGCGGTGGGCGCGGTCGGTTGGGACTTATTTCTGGATCCGCAGATGGTCGCCGATGGTCAGTGGAACTGGTGCGATACCGACTCGGGGTTGCCTGGTCTGGCGGAGATCCCGCTCACCAATTATCTCGGTTGGTTCACGGTGGCGCTGCTCATGGGTGCGCTGCTGACCGCCTTGGAACGCGCGGTCACCGTGTCAGTGGGGCTGGATAATCCGGCGATTCCGTCAGCGGGGCTGGACACCGTCGCGCCGAATTCCGGCTCGGTCGCGGTGCCGGTGGCGGTTTTTCTGTGGACCTGGCTCGGCTCCGCACTCGCGCACGCCGTGTTTCTCGGTCTACCGATTTCGGCCTGTTACGGCGGCGCCGGGCTGGCTGTTCTGGGCCTCCCGCTGCTGCGTCACCTCTACTTTTCCCGTCGGCAACCCGCACCGGCGGGCTAGCAGAGACACATCGCGGGGCTCCTTCCGCCCGTCGCGTGGGCATCTGGACGGATGGCCTGGCACGATGTCCCCGTGCAGCCGAGTCCCGTCACCACGATGCCCGATGCCCCGGTACTACCGTCGCCGCGGACGCCCCGCCCTGGAGCGCGTGTCGCCGCGGCGGTTCTGCTCGCGGCGTTGCTGGTGCCCCTGCTCGCGGGGTGCCTGCGGGTGCAGGTGTCGATGGGTGTTTCGTCCAACGACCGCGTGTCCGGGCGGATCGTCGCCGCGGTCGTACCCACCGATGCCAATGACAAGGGGCCGCAGCTGAAGGCGCCCGACTCGCTCGCCGCGAAGGTGCGCATCGAGTCCTACTCCCAGGACGGGTACGTCGGCAGCCAGGTGTTCTTCGAGGACATGTCGTTCGGCGAGGTCGGCCAGCTCGGTCAGCTGTCCGAGCAAACCCAGGGCATGTTCCAACTGCAATTCCAGCGCGCCGGTGACCTGGTGAGCCTGAGCGGGCGCGTCGACCTGAAATCCGTGCCGCCGCACGGCTCCGACGTGCAGTTCACCATCGCGTTCCCGGCCCGCGTGGCCAAGACCAACGGCAATCGCGAGGGCGACAACATCGTCTCCTGGAAGCTGCCCGCCGGCGACGTCTCCACGTTGCGCGCCGAGGTCAGCTACGCCGACCCGAACACCCGCTCGTTCGCGGGCTGGGCGGGCATCGTCGGCGGCATCACCCTCGCCGTCGCCGCCATCGTCGCCGCGATGGCCTACATGGACCGCAATCCGCCCGCACCGGGCGCCCCCACCGGCCTGTCCTGGAGCCGCTGGTGGAAAACGGTCAAACAGGGCCGCTGAGCCGTTGTGCCGCAGCCGAGTTCCGTGAGCCGGGCGGTGTGGTGCGGGGCCGGAATCTCGTTGACGGGCGCTGGAATCGCGCTCTGCAACCGGGTTACGGTGCGGCAGTTGGTGAATACCGCGGTCGAGGTGATCGAGCCGGTCACCGTGTGTGTTCCGGCTCGTGACGAGGCCACGCGGCTGCCCGGGTTGATCGCGGATCTGCGGGCGCAGCGCGGAGTCTCGCGAATGAGTGTCGTGATTCTCGATGACGCGTCGGGCGATGACACTTTTGTGACGGCGATCGATGCGGCCGGTGGGGATCCCCGAATCACGGTGTTGCGCAACGACACCGAACCACCATCCGGATGGACCGGCAAAGCCGCCGCATGTGCGCGATTGGCCGAATCGGTGGATACGCCGGTGTTGGTGTTCGTCGACGCGGATGTGCGGCTGGCACCGGGAGCGGTCGCCGCGGCCGTCACCGAATTACGCAGGCAGCGAGTCGCGTTGGTGTCACCGTGGCCCGTGCAACGGGCCGAGTCGGTGGCCGAGACCTTGGTGCAGCCGTTGCTGTGCTGGTCTTGGGCGGCCACGCTGCCGATCGCACTGGCCAATTGGAGCCTGCGGCCGTCGACTTCCGTTGCCTGTGGCCAGTTTCTGGTGTTCGATACCGCCGCCTACCGAGCCGTCGGCGGACACGCCGCGGTTGCCGCGAGCGCCACCGAAGACCTCGACATCGCCCGAACACTGCGCCGGGCAGGACAACCCACCACCCTCGTCGCTGCGGGCCGCCTGGCGAGCACCCGAATGTACGAGGACGCTGCTCAACTCGACGCCGGATACACCCGCTGGCTGTGGTCCGCCTACGGCGGCACCATCGCGGGCGGAGCCGCCGTGGGAACACTTGCCGCTCTGGCCTATTGGGTCCCGCCCTTGGCGGCGCTAGGCGGTCGTGGGGCCGTCCGCCGTGCCGGTGCCGTCGGCTACGCGGCGGCCGTCACCGGCAGACTGCTGGCCCGCTCCACCGAAACCAGCGGACCACTCTCCCCCACCGATGTCCTTGCGGCCCTGGCCCACCCGTTCTCGGTAGTCGCCTACTTACTGCTGTGGGCCCGCTCCCATCGCGCCCGACGACGCGGCGCGCTGCGCTGGAAGGGTCGCGCGCTCAACACATAACGCCTTCCTATGGAACCTCGGTGATCCCCACCGTCGGCAGGAAGAAGCAGGACTTGCCACCGTTCTCGACGGTCCCGAAGACCGCGGCGAGCACCGTGCCCTGCCCGGTGTCGACGGGCACGGCGCGCACGCCACCCATCGGCAGCGCGGCGAAGAAGAAGTCCTGGATGGCGCGTTCGGCGATGGGGCGCAGGGCGATCGGGACTTCGGCGGGGATCATCGCGCGCAGGATGGTGGACAGCGGGCCCATCGAGGCGAGGCCGCCGCGGCCGCTGGTCACGTTCAGCCAGGCCACCTGCATGCCGGTGGTGTCCGGTCCGTCCTGGTTCAGGCCGTAGGGGACGAAGGTGAACATGGTCTGTCCGGCCTTGACGGCGGACAGGTCGAGTCCGGGGATGGTGACCGAGGTCTTGGGCCACGGGCCCGGCACCGCCCCGGCCACGGCCGGGGCGAGACCGAGGGAGTTGCCGTTGAGGCAGTACGCGGCCGCGGTCGGGTAGAGGAAGGGCTGCATGCCGAACGCGCGCAGGCCGTCGATCGCGGTGTTGTAGACGCCGAACAGGTCGCCGGGGGCGACGGTTCCGGTCTGGGTGGGACCGGGCTGGACCGGGGCCGTTGCGGACGGTGTCGGCGCCGCGCCCGCGCTGGGGGCGGCGAGCGCCAGCGCGCAGGTGGCGGCAGCGGACAGCATGGTCAGACGGCGCGGTACGGCCATGGAGACCTCTTCTCATCGTCGACGCGAATCGAAGGCTGACGGTACTCCGGCAAACGCTGTGAACTGGCTGTATTGCCTGCGGCAAGCTCTCGGCGTGTCATCGGGCGTCGGCCGTGGCCCCCGGTTGACGGGTTTCACAGGACGAGTTCGTGGGGTCCGCACATCGAGGCTTGCGCTAAGCCGTATGCTGCTTCCCGGCGGAGCCGCCCGAGTACGTGAGCGCCCGCCCCATGAAGTCGACACCTGACAGGCCGCCTTCGATCAGGCTGAGCCAGCGCATGTCCGGCTATCCGAAATACCCGGCGAATCGAGCCGAGACAAGATCTACGCTCACGATGATCGCTTCCCTTGTCTAAGGGTTCCCCTGCTGGGCATGATAATTCGGCTCGACCCTGACATCATCCGGTGTCCGGATCGGCGACAACCATCCAGAGCGACCGAGAGACCTGGCTCGTCGACGTCGCAGCAACCCCCCGGCTCACCGGGTGCGGGTGCTTCCGCCGGGACCGATGGAGGAACCGAAGTGATCATCTCCGCTGTCCGAGGCGCCCGTTGGGGCCGCCGACATATCGACCAATGCAAGGTGACGACCGCGAGCTGTCGGGGCTGACCCGCAGCCAGTCTGTTGCACCCGTCGCTGGCCGGGTGATGTGACCGCGGCCCGAGGTGGCGCGGTCTCGTTCGTTCTTCCGAAGGACCCCGACCATGAGTGAGCGCAGCGAGCGAACACCAGGCACAGCTGCAGTCATGACGGAGCCGAGCGCCGACGAGGCGCAGTCATGACCGCGTCCACCGCACCCGATGCCGCCGCTGTCCCCAGCACTACCGACGGCGATCCGGTCGCTACCGAGACTCGCGCAACCACCGCGTTCGACCTGGTGCCGGACGGATCCGCCACCGGCTCAGGCGATTCCGCGCCGACTGTCGCCAAAACCTGGCACCCGTGGCGCTGGGTGATCAGCGCCGTCGCGCTCATCCTGCTCGCCCAGTTCATCCACGGCCTGGTCACCAATCCCGGTTGGGATTGGCCGACTTTCGCGAAGTACATCACCGCGAAGTCGGTGCTGGCCTCGCTGAAGGTGACCCTGGAACTCACCGCGTGGGGTACCGCGCTCGGCTTCCTGCTCGGCACCGCGCTGGCCATCGCGCGGCTCTCGAACAATCCGGTGCTCCGGGTCATCTCGTGGAGCTATATCTGGGCGTTCCGGTCGATTCCGCTCATCGTGCAGCTGCTGTTCTGGTTCAACATCGCCTACCTGTACAACACGCTGTCGATCGGAATCCCGTTCGGTCCTTCGTTTTTCACCTTCGAGGTGAACGGCGTGATCAGCGGATTCAGCGCGGCGGTGATCGGTCTCGCGCTGCATCAGGCGGCGTACTCGGCCGAGATCATCCGCGCGGGCATCATCTCCGTCGACGCCGGTCAGCTGGAAGCCGCTGCCGCGCTGGGTATTCCGAAGGTGCGCCAGTTCCGCTCCATCGTGGTCCCGCAGGCCATGCGCTCGATCCTGCCCAATGCGACCAACGAGGTGATCAGCCTGTTCAAGGGCACCTCGATCGTGTCGGTGATGGCGATCGCGGAGCTGTTCTACCAGGTCCAGGTGATCTACGGCCGCAACGGCCGGGTGGTGCCGCTGCTGCTGGTCGCGACCGCCTGGTACATCGTGCTCACCACCATTCTCTCGGTGGCGCAGTACTACATCGAGCGCCACTACGCCAAGGGCACCCAGCGCACGCCACCACCGTCACCGGCCCAGCGGGCCTGGCAGAAGCTGCGCGAGGTCGCCGAATCCGGTTCCACCGCACCGCGAGGAGCGACCCGATGACCACCGCACTCGCCGTCGAAGTCCGCGGCGTCCGTAAAGCCTATGGCGCGCACGAGGTGCTGCGCGGCGTCGACCTGACCGTGCGCTCCGGCGAGGTGGTCACGGTGATCGGCCCGTCCGGTTCCGGCAAGTCCACGCTGCTGCGGGTGGTCAACCACCTGGAGTCGCTGGACGCGGGCACCGTGCACATCGACGGTGAGCTCATCGGATATCGGCTGCGCCGCAACACCTTGCACGCGCTGCCCGACCGTGAGGTGCGTAAGCAGCGCTCCCGCATCGGGTTCGTCTTCCAGCAGTTCAACCTGTTCCCGCATCTGACCGTGCTCGACAACGTCACCATCGCACCGCTTTCCGCGCAGCGCCGGGACCGCAAAGAGGTCGAGGCCGAGGCGCGGGTGCTGCTGGACCGGGTCGGCATCGGCGAACTGGCCGACGCGTACCCGCGCAGGCTCTCCGGTGGCCAGCAGCAACGCGTCGCGATCGCGCGGGCACTTGCCCTGCGCCCCAGGGTGATTCTGTTCGACGAACCCACCTCCGCGCTGGATCCCGAACTCGTCGGCGAGGTCCTGGATGTAATCCGCGACCTCGCGCACGGCGGCACCGCGTTGGTGATCGTCACCCATGAGATCGGCTTCGCCCGCGAGATCGCCGACACCGTGGTGTTTCTCGATGCGGGCGCCATCGTCGAACAAGGGCCGCCCGAGGCCGTCCTCGACAATCCGCACCACCCGCGCACCCGCGCGTTCCTTTCCCGAGTCCGTTGATGAACAGGTTCCCGATGAAGCTCTCCGCCCTGGCCACCGCCGCCGCGACCGCGGTCGTACTGCTGGCCACCGGCTGCACCGATCCCGAAGCAGAGTCCGCGGCCCAGCCCGCCGGTGCGATCACCTTCGACCTCTCCGCCGCCCAGACCGGCCGGGTGCGCACCACCAAGGTGGACAGCATCGCCGCCGAAGTGCCGCAGGCCATTCGGGATCGCGGCACCTTCGTGGTGACCGGCGCGTCCGGTACCGCGCCGCCGCTGCGCTTCTACGCCGACGACGACAAGACCGTGGTCGGCTCCGAGGTCGATTTCGCCTCGCTGGTCGCCGACATCCTCGGCTTGAAACTCGAACTGCAGGTGGCGGATTGGTCACAGAACTTCGTACGCATCGATTCCGGTGAGGTCGACGCCTTCATCGCCAATGTGACGGTGACCGAGGAGCGCAAGGAGAAGTACGACTTCGCCACCTACCGCAATGACACCGTCGCGCTGGAGGTGCCCAAGCAGAGCACCCTCGAATACAAGGATCGTAAGAGCCTGGCGGGCAAGCGGATCGGCGTCGGCAGCGGCACCAACCAGGAACAGCTGCTGGTGAAGTGGAACGAGCAGAACCGCGCGGAGGGCTTGGCGCCCATCGACATCGCCTACTTCCAGCAGACCAGCGACTACTACCTGGCGCTCGCCTCGCAGCGGCTGGACGGCTACATCGGCCCGAACCCGACCGCGATCTACCACTCCGCCACCGCGAACCAGACCAAGATCCTCGCCACCTTCTCCGGGGCGGGCGACGCGCTGCAGGGCGAGATCGCGGTGCTCACCAAGAAGAACAACGGGCTGATCACCGCGGTCCAGCACGCGCTGAACTACGCCATCCAACACGGCACCTATCAGCAGGTGATCGATCGGTGGGGCCTGAAGACCGAGCAGGTCACCGAGTCGCGGATCAATCCGCCCGGCCTACCGAAGCAGCGGTGAGCCGGTGACCCAACAACTTTCGCGTCCCGACCTACGGGTGCACCAGGTAGCACAGGACGATCCGCTGGCCGCGCCGCTACTGGCCGAGCTCGCCGTCGAATACAGCACCCGCTACGGCCGCAGCCCCGGTGAGATGCACGCGTCGCTCCGTGACTATCCGGCAACGGAGTTCGCGCCGCCACACGGCGCCCTGTTGGTCGTCACCCGTGACAGCGAACCGGTGGCGGGCGGCGCGTTCCAGCGCTACGACGCGGAAACGGCTGAGCTCAAACGGATCTGGACCTCCCGCGAGCATCGCAGGCAGGGGCTCGGGTTGTTCGTTGTCGAACAGCTCGAAGCCGAGATCGCGCGACGCGGCTACCGGCGCATCTACCTGACCACCGGTCCACGCCAACCCGAGGCCGTCGGCCTCTATCTGGCCGCCGGATACACCGCGCTCTACGACCCGGCCGTGCCCGCTGAGGAGATCGGTCCGCATCCCTTCGAGAAGTACCTGCCCGCGCTCACCGACGAACTAGGAGCAACCGCATGAAGTTCCTACTGTTCACCCTGGTCACCCGGGTGCCGGATCCGACGACGGGCCGCCTGCCCGGCACCAGGGAGCGGCTGCTGAACGTCGTCGAACAGGCAAGGCTGGCCGAGGATCTCGGTTACGACGGGTTCGCCGTCGGTGAGCGGCACGAGGATCCGTTTCTGTCCGCCGCACCGCCGGTGATCCTCAGCCACATTGCCGCGGTCACCTCGCGCATCGCGCTGTTCACGGCGGTCACCACGCTGAGCCTGCTCGACCCGGTGCGCGCCTTCGAGGACTATTCGACGCTGGACAATCTGTCCGGCGGCCGCCTGGAGCTGATCATCGGCAAGGGCAACGGGACCGCGCAGGCCGAGCTGTTCCACGTCACCACCGACGACCAGTGGGACCGCAATCGCGAAGGCTACGACCTGTTTCGGGCGCTGTGGGCCAGCGACAGCGTCACCTGGTCGGGCCGGTTCCGGCCGGAACTGCAGAACGCCAAGGCACTGCCGCGGCCGTGGCAGCCGAAGATTCGGATCTGGCACGGCAGCGCGACGAGTCGAGATTCGGTGGAACTGGCCGCGCGCCACGGTGATCCGTTGTTCTCGGCGAACGTCACCAACCCGATCGAGCCGTACGCCGAACTGGTCCGCCACTATCGGGAGCGCTGGGAGTTCTACGGGCACAACCCGGCCGACGCACTGGTCGGGGCGGGCACCGCTGGATTCCATGTCGCCCGCAGCTCCCAGCAGGCCCTGGAGACTTACCGGCCGATCTTCGAGGCGCGACTCGCGTTGGCGCGCAAGCTCGGCCTGCCGGTGGTGTTCGAGACCCTGGACGACTTCGTCACCCGCAGTTCGGCGCTGGTCGGCAGCCCTGAGCAGGTGATCGACAAGGTCGGCAGGCAGCACGAGCAGTTCGGCCACGAGGTGATCCACCTGTCCGCCGAGCGCGACGGCCGCCCCGAGATCGACTATCTCGACAGCCTCGCGCTGTTCCAAACCGAGGTGGCGCCGGAGCTGCGCCGCCGAATTCCCAGCCGTCCGTTGGCAACTGGCGCCGATACCGCCGAGCTCGATCCGCGCGACGAACCCGTCCGCACCGAAACATCTGGAGTTACCTCGTGATCCGAACCCGCCACCGAATCGTCGCGCTGGCAGGCGCGCTCGCCGCGGCCACCACCGTGGCCGCCTGCGGCACCGATTCGGCCGCACCCGGCGGCGACGCCGGACCGCCGAAGCCGGGCGGCGCCCTGCGCTACGGCCTGTCGCAGGCGCCGACCTGCTCGGACCCCGCACAGTCGAGCACCAACCAAACCCTGTACGTGACAAGGCAGATCGTCGATTCGCTGACCGATCAGGATCCGAAGACCGGCGAGCTGAAGCCGTGGCTGGCGCAGAGCTGGGAGGTCTCGCCGGATGCGAAGGTATTCACCTTCCACCTGACCGACGGCGTCACCTTCAGCGACGGCACGCCGCTCACCGCGGACTCCGTGCAGAGGACCTTCGATTCGGTCATCAAGCTCGGCGCGGCCAAAGCCGCGCTGGCCTCGAGCTACCTCACCAACTATGTCGGCACCACCGCCGTGGACAAGCTGACCGCGCGGGTCGAGTTCAGCAAGCCCAATGCGCAGTTCCTACAGGCCTCCTCGACCACCCAGCTCGGGATTCTGGCCGATGTCACCACCGCCAAGCCCGCCGAGCAGCGCTGCCTCGGCGACAACATCGCCAGCGGGCCGTTCACCTACGCGAACTACCGCCAGGACGCGTCGGTGACGCTGGCCAAACGCGCCGGTTACCACTGGGGTTCGGCGGTGTTCGCGCATCGCGGCGAGGCCTACCTGGACAAGATCGAATTCACCGTGGTGCCCGAATCCGGTGTGCGCACCGGCAGTCTCGCCTCGGGGCAGCTCGACGCCGTCAGCGACGCGCTGCCGCAGGACGCGCCACAGATCGAGGCCGCGGGCGGGCGGGTGCTGAGCACCGCCAATCCCGGTGTGCCGTTCGGCTTCCAGACCAACGTGACCCGCGGACCGCTGCGCGATCCCGCGGTGCGCCAGGCGCTGCTGCCCGCACTCGACCGTAAACAGTTGGTGGACACCGTGCTCGGGCCGCAGTTCAAGCCCGCGACCAGCCCGCTGGCCAGCAGCACGCCCGGCTACCAGGATCTTTCCGCGCGACTTGGCTACGACCCGGCGAAGGCCAAGGGCATTCTCGACCAGGCGGGCTGGACGCCCGGCGGTGACGGCATCCGGGCGAAGAGCGGTGAGCGGCTGTCCTTCTCGGTGGTGTTCAGTCAGGTATTCGGCGGCAATCAGGCGATCATCGAGCTGGTGCAGCAACAGCTGCGACAGGTCGGGGTCGAGCTGAAGCTGAATCTGGTGTCGACCGCCGAGCAGACGGCACGGCAGGGCACGAAGGACTTCGACACCACCTACGGCAACACCACCCGCGCCGACGGGGACATCCTGCGCACCTCGTTCGGCCTGGATGGCCGCAACCTCAATGCGCGGGAGGGCATCCCCGCGCTCGACGACGCGCTGAACGGACAGCTGAGCACGACCGACGCCGGCATCCGCACCGGCCTCATCCATACCGCACAGCAGCAGGTGCTCGACGCCGGACTGCTGATTCCGACGGTGGAGCTGTCCCAGGCCATCGGCGCGGGCAGCACCACCCAGGATCTGAAGTTCGAGGCCTCGGCGCGACTACAGTTCTTCGATACCTGGCTGAGCGGGCGGTAACGATGGCGCGCTATCTGGCTCTGCGGGTCCTGCAGGCGATCTGGGTGCTGTGGGCGGCGTTCACCATCTCCTTCGTGGTGCTGTACCTGCTGCCCGCCGACCCGATCTCCATCGCGGCCGACGGCGGCGGTATCGGCACACCGGTGGACAAAGCTGCCATTGCCGAGCTGCAGGCCCGCTACGGGCTGGATCGTCCGCTGTGGGAACAATATTGGACCGCACTCGGCCATGCGGTGCGTGGCGATCTCGGTCACTCGATCTCCACCGGGCAGCCGGTGACCGGTGCCATCGGTGACGCGCTGCCCGGGACGCTCGGATTGGCTGGGCTCGCCCTGCTTTTCGCGACCGTCGGCGGTGTGGCACTGGCCTTCGCCTCGACGTATACGAGGCGGCCGTGGCTGCGCACCGCACTCACCACGCTGCCCTCGCTCGCGGTGTCGGTGCCGACGTTCTGGACCGGATTGCTACTGCTGCAACTGTTCTCGTTCCGATTGCGGCTGGCCCCGGCCTTCGGCGGTCATGGCTTCTCCGGCACGGTGCTGCCCGCACTGACCCTCGCGCTGCCCATCGGCGCAGTGATCGCGCAGGTGCTGACCGCCGGGCTGGCGTCGACCTGGCGGCAGCCGTACGTCGATGTGGCGCTGTCGAAGGGTGGTTCGCGCTGGTGGGTGCAGCGTAAGCACGTGCTGCGCCCGGCCAGCGTGCCCACCTTCACGATCGCGGGGGTGCTGGTCGGCAACATGCTCGCCGGATCGGTGGTGGTGGAGACGGTCTTCGCCCGGCAGGGTGTCGGTCGTCTCACCCAGACCGCCGTACTGGCCCAGGACATTCCGGTGGTGCAGGGCATCGTCCTGCTCACCTCGGTCGTCTTCGTCACCGTGAATCTCGCGGTGGACCTGCTGTATCCGCTGCTCGACCCGCGCATCGTCACCCGATCGCGCCGGGCGGCCGCGGACGAGGAGACCGAGGATCGGATCGGCGGCACTGCCGAAGGGGTGGCAATTCATGGTTGACGTCATCGATGAGCGGCGCGGCACGGTGCCGCGCCTGCGCACACCGGTGCCTCGGTGGAAGTGGTTGCGCGACAACGCGGTACTGGTCCTGTCCGGTGTGGTTGTGCTGCTCGCAGTCGGATGGGCGTTGTTCCCTTCGGTGTTCGCCGGCGGCGATCCGTTGGTCGGGGTGCCCGCGCAGAAGTTCCAAAGTCCCAGTGCGCAGCACTGGTTCGGCACCGACAATCTCGGCCGCGACCTGTACACGCGCATGGTGCACGGTGCCGGGCTCTCGCTGACCGCCACGCTCGCCGCAGTAGGCATCGCGCTGATCACCGGGTCGGTGCTCGGCCTGCTGTCGGGCGCGGCCGGTGGCATCGTCGACGCCGCCGTCATGCGCGTCGTCGATGTGCTGCTTTCGATTCCGGCGCTGCTGCTGTCGCTGGCCCTGGTGACCGCGCTCGGCTTCGGCACCCGGAATGTGGCGATCGCGGTGGGTGTTTCACTCGTCGCCAACTTCGCGCGCGTGATGCGATCGGAGGTCTTGCGGGTACGGCACGCGGTATTCGTCGAAGCGGCGCAGGCTTCGGGAGTCCGCTGGTACACGGTGCTGCTGCGGCACGTGCTGCCCAACTCCTACCAGCCGGTGCTCGCGCTGGCCGCCGTCGAATTCGGCATGGCCGTGCTCTCCATCTCGGCCCTCAGCTTCCTCGGTTATGGCGCGAAACCGCCCACCCCCGAGTGGGGTTCGCTCATCTCCGAGGGCCGCAACTATCTCGCCACCGCCTGGTGGATGACCACCCTCCCCGGACTGGTCATCGTCGCGGTTGTCGTGGCCGCCCAGCGCCTCGGGCGCGCCGTAGGAAGGAACGAATAGCTGATGACCACCACCGCTTCTTCGCCGCGCGCGGCACCCACCGACGAACGGTCCGACGCGCTCTCGCGGGCCGAAACCGCAGGGCCGGAATCAGGTCCGCTGCTGCGGATCGACAACCTGCGCGTGCGCTACCGGTCCGATTCCGGCGACGTCAACGCATTGGCCGGCGTCTCGCTGAGTGTGGCCCGCGGTGAGGTGGTGGCCCTGGTCGGTGAATCCGGTTCCGGCAAGTCCACTCTCGCGCAGGCGGTGATCGGCCTGCTCGGGGCGAACGCCGACATCACCGGCGGAACCATCGCGTTCGACGGGCACGTCATCGACACCCGGTCCGACCGGGCGTTGCAGCGGCTGCGTGGTGCGCGGATCGGTTTCGTGCCGCAAGATCCCGGATTGTCGCTCAATCCCGTGCGGCGCGTCGGCGATCAGGTAGCCGAGTCGCTGCTGGTCCACCGGCTGGCCGACAAGCGGTCGGCGCGCGAGCGCGCGATCGAGCTGCTGGCCGAGGCCGGTATCGATCGACCGGAACTGCGGGAAGTGCAGTACCCCCACGAACTTTCGGGCGGGCAACGGCAGCGGGTGCTCATCGCGTCCGCGCTGGCCTGCCGGCCGGAGCTGGTGATCGCGGACGAGCCGACCAGTGCGCTGGATGCCACGGTGGCGCGGCGGGTGCTCGATCAGCTGGCGGCCCAGATCGCGGCCAAGGGCACCGCGGTGCTGTTGATCACCCATGATCTCGCGGTGGCCGCCGAGCGCGCCGATCGGATCGTCGTGCTGAACGGCGGCGAGATCGTGGAGAGCGGACCGACGGCGACAGTGCTTGCCGAACCACGGCATCCGTACACCAAACGGCTGCTGGCCGCGTCGCCGAGTCTCGCGCCCGCGGGCGCCTATCGGACGCCCAAGCCGCGCGAGGGCGCGCCGCTGCTGGCGCTGCGCGAGGTGCACAAGCGGTTCCGCGCGCAGGCCGGTGGGTCGGTGACGGCGGTCGCCGGGGTCGGGTTCGAACTCGGCCGCGGCGAAACCCTGTCGCTGGTCGGCGAATCCGGCTCGGGTAAGTCGACCACGGCGCGAATCGCGTTGCGGCTCACCGAACCCGACAGCGGCGGAGTCACCTTCGACGGGCACGAGCTGACCCGGGTGCGCGGCACTCGGCTGCGGGCACTGCGCAAACGGTTCCAGGTGGTGTACCAGAACCCGTACTCCTCACTGGATCCCCGGTGGCGGGTCGGCACGATCATCGAGGAACCGTTGCGCGCGTACGGGGTCGGCGACCGCGCGGCCAGGCAGGCCCGCGTCGCCGAACTGCTCGACCAAGTGGCGCTGCCCGCGCACTTCGCGCAGCGCCGCCCCGCCGAATTGTCCGGCGGACAGCGGCAACGCATCGCCATCGCCCGCGCGCTCGCCCTGCATCCGGACCTACTGGTGCTGGACGAGCCGGTCTCCGCCCTCGACGCCTCGGTGCAGGCGCAGATCCTGGAGCTGCTCGACCGCTTGCAGGCCGAATTGTCGCTGAGCTACCTGTTCATCTCGCACGACCTCGCGGTGGTCCGCCGGATCAGCGATCACGTCGCCGTCATGCGGCACGGCCGCATCGTCGAATCCGGGCCGACCGCCGCGATTTTCGACAACCCGCAGCACGAGTACACCCGCGAGCTGCTGTCGGCCATCCCCTCCCCCGCCGTCGCGAAAGGACCATCCTGATGTCGGAATCGACCTATCGGCACAGCCGGATACTCGTCCGCACCGACCGGCCCGCGCACTGCCGGAGCAGGCCGGAGCGGGGTTCGCTGCCCACTCGGGCGAAGCGTTGGTGGCGCACGCATCTGCACGTGCCGGAACACACCGCGGCCACCGACCTGTGGCAGCACGCGTTCTTCTTCGCGCCCGACGCCGCCGGTGTGCACCCGGCGGCGCGACAGTGCCTCGACTGGAAGGAAACCTACTGATGGCCGAATCCGAGTTCTTCCTCGGCCTGGAACTCGCCGGGACCGGGATCCACCCGGCGTCCTGGCGGCGCGACGACTCGCGGGCCGAGGATCTGTTCACCGGCGAGTACTGGGTGGACGCGGTCACCGCGGCCGAAAAGTCCGGTGTCGATGCGGTATTCGTGCCGGACTCGTTCGGGCTGCAGCCCGGCGGGCCCGGTGTCGCGCGCGGCAGGCTCGACGCAGTGGCGATCGCCGCCAGGGTCGCGGCGGCCACTCGGCACATCGGTCTGCTGCCGCAGGGCGCGGTGACGCATACCGAGCCGTTCCATCTGGCCAAGGCCATCCAGAGTCTCGATTTCGCCTCGTTCGGGCGCGCCGGTTGGGAGGTCACCGTATCCGAAGGGGTGGAGCAGGCACGGGCATTCGGGCGCAAGGGCGAACAGGACGCGGTGGCGCTGTGGCATGAGGCGGACGAGGCGATCGAGGTGGTCGCCCGGCTGTGGGACAGCTGGGAGGACGGCGCGGAGATCCGCGATGTGCCCACCGGGCGCTTCATCGATCGAGACAAGCTGCATTACATCGACTTTGCCGGGGACAACTTCTCGGTGAGGGGGCCATCGATCACACCGCGCTCGCCGCAGGGGCAGTCGATCGTCGCGGTGCGGGCCGATGCTGACGCGAGCACGGGTGTCGCGGTGCGTCGTGGCGACCTGATTCGGATCACCGCAGGCAATCTCGACGCGGCGCGGGTCTTGCGCACGGCGCTGCGGACGGCCATCCGAGCCGCGGACCGCGATCCCGACGCCGTGCGAATTCTGCTGGATGTCGACGTCCATCTCGCCGAGGCACCGGACGCCGCGCAGGCTGAGGTGGCCCAGTTGGATCAATGGTCCGACGCTGCCCCGACCGGCCTGCGCCACATCGGAACTCCGGCAGCGCTGCGCGAATTGCTGGGTGCCATCGGCGCTTCCGGCGCGGCCGACGGTGTCGTGCTCCGCCCGCTCGCGGTATCGGCGACCGTTGGCCACCTTGCCGCGTTGGCACGTAAGCCGCTGTCCGCCAGCACGTTGCGCGACCGGCTCGGCTTGCCGCGGCCACGCAGCCGCTACGCCGACACCACCACGATCCAGGAAGGTACGCCGTCGTGACCGGCAAACCACGCAAGCAGATCCATCTCGCCGCCCACTTCCCCGGCGTCAACAACACCACCGTGTGGGCCGACCCGGCGTCCAAGAGCCAGGTCGATTTCGAATCGTTCGTGCACCTGGCGAAGACCGCCGAGCGCGGCCTGTTCGACTTCTTCTTCCTCGCCGAGGGGCTGCGGCTGCGCGAACACCTCGGGCGCATCCACGATCTCGACGTGGTCGGCAGGCCGGACACCTTCACGGTACTCAACGCGCTGGCCGGGGTGACCGAGAAGCTCGGCCTCGCGGGCACCATCAACAGCACCTACAACGAGCCGTTCGAGCTGGCCAAGCAGTTCGCCTCGCTGGACCACCTGTCCGGCGGCCGCGCCGCCTGGAACGTCGTCACCTCCTCCGACGCGTTCACCGGCGCAAACTTCCGCCGCGGTGGCTATCTCGAGCATGCTCAGCGCTACCAGCGCGCCGCCGAGGTGGTCGAGGTGACCCGCAAGCTGTGGGACAGCTGGGCCGCCGACACCCTGGTGGTCGATCGGGCCGCGGGGGTGTTCGCCCGCGAGATCCCCGAAACCTGCCATCGCGGTGGGCAATTCGATATCGCCGGCCGCTTCGTGCTGCCGCCGAGCCCGCAGGGGCATCCGGTGTTGTTGCAGGCGGGCGATTCCGGCGACGGCCGCGAGTTCGGCGCGGCCGCCGCCGACGCGATCTTCACCGGGCACGGCACGCTCGAAGCGGGACAGCGCTTCTACGCGGACGTCAAGGGCCGGTTGGCGAAATACGGCCGGACACCGGACGAGCTGAAGATCCTTCCCGCCGCCACCTTCGTGCTCGGCGACAGCGCACAGGACGCCGAGGATCGTGCCCGCCACATCCGGCGCCAGCAGGTCGGCCCGCAGACCGCCATCGCGTTCCTCGAACAGGTCTGGGGCCGTGACCTTTCCGGCTATGACCCGGACGGTCCGCTGCCCGACGTCGAACCGACCGACAATGTCACCATCACCCGCGGCCGGGTGCGCCACGCCAAGGACCCGCGCGAGGTCGCCGACGCGTGGCGGGCCAAGGCCGAGGCCGAAAACCTCAGCATCCGTGAGCTGATCATCGAGGTCACCGCGCGCCAGCAGTTCGTCGGCACGCCCGCCGCCGTCGCCGAGCAGATCGACACCTACGTCCAGTCCGACGCCAGTGACGGTTTCATCCTGGTCCCGCATCTCACCCCGGCCGGGCTGGACGAATTCGTCGACCGGGTCGTCCCGGAACTGCAGGAGCGCGGCAGTTTCCGCACCGAATACACCGGCACAACCCTGCGCGAACATCTCGGGCTGCGCCATCCGCACCAGCACACCACCGCCCACGAAGGAGCACGAGCGTCATGACGACAAGCATCAGCACCGTTTTCGAAACCGAGTGGGCGCATTGGCATCACGCCAGGGAGGACCAGTTGCGTGACCCGCTCGGCTTCCTCAGCCTGACCGGATTGCATTGGCTCACCGACCAACCCGAGCGGCTGCCGGACGTGCCGGGCACCTGGTGGGTCACCGACGACAAGGTGTTCATCACCGCGCAGCCGGCCGACCGGCTGGAGTTCGACGGCGTCGGCATCGCGGGTGTGCAGATCATCACGCCCGCCGAGGGGGCGCCGGGACTCAGTGTGCTGCACGAACATCGGGTGCTCGAGGTGATCCGGCGCACCGGGCTGTACGCGGTGCGCGTGCACGATCCGGCCGCGCCGACGCTGTCGAGTTTCGACGGCATCCCTACTTACGCTCCGGATCCGCGCTGGGTGGTGCAGGGCCGGTTCACGCCGTTCGACGAGCAGACCACGGTGACCACCGGTGCCGTGGTCGACGGGCTCGAACACCACCACACTGCTTCCGGCACCATCGAATTCACCATCGGCGAGGCCACCGAGCGGGTCATCGCGTTCGGCGATCCGAGCGACCTTCGCCTGCTGTTCACCGATGCGACCAGCGGCATCACCACCTACCCGACGGCACGCGCGCTCGCGGTCGGCGCACCGGACGCGGATGGCACGGTGCGCCTCGACTTCAACCGCGCGGCCAACTTGCCTTGCGCCTTCACCGATTTCGCGACCTGCCCGCTCGCGCCCGCCGAGAACCGGCTGCGCGTGGCGATCGAGGCGGGCGAGCAGCATCCACGGCTAGGGAGGAATTCATGACCGTGCCACTCTCGATCCTCGACCTGTCTCCGGTCAGCGCCGGGTCGACCGCGCAGCAGGCGCTGCGCAACACCATCGATCTGGCGCAGCACGCGGAACAGTGGGGCTACCACCGCTATTGGCTGGCCGAGCACCACTTCGTCTCGGTGGCCAGTTCCTCGTCGATCACCCTGATCGGCCTGGTCGCGGCGGCCACCTCGCGAATTCGGGTGGGGTCGGCGGCCGTTCAGGTCGGCCACCACACCTCGGCGTCGATCGTGGAGGCGTTCGGCACCATCGACGCGCTGTATCCCGGCCGGCTCGACCTCGGTCTGGGGCGGTCCGGTCACCGGCGCAGCCAGTACGGCTCGGAGCCGTCGCACTCCAAGGGCAGTCACCCCAAGGTGGACACGGCCACCGGACGGACCGAGGTCAGGGACGGTGTGGTGGTTCCGCCGCCGTTCGATCCCGGCCGGATCGCGGACCGGTCGAAGTTCCTCGCCTCGGCCGCCGCGCTCCAGCAGGAGGGCGCGCAACCGCTGGACTTCGCCGAACAGGTCGACGAGGTGCGCGCACTGCTCGGCGGCCACTTCGTGAGCAAGGACGGCGTTGCGCTGCATGCCGTTCCGGGTGAGGGCGCACAGGTCGAGCTGTGGCTGTTCGGCAGCTCGGGCGGGGAAAGCGCCGTGCTGGCCGGGCAACTCGGACTGCCGTTCGCGGCGGCCTACCACGTGTCGCCCGGCACCGCCCTGGACGCCGTCGAGTCCTACCGCGCCGCCTTCCGCCCCTCCGCACAGCTGGCCGAACCGTACGTGGTGATCTCGGCCGACGTGGTCGTCGCCGGCGACGACGCCACCGCCCAGCACCACGCGTCCACCTACGGCCACTGGGTACACAGCATCCGCAGCGGCGCAGGCGCAGCCGACTACCTCGACCCCACCACCGCCGCCCCACTCACCCCGGAGCAGCACCGCCTGGTAGCCGACCGCCTGGCCTCCCAATTCGTCGGCGCACCAAGCACCGTCGTGGAACGACTCGAGGCACTCCAACGAGTCACCGGCGCCGACGAACTCCTCATCACCAGCATCACCCACCACCACGCCGACCGCCTGGAGTCCCACCGCCTCCTCGCCGACGCCTGGGGCCTACGCGCCGCCCGCGCCGCCTGACCCCGCACCCCCGGCCCGCTGTCGGCGAAATCTGCACTTTCTCTTGGGATCTGCACTCGGAATAGGGCCCTATTTCGAGTGCCGATCCCGAGAGAGAGTGCGGCTGGTGTTGGGCTCAGTCGGGGGGCGTTGGTTGGTGTAGTCGGCAGGGCGCACAGGTTGTGGGGGTGGGCTTGGGCATATCGACATACTTCTGCCAATCGGCCGGAAACATACAAGCGTGCATGTATATTTCTGGCCGATCAGGAGAGGGAGGATATCGATGAGGATTGCTCCAGGCCGCCGGTGGATCAGGGGTTTTGTCGGAGTGCTTGCGCTGCTTACGGTTTCGCAGGTGCTGGTGGCACCTGGGGTGCCGGCCGCACCTGAGGGGGCGGTCGCGTGGACGGCGCTACATGATGGTCCGCAGCAATATCCGGCGATGCATATCGACTGGGACGTGCCGATCACCATGAGCGACGGCACCGTACTCAAGGCGAATGTGTATCGCCCGGCGGATGCGAACGGACCGGTCAGCACGCCGCTGCCGACGATCGTGAATCTGACGCCCTACACCAAGCTGTTGTCGATGGTCGCGCAGACGGCGCTATCGGTGCCGGTGCTGTCCGACGCGGTGGTCGGGTTCCTGCGTGACTTCCAGTTGCCGGGTACGCCTTTGGAAGCGCTCACCGACGCGACCCGGGTGGCGGGCGGCGGGTTCGGGCGTGCTTTCGCGGTGGACCCCAACCTGATTCGCAGTGGGTACACCCAGGTGGTGGTCGATGTGCGTGGAACCGGGTTCTCCCAAGGGATCTGGGAGCCGTGGGGTCCGAAGGATCAGCAGGACACCCCCGAGGTCATCGCCTGGGCGGCGGCGCAACCGTGGTCGGACGGCAAGGTCGGGATGACCGGCGCCTCCTACTCCGGGATCAATCAGGTGCAGGCGGCCGAAAAGCAGCCGCCAGCACTGAAAGCCATCGTTCCGGTGGTGCCGGGCAACGATCTGGTGCGCGACATGATCGCGCCGGGCGGCGCGGCCATCGGGATCTTGCTCCCCTACCTGCTCGCGGTGAACGCGCTCAAGCTCATGCCGGATCTCGTGTCGCTGGTGCAGGGCAAGTTCGATATGCAGTGGCTGGCCGACCGGCTGGCCAGCCCGATGTCGTTCATGGACGTGGGTATTCAGACCGTTGGCACCGATTCGTTCGACGCGATTCAGCCACAGCTGCACAGCGTCCTCGACCCGGACAGTCCGCTCCGCCAGGCCTGGCTCGGGCATCCCGAACGCATCACCGTGCCCACCCTGGTGATCGGCGGCTGGCACGACAACTTCGCCAACGGCGAACCCCGTATCTACCAAGACATTCCGCTGCCGCCCGGCCAGAAGCAGCTGATCATGGGCAACAGCTACCACGTGAACGCGGGCTTCGACATGCGCGGCAGGTCCGGCGAGCCGCCGCGCATCGATGTGCTCACACGTGCCTGGTTCGACAAGTGGCTCAAGGGCATCGACAACGGCATCGATGGCTACGGCCCGGTGACGATGTGGCAGCAGGGGGCGGGCTGGACCAGCAACGAGCAGTTCCCGCGGGCCGAGGCGAGCCATCGGCGACTGTATCTGTCGGCGGCACCGAGCGGTACTACGAACACCAGCGTGCATGACGGAAGTCTCACGGCCGAACCGACTTCGGAGACGTCCCGGCTCACCGTCGCACCAGGTCTGGCCAGCCTCTGCTCGTCCGATTCGGTTCAGGGCACCGCGGGCATCCTCGTCTTCACCGGCTGCGGCAAAGACGCCAGGGTGCAGGAGCTCAGCGGGCTGACCTTCACCAGCCCGCCGGTGGCCGAGCCGACGACCATCTCCGGACCGATCGCGGTGCACCTGAACACCGTGCACGACGCCACCGACGGCTACTGGACCGCGACGCTGAATGATGTTGCCCCCGATGGCCGTTCGGTGACGTTGACCACCGGTCAGCTGATGTCCTCGATGCGCGCCGTCGACGACGACAAGAGCCGCCGCTCACCCGACGGCGCCTACACCGATCCGTTCCCGCTGATGTCCCTCGCCGCCCGGCAGCCCATGGTCCCCGGCCGGCCCACCCAGCTCGACCTCGGCCTCGCCCCGACCGACGCGATACTGCAACCTGGACACCGGCTTCGGGTGGATATCTTCGCGGGCAACTACCCGAAGGGCCTGCCCATCCGACCAATGCTGGACGCGACCGAGCTCAAACCCCAACACCTGCAACTGGATCCGGCAGCACCCAGCTACGTCAACGTCCCGCTCGCCGGAACCCCCGGCTGGTAATCCCCACCGCCGCACGCCCTTCGGCTTCCCGCACCTGGAATCGCATGCGATTTCCGGTGCGGGAAATCAGGAGGCGTGCGGCGGTGTGTGTTCAGCGCTGATCGGGCGGCGGTGACTGTCAGGCGCTGATCGGCGCCGCGGTGACGCCATAACCGAGATTGGTGAGCACCTCGGTGGTCGCCTTGGCGAAGTTCAGCGTGATGAAGTGCAGGCAGGGCGCACCCTCATCGATGAGCCGCTGCGCCATCTCGGTGGCGATCTCGATGCCCACCTCGCGCACCGCAGCCTGATTCCCGTCGGGTGCATCGCCCGCAGCCTTGTTCAGTCGCTCGAGCACCGACGACGGCAGCGCGCGGCCGCACAGTTCCTCGGCCCTGGCCACCGTGCGCAACGAGGTGATCGGCATCAGCTCGGGAATGATCGGCTTGGCGCCCTCGATCGGATCGAACTTCACGATCCGGTCACGCAACCGCAGGTAGTGGTCGACATCGAAGAACATCTGGGTGATCGAATACTCCGCGCCCGCACGCAGTTTCGCGGCCAGGTACGCGGTGTCGGAGTCCAGATCCGGCGACCGGTGGTGGCCCTGCGGGAACGACGCGACGCCGACATGGAAGTCGCCCAGGTCGCGCACGATGCGCACCAGCTCCTCGGCGAAGGCGACACCTTCGGGATGCTGCTGCCATTCGCCGAGCGGATCGCCGGGCGGGTCGCCGCGCAGCACCAGGATGTTGCGGATGCCCGAATCGGCGTAAGAGCCGACCAGCGAACGCAATTCGGACAGGCTGTGCTCCACGGCGGTCAGGTGCGCCACCGGCAGCAGGGTGGTCTGTTGCGCGAGCTCACCGGTGACCCGCACGGTGCGGTCACGGGTGGACCCGCCCGCGCCGTAGGTCATCGAGACGAACGCGGGATGCATCCGCTCGAACTGGCGCACGGCCCGCCACAGCCTGGCCTCGTTGGCTGCGTCGCGCGGCGGATTGAACTCGACGGAGAACGGCACCGAGGCGCTGGAATGGGCCCGCAGACTCTGGACAACCGAAGGTGTGGCAGAGACGTCCGGGTGCGTCCGGGGCGGACGGCCTGGGGTCGAGCGTCCCCGCGCATTGTCGAAAGTCACCGGTTCAGTGTAGTGGTGACCGGCGGCAGGCCTCACTGGTCGTACCGACGAGTACGCGTATTCTTCGGACCGAACCAGTAGCGCTTCGCGCCTACCCACCGCATTACTTTGGAGGCTCCCCTGTCCGCCGGACCTGGTATCCAGACGCCTCACCGCACCTCGGCGGCCGACCTCATCGCAGCGCAGCCAGGGACGCCTGCCTTCGTCACCGCCGTGGAAGACGCGCTGACCAGGTTCTTCGCCACCCGGCGCGGCATGGTCGAGGAGCTCGGCCCGGTCTTCATCGAGGCCGCGGACGCGCTGGAACTGTTCGTGCTGCGCGGCGGCAAGCGCACCAGGCCCGCGTTCGCCTGGACCGGCTGGCTCGGCGCGGGCGGCGACGCCGACGGCCCGGCGGCCGATGCGGTGCTGACCGCGTGCGCGGCGTTGGAACTCGTGCAGGCCTGCGCGCTGATCCACGACGACATCATCGACTCCTCGCGCACCCGCCGCCGCTTCCCGACGGTGCACGTCGACTTCGAGCAGCGCCACCGCGACCGCGGCTGGGCGGGCGACTCCGCGCACTTCGGCGCGAGCGTCGCGATCCTGGTCGGCGATCTGGCGCTGGCCTGGGCCGATGACATGGTGCACGCCTCCGGACTCGACCCGGCGGCGATCGCCCGGTTCGCGCCGGTGTGGGCGAGCATGCGCACCGAGGTGCTCGGCGGCCAGCTCCTCGACATCCACGGCGAGGCGGGTGCCGACGAGTCGGTCGAGGCCGCGCTGCGAATCAACCGGTACAAGACCGCCGCCTATACCGTCGAACGCCCGCTGCACCTGGGCGCGGCCATCGCCGACGCCGACCAGGGCCTGGTCGACGCCTACCGTTTGTTCGGCACCGACATCGGCATCGCCTTCCAGTTGCGCGACGACCTACTCGGCGTGTTCGGCGATCCCGCCGTCACCGGTAAACCGTCCGGCGACGACCTGCGCGAGGGCAAGCGCACCGTGCTGCTCGCCGAAGCGCTGGCCAGGGCCGACAAGGCTGATCCGGCCGCGGCGAAACTGCTGCGCACCAGCATCGGCACCGATCTGGGCGCGGCAGAAGTCGCGAAGCTGCGCGACGTCATCACCGAACTCGGCGCGGTCGACGAGGTGGAACGCCGGATCAGCGAGCTCACCGACGCCGGGCTGGCCGCCATCGAAACCAGCACGGCGACACCGGCCGCGAAAGAGCGGTTGCGGGCCATGGCGTTGGCGGCGACCAAGCGCGCTGCGTGAAAGTGGTTGTGGCGGATCGGGTCACACCGATCGACGCCGAGCCGGCGCGTGCCGCGAAGAGGGGAATCTCATGAAAGACGTTGCCGCATCGACCGATCGGCTGCCGATCGATCAGGGAGTGCCGAACGTCACCTCCGATCAGGTCACTACCCGTCCGATGAAAACCGTTGCCGGACCGACGGATCGCGTGGTCGTGGTCGGTGCCGGGCTGGCCGGGTTGTCCGCCGCGCTGTACCTCACCGGTGCCGGACGCAACGTCACCCTGATCGAGCGGGCCGATCATCCGGGCGGACGGGTCGGGCGCTATCAGGGTCCTGATTACGAGATCGATTCCGGCGCAACCGTGTTGACGCTGCCCGAGCTGATCACCGACGCGCTGGCCGCAGTCGGCCGGACACCAGAGACCTGCAAGCCCGCGCTGCGCATCCAGCAGCTGACACCCAGTTATCACGCCAAGTTCGCCGACGGCGCGACGCTGCGGGTGTTCGCCGACCCCGACGCCATGGCCGAGGAGGTCGCGCGGGTCTGCGGCCCGGCGGAGGCGCGGCGCTATCGGCGGCTGCGGGATTGGCTGGCGCGGATCTACGCGGCCGAGTTCTCCGAGTTCATGGACACCAACTTCGATTCGCCGCTGGACATGGTCCGGATACCCGAAAAGCGCCGTGCGCTAGCGGCTTTGGTGCGCCTGGGCGGGTTCGGCAGGCTCGGTCCCCGGGTCGACCGGATCCTGCGGGATCCGCGACTGGCCCGGTTGTTCACCTTCCAGGCGCTGTACGCGGGCCTGCCGCCCGCCGAGGCACTGGCGGTGTACGGCGCGATCCCGCACATGGACACCTCGCTCGGCGTCTACTTCCCCGAAGGCGGCATGCGGGCCATCGCGACGGCCATGGCCGAGGCGTTCACGGCGGCGGGCGGGACGCTCGAACTGGGCACCGAGGTGACCGGAGTGGATTACGCGAGGCGACGAGCCGAGCGCGTGCGCACCGCCGACGGTCGCACGTTCGACTGCGATGCCCTGGTGCTGACCACCGATCTCGGCTCCATCGACCGCTTCGGCGTGCGGCGTCGGCGCGGGTTGCGGGCCGCGCCCTCCGCGGTCGTCGCGCACGGCACGGTGCCCGCCGAGGTGGCCCGCACCTGGCCCATCCAGGCACACCACACCATCGACTTCGGGGCGGCGTGGGACAAGACGTTCGCGGAGATCGCGGGCCGACGTGGCCGGTTGATGAGCGACCCGTCGCTATTGCTCACCCGACCCGCCCTCACCGACCCCGGCCTCTACATCACCCGTCCGGACGGACAGCACGAACCATTCTCTTTACTGGCCCCCTGTCCGAATCTGGACGCCGCTCCCCTGGACTGGCCCCGAATCGGCCCTGCCTACCTGCGCGAACTGCTCCAAGTGCTGGAAGAACGCGGTTACGCGGGCATTGCCGCGCATTTCGCTGTCGACCATCTCGACACCCCACAAACCTGGCGCGATCAAGGCCTGCTGGCCGGCACACCGTTCTCCGCGGCCCACTTCTTCCGGCAAACCGGACCATTTCGTTCGCGCAATTTTCCGCGCACCAGCGACAATGTAGTTATCGCCGGTTGCGGCACCACCCCGGGCGTAGGGGTGCCGACCACGCTGCTGTCTGGAAAACTGGCGGCAACCCGCATTACCGGCTAGACCCGCCCGCTCGAGATGAAACCGCGCGTACCAGCGAGATAGTGTTCCCGGCGACGCCGTAAACTAGGCGCCGACCTATTCACTCGCGGTTGCGACCGCTGACCATTCGGGGGGACCGACACCAGATGGCTTCCCCCGAAACGCGCGCCGCAGAGGCCACATTGACTGAAATCACCGGCCACGCACCGAACATCGCGGCGAAACGCGAATCGGCCGCCGTCGAGCCCCCGAGTGCGCGGTCATGGATGCGTACCGCCGCCCTCTTCCTGCGCAGCCCGGAAGGGCATGCCGCGATGCTCGGCTGCTACGGCGCGATCATGATCACCTTCGGCGGCTTCGGCGCGGGCAGCACCCGCAAGCGCGACCCGATCCTCGAGGCGCTGCACCTGTCCTGGCTACGGTTCGGCCACGGGTACGCGCTGTCGACGATCGTCATCTGGATCGGCGTGCTGCTGATGATCGTCGCGTGGGTGCGACTCGGCCGCACCACGATCGGGCGGGACGATCGGGTCGACGCCGGCGTGACGCTCAACGAGCTACGCGCGATCGTCGGGATCTGGATCACCCCGCTGTTGTTCGCCGTGCCGATGTTCAGCCAGGACGTCTACTCGTATCTGGCGCAGGGCGCGCTGCTGCGCGACGGCTTCGATCCGTACGTCAGCGGCCCGATCGTGAACCCCGGCGTGCTGCTCGACAACGTGAGCCCGGTGTGGAAGACCACCACCGCGCCGTACGGCCCGATCTTCCTGCTGCTCGGCCGCGGCATCACCAGCATCACCGGCGACAATGTCGTCGCGGGCACCATCGCGATGCGGATCGTCATGCTGCCCGGCCTCGCGCTGATGATGTGGGCCGTGCCCTATCTGACCAAGCACCTCGGCGGCAAGCCGACGGTGGCGCTGTGGCTCGCGGTGCTCAACCCGCTGGTGCTGATCCACCTCTGGGGTGGTGTGCACAACGAGATGCTGATGGTCGGCCTGATGTGCGCGGGCATCGCGCTGGTGCTGGAACGCCACCACGTGGCGGGCATCGTGGTGGTCGCGATCGGCGTGGCGATCAAGGCGACGGCGGGCATCGCGCTGCCGTTCCTGGTGTGGATCTGGATGCTGCACGAACGCGAGAAGCGCGCCGCTCAGCGGGCCGGACGCGACCCGGCGAACCTACCGGAGAGCGAACGGCCGCACGATGCCGCCGAGCCGACCGAGGACATGCCGCATCCGGCGCTGATGTTCGCCAAGATCGCCGGGCTCGGGCTCGCCGTGTTCGCGGCGGTCTTCGTGGCCGCCTCGGCCATCGCGGGCGTCGGCATCGGCTGGCTGACCGCACTGTCCGGCTCGAAGAAGATCATCAACTGGCTCTCGCTGCCGACCATCATGATGCATGCGGTCGGCTGGGTGACCTCGTTGGACTCGGGCAAGGTACTCACCGTGACCAGGGCGATGTGCGCGGTGGCGCTGGTCGCCGTGCTGGTGTGGGCTTGGTGGCGGTTCCGGCACAGTGAGCGCGAAGCGGTGTTCGGCATCCTGATCGCGTTCGTCGGGATCGTCATCCTGTCCCCCGCCGCGCTGCCCTGGTACTACTCGTGGCCGCTGGCGCTCGCCGCCGGGTTCGCGCTGTCGACCACGACATTGATGGTGCTGGTCGGCCTGTGTACCTGGCTGATGCTGGTGTTCCAACCGGACGGCTCGATCGGGTTGTACAACTTCTGGCACGTGGCGCTCGCGACCTTCGCCGCCGTAGTCGCGGCGATGTCACTGCGCAAGGTGGACCCGCTGCGATTGCGGGCCACGCCGCCGAGCATCGACCCGGCCGCGCCCGCTCGGCCATGATCGGCGGCGCGCCGCACGTCGCGGGGCAGTCAGAGCTCACCGTCGCGTATCGCGAATGCAAACGGATCGCGGCAGCGCATGGGCGCACGTATTTCCTTGCGACGCGGCTGCTTTCGGCCGAGCGGCGACCAGCGGTGCATGCGCTGTACGCGTTCGCCAGGCTGGTCGACGATATCGTGGACCACACGGAAACCGATGTCGCACAGCGTTATCACGCACGAGAGCACGAGTGGCTCGAGCACGGCCCCGGCGATGAACTCGATCTGATCGAGAAGCAGCTGCGGATCGCGCTGGAGTCACGGGAGACAACCGACGCCGCCTGGCCGCTCGGGATCTCGCCCGAGTCGCAGCAGACGCCCGACACCGCTCGGCCGCTCAGGATCTCGCCCGAGTCGCAGCAAACGCCCGACGCCACTCGGCCGCTCAGGATCTCGCCCGAGTCGCAGCAAACGCCCGACGCCACTCGGCCGCTCAGGATCTCGCCCGACTCGCAGCAAACGCCCGACACCACTCGGCCGCTCAGGATCTCGCCCGACTCGCAGCAAACGCCCGACACCGCTCGGCCGCTCAGGATCTCGCCCGACTCGCAGCAGACGCCCGACACCGCTCGGCCGCTTGCGGTTTCACTGAGGGCACAGAAGCTGACCGATGCCACCGGATTGCTCGGGATCCCGCCGGAGCCATCGCGCGCGTCCAGGCCGCAAGGTTCGCCGCCGGATGCCGCGAGTCAGTACCAGCGAGGCCTGGTCCTGCTTGCGGTCGCCGACACCATCCGCCGCTATGACATTGCGGCCCAACACTTCTGGACCTTCCTGGACTCCATGCGGATGGACGTCCCCGGCACCCCGCGCTTCCGTGATCGTTACGCCACCATGGCCGATCTATACGAATACATGAGCGGCTCGGCCGCGGCCATCGGTCTGCAAGTCCTACCGGTCCTGGGCACCGTGGTGCCGATCGCCGAGGCCGAACCCGCCGCCGCCGCACTCGGCGAGGCGTTCCAGCTGACCAACTTCCTGCGCGATGTCGCCGAAGACCTCGACCGCGACCGGGTGTACCTGCCCGCCGACGAGCTCGCCGCGTTCGGAGTCGACCACGACCTGCTCGTGCACTGCCACCGCACGCAACGCACCGATCCCCGCGTCCGCCGCGCTCTCGCACACCTGATCGCGCTCAACCGCGACATCTACCGCCACGCTGAACCCGGCATAGACCTACTCGAACCGCGAGTCCGTCCAGCCATCCGCACCGCAGCCGTGCTCTACGCAAGCATCCTCAACCGCATCGAAGCCTCCGACTACGCCATCTTCAGCCACCGCGCAGTAGTCCCCGGCCACCAGCGCCTCGGCGTAGCAGCAATGCAGTTCACCACCGCCGCACTACGCGCCCGCACGCACCGCTGAAAGCAGGCCCACACCCAGCCACCTCGTCGAGTCGAGTCAAATGGTCGCTAAACGATCTTCAACAGCAACCATTTGACTCGACTCGATCACGCCAACGACCAATTGACTCGCCTCGTTTTCCCAAGCCTCTTTCAATCGGACCACAGCCAGTCCTCACACTCCCAACCCGCACCTCCATTACCCAGGCCGCGGTAGAGAAGGTGGGGGACCCCACCTCACGTGCTCAGCACTACTCCGGTCATCCGATGGGTTGTCGAGAACCTCGGGGAGAGCACACCACCGGAGATCTCTCCGCACACCAACTCGGACCAGTACACCTAGAGACCCTCGGAATAGTGGACATATCCGGGCAAGTGCTTCTTAGACCTCCGCACGTGAGCAGTCCATAGAGGCTGAAGGCCTATCCACGTTTTCCCGTGAGTAGTGCTGGGCGCGTCGCCTGCCGTACCCGGCTTTAGGTGTGCGTCAGGTGCGCGGTGTCGCGTTGCGGAGGTGGTCATCTGGCTGTGGTTGCGTGACAAGCGCTTTGGACAACAGCGAGTGGTCGGCGGCGGTTTTGGTGGTCGATCAAGCCCGCGAGGTGCTCGGTGAGTCGGTATTGCCGGGATCTGCACTCTGTCTCGGGATCGGCACTCGGAATAGGGCCCTAAAGCCAGTGCAGGTCCCGAGAGAGTGCGCAGATTCTGGTTTCGGCTTGGGGAGGTGGGGGCTGGCACTCATGGCGGGATGCGCATCCGGTTTCGAGCACAGATCGGCACCCGCTCTCGGAATCCGCCCGGCTCTACGGCCCTAATCTGGGTGCGCGATCCCGACGCGGGGTGCCGATTCCGCTGCCCGCGTGGGGAATTGGAAGCCGCTCACCCTTTGTATAACCTGCACACCCTGTATGCAGGGTGTCCGGCTTACACAAGGGGTGAGCGGTTCAGCGTCGGCCGTGCTGTGCCCGGTTTCACCACAGATCTGCACCCTCACTCGGGATCAGCACTCGGAATAGGGCCCTAGAGCCAGTGCAGATCCCGAGTGGAGAGTGCAGATCTTTGGCGGCGACTGCTTCGTGGGGTGGCGGGCGTTCTTCGCACACCTGTTTGGTCCTTCGCATGCCTCGCGGGGTGCTGAGGGGTATGCGAAGGAAGTAGCAGGTGTGCGACGTTGACCTATCTGTCGCTTGGTCTGTTGTTGCTGTTGAGAGTTGTCAGCGACAGTCAGGCTTGCTTGCGGTGCGCCGTCGGCTCAGAACGGGTCGGCGGCGGCGCGCCGTCGGCTCAGAACGGGTCGGCGGCGGCTCGGCGGATGACCTCGCGGGCGAGGGGGCCGTGCAGGGCGTCGACGGGGGTGCCGGGGAGGCTGTCGTCCTCGGTGAAGATCCATTCCAGGATCTCCTCGTCGGTGTATTTGGCGTCCTTCATCACGGTGATCAGGCCGGGCAGGAACCGGACTACGCCTTCGTGGTCGAAGAACCGTTCGGGGACGCTGACCACGCCGTCGCGGCGGACGGCGAGTAGCTGGTGGTCACGCAGCATCTGATGGACGCGGGTCACCACGAGCCCGAGCTTGTCTGCCACCTCGGGCAGCGGCAGCACTGCCACGGACTCCGGAAGAACATCGTCACTGCAGGGAAAGGCACTCACGCGGATAACGGTAGACGGTCACCCGCAGCAAGTCGTGAGACACCCGGGTGCGTTTCGTCGATACCATCGTGAGGGCCGCACGGGGCGGTCGATCACTTGTGGGATCAACCGCGAGGGGTGAGAACTTTGTGAAAGCCGGAGGACATCAATTGATCGGCCAGATGCTGGAAGGGCGCTATCGCATCGATGCGCCGATCGCCCGCGGCGGCATGTCGATGGTCTTCCGGGGCGTCGACACCCGTCTTGATCGGCCGGTGGCCATCAAGGTGATGGACCCGAAGTTCGCCGGCGATCCGCAGTTCCTGTCCCGGTTCGAGTTCGAGGCGCGCGCGGTCGCCAAGCTGAAGCATTCTTCGCTGGTCGCGGTGTACGACCAGGGCGTTGACGGTGAGTATCCGTTCCTGATCATGGAGTTGGTCGAGGGCGGCACGCTGCGCGAGTTGCTGCGCGAACGCGGTCCGATGCCGCCGCACGCGGTGCGCGCGGTGGCCGAGCCGGTGCTCTCGGCGATCGGCGTCGCGCATTCGGCGGGGCTGGTGCACCGGGACGTGAAGCCGGAGAACGTGTTGATCTCCGACAACGGCGAGGTGAAGATCGCCGACTTCGGCCTGGTTCGTGCAGTGGCGGCGGCCAACACCACTTCTGCCAGCGTGATTCTCGGCACTGCCGCGTACCTGTCCCCCGAACAGGTAACCACCGGCACAGCCGACGCGCGCAGCGATGTGTATTCGTTCGGCGTGCTGATCTTCGAGCTGTTGACCGGAAAGGTTCCGTTCACCGGCGACACCTCGCTCTCGGTCGCGTATCAGCGGATCGAGAACGATGTCCCGAGCCCGAGCCGGTTCATTTCGGGCGTGCCGCCGGAGTTCGACGAACTGGTCGCCAAGGCGACCGCGCGCGAGCCCGCGCACCGGTACGCCGACGCCAACGAGATGGCGGCGGCGCTGCGGCAGATCGGCGCGAAGCTGAACTTGCCGCCGTATCGGGTGCCCGCGCCGCAGGAGTCGGCCGAGCATTTGAGCGCGAGCTATCGGATCGCCACGCCCGCCGCCGCACCCGCGGCGATGCACGCGCCGGAGCCGTACACACCGCAGACCGTGCAGCACACCAAGGTGGTCACCGCGCCGCGGCCGCGGGTGGATTACGGTCCGCCCGACGATTACCAGCAGCAGCCGGTGCGCCAGCAGCATGCGGCGTCGCCGTATCAGGCGTACGCGCCCGACCGCACCAAATCGCGCCGGATGACATGGGTGTGGATCGCCATTGTGGTGATTCTCACGCTGGTCGTCGGGGTCGGCGGCTGGTGGCTCGGTGTCGGCAGATATTCGCCGGTTCCGGCGATCGCCGGGATGGACTCCGACCGCGCGGTCGCCGCGCTGCGGGACGCCGGGTTCGAGACCGAGATCCGGCAGAAGGCGTCGGACATCATTCCCGCCGGCGGGGTGGTCGGCAGCGATCCGTCGGCGGGCTCGCGGGTCACCAAGGGCTCGACGGTCGCTGTCCTGGTGTCCAGCGGTAAGCCGAAGGTGCCCGACGTGCAGCCGGGTGATCCGATCACCAAGGTCAACCAGTTGATTCGCGACGCGGGGCTACAACCGGTGGATTCCGGTGAAGTCGGCAACTCCGCGCCGAAAGGGTCACTGGCCAAGACCGATCCGGGTCCCGGCACCGTCCTCCCGATGGGTGGACAGGTAAAGGTGTACCGCAGCAAGGGTTCTCAGCCGGTGAAGGTGCCCGACGTGCGCGGGAAAACCACCGCCGACGCCACCAAGATCCTCACCGACGCGGGAATCATGGTGCGCGAGAACAGGTCTCAGTTCGACCGCAGCATCGATGCGGACAAGGCGATCGGCACCGATCCGGCCGCTGGCACCACCATCCAATCCGGTGACGGTGTCGCCCTGCTCGTCTCCAACGCCTTGAAGATGCCCGACGTCCGCGGCTGGACCGTCGCCAACGCCAGGGCCAAACTGCAGTCCCTCGGCGTCCAGGTCGAGGTGAAACAGCTTGTCGCGAGCGACAGTTCACTCATCGTCTCGCAAACCCCGGCCGTCGGCGCCAACATCGAATCCGGCAACACCGTGTCCTTGGTCGCCCTGCCTTAAGCGGCACCCCCGTTTGTGCCTACTGCTGGCCAACGTCGTCGGGCCATCGGCAGCAACCTGATTCGGGCATCTAACTCACGCGCTTGACCTGCCGCGATGCTCAGCGTCCTCGGCCCACGCGTGGACAAGCTCGGCCTCAACACACTCGCGGGTTCGGTTCCACCGCATCGCCGCACGCTTTCTGATTTCTCGCACCGAAAATCGCATGCGATTCCAGGTGCCGGAAATCAAAAGGCGTGCGGCGAATCAGTAAGCGTGGGGCTGTTCGCGGCAACGCACAGTCAGCCGAGTGGGTCGCGGTTGGTGAAGGGTGACACGGAGACTTGTGCGCAGCTGCGACACGCAGGTCGGAAACCCTTGTTCAGCGGAGCATTTCGGCGACGAGGAAGGCGAGTTCCAGGGACTGCTGGGTGTTCAACCGGGGGTCGCAGGCGGTTTCGTAGCGGCCGGAGAGGTCGAGGTCGGAGATGTCCTGGGCGCCGCCGAGGCATTCGGTGACGTCTTCGCCGGTGAGTTCGATGTGCAGGCCGCCGGGGTGGGTGCCGAGGGCGTGGTGCACCTCGAAGAAGCCCTGGACCTCGTCGACGATGCGGTCGAAGTGGCGGGTCTTGAAGCCGGTGGAGGCCTCGTGGGTGTTGCCATGCATGGGGTCGCACTGCCAGATCACCTGGTGGCCGGTGGCCTGGACCTTCTCGATGATGGGCGGCAGCACGTCGCGGACCTTGCCGTTGCCCATCCGCGAGACGATGGTCAACCGGCCGGGCTCGTTGTTCGGATCGAGCCGCTCGACGTACTCCACGGCCATATCGGGCGTGGTCGTCGGGCCGATCTTCAGGCCGATCGGGTTGGCGATCAGTTCGGCGAGCGCGATGTGCGCGCCGTCGAGCTGCCTGGTCCGCTCGCCGATCCACAGGAAGTGTGCGGACAGGTCGTACAGCACCGGCTCGCCCGCGGCGTTCTCGCTGAGGCGGAGCATGGCGCGCTCGTAGTCGAGGACGAGGGCCTCGTGGCTGGCGTAGATGCGCGCCGAGCTCAGGCTCGGGTCGTTCACCCGGCAGGCGGTCATGAACGCGAGACCGCGGTCGATCTCCTCGGCCAGCGCCTCGTAACGAGCACCGGCGGGCGACTTGGCGACGAAGTCACGGTTCCAGTCGTGCACCTTGTGCAGGTCGGCCATGCCCGCGCCGGTCAGCGCGCGCACCAGGTTCATCGCCGCGCTGGCGTTGGCGTAGGCGCGCACCAGCCGGGACGGGTCGTGCTCGCGCAGCGCGGCATCGGCGACCAGCGCGTTGACCATGTCGCCGCGGTAGGACTTGAGGCCGAGCGAATCCGTATCGGAGGAACGCGGTTTCGCGTACTGACCGGCGATGCGGGCCACCTTGACCACCGGCAGGCTCGCGCCGTAGGTGAGCACGACGGCCATCTGCAGCAGCGTGCGGATGTTGCCGCGGATGTGCGGCTCGGTGTTGTCGGCGAACGTCTCGGCACAGTCGCCGCCCTGCATGAGGAACGCCTCGCCGCGGGCCACCTCGGCGAGCTGCGCGCGCAGGTCCTCCACCTCGGCGGGCACACAGATCGGCGGCACGCTCTCCAGCACGGTGCGCATCTGCGCGGCCTGCTCTCGATCCCACGACGGCTGCTGTAAGGCAGGGCGGGACAGCGCCTCGTCCAACCGCCTGCGCAACTCGGTAGGCAGCGGCGGCAGTTCCGGCAGGCGATCGATCGGCACGTCCACGGTCCAGTTCACCCGTTCAGAATACGGACCACTCGGACGCGGGCGGTACCCACCACACGGGTGGCACCGGCCACCCCTGGTCATCGCGGTTCGGGATCCGAGCCCGGCTGCGAATCCGGGCCCCCGGCCACCTAGGGTGATTGTTCGGAGGTACCTCCGGCGCCACCTAGGGCGCCGTGCCGAATTGCTGAGGAGTAGACCGATCTCGCTTCGATACTTTTATGACTGCGAATTCATCGAGGACGGGGTCGTCATCGACCTGGTCTCCATCGGCGTCGTGTGCGAGGACGGGCGCGAATACTACGCGGTGTCCACCGAATTCGATCCCGAGCGGGCGGGCCCGTGGGTGCGCAGGCACGTGCTGCCGCAGCTGCCCTCGCCGTCCTCGCCGCTGTGGCGCAGCAGGAAGCAGATCCGCGACGACCTGTACAAGTTCCTGGTGCCGCGCTCGTCGGTGGTGCCGGAGCTGTGGGCCTGGGTCGGCGCGTACGACCACGTGGCGCTGTGCCAGCTGTGGGGTTCCATGGTCGACCTGCCCACCGCCTTCCCCCGCTACACCAACGAGCTGCGCCAGCACTGGGACGCGCACGGCCGCCCCGAACTCCCGCCGGTCCCCCCGGACGCACACGACGCGCTCGCCGACGCCCGACACAACCTGGCCAAGTTCGAGGCCATCGAGGCCTCGCGCCGCAGCACGCCGCGGTTGTAGAACCTGAAAGCGAAGGCCCCGAGTCCAATTCGACTCGGGGCCTTCGCTTTCACCAATGCGGCAACTGATTTCGTCAGCATGCGGGCACAACGCAAAGGCCCCGAGCCGAAACCGACTCGGGGCCTTCGCTTTTCAACTATCAGTGGCTGTGCTTGCCACCATGCTCTTTTTCTTGACGCGCCTGCAGTACCTTGAGCTGCTTGTGCTCTTCGGCATGCTCGATCTCGAAGTGCTGCTCGCTCTCCTGCCACGGGTCCGCCCGCAGGAAGCTGCCGGTGCCGGGCTTGCCGGCCAGGCCGAGCTTGCTCATCTTCTTCGGGACGGTCGCGCCCTGGTACTCCAGCGGGATCGGGTGGCCGTGGTCGTCGACCGGGCCGAGCGGCTGGTGCACCTCGATGTACTCACCGTGCGGCAGGCGCTTGATCACGCCGGTCTCGATGCCGTGCTCGAGCACCGCCCGGTCGCTGCGTTGCAGGCCGATGCAGAACCGGTAGGCGATGAAGTACGCCAGCGGCGGCACGACCAGGATGCCGATGCGGCCCATCCAGGTGGTCGCGTTCAACGAGATGTCGAACTTCAGCGCGACGATGTCGTTGACGCAGGACAGGGTCAGCACGACGTAGAAGCCGATCGACATGGCGCCGATCGCGGTACGCACCGGCACGTCGCGCGGACGCTGCAGCAGGTTGTGGCCAGCGGTGTCGCCGGTCAGCCGCTTCTCGATCCACGGGTACATGATCAGCACCGTGAACACCAGGCCCATGATCAGCGCCACCCAGAACACGGCCGGAACCGTGTAGCGACCCAGGTAGAGCTCCCACGGCGGCATCAGACGCGCCAGGCCGTCGGTCCACATCATGTAGAAGTCCGGCTGCGAACCCGCGGAGACCTGAGACGGGTTGTAGGGACCCAGGTTCCAGATCGGGTTGATCTGGAACAGGCCGCCCATGATGCCGACGATGCCGAGGGTGAAGGCGAAGAACGCGCCCTGGTCCGCGGCGAACACCGGGATGATGCGCGCACCGACCACATTGTTCTCGGTGCGGCCCGGTCCGGGGAACTGGGTGTGCTTCTGGTACCAGACCAGCGCGACGTGCGCGGCGATCAAGGCCAGGATGATGCCCGGCAGCAGCAGCACGTGCGCGATGTAGAGGCGCGGGATGATGATCGTGCCGGGGAAGTCCCCGCCGAAGATCAGCCAGTGCATCCAGGTGCCCGCGATCGGGATACTCATCGTGATACCGCCGAACGCGGCCCGCAGGCCGGTGCCGGACAGCAGGTCGTCGGGCAGCGAGTAACCGAAGAAGCCCTCGAACATCGCCAGGATGAGCAGCAGCGAGCCGATCACCCAGTTCGCCTCACGCGGCTTGCGGAACGCGCCGGTGAAGAAGATGCGGAACAGGTGCACGATGATCGACGCCGCGAACAGCAGCGCCGCCCAGTGGTGCACCTGGCGGACGAACAGACCGCCACGCACCTCGAAGGTGATGTCCAGCGACGTCTCGTACGCCCGCGACATGGTGACACCACGCAGCGGCTGGTACGAGCCGTTGTAGACGACCTCGGTCATCGACGGATCGAAGAACAGCGTCAGGTAGACACCCGACAGCAGCAGGATGATGAACGCGTACAGCGCGATCTCACCGAGCAGGAACGACCAGTGGGTCGGAAAGACCTTGTTGATCGACCGCTTCATGAACGCAGCGGCTTGATACCGCTCGTCCATCTCGTTGGCTTGGGCTGCGACAGAAGGACTCATGCCTGCACCTCGCTGGCGCTCGGTTCCGGCATGTGCCCTGCACGCTGGCACATGATTCGCTCACTTCGTTCGCTCATGAACGACGCTCCCAGTAGGCCGGGCCGAGCGGCTCGATGAAGTCGCCGTTGGCGACCAGGTAGCCCTCGGAGTTGACGGTGATCGGCAGCTGCGGCAGTGCGCGAGCGGCGGGACCGAAGACCGGCTTACCCCATTCGGTCGCGAGGAACTGCGACTGGTGGCAGGGGCAGAGGATCTTGTTGGTCTGCGACTCGAACAGCGACGTCGGGCAACCGAGGTGGGTGCAGATCTTCGAGTAGGCGAAGTAGTCGCCGTAGTTGAAGCTCTCCTGGCCCTTACGCTTGATCGCCTTCTGCGCGTCTTCGGTGCGCAGGCGAATCATCATGACCGCGTTGCGGATTCCGCGCAGCGACTGGAGCGTGGCGTGCTCGTCGCCGCGCCACTTTTCCTTCCACGGGAACACCGTCTCCATGGCGCCCGCGTCCATGTCCTCGGGGCGGACGAGCACGACGTCCTCCGGGCGACCGGTGTCGCGGCGGATGTAGATGGTCTCGCCCTCGAAGTCCGGGGTCCAGCCCGAGACCCACAGCGGCGACTTCTCCCGCTTGGCCCACGGGTTCTTCACCATGCCGCCGACGAACACCAGCAGTGCGCCGACGCCGAGCACACCGACGCCGGCACCGGCGGTGCGGGTGATCAGCTTGCGGCGAGCCAGCGTGGAGGTGTCCAGCGCGTCGGTCAGCTCGGCGACCAGCGTGCGCCGCTCGACCTCGGGCGACGGGCCGTCGTGGCGGTCCTGGATGGACAGCTCGGCGGGGATGAACATCTTGCGGATCAGCACCACCGCGACACCGATGACCAGCACCGCGACGCCGAAGGTGACACCGACCAGCGGGGTGAACAGCGAGTAGGCGGTGTGGCCTTCCTCGTCGGCCGGCTTGAACTTCCACGGCCAGAACAGGTACACGCCGATCAGCGCCGCCGCAGCGATGCCGGAGACGGCGAACCAGAACGCGACCGCGCGCTCGGCGCGCTTCTCGGCACGGGTGCCCGGAACCGGGAACCGCTCGCGCCGGTAGGCGACGTCGACGCCGTCCCGCTCGGTGCCGAGCTTGACCAGCTCGTCACGCGTCATCGCGTCGAGTTCGGCCTCGGTGTAGTCCTTCTTCGCCGCGTGGCTGTCGGACTCCGCTACCGCGTGGCCGTCGGAATCCGCCACGGCATGGCCGTCGGAACCGGCGACCACCTCGTGGGAACCGTGGCCCGTGGATTCCTTCGACGGCACGCCGTCGTGGCCCTCATCCGGCCGACCCATGTCGTTTGGCTCCTTCTCGCTCATGACCGTGACCCGATCCAAATCGCGGCACCGACGACCGTCGTAATACCGATCACCCACATGACCAGGCCCTCGGTCGCGGGACCGAAGCCGCCGAGGTCCCAGCCGCCGGGGGCCTTCTCCTCTTTCGCGTTCATGACGTAGGCGACGATGTCGCGCTTCTCTTCCGGCGACAGCTGCCGGTCGGAGAACTTCGGCATGTTCTGCGGGCCGGTCATCATCGCGTCGTAGACCTGCTGCTCGGAGGCGGGCTCCAGCGGGGGCGCGAACTTACCGGAGGACAGCGCGCCGCCGCGGCCGGTGAAGTTGTGGCAGGACGCGCAGTTCATCCGGAACAGTTCCGAACCGCGGGCGATGTCGTCGCCGCGCAGCGACTCCTGCGCGATCTCGCCGTTCGCGTCGCGCACCACGGTGGGGCCGCCACCGTTGGCCGCCACGTACGCCATCAGCGCGTCGGTCTGGTGCTCGTCGAACTTCGGTGGCTTGCGCTGCGCCTGGGCCTCGTTGCGGGCCATCGGCATGCGGCCGGAAGACACCTGGAAGTAGACGGCGGCCTCACCGACACCGATGAGGCTGGGGCCGCGGTCCTGCACACCCTGCAGGTTCGCACCGTGGCAGGTGATGCAGGACGTGTCGTAGAGCTGGTTGCCCTCGCGGATCAGCGCCGAGGAATCCTCGTTCGCGGTCGCCCGCTGCGGGTCCGGCGTCAAAGCCGCTGCCAGGAAGCCTGCTCCGACGAGGCCCACCAACAGCGCGAGCCCGCCCGCGATGCGACGGCGAACGCGGCGCTGCCTGCGTGTCTTGCTGGCCTCGCCGTTCCCGTTGCTGGCGGGCTCTGGCGCTGACGGGGGAGATGAACTCATCTGTGTCCCTTTGGAGTAGACGGAACCGACGTGTGCAAAAGACTGGGGGTATGCCCGACTCAGCGGACGAAGTAGATCGTGGCGAACAGCCCGATCCACACGATGTCGACGAAGTGCCAGTAGTACGAGACGACGATCGCGGCAGTGGCCTGCGCGGGGGTGAACTTACTGACCTTGGTGCGGATCAGCAGGAACACGAACGCGATCAGACCGCCGATGACGTGCAAACCGTGGAAACCGGTGGTGATGTAGAACACCGAGCCGTAGGCGCTGCTCGAGATCGAGGTGCCTTCCTTGACCAGTGCGTGGTACTCCGTGCCCTGACCCGCGACGAACATCGCGCCCATGATCAGGGTGATGACGTACCAGCGGCGCAGGCCGAACACGTCGCCACGCTCCGCGGCGAACACGCCCATCTGGCAGGTGAACGACGACGCGACCAGCACGGCGGTGACCGGCACGGCGAGCTTGAGGTTCAACTCGGTCGGTTCCGGTGGCCAGACGCCGTGCGCCTGTGCGCGCGCGACGAAATACATCGCGAAGAGGCCGGCGAAGAACATCAACTCGCTGGACAGCCAGATGATGGTACCGACGCTGACCATGTTGGGCCGATTCAGCGAGTGCACACGCTGGGTAATGGCCGATCCGGGGGTCCCTACTGCGGTCGTCACGGGGGTAAGTATGACTCGTCGTAGTACGACACAAGTACCCGGGTGCGAAACTTGTGTCTCCGTGTCGGAAAACCCACGGACAGACGGCCTCTCGACCAGGGCTCGGCGTGTTGAGGTCGGGCTGCCCGCGACGTGGCGGCGTCGGTCGGGACGTGTTTACGTGCCGGGTCCGCGTGCCCTCGGGTAGCTGGACCACAGCATGACAGGTGTGCGTAAGTAAAAGCTGAGATGGAGGCGATGTGGCAGCGCGATGGTTGGGTCGATTGTTCGGGCGTGGCGGGCCGACGCCGTTGGATCCGAGCAGGGCCGATCTGGTGGTGGTCGCGGCGAGTTTCGATGACGCCGAGGCCTGTTCGGCGGCGCTGGCGCGGGCGAGTGAGTTGGTGACGGAGGCGGAGGTGGTGTTGCGGCATCATCTGCGGATTCCGCCGGGTCAGGTCGAAGCGGTGTGTGCGATCGCGGCGCAGGATGGGTACGCGCCCGCGCCGAAGGTCGGTGGGCCGGGGACCGATGCGCTGGAAACGGTGATCCTGCAGCGGGTGCAGGTGCTCGACGCGTTGCACTGTTCGCAGGAGCGTTCGCGGATGGCGGGGCTGGCGCAGCGGCACGAGGGCACTGCGGACGGTTGGGATGCGCTGCAACCTCGTCCCACGACCGAAGAATCCGGGCCTGGTCCCAGGCCGCAGCCGTAAGTTCTCGCGAACTGGGTCGTGCGCGATTTAAGGATGGGCTCTGCCCCGACAGTGGGCAGTAGGCTACTGCGCGACAAACTGGTGTGAAACCAGTGTGACGGGAGAAAGTAAGTTCATGAGCGAGCGCAGCGAGCGAATCGTGACACAGCGCGCCGCGCGCGTGACGGAGCCGAGCGCCAGCGAGGTGGAGTCATGAGCGTGCGCAGCTGGCCTCAGGTGCTCGGAACCCTCGCCGACGGTGGCGACCTGGCCGCGGACGACACGGCATGGGCGATGGACGAGATCATGTCCGACAACGCCACCTCCGCCCAGATCGCGGCGTTCGGCGTCGCCATCAAGATCAAGGGGCCGACCGCCGCCGAGCTGACCGGCCTCGCCACCGGCATGCTCGAACACGCCAGGCTGGTGCACATCGACGGCGACGCGGTCGACATCGTCGGCACCGGCGGTGACCGATCCGGTTCGGTGAACATCTCCACCATGTCCTCGATCGTGGTCGCCGCGGCGGGTGTGCCGGTGGTCAAGCACGGGAACCGCGCGGCCTCGTCCAAGAGCGGCGGCGCCGACGTGCTCGAATCGCTCGGCGTGCGACTCGCACTCGGGCCGGAGGCGGTGGCGCGCTGCGTGCGCGAGGTCGGGATCGGCTTCTGTTTCGCGCCGGTATTCCATCCCGCACTGCGGTTCGCTGGCGCGGCCCGCAAGGAAATCGGCATTCCCACCGTCTTCAATGTGCTCGGGCCGCTGACGAATCCGGCGCAACCGCGCGCCGGACTGGTCGGCTGCGCGTTCACCGACCTGCTCCCGGTGATCGCGGGCGTCTTCGCCGCACGCGGCGGAAGCGCGCTGGTGGTGCGGGGCAACGACGGACTCGACGAGATCACCACCTCCGACACCACCGCCGCCTGGGTGGTATCCGGCGGCCAGCTGCGCGAGACCACGATCGACCCGACCCGCCTCGGCATCCCGCGCGTCGATCTAGAGGCGCTGCGCGGCGGCGACGCCGAAGTCAACGCGGGCGTGGCCCGAAGTGTCTTCGCCGGAACAACCGGCGCGGTCCGAGACGCAGTCCTGGTGAACTCAGCAGCCGCCATCGTCGCCTACGACTTGTCCCAGGGCACAGTCGATTACGAGGCCGACGTGCACGACGCCCTGGCAGGCGGAATCGAACGAGCCGCCGCGGCCATCGATTCAGGCAAGGCAGCCGCGCTGCTCGAACGCTGGACAAAGCTGACCGTCACCCTCGGCGACCGCTGACCCGCACTCGCCACTCCCGCCGCCGCGGGGTAGCCACGTCGCCGCCGCGCACGCATTCGCTCGACGCGCAAACAATCGCCAGCAATTTCAAGCGCAGCGCAACGAAACGCGCGCGGCGCCGACCACCGACGTGCCGCGGGCACAGCGACGAGTCAGTGCCCGCCAGCCGAGTAGACAGCGCCACCCCGCGCATCCAATCGCTCGACGCGCACGTATTCGCTCGACGCGCACGCAATTGCCGGCAATTTCAGGTGCGGCGGGATGAAACGTGCGCGGGGAAGCCAGCGCTCCCCGGTGAGCTCGGCGGCCGGGAGCGGCATGCACCCCGGGCCGGGAGGTGTGGCGGGGGCGCTTGCCCCAACTCGCGCCGCCCGCAGGGGCCGCCGCGGTAGTCCACGTTTCCCGCGCACGCAATCGCTGGCCGCGCACGCAATTGCCTGCAGTTTCGGGTGCAGCGGGATGGAACGTGCGCGGCGCGTTCGGCCTGCGGGTGGTCGGCCGGTGCCCGGCGGGCGTGCCGGAAGTGTCGCGGGCGTGTTCGCCGGGCGGAGGTCAGGCGCATGGGTTCAGGCACGACGGGTGCCGGTTCGTTGGTTCAGTGCGGAACATGCGGCATTGCGATAGCTGATGTGCATAAGATGTGGTCAGCGCGGTAGTTAGATCGGCGACTCCATTACACAGCCGACTCGGTGCGGGGTTTGGGCCGGGCGGCTCGAGCGGCGAGGAGCACAGCATGCGACGCAGCGTTCGTGCAGTTGTCGGGGGTCTTTCGGCGGTAGCTGTCTGTGCGGCCGCGCCGATCGCCGTGGCTGATGGTTGCGGGCTGTTCGTGGACGGCGTGAACTACACCGGTCGACACGGGTGCGTGCTGCTCGGCGAGGACGCGATCCAGGATTTCCAGAACGACTCCGACAGTGTGGTGACCATCTATGCCGACGCCACCTGTCAAGGCGTCTCCAGCGGGGTCCTCTCGCCGCACGACAGCGGCCCGTTCACCGGGAAGTCGATGATCGTCAGCTGATCCGGCTCCCGGCGAGAACCCCGGCTCCGACCGACGAAGGAGCGCAGCATGAAGCACAGCGTTCGGATCGCACTCGGGGTGCTTTCGGTGGTAGCCGTGTACGTCGCTCCGCTGGCCGGGGCGGCGGAGGGCGAATTGCTCGTCGACGGCACCGATTACGGCGGGCAGTCCGGGTGCATCGACCTCGGCCCCAACGCGCCACGCAAGTTCAAGAACAACAGCGACCGCACGGTGACCATATATATGAACGACCATTGCGTCGGTGCCGCCTCCGGCATCCTCGCTGCGCGCGGCAGCGGCACCTACACCGGTAGTTCGATGTTGCGGAGCTGATCCCGTTCACTCCCCCAGCGAGAACCCGGCCTCGGTATCCGCGCTGGCGTAGGACTTGAACGCGATGTGCGTGGTGGTCCGCGCGACACCGGCGACCTTGTCGATCCGGTTGGTCACCACCTCGGCGATCTGCTCGTGGTCGCGCACCCGCACGATCGCGATCAGATCCACGTCACCCGCGCAGGAGTACACCTCGGCAACACCGTCGGTGTCCGCAACGGCCTGCGCGGTCTCGGGAATGCGGCCATTGTCGGCGTCAATCATCACGATCGCGGTAATCATGCGCTCAGCCTAAGCGTTCGACGTACGCCTCCCCAGCGGGTTGGTCGTGCGCCGCCGCATCCGCCACCTCCGCCCACCCCAACCACCGCCCAGCCCCATACATAGGCTCCCGATACCCCTCACTCGTCCGCACGATCCGCACCCCCGCCCGCGCCAACCACCGCACAACAAGCGCCGCCTCTTCCGGCGAGGCCCCCCGCAACGGCGGCACATTCACCGGCACCCAATCCTGCTGCGCACCATCGACCCCCGACAGCACCTCGGCCGCGATACCGCCCGCCACACGATCGCTGGCCGCGTCGCCACCTGTTGCATCGCCACCTGTTGCATCGCCGCTCGCAGCGTCACGGCCCGACGAACCGACACCCGCCATACGATCGCGCGCTGCATCGCCGGCCGCTGCATCACCGCCCGCCGCGTCGCCGGCCGCCGCATCACCGGCCGCCGCATCACCGCCCGCCGCATCACCGCCCGCCGCATCACCGCCCGCCGCATCACCACCAGCCATACCGCCGGCTGCGGCGTCACCAACTGCATCGCCGTCAGCCACGCCACCGCTCGCTGCGGCGCCATCCACCGCACGGACACCCGCCGTACGATCGCGTGCCGCATCACCGCCCGCTGGGTTGACGCCCGCCATACCGCCGGCTGCGGCGTCACCAACTGCATCGCCGTCAGCCACGCCACCGCTGGCTGTGTCACCGCCCGTCGCATGGTTGCCCGCCGCAGTGCCACCAGCCGCTTGGTCGCCCGCCGCGTCGCCGCTCACCGCATCACGGTGTGCCGCATTGCGACCTGCCGAATCTTCGATCCGCCCATCGTCATGCGACGCACTGGAGCGGATTACCTCCGCTGTCGCATTGAAACGGGCGGCGCCCTGCGCAGGCGCCGGTGCGGGTGATCGGGGCGGTGTGGCCGGAATGTCCGTGGCGATCTGGACCTGAGCGGATACGCCGCCCTCGGGGATCACGGTTTCGGCGGCGGCGACGATCTGTTCGACGACGGCCATCGGGGGCACTCCCCGTGCGGCGTTTCCCGCGCCTGCCAGACGTCCGTAGCGGATGACGGCGAACTCCCAGCCACCCGTGCCGTCTGGGTGTGCGGCGATCAATTCCGCGATGCGGGCGATGGCGGTGAGGCGTTGGGTGCGGTGTAGGGCGCGGACGACGGCGGCGGCGCGGTCACGGAGGCGGGCTGCTGCCTCGAAATGTTCGGCGCGGGAATGGGTTTCGATGCGATCGAGCATGGTGCGGAGCGGCGTGTCGGAGTAACCGGCGAAGAGTGCGCGGACGAGGGCCGGGGCGGGTGCGTATTCGTCCGTATTAATAGGAGTGCCGGAGGCGGCCGCCGGGCAGCCGCCGACGATCGCGGGCGGGCACTCGTGCAAGCCGTGCCGAGGCAGGCGGGTACTGCAGGTGCGCAGGCCGGTGTATTCGGCGATTATCACCGCCAGCTCGGTTGCGTCGGCGCGAGAGTTGAAGGGTCCCAGCGCATCCCGGTTCGGGGTGCGGACGATGGAGAATCGGGGGAAGGGCTCGTCGGTGAGCGTGATCCACCAGGCCCGCTTGGGGAACTTGGAGCGGCGGTTGTACGGCGGGGTGTGCGCGACGAGCAGGCGCAGCTCGCGGACACCGGCCTCCAGCGCGTGCGCGCAGACCACGTGGTCGACCCGGGTGGCGAGGGCGACCATCTCCTTCATCCGTCCGCGAGTCTCCGAACCGGTGAAGTAGTTGCGTACTCGGCGGCGCAGATTCACCGCCGTGCCGATATAGAGGACCTCGTCGGTCGGCCCGCGGAACAGGTACACGCCGGGGCTCGCGGGCATGTCGGCGGCGAGGACCCGTTTGGCGCGCTGACGCGGGGTGACGTCGGGCAGGTAGTCGACCAGCTCGGTGAGGCTGTGCACGCCCTGATTGCCGACCCGGGCGATCAACGCGTGCAGCACGTCAACGGTCGCTCGTGCGTCGTCCAGCGCCCGGTGCGTCGGCTGGGTGCTCGCGCCCAGCAGCTGGGCCAGCGCGCTCAGCCGGACCGACGGCGCCTCGTCCCGGCCGAGCACGCGGCGGGCCAGCTTCACGGTGCACAGCACGGTCGCCACGGGCCATGCCATGTCGTTCGCCGCCGCAGCGGCCTTCAGGAACGCCATGTCGAACCGCGCGTTGTGCGCGACCAGCACCGCGCCCGACGCGAATTCGAGGAAACCGGGCAGCACCGACGCGATGGTGGGCGCCGCGTAGACCATGGCGGTGGTGATCCCGGTGACCTGCACGATCGCGGGCGGCACCGCCCGTCCCGGGTTGACCAGCGTGGCGAACTCGCCGAGTACCTCACCGCCGCGCACCTTCACCGCGCCTATCTCGGTGATCGCGTCACCACCGGGACTGGTCCCGGTGGTCTCCAGGTCGACGACCACGAAGGTGGTGTCGAAGAGGGGCGTGTCGAGGTCATCGAAGACCAGCTGCTGAGCGGCGGCCTTGCGCGGCGCGGGGTCGGACACGGGCTGGAGCGTAGGGGGTGGGTCCGACAAGGACGGGCGCACGCGGGCAGAGTTGGGCGCACACGAAAACGCCAGGAAATGTCTGAATTACACCGTGCGTATTCAAGTTCAGATACCCATGAAATGATCTAGAAAGCCAAAAAGTGACGCAGGTCACATTGTTACATAAACCGTATCAATCGCTCGGGCGTGTCGAGCGACGCGGGCCCGCCGCTTGACGCTCGCTGTGACCAATCACAGCCACCGGGCCGATCGGTCGGTACCAGACCTGCGGATGTCCTCGAGATGAACGTAGCGACCTGGGGGAATGTCCAAACGGTGCACGCCGACCCGCCCGGGAAGCATGGCATCGCTGACCGAGATAGCGACCAGGAAGCTTGCCGCCGAGAACGCGTCGTTATCTATTCGTGATTGTTGGGATATATCTCACACTGTTTAAGCGTGAATTCACACCCGCGCACGCATTTCGCAGGAGGCGGACTTTACAAACCCCCGTGATGTGTTCGTAACCTTTTCGAGACCTCACGGAGTCCGACGCACCAACTCGGTGCGAACGACACGAAGTCCGCGGCACCAGTCAGGGTGCGGCGTCGTGGGGCAGATTGGGAGTACCGCATCATGACGACCAAATCCGTCAAGCGTTCGGCGCAGCGTGCCGTCGCCGCCGGGGCCGTCGGCGCTGCCACCATCGGCGCGTTCCTGCTTCCGGCCGCCCCCGCATCGGCCCAGCCGGTGAACATCCCCGGCGTGGGAACCTTCGAGGTGCCGAACGAGATCCAGATCCCGCAGGGCATCCCGGGCATCGAACTGCCGGGCCAGGCGCCGCTGCCGTTCGTCGCCCCGAAGCGGACGATCGGCGAGGAAGCCCTCGACGCCGCCATGAGCAAGCTCGGCGCACCGTACGTGTACGGCGCCGCCGGCCCGAACGCGTTCGACTGCTCCGGCCTGGTCAAGTGGTCCTACGAGCAGGCAGGCCTGGAGCTGCCGCGCACCAGCGGTGCCCAGCTGTCCGCGGGCAGCCCGGTCTCGATGGACGACCTGCAGCCGGGCGACCTGGTGTCGTTCTACGGCGGCGGCCACTCCGGCCTGTACGCCGGTGACGGCAATGTCGTGCACGCGTCCACCGCCGGCACGCCCGTGCAGGTGGCCCCGATCTCCTCGATGCCGGTCGCCGGAGCCCGTCGCTTCTGAGAAACCGCTGGTCGGGCCGTACGTCGCGGCCCGACCGCCGGACGGCTCCTGTGATCATTTCGTTCTCTACTGGACACAGACCCAGGCCGTTCCGTAACCTAATCGAGACCTTCTCGAATTACCCGAGGCGCGCACAGCGCAAACCTCGTTTTTCGTAGACAGGGGCTCGTCGGTTCAGATCGTCGGTTCCAGAGAGATCGTTTCACGAGAGAGCGGGGCACGGCAGGCTGTGGCAACACACCGGAGACATGGCACGCGACGTCTGGTGGGAGGGGCACTGGCTGCTGGCGTCCTGGCCACCACCGCCCTCTACGGTGGCAGTCCGGCCGGAGCCGATCCGGTCGCACTCCCGTCCACGGCCAGCGAGGCCGTGCAGCGAATGATCGACCTCTCGCGACAGTCCGAGCAACTCAACCAGCAGGCGCTCGACGCACAGAACGACCTCGACGCCAAGCAGGTGATCCAGCGCGACGCGGACGCCAAGCTGGCCGCGAGCACCGACGTGGTGAACCGCGCCCGCGACGAGGTGCGCAAGTACCAGCCGATCATCGATCGGACCGCGATCGCCGCCTATCAGGGCGCGCGCACCAACCGGCTGTTCGCCGTGCTGGTCAGCGATTCCCCGCAGCAACTGCTCGACCAGATGTCGACGCTGGACGTGCTCGCCGCGCAGACCTCCGCACAGCTGGACCAATACAAGGTGGCGACCGACTCCGCCAACGCCGCGGAAACCGTCGCGCGCCGAGCCGCCGACGAGGCCCGCGCGGCCGCCGACAAGGCCGACACGGTGCGCGCCGACCTGGAACGCAAACGCAGCGACCTCGGCGGCGCCATCGCCCAGGTGGTGCAGGCGTGGGGCTCGCTGTCCACCAAGGACAGGTCCGCCCTCGCCGGTTCGCCCTTCCCGCCCGGCTTCGACCGCGACAGCTTGCTGCAAGGGCTGGTCCCCGGCAGCGGCACCAGCGCACTGGCCGCGGGCCTCACCCGCATCGGTGACCCGTATGTGTGGGGCGCGACCGGCCCGAACCAGTTCGACTGCTCCGGACTCGTCCAGTGGGCGTTCAAACAGGTCGGCAAGAACGTGCCGCGCACCAGCTCCGCGCAGGCGACCTACGGCACGCCGGTCTCCAAGGACGAACTACAGCCCGGCGACGTCGTGTTCTTCTACTCCGACATCTCCCACGTAGGCATCTACGCGGGCAACGGACTCATGTTGCACGCCTCCACGTTCGGTGTCCCGGTCGCCGTCGCCCCCATGGGCTCGACGCCCTACAACTCCGCTCGGCGATACTGACCAACTATGAATGGACATAACCTGTCCAACCCCTACTGGCTATCTGCGCTGAGCGCGAAGGCACAGCGATGAGTGACCTGCGCGGTCTGCGCGCGTGGTGGTCGGCGCGGCGGCGGTTCGAGTTCTGCTTGACCGTTGCGATGGTGATCGCCTTCACCGGTTTCTGCGGTGCCCTGATCATGCTGCCGAATTCCGCGCTGCCGAAACCGCATACGGCACAGGCGACCGCCGACGTCGTCGGGCAGGGCCCGGCCACCGATCCGCGGCTGGCCGAGGTGCGACGCAGTATCGAACCGTTCGGTCCGATCCTCGCTCGCCAGGTGGCGACCGGCGACGGGCAGCAATCGCTGGTCGTCGGTCATCCCGCGCAGCGCACCGAAATCGACGTGCTGGAGCACGAACTCGCCGCCGCGACCGCTGCGGTCACCGACGTGTGGGGCAAGGACTGGGCGCAGGCCACCACGGTCGTTGTCGCCTCCTCCCCCTCCGAATTCGCCGGACTAGTGCACGCGGGCAGCATGTCCGCCGAGGTCGCCGCCGCCTCGGTGGCCGACCCGTTCGCACCGGGCACCCAGCCGACCGGCCAGCGCATCGTGTTCAGCCCCGACGCGGGCCGCCGCCTCGACCCCGCGGGCCTGCGCACCATGCTGCGCCACGAACTCACCCATATCGCCACCCGCGCCGAGACCCGCGACGGCGCACCCCTGTGGATGCTCGAGGGTTTCGCCGACTACATCGCTCACCGCGGCCAAGGCCAACGCTTCGCCGACATCGCCCCCACCCTCACCGCGCAGGCCCGCCGCCACGACCTCCCCGGCGACTTGCCTGCCGACCCGGACTTCACCGGCCGCAATGCCGCAGGCACCTATGAACAAGCCTGGTCCGTCTGCGCCTATATCGCCGACAAATACGACCAACCCCGACTGGTCGAGCTCTACCGCCAGATCGCCGCGGCCCGTCAATCCCCGGACACCGAAGACCAGATCCTGCAGAACGTGCTCGGCACAACTCGCGCCGATTTCGTCGCCGACTGGCGCAACTGGCTGTCGACGCAAGCGGTCTGAGCCGCCGCGCGAAGCCCCCGCGGATCCAACACAGTAGGTTGTCACCATGGCCCGAACTCTGCTGGTGACCAATGATTTCCCGCCGCGGCCGGGTGGTATTCAGTCCTATCTGCATGCCTTGGCCGGTCAGCTCCCGCCGGACGATCTCGTCGTGTACGCGCCACGCTGGCGCGGCGACAGCCACCTGAAATTCGATGCCAAACAGAAGTTTCAGGTGGTCCGCCACCCCACCACACTGATGCTGCCGACCCCGCTGGTGATGCGCCGGGCCGCGCGGCTGCTGCGCGGCGAGAAATGCGACACCGTGTGGTTCGGCGCGGCCGCACCGCTCGCGCTGATGTCGCCGGTGCTGCGGCGTGCGGGGGCCGAGCGCATCCTGGCCAGCACGCACGGGCACGAGGTCGGCTGGTCCATGCTGCCCGGTGCCAGGCAGGCGCTGCGCCAGATCGGTGAGCACACCGACGTGGTCACCTATGTCAGCAAGTACACGCGCGGCCGTTTCGCGTCGGCGTTCGGGCGCAATGCCGCGCTGGAGTACCTGCCGCCGGGCGTGGACACCGACGCGTTCCGCCCGGACCCGGCCGCGCGCGCGGAACTGCGCGACCGCTACGGCCTCGGCGACCGCCCGACCATCCTCTGCCTGTCCCGCCTGGTCCCGCGCAAGGGTCAGGATGCGCTGATCGTCGCCATGCGCGAGATCCGCGACCGCGTGCCCGGCGCGGTCCTGGTGATCGCGGGCGGCGGACCGTACGAGGAAAAGCTGCGCCAACTCGCCATCGCGGCGGGCGTCTCCGACGACGTCATCTTCACCGGCCGGGTTCCTTCCGGCGAATTGGCCGCCCACCACACTCTCGCCGATGTCTTCGCCATGCCGTGCCGCACCCGCGGCGCGGGCCTCGACGTGGAAGGACTCGGCATCGTCTACCTCGAAGCCTCCGCCTCGGGCGTGCCGGTCGTCGCGGGCCGTTCCGGCGGTGCTCCGGAAACGGTCATCGAGGGCGAAACCGGGCGCGTAGTGGACGGCCGCAACGTTCAGCAGATCACTGATGCCCTGGTAGACATCCTTTCCGATCCCGACGCGGCCGCCAGGATGGGAGCTGCGGGCCGTGCCTTCGTCGAGGAGCGCTGGCGCTGGGATACCCACGGTGCCCGGCTCCGCCAACTGCTGCGGTGACACGGCGGCCGTCTCGGGCCGTACACAGTGAGCGGCACCGCAGCACGGTGCGCAAGAGCGAAGCGCCGTCGGGCCAGGCCATCCATTAGGCTCAGCGCTGTGAGCACTATCCAGGTCGCCGACCAAACCTTCGTCGCCGCGCCAGGGATCGCCGTCGCCGATGTCCTATCGGCACCGAACAACTGGCGCCGCTGGTGGCCGGACCTGACCCTCGTCGTCCGGGAAGACCGGGGCGACAAGGGAATCCGCTGGACCGTCACCGGTGCGCTGGACGGAACCATGGAAGTCTGGTTACAGCCCGCGCTGGACGGCGTGATCGTGCACTACTTCCTGCACGCCGAACCGCAACCCGCGCTGCCGCAGAACCGGATGGCCGCCGCCAACCGGGCCCGCCGCGTCGCGGGCCGCAACATGGCGTTCGAATTGAAATCCCGGCTGGAGGCAGGCCGTCCGGCCGGTGTCGCACCCGCGCACGCCTCCTGACGCGCACCCAGTATTCGCCGGCTCCGCCGGTTGCCATCCCCAAGACCGATGCTGAAAGGAACCGCTGTCCGCCATGGCCGACAGGACCCAGAGGTCGATCATCATCGAGGCCACGTCGCAGCAGGTGATGTCCGTCATCGCCGATCTGGAGTCCTACCCGGAGTGGGTCTCGGCGGCGAAATCGGTCGAAGTACAGGAAAAAGGACCGGACGGCCGGGCGCGCACCGCGCGGTTCGTGCTGGACGCGGGCGTGGTGAAGGACAGCTATGTCCTCTCCTATACCTGGCGACCGGACAACAAGGCGGTCAGCTGGACGCTGGTCAGCGGTGAGCTGCAGAAGGCGCAGAACGGCACCTACGAACTCATCGATCAACCCGACGGCAACACCGAGGTCGTCTACACGCTCACCGTCGACCTGAACATCCCGATGATCGGCATGTTCAAACGCAAGGCCGAGAAGGTGATCACCGATACCGCGCTGAAAGAACTGAAGAAACGGGTCGAAGGCTGACGACGCACACGACCCGGGTCGAACTGTTCATCGGCAAAGGCGGGGTAGGCAAGACGACGCTGGCGTGCGCCACCGCCATGTCCTATGCCAGAGCGGGTAGCCGTGTGCTGGTGGCCTCGCTCGACCAGGCGCATTCGCTCGGCGACGCGCTCGGCTTCCGTTTTCCGCACGATCCCGGCACCGTCACCGGCATCGCGAACGTGCTGCCCGGCCTCGACGTGATCGAGGTGGATTCCCTTGCGCTGCTGGAGGATCGGTTCCGCGACGTGGTCCGGGTGCTGTCGCCGGGCTCCGGTCACGAGCACGGCATCGACCTCGCCGCGCTGGACCCGGCCGAGCTGACCGGCCTGCCCGGCGTGCAGGAATTGCTGATGCTCGTCGAGATCACCCAGTTCGCCAACGAGGACGACTGGGACGTAATCGTCGTCGACTGCCCGCCGTCGGCCGACATGCTGCGCATCATCACCGCGCCGGACACCCTGCTCGGCTATCTCGAGCGGATCTGGCCGCCGCACGCCAGGGCGATGAGCACCGTCGGCACCGACCTGCGGCAGGCGATCCTCGCCGCGACCGTCGAACGGATCGTCAAGGCGGTCACCGAGGTCCGCGATCTGCTCGCCGACCATCAGCGCACCGGCGCGCGGCTGATCACCGTCGCCGAACGGGTCACCCTCGCCGAATCCGAGCGGGTCCGTTCCGCCGCCACGCTGCTCGGGCTGCGGCTGGACGCGGTGGTGGTCAACAAGGTGCTGCCGCCCACCTCCCCGCTCGACACCGAGCATCCCGCGGTGCACTGGTATCTGAACCGGCGCGGCGAACAGCTCGCCGCCATCGCCGAATTAGCGCGCTCGATGCCGGGTATTCCCCTGCTGATCGCCCAGCACACCGGACCGGAGCCGATCGGACTCACCTCGCTCGCGGCCCTGTCGTACGCGGTGGACTCGGACAGGAACACCGACGGCACAGGACCTATGCTGAGCGACAGTCCGGCGGAGGTTGACGCGAGTTCCGGCGAACCGGTGGTTCGATGTGAATCAGGCACCGGTCTGCGCGCGATATACACACTGCGGATGCCCCTGCCCGTTGTCGATGCGGCAACGCTGCGACTTGGCCGAGTGGAGGACGATTTGATCGTGGGAGCGGACGGTGTCCGGCGGCGAGTTCGTCTTGCCCCGGTGTTGCGGCGGTGCACGGTCGACGGTGCGGAACTCGACGGCGGACATCTCGTGGTGCGATTCCGCCCGGATCCGCAGTTATGGCCCGAAGGTAGCGGCGATGAGCGGTGATGGGACTTCCGGGTTCTTCCGACGGGCTGCCGAAGGGCGCGAGGTGAGCGGGTTCTTCGGGCGCGGCGGTAAGGGGCAGCCTGGCGAGGGCCAAGGCGTGCCGGGCGATGGTTTCGGGCAGGATGCCGAGGGCCAGGACGCGGCAAGCCGTGGCGCGCAGAGTGATCGGGTCGGCGGTCCTGCTGGTTGGAGCGCCGAAGACTTCGGTGATCGAGCGGCGGGTGGCTGGGGCCGAAGCGCGGACCGACCCGACGACTCGACTGCCGACGCCGCGAGCCGGAGTACCGGGGCGGCGGACACGAGCGGTGATCGAGCCGAGCACGGCACTGCTGGTGGGCGGCCGAAAGATGCTGCAGGCGAGGGTGATCCGGCCGATGGCATGGCCGAGTTCGTCGCGGAGTTGAAGCTGCTCGCCGAATCGGTGCTGGAGCGGGTGGAGCCGGTGTTGCGCCAGGCCGCCGACGGGCAGGTCGAATGGTCGAGTTGCAGCTGGTGTCCTGTTTGCGCGGCTGCCGCGCTGATGCGTGGACAACACCACGAGGTGCTGCAGACCGTGGCCGATCACGGCACCGCCATCGTGACGGTGCTGCGCGAGGCCTTGGCCGGAGTTCCGGTCGATCCGGTCATGCCGGAATCCGATCCGACCGGCGGACCACAGCACAATCATGCTGTGCCACAGGACTATTCACCCGACACCTCGACCCACGCGGAACCCGGTGCCGGACAACACGCATCGCGGGCGACCAAGCGGTCCCGCTATGTCAGCATCCCCGTGACGATCAAGGCATGACGCACCGCATAGCAGGTGCGCGACCGCTGACCGTCGGAATCGACGTCGGCGGCACCAACATTCGCGCCTCCGTGATCGATACCAGCGGCGAGGTCCTCGACACCGTCCAGGCGCCGACCCCGCATTCGGCCAAGGCGCTCGAGGACGCCCTCGCCCGCTCCGTTCGCGAACTGTGCCAACGGCATCCGATCGGCGCGGTGGGCTTGGCCGTCGCCGGTTTCATCAACGGCGACCGCTCCACCGTCCGCTTCGCTCCGCATCTGCCCTGGCAGGACACCCCCGTCGCGCAGCGGCTCACCGAACGGCTCGAGCTGCCCGTCATCCTCGAGCACGACGCGAATGCCGCTATGTGGGCCGAGTATCGGTTCGGCGCGGCCGCGGGTGGCCACAATGTGGTGCTCGTCGCGATCGGCACCGGCATCGGCGCCGCGCTGCTCATCGATGGGCAGCTGTATCGCGGAACCCACGGCGTCGCACCGGAACTCGGTCACCTGCAGGTCGTCCCGCAAGGCCGCGCCTGCCCGTGCGGCAAACGCGGCTGCTGGGAAAGATATTGCAGCGGAACGGCACTCGCCGACACCGCGATCGAGATGCTGGCCACCGACCCGGTCCGCTCGGTCCTCGCCAAGGACGTCTACCGCGACCCCGGCTCACTCACCGGCCGCCGCGTCGCCAACGCCGCCCAAGACGGCGATCCGCTCGCCGTCCGGGTGATGGAGGATTTCGCCCGCTGGCTCGGCCTCGGCCTGGCGTTCGTCAGCGACATCTTCGACCCCGACCTCGTCGTCATAGCCGGCGGCGTCAGCAGCTCCGCTCCCCTGTTCCTGGACGAAGCCCGCGAGGAGTACGCCCGCTCGGTAACCGGCGCGGGCCACCGCCCCCTCGCCCGCATCCGCACCACCCAACTCGGCGAGGCCGCAGGCATGATCGGCGCCGCCGACCTGGCCCGCGCCGCGCTGATCGAAACCGAACGCAAGTCCTCCCGAGTAGCCCGCAGCCACTGACCCCCGTCAACGAGCCCCGAGCGGCTCAGCGTCTGCTGTTGATCATGAAGCAGCCGTGCCCAACTCGGCCGCAGCGGAGACGTTCGGGGGTGTGCGTCTCCCGAGAAGGCGTGCGGCAGTGCCCGGTCCGGACTCGGGGATGGGCGGATTCTGACAAGGCGGGTAGCTGCGCGGCGGCGTCCGGAGGCGGGCTGATCCCGAGTAGAAGTGGGATTGCTCGGCGAAGCCCGGCCCACATCGTCCGGGTGGATGACGTTTCATCACCTGCGGCAGTGGTATTCGAGGGAGGAACGCTTGCTTCGGTCGCCGATGACCCAATTCCGGTCGCCGAGGAATCTGCTTCCGGTCGCCGATTACGGCATGTCACCTTGCTCATGGCAGAGTGTGGTGAGATTCGCCGCTGCGGTTGGATGTGATCTAGCTCCAGCGGTAAAGTCGGCAACTGACGCAGGTGCCCGCCTCTATCCCGGTCCCGGGGGAAGGACGTCATGTTCTACTGGCTGCTGAAGTACGTGCTGCTGGGACCGTTCATGCATCTCTACAACCGGCCCACGGTCGAGGGTGTGGAGAACATTCCGGCGGACGGTCCGGCGATCATGGCGGGTAATCATCTCTCCTTCGCGGACTGGCTGTTCGCGCCGCTGCTGAGCCCGCGACGCATCAACTATCTGGCCAAGGCCGAATACTTCAACACCCCGGGCATCAAGGGCGCCTTCCAGAAGTGGTTCTTCACCACCTCCGGCCAGTTCCCGATCGATCGCACCGGCGCCGACGCGGCCGAGGACGCCCTCAACGCCGCGCGCAAGCTGCTCGACCAGGGCCGCCTCGTCGGCCTCTACCCCGAGGGCACCCGCTCGCCCGACGGCCGCCTGTACAAGGGCAAGACCGGCCTCGCCCGCCTCGCGCTGGAAACCGGCGTCCCCGTCATCCCGGTCGCCGTCATCGGCACCGACGACGTGAGCCCGCCCGGACCGTTCCGCTGGCGCCGCCGCAAGGTCACCGTCAAGTTCGGCACCCCCATCGACTTCTCCCGCTACGAAGGGATGGGCGGCAACCGTTTCGTCGAACGCGCCGTCACCGACGAGGTCATGTACGAACTCATGCAACTCGGCGGCCAAGAATACGTAGACGTCTACGCCGCCAGCCTGAAGAAGAACATCCCCAACGGCAGCGCCCGCGAAGCAACCCGCATCCCGCACACCGCCGCCAGCTGAGCCGTTCAGCCCGTCGAAACGCCGCTAGCCAGCCGAACAGCTGACTGGCGGCGTTCTTCGTATCCGGAGGATGTCTCCTCCAACGCTCGCCGAGCGCCATCGCGCGCACTGCCATAGCGCACTCGGCATCTCGGCCAAGCGGTGACCGGGCTTGCTACCCACCGGCGGTATCTCACCTGTGGGCGCGCCGAGCGGGGCAATGCCGAGCGTCGTCGGTGAGTTGGCGCGGTCTTGCGCCGTCCGTGGTTACGGCGTGGTGAGGATGGCGGTGGTGAGGTGAGTGACGTACGGGGAGACAGGCTACCCCACAACACATCCCAGCCCAGTGGTCGGCGAATATCGCGTACGGGACCGCCGGGTCCGACTCCACAATTCGAGCAGCTGTTGCCCCACAACAACTTCCACCGTCAGAGCAGCAGCGCTCCCGCACGCTTGATGGTCCTGATGATGGGGGCGGTTTCCATCGAGTTGATGCCTTGCAGCGGCGCGATTCGTTCGGTCAGGAACAAGCTCAGGTCGGTGGTGTCGCGGCAGTTGACCGCCACCAGCAGATTGGTCGACCCGGTGGTCAGCGCGGCGAAAGCGACCTCTGACCTGCGCGCCAGGGCTTCGGCGACATCTACTACGTGGGCGGGCTGAGCGTTGATCCACAGCCGAGCCTCGGTGCGGAACCCGATCGCGGCAGGCGGCATATCGAGGTGGAACTGCAGCACACCCATGTGACGCAGCGACGCCAAGCGACGCCGAACCGTCGACTCCGACCATCCCGTCACCGTCGACAGCTCGGCGTAGGACGCGCGACCGTCCCGATTCAACGCATGCAACAATGCCCGATCCCCGTCGTCCAATTCGACTGGGGCGTTGGACGATTCGACCGGCGCCGGTTCGAGGATCGCCGCCTGCTCCGACGACAGCGCTGCCACACCACCCCATCCCGACGGCAACGCGAACCCACGCAACACGAGATGCGCCGAAACCGACACCACCCGACTGGTACGCGGCAATTTATCCAGCAGCAACGCATCCTGCTCCTGGCTGCTCGCCGCCTGCACATTGCACGACACCTCGGTACCACCGGACAGCAGATGCACAAACGCGGTATCCGGACGATCCGCCAACGCCTTGGCCACCGACATCGCGGCATCAGGCGTGCACCGCACCCGCACCGTCCAGGACACATACCCGAGCCGCCCACCATTGACCATGCCGACCACCCGCACCGTGCCCTCCCCACGCAGCTTGCGATAGCGCCGAGCAACGGTGTTCTCCGAAACCCCGAGCACCGAGGCGATGTCTCGAAACGCGACCCGCCCGTCGATGTGCAACGCATGAATCAGCCCACGATCGACAGCATCCATTGGCTGAGAATAAATCGGTGCCGGTATCCGGCATTCACTCAGTCCAGGATGGCGGCTGCGACCGGCATCAGACAGTCCACCCCGGCCCAATTGCCCGCGGTTCTAGACCTTTCGCGGGGAGTTCAGATGGATAGTTCCTCCTAGCGACGCTGTCGAATTCGACCGGACCTCGGTGGCACCCAGTCGGAATTCGCAGCACCGTCGGTCGGCGTCGCAACGACGCGCGGCCGCTCACACTGGACCGGGCCGGCACTATGTCCAGGATCGGGCCCGCAAGTCCCATCGAGCGGTACATGGGCGCGGCGGACGTCGAGCAGCCCGCTCCATGATGTGCCACTCGCGTTCGACCCGATGACGTGAGCCACGCGACTCGACGCCGACCACCCCGTTACCCAACCGGACCGGACCCGTTCACATTGCGTTGAGATAGCTGGTCCAGGGTGATCCCATGACTGGTTCGACCTTCTCCCGCCGCACCCTGCTGCGTACCTCCGCACTCGGCCTGGTGGCTGCCCCCGCGCTGGCCGCGTGCTCGTCGGACGGACCGGCCCTGGTCAAACAGCGGCCGGTGCTGACACACGGTGTCGCGGTGGGTGACCCGCGCAGCGACGGTGCGCTGATCTGGGCCCGGGCCGATCGGCCCGCGACGCTGATCGTGGAGACGGCGTCCACCGAATCGTTCACGAACGTCAGGCGATTCACCGGACCGTTGCTCACCCCGGATTCCGACGGCACCGGACGGGTGCGCGTCAACGGCCTGCCCGCGGGCGAGCAGGTGCACTATCGGGTCACGCTGGAGGGCGACGACGGCGGTCTCTCCGAACCGATCACCGGCGTGTTCCGCACCGTGCCCATGGGCGCGTCCGATATCAGGCTGCAGTGGTCCGGCGACGTCGTCGGCCAGGGTTACGGCATCAACCCCGACCTCGGCGGCATGAAGATCTTCTCCACCATGGCCGCCCGCGACCCGCACCTGTTCCTGCACTCGGGCGATTCGATCTACGCGGACAACCCGGTCAAGGAATCGGTGACACTCCCGGACGGGCGAATCTGGCGCAACACCGTGTCCGAGGCGAAAAGCGCTCCCGCGCAGACCCTCCAGCAGTACCGCGGCGCCTACGCCTACAACCTGACCGATCAGAACTACCTCCGCTTCAACACCTCGGTCGCGCAGGTGGTGCAGTGGGACGACCACGAGACGGTCAACAACTGGTACCCCGGCGGCCTCGTCCCGGAGTCCAAGGGCTACGCCGAGCGCAGCATGGATGTGCTCGCCACCCGCGCCTGGCAGGCGTTCCACGAGTGGATGCCGGTGGAGCCCAAGGAGGCGGTGGACGGTCGCCTCTACCGCAAGATCTCCTACGGCCCGCTGCTCGATATCTTCGTGCTGGACATGCGGACCTACAAGGACACCAACGACGCCGACAACGGCCCCGAGGGCCGCATTTTCGGTCCGGCACAGACGAAGTGGTTGATCGAGGGCCTGCGCGACTCCAAGGCCACGTGGAAGATCGTCGCCAACGACTTGCCGCTCGGTTTGGTTGTCAAGGACGGTGAACAGCCGAATACCACCGCGTTCGAGGGTCCGGCCAACGGCGACCCCGGCGCGCCGTCCGGCCGGGAAACCGAAATCGCCCAGGTGCTCTCGTCGATCAAGGCGAACAAGGTGACCGATGTGGTCTGGCTGACCGCCGACGTGCACTACACCGCGGCACACCATTACGCCCCCGAGCGCGCGGCGTTCACCGACTTCAACGAGTTCTGGGAGTTCGTCTCCGGACCGCTCAACGCCGGTGCGTTCGGACCGAATCCGCTGGACGGAACGTTCGGACCCGAAGCAGTGTTCGTGCACGCGCCCACTGTGCAGAACGCTTCGCCGCTCGACGCCTTCCAGCATTTCGGCGAGGTACAGATCGACGGCAAGTCAAGGGAACTGACAGTCAATCTGTGCGATGCGAGCGGATCCGTGCTGTTCAGCCAGCGACTCGAACCAACCGTCCGGTAGCACACGAGATCGGGGAGGCGTCGCGGGCCGCGCTGTAGTAGCTTTCGTGCCATGAGCACGCCGCAGTTTGTCTCCGCCGAGGAATACCTACCCCGCGATACGGCGGATGTCGTTCGCACGGTTCGGGATTCACGCGGCCGCGCGGAACCGCTCACCGTGCGCGGCGGCGAGCAACTGGACGATGGACTAACACTGCCCGCACAGCCCACGGTGGTGTCGCTGCGCCGGATGAATCAGGTGCTCGACATCAACCTGGGGCGGCGGACGGTGCGCGTGCAGGCGGGCGCCAAGCTGTCCGACATCGACCGGCGGCTCGGCGCGCACGGGCTCGGGCTGCCGATCGTCGGTGACCATCGCGACATCACCGCGGGCGGATTCGCGTCCGTGGGCGGGGTGAGCGCGGCGTCGCACAAGTACGGCATGTTCATCGACCAGGTCGTCGATCTGGAGTACGTGGACAACGACGGACGCATCGGCACCTGCGGGCGCACCCACCACGCCGAGCGGTTCCACCGCATCCTCGGCGCGGGCGGGCGCGCGGGCATCATCACCGCGCTGACCCTCGACGTGATCGACATCGACAAGGACCGCACCTGGCTCACCACCAACGCCGACCGGTTCCTCGACTTCGACTCGTTCGTCGAGCACGCCTACGCCGAGATCATGCGGCCCGGCAACGCGGCGCTGCAGGTGGGTCGCTGGGTCGACACCGCACCGTTGAAGGTCGCGCGGCCGGGCGGCGTCGGGCATGTGCAGTTGGGCACCGTGCGGTTCGGGCAGTGGTCGACGCTGCACCCCACCGCGCCGACCCGTTCGGTGCGGGCGCGACGCGAGGTGGGCTCGCGTGCGCGGAAGTCGCTGGGCGTCATCGCCTCCGCCGCCAGCGGCCCCGCGGGCATGCCGCTGCGTAATGCCGCCGCAGGCGCGGTGCTGTTCGCGCCGAAGGTGCAAACCCTGCGCGACGCCGAATACCTCGCCGACACCGCCCTCAGCTCGTCCGAGCGCGGACCCGCCTACCGGGTCGGCATTTTCGCGCCGCTGTCGAGCTACACGTCGGTGTTCTACCGCCTGCACGACCTGTTCGCCGGCCACCGCGAGCGCACCGGCTGCTTCACCGTCATCTCCGCGATGACCTACGGCGTCCGCTCCCGCTACCTGCGCTCCGAGTCCGCCGCCCGCGGCCTCTCCCCCGAAGACCACGGCCTGATCACCTTCACCAGCCGCCTCCGCCCCGCCGCCCTCCCCTCAGAACTGTTGCGCGACATAGTCTCCGGGATCGACGAGATCTGCCGCTCGGAGAACGCACTGCGCTACGAGTCGGAGGAGTAACCCCCTCCGCCCGCCCCGGCCCGAAGTCACTGCCAAAGATCTGCACTCTCACTCGGGATCGGCACTGACTTTAGGGCCCTATTCCGAGTGCCGATCCCGAGACAGAGTGCAGATCTTGGGGATACCGGCTCGGGGAGGGGCGGACGACGGCCTGGGTGCGGATTGTGGGGCGAGAGCTTGCTAGGGCATTTGGCGAACGGCTCCGTCAAATGGGCGGCAAACTCTATACTGTGACCGGCCGTGCATGGTCGCCAGAAGGTAGCGGCGGCATGTGGGTTCGGCACTGTCAGTGTGGTGCCGTGCGTGTGTTCAGCCCGTCCGCTTGTGAAGGTTGCTGTGCCGATGCCCGAATTTCGTGCTGTCCCGGTTGGATTCGTAGATCGTAAGCGGCACCGTCCGCCGGATCGAGCCCTGATCGGACAGCGCGTGCTGATCACCGATGCCGGCTCCGACATCGGCCGGGCCACCGCGAATGTGCTTGCCGCCCAAGGTGCCCAACTACTCTTGGTCGCGCGCGGCAGCGATGAGCTCATCAGCGCCTGCGAGGAGATCCGTTCGGACGGCGGCATCGCGGACTGGAATCGTTGCGACATCTCGGCACTCGGCGATGTCGATCAGCTCGTCACCTGGGTGCTCGGCGAATTCGGCACCGTCGACGTGCTGATCAACACCGCCGGTCGGCCGACCCGCAGACCGGTGACCCAGTCGCTGAACCGCTTCCGCGATTACCAGCAAATGATGGCCACCAACTACTTCGGCCCACTCCGCCTCACCCTCGGCCTACTACCCGCGATGCTGCGCTCCGGCTCGGGCCACGTCATCAACGTCGGCCCCTGGAACGCACACACCGGCGCCGCACCGAATTTCGCCTCCTACGCCAGCGCCCAAGCCGCCTGGACCACCTTCGGCCAATGCGCCGACGCCGAACTCGCCCCCCACGGCATCCAGGTAACCGCCGTCCACTACCCCGCCTTCCGCACCACCCCCGACTCGGCCACCTCCAGCGAAGAGTCCGCCCTAGAAGCCGACCAAACCGCCCACCACATCGAATCCGCCATCCACGCCAGATCCCCCCGCCTCGAACCCCGCTTCACCCGCACCCTCTACGCCCTAGCCGGCGTAGCCCCCCGCTCCACCGCCCGCCTAATGCACGCCTTCGGCATCTAACCGCCGAAGCCCCGCCCCCCACACCACGATCCGAATCCCGCGCAGGCGCTCTACGCACTCGTCCACCATCCCACTTGACGCACGTTGCATGCTCTTGACGTCTGCTACAGCATGCGTAAAGAGCACGCAACCTACGTCAAGTGCTGCTGGAACGACGAAAGCCCCCTCCGGCGGATGGCGGAGGGGGCTTTCGGGGTGCTGGGTCAGTGCTTTTCGGGGCCCAGGTAGTACTCGAAGACGAGGCCTGCGGCGGCGATGAGGATGCAGACTACGCCGAGGCCGATCAGCCAGAACTGGAAGAAGGCCAGGCCGAGGGCGGTGATGGCACCGGCACCGGCGAGGCTGATGGGCCAGAAGCTGCCGGGCGAGAAGAAGCCCAGATCGCCTGCGCCGTCGACGATCTCGGCGTCTTCGTAGTCTTCGGGGCGCAGGTCGAGGCGACGTGCGACGAAGCGGAAGTAGGTGCCGATGATCAGCGACAGGCCTGCGGTCAGCACCGTGGCGGTGGTACCGGCCCATTCCACGCCGGTGCGGGATACGCCGGTGAAGTAGCCGTAGACAATCGCGACGATGATGAAGAACACCGTCAGCAGTTCGAAAATCCGCGCTTCGATCTTCATATCAGATCAGTCCCTTACTTTGCCTCGGCCGCGGTCTTGGTCGTGCGATCGGTGTTGAACGGCCGGGTCGACGTGGCGACCGGCGATTCACCGATGGACTGCAGCGCTTCGGCGTTGGTCTGGCCCTTCTTGCGCGCATCCATGTACTTGGTGAACTTCTCCGGTGTAACCGCACGTACCTCGAAGTTCATCATCGAGTGGAACGTGCCGCACATCTCCGCGCAGCGGCCGACGAACGCACCTTCCTTCTCGATCTTGGTGATCTGGAAGATGTTGTCCGAATGGTTTTCCTTCGGATTCGGCATCACGTCGCGCTTGAACAGGAACTCCGGCACCCAGAACGCGTGCACCACGTCGGCGGCGGCGAGCTGGAATTCGATCACCTTGTTGGTCGGCAGCACCAGGACCGGCACCTCGGTGCTGGAACCGTAGGTCTCGACCTTGTCGTAGTGCAGGTAGGACAGGATGTCGTGCGCGGGCAGGCCGTTGTGCATCGGGCCCGGCTGCGGGTGACCGTCCTCGGTCCGTTCCTTGTACTCCTCGAGCTGCTCCTGGTTCGCGGCCTCACGAGTGGTGTCGATGCCGTCGTACTTGGCGCCATCCTTGAAGTCGACGCCGCGATAACCGAACTTCCAGTTCCACTGGAAGGCGGTCACGTCGACGGTGACGTCGGGATTGTCGACCTTCTCGTGCACGAAGTTCTGCACGACGACGGTGAAGTAGAACAGCACCGCGATGATGACGAACGGCACCGCCGTGTAGGTCAGCTCCAGCGGCACGTTGTAGCCGGTCTGCCGGGGAAACTCCGGGGAGTCGGCCTTCTTGCGGTGGAAGGCGACGGTCCAGAAGGTCAGACCCCACACCAGCACACCCATCACCAGGGCGGCCAGGACCGACCAGGTCCACAGCTCCCGCATCCGGGTGGCCTGCGGCGTGATGCCCGAGGGCCAGCCGAACCGCAGCCAAACATTGTCGATCGAGCAGCCCGAGACGAGCACCGCGGTAATCCCGAGGGACACCGCCAGCCCGGCCCGCCGAAGGATCCGTCCCCGGGCGGGACGTGCCCCGATCTCTTCGCTCGCCTTGTGCGCCACGCTCACGCCTTCCTGGTCGCCACACATTCCGACATTTGCACCGCCTGGGCTGCGACCGCCCTGGCGATACGTTCTAAGCACATGATCAGGCCGGTCCCCGGTCGAGCGCGTACGCCGCCTGAGAATGGCCTGAGTACTACGCAGCGTAGACCAAACGGGCGCCCTGTTTGTCGTCGGGTCGCATTCGACACTCCGCGCATCGCGCGCACCCGCGCATCCGTCCGCAAAAGCCCTGGACAGGGTGCGCGGTACGCGCGCGACGCGCGTGTGCGGCATACTCGGACACAACATTTCGGCCGCTGTGCTCACCGCGAGATCAGGCCCCGGCACCCACCGGAACAACCGCTCGCGGCAGACGCTGCGCACCGCCCCCGCAAGACTTTCGGACACGCCGATTTTCGGCCGTGTCCCGACCGGAGAAACGAGGTTGCCGACGCCGTGTGTGGACTGCTCGGGTTTCTGACATCTGACGAGGCAGCGCCTGGCGTGGTGGAGCAGGTGTACGACGCACTGCACTGCCTGCGACACCGCGGTCCCGACGACCGCGGCACCTGGCACGACGATCACCTGATCTTCGGGTTCAACCGCCTCGCGCTCATCGACCTGGAGCACTCGCATCAGCCGCTGCGCTGGGGTCCCCCGGAAAACCGGGAGCGCTACGCGCTGACCTTCAACGGCGAGATCTACAACTACCTCGAGCTGCGCAAGGAACTGGCCGAGGCGCACGGCGCCGAATTCGCCGACGGCTCGATCTTCTTCACCGAGGGCGACGGCGAGGCCATCGTCGCCGCGTTCCACTACTGGGGTCCGGAAGCCGTGCACAAGCTGCGCGGCATGTTCGCGTTCGCGATCTGGGACACCGAGACCAACGAGCTGTTCCTGGCGCGGGACCCGTTCGGCATCAAGCCGCTGTTCCTGGCCACCGGTCCCGGCGGCACGGCGTTCGGCAGCGAGAAGAAGAGCCTGCTGGCGCTGCTGTCCCCGCTCGGGTTGAGCGATGAGCTCGACCCGCGCGCACTGGAGCACTACACGGTGCTGCAGTACGTGCCGGAAGCGGAGACGCTGCACAAGGACATCAGGCGGCTGGAATCGGGCACCTACGCGACGGTCCGTCCGAGCGAGGCGCCGAAGACCACCCGGTACTTCCATCCGCAGTTCAAGGTCCGGCCCTTCGCGCCGGGCTCGGCGCCCGCTCGCTACCGCGAGATCGCCGAGGCGATGGAGGACTCGGTCGCCAAGCACATGCGCGCGGACGTCACCGTCGGCTCGTTCCTGTCCGGCGGCATCGACTCCACCGCCGTCGCGGCGCTGGCGATGCGGCACAACCCGAAGCTGATCACCTTCACCAGCTGCTTCGAACGCGAGGGCTACTCCGAGGCCGACGTCGCCGCCGAGACCGCCGCAGCGATCGGCGCCAGGCACATCATCAAGACCGTCTCCCCCGCCGAGTTCGCCGCCGCGATTCCCGAAATCGTCTGGTACCTCGACGATCCCGTGGCCGACCCGGCGCTGGTCCCGCTGTACTTCGTGGCGAAGGAAGCGCGCAAGCACGTCAAGGTGGTGCTGTCCGGCGAGGGTGCCGACGAGTTGTTCGGTGGATACACGATCTACCGGGAACCGTTGTCGCTCAAGCCCTTCGAGTACCTGCCCGGCGGGCTGCGCAAGCTGGCTGGCAAGCTTTCCGACCGTATTCCGGACGGCACCCGCGGCAAGAGCCTGCTACACCGCGGCTCGCTCAGCCTGGAGGAGCGCTACTACGGCAACGCGCGCAGCTTCAGCGACGCCCAATTGCGTTCCGTGCTACGCGAATTCCGGCCCGAGTGGACCCATCAGGACGTGACCGCGCCGATCTACGCGCAGTCGCGCGGCTGGGACCCGGTGGCGCGCATGCAGCACCTGGACCTGTTCACCTGGCTGCGCGGCGACATCCTGGTCAAGGCCGACAAGATCACCATGGCCAACTCGCTCGAATTGCGCGTGCCGTTCCTGGATTCCGAGGTGCTCAAGGTCGCCGAGGGGCTGCCGTTCGAGCAGAAGATCACCAAGGAAACCACGAAATACGCACTGCGCCAGGCCCTCGAGGGCATCGTGCCGCCGCATGTGCTGCACCGCGCCAAGCTCGGCTTCCCGGTCCCGCTGCGGCACTGGCTGCGCGGCACCGAACTCTACGACTGGGCCCACCAGCAGATCCTCGAATCACAGACCGACCACCTGCTGAACAAGGCCGCGATCAGCGACATGCTCGTCGCCCACCGCGCAGGAACCTCGGACCACAGCCGCCGGTTGTGGACCCTGCTTGTCTTCATGGTGTGGCACGGCATCTTCGTCGAGGACCGCATCAAGCCGGAAATCCAGGAGCCGGTCTACCCGGTCTCGCTGTAAGCCGACGCAAAAGTGCCCCTCACCGAAAGGTCGAGGGCACTTCGCCTCTGATGCCATCCCAGCGGAGTGCGCCACCGGTCGGCCGCGAACCGTGCTCGCGCGCACGCTTTCGCACGCCGCGCACGAAATTGCTGGCTAACTCGTGCGCGGGCCGCGAGTAGATGCGCGGCGTGCAGCAGGCCACGACGCCGCGGCAGCACAGCCTGTGCGCGGCAGCGTCAGCTCAGAGCAGGGGTTTGATTTCGGCGGCGGCTTCGGCGCCGTAGGCACCGGCGAGGCGCTCGAGGGCGGTCTCCTTGTTGAGGGTCCACTCCTGGGTGCCCATGGTTTCCAGGACCAGGACGGCGATGAGGGAGCCGAGCTGGGCGGAGCGCTCCAGGCTGAGGCCCGCGGTGTGGCCGGTGAGGAAACCGGCGCGGAACGCGTCGCCGACGCCGGTGGGCTCGACCTTGGTGGTCTCCGGGACGACGCCGACGGTGAGTTCGGTGCCGTCCTTGTCGACGATGTGCACACCGTCGGCGCCGAGCGTGGTCACCCGGATGCCGACGCGCTGGGCGATCTCGGCCTCGCTGAGACCGGTCTTCTGCAGCAGCAGCGCCCACTCGTACTTGTTGGTGAAAAGGTATGCGGCGCCGTCGATCAGCTGCACGGCCTGCTCACCGTCGAGGCGGGCCAGCTGCTGGGACGGGTCTGCGGCGAACGGGATGCCGAGCTCACGGCACTGGGCGGTGTGCACCAGCATCGCGTCGGGGTCGTTGGCGCCGACCAGCACCAGATCCAGCGAATGCGTCTTGGCGAGTTCGCCGATGGCGATGTCGCGGGCCTCGCTCATCGCGCCCGGGTAGAACGAGGCGATCTGGGCCATGTCGTCGTCGGTGGTGCAGACGAAACGCGCGGTATGCGCGCGCTCGGAGATCAGCACGCCGGAACAGTCGACGCCGTGCGATTCCAGCCACTGGCGGTACTCGGCGAAATCGGCGCCCACGGCACCGACGAGCAGGGGCGTGCGGTTCAAAAGGCCCATGGCGTAGGCGATGTTGCCTGCGACGCCACCGCGGCGGATCTGCAGATCGTCGACGAGGAAGCTGAGCGACACGTGATCGAGTTGATCGGCCAGCAGTGCGTCACGGAACCGTCCGGGAAAACGCATGAGATGGTCGGTGGCAATGGACGCGGAAACGGCGATGGACACGAGGCTGGCCCTTCAACGGTAGGCGGCAGGCGGTGCAGACCGGGAACGGAAGTCCCAGCATCACCGTACCAATGTTGAACGAAGGCTCGGCCCCCCTCAACGGGGGGACACGGTCGGCGAGATGCCCGGCGGCGCGCGATCGTTGGGCCGCGATGCCGATCTCAGTAGGTCGTCTAACCGCCAAATCCTTACGAAATCCGACGCCTTCGCACTGGCCGGGCCGCTCGGTCCACAGCGGCCGTTCGCCAATCGACCACGGCGCTATCGCGGACACGCCCGCCCAGGAAAACGCGCAAACCCCACGTGAAAACTTCTCACGTGGGGCCGGGCTGTTACGCGGTGAACCCGCTTACGACGAGTCGGACGGGTTCGGTCAGTTGAACGAATCGCCGCAGGCGCAGGAGCCGGTGGCGTTCGGGTTGTCGATGGTGAAGCCCTGCTTTTCGATGGTGTCGACGAAGTCGATGGAGGCACCCTGGATGTACGGGGCGCTCATCCGGTCGACGGCCAGCTTGACGCCGCTGAACTCGACAACGATGTCGCCGTCGAGCGAGCGATCGTCGAAGAAGAGCTGGTACCGCAGGCCGGCACAGCCGCCGGGCTGCACGGCGATCCGCAGCGCCAGGTCGTCGCGACCCTCCTGGTCCAGCAGCGCCTTCGCCTTGCTGGCGGCAGCGTCGGTCAGCACGGCACCGTGAGTTTCGGTGGCGGTCTCGTTCTGCACAGTCATGAACTCTCCTCGAGGAACCTGTCGTCGACCCGTGAACAGCGCACGGGTCGTGTCGGTCAACACCACTCGGCGGGCTGCTATTCCCCATCTTGCCACCACCGCGCCCGCAGGAACACGCAACCTACGTGACCCGGCACACCTGCGCGAATCGGACCGCATTTCCCGCCGCGTATTCCATCGAATAGCCTGGTCGATGTGAAATTGTTCCGTCGCGGCGAGTCCAGCACCACCGACGCGGCCGCCGATCAGACGGCGGTCGTGGACGGCGGCTCGGCCGCGGGCACCACTCGCACGGCGGTCACCGCCACCGCGAGCAAGGGCCGTCCCACCCCGAAACGCCGTGACGCACAAGGCAAGCGACGCGGCCCGATCGCGCCGGCACCGCTCACCGCGAAGGAGGCCCGCGCCCGGCGCAAGGCCACTCGCGGCAGCAAGGAGGAGCGCAAACAAGCCTCCGCCGAGCGCAAGGCGGCCGTCCAGGATCGGCGCACGCGCATGCTCGCCGGCGAGGACAAGTACCTGTTGCCCCGCGATCAGGGGCCGGTGCGTGCGTTCGTCCGCGACATCGTGGACGGTCGGCGCAACCTGGTCGGCCTGTTCATGCCGATGGCGCTCGTGCTGATCCTGTCGATGTTCGTGGCGCCCGCGCTGCAGACGATCGTCACGCTGGCGATGCTGGTGATGATGTTCTTCATGATCGCCGAGGGTTTCCTGCTCGGGCGGATCGTGAACGGGCGGGTCAGGGAGCGTTTCCCGGACTCCGAAGACACCGGTTACAAGCTCGGGTGGTACGCGTTCGTGCGTGCGTCGCAGATCCGGAAGATGCGGGCGCCGAAGCCTCAGGTCAGTCCGGGCGTCGCTATTTAGTTCGTCTGTCGCGGGTCGATGTGGGCCCGATCAGTCAGCGCGGCGGCTGAGACTGCGTTAACCGCCATTGACAGCCGCCCGACCGATTCAGGCTGTTGGCACTGTTGACACCTCAGCCGGTTGCCCCGACCTGAGTTGAGTGGGGATTGCCTGCCCGCCCGATTTCAACAGTCGGTTCCGCGCAGCTGATCGTTCAGCGTGGATCGGCGTCCCCTGAACATGATTGCGGCCCGGCTCGTGGACACGAGCCGGGCCGCTGCCGGTTGCGGGGACATCGGGGTCAGATGTTGGTGGTTCGGCCGTGCATCGCCGACAGGTCGGCCTGCAGACGCTGGACGTCGCGATCGATGATGTTGGACGAGCCCGCGGGTGCGTTGTAGTGCGTCACGAAGGTGGCGAAAGCGACGATGACTGCCAGGGTGATCAAGAAAGTAATCATGGCAGTAATTTTGCGCTCGATGAGTTACCGCCGAAAGTGGCTGAACTGCCACTGTTCGTAAAGATTCAGCCAGTACACTGGACGCATGCTGTCGAAGGTTGCGGTCGTGCTGTCCGACCACATGGCCATGTTCGAATTCGGGGTGGTCTGTGAGGTTTTCGGCCTCGACCGAACCGCCGACGGGCTGCCCGCGTTCGACTTCAAGGTGTGCAGTGCCACGCCGGGCAAGCCGCTGCACTCCAGGACACCCGGCATCACGGTCACCCCGGAGTACGGCCTCGACGAGCTCGCCAAGGCGGATCTGGTCGCCATTCCGGCCGCCTCGTCGAAAAACGGGTTCGATCCGCGCATCATCGACGCCGTCCGCGACGCCTCGGCGGCGGGCGCGATCGTGCTGACCGTCTGTTCGGGCGCGTTCCTCGCCGGTGCGGCCGGCCTGCTCGACGGCCGCAAATGCACCACCCACTGGACCTACGTCGACGAGCTCGCCGCGATGTACCCCGAGGCGACCGTCGATCCCGACGTGCTGTTCGTCGACGCGGGCAACCTGATCACCAGCGCGGGCACCGCCGCCGGCATCGACGCCTGCCTGCACCTGGTGCGCCGCGAACTCGGCAGCGCGGTGGCCAACGCGATCGCGCGCCGCATGGTCGTGCCGCCCCAGCGCGACGGCGGGCAGCGTCAGTTCATCGAGCGGCCGGTCGCCACCTGCACCTCCGACAGCCTCATCCCGACCCTGGAGTGGATGAACGCCAACCTCGACCTCCCGCACACCATCGAAGACCTGGCCGCGCGCTCGACCATGTCCACCCGCACCTTCGCCCGCCGCTTCGCCGCCGAAACCGGAACCACCCCGGTGAAATGGCTGACCAACCAGCGCGTCCTGCTCACCAAACAGCTGCTCGAGGAAACCGACCTCGGACTCGAGCAAATCGCCGCCCGCGCGGGCTTCGGCTCCGGCGCGCTGCTGCGGCACCACTTCCAACGCCTCGTCGGCATCGCACCCACCGAATACCGTCGCCGCTTCGGCGCGGAAATGGTCGAAACCCCCGCCTGACCGCACCCCGTGTCGGGATCCGCATCCCGGGAAGGCGTGCGGCCGTTGCCGACCGGACATCGTTCAAGATCATCGGGAACTGATGCTGTTGGCCTCGGCGTTGCCTGCACCAGTTCCTCATGATCATGAACGGCGTTGATACCGTGCAGACGTGTCGCACAGTGTCTCGTCGGTTGAGCCGCGCCGGACCCTCGTCCTCGGCGGCGCTCGGTCCGGTAAGTCGGGTTATGCCGAGGAGTTGGCCGCGAAGGCGCCCGGGCCGGTCCGCTATCTGGCGACCTCGATTCCCGATCCCGCCGACCTGGACTTCGCCGAACGCATCGCCACCCACCGCGACCGCAGGCCCGCCGACTGGACCGTGCTCGAAAGTGCCGACCCGGCAGCCGTTCTCGGCGCTCCGGGACCGGAGGGCACCACGCTGATCGATGACATCGGCACCTGGCTCACCGCGCGCATCGACGCCCGCGACGCCTGGGAATCCCCGCGCGGCACCGTCGCACCCGACGCCGACGCCCTGGTCGCCGCCGTCGCCGCCTACCCACACCGCCTGGTCATCGTGAGCCCCGAGGTCGGCATGGGCATCATCCCCGCCACCCGCTCCGGCCGCCTGTTCCGTGACGAGATCGGCACCCTGAACCAACGCCTCGCCCAAGCCTGCGACGAAGCATTCCTCGTCGTAGCCGGACTCCCCCTGCGCCTCAAGTGAATCCGCGCGGACACCTACCCGTCGCACCGGTCCGCCCGGCCCAAGTAGTCATCACTTCGCACAGCAGCTCTCCTCCTCACACAGGAACTGAACAGCTGTCGGGTTATCAGGCCGACGTGCCCAGCGGCTGGAGGCGGCCGGGGGTGGCGCTCACACCCACGCGGCACTTCGGACCAGTCCGCACTGGGCGCGACGGCGCACGTGGGCGACAACACCGGCGGGTTGGGGCGGGTGATGTGCGGGGCGAGGGGCTCGGCGGGCAAGATTGAGCGGCGTATGAGTGTTTGGACCGTCCTGACCGGAAAGGCTCGACAGTGACACACGGATTTGGACCGGTGACGCCACCTGACGCACAGGTTCGGGCGGCGGCCGAGCAGCGGCAGGCGCAGTTGACCAAACCCGGTGGGGCGCTCGGTCGGTTGGAGGAGCTCGGCAACTGGGTGGCGGCCTGTCAGGGTGTGTGCCCGCCGAAGCAGTTCGAGCGGGCCAGGGTGGTGGTGTTCGCCGGGGATCATGGCGTTGCGCGACACGGGGTTTCGGCGTATCCGAGTGAGGTCACCGCGCAGATGGTGGCGAACTTCCTCGGTGGCGGTGCGGCGGTGAACGCGCTCGCCGTGGTCGCGGGTGCCACCGTTCGGGTCGCGGATATTTCCGTCGACGGCGAGACCGATTCGCTCATCGCCAAACACAAGGTGCGCCGCTCCAGCGGGTCGATCGACCGCGAGGACGCGCTCACCGCCGAGGAGGTCGAGGCGGCACTCGCCGCGGGTAAGGCGATCGCCGACGAGGAGATCGACGCGGGCGCCGACATCCTCATCGCGGGCGATATGGGCATCGGCAACACCACTCCCGCCACGGCCCTCATCGCGACGCTCACCGACACCGAACCCGTTGCCGCCGTTGGCCGCGGCACCGGCGTCGACGACGCGGGCTGGGCGCGTAAGGTCGCCGCGATCCGCGACGCCATGCGCCGGGCTCGTCCGATCGTCAAGGACCCGGTCGAACTGTTGCGCGTCGCGGCGGGCGCCGACTTCGCGGCGATGGCAGCGTTTCTCGCTCAGGCCGCCGCACGCCGGACGCCGGTTATTCTCGACGGTGTGGTCGTCACGGCCGCCGCGCTGGTCGCCGAGGACCTGGCCGCGGGTGCCTCCGCCTGGTGGCTGGCGGGCCATCGCTCCACCGAACCCGCCCACAACCTGGCCCTGCAGCGCCTGCGCCTGGAACCGCTGCTCGATCTGCACATGCGCCTCGGTGAAGCGTCCGGCGCCCTCACCGCCCTGCCGATCCTGCGCGCCGCGGTCGCCACCCTCGCGGAGATGTCCACCTTCGCCGAAGCGGGCGTCAGCACCGCCGACACCGACACCGCCGAAAACACGGAACTCACTGTCCCGGCGGACAACCCGGACACTCCCCCGGCCACGCCGGACTTGCGGAAATGAGCGACCGGCCGTCGCTGGTCGAAACGCGCGCCCCCCGGGTCGGCGCGCCCATCGGCGACGGCCATGGCGGTTCCCTTGCGATACAGCGTCTTTCCACGTCGGCTTGGCTGCCATCGAACTCGAACTGGCTGCCATCGAACCAGCGCGACACTTCGCTGCCGCCGATCGGACCGCTGACGACTTCGCCGTGCGGCACAGCCACATTCGACGCGCCGGGAGGGGCCCGGCCATCTCGATCGACCAGGACGAGTGGATCGTTCGCCGCTTCGATAGTTGGCTCGCGCATAACAGCACCACCGGTGGCGGATGCGACTCTGCGGGGCTATTCGGCTGCGGTACAACGTGTTCCGAACGCCGTGCGATACGGCGTTGTGGAGCAGTACAACTCGGGCCCGCAGGGATGAACGGGCTGCGGCTCGCGGTGTCCTGGCTCACCGTCCTCCCGGTGCGTGGGCCGGAGAGTGTTGATCGGGCGGCGGCCGGGCGGGCAATTGCGTTGGCGCCGTTGGTCGGTGGGCTGCTCGGTGCGGGGGCGGCCGGGATGCTGTGGGTGCTGGTCTTGGCGGGAGCGAGTTCGGTGCTGGCCGGGCTGCTGGTGGTCGGGGCACTCGCGTTGATCACGCGGGGTATGCATCTGGACGGGCTCGCCGACACGATGGACGGGCTCGGCAGTTACGGTCCGCCCGAGCGCGCCAGGGAGATCATGAAGAGCGGTGGCGCGGGCCCCTTCGGTGTCGCCGCCATCGTGTTCGCCATTGGCGTCCAAGCGTTTTCGTTCGCGGCACTGGCCGAGGCGGACCGCTGGTTCGCTGTCGCCCTCGCGATCACCGTCGGCCGCGTCGCGGTAGTTCTCGCCTGCCGCACCGGAATCAACGCCGCGCCCGACGCCAACTTCGGCGCCCTCGTCGCAGGCACCCAGCCCCCACTCACCGCCGCTGCCTGGTCCATCGCCGCCCTCGCCGCCGCCCTCTTCGCCACCCCCGACCGCTGGCAAGGCCCCCTCGCCATCCTCCTCGCCCTGGCCGCATCGGCCGTCCTCGTCCGCCACTGCGTCCGCCGATTCGACGGCCTCTCCGGCGACACCCTCGGCGCCACCATCGAACTCACTGTCTCCCTCACCGCCGCCACCCTGTCCTTCTGCCTCTGAGCGGAACTTGTCAGCGGGACGCCACAATCGGCCTGCCGTTGAGCTTGGTCAGCCCCGAGTGGACAGATGTCCAGGTTCACGAGGGGTACGGACTTCGGCGCAGCAAACTATTTGCGGCGGCGGCGCGCGGATCGTCTGGGTCGGGCAATAAGGTGTGCGGTATGTCTTCTGAGCGCCTGTATTTTCGCCAGCTGTTGTCGGGGAGGGATTACGCCGTCGGCGATCCGATTGCGACGCAGATGCGGAATTTCGCGTATCTGATCGGCGATCAGGAAACCGGCGAGTGCTTGGTGGTCGATCCGGCGTACGCGGCGGGCGATCTGGTCGATATCGCCGAGGGCGACGGGCTACGGCTGACCGGGGTGCTCGCGACCCATCACCATCCGGACCATGTGGGCGGAACCATGCTCGGGTTCACTCTGGGCGGGGTGCGGGAATTGCTCGAAAAGACAAGCGTCCCAGTGCATATCAACGCGCAGGAGCTCTCCTGGGTGGCCAACGTCACCGGCATCGCGCCGAGCGAACTCACCGGCCACGAACACGGTGACAAGGTCAGCGTCGGCGCCTTCGACATCGAATTGCTGCACACCCCGGGGCACACGCCCGGCAGCCAATGCTTCCTGTTCGACGACCGCCTCATCGCAGGCGACACCCTGTTCGTCGACGGCTGTGGCCGCACCGACTTCCCCGGCGGCAACTCCGACGAAATGTTCCGCAGCCTGCGCTATTTAGCCGAATTGTCCGGCGACCCGGTCGTCTACCCCGGCCACTGGTATTCGGAGGAGCCTTACGCCCCGCTCTCCACTGTCCGGGACAAAAACTACGTGCTGCGCCCCAAAACCCTCGACGAGTGGCACGTTTTCATGCCCAGCTGAGCTCGAGTGGCACACCATGGCGGGTGTGCCACTCGATTGATCACATGCCGCGCATCCACCCGTGGATGTCGGCGAAGGTGCCGCGCTGGATGCCGGTGAGGGTGTCGCGCAGTGCCATGGTGACCTCGCCGGGCTCGCCGCCGCCGATGGTGAACTCGCCCTCGGCGGAGCGGACCCAGCCGACGGGGGTGATCACCGCGGCGGTGCCGCACGCGAAAACCTCGGTGATTTCACCGGATTCGGCACCCTTGCGCCATTCCTCGACCGACACCTTGCGCTCCTCGACCGGGTATCCGGAGTCGGCGGCGAGGGTGAGCAGCGAGTCGCGGGTGATGCCGGGCAGCAGCGAACCGGACAGTTCCGGGGTGACCAGGCGTGCCTCGGAGCCGGAGCCGAAGACGAAGAACAGGTTGTTGGTGCCCATCTCCTCGACGTAGCGGCGCTCGCACGCGTCCAGCCAGACCACCTGATCGCAGCCCTTTTCGGTCGCCTCCGCCTGCGCGAGCAGCGACGCGGCGTAGTTGCCCGCGACCTTGGCCTCGCCGGTGCCGCCGGGTGCGGCGCGCACGTACTCGGTCGACAACCACACCCGCACCGGCTTCACGCCGCGCGGGAAGTAGGCGCCGGCCGGGGAGGCCATCAGCAGGTACTTGTAGCCGGCGGCGGGCTTCACGCCGAGCCCGGCCTCGGTGGCGAACATGAAGGGGCGCAGGTACAGCGAGTCCTCGCCGCCCGCGGCGGGCACCCAGTCGCGATCCACCTCGAGCAGCTGACGCACGGATTCGATGAACAGTTCCTCCGGCAGTTCGGCCATCGCCATCCGGCGGGCGGACCTGCGGAACCGGGCGGCGTTCGCGTCGATGCGGAAACACGCGACGCTGCCGTCGCTGTGCCGGTACGCCTTCAGTCCCTCGAAGATGGCCTGCCCGTAGTGGAAGACCATGGTCGCGGGGTCGAGGGCCAGCGGGCCGTACGGTTCGACGCGCGCGTTGGTCCACTCGCCGTCGGTGTAGTCGATCGAAACCATGTGATCGGTGAAGAACCGCCCGAACCCGGGCGCCGCCAGTACCTCTTGTACCCGCTGCGCCGGGGCGGGCGCGGGATGCGGGACACGGGCAAACTGTGCAGCAACGGTCATGCGGTCGATCCTAACCAAGCCACTTTCCAGCTTCGCGGCCGATCGCCCCCCACACCGCAAAACTTCCCGCCACCCCAACCACTCGCGCACCAATATGCACCCCGCGCCCCAATTCGCCCCAGGAAATCGCGCCGACCGATACGCACCCTGCCCACTCGCAACCGCGCCACGCCGCGACTTGCCGCGCGACACGCCGTGTCGCGCGAGAGGACCACTGATGTGGCTCGCCGCGCACGTTCCGCGATCCGGCGCACTGACTCGCCGCACGACACACCGTGCCTTCCACAAGAACGTGCGCGCGGACCGAGGCTCTGCTGGGTTCGCCCAGCGGAGGCCCTCTGCAAACACGGTTCTCGTACAGGGCCTGATCATTGCCAACTAAGCCCACACCGCGCGATGCGTTCTCGCGTGAGGGCCACCAATCGCGCTCGCCGCGCACGTTCTGCGATCCCGCGCGCCGACTTGCCGCGCGACACGGCATGTCTCGCGCAACAATGCGCGCGCGGACAGGGCTGCTGCACCGCCAGCGCGGTTCGCACGGCGGAAGACCCCTGCGATACCACTAGCGCGGTGGTCGCAGAGGGCCTCTGTCCGTGCCGATGACGCACGCCGCGCGATGAATCCGCTCGCGCGGGCGACGGTGGTCTACTTCGTGTTCGTCTCCACGAACGGCGGGCGGATTACCTCGCAGCGGAGGCGGCGGCCTCGGACGTCCACCTCGACCTCGGTGCCGGGCTCGATGCCCGCTTCGGTGTCGAGGAGGGCGAGGGCGATGCCGATCTTGAGGGTGGGCGAGAAGGTGCCGGAGGTGGTTTCGCCGATCGGCTCGCCGTCACGCAGGACGTTCTGTCCTTGGCGCAGCACGCCGCGGTCGAGTGCCTTGAGGCCCAACAGGGTTCGGCGCGGGCCGGCCGACTTCTCCTGCTCCAGTGCGGCTTTGCCCCAGAACTCCGGCTTCTTCCAGCCGACGGCCCAACCCGTGCGGGCCTGGACCGGCGAGATCTCCAGGGACAGTTCGTGGCCGTGCAGTGGGTAGCCCATCTCAGTGCGCAGGGTGTCGCGGGCGCCGAGGCCGGCGGCCTGACCGTCGGCGGCACGCACCTGCGCGACGAGGGCGCGGAACAGCGGCTCGGCGTCGGCCCACCGAGGCAGCAGTTCGTAGCCGTGCTCACCGGTGTAGCCGGTGCGGCAGACGCGCACCGGGCGGCCGTCCCATTCGGCGTCGGCGTAGGCCATGTATTCCATCTCGGTCGGCAGGCCGAGCGCGGCGAGCACCTCGGTCGAGCGGGGGCCCTGCACGGCGAAGACGCCGTACTCGCGGTGCTCGTCGGTCACCGTGATGCCCTCGGGCGCCACCTTCTGCAGCTCCGCGACCACCGACGCGGTGTTGGCGGCATTGGGCACCAGGAAGATTTCGTCGTCGCTCACGTAGTAGGCGATCAGGTCGTCGATCACACCACCGTCGGGCGCGCAGCACAGCGTGTACTGCGCCTTGCCCGGCCGGATCCGGCCGAGGTCGTTGGTGAGCGCCGAATTCACGAACGCCGCCGCGCCCGCACCACGCACCGTCGCCTTGCCGAGATGGCTCACATCGAACAGGCCGACCGTGGTGCGGACCGACTGATGTTCGGCCACCGTCCCCTCGTACGAGACGGGCATCTCCCACCCGCCGAACGGTGCGAAAGTCGCCCCCAGCTCGACGTGTACACCATGGATAGGGCCTTGCAGCAGGTTCGAGTCGGTCACCCGGCGAGCTTATCCGCCGACCCCCAACTCCGGGCCCACTCCCTCCCGCCCACCGTCTGACCCTCCAGACGATCCCCCTCCCCGCACCCCCGCCAGCATCGAATCCAACCGTCCCGAGAATCACCGCCGCCCCATCGAGTCCAACCCCAGCCGGACCCCTCGCAGCCCCTCGCCGAACGGGTCATGGTGGAGCGCATTTTCCGCCACCATGACCCGTTCAACGCGACTCACGATCCGGTTAGCCGCGGAACCACATCGGACGCAACGTCGGTCCACCTTCGGGCAGGTCGTGGGTTGTGCCGGTTTGGGCGAAACCCATGCGGGTGTACAGGCGGGCGGAGCGGTCGGTGCTTGCTTCTAGGTAGGCCGGGACGCCTGCGGAGGAGGCCGCCTTCGTCTGGTTTGCGAGGATCGCGGCGCCTGCTCCCTTGCCGCGATGCTCCGGCACTGTGACGATCACCTGCAGATACCGATGTGGGAGTTCGTGGGGATGTGTGTGTGCGAGTAGGTCGGTGACCACGGTCATCCGCTGTAGCGGGCGTACGTCGGGCGCACCGTCGGCTGCAGCACGTGCCGCGTGCAGGTCGCTCGCGAAACGGTCTACCGAGTCCACGTGCTGCCAGATCGACACCGCCCAGATGTCCGAGTCCGCGCCTGCGAGCCAGATCTCGTCGTCACGCAGCGCGCGGTCGATCATTTCGGGGACGTAGAGCGGACCGAACTGTTCGAAGGGATGTCCCTCGAGCACCCAGGCCGTCACCGCCTCGTCGGGGCAGGCGAGGCTGAACGCCTCGATCACCGCGTCGCGATCTTGCTTGCCCGCCTGTCGAACCGTGATCTCCATCGCTGACCCTCTCGTTGTGAACGCTGTGTGTGATTGCCAAGGTAGGCAGGTCAAGGCAGTACAGCTACCATTTCGTCACACCTGTTCGTGTGTCGAAATGGAGACGACATGGCCTGCGGAATCTGCGGCGGCGCGCTCGCCCAACCGTCGCGCGGCCGCAAACGCCGGTACTGCTCACGCGCCTGCCAGGCCCGCGCCTATCGAGCCCGCCGCGACGAAGTGACCCCGGCGCCACGCACCGCGCGTCCGGCCAGGCTGACCACGATCGGCATCCTGCGCGCCGCCGTCGACCTGGCCGATCGCGACGGACTCGACGGCCTTTCCATGCGCCGACTGGCCAGCGAACTCGGCGCGGCGACCGCGGGCCTGTACCGCCACTTCCCCGATCGCGAGGCGCTGCTGGAAGGCATGGCCGAACTCGTGCTCGCCGAAATCCGCCCGCCCGCAACCGAACTCACCGACTGGCGGGCCAAGCTCAGCTACGAGGCACACGAGGAGTGGCAGCTGTACCAGCGTCACCCGTGGATGCTGCCGATCCTCGCGCGCACCCGCCCGCCGCTCGGCCCCGCGCTCGCCGACATCCTCGAACGTTCCTTCGCCGCGCTCGACCACCGCGGCCTGACCCGCGAGTCGATGCTCGCGATCTATCTGTCGTTCTCCGGTTTGGTGCAGGGCCTGGCACTGCTGACGAATTCCGAACGCGCCGACCGCCTGCGCGGCACCGGCGTCCCGGAGCTGCCCGCCGACCTCCCCGAGCTGCTCGACCCGGCCCTGCGCCCCGTCCTGCATCGGCTGTTCTCGGACGGCCCGCCGGGCCCCGACCTGGACTTGGACCGAATCCTCGACGCCGGACTCGCACTGCTCCTCGACGGAATCGCGATCGGACTGCCCAGTAGCCTGAGCCCATGACCGCTGTTGCAGATCGTCCACTAGGACCGGAACTCGCCCGCACGCAGACCATCAGCACGGACACCGATGTGCTCGTCCTCGGATTGACGTCATCCGAGAACGGCCCGGCCATCGTGCCCGAGGACCTGTTCGGCGACGTGCTCACCGCGGAGGTCCGTGCGGAACTGCTCGATCAGCTCGGCGCGGTCGGCGCGAAGGGCAAGTCCGAGGAACTGACCAGGGTGCCCGCCCCGGCCGGCCTGGACGGCGTGACCAGCGTGCTCGCCGTCGGCCTCGGCGCCGCCGAGAAGATCGACGCCGAGCAGGTCCGTCGCTCGGCCGGTGTCGCGGCCCGCGCGCTGTCCGGTACCGAGCTCGTGGTGACCACGCTGTCCGGCGTCGACCTCGGTGCCGCCGCCGAAGGTTTCTACTTGGGCGCGTACACCTTTACGCCCTTCAAGTCGGACAAGTCCGCGCCGAAGCCGGACGAGCGCCCGGTGGCGAGGGTCGAATTGCTGGTGCCCGAGCCGGAATTCGGCGAGGAGGAACTGTTCCGTGCCCAGCTGATCGCCGAAGCCGTCGCCACGGCAAGGGATTTCACCAACACTCCGCCCAGCCACCTCTACCCCGCCGAATTCGCCTCCCGCGCGCAGGAATTGGCGGAGGCCGCCGGGCTCGAGGTCGAGGTACTCGACGAAAATGCCCTGGACGCAGGCGGTTACGGCGGTGTGCTCGGCGTAGGCAAGGGTTCGTCGCGGCCGCCGCGGCTGGTCCGGATCAGCTATGCGGGCGGCCCGAAGAAGGTCGCGCTGGTCGGCAAGGGCATCACCTTCGACACCGGCGGCATCTCCATCAAGCCCGCGCAGAACATGGAGAACATGACCTCGGACATGGCCGGTGCCGCCGCGGTCGTGGCCACCGTGCTGCTCGCCGCGCGGCTGAGCCTGCCGGTCACGGTCACCGCGACCGTGCCGATGGCGGAGAACATGCCGTCGTCCACCGCGCAGCGCCCCGGTGACGTGCTCACCCAGTACGGCGGCACCACCGTCGAGGTGATCAACACCGACGCCGAGGGCCGCCTCATCCTGGCCGACGCGATCGTGCGGGCCGGCGAGGACGAGCCCGACTACCTGATCGACGTGGCCACCCTCACCGGCGCGCAGATGGTCGCGCTCGGCACCCGCACGCCCGGCGTGATGGGCACCGAGGCGTTCCGCGACCGGGTCGCCGCCATCTCTCGCGAGATCGGCGAGAACGGCTGGGCCATGCCGCTGCCCACCGAACTGCGCGCCGATCTGAACTCGAAGATCGCCGACCTGGCCAACGTCGCCCCGCACCGCTGGGGCGGCATGCTCTCGGCCGGACTGTTCCTGAAGGAGTTCGTCCCCGAGGGCGTGCAGTGGGCCCACCTCGACGTCGCGGGCCCGGCCTACAACACCGGCGGCCCGTTCGGCTACATCGGCAAGGGCGGCACCGGCGTCCCGGTCCGCACCCTGATCGCCGTCATCGAGGACATCGCCGCGGAGTGACACTCGCGTGCGCCGTCCGAAGCGATTTCGGACGGCGCACGCGTGCGTTTTCGCGCACGTCAAATCAGGACATCTGCGACACAAAACCGGGGTCGCTCGACGGTAGCCAGGGGCTATAAATCGCGGAGATCGGCCTCGAACGCGCGCTGACGTTCGATGCGTTTGCGAGCGTCGTAGTCCCGCATCCGCTGTGGATATCCGGTCTTGGCGACGTCATAAACGGGGATCCGCAAATCCTTGGCAAGCCGCTGCGCCCCGCGCTCGCCGACGATCCGGCGCGTCCATTCACCGTCTGCGGCGATCAACACGACAGTGACATCGGTCACCGTTGTTTTCGGCTCCAAATAACCTTCGACGCCGACGTGGGTGCGCACCCACTCGGCCAGATAACGGGCATCCTCGCTACCCCCGGAACCCGCACGTACCGCGCTACCACCCCGGGTCGCGCCGCCTCGGAAACGATCCAGCAAACCCAACGACGCGCACCTCCTTTCCAACCCCGATGCATCGTGCGCACCGGTCCCTCTATCTTGCCAGCTCCGGGAAGTTCACTGCCCTTGTGCTACGCGCCGTGCGGTCGAGTGCAAGGATGGATCGCGGTACAAGAACCACACAGATCTCCGGTGCCACGCACAATGATCGGTGGCTTTCGGACTCGCGCCGCAACCCGCGACGGGGGTCCGCCGAGAGATCAACTGTTGTAGAAACCCGTCGAGCAGTCAGAGGAGTCAGAGGACATGGCCTTCTCCGTCCAGATGCCAGCTCTTGGTGAGAGCGTCACCGAGGGAACGGTCACCCGGTGGCTGAAGCAGGAAGGAGACACGGTCGAGGTCGACGAGCCGCTGCTCGAGGTCTCCACCGACAAGGTCGACACGGAGATCCCGTCCCCGCAGGCGGGCGTGCTGTCGAAGATCGTCGCCCAAGAAGATGATGTGGTCGAGGTCGGTGGTGAGCTCGGCGTGATCAGCGATGCCGGCGAGGCGCCCGAGCCGAGCTCGGCTCCCGCCCCCGAAGCCGCTGCCGCGCCCGCGCAGGAAGCTCCCGCCGAGGAAGCCCCGGCCGCCGAGCCCGAGCCTGCCGCTCAGGAAGAAGCACCCGCCGCCGAAGCCGCGCCCGAGTCGTCGGGCGAGGGCACCTCGGTCAAGATGCCCGAACTGGGCGAGTCGGTCACCGAGGGCACCGTCACCCGGTGGCTCAAGGCCGTCGGCGACGACGTAGCCGTTGACGAGCCGTTGCTCGAGGTCTCCACCGACAAGGTCGACACCGAAATCCCTTCGCCGGTGGCGGGCAAGCTGCTCGAGATCACCGCGCAGGAAGACGATGTCGTCGCTGTGGGTGGACAGCTCGGCGTGATCGGCAGCGGTTCTCCCGCGGCCGCGGCACCGGCCCCCAAGGCGCCGGCGCCCGCCCCCGCACCCAAGCCCGAGCCGAAGCCGGAACCCAAGCCCGAACCGCAGCAGGCCGCCGCGCCCGCACCGGCACCGGCACCGGCACCGGCACCGAAGGCTCCTGCCGCACCGGCCCCGGCCGCCAAGGCTCCCGAGTCGGATTCCAGCGGCAACGGCGCGACCCCGTACGTCACCCCGCTTGTCCGCAAGCTGGCCGACGAGAACGGCGTCGACCTGTCCGCGCTCACCGGTTCCGGTGTCGGCGGACGCATCCGCAAGCAGGACGTGCTCGCCGCCGCGGAAGCCAAGAAGGCACCGGCTCCGGCCGCCGCCGCACCGGCCGCCGCACCCGCGGCCAAGGCCAAGGCCGCCCCCGCGGCCGCGAGCCCGCAGCTGGCCCACCTGCGCGGCACCGTGCAGAAGGCCAGCCGCATCCGCCAGATCACCGCGACCAAGACCCTGGAATCGCTGCGCACCACCGCACAGCTCACCCAGGTGCACGAGGCCGACGTCACCAAGATCGCGGCGCTGCGCACCCAGGCCAAGGCGGCGTTCAAGGAGCGCGAGGGTGTCAACCTGACGTTCCTGCCGTTCTTCGCCAAGGCCGTCGTCGAGGCGCTCGGCGTGCACCCGAACGTCAACGCCAGCTACGACGATTCGACCAAGGAACTCACCTACCACGCCGCGGTGCACCTCGGCATCGCCGTGGACACCGAGCAGGGCCTGCTCTCCCCGGTGATCCACAACGCGAGCGACCTGTCGCTGGCCGGCCTGGCTCGCGCCATCGCCGACATCGCCAACCGCGCGCGCAACGGTGGCCTCAAGCCGGACGAGTTGGCCGGTGGCACGTTCACCATCACCAACATCGGCAGCCAGGGCGCCCTGTTCGACACCCCGATCCTGCTGCCGCCGCAGGCGGGCATGCTCGGCACGGGTGCGATCGTCAAGCGCCCGGTGGTGGTCAAGGACGACACCGGCAGCGAGTCCATCGGCGTGCGTTCGATGTGCTACCTCCCGCTCACCTACGACCACCGCCTGATCGACGGCGCGGACGCGGGTCGCTTCCTCACCACGATCCGGCACCGGCTCGAGGAGGCCGCGTTCGAGGCCGACCTCGGGCTCTAACCGTCGTGCTCGCATGAAGGTCGTGATCGCCGGTTCGTCCGGGTTGATCGGGACAGCGCTCGTCGCGGCTCTGCGCCGCGACGGGCACGAGGTCGCCCGCCTGGTTCGCAGGCGGGCGGCGGGGCCGGACGAGTTCACCTGGGATCCGGTCCGGGCCGAACTGGACGAGCGGGCGTTGCGCGGTGCGGACGCGGTGGTCAACCTGTGCGGCGCGAGCATCGGGCGCCGCCGCTGGAACGGCAGTTTCAAGCAGGAACTGCGCGACAGCCGGATCACGCCGACCGACGTGCTGGCCGCGGCGGTCGTCAAGGCGAGCGTGCCGACGCTGCTGAATGCCAGCGGCGTGCACTTCTACGGTGGCGACACCGGCGACCGGGTAGTCGACGAAACCTCGCCCGCCGGTTCGGGTTTCCTCGGCACGCTCTGTCGCGACTGGGAGGCCGCGACCCGACCGGCCGCCGACGCGGGCGTGCGAACCGTCCTGTTGCGCAGCGCCGTCGTACTGTCCCGGCACGGCGGCCTGCTCAGCATGCTGCACCCGCTGTATTCGCTCGGCCTCGGCGGACGCCTCGGCAGCGGACGGCAGTACACGCCGTGGATCTCGCTGGCCGACGAGATCGGCGCGATCGTCTTCACCCTCGGCACCGACACTCTCGCCGGGCCGCTCAACGTCGTCGGCCCGGCGCCGGTCACCAACGCCGAATTCAGCCGTGCGCTCGGACGTTCCGTGCACCGGCCCACCCCGCTGGTGGTTCCCGCGTTCGCGTTGCGGGCACTCATCGGCGAGTTCGCGCAGGAGGCGATCCTGCACGGACCGCGCGCAATACCCACGGCCCTCGAGGAGGCGGGCTACGAGTTCCAGCACCCGACCATCGGCGCCGCACTGGCCGCGATGGTGGGACAACCCGGAGACGATCGATGACCGACCAGCTCGACACCCGCCCCACCCTCATCCGGGACGCGCACCGCGACGACCTGTCCGCGATCCTGGACATCCACAACGCGAATATCGCCACCTCGACCGCGATCTGGGATCTCGAGCAGGTCGGCCTCGACGAACGCCTCGCCTGGTTCGAGACGCGCACCGCGGCGAACTTGCCGATCCTCGTCGCCGAGATCGACGGCGTGGTCGCCGGATACGCCAGCTACGGTCCGTGGCGGCCCAAGGCGGGTTACCGCTTCACCGTGGAGAATTCGGTGTACGTCGACGAGCGGTTCCAGCGCCGCGGCATCGCGACCGCCCTGCTCACCGAGCTGCTCGAACGGGCACGACAGTCGGGTCACGTGCACGCGGTCATCGCGGGCATCGAATCCGGCAACACCGGCTCGATCCAATTGCATGAACGCTTCGGCTTCCGCATCATCGGCGAGTTCCCCGAAGTCGGCCACAAGTTCGGCCGCTGGATGAACCTGACCCTCATGCAGCTGACGTTGCCCGTCCACGCCCACTAGTACCCGGCCGAATCCACATTCAGCGGCACCGTGGCGCGGGCCTTCTCGACGCTTGCCGACACCTATGTGCCACTGAATGTGGATCGCTGACGGGCGGGCCCTCGATGTCCCACACACAGCGGGCAGCGATTCCGTGCCCGGGGAAATCGAGAGATGCACGGCTATCAGGCTCTCGCAGCGTGCAATCGGCGTGCGCCTGACGACGAGAGGCACGATCGACGGTTGACGCCCACCGACCCGGTCGACGGCAGTCCCGCTAACCTGTGGCACTCCCCACAGAGCGCAGCTGGAATAGAAGTGCCCGTCCGGCGTACCGTCGAGCACGTGAACGACACGCGCACCACGGCGTCCGCCCGATTCGATACGACCCCGATCGTGGTCGAGGATCTCGGACTCATCGACTACCACAACGCCTGGGAACTGCAGCGAACCATCGCCGCGGAGCGGGCCGACGGCATCGGATCCGATCGCCTGCTGCTGCTCGAGCACCCTGCGGTCTACACCGCGGGCCGCCGGACCGAGGCCGAGGATCTGCCGATCGACGGCAGCCCGGTGGTCGAGGTGGACCGCGGCGGCAAGATCACCTGGCACGGCCCGGGCCAGCTGGTCGGCTACCCGATCGTACGGCTCGCCGAGCCGGTCGACGTCGTGCATTACGTGCGGCGCCTCGAGGAAGCCCTCATCACCGTCTGCACCGACCTCGGCCTGAACTGCGGCCGGATCGAGGGCCGCTCCGGTGTCTGGCTGCCCGCGACCGACGTGTTCGCCGAGCGCAAGATCGCCGCGATCGGCGTGCGCGTGCAGCGCGGCGTTGCCCTGCACGGCATCTCGCTCAACTGCAACTCCGCCATGGACGGCTTCCAGGCGATCATCCCCTGCGGCATACGCGATGCCGGCGTCACCACGCTGTCGCGCGAGTTGGGCCGCGAGTTCACGGTCGCCGAGGCCAAGCCGCTCGTCGCCGATGCCATCGCCAGGGCGCTCAACGGCGAACTGCCGGTAACCGCTCACGATATTGCGCGCGTCACACCAGCAGGAGGGGCCGCGAACGCCTGATCGGGTAGGCGTAATGTCGATCTAGTGACCTCAGCTTCAGCACCGGCAGGACGCAAACTGCTACGCATCGAGGCGCGCAACGCGGAGACCCCGATCGAGCGCAAACCTCAATGGATTCGTACCAAGGCCAAGATGGGCCCGGAGTATTCCGAGCTCAAGGGCCTGGTCAAACGCGAGGGCTTGCACACGGTGTGCGAGGAGGCGGGCTGTCCCAACATCTTCGAATGCTGGGAAGACCGTGAGGCCACCTTCCTGATCGGCGGCGAGCAGTGCACCCGCCGCTGCGACTTCTGCCAGATCGACACCGGCAAACCGGCCGCACTCGATCGGGACGAGCCGCGCCGGGTCGCCGAGAGCGTGCAGGCGATGGGTCTGCGCTACTCGACCATCACCGGCGTCGCCCGCGACGACCTGGAAGACGGCGGTGCCTGGCTCTACGCCGAAACCGTGCGCGCCATCAAGCAACTCAACCCGAGCACCGGCGTCGAGCTGCTCATCCCCGACTTCAACGCCGTGCCCGACCAGCTGGCCGAGGTGTTCTCCTCGCGCCCGGAGGTGTTGGCGCACAACCTGGAAACGGTGCCGCGCATCTTCAAGCGCATCCGCCCCGCGTTCCGCTATGAGCGTTCCCTCTCGGTGCTCACCGCCGCGCGTGAGGCGGGTCTGGTCACCAAGTCCAACCTGATCCTCGGCATGGGCGAGACCCCCGAAGAGGTCACCCAGGCGATGCGCGACCTGCACGAGGCAGGCTGCGACATCCTCACCATCACCCAGTACCTGCGCCCCTCCCCCCGCCACCACCCGGTGGACCGCTGGGTGAAGCCGCAGGAATTCGTCGACCACTCGAAGATGGCCGAGGAAATCGGCTTCGCGGGCGTGATGGCCGGACCGCTGGTCCGCTCGTCCTACCGCGCGGGTCGCCTCTACAGCCAGGCCATGACCCACCACGGTCGCGAGATCGCGCCCGCCATGGCGCATCTCGCCGAGGGTGGCGCGGCATCCCAGGAAGCGTCATCCGTCCTGGCCCGCTTCGGCAACTGACCACGGTTCGTATACCGGGCGTGCTCTCGAGTGCGCCCGGTACGTGGGTTGGTGGACCCACCGATCGTCGTAAACGCGCCCGGTAGTTCGGCCGATATACAGATGTGCAGATCCACAGAACACCGGGGGGATCGAAATATGCTCGGCCGTAATATCTTCGCTCGGCTCACGCGCGCCGGTGCCGGTGCGCTCGCCGTGGCGGTGGTCACCACCGTGCTGGTCGGCTGTACGACCGATAAAGAGTGCGGGCCCCGTGACAGCTGCGCCATCGTCATGCTTCCGGCAGATGCGCAGAGCAAGATCGATGAAATCGTTCGCAAGAACATCGACGCCGGCCTGATCCCCGGTGCGCTGGTCTCAGTGAACGCCCCCGATCGCGGCATCTACACGAAGGCGTACGGCGTCGCCGATCTCGCCACCGGACGCCCGATGACGGTCGACGATCACGTCCGAATCGGCAGCGTCACCAAGACATTCACCGCCACCGCAGTCCTTCGGGCCGCCGACGAAGGCAAACTCTCCCTCGACGACACGCTGGGCAAATACGTCCCCGACGTACCCAACGGCGACATCATCACCCTGCGGGATCTGCTCGGCATGCGCGGCGGCGTCTGGGATCTGGTGGGCGACACCGATTTCGCCGCTCAGGTGGTGGCGAAGACTCCGGGCGAATGGCATGACGGCGACCGGCTGCGCGCGCTCGCCGCGCATCCAGAGAAGGCGAAACCGCCACGCACCAGTACCGAATACTCCAACTCCGAATACTTCCTGCTCGGTCTGGTGCTGGAGAAGGTGCTCGGCAAGCCGGTCCACGAGGTCCTCGACGAACTCGCACAGGCCCACGGCCTGCACGAAACCACCTACCCCGCCGACGCCACCCTGCCGACGCCGGCCAGCGAGGGCTACAGCTACTTCGACGAGACCGCCACGAACGTCACCGCCCGCAACACCCCGGCGATCTTCGGCGCCGCGGGCTCGATGGTGTCGACCATCTCCGACCTCACCGCATACGCGCCCCTACTCGCCAACGGCGACCTGCTGAAACCTGAAACGCTTCAGGCCAGACAGCAATTCACCAGCGGAACCGCGGGCGGTGGCCCCGTCAACTACGGCCTCGGACTACAGCGGTTCGGCCCGTGGCTCGGCCACACCGGCGGCGTGCTCGGCTACACCACCCACGTCGCATACCTGCCGGACCATCGGGCAACTATCGCGGTAGCGGTCAACCAATACACCATCCCACCAACGCTCCTGCGGATCAGCGCATCCGACATCTGGGCAGCCATCGTCGAGCAGCTGTTCCCCGACTCGCTCCCCGGCGACCAGCCGACACCGCCGACTCCACCCCTGGCCCTCCCCGACTCCGCGAGCCTCGCCACCCAACTCCAGCAGGCGTTCGACACACAGCTCCCCGCCACACAGAAAACGTTGCGTATCGCAGCCGACGACAAAGACCCCGAACTGATCACCAAACTGGCGAAGGTCTACGCCGGATACCCGATGACCTTCCAGGTGGACAAACTCACCGACCTGGACGGCACCACTCTTCTCGCGACCACAACAGTCACCGCCGCCGACGGCAAACGCCGCATGGTGATCCCTTTCACCGCCCGCGACAACACCTGGCGTCTCGACACCAGCTGGGTCTGTGAATCTCTCCTACTCGGCGGCGAATCCTCCCCCGCCTGCAGCTGACCCACCGAGTCCTCGCATGTCCCCTACCTTTCCGCTGGATATGCGAAGACCCAAGCATTTGTGCGAAGACTGCGCACCGGCCGCGGAAATCGATTTACCGTTGACGAACACGATCAAGAACTTGGGGCAGGCGTGAGGGGGCGGCTGTGGGTTCGAAGGGTTTCTTCCACGAGATTCAACGGCAGCGGCGGCTGGCCGCGCAGGAGGCGCTGCGCCGCGAACGTGCGATAGAACGCGACCGCAAACAGGCCGAGCGGGCGCAGGCCGCCTACGAGAAGCAGCTCCGGCTCGAATACACGCAGACCCGCAAGGCGGGGGTCGAAGCGCTCAATCGAAATCTGGCTCAGTGGATCGAGCAGGTCACGAGCATCTTGGTCGAGGGGGTGCACTACTCGCCGTGGATCGATCTGGACGCCGACCGCACCACGCCCGCGCTGCCACCACTAGATCTCGGGCAGTATGCACATCCGTGTCCTGCCCCACAGTGGACCGCACCATCCGAACCTGGTCGCCTGTCACGAATGTTCGGCGGCGAAGACAAGTATCTGGCCCGTGTCGAGGAAGAGCGGGCGCGCTTCGACGCGGCGATCATGGAGCACGCGCGCCAAGAACAGCATCGCCAGGAACAGGTCGCGCGACTGACCGCGGCACATGCCGACGAAATCGCCCGGATCGAACAGCGGGCGGCTGAGCGGAACGCGGTCGTAGACGCCCGCGCCGCCGGTCTCGAAGCCCGCAACCCACCGGAGGTGGAATGGCTCGCCGGCCGGGTACTGGCCCGGACTCCCCTTCCTGACACGTTTCCGCGGGCAACGGAATTCGCCTTCGATCCGCGCCGCGAACTGCTCGCGGTGCGATTCGAACTGCCGGGGCACGATGTGATCCCGTCCGATCGCGAATTCAAGTACATCGCAAACAAAGACGAGCAACGGGCGGTGCCGCGAACCAAGGCTCAGCTCGACGAGCTGTACCGCGAAGTAATCGCCCAGACGACGCTCCTGTGCGTCCGCGATCTTCTCGGCGCCGACCCCGCCCTGCACTCGGTCCATTTCGACGGCTATGTCCGCCAACACAATCCGGCCACCGGAGAAATGGACGACCCGACCATCGTCAGTACCTCCGTCGAACGTGCCCAGCTACCACCGGACACCAACCTGATGAATGTCGCACCGCAGGTGTGCCTGCGCAGCTTCGACACCCTCATCTCGGGCCATCCATACGAGGTCGAGCCGATCGCCTCGACACTCGACTTCGACTGGAACCGTTACCGATTCGTCAAGGAGTTCGACGCGGCGGCCACGCTCGACTCCCGGCCCGACCTGATGGACATGACACCGACCCAGTTCGAGCATCTGGTGCGTCAGATATTTCAGGCGCAGGGCGCCGAGGGCTGGACAACCCAGCAATCCAACGACGACGGTGTCGACGCCGTCATTGCCAAACGCACGCCGCTCATCGGCGGCCTGGCCATCGTGCAGGCCAAGCAATATCGAAACGTCATCGGCGTCAACCACGTCCGCGAGCTCGCCGGTGCGATGGAAGAGAAGAAGGCGGGCTGGGGCATCCTCATCACCACCTCGTGGTTCACCACCGGATGCGAGCGCAAGGCCCGCGAACACGGCCGGATGGAACTCATCGACGGCCAGCAACTGGTCCATCTGATCGAGGAGCATCTGCACAAGCGCGTGCTCATCGGCATTCAAAAGCGTCCGCGCAGAAGGGGACCCGTGGCACCGCAAGGTCCAGTGGTCTCCTGAATCCACTGCGATACTCTGGTGCGCAGGTTCGCAGGGGGGAGCGAAACATGCTCGGCAGCAGTGGGCTCGGCCGGTTCGCGCGAGGCTGTGCCGTTGGTCTGGTGTTCGTCTCGCTGGCAACGACGATCGCGGGGTGCGGGTCCAGGGTCGATGCGCCCGCCTTGTCGGCGCCGGTGACGAGCGAGATCGACGAGCTTGTTCGCAGGCAGATGGAGGCGGGGCTCATTCCCGGAGTGCTTGTCGCGGTGCGAGATCCGGAACAGGGCAGCTTCACCAAGGCCTACGGCCGCGCCGATGTGCGCGCCGAACGCGCGATGACCGTCGACGACCACGTCCGGATCGGTAGTGTCACCAAGTCGTTCACCGCGACCGCGGTCCTTCGAGCCGCCGACGAGGGCAAGCTCTCGCTCGACGATCCGTTGAGCAGGTACGTGCCGACCGTGCCCAATGCGGAGAACATCACTGTCCGGGACCTACTCGGTATGCGGGGCGGCGTCTGGGGTGTGGACGACGACAACGACTTCGCGTCGCAGCTCTATTCGAAGACACCCGCCGAATGGCACGACGGCGATCGAGTGCGTTCGCTCATCGCTCATCCTGAGCGAGCACGCCCGCCACGAACCCGCACCGAATACTCCAACTCCGAATACTTCCTGCTGGGTCTGGTGCTGGAAAAAGTCACCGGCAGGCCGGTACCCGACGTACTCACCGGTGTCGCGACCGCGCACGGCCTGCACGAGACGACATATCCGGCCGACGCCACCATGCCCAGTCCGGCAGCCCGCGGCTACACCTACTTCGACGAGACCCCGACCGATGTCACCGCACGCACAGGCCCGGCAATTTTCGGCGCGGCGGGCTCAATGGTGTCGACGATCTCGGACCTGGCCCAGTACGCCTCGCTACTCGCTCGCGGTGATCTGTTGAAGCCCGAAACTCTCCGGACCCGAACGCAGTTCACGTCCGGCACGTTCGGGCGAGATCCGATCGACTACGGCCTCGGACTCATGCGATGGGGTACCTGGCTGGGGCACAGCGGATCCGTGCTCGGGTACACCACCCAGGTTGCCTACCTGCCTGAGCGTGGGGCAAGCATCGCGGTTGCCGTGAACCAGCACACCATGCCCCCGGCGTTGCTGCGGTTCAACGCGTTTTCACTGTGGCTGGCGATCGCGCGATATCTCTACCCTGATTCGTTGGGCGGCAACGTCACTTCTACTGTTCCGTCGCCTCCCTTACCCATCCCCGAAAACTTGACTACGCAACTACAGCAAGCATTCGACCCCGCGATTCCGCTCGTCCAGAAAAGCCTGCGGGTGATGGATGACGACAAGGACCCTGAGCTGATCACTCGCCTCGCGTCGACCTTGGCCACGCACCCGATGACATTTCAGGTGGACCGAGTCACCCAACTCGCCGACGACACGCTGTTCGCGACTACAACCGCGACCTTCGCCGGCGGCAAACGACCGATGGTGATCCCCTTTTCCGCCCGCGACAACACCTGGCGCCTGGCCACCAGCTGGGTCTGCGAATCCCTCCTGCTAGGCGGCGAATCCTCCCCCGCTTGCAGCTGATCGGTCAGCGGCGGCACTTACTCCTTCTTCAACGAGACCGAATCCTCCTGCGCACCAACGCTGGTCCGTCTCCACAGCACCAGCGCGCCGATCGCCGAGCCGACCATCGCGAACCCGACAACCCACAGTCCCGCGCGCTGTGATCCGGTCCAATCCTTCAGTCCGCCAGTGATATACGGTGCGGCGAAGCCGCTGATGTTGCCGATCGAGTTGATCAGGGCGATACCGCCCGCGGCGGCGGCGCCGGTGAGGAAGGCGCTGGGGAGGGCCCAGAAGGTGGGGAGGGCGGCGAGAACGCCGACGGCGCAGACGGTTACGGCGGCCATAGCGGCGATCGGATTCCCGAGGTAGAGGGCGATCGGGATGGCCAGTCCGCCGAGTAGCGCGGGAAGGGCTACGTGCCAGGGACGTTCGCCGGTTCGGTCGCCGTGCCTGCTCCACCAGATCATCACGAAGGCACCGATGACGTAGGGCACCGCGTTGATCAGTCCGCGCTGCACCACCGAGTAGTGCGTCCCGTACTGCTGCTGGAATCCGTTGATGATCGTCGGCAGGAAGAAGCCCAAAGCGTAGAGCCCGTAAACGATTCCGCCGTACACGAGCGCGAGGCCGATCACCCGCACGTCGGTGAGCGCCTTGCGCAACGTCCAGTGCTCCCCCTTCTCCACCGCGGCCTGCTCGGCGGCGAGTTCGGTACTGAGCCACTGACGTTCGGCGCTGGTCAGCCACTTCGCCTGAGCCGGACTGTCGGTGAGGAAGAACCATGTCACCACGGCGAGCAGCAGCGCGGGCACTCCCTCTACGAGGAACATGAATCGCCAGCCGCTGAGCCCGAATACGCCGTGCCCGTACTGGATGATCAGACTCGACATGGTCGAGCCGAGCGCGGTCGAGATCGGCACGGCGACCATGAACAGCGCGACGAACTTCGCCCGCTGCTTCTGCGGGAACCAATACGTGAGGTACAGCAGGATGCCGGGAAAGAACCCCGCCTCCGCCACCCCGAGCGCGAATCGCAGGACGTACAGCACGGTTTCGTTGGGCACGAACGCCATCGCGGTCGCGATCACGCCCCAGCTGGCCAGGATCCGGGCGATCCAGCGGCGCGCGCCGAACTTGTGCAGCGCCAGATTGCTCGGTACCTCGAGCACCAGGTAGCCGAGGAAGAAGATCCCGGACGCGAACCCGAACGCCGTCTCGGTGAGCCCGAGATCGGCCTTCATCCCGCTGGGCCCGGCGAAGCCGATGTTGACCCGATCCAGGTAATTGACGAAATACAGCAGCCCGAGAAACGGCACCAGGCGAAGCGTGACCTTGCGCAGCGTCGCGCGCGGCACGTCCTGTGTGACAACCATGCGCGCACTCTCGCCCGGCAGGCCCCCGCCGGTCAAGCCCCCAACCGGGGGGCACCGCAGCTCGACCTGTCCGCGGCGAGGAGCTCTCGCGTCCGCCGGAGACGCGTAAGTCATAGCAGGACTGCAAGATTCAGACCCTCCTCGATGTTCGGAAAGCCCGTCTACGCTGTGCCCATGGCGAAGATCAACGAACGACTCACCGACATCCCCGACGTCGCGCCCGGCTTCGGATACGCCCACGCGGTGACCACCTCCAACGGTCTCGCGTATGTGTCCGGCCAGATCGCGGTGGACGCCGACGGCAACCTGGTCGGCCCGGACGACCTGGCCGCACAGACCAGGCAGGCGCTCACCAACCTGCAGAACGTGCTGCACGCCCTCGGCACCGACTGGACCAACCTGGTCAAGCTCACCTGGTTCGTCACCGACACCAGCAGGCTGCCGGACCTCCGCGACGTCCGCGACGAGTTCCTCCGCCCCGCACTCGGCGACCTGCCCAACCCCGCCAGCTCCCTCATCCAGGTGGCCGGACTGTTCCGACCGGAGTTCCTGGTCGAGGTGGAGGCCGTGGTCGCGCTCGACTGAGACCGCCCTGCGTCGGGCCGGACACGGACCGGATAGTCCGTAGCACCGGATCTTCCGATCCGTGGACGCGCGGTGACCGCCGGTGGGAAGCTCGAAGGACCGCAGGTGTCGGGGCGCGAGGAAGCGAGACGCACAGTGGACAAGACGAGTGGAACCGTAGGGGGCAACGGCAGAGTGGTTGCGGCCGAGCGGCCGGAACAGATTCGAAATGTGGTGCTGGTCGGGCACAGCGGGTCGGGGAAGACGACACTGGTCGAGGCGATGGCGCTGACCACGGGGACGGTGAATCGGGCGGGGCGGGTCGAGGACGGAACCTCTCTCTCGGATTATGACGAGATCGAACATCGGCAGCACCGCTCGGTGCAATTGTCGGTGGTCCCGCTGGCCTGGTCGGGGATGAAGATCAATCTGCTGGATACGCCCGGATACGCGGATTTCGTCGGCGAGTTGCGGGCGGGGTTGCGGGCGGCGGACGCGGCGCTGTTCGTCATCTCGGCGGCGGAGGGTGCGGAGGGTGTCAGCGGGGCGACCCGCGCGCTGTGGGAGGAATGCGCGGCGGTCGGGATGCCGCGAGCGATCGTGCTCTCGCACCTGGACACCGCGCGGGCGGACTTCGAGGAGATGACCGAAACCTGTCGCACCATCCTCAGCGGCGGTGCCTCGGAAAACGTTCTCCCCCTGCATCTTCCGGTCTACGGCCCGAAGAGCGCGGACGGTCACCGCCCGGTCACCGGGCTGATCGAGCTGCTGCCGAACTGCGTGGTCGACTACTCCTCCGGCGAACGGGTGGAAACCGCGCCGACCCCCGAGCAGCAGCCGATGCTCGACGAGGCGCGCAACCGGCTCATCGAGGGCATCATCGCCGAAAGCGAAGACGAAACCCTGATGGACCGCTATCTCAGCGGTGAGGAAATCGAACTCGCCACCCTCGTCACCGATCTCGAACGGGCCGTGGCCAGGGGCAGCTTCCATCCCGTGCTGTTCGGCGCGCCCGCGCCGGAGGGCGCCAAGCAGGGCTTGGGCACGGTCGAGCTGCTCGACCTGATCACCGGTGGGTTCCCGACGCCGTCGGAACACATCGTCTCCGCCGTCACCGCCGCGGGCGGCAACACCCGGCGCGAACTCGACTGCGATCCGGACGGCGTGCTGGCGGCGGAGGTGATCCGCACCGCGTCGGACCCGTACGTCGGCCGGGTGTCGCTGGTCCGGGTGTTCTCCGGCACGCTGCGCGCCGACGACACGGTGCACGTCTGCGGCCACGGTCTGGAGGAGCGCGGCCACGAGAGTCACGACGTCGACGAGCGGATCGGCGCGGTCTCGGCGCCGTTCGGCAAGGGGCAGCGCCCGCTCGGTCAGGCCATCGCCGGCGATATCGCCTACGTCACCAAGCTGAGTCGCGCGGAAACCGGCGACACCCTCTCCGGCACCGACAAACCGCTGCTGATCGAGCCGTGGCTGATGCCGGATCCGTTGCTGCCCATCGCCATTACCGCGCACAGCAAGGCCGACGAGGACAAGCTCTCGCAAAGCCTGGCCCGGTTGTCGGCCGAGGATCCGGCGGTGCGGCTCGAGCACAACGCGAATACCCATCAGCTGGTGCTGTGGTGTCTCGGCGAGGCGCATCGCGATGTCGCGCTGGAGCGATTGCGGAGCCGGTTCGGGGTGCAGGTCGATGTGGTCGATCATCAGGTCGCGTTGCGAGAAACGTTCGCGAGCAAGGCGAATGGGCGTGGCAGGCATGTGAAGCAGTCCGGCGGGCACGGTCAGTATGCCGTGTGTGAGATCGAGGTCGAGCCGCTGCCCGGCGGGTCCGGCATCGAGTTCGTGGACCGGGTGGTCGGCGGAGTTGTTCCGCGCCAGTTCATTCCGTCGGTGGAGAAGGGCGTACGCGCGCAGGCGACGCGCGGTGTCGCGGCCGGATATCCACTGGTGGATGTGCGGGTGACGCTGTTCGACGGCAAGGCGCATTCGGTCGACTCCTCCGACGCCGCCTTCCAAACCGCGGGTGCGCTCGCGTTGCGCGAGGCGGCGGCGAGCGCGGGTGTCGCCCTGCTCGAGCCGATCGCCGAGGTGTGGGTACTCGTCGCCGACGACTATGTCGGCCCGGTGCTCAGCGACCTGTCCAGCCGCCGCGGTCGCGTGCTCGGCACCGAACCGCACGGCGTCGGCCGCACCCGAATCCACGCCGAGGTACCGGAACTCGAACTCAGCCGCTACGCCATCGATCTGCGCTCCCTCTCGCACGGCACCGGCGACTTCACCCGCTCCTACACCCGTCATGAACCGATGCCCGGCCAGCTCTCCGCCGCGCTGCGCAATCAGGCGAAAAAGCAGTCCTAGCAACGACATCAGACCCATCCACCGGTAAGTGGATGGGCCTGAATACCTTTCAATGCCTAGCTGACCAGATTCTTACGCAGCTTCAGGATGGTGCCTGCGTCCAGGCCGAGCCCCTTGGTGAGGAACTTGCCGAGATCGCCGTAGTCCTGCTCCATCTTGTTGACCGCGGCGTCCAGGTACGCGTCCCGGACCTCCTGCAGCGGGATGAGCAGATCGGGGTTCTGCATCAGGCCCGCCTGTTGCACCTGCTGGCGCAGCGCGGCGTCCGCGGCGGCGCGATACTGGTTCGACAGCAGATAGTCCTGCCGCGCAGTGCCTTCCGGCACACCGACCGCGCGCAACAGCACGTAGGTCAGCCAGCCGGTGCGGTCCTTTCCCGCGGTGCAGTGGTACAGCGTGGCCTTGTCGGTGTTCGCGAGATCCTTGATCGTCTGCCCGAACGCCGTGCGTGACTCCGGACGGCTGATGAACGTGGTGTACATGTTCAGCATGATCTGCTCGGCCTTACCGTTGCCGAGTGCGTCCTGCTGCTTCTGCGGATCGCGGGTCTGGATCACCGCCAGCATCTGCTGGAACAGCCCGGTGTCGTCGATCGGCCGCGCCACCGCCTGCGCGCCCGGAATCGCCTTGTCCGCACCGGCGAACTGGATCTCCCCCGGCGTGCGCAGGTCGATCACCGCCTTCACGTTCAGACCCGCCAGTTTCTGCACATCGGCATCGGTCAACTTCTCCAACGAGTCGGACCGAATAGCCTTGCCCGTCTTCGTCTTCGCCCCGTCATAGGTCCGATACCCGCCGATATCACGGGTATTCACCGCCCCCTGCAAACTGATCTTCCCGCCAACGGCCGCCAACTCGGCCTCGGGCTGGGCGCCGGCTAGCGGTGGAGCCATCGACATCGTCACGGCGAATATCGCCAAAGCAGCAGTTATCAATGAAATTAACGAAATCTTCATGACGCGAGACAGTAGAACCTGTTTCAGTCGGGTATCGCCGTTCGCCCCCACCCCGCCGCATTTACCCCGCTCACCGAGACTCCCCAGGCAGTCAACGAGATTCGCCCTGGACAACCAGCCAGATCGCCCTAGCCTGCACAGGGGTGCCGACGAAATCCTGCTGCTCGACGGCGAATACGACCCTCGATTACCGCGATCGTTCAGTTCGTTGATCTATGTCGCGATCAGACGAACAGCCTCGCCACACAACTTACCCATGTCATCGATTTCACTGGTGAGCATGACCACCGGAACCTGCTGCCGCAGCGCCATTTCGGCAATAACGGCGTCGATCGCGTACTTGTGTCCATACAGTCCGGCATCTAGCAGCAGCGCCGACGCAGCCTTCGCGGACGCCTCGTCGACTTGCTCGACCCGCAAAGCCGACAACAGCCAGGCGAGTCTGGCCTTCTCGGTCTTGCGGTGGTTCGCCTCGACGATGGTGAGCGCACTGATCACGACTTCCATGCCGCGCGAACGCGCTTCGGCGACGATCGCGACGACCGACTCGGAATCATCGACCAGGCGGGACAATCCGTCGCAGTCCAGTACCAGCGTCCCTTGCTGCCCGTTCGTCGGATTGTCGCGCCCCGATTTCAGCTTGCCGCGTGCCACAACCCGGACTCACCGAGAGCATGATCGAACAGATCCCTGGCGCGTTGCCGTTCCGCCTCGGACACCGGCCCATTGCGCCGTTCATGATCGGCGATGTACTCATCGAGCAGCATTCCACGCAACTCGCGCTCGACGGCCGAGGTGACAAACGACGAGAACTCACGCTTACCCACCCGGCGGCGGATCGCCTCGGCGGTGCCTTCCGGCAACGACAGACTCACCCGCGTTGCGGGGCCTTCGCCGATCCGATGCTCGAGTTCATCGCTCACCGTCCAAAATTATCAATCGAAGTAGGAAAACTCGACCACCAGAAACGGGCAACGGCCCACCCGCGGAATCGCGGATGGGCCGTTGCTGAACGACTCGATGTACGAACGACTTACACGTCGTAGTACAGCTCGAATTCGTAGGGGTGCGGGCGCAGGTTGACGGGGGCGATTTCCTGCTCGCGCTTGATGCTGATCCAGGTCTCGATCAGGTCGTCGGTGAAGACGTTGCCTTCGGTCAGGTAGTCGTGATCCTGCTCGAGGCGGTCGATGACGGTGGCCAGGCTGGTGGGGGCCTGCGGGATGTTCTTGGCCTCCTCCGGCGGGAGCTCGTAGAGGTCCTTGTCGACCGGGGCCAGCGGCTCGATCTTGTTCTTGATGCCGTCCAGGCCGGCCATCATCATGGCGGCGAAGGCCAGGTACGGGTTGCCCGAGGAGTCCGGCGCGCGGAACTCGATGCGCTTGGCCTTCGGGTTGTTGCCGGTCACCGGGATACGCACGGCCGCAGAGCGGTTGCGCTGCGAGTACACCAGGTTGATCGGCGCCTCGTAGCCCGGAACCAGGCGGTGGTAGGAGTTCACGGTCGGGTTGGTGAACGCCAGCAGCGACGGCGCGTGGTGCAGGATGCCGCCGATGTAGTGGCGCGCCAGATCCGAGAGACCGCCGTAGCCGGCCTCGTCGTGGAACAGCGGCTTGCCGTCCTTCCACAGCGACTGGTGCACGTGCATGCCCGAGCCGTTGTCACCGAAGAGCGGCTTCGGCATGAAGGTGACGGACTTGCCCTCGGCCCACGCGGTGTTCTTCACGATGTACTTGAACAGCTGCAGGTCGTCGGCCGCACCGAGCAGCGTGCCGAACTTGTAGTTGATCTCGGCCTGACCGGCGGTGCCGACCTCGTGGTGGCCGCGCTCCAGCTCGAAGCCCGCGTTCTGCAGGTTGGTCGAGATCTTGTCGCGCAGGTCGACGTAGTGGTCGTACGGGGCGACCGGGAAGTAACCGCCCTTGTTGCGAACCTTGTAGCCGAGGTTCGGGGAGCCGTCCGGGTTGGACTTGGCGCCGGTGTTCCAGGAGCCCGAGACCGAATCGATCTCGTAGAAGGCGCCGTTCATCTTCGAGTCGTAGCGGATCGAGTCGAAGATGTAGAACTCCGCCTCGGCGCCGAAGTACGCGGTGTCGGCGATGCCGGTCGAGCGCAGGTACTCCTCGGCCTTACGCGCGATGTTGCGCGGGTCGCGGCTGTAGGCCTCGCGGGTGAACGGGTCGTGCACGAAAAAGTTGAGGTTCAGCGTCTTGGCGGCGCGGAACGGGTCCAGGCGCGCGGTGCTGAAGTCGGGCAGCAGGAGCATGTCCGACTCGTCGATCGACTGGAAGCCACGGACGGAAGAGCCGTCGAACGCTAGCCCTTCCTCTGCGAGGTCGGTCGTGAAGGCCTTCGCCGGGATCGAGAAATGCTGCTGAACGCCGGGAAGGTCGCTGAAGCGGATGTCGACATACTCGACCTCTTCATCAGCGAGGAATTTGATGACCTCGTCGGCCGTGCTGAACGTCACTTGTTCTCCTTACGGATCGGTTCCCAGCGAGTGTCGATTGCATGGGTTCGTCGCGTCCAGACGGTATGGACGCGGTGTTTCCCGGCAGTCAAGTCTGTGTTTCGCCAGTGTTACACGTACGGCTGGCCGGGTGACTAGGCCCACCCGGACTCGAACAGCATGGTAATCCTGCCATCCGTGCCGATGCGCGCTGACGTGAACTCCCCTTATGCGGTGCCGGGCGGCCGGTCGGCCCCGCATATTGTGGGGGCATGGCACGCATGACGGGATCGTGGCTCTCCGGCCCTTCGGAGGGCGCCAGCGATCCGGCAACCCCCGAGTTCCCCGGCGAACACCTGGGACTGCCGAAGTCCGGTGCGGGATCGTTATCCGGGATGGCTCGACGGATCGCGGCACTGTTCGTGGACTGGCTGATCGCGCTCGGCATCGCGGCGCTGATCATGCGCGGCGGGTCGGCGTCCAGCCTGACGTTGCTGATCTGGTTCGTGATCGGGGTTGCCGCGGTGACGCTGTTCGGGTTCACGCCCGGGCAGTACTTTCTGCGGCTGCGGACTGTGCGGATCGATGCGCCGGTGACCGTTGGGTTCGTGCGGGCGTTGGCGCGGCAGGCGTTGCTGGTGTTCGTGGTGCCTGCGCTGTTCACGGATGCCGATGGGCGTGGGATGCATGATCGCGCGACCGGGACCGCACTCGTTCACTCCCGCTGACACCTAGCCCTTCGGCAGGGCGTTGCTCCCGGCCGAATCGTCGCGCGAACCACGGAAAAAGCGTCTGACACAGGACTACCGCGCCGGTTACGCTCCGGCGGTGTCACTCAATCCGGCGATGCTCGCGATCCGGTTTCTGCTCGAGCTCGTCGCTATTGCTTCCTTTGGCATCTACGGTTGGCGAGCGTTCGATTCACCGTGGAAGTTCCTGCTCGTAGTCCTGTTGCCGCTGGCCGCCGCGACGCTGTGGGGCACGTTGGCCGTGCCTGGCGATCCGAGTCGCAATGGCGAAGCGCCCGTCTCGGTGCCCGGCGTGGTGCGCCTGGCGGTCGAAATCGGTGTCTTCTTCGGCGGTGCCGCAGCACTCTGGGCGGCCAGTTTGCCCAGGTGGGCGCTGGTTTCCGTCGCGGTGCTCGTGATCTACCAAGCCCTGGCCTACGACCGGATCGCCTGGCTCGTTAAAACATGATCGAGGGGAATTGATGCTGGCATCCGCCCCGAGTAGCGAACAGCATCAGTTCCCCATGATCTTGAAGTCGGGCGACCTCGACCAGAAACTCGGCGACGCCAGTGCACGCCGTGACCAGGCGAGACATACGAAAGGCCCGTGTCCTGGGGACACGGGCCTTCGTGGTGGTCTAGCTCAACGCCGGCGAATCGTGCGCTGCACGCCGCGCATCTTGGCGCCCGCGGGCATCGGGCCCTTCGGCAGGGCCGGGCCGGTGCGCGAGCTCAGCGCGGTCAGCCGGCCCTCGATGAGGTCCATGCGCTTGGCGTCGATGTTGCGGGGCAGCTTGGTCAGGTATCGCTGCAGCTCCTTCAACGGCACCTGCCCCTCGTCGTTGCCGATGACAACGTCGTAGATCGGGGTGTCGCCGATGAGCCGGGCGGTGCGCTTCTTCTCCTGCGCGAGCAGCGATTTCACCCGCTGCGGGGCGCCCTCGGCGACCAGCACCACGCCGGGCAGGCCGATCACCCGGTGCACCGCGTCGAGCTGGGTGGTCGCGGCGATGCCGTTGGACACCCGCCACTTACCCTGCAGGTTGTCCAGCACCCAGGCCGCCGCGCCCGCTTGGCCCTCGGCCTTGCCGTAGACGCTCTTCTGCACCCGTCGACCGAAGATGATGAACGCGGCCAGCGCGCCGAGTACCACGCCGAGCGGGACGAGGAACCAGGTCAGACCGAAGATCAGGCCGATGACCAGGAAGACGGCGGTGATGCCGAGCAAGGCGCCGATCATCAACGGCAGCAGCAGCTTGTCTTCCTTGCGCTGCATCTGGAACGCCTGCCAGAGCTGCTGCCTGCGCTCTTTCGACTGCTGCTTGCGGGCCGCTTTCGCCGCGGCCTTCGCTTCCTTGGTGGGCTTACCTGCTGCCATGTCACTCAGGATAGTGCCCATGTCGTGCGGATTTCGCCACGCCTACCTCGGCGGCGGTTATTACCGTCGCGGCGGCGTCAATTCCAACCGCGCCTGGCCATCGATCCGAGCACGGTGAGATCCAAATCACCGGACGCCTCGGTCCACCCCATCGCCCGCAATTCCACCGGCGCGGCCACGCCGAGCGCGTCACGGAAACCGATGGCGACCGAGCGGGCGAAGTCGATCAGGCTGCGCGGCGAGATGGGCCAGAACATGGTCTTGGTCCAGTTGTCCACCTCGCGGCGCAGCATCGGCTCGTTCCAGCCGAGATCGCGTAGCTCCTGCGCGGCAGCATCCGGAATGGGCTGCGTCAGATAATGATTACCGGCCAGCTCGGCGGACAATTTGATGTCGTACTGCATGAACTGGACGTACCGATTACCGGGCGCCGCGATGATCAACGTGGCGCGCGAAGGTAGCTCAGACAGACACTGCGCCAGTGCTTGAACGAACTGTTCCCAGTCCGCGGTCACCGGCTCGTTCATTCTTCCCCCGGGCGCTCGCACTGGCCCGATCATACGCCGCCGCGCCTCAGACACCAGGTGAATCATGTTGTAGCCCCGAATACTTCGCGACCCCCATAGCAAACACCAATGGCCCGCCGTTCGCTGGAACGAGGACCCATTTCACCGCCGACCTGCTACGCCACCGACACCACCCGACCGGCACTCGTCCCGACTCCAGTGCCCGTCAGCAATCGCCCTCCTCCAGGCGCAAACCCCCCAACTAGTCGCCAGCGAACCATGGCCGCATGGGGCACGACCTCGACGAGCCGCAGGCGGCCATGCTGCCATTTCCCCGTCCGACGAGCGGCCGAGCCCGAAGCCGCGCAGACGGCACCCCGAACGGGACGTGGTGGCGGCGAATTGCGGGTGATCGCGCCGTGATGTCCCGTTCGGTGTGGAGTCGGGGCTGGTACTGATCCGTTGGGTAGCGGCACCGTGCTGTTCAGCTGGTGGCCACCGGGCGGTGTTAGTTTGCGGTGCGTGTGTGCGCGGTTGGTGGTGAGCATCCATGACGTCGCGCCGGGTAGTGCGGCGGAGACGGCGCGCTGGTGTGCTGATGCTGATGGGTTCGGGATTCCGGTGTCGCTGCTGGTGATTCCTGGCCCGTGGCGCGGTTCGTCGTTGGCGGAGCGTCCGGATTATGCGAGTTTTCTGCGGGAGCGGCGTGCCGGTGGGGACGAGATCATGGTGCACGGATGGTCGCATCGGGCCGGGCCGGAAGGTGGATGGCCGCGGCGAGCGCTCGGACGAGCGGTGGCGCGCGGTGCCGCCGAATTCGCTGCGCTCGATATCGACGAGGCCGCAGCGAAGCTACGGGACGCCACGGCGGTGATGGCCGAATCCGGGCTGTCTACAACAGGTTTCACTCCGCCCGGCTGGCTTGCCTCGCCCGCGGCGGAACAAGCTCTGCGCGCCGCAGGGTTCTCCCACACCACGGACCACTTCGGTGCCAAAGACCTGCGGACCGGCCGCCGACACCGCGGCTTCGCACTCTCGCACCGCCCCGGCGGCGGCTGGCCCGAACGCTTCGGCGCCGCCATGCTGGAAACCATGGCCCGCCACAACACCGCACGCGGCGGCCTGGTCCGCCTCGCCCTACACCCCGACGACCTGCACCATCCCGGCCTCCGCGAAGCCACCCTGCGCGCCATCGACACCGCCCTCCAAGCAGGCGCCCACGCCACCACCTACGCCGACCTCGTCGGATCGGCGGTCAAATGATGCCAACAGCCAACTGCCACAAGGCAACCCTCGGTGCGGGCACCCACACAACCGCCTGTCCCCGACCCGGTCGCAGCAATGGCCAATCAACGCGAGCCGTCAACCGCCGCACCGCAGCCGTCGGCACGACTACTTACCCCGACCCGGCTGGACAGGGGGTCCGCTAGTGCGCATCGTGCAGATTGCCAACTTCTACACTCCCGCTTCCGGGGGACTGCGTACTTGTCTCGACGAGATCGGGCGGGGGTACCTCGCGGCGGGGCATAGTCGGGTGCTGGTGGTTCCTGGGCCTGATGATGGGGATGAGTTGACCGGGTCCGGGCGGCGGATCACGGTGCACAGTCCCAAGTTCGGGGCGGGTGGGTATCACGTGTTGACGGCGCGCAGGACTCGGGCGATTCTCGATCGGTTGCGGCCCGATGTGCTCGAGTGCAGTGACAAGTTGAGTGTTCGGTGGCTTGCGCCGTGGGCGCGGGGGGCCGGGGTGCCGCTGGTGTTGTTCTCGCACGAACGTATCGATGCGATCCTGCGAACTCGGGTGCCACCGGGTTTTCCGTTGACAACGGCTGCTGATCTGGCCAATCGGCGTCTGTGTGTTCGGGCCGAAAAGGTAGTGGTCACTTCGAGTTTCGCGACGGCGGAGTTCTCTCGCATCGGCGCGACCAATGTGCGGCGCGTGCCGCTCGGCGTCGACCTGACGACCTTCCGTCCGATCGATCCGGCGGACGAAACACCGTGGGCCGCAGACGAGCCGGTGCGATTGGTGCTGGTGAGCAGGCTGTCGAAGGAGAAGCGAGCCGAACGCGCCATCGAGGCGGTGCGCGTGCTGGTCGAGTCCGGTCTGCGCTGCGAACTGTCCGTCATCGGCGATGGCCCGCTGCGCCCTCGGCTCGAGCGCCTCGCCGCCGGACTCCCGGTGATCTTCCACGGTCACCTCACCGACCGCGCCACCATGGCCAACCTGGTCGCCGAAGCCGATATCGCCGTATTCCCCTCCCCCGCCGAGACTTTCGGCCTCGCCGTGCTGGAGGCCCTCGCCTGCGGCACTCCCGTGGTCGTCCCGGACGAGGGCGCCGCAAACGAACTCGTCGGCGCACCTGGCTCCGGCATCGTCTCCGACGGCTCCCCGCACGGCCTGGCCGAAGGCGTCCGAGAACTCCTCACCGTCCCCGCCGCCCAGCGCCGCCACGCCGCCCGCTCATCAGCAGAACGCTTCCCCTGGTCAGCCACCGTCGCAGGCATGCTCGCCCTCTACGCCGACTACGAATCCCCCGCCCGCACAGCCTGACCCGCCACCACGATCAACGACACACGGTGGCGACCGCGGGATCCGTGTCTACGAAACACCCTCGCGCACGGGCTGTTTCGGTGGCGCCGACTGCGACTGGTCCAGTTCGTCGTGCAGGGTCGGCGAGTTCGCGAGCAGGGCGATCCCGCTGATCACCAGCGCTGCCGCGAGGACCAGCAGGACCGGGCGTGGGTGGATGGTCACCGCGAACAGAGTCAGGCCTGCCGTGTAGCTGAGGACCGGGTCGGTGATCGTCATCGCGGTGAGTGCGGTGGGGAGTGAGCCGCGAGCGTAGGCCTCCTGGGTGAGGAGGCCGCCGAGCACGGTGGATACCGGGATGCCGAGCAGTGCCCAGCTCAGGTGGGGTAGCGCTGATGTCGAGATGACCACCAGTACCGCCGTGGTCGAGAAGCAACAGCCCGCCGCGACCGCGACCAGCGCCGAGCGCAGTTGGGGCGAGTGGGTCAGTCGCGAGAGGGCGATCAGGGTGAGGATCGCGACGAAGACTCCCGCGCCGACGCCCGGCAGCAACTGCGGTCGCACGTCCGCGTGCCCGGGCGCGCTCTGCCCGACGAGCAGGATCAGCCCGCCGCACACGAAAACCGTCCCCGCCCAATCCCGTCCGAGCAGCGATCGTTTGCGCCGCGCCGCCGCGAACGGCAACGCGAACAGCAACTGCACCACCAGCAGCGCCTGCACCACCGCGATCGCCCCGAGCCGCAGCGCGACAGCGTGCACCGCGAACCCGGCCACATTGGCACCCTGCCCGGCCAACCAGCGCCGATCGGTGATCAACCGACGCGCGATGCCCACGATCACCAGGAACCGACCTTGCGTGGCCTCCGTCGCAGCCTGCCGCGCCGCCCCCTGCTGCAACGCCGCCGAGACGGCGAACAAGAGCGCGGCGAACAGCGCGAGGGAGATCGTCCCCACCGCGAGCGCGTCCACCGACGCACTACCGAGCATGTCGGCGGCATCCGGCATACCGCCCATGCTTGCGGGCCGCAGTGAACACCGGATGGCATCCACCCGGCGGCTCGGCAACAGCTCGGCGGGCCACTCTGGAACGGGTCGGCGCACGACTCGGTTGCTCGATGCCCGGTGCGGTCGTCAACCCACTACCCCGGTTCCAGGGGCTGGACGGTGGTCCGGGCACACTCGATAGTCCTATGGTGAGCGAACGGAACGTCCTGGTGCGGGCGCTGTGTGGGTTGCTGATGCTGGTGGGGCTGGCTACCCCGGTGACCGCGACGGCGGAGCCGCTCGGGGTGGGGTTTCAGTGGAAGCAGGCGTTCATCGATGCGCCGGATGGCACTCGGTTGCATGCGGATGTACTGCGGCCGGAGGGTGTCGCCGATGACGTGCGTACGCCGGTGATTCTTACTGTTAGCCCGTATCGCGCGCACCTGGCTTATCTGAGTGAGCCGCGGCTGGCCGGTGGGCCGTCTACCGACAACCTGCAGGCAGACATGTTTCTGCGGGCCGGGTACACCTACGTCATCGTCGATCTGCGGGGGTTCGGCGGGTCGTCGGGTTGTCCCGATTTCGGCGGGTCCGGGGAGCGGTCCGATGTTGCGACGGCGGTGGAATGGTCGGCGAACCAGCCGTGGTCGACCGGGAAAGTGGGGATGTTCGGCGTCTCGTATGAGGCGTGGACCGGGCTGATGGGGTTGGCGGGGAAGCCGAAGGGGTTGGCGGCGGTCGCGTCGTTCGAGCCGGTGGTCGATCCGTATTCGTATCTGTACATGCAGGGTGTGTCGTGGAAGTTCTCCGGGAAGCCGGTTACCGAGAATGGTGTTCGCCCAGCGGATTTCGCGGGTTTCGAGCATTTGCTGATCGCGTCGACTCCGGGACGCCCGGACGATTCGCCCGAATATCAGGCTGACGCAGCACAATTGCCGCTGCAGTGTTATCAGCAGTATCTGGCCGATATGACCAACCATGACGGCAACTCCGCCTTCTGGCGTGACCGCGATCTCATTCCTCGGCTGCGCGGCAACACGATTCCGCTGTTCCTCGGCCAGGGTTTCGTCGACTACAACACCCGCCCGTACCGAGTTTTCGACCTGTGGAACGGTCTCGGCCCCGGCGAGCACAAGGCGTGGTTCGGCCAGTGGGGTCACCGCACCTGCCACGACAAATGCGACACACCGAATTTCGACACCGAACTACTCGCCTTCTTCGACAAGCATGTCGCGGGCCGTGACGTCCAGGTGCCGGGACCACGAATCACGGTGGGCCAGTTCGACGGCCGTTGGCGCGCCGAAACCGCTTGGCCGCCTGCCGATGCCACCCGGGTGCCGGTCGAGTTGCGCCCCGGCGGCTACACCGATCGCGGCCTGCTGCCGGGACCGGATCGCGAATTCTGGTCCGTCTCCGAACCTTTGACGCAGGACCAGCACCTGTCCGGCCTGCCGTCCGTGTCCATGCGCGTGAGCGGACCCGCCAATGCCACGGTCGCCGTGGAGCTCTACGACATCGGACCCGATCAACTGGCCACCGTCATCACCCGCGGCATCGCCCCGATCAGCGGAGACACCGCCGAAGTCCGCCTGCTCGCCCAGGATTGGCCGATCCCGGCGGGTCACCGAATCGGCGTACGCATCACCGATGTCGTCGACGACGTGTGGTCGCACTCCCCCGCCTTCGCCCCGGTCACCGTGACCGAGGCCCGTCTCGAGCTCCCGATGCTGACCGCACCGCGCACCCCGGACCTGTCGGGCGGGGTCACCGAGGGCATCGTGAAGTGGCGAAACGAAAAGACCATACCGGTGAGCCCGGACATGCTGAACAATGCAATGGTGTCCATGAATTTGCCGAACCGCACCGGTAACCGATGACGGACCCCGTCGACGACCTAACCGCCGAACGCCTTGCCGTCGCATTGCGCTGCGCAACCGTGTCCACGGACAAACGAGGCGAGGTCGACGACCAGGCCTTCGCACAACTCTCCGCACACCTGGAGCAATCCTTCCCGCTGGTGCACGCCGAGCTGGAGTTGGAGCGATTCGGCCACAGCAGGCTCTACCGGTGGCCAGGCATCGAGCCGACGGGCGTCGCCGCGATCCTGCTCGCCCATCAGGATGTGGTCCCGGTCGACGACCCGCACCGGTGGACCCATCCGCCGTTCGCGGGCGTAGTCGACGACGAATTCATCTGGGGCCGTGGCGCGATCGACGACAAGAGCCGGGTGCTCGCGATCCTGGAGGCCGTCGAATCGGCCCTGTCCGAGGGAACTCGACCGCGGCACACCATCTTTCTCGCGTTCGGCCACGACGAGGAGGTGTTCGGCGACACCGGCGCGGTGCACATGGCGGACCGCCTGCGCGAGCTCGGCATGCACGCCGAGCTACTGCTCGATGAGGGCGGCATGATCACCGAGGGCGTAGCCGACGGGTTCGACCAGCCGGTCGCCAACATCATGCTCGGCGAAAAGGGTTATGCGACAGTACAACTGTCGGTCACCGAGGTGGGCGGCCATTCGTCGATGCCCGGCAAGCAGACCGCGGTCGGCCGGATCGCCCGCGCGGTGAGCCGCATCCAGGATCATCCGATGCCACTGCGGATGACACCGGTGACCGCCGACATGCTGGCCCGGCTGCGGCAGTACATGCCCGCGCCGCGCCGCCGCCTGCTCAGCGTGGCCGGTATCGCCGCACCGCTGATCATCCGGCTGATGGCGATGCGGCCGCAGACCGAGGCGATGGTGCGCACCACCACCGCGCCCACCGTGATCCGGGGCGGCGTGAAGTCGAACGTGCTCCCCCAGCACGCCGAGGCGTTCGTCAATTTCCGCATCCTGCCCGGCGATTCGGTCCATTCGGTACTGGAACACTGCCGGAAGGTGGTGCGCGACAACGGTGTTCATATCGAAGCCGAAGGCATGGCCTCCGAGCCGACGGTGAACACCGAGCCCGGCCCGGCGTTCGAAATGATCGCGGATATCGCCAGGGCCATGGTGCCCGGCACCATCGTCACCACCGGCATCGTCCCCGGCGCCACCGACTCCCGGCACTACCACGACCTCGCGAGCACCCGCTGCAACTTCGCCCCCATCGTGCTCGGCGAACGCGATCTGGCCTCGATCCACGGAACCGACGAGCGCCTGTCCCGTCTCAACTACGCTCGACTCATCGAGTTCAACCGCAGGCTGATCGCGCACTTCGCGCAGTCGCCGAACACCGCGCCGCAGACATCAGGAGCCAATGGATGACCGCCGAGCCCGAGCCGACCGGAAATCCTGAGCAGGCGACCGCCGTCGAGCCGAGCGTCGCATCGAGCACCGACGCCACGCCCAGCGCCGACACCAAGCCGCAATCCAGCGATGGCACCGAGCCGCAGCCGAACACCACCGCCCAGCCGCAACCAAGCGCCGAACCGCAGACAGCCGCCGTCGAATCAGCGAATGGCGGCGATGCGACCAACCCGCAGATCCATACCAAGACCGGCCGATTCGATGGCACCGGCAGCGGGATCGCTTGGCGTGCATGGCTTCCCGACTCTCCCGCGCGCGGCGTCATCGTCCTTGTACACGGCGTAGCCGAACACTCCGGTCGCTACGTCCACGTCGGCCAAACCCTCGCCGCGGCCGGGTTCGCCGTCTACGCCCTCGACCACATCGGCCACGGCAAATCCGCTGGTAGCAAGGCCAATATCGGCTCGATGGACGGTGCCGCCGACAATGTGGCCGCGATGCTCGACATCGCGACCCGCGAACATCCCGGCGTGCCCCGCTTCCTGGTCGCCCATTCGATGGGCAGCCTCATCACGCTGCACCTGGCCACCCGCGCGCCGATCGATGTCGACGGCATCGTGCTCTCCGCACCGCCGCTGGACATCTCCGCCGGGAACGCCGTGCAACGCGCACTCGCCCCGATCCTCACCAGGCTCACCCCGAATCTCGGTGTGCTCAAACTGGATTCGTCGCACATCAGCCGCGATCCCGCGGTGATCCGCGCCTACGACAACGATCCACTGGTGTACCGCGGCGCGCTCCCGGCCCGCACCGCCACCGAGATCCTCAACACGACCGTCCTCGTCAAGGGCCGTCTGGCCAAGCTCACCGTTCCTGTCCTGGTGCTGCACGGCACAGCCGACGCACTGGCCGCCCCGTCCAGCACGGACCTCATCGAGCAGGGCGCGGGCTCGAAGGACCTGACCGCGATCCGCTACGAGGGCCTCTACCACGAGATCTTCAACGAACCCGAGAAGGACAAGGTGCTCGGCGACGTGCTGGACTGGCTGGAAACGCACGTTACCGGCAAGTAAGATTCGGGGATGGGAACCACCGGATCCGTCGCGTTCATTCGCGCCAGCTGGCACAGCAACATCGTCGGCAAGGCCTACGAGGGCTTCACCGCGGAGTACGCCGACCTCGGCTACGACCCGGCCGCCGTCGAGGTTTTCGACGTGCCCGGCGCGTTCGAGATCCCACTGCACGCGCAGCGCCTCGCCCGCTCGGGCAGGTACGCGGCGGTCGTCGCGGCGGCGCTGGTCGTGGACGGCGGCATCTACCGGCACGATTTCGTCGCGTCCGCGGTGATCGACGGCCTGATGCGGGTGCAGCTCGACACCGACGTCCCGGTGTTCTCGGTGGTGCTCACCCCGCACCACTTCCACGAGCACAGCGAGCACGTCACCTACTTCACCGAGCACTTCGTGACCAAGGGAGCCGAGGCCGCCCGCGCGCTGGCGACGACGCTCAACTCCCTGCGGTCGCTGCCGGTGTAGCGGTCACTTGTAGCGAGCCAGGCAAACCTGCTCGCCTTCCAGCACTCCGGTGCGGAACGCCTCCACGCGCTGATAGCCGCTCGGCACCACTTTGCCGTTCACATCGCTGGCGGCAAGCCCCTACGCGCAGTAAGCCCGTACCTACGAGATCAATTCAACCGCACTCGCGCGATCAACGCGCGGTGATCGGATCCCGGAATGCTCAACGTGTGCAGCTCTTGTGCCGTGGCATCGGCGAGCAGGACGTGATCGATGCCGATGAGCGGTCCCCAGCTGCGGTCGTTGGGATACGTCGGCAGTAGTCCAGCGCCCACCTGATCCGCCGCGGCGGCGAAACGGCCGTGCAGCAGTTCGCGGAAGGCCGCGTGATCGCGCGTCGCGTTGAAGTCCGCACCGACGATCACTGGACCCTGTTGCGCGTCGAGGATCTCGCGAATCTTGCGCATTTCCACGAGCCAGTCCGCGAAGTTGAACGGCGGCGGGACCGGGTGGAAGGCGAACACCGTGATGGGTCCGCGGTCGGGATGGTCCATCGTCGCGGACACCTGCTCGAGGATGAAGCCGTCGTATTTCTTGGTGTCGCGCAATGGGTATCGGCTGTAGATGCCGGTGCCGCCGCCACCGTCGGTGGTCGGCCGGAGGTACGAGTACGGCAGCAGGGTGCCGAGCTCCGCCGCCGCCAGCCGGTCGACCGCGCCCTTCGTCAGCTCGTCCACGGTGAGCACGTCGATGTGGTTGTCCCGCACCGCCCGCACCACCGCGTCGACGTCGGCCTGCCCGAACAACAGATTGGACTGCATCACCATTATCTCGGGCCCACTGGCCGCGCGCCCCTCGGGAACGAACGCAGGCACCAACGTCCACGCCACCACGCCGACCACCACCGCCGCCACGCCCGCACTGCGCCAACCCTGCGCGATCAGGAAAATCACCAGCCCGACGACCGAGCCGATCATCAAATACGACGCCCCCGACTGCAGCAGGACCAGCGGCCGATGCTGCCAAGCTCCGAAATGCAGCACGACCCCGGCGAGCCCCGCCGCCAGCGCACACCATCCCACCCCGAGCACTACTCGTTCCAACCAATTCGGCATGCCCCGACCCTAGGTGGCGAATATGGAGATGTTGTGCGCCGACCGTGGAGTTCCCGAGGTCTTCATGAGCATTGCCGCCGCTTAAAATGGGCCGCAGGCGACGGAGGAGGCCGGATGTACGTCGAAGAGTTCCGCATCGCGAGCCCACTCACCACCGACAGCGCCGAAGAACTCCTGCTGACGATGATGGGATACACCTCACGAATCACCGTCAGCAGCAACGGACGCAGCGTGAACGCACCGTTGCTGCCAACCTGCTCGGACGTGCTGCGACTGCGCGCAGGCAGCGTGGTGACGGTGACCGTCGAACACGGCCAACATCCGGAACTCGACGAGGACCGCCAGGCGATTCGTGAATTCGTCGACCGCTTCCAAGAACTCACCGCCGGGTAATCCCTAGCGCACAGGCACATCCCTCGACCCCACAACGGATCGTTGTGGGGTGCCTGTGCGCTAGGGAGTCAGGGCCGTGTCATCAGATCGGTCAGGGTGGCGGTGTCGGTCATCAGTGACCCGCCCGCGAATTCCAAAGTAGCGTAGGACCTTTGCGCCGCCGCCGGATGTCCCGCGCCGCACGCGTCGGTGACCATGATCGGCAGGTAGCCGAGGTCGAGGCTGTGCCGGACGGTGGGTTCGATCCCGACCTCCATGGCGATGCCCGCGATCGCGTAGGAGTCGATTCCGCAGTCGCGCAACGCGATATCGAGCGGCGTGGCCGCGAAGGCGGACATGGTGATCTTGTCGAAGACCACCTCGTTCGCATCGGGTGTCAGCTCCGGCGTGAGCTGGTATTGCGGCGATCCCTGCGGAAAGCTGGCGTGCAGCTCGTCCAGGTCGGCCACCCGCTGCCATTGCATGGCGGTGCGCAGCTGGGCGACGCCGGACGCGGCGATCGGCAGCGACACATGCCGGGTGTAGAAGACCCGGAACCCGTTGGCCCGAGCGGCATCTCGCAACTGCACGCACGCCCGCACGATCTTGTCACCGTCGGGAATCTGTCCGACGATGCCGACCTGCATGTCGTAGATCAGCAACGCCATCCGCGTGGGATCGCACGCGTCCGCCACGGTTTCCGGAATGCTGAGACCGAAGCCGTTTCGCATCGCAGCGCCCTCACTTGGTCCGGTCGTAGGGCTCGGCGACGTCGACCTTCGGATCCATCAGCGCCTCCAGCGGCAGCGGAGCCTGCACCGGGACGTAGGTCCACTCCAGGTAGCCGGCCTTGGTGAGCGGGAAGTCGGCGACGTACTGCTGTGCCTCCTCGACGCTGTCCACCTCGAACACGATCACCACGCCCGGCTCGTCGGCGCGCGCGTAGTTCTCCCGCACGATGCCCGCCTTCCACAGCCGCCACACATTGGCGACCTCCTCGGGCAGATACGGGTTGATGGTCTCCAAGGTCACGCCGGGCTTGAAACGGTCGAAAACGATGACCTTCATAGGGATTCGGGCTCCATGTCTGCAGTAGGAATGCGGTACTCCACCCATGGAATCGCGATGATTACAGTGTTACAAGAACGCACTTTTTAGTGAGTACCCGAAAGGCGTGCAATGCCCGAGAAGCGCTATCACTGCGCGGTGGAGGTGACCGTCGACCTCATCGGCGGCAAATGGAAGCCGGTGATCCTCGCCCACCTCAAGGAAGGCGTGCGACGCTACGGTGAGCTGCGCAGGCAGATGCCGACGACCAGCGAGAAGATGCTCGTTCAGCAGTTGCGCGAGCTGGAAGCCGACGGGCTGGTCCGCCGCACCGTGTTCGACACCGTGCCACCGCAGGTCGAATACGACCTCACCGACGAAGGCTGGAGCCTCGTCCCCGCCCTCACCGCGCTGTACGAGTGGGGCGAAAAGCGTGCTGAGCGAACAGGTCTGCTCATCGAGCCCGCGCCCTCGGTCACGAACTAGTTCGACCGCATCACCCCGGTGCCGCACTCGTGTCAGTGCGGCAAGCCGGGATGTGGCGTCAGGCGGCTCGGGTGGGGCTGAGGGTCGTGGCGAGGTGACGCGCCTGCTCGTGGCTGGCGGCCAGCGACGCCTTGTGCAGCGGAAGTAGCGGGGCGAGGGCCTCCGAGTGCGGGGCCATCGTCAGTTCGGGGATCACCGCGGTCACGTTCAGGCCCAGGATGCCGTGGCCGAGGACGGCCTCGAGCGTGGGCACCACGAAGTCCAGGCCGTGTTTAGGGGTGCCGGGCCCGTAGCCGCCGCCACGGGGCGAGATCAGCACGGCCGGGCGGCCCGCGGCCGGGGAAGCGCCGGAGAAGAAGAGGGTGCGGTCGGTGACGATGATCTGGTCCAGCCACGCCTTGAACACCGACGGCATCGACAGGTTGTACATCGGCGCGGTGAACAGGTATGCGTCCGCACCGAGGAACTCTTCGATCAGCTCATCCTGGAGAGCGGCGGCCGTCGCCTGCTCCGGGGTGTGGCGGGCCGGGTCGATGCTGCGGGCGGCGATGCCCGCGGCGGTCAGGTGCGGCACCGGGTTCGCGGCGAGATCGCGGTGGACGACCGGGCCCTGCCACTGATCGCGGAAGGACAGCGCGACCTGGCGGGAGACCGAGGCCGCACCGGGCGCGGCGGAATCGACGTGCAGCAGATACGACATAGCGGTTGTGCCTTTCCTAGATGCGAGACGAGGAGGTGCGGTCAGGGACCGGGCCCAGATCGCTACCTTCATCGACTCGACCTCGATTCATACTATTTGTGCGTAGCGACATGATGCGTCAGAATCGAGGGCGGTACAAAAGGCACACCGGTGTGCGCGACGGAGAGGAATGGGCGCTATGCAGGACAACGCTGGTGTGGAGATGGCGGCCGCGATCGGGCCGTGCGCGAACATCCCCGCCGACCACATGGCCTTCATCCGGCAGGTGCTGGACCGGGTCGGCGACAAATGGAGCATGCTGATCGTCGCCATCCTGCAGGACGGCCCGCTGCGCTACACGGACCTGCAGCGCCGGATCCCCGGCATCTCCCAGCGCATGCTCACCCACACCCTGCAGCAGCTCCAGCAGGACGGCCTGATCACGCGGACCGCCTACGCCGAGGTGCCACCGCGGGTCGAGTACGCACTCGCGCCCCTCGGCCACGGCCTGCACGACATCGTCATGCAGCTGATCGGCTGGGCCGCCGACCACCACGACGAGATCCGCGCCAACCACGACCGCGCCGACACCGTTTCGCGCCGGTCCTGAACGGCGAACCTCGAACTCAGGCCGCCGGTGCCGCCGTCAGCTCGAACAGCTAGCGGAAGTGGCTCGGCCACAACCGTTTTCGGCGGGCACGAGCCCGGACGCACTGGCAGGCATCGAACTCGGATGCACTGCGGCTTCAGCACCCGCGACTACTGCCCGAAGACTCGCTCCACCACCGCTTTTGCCCGCCTGGTGACGCGCATGTAGTGATCGAGGAACTCGCTACCGTCGTCGTTGGGCCAGCCCGCCACCCGGGCGACCGCGGACAACAACCGCCCAGGCCCGGGCAACTGGTCGGCAGGTTTGCCGCGCACCAACACCAGCGCGTTGCGGGCCTTCGTCGCGGTGAGCCAGGCGTCCCGCAGCAGCGCGACATCGGACGCGTCGAGCAGCTTGGTCTCCTCGATCACGTTGAGCGACTCCAACGTTGAGGTGTTGTGCAAGCCCAGCACGTCGTGCGCGTACCGCAGCTGCATCAGCTGCACCGTCCACTCGATATCCGCGAGACCGCCACGACCGAGCTTGGTGTGCGTGGCGGGATTGGCGTTGCGCGGCAGTCGTTCGGCGTCGATGCGCGCCTTGATCCGCCGGATCTCACGCACCGCTTCGGTCGATACCCCACCCTCCGGATAACGCACCTTGTCGATGACGTGCAAGAAGCGCACACCGAGCTGCTGGTCACCCGCCACCTGATGAGCCCGCAGCAGCGCCTGCACCTCCCACGACTGCGCCCATTGCTGGTAGTAGGCGTCGTAGGCCGCCAGCGTGCGAACCAGCGCGCCGTTGCGTCCCTCGGGCCGCAGCCCGGCATCCACCAGCAGCGGCGGGTCGACGCTCGGTGCGCCGAGCAATTTCTGCACCCTGTCGGCGACGTTGCTCGCCCACTTCACGGCCTTGGTCTCGTCCTCGCCCGGCCGCGGATCGCAGACGAACAACACGTCGGCGTCGGACCCGTAGCCGAGTTCCTTGCCGCCGAGCCTGCCCATGCCGATCACCGCGAAGTCGGCGGGTGCGGGCGCGCCCATTTCGGCCTCGCTGGCCCGAATCACCGCTGCGAGTGAGGCTTCCAGCACCGCGACCCACACCGAGGACAGCGCACGGCAGACCTGCTGGACGTCGAGCATGCCGAGCAGATCCGCCGACGCGACCCGGGCCAGCTCGTGCCTGCGCAGCGAACGTGCCGCCGCCACAGCGCGTTTCGGGTCGTTATAGCGTCCGGCGGCCCGCATGATCCCGCGTGCGACGTCTTCCGGCTGCGGGCTGAGCAGCAGCGGACCGCCCGGCCCGTCGGCGTACATCCGAATGGTGTCGGGCGCGTTGATCAGCAGATCGGGCAGGTACTCCGAGGAGCCGAGCACGATCATCAGCCGCTGCGCGATGGCACCCTCGTCGCGCAGTTCGCGCAGGAACCAGGTCTGGTCGCCGAGCCCCTCCGACACCCGCCGGTACGCGAGCAGGCCCGCGTCGGGATTCGGTGTCTCGCCGAGCCATTCGAGCAGCGTCGGCAGCAGCAGTGCCTGGATCCGACCCTTACGCGACACTCCACTGGTGAGCGCCTTGAGGTGCCCGAGCGCGTGTTCGGGAGCCTGGTAGCCCAGCGCGGCCAACTGCCGGACCGCCGCGTCCGGACTGAGCCGCAGTGCTTCGGGTTCCAGCTTCACTATCGATTCGAGCAGCGGACGATAGAACAGCTTGGCGTGTAATCGCCGCACCCGTACGGCATTTCGGCGGATCTCGTTGGCCAGCACGCCGACCGCGTCCTGCCTGCCGTCCGCCCGGATGTGCGCGGCGCGGGCCAGCCAGCGCATGCCCTCCTCGTCGTCCGAGGCGGGCAGCGTGTGCGTGCGCCGCAGGCGTTGCAGCTGCAGGCGATGTTCGAGCAGTCGCAGGAACTCATACGACGCAGTGAGATTCGCGGCATCGTCGCGGCCGATGTAGCCGCCGGCGGCCAACGCGGTCAGCGCCTCGACGGTGCCCTGCACGTGCAGCGACTCGTCCACCCGGCCGTGCACCAATTGCAGGAGCTGGACGGCGAATTCGACGTCGCGCAGGCTGCCGTGCCCCAATTTCAGTTCGCGCTCGCGCATGTCGGCGGGGACCAGGTCTTCCACCCGGCGGCGCATCGCCTGCACGTCGGCGACGAAGTCGGGGCGCTCGGAGGCGGTCCACACCATCGGCATCAGCGCGGCCTTGTACTCCTCGCCGAGCTCGAGGTCGCCGGTCATCGGCCGGTTCTTCAGCAGCGCCTGGAACTCCCAGGTCCGCGCCCACCGCTTGTAGTAGGCGACATGTGAATCCAGCGTGCGCACCAGCGCGCCCGCCTTGCCCTCCGGCCGCAGTGCCGCGTCGACCTCGAAGTAGGCGGCGCTGGCAACGCTCATCATCTCGGCCGCCAGCCGGGTCGCGGTGGCGTCGGCGGGTTCCGCGACGAACACCACATCGACATCGCTGACGTAGTTCAGCTCGCACGCGCCGCTCTTGCCCATGGCGATCACCGCGAGCCGCACGGGCACCGGGCCGTCCTTGCACACGCGAGCCACCGCCACCGACAGCGCCGCGGTGAGCGCGGCGTCCGCCAGCGCGGTCAGATGACGACCGACCACCTGGTACGCCAGTACCGGTTCGTTCTCGACGGTGGCCGCGAGGTCGAGCGCGGCGAGCAGCATCAGCTGATCGCGATACCGCTTGCGCAGCAGCGCGACCACCTCGGGTCCGGACGCACCGGCCCGGAACAGCAGCGGACCCGCGTTGGGCCCCTCCTCCGGCACCGCATGCACCGCGTCGAGCAGATCGGCGATCAACTCATCGCGACCCGGCAACTCTTTGCGCCGCAAAATCTCCCAGGCCGCCGGATCGACGACGAGATGGTCGGCGAACGCACTGGACGAGCCGAGCAACGCGAACAGCCTGCCGCGCAACGCCGTTTCCGACCGGATCGCCGAATCCAGTGCGGCCCAATTGTTTTCCATCCGCTCGCGCAGTTTGACCAGCGTGTTCAGCGCCAGGTCGGCGTCGGGCGCACGCGAGAGCGCCCACAGCACGGAGATACTTTCGACGTTGTCCCAGCCCAATTCATGCAGCGAGGCGGCGGCGGAGGGCTCGAGGAGTCCGAGCCGCCCGACGCCGGGGACAGCAGAGCGAGCAGTCGGGGGCCGGACCATAGGTCTCAAATTACATGGTCGCGGCTAACGACTCGCCCGTACCTGGACATACGTTCGGTTGCAGAAACGCGCCTTTTCGCTACAGCCCGAGATATTCCTTGAGCTCGTACGGCGTCACCTGGCTGCGGTAGTCGGCCCACTCCCGGCGCTTGTTGCGCAGGAAGAAGTCGAACACGTGCTCACCGAGCGTCTCGGCGACCAGTTCGGACCGCTCCATCGCCTGCAGCGCCTCGTCCAACGTGCCGGGCAGTTCGCGGAAGCCCATCGCGCGGCGCTCGGCGACGGTCAGCGACCACACGTCGTCCTCGGCCTCCGGCGGCAGCGTGTAACCCTTCTCGATGCCGCGCAGACCGGCCGCGAGCAGCACGGCGAAGGTCAGGTACGGGTTGCAGGCCGAATCTGGGCTGCGGATCTCGACGCGGCGCGAGGAGGACTTGTTCGGCGTGTACATCGGCACCCGCACCAGCGCGGACCGGTTCGACCGGCCCCACGAGGCCGCGGTCGGCGCCTCGCCGCCGTGGATAAGCCGCTTGTAGGAGTTCACCCACTGGTTGGTGATCGCGCTGATCTCCGGCGCGTGCTCCAGGATGCCCGCGATGAACGCGCGCGCGGTGCTGGACAGGTTGATCGGGTCGTCCGGATCGTGGAAGGCGTTCGCCTCGCCCTCGAACAGGCTCATGTGCGTGTGCATCGCCGAGCCCGGGTACTGGGCGAACGGCTTGGGCATGAACGTCGCGCGCACGCCCTCGTCGATGCCGACTTCCTTGATCAGGTAGCGGAAGGTCATCACGTTGTCGGCCATGGACAGCGCGTCGGCGTAGCGCAGGTCGATCTCCTGCTGGCCCGGCGCGCCCTCGTGGTGGCTGAACTCGACCGAGATGCCCATCGACTCCAGTGCGTCGATGGCGTGGCGGCGGAAGTTGGGGGCCGAGTCGTGCACGGCCTGGTCGAAGAAGCCGCCGGAGTCGGCCGGGATCGGCTGCGAGCCGTCCACCGGGCCGTTCTCCAGCAGGAAGAACTCGATCTCGGGGTGCACGTAGCAGCTGAAGCCGACGTCGGCGGCCTTGTTCAGCTGGCGGCGCAGCACGTGGCGCGGGTCGGCCCAGGACGGCGAGCCGTCGGGCATGGTGATGTCACAGAACATCCGCGCGGAGTGCTGGTGTCCCTTGCTCGTCGCCCACGGCAACACCTGGAAGGTCGACGGATCCGGGCGGGCGACCATGTCGGCCTCCGACACCCGGGCGAAGCCCTCGATGGCCGAGCCGTCGAAGCCGATGCCCTCCTCGAAAGCGCCCTCTAGCTCGGCCGGAGCGATGGCAACAGACTTCAGATAACCCAACACGTCGGTGAACCAGAGCCGCACGAAGCGGATATCCCGCTCTTCGAGCGTCCGCAGCACGAATTCCTTCTGGCGATCCATGTCCGCGAGAGTAAGCACCCGGCGTTAAATCCGTGTTACATACACGCTGAGTGTGTTGTGCTTGTTGTGGGAAAATGACATCACCGGCCGATCGGTCAGCAGGTGAGGCCCGGCTCCGGATCTGTCAGATCGACCAAATAGTCGATGACCGCGTCGTCCACACAAGTCGATCCGCCCGAGAGCGCGATCGTGTGCCGATTGCCCTTATAGGTCAGCAGTGAGGCACCGAGCTGCGACGCCAGGTCCACGCCCGCCTGGTACGGCGTCGCCGGGTCCTCGGTGGTCGACACGACTACCACCTTCGGCAGACCGGTCACCGTGATCCGGTGCGGCTCACTGGTATTCGGCACCGGCCAGACCGTGCACTGATCCAGCGGGGCCGCGCCGGTGCCGCGACCGTCGTCCAGGAACGGCGCCGCCTTGCGGTATTCCATGTCCTGCTTGCCGGTGATGCCGCGGTCGCTGATGCGCGGATCGTCCACGCAGCGAATGGCATTGAACGCGTCGGTGGTGTTGCTGTAGGTGCCGTCGTCGCGGCGGCCGTCGTACAGGTCGGCCAGTTGCAGCAGGGTGTCGCCGCGGCCGTCGCGCAGTTCGGACAGGCCGAGGGTGAGCACCGGCCACAGGTCGTTGGTGTAGAGGGCTTGGCGTACGCCGGTGAGCGCGTCACCATAGTTCAGGCCGCGTGGGTCGGTGGTCGGAACGGTCTTGTCCCACAACGGGTTCACCAGTGCGCGGAAACGCTGCACCGTCTGCGTCTTGTCGGTGCCGAGCGGGCAGTCCGCCTTCTTCGTGCAGTCCGCGGCGTAGGCGTCGAACACCTTCTGGAAGCCCGCGGCCTGCCGCAGCGACTCCTGCACCGGGTCCTGCGAGGAGTCGATCGCGCCGTCCAGCACGAGGGCGCGCACGTGGTCCGGGAACTTCTCCGCGTAGGCCGAACCGATCTTGGTGCCGTACGAGTAACCGAGGTAGCTGAGCTTCGCGTCGCCGAGCGCCGCGCGCATCACGTCCATGTCCTGCACCACCTCGCGGGTGCCGACGCGGGCGAGGAAATCCTTGCCGGTGTGTTCGGTGCAGCGGTCCGCGTACTGCCGATTCTCGTTCTCCGCCGCGGCGATGCCCTCGGGCGTGTTGTCCTTCTGCGGTTCGGCCCGCTCGGCGTCCTGCTCCTTTGCGGTCTCGCAGACGATCGCCGGGGTGGACGAGCCGACGCCGCGCGGATCGAAGCCGACCCGGTCGAAGCGCTCGGCCAGCGGGGACTTGTTGCCCAGCGCCGACATGGTCAGGCCGGACTCCCCCGGCCCGCCGGGGTTCATCAGCAGCGAGCCGATCTTCTTGCCGGACGCCTTGATCCGCGAGACGGCGATCTGCGCGGTCGGCCCGTCCGGGGCGGCGTAGTCGACCGGCACGGTGATCCGTGCGCACTGCGCGGTCGGCGCGAAGCGATCGTCCGCGGATCCGAACCCGGTGCAGGTCCCCCACTGGACGGTCTGGGTGTAGAACTTCGTCAACTCGGCGGGTGCCGTAGGCATCGGCCCCGTCGGATGCCCGTTGACCGTGCACCCCGCCGCCACCAACGCCAGCACCGCCACCATCAGCGCACCGCGCCCACTCCGAACCAAAGCCATCCACTGATAGTGGCAGCTCGATGACTCGACAGAGACAACGCACCGGTCAGAAGCCCTGACCACGCCTCCACAGCGACGCGACGACGACTTGACGCAACGACGCAACGACGCAACGACGACTTGACGTACGAAGCGTGCTCCTGACGCATGCTGCAGCGTGCGTCAAGAGGATGTTCGGTACGTCAAGTCGTCATCGTGGGGCGTGTGCGCGAGTCGGAGTGTGAAATGCGGTTGGGTATTTATCGAGGGGTTCGGAGTATTCGTTGCCGAGTGGTCTGCGGATGGGAATTGATCTCGGTTTTGTCGAATTAGTTGGCCGACATTCACGTGTTTTGTCCTTTTGTCATTGGCGCGCTAATCTTCCGGCGATTTCCCCCTCGGCTCACCTATCGGAAGGTGCACTCTTGCGCGCGTACCGGAGGGCAGGACTCCTTTGCGCGGTGACGACTGCGCTCGTGCTCGGTCTGGTGTCGCCAGCGGATGCGGCGACCGCACCGGAGCGGGTGAAGGCCGGCGAGTTCACCAAGGTCTACGACCCGACCACAAATCTGTTGGGGCAGTGGTACATCAACGACCACACCTTCGTCTTCCACAAACCCACCAACACCTGGCACATGTTCGGCATCACCCACGTCGAGCCCGCCGACCCGGCGACCGAAGTCGTCTTCGCGCACGCCATCGCGCCGAGCCTGCATGGGCCGTGGGTGAAACAACTGCCCGCACTGCACGCCGATCCCGCCTACGGCGAGAGCCATCTGTGGGCGCCGCACATTGTTTTCGCCGACAACACCTATTACATGTTCTACGCCGCAGGACCGGACGGCAGTAACTCCGCGATCAATCTCGCCACCTCGACCGACCTTTATCACTGGGTCCGCGAACCGAGCGGCTCGCTGTTCACCGACGGCTATGACGCCCGCGACCCGATGGTGACTCGCGTCGACAACCAATGGGTCATGTATTACACAGCGACCAGGCCGCAATCGCGCGGACATCACGTCGTCGCCTACCGCACCAGCAACGACCTGCGGCACTGGCAAGAAGGCGGCGTGGCCTACACCGACCCGACCGTCGGCACCAGCGGCGGCAACACCGAATCGCCCTTCGTCGTGCAACACGGCATGTATTGGTACCTCTTCATCGGCCCACGTCCCGGCTATGTCGGTACCACCGCGTTCTACAGCGACAACCCGCTCCATTTCGACCCGGACAATCGCGCCGGTCAGATCGACGCACACGCCGCCGAGGTCATCGACGACCGCAACCACTACTGGGTCAGCTCGGCGGGCGACAACCAAGGCGGCGTCTCGATCGCCCCGCTGATCTGGTACTCCGAGCCCGACACAGCGGGCAACTGACCCCCGGTCACTTCCCCCGATGTGACCAATCGCATCGGTCGCGAACCTTAATACGGCCCGGCTACAACTGGCACACTGGAATTCGTCAGACGAACCCGGGGACCCGAATGGGCCCCGAGGAGACACCAGACGAAAGGGACGAAGATGTCCGTATCCGATTCGGAAACCCCTGCCTACGGTGCGGCACCCAGCCAGCCCAAGAAGGCTATGCGCAAGACCCGGGTGCACCACCTGCAGCAGATGAAGGCCGACGGCCAGCGCTGGGCCATGCTCACCGCGTACGACTATTCCTCGGCCCGGCTGTTCGAAGAAGCAGGCATCCCGGTGCTATTGGTCGGCGACTCCGCGGCGAACGTGGTCTACGGCTACGACACCACGGTGCCGATCACCGCGGACGAGCTCATCCCGCTGGTCCGCGGCGTGGTGCGCGGCGCACCGCACGCGCTGGTGGTGGCCGACCTGCCGTTCGGCACCTACGAGTCCTCCGCGCAGCAGGCGCTGGCCACCGCGACCCGGTTCATGAAGGAGGGCCAGGCGCAGGCGGTGAAATTCGAGGGCGGCGAGCGGGTAGCCGAGCAGATCGCGCTGATCACCTCGGCGGGTATTCCGGTGATGGCGCACATCGGGTTCACGCCGCAGAGCGTCAACACCCTCGGCGGGTTCCGCGTGCAGGGTCGCGGCGACGGCGCCGAGCAGCTCATCGCCGACGCCATCGCGGTGCAGGAGGCCGGCGCGTTCGCGGTGGTCATGGAGATGGTGCCCGCCGAACTGGCCGCGCAGGCCACCCGCAAGCTGACCATTCCCACCGTCGGCATCGGCGCGGGCGTGGAAACCGATGCGCAGGTGCTGGTCTGGCAGGACATGGCCGGATACACCAGCGGCAAGACCGCCAAGTTCGTCAAGCGGTTCGGCAATGTCGGCGATGAACTGCGCACGGCCGCGGCGGCCTACGCTGATGAGGTAGCCCGGGGCACCTACCCCGGGCCCGAACACAGCTTTTAGATCGACGCCATGGAGTAACGATGACCGGCCGAGCAGTGCACGCCCCCGCCGCACTGCTCGGCCAGCCGCCCGAACCGTTGCTCGATTGGGCGGCAAGCGTCCTCAAGGCACACGAGGTCGAGGTGACCGGCGCGCCGACGATCACGCGCCGCCGCGCCTGGTCGCTGATCGCCCGCATCCCGACCGAAACCGGCCCGGTGTGGGCCAAAGCCAACGCCCGCGCCTTCGCGCACGAGGGCCCGCTACTCCAGCTGCTCGCCCGGCTGCGTCCCGGTAGCGTGCTGGAACCCCTTGCGGTGCAAGAGGAGCACGGCTGGCTGCTGAGCCCGCACGGCGGCGACACCGCGCGCGATACCGACGCCGAATGGTCTGGGCTGCTCCGCTCCTACGCCGACCTCCAGCAGTCCGTCGCCCCGCACATCGACGACCTGATCGCGACCGGCACCTCGTACCTGCCGCCCGCTCGGCTCGGCTCGGTCTACCGGCATTTCGAGCCGCGCGTGCCCGGCCTCGCGCACCGCATCGAGGAGGCCGCCGCCGAACTGGCCGACTACGGCAGGCTGACCATCGAACACAACGACGTCCACCCCGACAACGTCTTCGCGGATACCGGTCAACTCTTCGACTGGGGCGACGCCGTGATCACCCACCCCTTCCTCTCCCATCGCATCCTGCACAACCCGCACCGCGACGACTACTTCGCGCGCTGGGGGCCGGTCTCCGCCGCCGAGATCCGCCTCGCCGAACGCCTCGCCCCGTTGATCGCCCTCAACCCGTGGCGCACCATCGACACCTCCATCCCCCGCTTCGCGCGCTGTGTCGAAGCACTGCTGGACGAGCTGCGCATCACCTTCCGTTAGCCAGACAGTCCGGGCCACGGTCGCGAATCAATGGCAGACTCGATGCGGACATTCGCGATAAGAAGTAGAGGTACCGATGCCGCACAGCCGTTGGATTTCCCGCAGCACGCTGCTGCTGGCGGGCGTTTTCGCCGCCGCAGCACTGACCGCATGTGGAGGCGAGTCGAACCCGGCTCCGACCGGGAGCTCTGGCTCGACAACGGGCTCAGCGACGGCGACCACCAAGCCGAGCGGCACCGCGGGCACGAACAAGCCGGGCACCCCGCCGGTCATCTCCGATGCCGCGTCCACTCAGCTCTGCGACATGATCAAGCCCGAGCTGTCGAACTGGCGGGTGCAGGGTCCGACGCTCGGCAAGATCGGCCTCAACGCGCTGGTGCACGAGTGGGCGCTGCGCAACGGCGGCATCAACGGCGCGGTGCTGGCCGACAAGCCGATCGTGGACCGGCTCACCACCAAGAGCTGCCCCGACGTACACCAGCAGGCGATCGAAGCGCTGGAACTGCCCGATCTGGCCTCCGGCCTGGCCTTCTGATGGGCGGCGCACAGTTGCGGACGCTGTACCCCGAGATCGAGGCGTACGACTCCGGCAAGCTCGACGTCGGCGACGGCCAGTCGATGTACTGGGAGGTCAGCGGCAACCCCGACGGTAAGCCGGTGGTCTTCCTGCACGGCGGGCCGGGCGGCGGTACCTCGCCGAGCCAGCGGCGGTTCTTCGATCCGGCGGCCTACCGGATCGTGCTGCTCGATCAGCGCGGCTGCGGACGCTCGACTCCGCACCTGGCCGACGACCCGAGCCTGGCGACCAACACCACCCAGCACTTGATCGCCGACATCGAGGCGCTGCGTATCCATCTCGGCATCGAGCGCTGGCAGGTGTTCGGCGGCTCGTGGGGTTCCACCCTCGCGCTCGCCTACGCCGAGACGTACCCGGATCGGGTGACCGAACTGGTGCTGCGCGGCATCTTCCTGTTGCGCCGCAAGGAAATCGACTGGTACTACAACGGCGCCGCGGGCTACGTGTACCCGGACGAGTGGGAGAAGTACCTCGCGCCGATACCGGAATCCGAGCGCGGCGAGGATCTGGTCGAGGTGTATCACCGGCTGCTGCACTCCCCCGACGAGGAGGTCGCGCTCGCGGCCGCCATCGCCTGGTCGACCTGGGAGGGTGCGACGAGTTCGCTGCTGCCGCAACCGGATCGGGTCGCCGAATCCGCCGATCCCCGGTTCGCCCTCGCCTTCGCGCGGATCGAGAACCACTACTTCCGCAATCACGCCTTCCTCGACGAGGGCCAGCTGCTGCGCGACGCCGACACCATCGCGCACATTCCGACGGTCATCGTGCAGGGCAGGCACGACATCGTCTGCCCGACGGTGAGCGCCTGGGATCTGCACAAGGCACTGCCCGATTCGGAGCTGCATATCGTCGAAGACGCCGGACATGCCTCCTTCGAGCCGGGAATCACGCATCATTTGATCGAAGCCACCGATAGATTCGCGAAGGCGGGATAACCATGACGGCCACCGCAGGCAAGGCCATCGTCGCGGCACTCAGCGACAACGTGGACCGGCTGCTGGCCGCTGAACCCGAGGTGCGCGCGGACGAACCGGATTCGGTCCACCAGATGCGCGTGGCCACCCGCAGGCTGCGCAGCGTGCTGCGCTCCTATCGCGGGCTGTTCGAACGGACACCGGCCAGGACGATGGGCGAGGAGCTCAGGTGGCTGGCCGGTGTGCTCGGCGTGGCCCGCGACGCCGAGGTGCGCGCCGAACGTTTCGAGACACTGCTGACCAAACACGGCCAGCAGTCCGAACATTCGGCAGCCGACCTCGAATTGGTGACCGCCCGGCTGGTCACCGCCGAGAACGCCAAGTACTCCGCCGCGCACGCCGACGTGCTGCTCGCCTTGGACAGCGTGCGCTACCGCGAGCTACGCGACGAACTCACCAAGTGGCGCACCGAACCGCCGCTACGTTCCTCCCGGGCCGAGGTACCAGCCGCAGAGTTCTTCAACGTCGTACTGGAACGCGACCGCGACCGCGTACTGGCCCTGATCGAGCAGGAAACCACCGTCACCCCCGCCGAACGAGTCGAGCTGCTGCACGATATCCGCAAGAGCGCCAAGCGATTACGCTACTCCTGCGAGGCCGCCGAACCCGTCCTCGGCACCGACGCCAGCGACCTGGGCACCCGCGCCAAACGCCTACAAACCGTCCTGGGCGACCACCGCGACGCCGTCGAATCCCAACACGCCATCTACGGCATAGCCGCCGACGCAGGCGCCGCAGGCGAAGACACCGCCCTCTACCGAATCCTCGCAGGCGCCGAAGACACCGCCGCCCGCCAAGCCCTAACCCGCTACCCCGACGCCGCCGCAGCCCTCTCCAGCGACTAGCCCCGACTGTCCGGCGACCCACGTCAGCCGCACCACTCTTGATTTCCCGCACTGGGAATTGCATGCGATTTCCGGTGCGCCGAATCAGAGGTAGTGCGGCAGACGTGCTCAACCGCAGGGAGGGTGCCTATGCGGGGTAGGCAAAGCTGATCTTGCGGGTGGTGGGGTCGGCGGAGACCAGGCGCACTCGGACGGACGCGCCTTCCGGGGGTTCGCCGACGCACGGGCCCAGGACTGGTGGGGCGGCGATGAAGATCTCTGCGGCTCGGTTGCCGTTGGCTTCGCGGACGACGACCGCGTCGAATTCGGTGCCTGCTCGTTCGGCGAGCAACGTGGATTCGGTGAGGTCGATGCAGGAGCGTTCTACCTTGTTCGCTATCGCGTCGCTGCGGCGCATGCTTTCGGCGGTTTCTACCAGCCCGTCGCGAACCCATTGGGGCACTTCGGTTCCTGCGCAGCGGGCCAGGCAGATCTCGGTGCTGAACCGGTCGGTCAGCCTGCGCAGCGGGGCGGTGACGTGGGCGTATGGTGCGCGGATGGCACTGTGCTGCAGGCTTTCCGGTGTGGTGACCTGGGTGTCTTCGTTCACCACGGTGTAGGACGCCCCACGCAGCAGACTCGTCGCCTCCGACATGAGCACAAGTGCGGCAGGCGTATTCGGATCCAACCCGGCCAACATCTGCCCGACCGAAAGTTCCTCGGGCCATTCGACGCCCAATGCAGCCGCTGTGCGATGCATGGACGCTATCGCCGACTCGGCCGGAGGGGGCATTGTGCGCAGCAACGCGGGTGCCCCGGCGTCGATCATGATGCGTGCCGCGCACATCCCGGTCAGCAGTGAAACCTGCTCATTCCAGTCGTCGGCGGCGGTCCGTGGCTCGACAATCAGCCGCCAATGACCGTCCGAGTTACCATCGCGCACAATGCTCTGCGCGGGCAGTCGCAGCCCGATCGCGCCGCGCAGCAGCCCGACTTCGATGCGCCGCGTGCCGAATTCCGGCAGGGCAGCTATCGACGGATGCAGCCGGCCCGCGTCGGCGTCGGCCTGCACGCCCGCATAGTCGAGCCTGGCGCGCGAACGCACCAGCGCCCGCTGCACCGAAAACCTTTGTGGTTCAGCCTTTTCGTCGAGCTCGATGGTCCACAGCGCGGCGGGCCTGGTCTGCTCGGGCAGCAGGCTCGCGGTGCCTTCCGACAGCACCGGCGGGTGCAGCGGCACAGTGCCGTCGGGTAGGTAGAAGGTTTGCCCCCTGGCGCTCGACTCCTTGGCGAGCGCGCCGTGCGGATCGATCACGGCGCCGACATCGGCGATGGCGTAGTGCAGGACGAAGCCGGTGTCGGTGCGTTCGAGATGCAGGGCCTGGTCCAGATCCATGGCCCCTGGCGGGTCGATCGTCACGAACGGGATGTCGGTGCGATCGGCCCGGTCGCCCGCGAACGCGTCGGACGCGTCGCGGGCTTCCGTGCTGGCCTCGACGGGATACGTCGAGGCCAGGCCGAATTCGGAACGGATGGCGCCGAAATCTACCGGCGCCGAGACGATCCGCTGATGCAATTCCACGCTGCGAGTGCCAGACCTACTGCAGCGCCAGCATGGTGCCGTTCAACGAGTCGAGCGGCCCGTACACGGTGAAGGTGACATGTCCGCCCGGGACGGCTGCCGACACCGCGGCCGCCGCGTCCAACGCTTCACCGAACGAAGCCGCCGAAGGATGAGGCAGACCCCCGAGGGTCTGTCCGAAACGGTTCTGGGCGACCCAGACCGTGTCAGCCGGGCTGAGGTCGACCTGCACCCCACCCGGCAGCGGCGTCACCGCTACGGCACTGGCGGAGCCAGCACCCATCATGGCGAAAACCGAAGCAGCCCCGGCGATCAACGCGCCGGCGACCAGTGAGCGAACAATCCGCATAGAGTTGAGACCTGCTTTCCCGCATTCGAAGTGTGAAGGGCTCGTTGCGGCCACGCAACGGGCCGTGCCAACGCGCACTACTTTATGACGTCGATCACGGTCCGGCTAGTTAGCGGCGCATACGCACGGCGAGTTCGCCGTTCCAACATGGCTGCGACGTGGCTGCTAACGTGGGCCGTAGTAGCGGGTCTCACACTGTGCCCGCACATTCTGAAATGTCCTGTACGTCGACAATTGGGAGTTCCACAGCTATGTCATCGATTCTGTACGACTACCTGTTGCCGTTGATCGGGGCAGACCAGGCAGCGTATTGGGCCCAGGTCTTCGTCATCGCACCGGTCTGACCCACAAGCCTTCTGCCACAACACGTCGCCTCCCGTTCACCTGACGGGAGGCGACTTTGGTCCCGGACCGCTAGCATCCCGCTCCGTGATCAGAACTACCGCCGCTCTCGCGGCCAGCGCGACCCTCTTTGCCCTGCTGCTCACCGGCTGCGGGGACGACAAAGCCAGCAGCACCCCCTCCTCCTCAGCTCCCGCCGCGCAATCCAACGGTGACGCGCAAGTCGTCGACAACGTGAAGGCGGGCGCCTTCGTCGTCAGCTTCCGCGGCGCGTTCCCGAAACTGGCCGACGGCAAGGACGACACGAAGATCGCCGGCATCCTCAGCGACACGTGCAAGGAAATCAAGGCGAGCAAGTCCGAAGACGACGTCGTCAAGAGCATCACCAAGCGGGCGTCCGGCAAGGCCGAGGCGACCCCCGAGGAGGCGAAGGCCATCTACCAGATGGCCAAGATGATGTGCTGAGTTACCGCTCCTTCAACCACGGCAGGTAGTCGGGCAGATACTTCAGCAGGTAACCGATCGTGATCATGGCGATGATCGCGATGACGGGGATGAGCACGGACATCGGTCCGGTCCTTACGTTGTGCTACCGGTGCGGGTCGTACGGCGCCGCCGAAAAACGGCGTCGGGTACTCGTATCGGTATACGCCGGTTGTGTTACGTGCGTGTGCTGTTTTCCGTCGGCGCTTCGTCCGGCGGATCCAGCTGTCGTTGCCCGGGGCTCGGGGGGATCACCGTGGGTTCACTGGCGGTTACCGCAGGCTGTTCGGCTGCTGCCGCAGGCTTGTCGGTCAGTGCCGCTGGTCGATCGGCGACCGCGGCAGGCTCGTCGGCCCGTTCCACCGGCACCTGTTGCGGCGCTGGCGGATTGGCAGGCACCTGCGGCGTGCTGCGCTCCAGGAAGCGGAGCAGCTCCACCGGGAACGGCAGCACCAGCGTCGAATTCTTCTCCGCCGCAACCTGAACCACCGTTTCCAGCAGGCGCAGCTGCAGCGCGGCAGGCGATTCCGACATCTGCGCGCCCGCCTGCGCCAGCATCTTCGAGGCCTGCAGTTCGCCCTCGGCGGAGATCACCCTGGCGCGGCGTTCGCGTTCGGCCTCGGCCTGGCGCGACATCGAGCGTTTCAGCGAATCCGGCAGTGCCACATCCTTGATCTCCACCCGATCGATGTGCACGCCCCACCCCAGCGCCGGGCTGTCGATCATGATTTCCAGGCCCTTGTTCAGCTCCTCGCGATTGGACAGCAGGCTGTCCAGGTCGCTCTTGCCGATGATCGAACGCAACGAGGTCTGCGCCACCTGACCGACGGCGAACAGATAGTTCTGCACCTCCACGACGGCGAGCACCGGGTCGAACACCCGGAAGTACACGACGGCATCCACCCGCACCGTCACGTTGTCGCGGGTGATGCCCTCCTGCGCGGGCACCGGCATGGTGACGATCTGCGTCGACACCTTACGCATCCGGTCGACGAACGGAATGATCATGCGCAGCCCCGGCTCTCGGGTCCCGACCACCCGCCCGAACCGGAAGATCAGCCCCTTCTCGAACTGCGTGACCACCCGCGCGCTCGCGGCCGTCAGCACGCCGCCTGCGAGCACCCCCACCCCCACAATGCTGCTGAGAATCGCGGCTATGTCCATAGCTGCCCCCGAATCGCGCCCGCCTGCAACAGGAGCGGGCACCTGGGCGCTCCGGCCCCGCGGCTACCACCATCATGGCACCGCGGAACCGGCTGCGGCAGAAGATCAGATCATGCTTATTTGACGGTCAACCGCTTGACGGCCGAGCCGTTCTCCAGGCCCTGCTGGGTCTCGCCCACCATCAACGCGCTGAACACCCGCACCATGTCACCCGCCGCGGGCGTGAACGGCTCGAAGTCCGCGATCTTCGCGGCGGTGACAGTCACGGTCTGGCGTTCGGCATTGCACTTCGCCTTGGTCTTGGCACCGACGGTCTGCTCCGCGCCCTCGCCGGTGCGGCGGACGAACACCTGCAGCGTCACGTCCCGGCCGCCCGTCACCTCGCAGGTGTAGGACACCGAGACGTCTACCCCACCGCCGGTCAATGCGGCGGCGGTGATGTCGACATTGTTGACGGTGGGTGGCGTCGCGGGGGTAGTGGTCGGAGCGGCGGCTGCGACACCGGCGCAGGCCACGGTGGCCAGTGCACTTGCGGATGCGAGGGTGCTCGCGCGACGCAGCATGGTGTGAACGTTGATGACGATCTCCTAGCAGTCGATCCTGCGGTGGCCCCGAATCGGACACACCGCACAAAACCTCGACCGACAATGTACTGGTATCCCGCCCGCCGCGGTCGCCCCAATCATCTGGCCACAGAGTGGATCTCAGCCGTTAACGCGCAGTTCGCCCGGCGACCACCAACTCGAAGGGCGGACGAGTTGGCCTGTAAGCCGGATCCTGTCCCCGGTTCGCACCGGGGGGCGACCATCCATCTGGACACACCGTTGCCGGGTGCCTCGAGCAGTCCACCCGCAGGCTCGGGCGAGCAGCCCTCGAACACCTGCGCAGCCGCACCGCGAACGGTGCGACCTTTGACCTTGCTCCGGGCGGGGTTTACCTAGCCGCCCCGGTCACCCGGGGCGCTGGTGCGCTCTTACCGCACCGTTTCACCCTCACCACACGACCCGAAGGCCGTGGGCGGTCTGTTCTCTGTGGCACTGTCCCGCGGGTTGCCCCGGGTTGCCGTTAGCAACCGCCCTGCTCTGTGGAGTCCGGACTTTCCTCGGCGTCGAGCGGCGGCACACACGTGCCCGTTCCCGATGCCGCGGTCGCCCGGCCAACTCGTCCGCCGTATCAGAGTACTGGTCGCCGCGCACTCCGCCAGGACGCGGGGGCCGCCTACGCAGTACGGTTGGCTGCCATGGAACGTGTCGAGGTCGGCTTCCCCTCCGGAAGCGAGCAGTGTGCCGCCTGGCTCTACCGTCCGGATGGTGCGCCGAAGTCCCGTCCACTCGTCGTCATGGGGCATGGCCTCGGGGCAAATCGTGAGATGGGACTCGACCGGTACGCGCGGCGTTTCGCCGCCGCGGGCATGGCCGTGCTGGTGTTCGACTACCGGCATTTCGGGGCCAGTCAGGGCGAGCCACGTCAGGTGATCCGGATCGGGCGCCAGCGCGAGGACTGGCAGTCCGCCATCGCCTACGCGCGCACCATCCGCGGCATCGACGCGACCCGGATCGCGCTGTGGGGCACCTCGTTCAGCGGCGGGCACGTGCTTGCGGTGGCGCCGCACGACGATTACCTGGCCGCGGTGGTCGCCCAGGTTCCGTTCACCAGCGGGTGGTCCTGCGCGATGGCGAAGGGGCCGATCAGCATGACCAAGGTGACCGCGATCGCCGCCACCGATCTGTTGATCGGGCCGCTGCGGCGCAAGCATGTCGGCATCCGGTTGGCCGGGCGCAAGCGGTCGGCGGCGTTGATGAGCGCGGCCGATGTGCCGGAGGGTAACGGCAGGCTGGCCGAGGAGAGCGAGCACTACAAGCCGAAGGTGGCTGCGCGCGTTGCCTTTTCGGCGCTGTTCGATTCGCCGGGTAAGCGGGCCAAGTCGTTGAAGATGCCGGTGCTGTACGCGTTGTGCGACAACGACTCGATCACCCCGATCAAATCCGCTCTGCGGGCGGCGGAACGGACCAAGCACGCGGTCGTGAAGCGTTATCAGGCCGGGCATTTCGATATCTACTTCGATGATGTTTTCGAGAAGGCGGTGTATGACCAGACGGAATTTCTGGTCTCGATCCTGCGGCCGTGAGGTGTTGCCGGCGGTGACCTGGCCACACGGCCGGATCAGCCCGTGCCGTATCGTGGACGTCAGCCGATTTCCCGGGCACTTCTCGCCCTCGTCGATGGCCCCGATGCGCCGCGAAGCATCATTCTCATGAAACTTGCGCTGCCCCACGGGAAGGCCCTTCCCGTCCGCCGGTGACCACCGCGCGGGCCAAGTCCCGCCCCGACCTGCGCCGCGAACGCCGCCAACGCGCCCACGGCTGCTGGAATCACCTCATCATCGCCCCGCTGTGGCCCAAACACGGCGTCAACCTCGGCACCATGCTGCGTACCTGCGACGCCGTCGGCGCCTGCATGGCAGTCCCGCGCCGCCCTTGGATCCCCGACGCCCTCGCCCACGGCAACACCCTCCGAAAACCCCAGTGCGTCCACTGGATCAACGGCCGCGTAGACCGCTGGCTCGAACGCCAACGCACCGGCGGCTCCGCCATAGTCGGCGTAGAACTCACCGACGAATCCATCCGCCTGGCCGACCTCCCCACCGCCCAACGCCGCACCATCATCGTCCTGGGTCACGAATCCACCGGCATCCCACCCGAAGGACTAGAACTACTCGACGTAGCCGTAGAAATCCCCATGGTAGGCACCGGAAACAGCCTCAACGTCGCCGTCGCCGGTTCCTTGGTGTTGTACAAGTTAGCGGGCTTGTGTTGACGAAAAAACGCTCTGTTCAAAGTGATTCGTAGAGCACAGGGGGTGAAGTCGCCGAACCTATAGCAGCTCTCCAACGCGCGGCCGGACCAGCTAGTTCCCTTGCCAATTTTTCGGCTAGCGTGCTAGCTTGGTCGATGTGATCGCAGAACAGCCGACCATGAAGGTCCTCAAGGCTCTCAAAGCCGCGGGCTGGGCTCGGTTGCGCGATAGCGCCGGCAGCCACACCATCTACGGTTGCCGCACCGGCAAACATGATGTCAGCGTCCCGGACGGACACAAATCCATCTCGCCGGGAGTTGTCCGCACCATCAAGAAGGCTGTTGCGTCCTGTGATTGCACGGAGGAGGAAGAACTGTGAGCAAGGCAATCACCTACGAGATTCACGCGAACCGTGTCGGCCGGTGGTGGGAAATCATCATCCCCGACATCTATGGTGACGATCCGTGCGGACAGGCACGGCACCTCACTGACGTCGACTATGAGGCGCGCACCATCATCGCGGCCAAACTCGATGTTCCGCTCTCTCAGGTCGACACCTCGCTGGTCGTTGACGACTTCGGGTGTGCACGCGACATCCAACCGCGTACCGAACGCATCGCCGCGCTTCGGATTCAAGTAGATCGCCTGACGAGCGAACTCAAGGCGGAACAAGTCGCGCTCGTGAAAGAGCTTCGGCGCGAGGAAGTTCCAGATGTCGACGTAGCGACCCTGCTCGGCGTGGCACGCCAACGAGTAGGCCAGCTCGCCGGGTAACCCAACCCGTCGCCACTCCGGCGATCGGGTTGCGTCAACTCACCCGCTGCGGCGAACATACGGTCGAAGCAGCAGGTCGCGATCGGTCGATCGGGTCGCAGCTGTTCAGGTTTCGAGCAGTTCGCGGGTGAGCGTTGCGGCCCACCACTTTTCGACTCGCGCTGGTGGCCAGCCGCGTTCGATGGTGAGTTCGGAGTAGACGTCTATGTTGCAGATTGCGGCGTAGATGTCGATGGCGGTTTGGAGATCGATGTCGGGGCGGAGAGTGCCCGGTGGCCAGGCGGACAGAACCTGGTGGTGGGCTTCATCGGCGCGGGCGCGGGCGTCTTGATAGGACTGTGCCAGTTCGGGTTCCGTGCGGCCCGCTTCGCGTAGCAGCACGATCACCTCGCCCGCGCGCTCGAATAGGCGGCGATCGTAGGCGACCATCGCGGCGAGTTGCCGGGATGGTTCGGGTGCGGCTTCCAGTTCGGCGAGCAATTGCGATAGGTCGGCGGATAGGTCGGCCGCGTCGGCCAGCGCCCAGGTGAGCCCGTTTTTGTTGCCGTAGGCCGCGTAGACGGTCGGCACCGAGACGCCCGCTTCGCGGGCCACGTCGCGCACGGTGGTCGCTGCCCAACCCTTAGCGACGAACAAAGTGCGTGCCGCGCGAGCTATTTCGGCGCTGGTCTGCTGCGCCTGGGCGGTGCGGCGCAGCGAGTCGTAGCGGCGGCGGGCCGGTTCCTCGGTCACGAGGGGTTCCCCTTTCGGTTTTCACTACTTATATTCAATATATGACAGATAAGATAGAGCGCGCGGGAGGCTGGCCGTTCTCCCGTATCGGGGGCCTCGCCGGGCTCGGTTTCGCAGTGATCATCGTCGGCGCGAACCTGATCCTGGAACCGGCGGGCATGCCACTCGTCGGCGCCGACATCGACAAGGTCAACACCTTCTTCACCACGAAAGCCGTGCCCGCCCAACTCTCGTCGGCCTGCACACCGGCGGCCTGGCTGTGCGTGATCGTGTTCGGCGCGGCCGCCGTCGCCACCATCTGGCCGCGCGAGCGCGCCGCAGGCTCGGCCTGGTCGCTGGTCGGCTTCGCCGGACTACTGCTGCAGACCGGCACGTTCGTCTGCGTCGTCGCCATCCGCCTCGCGCTCAGCGCCACCACCGACCATTCCCCCGCGGCCACCGCAGGGCTCTGGGCCGTGCACAACGCCCTGTTCACCATCAACGGACTCTTCCTCGCCACCGCCATACTCGGCCTATCCCTCGGCGGCCTGCGCACCGGCCTCATCCACCGCTGGCACGCCATCCTCGGATTGACCGCCGCCACCGGTCAATTCGTCTCCGCCACCCTCACCCCCCTGATCATCGACCACCCGAACCCACTCGCCCTGCTCAGCCTCATCACCTGGCTGATGTGGGTGGTCTGGCTCGCCGCCTACGGCATCACCCTGTTCCGCCTCCAACCCGCACGACTCGACCACCAACTCGCCGCCGCCTGACCTCGGCACACCCACTGTGGCAGCCGCACACCCGACGTACTGGGCGCGCGACTGCCAGAGTGGTTGTGCGGCAGAGTGTTTCCCGCAGGGGTAGATTGCGGTCGGGCGAACCGTCCGGAATCTAGGGGGCCGCGATGATAGATCCACTGATACTGGAAGCTCGACGCGTCCGTTTGCTGGAGCAACTGCGAGAGTTGCGGCGCGGCGTGACCGAACTCGCCGAGGGCTACGGCGCGCTGCAAACCTCGGGCCTGCTGATCGACACCGACGGCATCGGCGCCCTCACCACCCCCGCCTACTGCGTCGCGGGTGCCCGAGAAGTGTTCGAGGAGACGACCATCGAACTCGACGCCGCAGTCGACGCCCTCGACCGCGCCGCCATGTACACAACCCGCCTCCGCTCGGTCGTCCTGGACTGAGCACGGCCCGTTCCTGTCGGTGGCCGTCGCTACAGTGCCCGGTTATGAACCCCGCGACTGCCGTCGTCGCCGAGATCGTCAGTGGTATCGCACCGTTCGACGCGCTCGAACAGGAACATATCGACGAGGCTTTGACCTGGCTGGCGTCCACCGATGACGTGTTCCGCCGCATCAAACCTGCGACGCCACCACGGCATCTGGTCAGCTACGTCGTGCTCGTCGACCCGGACGCGCGGGCGGTGCTACTCGGCCGTCATCGACTCGCCGGATTATGGTTGCCGGCCGGCGGACATGTCGATCCCGGGGAGCATCCGCTCACGGCGGCACGTCGCGAGGCAGTCGAGGAGATCGGCATCGAAGCCGATTTCACCATCACCGGCACCGACCCGCTGTTCCTGACCATCACCACCACCCTAGGTCCGGACAGCCACGACGACGTCAGCCTGTGGTACCTCATTCGCGGCGCCCGCTCCGAGAGCTACCCCCTCGATCCTCGCGAGTTCAGCGCCGAACAGTGGTGGGACATAGACACATTCGCCATCCCCGACTCGGACCCGCACTTCGGCCGCTTCCTCGCCAAGTTGGACTCCATGCTGAGCACCGGTACCCGTCAGAGGGGTTGAGCGTCGGGTTCCAGCAGTCGTTTCGGGTGCATGCCGTCTACCTGGCCGATGAAGGGCGGGTGGATGCTGTAGCCGAGCATGCGGCGGATGTCCTCCGACACCGCTCGGACGGTGTCGCGGGTCGTCGACAAGGTGAAAGCTTCTTGCGGCCGTAGCCATGGTTCGCAGTATTGGGCGGTGAGGGCCAGGCGCGGGTGCTGTGCGCGATTGGCACCGCCCCCATGCCACAGTGTGCCGACGAAGAACACGCATGAGCCTGCCTTCATCACCACGGGTTCCCGCTCGCTCTCCTCGGGCATGCGGTGACCCCACAGGTGACTGCCCGGAATGATGTCGGTGGCACCGTTGTCGGCGGTGAAATCGTCGATCGCCCAGATCGTCGCCGCACCGAGGGCGGCGCGGGGGCGCGGTAGCGGATAGAAGCCGTCGTCGGTGTGCAGCATCTGCGCTTTCTCGCCGGGCAGGATGTTGATCACCTGCAGCATCGACAGCAGGTAGTTCGGCAGGAACAGCCGGTCGAGCAACGCCAGCACCCGCGGATGGTCCGCGATCCGGTCGCAGGCGCGGGTCTTGTTCAGCACGCTGTACACCCGCTGGGTGGTCTGTCCTTCGAATAGGTTGCGGCCGCGCCGATCCAACAGCGGCGCGACCGCTTCGCGGATCTCATAGAGTTCGTGCGGGGTGAGCAGATCAGGCAGGATCACGTATCCGTCGCGCTGGAGCGCGGCCAGATCCGCCCCGCTCACCGCCGGGTCGATGCTTTCGCCGCTGCTCGCGGTCCGGCGATAGGTCCCGGCCAGATCGCCGCCGAGGTCCATCATCGATGACACTTCAGCACTCATGGGGGCTCCTCGATAAACATAACTGAGTTCGGTTATGCTTCTGACTGTGGCACGCGCACCGATCGGACGTCAACAACTTCTCGACGCCGCCCGCGACGAACTAGTCCGCGGCAACGGCGTCATGGAGCTCAGCGCGCTCACCCGCCGAGCCGGCTTGAGCACCGGCGCGCTCTATCACCACTTCGGCTCCAAAAGTGGTCTGCTGGCAGCGATTTACCACGCCTTCTACGAAGGACTGCGCCACGCCACCGCCGACGCGCGGCTACCCGCCGACGCCGACTGGGCCACCCGCGAACGCGACCGCACCCACCGCTTCGTCGCCTATCACTTCGCCGACCCCCTGGCCCCCGTCCTCCTCGACCGCACCGCCCTCGACCCCCAGCTCACCGAGCTCGAAGCGGTCTACATCCAGAACATCAGCGACGACGCCGCCGCCAACATCCGCCACGGCCAAGCCCTCGGCCAACTCCCCACCGACATCGACCCCGACAGCGCAGGCGCCTTCGTCATCGGCGGCCTACGCCACGGCATCGCCCAACAACTCCGCACCACCCCACCCCCCACCCCCGACCAGGCCGCCGAACGCCTCTGGCGCCCAACCGCCGCCGCCCTCGGAATCGCCTGACCCCCAACCAATTCCGCCGGGTACACGGGTGTCACCGCGCATCGAGGCCGCGGAAAGCCCTTCAAACCGGCCGTCGCACGCCCCTGGCGCCCAACCGCCGCCGACCCCGGAATCTGCTGACCCCCACCGATTCCACCGGGCACACGGGCCCCACCGCCGCATCGACACCGAGGAAAAGCCCTTGGCTGCCCATCCCAGGTCGGCAGCGGGCATGCCGAAAGGCGGATGTCCGGCTATGCGGCGCGGATACGGTGGCCGTATGGAACAGGATGTGCGGGAACTTCATGCGCTGTCGTTCGGGACGGCGGCGGTCGAGTATGCCGAGCATCGGCCGGATTACGCGCCTGCTGCGGTGCGGTGGGCGTTGGAGTCCGCGCCCGGCGCGCGGGTGCTGGATCTCGGGGCTGGGACCGGGAAGTTGACTGGCACGCTGGTTGCACTGGGCGTCGATGTCATTGCGGTCGAGCCTGATCCGGCGATGCTGGCTCAGTTGCGTGGCACGCTGCCTGCTGTCCGGGCCCTGGCGGGTAGTGCCGAGGCGATACCGCTGCCGGACGGGTCCGTCGATGCTGTGCTGGCCGGAAACGCCATGCACTGGTTCGACATGACCGTCGCGGGGCCCGAGATCACGAGAGTCCTCGCGCCTGGCGGCATCCTGGCTGGTCTGTGGAATGTCATGGACGACCGGGTCGACTGGGTTGCCGGGCTCGAGCGGGTCAGCGGACGCGCGGCCATCGGTCCGCGTGACACGTTCAGCAGTTGGCGCGCCGCGACGGCGAGCCTGCACCTTCCCGGCACCGACGCGGACGCTCGGTTCGGCTCGCCCGAACAGTCCGAGTTCCCGCACGGGCAGCGTCGCACCGCCGACTCCCTGGTCGCGACGATCGCGACCCGCGCGGGAATGCTGGTCATGCCGGAGCCGGAACGTGAGGCCGCGCTCGGCCGGATCCGGGCTTTCCTCGCGAGCCGACCGGAGACCGCCAGCGGCGAATTCGCCCTCCCGATGCTGACCGGCGTGCTGCGCACCCGCCAACTGTGAAAGTGGTTGCTGCCCTGCAGGAGAACTCGATGGCATGCGGCGACCAAAGACCCGGCGAACTTCGCCGGGTCCGTGTTCGCGCGATTCGCCACCTCAATGGCGAAGAGTCTGGTTCCTGTCGCGATCGACGGCCCGGTCGCTCGCATACATAGGCAGCGGTCCGTCGGGACCACCGGTGAACGAGAACTGCGGGCGGATCGGCTTGGTGGTCGCCATGTCCAGCCCGACGCGTTGAGCAATGGTCGCCAGTGCGAGAACAGCTTCGGTGTTGGCGAAGACGTGCGCGACGCACATGCGTTTTCCGGCGCCGAACGGCAGGGTGGCATGGCGTTGGGTGGGTGTCAGGTTTTCGGTCAGGTAGCGGGTCGGGTCGTAGCGCTCGGGGTTCGGCCAGACTTCGTTGTGATGATGCACGGCGTGCAGGCTGATCGCGACGGTGGTGCCCGCCCGAATCGGGAAATCGCCGAGCAGGTCATCGTTTTTCGCAACGCGGGCCAGCCCGACAACGGGCGGATACAGTCGCATGGTCTCGGCGACAACGGCTTTCGTCCACGGTAGGGCGTCCACGTCGTCGGCGGTGGGGGTGCGGCCGCCGAGAACCTCGTCGAGTTCAGCATGCAAGCGCGCGCGGACATCGGGGTGTTCGGCGAGCATTTTCCACGTCCAGGTGAGCGCGGTGGCGGTGGTTTCCGTTCCGGCGCCGATGAATGTCATGAGCTCGTGCCGGATTTCGGCATCGGTGTAGCGGTGTCCGGTCTCCGGGTCGCACGCCGCCATCAGCAGCGCGAGCAGGTTGTCGCGGTGGGTGATCCGACCGCTGCGATGATCGGCGATGAGCTGGTCGATCACCCGCTCGACATGCCGTAGATCGGCGAGCGTGCGCGGCGCGATAAGCCAACTGGCGGCGCGCATCACCCGCATGGGCAGGTCGTGCCGGTTCGTGAGCTCGGCGAGTGCACGCAACCGACGAATGGGAGCCACGACGAACCCGAAGCTGAAATAACTCAGCAAGCGGGCGAAGTTGATCGCCGACATCGGTCCGGTCAGGTCGACCCCGAACATGGTGCGGACGACGATATCGAGCGTGAGCCTGCTCATTTCGGCGTTCATGTCGACGGATGCCCCGTCGGCACCGAGCCGCAGGACGCGCTCGGCACAATCGCGAGCGGCGTCGGTGATCGGGCCCGCGAACGCGGCGATGTTGCGTTTGCCGAACACCGGCTGCACCAGCTGCCGATTCTGTTGCCAGCGTTGCTCGTTCAGCTCCGTGACCAAGCCACGCCCGAATCCCACGGCGAGCATGTCGTATTCCGCGCTCTTGGGGTAGTTGGCCTGGTTGGTGACCAGGACATAACGCGCCAGCTCCGGGCTGCGCACCGCGACGTAGCGCCGGAATGGCATGCGGGCCACCACGATATCGTCCTGGCCGGGGAGTCCGCTGCCGTAGAAGTCGGCGACGCTGCGGCCGCGCCAGCGCGGCACCACCTGAGCGGCGATCTGCCACGACTGCCACCAGGACACTCGAGTGTGGTGCCAGCGCAGCAGCGCGGGCTGCCAGCGCGGCGGGTAGAGGGTCGGGTCGGGCGTGACCGAACTTGTCGTCATGGTGAATCCCCTTGTTCACGTGGCCTTTTGTCGCAGCGTATGCCGATACGGCAGGGCAAACGTCCGCCGTTCGAAGGACACGTGGCTGCCCGATCGGGGGCTATCGTCGAAGCATGACAGCGCGCGTCCCGGCGCCCGTGGGGTGGGAATTCTGGGTCAAGGTCTGGACCGCCTACGTGGTGGGCGGCATCATCGTCACCGGCGTTCTCGTTGTCGTCTTGCGGCGCGAGTTCGCCGGGAACATGTGGACGAGTTTGGCGTCGTTGGCAGGCCTGCTGGCCTGGTCGGCGCTGTTGGCGCCGCGCCGCAACAACCCGGAAGCGTTCTATCGCCGTGCGGTGGACCGGAACTCGGTGCTGTTCGTGGCCGGCGCCCTGGTGTTGTTTCTCGTTGCCGCCTGGTGGTCACCACAGGCCAACGCGGCCCTGATGGTGGTGTACGCACTGATCTACATGGCGCTGCCGGTGCGGTCGGCGATACTCGTCGCCGTAGCGATCAGTTTCACACCACTGGTCTACTCGCTCATAAGCCAGTGGGATGTGCCGATGGGCCTGACGATCTCGCTGATCTCGGTGGTGTTCAACCCGGCGATCGGGGCGACGATCACGCTGGCCATCGACCGTGGTGAACAATTGGCCGTGTTACTGCACCAGCTCGAAGGCAGCCGCGCCGATGTCGCGCGACTGTCCCGCGAAGCCGGTACGGCGGCCGAACGTGCCCGCCTGGCACGGGAAATCCACGACACCCTCACCCAGGGCTTCACCGGCATCGCGGCGCTGGCACAGGCCGTCGAGTCGGAGTTCGATGCGGATCCCGCTGTCGCACGCCGCCATATCGCGCTGATCGAAGCCACCGCGCGGGAAAACCTGGTCGAGGCACGCACCATGGTCGAGGCCTTGACACCGCCGGAACTCGGCACCGGCCCGTTGGCCGAATCGATGCGGCGGCGCTGTCGCAGGCTCGCCGACGAGACGGGTATCGACGTGGTCGTGCAGCTGGATTCGACTGTGCCGCAGCTCGATACCGCCACCGAAGTGGTACTGCTACGTGCCGTGCAGGAGGCGCTGACCAACGTGCGCAAACACGCGCACGCCGACAGCGTGCACGTCACACTCGCCCGGACCGACCAGGGTGTGCGACTGTCGGTGGCGGACAACGGAATCGGTTTCGACATCGATGACACCGACGGATTCGGCCTGCCCGGCCTGTACAGCCGGGCGCGGGAGATCGGCGCGACGGTCACGGTCACCAGCGGCTCGAGCACGGGCACCCGGGTGGATATCGTGGTGCCTGCGTGATCACCGTCCTGCTGGTCGACGACCATCCGGTAGTGCGGGAGGGTCTGCGCGGAATGCTTTCCCGGGAAACCGATCTCGCTGTTGTCGGCGAGGCGGCCGGCGGGACGGAGGCCGTGACGGTGGCAACCGCGCTGCGTCCCGACGTGGTGCTGATGGATCTGCGGATGCCCGAAGTCGACGGCGCCGCCGCGACCGAACAGATCCTGGCCGCCAGCCCCGACACCCGAGTGGTCATCCTCACCACCTACGAGACGCACACCGACATCGTGCGCGCGGTGGCGGCCGGGGCCTGCGGATACCTGCTGAAGGGCAGCTCACGCGCCGAACTCGCCGCAGCCGTGCGCGCTGCCGCCCGCGGCGAGACCGTGCTCGCGCCGTCGGTCAGCGCACGGCTGCATCCGCGGCGGCAGCACCCGCGCGTGGGATTATCGGCCCGCGAGGTGGAGGTCCTCGGTCACGTCGCGCGCGGACTGACCAACGCCGACATCGGTCGGCTCCTGCACATCAGCGAGACAACCGTGAAAACCCACCTGCAGCGAGCGTTCACGAAACTCGACGTCTCCGACCGCACCGCCGCCGTCACGGCAGCCCTGGCACAGGGACTGCTCGCGGCACCGTGAGCCCATCCTGTCGCACAAACACGATCGGCAGGTTGCCGTAGTTTCACGAGTTCGGCTGTTGCACTTGGGGATTGTCGATCTGTTCGCGGAGGATGTCGCCGTGGCCCGCGTGCCTGGCGAACTCTTGGATGAAGAGGAGCAGGGTCCAGCGCATGCTGACAGTGCCCTCGCGGGGATTGTCCTTGGTGTCGTCGAGGTCGAAGCGAGATGAGATCTCTCGTGATCGTTGGCTTGCGCGCTCGAACTCGGCGATGACGTCGGCCAGGGACTCGTCGTCGCTGACGGCGAAGGTGCCGAGGTCGCGGCGGGAGTAGCCGTCGCATTCGGATTCGTCGAGTCCGGCCCAGAACCGTTGGAACCAAATTCGTTCCGCGGCGGCGGCGTGCTTGAGCAGTGAAATCGGTGTTGTCAGCGACACGACGAGTCGTCGGCGGGCGTCAGCTTCGGAGAGGCCGCGGGCGGTGTCGATGAGCGCTCGGCGGTTGCGGTCGAGCATGTCCTCGATGATCGCTCGCTCGTCACCGATCGCAATTGGGTTGGTACTCATGATATTTAACTCCATTCGTAGTGTGGTTCAGGTTCGCAACGGTGGGAATTAATGGCACACGGCAGCGATAGACCAAGGGAGAGGGAGAAACGTCCGGCGTCAGGGGAACGACCAGGAAGAAGGGGGCATTCGATTCGCTCGTCGCACGGAGCGTGGCAAGGCGGGCTGACGTCAACACCGCAAGCCAGGAGGCTACTGCCTGGGTTCACTATATCGCACTCGGCGGCGGGATACGCCGACACCGAAAGTGTTGGCGGACTGAATAATCGCGTCGCCGCAATGCTGTCGACGGCCGACAGTTGTCGGAGTCGATGCGGGCCTAGCGCTGACCCACACCGACTACCGAGACCACCGCGTGGCAAGAGTCGAGCCTTCGTTCGATCAGCGGATGAGACCTGCTGAGACGAAGTCGCTCATGCCCCAACGGCGCGCACGAGGCCCGGCAACGTGGCTACTTGGCAAGATGATTGCAAACTCCGCTCTCAGCCGCCCAACTCGACCGCACGGCGTACGTCCTCGGCGTAAGCCTCGGGCTGTTCCCAGGCCGCAAAGTGGCCACCAGCCTGGTGTTCCACGTAATCGCGAATGTTCAGGAACGCTTCGGCATAACTTCGCGGCTCCGGTTTGATGTCGCGCGGGAACACGGAAAGCATTGTCGGCGTGGCGATTCGGTCAGGGAGGGTCGCCGGTTCGGTATAGGTGGCGAACGAGGTGCCGATCGTGCCGGTGACCCAGTAGGCGGTGACCCAGGTGAGCAGCTCGTCCACGGTGAAGGCCGACTCGTCGGACCAGGACTCCAGTTTCTCGACGAGCCACGCCGCGAGGCCGGCGGGTGAGTCGCCGAGGGCGACGGCGAGCGTGTTGGGTCGCGTCGACTGTTCCGCGATGTACCCGCCCTCGGTCCGGAACCACTGCGCCGACCGGTCGAGGTAGGCCACCGCGTCCGGCGCGAGCTTTGCCCGGTCCGCCGTGAGCGCACGCAGCGGGGCAATGTTCGTGAGGTGCAGGGCAGCGACCCGGTCCGGGTGTGCGGCAGCGAGGATTTCCGCGACGGTGCCGCCCACGTCGCCGCCGGACAGCGTGTACCGCGAGTAGCCGAGCTCAGCCAGCGCGTCCGCGACGATCCCGGCGATCCGGTTGACCGACATACCGGGCGTGGTGAGCGGAGCCGAGAACGGGAAGCCCGGCAGCGCGGGAACCACCACGTGCGTGTCCGCGAGCAACGGCAGGACGCGCTCGAATCGCAACACCGAGTCCGGCCAGCCGTGCAGCAGCACGACAACCGGGGCACCGGGATCCGCGGCACGCTGATGGATCACCCGCAGCTCGGTGTCGCCCGCCTGCACTGTCGCCCAAGGGAACTCGCCGATGCGGCGCTCGTGCACGCCCCAGTCGTACCCGTTGGCCCAACGGTCGAGCAGTTCGTCCAGGCGAGTGTCGCGGATGCCGCGCGTCTGGTCATCACTCCACGGGGTGGTGACGCGCCGCGTCCGCTGAAGCCGTGCCTGCATCTCGTCGATCATGTGTATCAGCGTACACACGAATGTGTATGCTCGTACACATGACTTTGCGCAACGCGGCAGCCACCCGGCAGCGAATCCTGGAGCACGCGCAACACCAGTTCGCCAAGCACGGATACACGGCGATCACGGTCAAGGGCGTAGCCGACGCGGCAGGCGTGTCACCGAACCTCATCACGCGCTATTTCGGCGGCAAGGACGGCCTTTTCCTGGCGGCAACGCAGGTGGAGATCCCGGTCTCGAACTCCTTCGACGGCGACCGTGCCACGCTGGGTGCGCGCCTCGCGGCGAGCATCGTCCAGCGCTGGTTCGGCGAATCCGGGCAGGATCCGCTACTCGTGCTGCAACGCGCGTCCGGCGAACGCCCGGAGGCGGCCGAGGCGCTGGCCGCCTTCCTCGACACCAACTCGCTGGAGCCGCTGCACCGCTACCTGCGCGACAGCGGCCTGGACGACGCGGACGCCCGCGGCCGGGCCGCCGCGATCGACGCCTTCGTGCTGGGCGTCTCGACCCGCCGCCGAGTCCTGCGTGCCGAACTCGGCGACCCCGCCGATCTCGAGGCCTGGCTCAGTGCAACCATCCAACGCCTCGCCGACGGATGATGCACCGTCAGCCGATTTCTTCGGCCAGCCCGACGACGATGCCCTCGGGACCACGGACGTAGCAGAGTCGAAAGATATTCTCGTAGTCCTCGATCGTGCCGACGAGTTCGGCGCCGTGGGCGCGCAGGCGGGCAACGACGTCATCGATGTCGTCGACGGCGAACATGATGCGACGAATGCCCAGTGTGTTCGCCGGTGCGTTCTTCGGTTCGGCGCTGATCGCCTCGGGCGTGTGGAACTGCGCCAGCTCGACCTTGCCGGGGCCGCCTGGAATCCGCAGCATCGCGACGTCCTCCCGGACGTCGTCGATTCCAATTATCCGTTCCACCCAACGTCCCTCGACCGGCCCCTTGTTCTCCAACTCCATCCCGAGTTCGACGAAGAACGCAATGACAGCGTCGATGTCCTCGACCACGATGAGAACGTTGTCCATCCGCTTGATCGCCACAGCCCTATCTCCTTTGTTAGCAGGTTCGGTCCGACAGTAATGACGAACGGCGAGAAGGAAACTCATCGCCGGGGCGGTGACGGTGCTGATCGGTCGGCCATACCGCGATGGCTGACCGATCGCGCGCCCCTGGCTCATCGACTGGATGAACCCTGCTGGTCGTAGGCTGCCGATGTCTCGCGGACCGCGGCGGCGACGGCCCGGAAATCCTTGCGCAGGATGTGCGAGTGGTTGCTCGGGACCTTCGCGCTGACCTGGAGGTTGGGGTTGCGGGCGAGGACGGGATCGAGTGACGCTCGCACCGCTTCCATTTCCTCTTGGCCGCCACCGAGATTGGCGCCGGTGGCCAGGACGTACCGCATCGGGCAGGTCACCTGGTCGAGGACCGGCGCGAGGGCGGCATGGAGTTCGTTGGCTTCGATGTTGATGTCGGCGTGCTGCTCGGCACTCATCCGCGCGGCCAGGCCGAGCGGCCGTGCCAGCGGCAGCAGAAATCGCATCTGGTGGAACAACTTTCGGATCCGCTCGCGACCTTCCTCGCCGGTCAAGCCGTACGGCAGCGCGCCGTCCACGCACACCACGCCGAGCACGCGGCCGGGATTGCGCTCGGCCCAGTGCGCCGCGAGCAACGCGCCGTAGGACCAGCCGACGAGGATCGGCCGGTCGACACCGGTCGCCTCGAGGACGGCATCGATGTCGCGCAGGCACGCCTCGAACGAATAGTCCGCCGACCGCTTCGACTTGCCGCGGGCCCGCTCGTCGAAGCTGATGTGCCGGTAGTCATTACCGAGTTCGGCGATGACATGCCGCCACGGCCGCCGGTCGGCATAGGAGCCGTTGAGGTAGACGATCGGGCGGCCGGGACCGCGGGTGTCGGTCACCGACAGTGCGGTGTCTTCGACCGGAACCAGGCCGGTCCAGGTCGAGTTGGTCGAGTTGTTCGCTGCGCTGTTCATGTGAGTACTGTCGCCAGCGCGGCTGACACCGACCTGACGCTGACCTGACACGCCCACTGACACGGCGTTCGACCTGAGCTACGACGACCGTCATCCGAATTTCCCCGTCGCACACCGGGTCTTGCGCATGATCGGCTAAAAGGGCGCGGGTACGTCGATAGTCAGCTCGGACGGCGTGGGGTTGGTGCTCACCTGGACCGCGACGCGGCCCGAACCGTCGAGGGAAAAGAAGGCGGCGTTCCATCCGTAATGGCCGTCGTACTGGGTTGACCGGGTATCGGTCATGCTCGCGCCAGTATCCAGATTGCGCATCGTGACCGTCGCGGGGATCGCGCAGTCGTTTCGGCCACCCGGCGCAGCGGACAGCGAGCCGAACGGACTGCTGACGGGGTCGGGCTTGAAATTCACCGTCACCCGCGCCGAGCTATCGATGAAATCCGCGAACTCGCGAGCTTGTTGCCCCTGACTGGTCGACACCTCGGCGGTGACCGTTCCCGAACACCCCGGTCCGCCGTCGATGTGCGCCGGCTCGAAAGTCACCGAGTCCGCGGCTGCCGGACCAGCGGAGATGACGAACACGACCATCGGAAGGGTCGATACTGCCGCAAACTTCAGAACGCCTCGCATCATGACTCCCGTCGTTGCGCGGATCTGCGGTGTACCGACCATCCCCGCAGACTTAGCAATCATCTGGCAAAGTTTCACGCTAGCAGAGTGAATCCGACCCCACTACCTCGCGCTGAGAACGCCCGCGATCGAGCAGCCCGCCGGTATCGACATCAGCGAGATCGTGGAGCGGCTTACCGCGCAGGGCTGACCGGCAGCGGCAACTCTGTCGCCCGAGCTATGCGCGGGCTCGCAGCCAAGCCACGATAGCGGCAACGGCGTCGGTATCCAGGTGGGCATCGTCGGCGTTGTAGCCCGCCCCGACCTGGGCCTGGGCCAGCTCCGAACGTGGTCGCGGCTCGTGTTTGAGCACGTGATTCGCGTCCTCGGGGAACAGGAACGTCACGTTCTCGCGTCCCTTCGCCGCACTCTGCAGCGGCCCGCCGTCGGCCTGCCAATCGACTTGGATGTCTTTCTTGCCGATCACGACGAGAACAGGCACGCCGACCCGCCCGAGCGGGGCCGCGGCATCGGCTGTCCACAACTCGCGAGCGAAGGGCAGGTTGGCCGGGTTTTCCAGGGAGCGCAGGATGTTCGTAACGTCGTCGGGGAGAGCAGGATCCGGGGCACTCGGCTCCCCTGCCAGAAACCGCACGATCGACGCGTCGTACAGGTCGAGCAACTCCGCGCCGTGCGGGATGGCCGCCGCCTGCTCGGCCAACTGCGACCGAGCGACGTCACCGACGGCGCGGCCCGGGGCACCGGTGAGAACCAGCCCGGCGAACGGGATTTCCGGATCCGACAGCGCGTAGTTGAGTACGTGCAACGTCCCCTCACTGTTGCCGAGTCCGAAAATCCGATCGCTGCGGATGTAGTCCTCGGCAGCGAGGACGCGCACGGCGCCGATGAGCTCGTCGAGGTGACTCTGCATGCTCAGCTTGCCGATCAGCAGCGGAATGGTCTCTCGCACACGGGGTCCCGACGCGCGCTTGTCGTAGCGCAACGAGGCGATGCCCGCCTCGGCGAGGGCCTCCGCCAGCAGTCGGCCGCTTCCGTTGGTTCCGGGAAGGAGGGGTGAAGTCCAGTCGCGGTCGGTGGGACCGCTACCGGCCACGAAGACCACACCGGGGAACGGGCCGGGACCGTCGGGCCGCACCAGCGTCCCGTACACGATGGTCGGTCCGAGTGGCCAGCTGACGTCGTGGCTCTGCACGCTCGTATCGTATGCCCCGAGCAGCCCGACGGACCGCTGCTGGGGCGGCGGAATCGGTTGCGATTGGCGCGGCGTTGGCAGCGGGATGCACTGGAGCATGTTCCGATGGCTCGAACACCGGATAGACTCTTATTCGGAACGCCGCTCCGAATATGCGGCAGATTTACCAGAGAAGCCGTGAACGGCAGGAAGGGAGTGTCGCGTGAGTGCGCACGACGAGCCGCTGCCGACGACCACGAAGCGCGCGGACGCCCAACGCAACGAGAAGGCCCTGCTCGATGCCGCCGCGTCGGTCTTCGTCACCGATGGCGTGGACGCACCCGTACGCCGGATCGCCACCGCGGCGGGCGTCGGCATGGGCACGATCTACCGCCACTTCCCCACCCGCGCGGACCTCGTCGTGGCTGTCTTCCGGCACCAGGTCGATGCCTGCGCCGAAGCCGGGCCCGCCCTGCTCGCGACAACGCCGTCACCGTTCACCGCACTCGGCAAATGGGTGGATCTGTTCGCGGACTTCCTGGCCACCAAGCACGGCCTCGCCGCGACGATGCGCAACGACGCCGAGGCCTTCAGCACCCTGCACGCACTCTTCGTCGATCGCCTCGTCCCGGTGCTCGACGACCTCCTCACCGCCGCACGGAACGCGGGCGAGATCACCGCCGATTTCACCGCCTACCAGCTGCTCCGAGCGATCGGCGACATCTGCGCGGGCGCGGAAATGGTGGACGCACAATACGACTCGCGCCTCACCATTCGACTGCTCCTCAACGGTTGCCGGTAGGGCCAGGCTCCAACCTCGCTCGAACTGTAGAGTTGAGCCCCACTCTCAGCGTCGGCGTAACACCCGCCAGAGAACGAACACACTGAGCGCGACCAGGGCGGCGGTAGGCACCGGCTGGCGGCGTGCCGCGTCCGCAAGCGAGTGGACTTGTCCCGCAACGGGTTCGGATACAGCAGGCGCGACGCGTTCGGTGGCGACACGGGCCTTCACGGTCGCCTGATCGGTCAGATCGGCGGATTTCCGGATCGCCTCAGCGGCCTTTTCCCGTGCCGCCGTGGTCTTTTCCTCGGTTATCCGCTGCTCCTCGGCGGATGCGGCTGCCGTATCGCGTGATTCCTCAGCCGCCTTCGCTTCCGCCCGTCGCAGCACTTCGGCCGCCTTCTCCTCGCCGATCCGGCGCATTTCCGCGGTCTTCTCTTCCGCGAGATGATCGGCTTCAGCCGCCTTTTCGCGAACAGCGTCGGCCACCTCGTTGAATCTGTCGTGTTCCGAGTGTTCTGCTGGACTCATCATTTCCTCCTGTCCGCTGACGTCGCGTGTTCGTCAGCGTCACTGTGCTGTTCGGCGTCCTCGTCGGACATCGCACGGGTGTCGCGTGGTGGCAGGAAGGGTTCCTCGTCCGGCGACATCCCCTGTTCGATGCGCCGACCGCGGGCGAGCTCGGCATCGAATTCGGCGCCGAGCAGCACCGCGACATTGGAGATCCACAGCCACACCAGAAAAACCGCGACGCCGCCGAGCGATCCGTAAACCTTGTTGTACGAACCGAAATTGGCGACGTAGACGGCGAATCCGGCCGAGGCGACGATCCACAACAACACAGCGAGCACACTGCCTGGACTGAGCCAGCGGAAGCCGGGTTGCTGCGCGTTCGGCGCGGCCCAGTACAGCAGCGCGAACAACAGACTGACCAGCACCGCCAGCACCGGCCATTTCGCGATGTCCCACACCAGCACTCCGGCCGACCCGACGCCGAGCCACCGCCCGAGCCGCTCGGCGACCGCGCCCGTGGCCACCACTCCGATGGCGCACAACGCAAGCAACGCCACAATCGCCGCGGTCAAGCCGATGCGCACCGGAACGGTCAGCCAAATCGGCCGACCCTCCTTGGTGTCATAGATCGTGTTGGCGGCGCGCATAAAGGCCGCGGTGTATCCCGAAGCCGTCCAAAAGGCCGTCGCCAGACCGATGATCGCCAACGGCCCCGACAATTGCCGAGCCCCTTGCAGCTGGTTGACCGAGTCGACGAGCAACGCGGTACCGCTGCCGGGCCCTATCTCTCGAATGGTGTCGACCAGCGACTGCGTGGCGGAGGGACCGAGCGCCCCCAGGATCGCGGTGAGCACGATGAGACCGGGAAAGATCGACAGCACGCTGTAATAGGTAAGTGCCGCAGCCCAATCCGAGAGGTTGTCGTCGAGGAACTCCGTCACGGTCCGCCGCAGCACACCCCACCACGACCGCCAGCGCAGCACCGATGGCCCGCTCGACCAGTCCACCAGCCGGTGTACGCGCCGCGCCGCGGCCTGCTTCGGCATGCCCGTCACCTCCCGATCGGGGAGCGAGTACCCGGGGACCGAGCGGGCAAACTCGACGAGCTACAGCTTGCGCACCATCTCGAATTCGACGCGGGGTTCGTCCGGTCTGACGAAACCACTCACCCCGGTTCGCACGAATCCGTTTCGCAGGTACAGCCGTTCGGCCACGGTGTTCCCCTCGGCGAACTCCAACCACACCGCGTTGTGCCCACCGGCGACAGCCCAGTCGAGGACGGTGCGCACGAGCAGATCGGCAACCCCGGTGCCCCGCGCCTCGGGCGCCACCCACATCGAAATCAGATGCACACCACCACGTTTGGGGTCTGACATACCGGCAACCGTGCCGAGCTCAGCCCCCTCGGCGCTAGCGATGAACTGCGCCCGATTCTCCAGCGCCGCCCGCCAATCCGCCTCGGTGCGAGCCTGCGCTTCCGCCAGGGTCGACCCGAAGAACTGCGGACTGTCGGTCAGCGTCCGCAATCGAATCCGCCGGAACACTTCCCATTCGTCGGCGGTCAACAGCCGGATGTCGATCGTCGATAAGCTCACCCGCCTTTTCTACTTGCCAGGCAACTGCCTGCGCAAACACTTTTGGCGGTGGACCGAGCGCTACCCCCTCGACGAATTCACCGCGGCCGCGCTGCGTGAGCCGGCGGCCGCGGCGAATTCCCGACCTCGACTAGATGGGCTGGAATCCGGCCCCGACGCCACCCTGGGCGTTGATCGCGGCGAGGATCACCACGATGGGCTGGAAGAAGGCCGGCGAGTGCACGGGGTTGGCCGCGTTGGTGCACGGCACGTCGAAGCCGACCGGGCCGAGCCCGGTGAGCCGTCCCTGATTCATGCCGACCAGCCGGTCGCCGACGACGACCGGACCGCCGGAATCGCCTGGCTTGGAGCAGTATTGGTTGATGCTGGTGCCTTCCAGCTCACCCCACACCACGCCGCAGTCGGTGCCGGTGGTACGACCGCTGGAGCACACCGTGGCGCCGGGGCCCGGCGCGTCGGCGATGCCCGCGATGGTGGTCGGGCCGACGGTGCGGACCGGGGTGACCTTCGCCGGATCCAGTTCCAGCACGGCGTAGTCCAGGCCCTTGCCGTCATCGGAGTACGCGACGGTGCCGAGCACTCCGGCCGCCGGCGTGCGCTCGGAGATCAGCCTGGCGCCGGTGGGCGCGCAGTGGCCCGCGGTGATGCCGACGAGCCTGCCCGCGCCGTCGTGACCGATAGCGGTCAGCGAACACACGGAGTCGTTGTCGAACGCGATGCCGGAGCTGCCGCCGAGCACCGCGGTGGGCGCCGCCGACGCCGTGCCCGCGGCACCGACGACCACCGACGCGATGGCCGCCGTCGCGAGGGCCATCGATCTGAATTTCGTTGTCACTTCTCTCCTTTTCGAAAAAGTGAGCGCGCCAGTACTGCGCGCTCACCAGGACCGGGGAGGGAACCGCCCCCGACACAATCTGCGGTCGCCGGATCAGCAAGCGAAAACGCCTGCGCAGAGAAATTCATCGACGCTGGTTATCCACTGGCTAACTCAGCATTGACAGGGAATGGGCGGGTCCACAACACATCTGTGCGCTGTGCCACATCGGATGGACACTCGAGACCTGAGCCACATGGCTCCGCGTCGACCCGGAAAAGCGTTCGCCCGAACTGACTTTCACCCTCACCCACCCCAGCTGCGGCCGTTTTGCCCGGCCGACGAGACTCAACTGTTATACGCTGCCCGACCACCGCGCGCGAATCCGGGCGGAAACCGCCAGGCCCCGGGCTCGCGACCGACTACCTCATCCTGGGCAGATGGTGGCAGAACAGGATGACCGGCGCCGAGCATCAGGCGACGGGCAGGTGAACACCGATGGTCGATCAGCCGACTGTTAGTCGGCCTTAAATGCGTTGAAGCAGTAGGTGATCCGCCTGCTACAGGTACGACGTGTCGTTCACCAGCCGCACGGACGAACCGCCATCCGGATAGAACTCCGCGATCGACAGCGACGCCAGATCCAGATGCAGCCGGTACAGCAGTGACGGCCCGACACCGAGCGCCAGCTGCAGCAGCGTCTTGATCGGCGTCACGTGGCTGACCACCACGAGGTTCGCTCCCGGATACAGCCCGATCAGGTCGCGGCGGACCGCGTCTACCCGCTCCCGGACCTGGTCGAAGCTCTCCCCACCGGGGGCGGGCAGCGAAGGATCACCGAGCCAGCGGGCATGCAATTCCGGATCGCGTTCGGCGGCCTCGGCGAAGCTCAGCCCTTCCCACTCGCCGAAGTCGGTCTCGATGAGCCCGTCCAGGACGGTGAGCGGCGCGTCCAGCGCGGTGGCGGCGGCCTCCGCGGTTTCGCGGGCCCGGCCCAGCGGGGAAGTCAGCACCGCAGTGATATTGCCTTTGGCAGCAAGCATTTTGGCGGCACGTGCGGCCTGCTCCTGGCCGAGTTCGGTCAGCGGCGGGTTGCCGCGACCCGAATAGCGGCGCTGCACAGAGAGTTCGGTCTGACCGTGGCGCAGGAGCAGCAGCCGGGTCGGGCGACCGGTGGCACCGGACCAGCCCGGTGCGGGTTGCGCGGCGACGGCCGAGGCGACCGGGTCCAGACGAACCGGTGCGGCCGTGGGCTTTTCGGCCTCGCGGGCCGTGCGCACCTCGTCGACCAGGGTGCCGTCGTCCATCGCCTCGTTGGCGAGGCGGTCGGCGTGCGAGTTCTCGGCGCGCGGAATCCAGGTGAAGCTCACCCGTTCGAAACCCGCGACGAGCCTGCGGGCCCGGTCGGCGAGCGGAATCATGGCCGCGTGCTTGACCTTCCAGCGCCCGGACATCTGCTCGACGACCAGCTTGGAATCCATTCGCACCGTGACGATCTCGGCACCGAGCTCGGCGGACGCCTCCAAACCGGCGATGAGGCCGCGATATTCGGCGACATTGTTGGTGGCGATGCCGATGAACTCGCGTCGTTCGGCGAGCACCCGCACATGGTCGGCGGCGAAGACGACGGAGCCGTAACCCGCCGGTCCCGGGTTGCCCCGCGAACCGCCGTCGGCCTCGACGATCACCTCGCGCTCGGTCACCGCGGCGACCGCCTCGTGCGAGCGCTCACAGCCCCGATTCCTTGGTGCGCACCAGGATTGCGCCGCATTCCGGGCAGCGCACGACCAGCTCCGGGGCGGTCTTCGCGATCCTGGCGATCTCGCCACGATCGAGCTCGATCCGGCACGCGCCGCAGCGACGAGCCTGCAGCAGCGCCGCGCCGACACCGTGCTGGGCGCTCTGCCGGTCATAGATCGCCATCAGGTCGGCCGGGAACAGCGAGATCAGCTTGGACCGGTCGGCTTCGCAACGGCCCTGGGCCACCTCGAGATCGGCCAGCGCCTCGCCGCGCTGGGTCAGCGCGTCGGCGAGCTCCTGCTCGGTCTTGTCCAGCCGGGCGCCCGCGTGCTGGTAGTCGTCGGCCGAGGCCTCGCGCTTCTCCATCACCTCGAGCAGTTCGTCCTCGAGCACCGAGCGCCTGCGCTCCAGGCTGCCGAGCTCGTGCTGGATCTCCGAAAGCTGTTTGGCGTTCACCGATCCGGCGGTCAGCATGCCCTTGTCGCGCTCCTCGCGCTTGCGGACAGCCTCGACCTCGCCTTCCAGCTTGCGGATGTCGCGGTCGAGGTCGTCCAGCATGATCTGCACGGCGACGGCGGCATCCTTGTGCGCGTTACGCTCGGCCTCCAGCCGGTCCACCTCCTGCTGTTCGGGCAGCACGGTGCGGCGGTGCGCGATCCGATTCAGCTCGGCGTCGACAGCGGCGAGCTGTAGCAGCTTGGCCTGGGTCGGTGGTTCGACATTCAACGCGGACAAACTCCTGAACACTATGGATTGGGGTCGGTGTTCAACCGTACCCCGCCGACCCGGCCGCGCTGACCGACGCCGCTCCAATCGGTGTGGACGGGGCGGTTGCCCGGGCGTGGCTACGCTATCGGGCCGGTCAGGAGCTCGAGGTTATGCGGGTGCGCGGGTTTTGATGGCGTCCCTGGAGACGAAGACGTCGTATTCACCGGGCACGGCGATCACCGCGTTGCCGTAGGCCGAGCGCACGAACGGCTCGGTCCACCAGCGGCCCTTCGTCATGTCGTTGAAGAAGTCCTGGTCGCCGTCGTTGAGGAAGATCTGGTGCTGGGTGGGCGACACGCCGTCCAGGCGCTGGCCGTACAACCGGCTGATCTTGTATCCGGAGTGGAAGCCGAGCGCGTTCACCCAGGGCTCCAGTTCGACGATGCCTGCCTGCAGCACCCACATGTCGCCCTCGACCTGGTACTTCAGGTGCTGGTCGTCGTGGTGGTCATCGCCGTAGAGGGTGAGGTCGACGTCGAGCAGGTGCTCCTGGCCCGCCACCGGCTTGGCCACCACGTGCGCCGCCTTGATTTCTCCGGTCAATCCGAGATAGGTCTGCAGCAGCGTTGCCAGCCAGAGCAGCAGTACCGCGACCAGTACCAGCACCAGGCCGCTGCCGCCGCGCGCGATCAGCGCCCGCGGCCCGACCCGTCGGGCGCGCACCAGCCCGGAGATGAGCAGCGCGAATCCGACCAGGATGATCAAGATCAACCCGATCTGCGCTGGGCCGAAGTTCACCGGGAAATTCATGCGGTAGTTGTACCCCCGGAACGCCGGTCGACTCGCGGAAACAGTCCACCGCACACACCAATCCGACAGACACGCCCCGACACGCCGTAGCGGAGGTATGGTCGCGGGGTCAAAGTTCGATATTTCGGGGGTTTTCCGTGTTGATCTGGGGTTGGCGTCAATATGTGACGCGGCTGGCCGTACTCACCTTGGTGTGTGGACGTTGCGGTAATCCGGCGGCGCACACACTGCACAAACTGGTCACCAAGTTCACCCTGTTCTTCATCCCGCTGATTCCCTTGAGCACCAAGCATTCCCTGCAGTGCACCTGGTGCGGTGCCGAGTCGAATCTCACGCAGCCGCAGGTGACCGAGCTGCTCGGTCAGGCGCAGGCCCAGCATATGCAGGGCGCGCAGCAGCCGATGGATCAGTCGTGGCAGGGCCAGCCGCCGCGTAACTACTGACGTCGGGCTTGGCGCGCAACTCTTGAAAGCAGCTGGATGCGCTGACCGTCCGCGAATAGGTCCGCTGCGTCGAAGGAGACGCTGAGCCGCTGCACGTGTGCGAACGAGCGCGCCCGCAGGTCGAACAGACGCTCTGACTGAGCTTGCCCAACACCCGCACAAACAGGAACGTGGTCCCCCGCCGATCAGCACGGCGCTGAAGTAGCCGCCGACTGCTTCGCGCAACCGTGAATTCAGCTCGGGGCGCTGACCGTCCACGGATCGGTCCGTTGCGTCGAGACGCGCGTCTCCAGGTCAGGCAGACCGTCGCGAACTACCCGTTCCGCCTGTGCGCACCAAGGGAATTCGGTGGCCCAGTGTGCGGCGTCGATGAGGGCGGGGCCGCCCTTGCGGAGATGTTCGTCGACCGGGTGATGGCGCAGGTCCGAGGTGACGTAGGCGTCGACGCCGCGGCGAGTTACCGCGTCGAGATAGGAATCACCGGCGCCGCCGCAGACGGCCACCGTGTAGATGGTGCGGTCCGGGTCGCCTGCCGCGCGGACACCCCACGCGGTCGCCGGTAGGGCGGCGGCGACTCGATCGGTGAAGGCGCGCAACGACTCCGGGGCCGCCAGCGTGCCGACGCGGCCGATGCCGACCGCCGAGGGCAGCAGGGCGCGTTCGGTGATGTGGTACGCCGGGTCCTCGTAAGGGTGCGCGGCGCGCAGCGCGGCAAGGATGGCGGAGCGAGCGGCGGGTGGTGCGATCACCTCGAGCCGGTCCTCGTCGACCTGCTGGAGTTCGCCGAGCGCGCCGATGGTCGGATTCGCTTGCGCCATCGGCCGGAACTGGCCCACCGCGGGCACCCGGAGCGCACAGTCGCGATAGTCGCCACTGCCACCTGCACCGGCGGCGAACAAAGCGGCCAGCACCGCATCAGTGTGTGCACGCGGCACCTGCACCACCCAGTTGTCCACGGGTACTTCTGGTTTCGCATCGATCGGACCCGTAACAGCGAGTCCAAGCGCGGCCGCCAGTGCGTCGGAGACACCAGGATCGGCCGAGTCCGCATTGGTGTGTGCAGTGAAAAGGGCACACCCTGAACGGATAAGCCGATGCAGCAGTGCACCTTTCGGAGTATCGGCCGCAACCGTGTCCACCCCACGCAACAACAACGGGTGATGCACCACCAAAGCCTGTGCCCGCCAATCGATCGCCTCCTCGACGACCCCCGCCGTCGCATCGACCGCGAACAACACCCGAGTGACCACCTCCCCCGGATCACCGGCAACCAGCCCCACCGAGTCCCACGACTCAGCCAACTTCGGTGGATACGCCGCGTCGAGCACCTCGATGAGATCCGCCAACGTAGTCATCGTTCACCCTCCTCAGATTCAGTCATGCACTGTCGCAAGGGTTCTCCCGCATGCGCATCGAGACCACGGCCTAAGATCACACCGCCCGTCGCCCGAGTCGCGCTAGTCAATTCATCGACCGCTGCGGCACCACGCACCACCACCTGATGGTTCACCGCGATGCCGAGGCAGGTGTCGGCGCGACGCCCTGGCTCACGTGCACCGTGATCGCGGCACCGGCAACCTGCGATCACCACAGGTCCGCCGTTCGAATCGCGGCGATCAGCTCATCCACCTCGGCGGTACCGCGCACTGCCACCCGTAGGTGGTTTGGGCCGAGGCCTGGGAAGGTGTCGGCGCGGCGGACGGCGATACCCTTGTCTGCCAGGTGTTTTCGGAGTAGTTCGCCGTCGGGGACGTGGAGCAGTAGGAATGGGGCCTCGGCTGGCGTGTGCACGTGGATGCCGAGTTCGGTCAGGCGATCGATCATTGCGTTGCGTTCGACGGCGATGGCCTTGGCGCGCTGTTGTTCTTCGGCGACTGCGGTGGGTTCGGCGGTGGCGGTGATCGCCTCCAATTGCAGGGTGCCGAGGGGCCAGTGGGCTCGGCCGTGATTCAGGCGGGCCAGTAGTTCGGGGGGACCGAGGAAGTAGCCGCAGCGGAGTCCGGCGAGGGCCCAGGTTTTGGTGAGGCTGCGTAAGACAAGTACGTCGGGGGCGGTGAATCCGGCGAGCGAGGCCGGTTCTCCCGGTATCGCGTCGGCGAAGGCCTCGTCGACCACGATGACCCGGCCTGGTGCGCGCAGTGCGCGGATGGTTTCGGCGGGGTGCAGTACCGAGGTGGGGTTGGTCGGGTTGCCGAGGACGACAAGGTCGGCCTCGGCGGGGACGGCCATCGGGTCGAGTGTGTACGGCGGCTCGAGCAGCACCCTGGTCACCGCGACGCCTGCCTCGCGCAGTGCGAGTTCGGGTTCGGTGAAGGACGGGTGGATGACGGCGGCCAGGCGCGGCGCGAGGCGCGGCAGCATGGCGAATCCCTCGGCGGCGCCGGCCAGCGGCAGCACCTCGTCCGGGCTGCGGCCGTGCCGGGCGGCGACGGCACACCGAGCGGTGTGATCTTCCTCGGCGCTCGGGTATCGCCCGAGCGAATCCAGCCGGGCCGCGAGCCGGTGCCGCAGCCAGTCCGGCGGCGCGCTGCCCTGCACGTTCACCGCGAAATCGAGCATCCCCGGGCGCGCGTCCACGTCGCCGTGGTGACGCAGTTTCGCGGGATCGACGCTGTCCTCGGGCACGAGATCACACCCTACGTGGCGGGCCCGTAGGTCGACCGGCCAGAATGGCTGTCGTGGGTGAGCTGCATGTCTCGTTTATCTGTACGGGCAACATCTGCCGTTCGCCGATGGCGGAGAAGATTTTCGCGACGCATCTGTCCCGCGCGGGACTGGCCGATCGGGTGCGGGTGAGCAGCGCGGGCACCGGTGCGTGGCACGTCGGCGACGATGCGGACCGGCGCACCAACGCGACCTTGCGCAAGTACGGCTATCCGACCGGGCATGCCGCCGCGGCCATCGGTGCCGACCATCGCGACGCCGATCTGCTGATCGCGCTGGACACCTCGCACGAGCGTGAACTGGCTCGGCTCGGGGTGCCGTCGGACCGGCGCAGGCTGCTGCGCAGTTTCGACCCGGCCGCCGATGGGCCCGACGTGCCCGACCCTTATTACGGCGGCACCGCGGACTTCGAACTGGTCCGGGATCAGATCGAGGCGGCGATGCCCGGGCTGCTCGACTGGGTGCGCGAAGAGCTCGGCGAGCCCGTGCCCGACAGGCGCGGCTGATGCGCAAGCTGACCTTCCTGCTGCGGCCGAGCTGGGTGATCCTCGCCGCGGTGGTCGCTGTGTTCGCCTACCTGTGCTTCACGGTGCTGGCGCCGTGGCAGCTCGGCAAGAACACCAGCACCTCGCACCGCAACCAACTCATCGCCGACTCGGTGGATGCCGCGCCGATCGATATCACCACCGTCCTCGGCAGCTCCGCCGCGGACGACTCGCACACCGAATGGCGCAAAGTCACCGCCGCCGGCAGCTACCTGCCGGACTCGACCGTGCTGGTCCGGCTGCGCCATCTCGACGGTGCCCCCGGCTATTCCGTGCTCACCGCGTTCCGGCTGGACGACGGACGCCTCCTGCTCATCGACCGCGGACTGGTCGCGGCAGTAGACGGCTCCCGCCCGCCGCCGATCCCCGACCCGCCCGCAGGCCCGCAACGCCTCGAGGCAAGAGTCCGGACGTCCGAGGGCATCACGCCAGGCAAGGACCCGTCGATCCAAGACGGCTACCGGCAGGTGTACTCGATCGACACCACCCAGGAAGCGGCGTTCCTGCAACAGCCACTGACCCCGATCCCCACCGGCGAACGCGGCGGCTACCTCCAACTCGACGAAAACCAGCCAGGCGCCTTCACTCCCACCCCTCTCCCCCAACTCGACGCGGGCCCCTACCTCTCCTACGGCCTCCAATGGCTCGCCTTCGGCATCATGGCCCCCCTCGGCCTCGGCTACTTCCTGTACGCCGAAATCCGCGAGCGCCGCAGGGAAAAAGCAAGCACCCCAACCAAACCCGCCGAACCGGTTCCCGCAAGCACCCCCGCCGACTCTCCGGCATCCGAATCCACCACCGCCACACCACCTCCCGCCGCCGCAATACCGAACACCGAAGCGCGCCTAGCAGACCGCTACGGCCGCGGCCGCGACTGACTCGTTCCGGTACCGCGACCGCTCAGCGCCCGACCTACCAGCTGCACCCCCACGCACCCTGCCACCCTTCGGCAATCGAACCCGCCACCCAGCACCTCCGGGCGCTTCCGTACAGCGCGCCTGGCGGGCCGCAAGCCCGCGCCTGCGACTGACCACCTTTGGCCTGGCGCCTGATCGTCGACCACAGCGCAGCCACCGCGACCGATGCCAGCAGTAAAGCCGGCGAACTGGGCCATACGGTGGTCACGGCCGCTGAATCTCCACGGCCGCTAATTCTTTCGGTCATAGCGTCTACGAGTCGTGCGGTGGCCCAACAAACTTCGCGATCATCTGCGGCCTAGCGCCTGATGATCGCCCACAGCGCTGCCACCAGAACCGACGCCAACTGCACGGATTCCGACATGTGTACGGCGCGATGGAGATCGGCGACTGTTGGGGCGGGGCCGTCGCCGAGGGTGGGGCGGAGTTCGGTGCCGTGGCGGTATTGGGTGCGGCCGCCGAGGCGGACGCCGAGGGCGCCTGCCATCGAGGCCTCGACTACGCCCGCGTTGGGGCTGGGGTGTTTTGCGGCGTCGCGGCGCCAGGCGTGCAGGGCGGCGGCGCGGCGGCCACCGACCACTGGGGCGAGGGCGACGGTGAGCAGGCCGGTGAGGCGGGCGGGGAGGAGGTTGGCCAGGTCGTCGGTGCGGGCTGCGGCCCAACCGAAGTGGCGGTAGCGGTCGTTGCGGTAGCCGATCATGGCGTCGAGGGTGTTGATCGCGCGGTAGCCGAGCAGGCCGGGCACGCCGGCGATCGCGCCCCAGACCAGCGGGGCCACCGTCGCGTCGGAGGTGTTCTCGGCGATGGATTCCAGTGCGGCGCGGGCTAATCCGTCGGCGTCGAGCACCTCGGGATCGCGGCCGCACAGCGAGGGAAGCAGGGCACGCGCGCCGTCCAGGTCGCCTGCCTCGAGCCGGTCGGCCATTTCGCTACCCGCCTTCGCCAGACTGTGCCCGCCGAGCACCGTCCAGGTAGCCAGCGCGGTCACGGGCAGTCCGAGCCCGCGAACCCCGACACCCAACCCGACCACCCCACCCACCAACAGCACCTCGTGCAGCACCCCCGCACTACGCCGATCACCATAGGTCACCGATTCGAGCGCACTTGCCGCCGAACCGAATCCGGCCACCGGATGCCACCGCCGCGGATCCCCCAACACCCGATCGAGCGCAAAACCGAGCAGCAACCCAGCCGCGGTCGAGGTCCCCTTCTGCACCCGCCGAGCCTATCCGGTCCCGCCACCCGAACAACCCCCACCGCGCACACGATGACGCTCCTCTCGAACGAATGCCGCCACCGCGTCCCGCTCGCGACACCAGGCAGACTTCCCTACGCCGCAACCACGCGCACGGACTGTCGAGCCGCGCACGAAATCGCCGGTCGCTTCGTGCGCGCCGCGCCAATTCATGCGCCGCAAGCCGCGGGTACGTCGGCTGGCGCGCACGATTTGTCGAGCCGCGCATGAAATTGCCTGCTGCTTCGTGCGCGGCAAGCCAAATCCTGCGCGGCAGGCGAAACGTGCGGGTTTCATGGGTGATCGGCCGGGCTAGTGACGCAGACCTCGCTGGTGGCGGGCGTGGCGGGTCGGTTTTGGGCGGCGTGTCACACTCTGATTTGCTGCGTCGTCTACCCGGCGACGCACTCATAGGACTCACGCCCGGCGGGGCGGAACGACCGAACGGCGAACAGCAGTGACTTCCGAACAGCCAAGCACTCCCGAGCCCATCGACCAGGCCGAACTGGCTCGGCGATTCGAGGAGCACCGGCCGTATCTGCGCAGGCTCGCCTACAGCACGCTGGGCAGCCTCACCGACGCCGACGACGTGGTGCAGGACGCGTGGCTGCGGCTGCAGCGCCAGCACGAGGCGGGTACCGCAGGGCAGATCGAGAACCTGCGCGCCTGGCTCAGCACCGTCACCGGGCGTCTCGCGCTGGATCAGCTGGGCTCGGCCCGCGCCCGCCGCGAGCAGTATGTCGGCGAATGGTTGCCGGAGCCCGAGGTCACCAGCTGGGACGATCCGGCGGACCGGATCACCCAGGACGAGCGGGTCACCACGGCGCTGCTGGTCGTGCTCGAATCCCTGTCGCCCGCCGAGCGCACCGCGTTCGTGCTGCAGGACGTGTTCGGCATGACCGGCCCGGAGGTCGCCGAGGTGGTCGGCCGCACCCCGGCCGCCGTGCGGCAGCTCGCTTCGCGCGCCCGTAAGCGTGTCGAGGACGGCACGCCGCGTTTCCCCGCCTCGCCTGACGAGCAGGAGAAGGTCGTCTCCGCCTTCGCGGTCGCCTGGCGCTCCGGTGATCTCAGCGCGCTGCTCGGCGTGCTCGATACCAACGTCAGCCTGACCGCCGACGGTGGCGGCAAGGTCCCCGCGATCCGCCAGCCGGTGCACGGCGCCGAACTCATCGCCAAGATGCTGCTCGGTTGGTACCACGCCCCGTCCGCGGCGAACGGGTGGGGCCGCGCGGTGCTGGTCAACGGCGCCCCCGGCCTGGTCGTCTTCGACGGCAACCACACCGGCGTCTTCGCCTTCACCATCGATGACGGCCGCATCGTCGCCATCAACGTCGTCCGCAACCCCGACAAACTGCACGACCTCCCCACCACCGGCGAGCCCGACTGGTACCTCGGCGCAACCCCCACCGAGGACGAATAGTCCACCCCCACACCGCTTGTGTCAGCCGCACACCCCCACTGCTGGGTGTGCGGCTGACACAACGGGCGCGGTTGTCCCGAATTCACCGCCGCCTCGAATGTCACCGGCTGGAAGAACGCTTGAAAACAGCACCACAGCCAGTCCTCACGCTGGAACCCAGACCTTGCCCATCACAGGCTGCGGAAGAGAAAGCCGGGTACCCCACCTGACGTGCCCAGCACTACTCCGGTCATCCGATGAACCAGTCGAAAACCCCGGGGACAGCACACCACCGGAGATCTCTCCGCACACTAACCCGGACCTGTACTCACAGAGACCCTCGGAATAGTGGACCTATCCGGGCAAGTGCTTCTTAGACCTCCGCACATGAGCAGCTCATAGAAGCTGAAGACCTATCCACGTTTTCCCGTGAGTAGTGCTGAGCACGTCAGGTGGGGTACCCGGCTTTAGGTGTGCGTCAGGTGCGCGGTGCCGCGTTCTGGAGGTGGTCATCTGGCTGTGGTTCCGTAACAAGCGCTTTGGACAAGAACGGGGGTGGTCAGCGGTGGTTTCGGTGGTCGGTCACACCCGCCAGGCGCTGCCTGAGCCGGTATGCCCAAGATCTGCACTCTCTCTCGGGATCGGCACTCGGAGAAGGGCCCTATTCCGAGTGCCGATCCCGAGTTAAGGTGCGGATTCTGCTGTTGGCGTGGCGAGTTGGAGGCCGCTCCCCCTTTGTGTGAGCTGCACACCCGGCGTACAGGGGGTGTGAGGCTGACACAGTGGGTGTACGGATGGGTTCTCGCGTGGCGACCTTGCCGTGGTGGCGTTGCGAGAGGTCGATAATCAGCGAATCTCGGCTCCCGGGTGGTGCAGATACAAGCCGTGCACCCGCTGTGTCAGCTACACACCCGGTACAGGGGGTGCGAGGCTGACGCAGTCGGTGTGCGGATGGGTTCTCGCGTGGCGACCTGGCCGTGGTTGCGCTCTGCGCGCTCCAGTGGGGTCGAATGTGTTGGTGTGGAGGGGATCTCACAGAGGTTGCATACCTCTCACAGGGTCCTGGCGGGCGCTGGGATCCTGTAAGAGGTATGGACGTTCTGTGGGATCGGCCGGGGGCGGCGAGGCGGGTTATGCAGGCGCGCAACCGAACTGGCGCAGATCGCGCGAGCCCGCCGGGCTGCGGATAACGCAGGTCCGCGACCGACGTAGCGCGGATCGAGTCAGCCTGCCAGCCCACGGGTAACACAGGTCCACAATCGACGCAGCGCGGATCGAGTCAGCCTGCCAGCCCACCGGTAACACAGGTCCACAATCGACGCAGCGCGGATCGAGTCAGCCTGCCAGCCCACCGGTAACACAGGTCCACGACCGACGCAGCGCGGATCGAGTCAGCCTGCCAGCCCACCGGTAACACAGGTCCGCGACCGACGTAGCGCGGATCGAGTCAGCCTGCCAGGCCAACGGGCTTCGCGGTCGTATATCCATGTGCCGCAGCTACTTCCACTGATAGCAGCCTGCCTGCGTCGGCTGTCAAACCGTGGGCGAGGTCGGGATTGGCGGTGCAGGCTTCTTTCCAGCCGAGGGCGGCGATGGCGCGGACGTACGGGAGAGTCGCGTTGGTGAGGGCGACGGTGGCGGTATGAGGGACGGCTCCTGGCATGTTTGCTACGCAGTAGAACAGCGAATTGTGTACTCGGAAGGTGGGGTTCGCGTGGGTGGTGGGGTGGGAGCCCTCGAAGCAGCCGCCCTGGTCGATGGCGATGTCGACGAGGACCGAGCCGGGGCGCATTTGGGCGACTAGATCGTCGGGGACGAGTTTGGGGGCGCGAGCGCCGGGTACCAGGACGGAGCCGATGACCAGGTCGGTGGCGGCGACGGCGCGTTGGATTTCGGCGGCGTTGGACGCGACGGTGGCGATTCGGCCGTCGAAGCGTGCGTCCAACTCGCGTAGGCGGTGCAAGTTGGTGTCCAGCACGGTGACTCGTGCGCCCATGCCTGCGGCGACCGCGGCCGCGTTGGAGCCGGCCATGCCGCCGCCGAGCACCACCACGTCGGCCGGGCGCACCCCGGGTACACCGCCGAGCAGCATGCCCGCACCGCCCAGTGGCGCCATCAGATGGTAGGCACCGACCTGACTGCCGAGCTTGCCCGCGACCTCACTCATCGGCGCGAGCAGCGGCAGTGAACCGTCGGCGGCCCGCACGGTTTCGTATGCGATGGCGGTGATCCCGGAGCTCAGGATGGCGTCGGTGCATTCGCGAGACGCCGCCAGGTGCAGATAGGTGAACAGCACCTGCCCGCGCCGCAGCCGCGGATACTCCTCGGCGATCGGCTCCTTCACCTTCAACACCAGGTCGGCCTCCCACCACACCTGATCGACGGTCACCAGCCGCGCCCCCGCATGGGCATAATCGGCGTCCCCGAACCCCGACCCGACGCCCGCACCCGCCTCGATCAGCACCTCGTGTCCGTGCGCGGCCAACTCCCCGGCCCCGGCCGGTGTGAGGGCGACCCGGAACTCCTGTTCCTTGACCTCGCGTGGCACTCCGATCTTCATAACGCCATCGTGAACCCCACACCGGGCGCACGCCACGAACGACGCGCGGGTATCACACGATGATCACGAGACCGCCCGCTCACCGGCCATTTCTGCGCAAGTTGATCAGCACCCGGACGGCGACCTAGACAATCAGCGCTGATCGGACGCCGATTCCGCGGGCCCGCCTGATCAACAGCGACCAGCCCGCAGCCCTTCGACGAGGAGCTCGGTCGTGAAGTGGTCGAATTCGTCAGCAACCACATCGGCTACGTCACCGACGCCGAAGAATTCGCCACACAGCTGAACCAGCTAACTCACCTGAGCCCACGCGGGTCGCCGCGGCGAGCCCGACCCGTACCGCCGCCGCGCATACTTCAGCGGCATGCGCGCGGATCAGCCAGCAATTCCATGCGCGTCACACCATTACTTACGCGGCGACGGGCGGTTGCGTCCGTGCGGAGGTGCGTCGCCCCGGCTGTCCGCAGTCGCTGCGCCAACGCGTGGCAGATCCGTCGCACGGGGTTGCCCCACTGTCGATGCTCGAAGTAGTACACCCGCCCGGCCGGAGCGGACACTTTCGCGCTCAGGGCAGCATCTCATGCGAAACCCGAGCGAAAAGTGTCCGCGCAGGCCGGGTACGTCCGTTAGACAGTGATCTCGGCGCCGAGCGGCGGAATCCGCAGCTGCTTCTCGCGCCCCGCGTACTCGAACAGCAGACTCAGCCGATCCAGCGTCTCGCTGAAATGCACCCATCCTTCGCCGTGCACCGGCACGATCACCGCGTCGCCGAGCAGCTCGGCGGCCTGCACCGCGGTGCGGGCGTTCAGGGTGAGGTCGATGTCGCCGAAGTGACCGACGTTGGCCGCGCCGACGAACAGCACCGCGACGTCGATCTGCCCGATCCGCTCGACGATCTGCGCGACGCGATCGACGGAGGCGTTGTCACCCGAGACGTACACGGTCGGCTGCCCGTCGGCCTGCAGCACGAAGCCGGTGACGATCCCGGTCAACGATTCGCAGCCCTCGGGCCCGTGCAGCGCGGGCACGCCGGTGATCCGGACCCCGCCGATCGTCACGGACTCCCAATTCTCCAGTCCCCGAACACCATTGATCCGTTCCGCAGCGCCGGGCGTAGACAGCACCGCGCCCGCGGTCTTCAAGAATTCGCGACCGGAGTTGTCCAGGTTGTCGGCGTGCTCGTCGTGCGAGAGCAACACGACGTCCACCGCACCGACCTGGTCCGCAGACACCGCCGGACCGTTGAGCTTGTGCAGAGTGACCGGACCCGACGGGTAGTCGCCGGGCTCGTCGAAGGTGGGGTCGGTCAGGAAGGTCTGGCCCGCATACCGGAGGCGCACCGTGGGTCCGCCGATGTGCAGTACTTCGAGCTGGTTGCCGTGTTCGATGGTCATGCCGTCGAGTTTGCCGACTCGCCGGAGCGCCCAACAGTGGCCCGAGAGCCGCCTACCGCTAAAATCGGGCCATGCATACCGTGGCCGTTCTCGCCTATGACGGCATGAGCCCCTTCCATCTGTCCGTGCCGAGCCTCGTTTTCGGCCGGGTCGGCATCGGCGGACCGGCGCCCTACCAGGTCGACGTGTGCGCCGAAAGACCCGGAAGTCTGCGCACCCCAGCGGGTTTCGATATCCAAGTGCGACACGGTCTCGATCGCCTGGTCCGCGCGGACACGGTGATCATCCCCAGTTGGGAACGCGACATGCCGCTGTCCAAGGAACTGCGCACCGCCCTGCACCAGGCGCACACCGCGGGCGCGCGGATCGTCGGCCTGTGCCTCGGCTCGTGGGCGATCGCCGCCAGCGGCCTGGCCGACGGCCGCGAGGTCACCACCCACTGGGCCGGCGCCGCCGCCCTGGCCCGCGCCTGCCCCGCGGTCCGGGTCCGCGCCGACACCCTCTGGTCCGACCTGGGCGACGTGATCACCTCGGCGGGCGTCGCCGCCGCCCTCGACTGCTGCCTGCACCTCGTCCGCAACGACCTCGGCAGCCGCGCCGCGACCGAACTGGCCAGAGACCTGGTCACCGCGCCGCACCGCAGCGGCTCGCAAGCCCAGTACATCCCCATCGCGGTCCCCGACGCCACCGACGACGACCCGATCGAACGTGCGATGGTCTGGGCCCGAACACATCTCAGCGAAGCGATCGACCTGGACGGCTGGGCCCGCATCGCGCTGATGTCGCGGCGCACCTTCACCCGCCGCTTCCGCGACCGCACCGGAAACAGCCCGCAGCAGTGGCTGCTGCACCAGCGCGCCGACCGCGCCAGGCTGCTGCTGGAAACCACCGACGACACCATGGAACGCATCGCCACCGACACCGGCTTCGGCACCGCGGTCAGCCTGCGCCACCACTTCCACCGCATCCTCGGCACCAGCCCCGCCGCCCACCGCGCGTTGTTCCAGGGCGCACGGTTAAGTTCGACCGCATGAGGATTCAGATCGGCGAGTTCGCCCCGGAGATCGACGAGAGCGCCTGGGTCGCGCCCAACGCAACGGTGATCGGCCGGGTGCGGCTCGCGGCCGAGGTGAGTGTTTGGTACGGCGCCGTGCTGCGTGGCGACCTCGAGGAGGTCAGCGTCGGCGAGCGGACCAACATTCAGGACGGCTGCGTGCTGCACGCCGATCCGGGCTTCCCGCTCACCGTCGGCAGCGGGGTTTCGGTGGGGCACAACGCGATCCTGCACGGCTGCACGGTCGGCGACGATGTGCTGGTCGGGATGGGCGCCACCGTGCTCAACGGCGCGGTGATCGGCGCGGGCAGCCTGATCGCGGCCAACGCGCTGATTCCGGAGGGCGCGCAGATTCCGCCGGGGTCACTCGTCGCCGGTGTGCCCGGCAAGGTCCGGCGCGAACTCAGCGAGGCCGAGCAAGACGGCATTCGGCTGAACGGGGCTGTGTACCTACACAACACGGCCAATCACCGTACGGCAAAAGAGGTGTGAGACAGCGCACACTGGTCAAGTGACCAACAGGAATCGCTGATAACATTTCGCCAGCGTGCCCGGTGACCCGGGGTCTCCTGCCGAAACGGTAGTCGTGCGGCTTGTAGCGCAGTGGTTAGCCCATCTGGGTCGATGGGTCCGTAAGCGAGCGAAGCGAGCGAACCGAATCGCAGCGCACGGTCGCACACGACGGAGCCGACCATGGCAAAGTTGTGAGTGAGCGTAGCGAGCTGAAGACGCGGCGCGCGATCGCACACGATGGAGCTGGCGTCAGCCAGACGATGTCGTGAGTGAGCGTAGCGAGCGAACCGGAGAGGCAGCGCGCGATCGCGCACGACGCAGCCGAGCGTCAGCGAGGCGAAGTCGTGAGCGTGCAAGGCAGGAGGTATCGGTGATGGCTTACGTGCAGGCGAATATGCACCGGTCCACGGGGCGGATCAGCGTTGCCGACATCGCGGCCCAGCCGGGCGGCGTCGAGGCACTACAACGGCGAGTCCATGAATTGCGTTCCAGCGGGGTAGATTTCGCCGCCAATGCGATCGAGCAGGAAATGGCGGCGCTGAACTTACCGCGTCAGTGAACCCGAACCCACGGTCACCGCATGTCACTCGACGGCGGTGACCGTGGCCAGTCCAGCCGTGGTGTGCTGATCCAACGCCATCAGCGCGGCCCGAACCCGCACCGGCTGCCACCCACCATCGGTGCGCCGCAGCCGCACCGTGCCCTCGGTGCGATGCCGCGCCAACTCCCGTGACATCTCCTGTGCCGCCGCCAGATCGTCCGGATGAATCTGCGGCGGCGGCTGACCGGGCAGATCCGCCCAGGCGATACTCGGCATCGGCGGCCCGATCCAGCGAATCAGTTGCAACGAGCGCAGATTCACGATCGCGCGATACTCCCCCGGCGCGGTGGACGCTTCCAGCAGCCGATATTCCAGAATCATCGGCGGCGGCGCGGCAGGCACCGAGGTCGCGGCACCGATGTCCTGGGTCACTCCGCGAAACAGCACCTCCCTGCGCCCGGCCGCATCGACCTCGAGGATGATCCGGCAGGCGAAATGCCCTGCGCGCAAGGCATCGTCGTCGCGGCGGACCGTCCATACCGCCTGATGTTCGGTGCCCGGCGCGGAATTCACGATCTTCGCCAGCGCCTCGCTCTCGTCCCGATTGGTGACCAGCCGGGTGAACGCGCCCGCGATGGCCAGTTCCGCCTCCCGGTCCTCGGGCGCGACGCCGTACAGATCGAGCAGGTCCACGCTGCGCACCGATCGATTGGTGGTGAGGTTGAAGTACCACGCGCCCACCGGTTCTCGCGCAGGCAGCGGTTCCGTCACCGGCCCGATCCACAGTCGAACGGCATGCGCTCGTTCCGGCGTGATCAGCAGTGGTTCGGCTCGCACGGTGCGGCGGCCGTCGTCCGATACCCGCGCGACCAGGGCGCGAGTCCGACAGGCCTGCGCGAGTGCGGCTTCCGCGTCAGCGAGCGAGAGCGGGTTACGCAGGATATTGCTCAGCGGCACGAAGGATTTCGGCGCGGCACCGAACGCGATCACCTTGCCCGGCGTGCCCGAAAAGCATTCGACCAGGATCCATTTCGCCATCAGCCGCGTCCGATCGATCGCGCCCGATCAGTTACTGCCGCGAGAAGCGTTCGACCAGTTGACATTTCAACATCACCCGTTCCTGATCGCGCGGTTCCGCACGGTCAGGAACGAAATACCATGTCCAGCACCCGTTCGTGGTACGAGCCAGCGAACCTTGTGACCAGGTCCACAAGAAGGGCGTCCAGTCCGACAAGAACCTTGGCCTCGCCGCGCGCGGCCCCGCGCAGGATCGTCTTGGCCGCCGCGGCCGGGCTGGTGCGCGCGACATGCGCCTCGAAACGCCGGGCGACCGCCGCGGCGTCGACGCCGGGCGCGACGCTCGCCGACCGCGCGATGGTGGTGAGCACCCCGCCCGGATACACCGCGGTCACCCGAACCTTGCCGCCCGCGGCCCGCATGTCCTGGCGCAGCGAGTCGGTGAACCCGCGCACCGCGAACTTCGCCGCGTTGTACGGCGCGTGCTGCGCCACCCCGACCAGCCCGAAGGCCGAGGACATGTTCACCACATGCGCCCGCTCGGCGGTCAGCAGATGCGGCAGAAAGGCTTTGGTGCCGTTGACGACTCCCCAGAAGTCCACGTCCATCACCTGCTCGAAATCGCTGAACGGCGACTCCACCACCCCGCCGACGTGCAGGATCCCGGCGTTGTTGAACAGCGCCTCGACCCGGCCGTAGTGCCCTACGGTCGCCGCGGCGTGGTCGAGGACGGCGGACCGATCGGTGACGTCGAGGGTGGTGGTCGTAGGCTCTTGGCCGACGGCAGCACAGAGTTCTTTGGTCTCGGCGACGGCGTCGGCCGACTTGTCCGACAGCGCGAGCAACGCGCCGTCGCGGGCCAGCGCCAGGGCCAGTTCGCGGCCGATGCCTGCGCCGGCACCCGTGATCGCGACCACCCGATCCGCGAAATATGCCACGGCTCAACCCTTTCCAACCCATCCGACATCCAAATCGGATATCCATGAAGGCTAACCACCCGAAGCTGGGCGCGCGACCTATGCCCCATTCCGGCGATCCGCGACCAGGCCGCCGCACGCCGGTGAAATAATGAAGGTCCATCACCCGCACCGTCGCGACGCCATCCCGCACGCCCGGCCCTCGCGCGAATCGACTGGAGACCAGATGCCAACTGTCCCGCCCATGCTGCAGCGCATCCTGGACAAGCCCGTCGCCGATGGCGAAAAACTCCTGGAAAGCGCGCTCTCGGCCTTCCTGGACTTCGGCATCAAACGGACCAGCATGGGCGAGATCGCCCGGCGTGCAGGCATCAGCCCCGCCACCCTCTACCGCCGCTTCGAATCGAAGAACGAGCTGGTAGAGGCCGTGAGCGTGCGGGAAGCGCAGCGCTTCGTCGCGATGATCGACAAGCAGGTGCGGGCCGTCACCGGCACCGAGGACCAGCTGGTGGAGATCTTTGTCGCGTTCATCACCGCCATCGCGAACAACGAGTTGCTGCGCCGGCTGCTGCGCACCGAGCCGGACCTGATCCTGCCCCGGCTGACCACCGACGCGGGACCGATCCTGGCCGTCGGCCGCAGCTACCTGGCGGAGAAGCTGCGCGAGCTGCGGGATACCGAGAGCACCCACGATTTCGATGCCGACCTGGTCGCCGAGATCATGGCTCGGCTCGCGCTGTCGCTGGCGCTCACTCCGGACGGGCTCATTCCCGTCGCCGATCGGGATGCCGCGCGCGAGTTCGCGCGCCGGACGTTGATGCCCATGGTGGGCGTGCACGTCACCGCATAATCAGAGTGCGGGCGGCGAAACCCCGAACGCCGCGGCCACCCGCTCGTTGAGATCGGCCCGAGCTGCCGCGTCCAGCGATCGGCCGTCGACGAACTCGCGGGCCAGCTCGATGATGGTCGCTGCGTGCGCCGATCCCGGGTTCGGCAGCGGCAATCGCGATACGTACTGGGTGATCCACCGACGCCTGCCCGAATACAGGCGATTCCCACAAACCGCGTCGTAGAACCGCAGTCCGAGCGCCGAATTCGCCACGCCCATAAGTAGATACGCGAGCCGCTCGGCATCAGACGGGGTTTCCGCCAGGTCGGGTAGCGAGATCCAATAACAGTCGCCGTTCACCACCGCGCCCGATCGATCGAGCGCGAATCGCGGTCGATCACTGATATCCGGAAACACCACCTTCGGCTCCCGCCACAGATGCGGACGCTGCGGCACCCATATCTCGAACCATTCGCGGCCACTCGGACCGAGGTAGTGACGCGCCGCGAGAGTGTCCTTGTGGGTGCGCAGATACTCAGCGGCACAGGGAAATTCATTCAGATCGATCGGCGTACGGTTCGGCCGCGTCAGATCGTAGGGATAGAGCACGCGGGTGTCGTGCGCTCGGGCGACGCACCACGGTTCGAGGTCATGATGGGTGATCAGCTCGCGTAGTAGCTCCGGTTCAGGCGGCGGCTCGACATCAGACCACCGATCGGAAATGAACACCTTGTCAGCAGTCGTCTTGATCCCCACCCGAATTCGCCCGACCTCACCGAACGTCCGCCAGGTCGCCGCCGCGATCCCAGCAAGCCAGGAATCAACCTCGGCGTTCGACATGCGCCACGCAGTCTCGGGTTCCGCACTGCGCCGCAAGGCTTTCCGGCGTCCGGACTGGTTGGACGGCGGATCCGGCGGCAACTGTCGCGCGAGATTCGATCCGAGTTGCCGCGCCCCTTCGGCCCGCAGATTCACCCCCAACCCATCAGGATCCTGCGGTCCGTCGCTCCGGAGGTCAGTGCCCGGCCCACCTGGCTGCTGCGCGCTCTCGGCCCTTAGATCCACGCCCGGCCCATCAGGCTGCCGCGGCCCCTCGGCCCGAAAGTCCGCACTCGGCCCATCAGGTCGCAGCGGTCCCTCGACCCGCGGGGGCCCGCTCGGCTCATCAGGTCGCAGCGCTGCCCCATTCCCCAGATCCACGCCCGACCCATCAGCTTCCCGCGAATCCTCGGCCCGTAGGTGCCCGCTCAGCTCATCAGACTGCTGCGAACGCTCGGCCCGCAGATTCAGCCCCGGCCCGACGGATTCCTGCGCTCCCTCGACCCCCAGATCCACGCCCGACCCGTCAGATTGCAATGGCCCCTCGCCTCGCAGGCCCTCCCCCGGCCCATCAAGTCGCAGCAGACCCTCGGCCCGAAAGTTGGCACTCGGCTCGTCGGGTTGGCGCGGTCCCTCGGCTTGAAGGTTGATGCTCGGCCTATCAGGTTGCAGCGGACCGTCGGACTGTAGGTGGGCGTTCGAATCAGGGTTCGCAGCGCGTTCTATCGAGGAAACCTCCTGCACCCCTGCGGTTTCCAATCTCGAACGTGTCGCATGTCCGGTGACTAGGCTGCCGACCTCGACCGCGAAGGTTCGTCCGCTGTGCGCGACCAGGCAACCACGATCACCGAGCAGGGCGCCGAAAAGGTCGGTCTTCGAGGCGATTTCGCCGTCCTCGACCTCGTACGCGGAGACGTACCGGCATTCGCCGACCCCGCCACGAGTCGCGATGGTGATCGCGGGCAGCACGGCAGCCTCGAACAACTTGGTGTCGCCCAGGTCGTACAGCTCGACCGGTGTCAGCTCGGCGAGCAGCAATCGGCGAATGTTCGCGCCTGCCTTGGTTGTCAGAAACCTGTTGGCGCACAACAACCCGAGCACACCACCCGGGCATAGCAATCGGGGCAGTGTTGCGACGAACGGGTGCGTGAGGTCGATTCGCCCGCGCAACCCGAACTGCTTACTGAGCAGTTGGGCGGTCGCCCCGCCTAGCTGTTGGGTGCGCACATATGGCGGGTTCGTGATCACGGCATCGAATGATCCCGCTGCGAGTTCCTCTGATGCCGTGAGGAAGTCGCCGACATGCCAGTCGACCCCATCCCCCGCGTTCCGCGCTCGCGCCACCGCGAGGGCCGCTGCGTCGAGGTCGTACCCGGTCAGCTCGACCCGGACCCCCGGCAGCCGGATCGCGGCCTCGTCCCGCAACGCGAACAGTAGCTCCCCGTCACCGCACGCCGGATCGAGTACCCGCAGGACCCCGGATGCCGGCGGCGGCACGTGGGTGAGCAGCCGTCCGGCCAGGAAGCGCGCGAGCTCGGGCGGCGTGTAGTGCCTGCCGTGCCGCTTGCGATCCCGTGCGGCGGGGGCTCCGGACGCCATGCGGTGGATTCTGCCTTGTCAGAGCCCGGCATTCAGGGCAATGGCGAGCACTGGTCCCGGGCCTGGGCCATAGCGCTGGTACAGACCGCTTCGCGACCATTTCGCACTGGCACTTTCGATGCTAACGTTCGGTCTCATAATGGGACCAAATGGAGGTGTGGGGATGACGGCAGCGGATGTGGGCACCGAACAGTACTCGGTGTTGGCCAAGGTGCTCGATGAGCGTTGGACGTGTCGGCAGTTCCTGGCTGATCCGGTGCCGCGGGAGGTCGTCGAGACGCTGCTGCGGCTGGCGCAGCGCACGGCCTCCTGGTGCAACACTCAGCCGTGGGAGGTGGTGCTGACCGAAGGGGCGGGCACCGATCGGTTCCGCGAGGAGTTGCTCGCGCACATCCAAACCGCAACGCCGGAACCGGATTTCCCGTTTCCGGCGCAGTACACCGGGGTGTTCCGGGATCGTCGGCGCGAGTGTGGCATGCAGTTGTACGACAGTGTCGGTATCAGCAAGGGCGATAACGAGAAGACGATGCGGCAGGCTGTGCGCAACTTCGAACTGTTCGACGCACCGCATGTGGCGATCGTGACCACCGAGGCGGACATCGGCGTCTACGGTGCCGTCGACTGCGGCGCCTACATCGGTAACTTCCTGCTCGGGGCGCAAAGCCTAGGCCTCGGGGCGGCCCCGCAGGCGGCGCTGGCGTCGTACGCACCGTTCATCCGCGCCTACTTCGGCATCCCGGACAATCGCCGCGTGGTCGCCGGGATCTCCTTCGGCTACCCGGACACCGAACATCCGGTCAACGGGTTCCGCACCTCTCGCGAGGACCTGGCTCAGGTAGCGACCTGGTTCACCGACTGAACCTCGGGCTCGAGCAGCCCCGGCCCGGCCTCGGGCAGCACGTCGCGGGCGGTCAGCACCTGGCCGCACACGTCGCATTCGAGGTTCGCGTGCGCCTCGCCCGTGCAGCCCTGGTGGGTGTAGCGCACGGGCGGGCCGTCGGGCGCCATGTAGGTGTCGCCCCAATCCCGGATGGCCATGAGGATCGGATAGATGTCATGGCCCTTCTGGGTGAGCCGGTACTCCTCGTGCGCGCCGACCGCGGCCTTCTTCTTCACCAGGATCTCGTGTTCGATCAACCGGTCCAGGCGGTCCTGCAGGCGGCTGCGCGAGATGCCGAGCGCACTCTGGAACCCGTTGAAGCGGCGGATGCCGGAGAACGCGAATTTCAGGATCAGCAGGGTCCAGCGGTCGCCGAAGATCACGAGCGGGCGCGTGATCGAGCACGGCACGTCGGCAAGTTCTTCGTAGCGCACTTCTCGATGCTACCGAGCGAGGGTCCGGTAGCAGCCGCTCATGGAGTCACCGTCTCGAGCGCGCACTCCGACATCGGATCTGCTTCCTCCAGCAGCGTCACGTGCTCCATCGGGCATCCTGCGCATCCGCTCGGTATCCGCCCTCCCACTTCGCGGCGGCGCAATTGCCGAGCAGGGCGTTGCCGGTAGCCGTTCACGGCGTCGCCTTCTCCAGCACGCACTCCGACATCGGATCGGCCTCTTCGAGCGACGGCACATCCTCCCCGTCGAGCACCTTGCGCATCCCGCTCGGTATCCAACTGTCCCTCCCACTTCGCGACGACGAAGGTGGCGACGCAATTGCGAGCGGGGCTTTGCCAGTAGCCGTTCACGGCGTCGCCTTCTCCAGCGCGCACTCCGACATCGGATCGGCCTCTTCCAGCGGTGGCACATCCTCCCCGTCGAGCACCTTGCGCATCCGTTCGGTGTCCAACTGCCCCTCCCACTTCGCGACGACGAAGGTGGCGACGCAGTTGCCGAGCAGATTCACCGTGACCCGCATCGAGTCCATGATGCGGTCCGCGCCGAGCAGCAGCGCGACCGCGGCCACCGGAATGGAGCCGTGACCGATCGCGGTAATGGTGGCCGACAGCGCCAGGAACGACGAACCCGGCACGCCCGCCATGCCTTTCGAGGTCAGCATCAGTACGCCGACCGCGGTGATCTGCTCCCCCAGACTCAGGTCGACGCCGAGCGCCTGCGCCAGAAACAGCACGCAGATCGACAAATACAGCGTCGCGCCGTCGAGATTGAACGAATATCCGGTCGGCACAACAAGTCCCGTGGTCGCCTTGGAACAACCGGCCTCGGTGAGCTTGATCATGATGCGCGGCAACACAACTTCGGTCGATGCGGTGCCGAGCGCGAGGAACAATTCGTCCTTGATGTACCTGACGAATTTCCACAGATTCACCCCCGCGAACACCCGCGCCACCACCGCGAGAATCAGCAGAAACAGCAGTGCCGCAAGGTAACAGCAGGCAATCAGCTTGCCGTAACTGCCGAGCGAGGACAGCCCGTACTGGCCGACGATGTAGGCCATCGCCCCGAACGCGCCGAGCGGCGCCAACCGCATGATCCACCCGATGATGGTGAAGAAGACCCGCCCGATGTGGTCGATACCTTCGAGGATCACCGGCGGCCCGTGCTCACCGAACTTCGCCAGCCCCAACCCGAACAGCACGGCGAAGAACAACACCTGCAGCAACGCGTTCTCCGCGAACGCCGAAACCACCGACGCCGGAATGATATTGAGCAGGAAGTCGACGGTGTGCGGCAGTTCACCGTTCTTGGTCGTCCGCGCGATCTTCTCCGCACCGGTGGCCAACGTCTGCGGATCGATATCGAAGCCAGTCCCGGGCTTGACGAGATTGCCCACCACCAACCCGAACAGCAGCGCGAACGTGGTGACCACCTCGAAGTAGATCAGCGCCTTCACCCCGATCCGCCCCACCGCCTTCATGTCCCCCACATGCGCGATCCCGAGCACCACGGTGCAAAAGATGATCGGCGCGATCACCATCTTGATCAACTTGATGAACCCGTCCGCCAACGGCTTCAAATCCGCCCCGACCCCCGGCCAGCACGCCCCGACCACAACCCCCGCCACGATCGCAACGAGCAGCTGCACGAACAGCGACCGATACCAGGGCGGTTTCCGCACGGTCGCAGTTGCGGCTACGGAATCGATCGTCACGCTCATCCGCGAACCGTACGAACCCCATGTATCCGACCGATGTCCCCGATGTTGCCGCCCCAAAACCCCTCGTTCCAGGATCTGCACTGACTCTCGGGATCGGCACTCGGAATAGGGCTCTATTCCGAGTGCCGATCCCGAGAGAGAGTGCAGATCCTGGCCAACAGACGCGCTGGCTAGCCGAGCTACTTGGCGAGGTCCTCGATGAGGTCCAGGGCCGGGTACAGGACGGCACGCAGCGGCCGGAGTCTCGACAGCCCGACGACGCGTTCGACGAGCGGGGCGATCCGGCGGATCAGCAGTCGGGTGCGTTCTTGGCTGGCGCTGCGGTCGTGGACCCAGAACAGGACGATGCCCATGTGGGCCAGCCACAGCAGATTCGGCAGCTCGGCCATCAGCCGCTTGTCACCCTTGACGTCGTCGCCGATGACCAGGTTGCGCATGATGGCGGTGGATGTCTCTCGGGCGGGCCGACTTTCGTCGCTGAATGGACTCAGTGGGCTGGTGGGCTCGGCGGCGCTGGCGAAGAACTTGCCGCCGAACTCGTGGTAGGGGGCGGCTACGTCGACGAAGGCCAGTTCCATCGTCTGCCATCGGGCGGCGAGCGAGTCGCCGCGGGTGGTCTGCCTGACCTGCTGTTCGTGCAGGGTCTGGACCTGTTGGTAGAAGCCCTGAACCAGGTGTTCCTTGGAAGTGAAGTAGTAGTAGGCGTTACCGACGCTGACACCGGCTTCGCCCGCGATCGCGCGCATCGTGGTCTTCGTGTAGCCGTTCTGCTCGAACAGGCGCAGGGCGGCGTCGATGATCTGCCGGCGAGTTTCCTCGCCGCGCGCGGTCGCGGGCTCGGGGCGGGTCATGCGAGTCAGGCTAGTGTGGCCGCGGCGACCGGAACGGGAGGGACGGTGGCCTGCTTCTCCTGGTGCCTGCTGCGGCGGATCGAGTTCAGGGCGATCAGGTTTGCGAAGTGCATGCCACCGAGCACCAGCAGCACCATGCCGAGCTTCATGGCGAGTTCTTCGATCGCGACGCGCACATCGTCGACCGAGCCGCTGATGCGCAACGCCAGCGCCACGAAGCCCGCGTTGACGAGCCAGAACCCGATGACCAGCAGACGATTCACGACTTCGGCGAGATCGTTGTCGCCATTCATGACATCCACCAGAAACCGTGCGCCGGTGTGGTGCAGGGTGCGTGCCACCCAGAACGTGAGCGCCAAGCTGATGGTCGCGTAGGCCGCGTATGTGACGACGACAAGGTTCATTGTCCCAGCTCCTCAGTTATTTGAACGTGTTCAACTATGAGACTAGGCCGTTTGTTGAACACGTTCAAGTGTGTGAGTGACGCGACATCCTGCCGGGGGCGCGGAGTCCTTGCCGGACAACGAAAGTGGGCCCCGGGTATACCCGGGGCCCACTGTTCAGAGCTCAGATCAGAGCGGAATGTTCTTCAGGTGGCTGGCCCGCGACGGTGCGGCGGCCAGCGCGGCGGCGATGATGCTGCGCGTCTTCGCCGGGTCGATCACCTGGTCCACCACGCCGATCGCGACGGCTCGTTCGACGCCGCCCGCGATGCGCTCGTGCTCAGCGGTGAGACGCTCATGCAGTGCTTCGCGCTCCTCTTCAGGCGCGGCAGCCAGCGCCTTCTTGTGCAGGATGCCGACGGCGGCCTTGGCACCCATCACAGCGACCTCGGATCCGGGCCACGCGTACACGGCGGTCGCGCCGAGCGAACGGGCGTTCATCGCGATGTAGGCGCCACCATAGATCTTGCGGGTGACCAGGGTGACCCGGGGAACCCGCGCCTCGGCGAACGCGTGCAGCAGCTTGGCGCCGCGACGCACCACACCTTCCCACTCCATGCTGACGCCGGGCAGGTACCCCGGAACGTCGGTGAGCACGACGAGCGGAATGCCGAACGAGTTGCACAGCCGCACGAAACGCGCTGCCTTCTCGGCACTTTCGGAGTTCAAGCAGCCACCGAGGCGGATCGGGTTGTTGGCGAGCACTCCGACGGTGCGCCCGGCCAACCGGCCGAGACCGGTGACGATGCTGCGCGCGTAACCGCCCTGCAGCTCCTCGAACGAGCTTTCGCCGTCGACGTTGTCGAGCAGTTCGTGGATGATCGGCTTCACGTCATAGGCACGCTTCGCCGACTCCGGCAGCATCGCCTTGAGGTCGACGTCGCCGTGCTCGGCCGCGACCAGATCGAACTCGCCCTGCTCGGCGAACATCGACACCAGACGACGCGCGCGATGCACCGCGTCGGCCTCGTCATCGGCGACGATATGGGTGACGCCGGACTTCTTGCCGTGCGTCACGGGTCCGCCAAGGGTCGCCATGTCGACCTGCTCGCCGGTCACGCTGCGCACCACGTCGGGTCCGGTGACGAAGATGCGGCCCTCGGGGGCCATGATCACGATGTCGGTGAGCGCGGGACCGTATGCGGCGCCACCCGCGGCGAAACCGACCACCACGGAAATCTGCGGTACCAGGCCGGACGCGCGAACCATCGCCTCGAAGACCAGGCCGACGGCGTGCAGCGCCTCGACCCCCTCGGCCAGCCGGGCGCCACCGGAATGCCAGATGCCGACGATCGGCACACCGGAGTCGATGGCCGTGTCGATCGCGTCGACGATGTGCTTGCAACCCTCCACGCCCATCGCGCCACCCATCACGGTGGCGTCGGAGCAGTAGGCGACGGTGCGGACACCGTCGACCTCACCGATGGCGGCGAGCACACCGGACTTGTCGCGGGGATGCAGCGGAAGCAGCGTGCCGGGATCGAAGAAGCGCTGTAGTCGACCGAGCGGATCGCGCGGATCCAGGTCCGTCCCCTGTTGAAACGCGGGAGCGATAATCGTCATCGCGTTTACTCCTCACCTCGATGAGTGCACCGCTGGCGCGGCTGCAAATGTGGAAACCCCGGCGGGATCGGACCTGCTGGCCCGATCCCGCCGGGGTCGTCGTGCAGTCGATACAGGCGGTTATGCCCGACCGAAGGCGAGCGCCACGTTGTGCCCACCGAAACCGAAGGAGTTGTTGATCGCGTACTCGATCTCCTGACGGCGAGCTTCGCCGTGCACCACATCCAGATCGATCGCCGGATCCTGGTTCTCCAGGTTCAGCGTCGGCGGGACGATGCCGTCCCGGATGCTGAGCACGGTGAGTACGGACTCGAGCGCGCCGACGGCGCCGATCGAGTGTCCCAGTGCGGATTTCGGGGCGTAGACCGAAGCGTGCTTGCCAATCGCCAGGTTGATCGCGTTCGCCTCGGCGGTATCACCGATCGGCGTAGCGGTCGCATGCGCGTTGACGTGAGTGATGTCCTTCGCGGTGAGACCAGCGGTCTGCAGCGCTCGGGTCATCGCACGGGCCGCACCGACGCCATCGGGGGCGGGAGCGACCAGGTGGAAACCATCGGACGTGATACCGGCACCCAGCAGACGAGCATGGATGGTGGCACCGCGCGCCTTGGCGTGCTCCTCGGTCTCGACGACCATCAGCGCACCCGCCTCACCGAAGACGAAACCGTCGCGGTCCTTGTCGAACGGACGCGAGGCACCCTTCGGATCGTCGTTGCGGGTGCTCATGGCACGCATCATGCTGAACGCCGCGATCGGCACCGCGTCGATGTAACCCTCGACACCACCGGTGACGACCATGTCGGCATCGCCCATGACGATCATGCGCCATGCGTTGGCGATGGCCTCGGAGCCGGACGAGCATGCCGAGACCGGAGTGACCACTCCTGCCCTGGCCTTCAATTCGAGGCCGACAACGGCCGAAGGACCGTTCGGCATGACCATCTGCACAGCCAACGGCGAAATCTTGCGATAGCCACCGCTCTTCAGCTTGTCGACCGAGTCGATGAGGGCGTCGCCGCCACCCAACCCGGTGCCGATGGCCACACCCAGCCGTTCCGGGTCGACCTCCGGGCTGCCTGCGTTACGCCAGACTTCGCGACCGAGCACGGTCGCGAGCTGCTCGACGTACGCCATGCGCCGGCACTCGACTCGGGTCAGCAGGGTCTCGGGCCGAACCTTCAGGTGACCGCCGATGCGGACCGGAAGGTCGTATTCCTCGACGAAGGAATCCTCGAGAACGTCGATACCGCTCTCGCCGTTGAGGAGTCCCTTCCACGTCGCATCGACATCACCAGCGATCGACGTGGTCGCCGCCAGGCTAGTGACGACGACGTTGGGGAAGTTCCCGTTCAAGGTGGAAGGAGTGGTCACAGTGTCAGCCCTACTCGGCGTCGAACTTGGCCTTGAGCTCCGCGGCGGCTTCGCTGTTCTCCGCCTCGAGCTTCTGGATGTAGCCGACAGCGTCGCCGACGGTCTTCAAGCTCGCCAGATCCTCGTCCGGGATCTTCACGCCGTACTTGTCCTCGGTCTGCACCGCGATCTCGACCATGGACAGCGAGTCGATGTCCAGGTCATCGACGAAGGACTTCTCGATCGTCACCTCGGAGGGTTCGATACCCGTCACCTCTTCGATGATCTTGCCGAGTTCCTCGACGATTTGTTCCTGGGTCAGAGCGGCCACTTCGTGGCTCCCTTCTTGTTCTTTGTAGGGCGTGTACTGGTTTTTCGGATCGAGACGGCCGAAGGTTACGTCCGCTCGGTCACAACCGTGCATATCGATGCATGGCTGCGCAGGAAAGCTAGCCGGAGATGCTTACCCCGGCCAACGCGGGGAGGTCTTCCGGGGTCTTCAGGGCCACTGTGCGCGTGCCCTTCAGCTCCCGTTTCGCAATGCCGACCAGGGTGCCCGCCGGTGGCAACTCTGCCACCATGGAAACCTCTGCCTGCCTTACGGTTTCGGTGCACAGGTCCCACCGGACGGGCCGGGTAACCTGGGCAGCAAGCTTGTTGATCGCGTCGCGTCCCGAGGTGACCGGCTTGCCGTCGAAGTTCGACAGCAGGATCCGAGTCGGGTTGTTCGGCACGATCTGCGATATGGCATCGGTCACAGCGTCCTGTGCCGGTGCCATGAACGCGGTGTGGAAAGCACCCGCGACGGGCAGCGCGCGAATCCGTGCCTTCTCCGGCGGGTTCGCGGCGAGTTCCGCCAGCGCGTCCAACCGACCCGCGGCCACGATCTGGCCCACCGCGTTGCGGTTGGCCGGAACGAGGTCGAGTTCGGCGAGCCGAGCGAGCACGGCGGCCTCATCGCCACCGAGCACCGCGGACATGCCGGTCGGTTCCAACGCACACGCCTTGGCCATCTCCGAACCACGGATGGCGGCCAAACGTACCGCATCATCCGGGGAGATGACCCCGGCGACAGCGGCGGCGGCGAGTTCACCGACCGAGTGCCCGGCGACGATGGTAGCGGCCGGAAGCGCATCCGTGGGGATTTCCGCATAGGCCAGCAACGCGGCGGCCACGACGAGTGGCTGGGTCACTGCCGTATCGGTAATCTCCTCCGCCGTCGCGGTGGTGCCGAGGCGAACCAGGTCCAGGCCGGAGGCCATGGACCAGAGGATAAGCCGGTCACGCGCGCCAGGGAGATCGAGCCAAGGCGCGAGCATGCCGGGAGTCTGGGACCCCTGTCCAGGGGCGAACAACGCGATCACTCCCTAAGAGAACACTGTGAGGTGCCTCGCCGGAGATGTCGACGCGAATGAAGCTTGCCCTCGCGTTTTGTGGGAGTCCCACAAAAGGCCACGTGGGTCGACCCGGATCGAACGTCCCACGAATTCCGTTACAGGCCCTCTTCGCCCAATGTGAAATGAGTGGCCTCTGGGGTAGGTGTTGACGTTTCGTTACGGGTTCGTGTCAAACGACCCACGGTTGCGGCGATTCTGAGCACATACGCGTCCCGCGGATTCATCGGATCACGTCCCGTGATTTCGGCAATCCGTTTGAGGCGGTAGCGAACGGTATTTGGATGGACGTACAACTGACGCGCGCACGTCTCGACGGCTCCACCGCAATCCAGATAGGCCTCGAGCGTGTCCGCCAGTGACGATCCCGCCGAGGCCAACGGAAGGACAAGATACTCGTTCAACGCGTCGATCGCAGCTCGATCGCCGAGCAAAGCGCGTTCCGGCAGCAATTCGGTCGCATGCACCGGGCGTGGCGCGCCGCGCCAGCCCACCACGGCCTCCATACCGGCCAGCGCTTCGACCGCGCTGGCGTGCGCGGCACCCAGCGTGCGGGTGGTCGGGCCGATCACGACGGGACCGTCGGAAAAGACCTCGGCCAGCAGGTCTGCCAGAAACGGCGATATATAAGAGGAGTCGCCGAGGTGGCCACTGACCACCATCACCAGCCTGGTGCCCTGTACTACTGCCAGCGCGGCGCGGCCGTGCCTGGCGGCGATCGCGTGCACCGAACCCACCGATGACACGCCCTGCTCGCCGGGCGGGGTGCCGACCAGCACCGTTGCCGGTGCGGTGGCATCCCAGTTCAACGTGGCGGCCCGCGACAGCATGTCCGGGCCGGTGTCACCACGCACCACGGCGTCGACGACGAGCGCCTCCAGCCGGGTGTCCCACGCGCCACGCGATTCGGCGGCGCTGGCGTACACCGAGGCGGCCGCGAAACCGAGCTCACGCCCGTACCGCAACACCGCCTCGGTGAGCGCGACCAGCTGCCGGTCGTTGCGCGCGAGCGCGGGCAGCCACTGTTCGAAGAACTCCATGGCCACCCGGACCATGTCCACGGTCTGGCGCAGCGTCAGCCGCCGCGCCAGATCCTGCGGGATCACCTGGAACGCGTCGAGGCTGAATCGGATGTCGCTGTCCGGGTCCTGCAGCCATTCCAGGAAGTTCACCACCGCGGTCTGCACCAGCATCTGGACGCCGGCGCGCTGCGCGGCGTCCAGATCGGCGAAGAACGGCAACCGATCCTGCATCGACCCGACCGCCTCGGTAGAGAGACGGCCTGAGAACTGCTTCACGCGCTTGAGCAGCGTGTCCGGTAGTGGGTCGCGGGTTTGCCGGTTCGGGGAGAGCGCGCCCGTCGGCAGATACACCTCGTGCTCGGAAGAGCCCTCGGAGATCCGTCGCGGCCGCGGCGGTTTACGGTCCACCATTCAATCGTCCGCTACTCGCCGTCCCCATCGGAACTCGACGCGTTCTTCGGCGCGGCGTCGACGTCGTCGATGCGGTACTTCGAGGCGGCCTCGATCACCTTGGCGTTGTCGATCTTTCCGGCCTTCGCGAGGCCGGAAAGGGCGGCTACCACGATCGATTGCGCGTCGACGTTGAACACGCGGCGGGCGGCGGCCCTGGTGTCGGAGAAGCCGAAGCCGTCGGTGCCGAGTGTGATGAAGTCGCCTGGCACCCACTTGCGCACCTGGTCCGGTACCGCACGCATCCAGTCCGTCGCGGCGACGAACGGGCCCTCGGCCCGCGACAGCGCCTCGGTGACGTACGGGGTGCCGTGGTCCTCGTCGGGGTAACGCAGTGCGGCGATCTCGCGGTGCAGTGCCTCCTTGCGGAGTTCACCCCACGAGGTCACCGACCAGACATCGGCCTGCACACCCCAGTCCTCGGCCAGCAGCGCCTGCGCGCGCAGGCCGTCCGGCACGGTGACGCCGGAGACCAGGATCTGGGCCCGCACGTCGCCTTCGCCGCCGGGCTTGTAGAGGTAGATGCCCTTGAGCAGACCCGCGATGTCGACGTTTTCCGGCTCGGCCGGCTGCTGGTACGGCTCGTTGTAGAGGGTGATGTAGTAGAAAATGTCCTCGCCGCCGAAACCGCCGTCCGCCTTGCGGGTGTCGGTGCCAGGCACCGCGTACGGACCCGGATCCGGGGTGCCGCCGCCGTACATCCGGCGCAGGCCGTCCCGGACGATGTGCGCGATCTCGAAGGAGAACGCCGGATCGTAGGTGACCACAGCCGGATTGGTGGACGCGAGCAGCAGCGAGTGTCCGTCGTTGTGCTGCAGGCCCTCACCGGTCAATGTGGTTCGCCCAGCGGTTGCTCCGAGCACGAAACCGCGCGCCAGCTGGTCCGCCGCGGCCCACAGGCCGTCGCCGGTGCGCTGGAAACCGAACATCGAGTAGAAGATGTACAGCGGGATCATCGGCTCGCCGTGCGTCGAGTACGAGGTGCCGACCGCGGTGAACGACGCGGTCGATCCGGCCTCGTTGATGCCCTCGTGCAGGATCTGCCCGACCGAGCTCTCTTTGTAGGCAAGCATCAACTCGGCGTCGACCGATGTGTACAACTGGCCGTTGCGGTTGTAGATCTTCAACGAAGGGAACCACGAGTCCATACCGAAGGTACGGGCCTCGTCGGGGATGATCGGGACGATCCGCTTGCCGATCTCCTTGTCCCGCAGCAGCTCCTTCATCAGCCGCACCAGCGCCATGGTGGTGGCAACGTTCTGCTTGCCCGAGCCCTTGCGCACCGACTTGTACGCCTCGTCGCCCGGAAGTTGCAGCGGCTTTGCTGTGGTGCGTCGTTCGGGCAGGTAGCCGCCGAGCGCCTTGCGGCGATCCAGCATGTACTGGATCTCGCGCGACTCCATGCCCGGGTGGTAGTACGGCGGCAGGTACGGATCCTTCTCCAACTCGGCGTCGGTGATCGGAATCCGTTGCAGGTCACGGAAATCCTTGAGGTCCTGCAGGGTCAGCTTCTTCATCTGGTGCGTGGCGTTGCGGCCCTCGAAGTGCTTGCCGAGGGTGTAGCCCTTGATGGTCTTGGCCAGGATCACGGTCGGCTGACCCTTGTGCGCCATCGCGGCCGCGTAGGCGGCGTACACCTTGCGGTAGTCGTGGCCGCCGCGCTTGAGGTTCCAGATGTCCTGATCGGACAGGTCCTGCACGAGTGCCTTGGTGCGCGGGTCGCGGCCGAAGAAGTGGTCGCGCACGTACGCGCCGTCGTTGGCCTTGTAGGTCTGGTAGTCGCCGTCCGGGGTGGAGTTCATCAGATTCACCAGCGCGCCATCGCGATCCGCGCCGAGCAGCGCGTCCCACTCACGACCCCAGATCACCTTGATGACGTTCCAGCCCGCACCGCGGAAGAACGACTCCAGCTCCTGAATGATCTTGCCGTTGCCGCGCACCGGGCCGTCGAGCCGCTGCAGGTTGCAGTTGACCACGAAGGTCAGGTTGTCCAGGCCTTCCAGCGCCGCGACATGCGCGAGACCGCGCGACTCCGGCTCGTCCATCTCACCGTCGCCGAGGAACGCCCACACATGCTGATCGGAGGTGTCCTTGATGCCGCGGTCGTGCAGGTAGTGGTTGAACCGGGCCTGGTAGATGGCGTTCATCGGGCCGAGACCCATGGACACCGTTGGGAATTCCCAGAAGTCCGACATCAGTCGCGGGTGCGGGTACGACGGGACACCGTGGCCGGGACCGCCGTGGCTGTACTCCTGCCGGAAGCCGTCGAGCCGGTCGGTGCCGAGCCTGCCCTCGAGGAAGGCCCGCGCGTAGATGCCCGGCGAGGCATGCCCCTGGATGAAGATCGAGTCGCCGCCGCCGGAGTGATCCTTGCCGCGGAAGAAGTGGTTGAAGCCGACCTCGTACAGCGCCGCCGAGGACGCGTAGGTCGAAATATGGCCGCCGACACCGATTCCCGGCCGCTGCGCGCGATGCACCATGATCGCGGCGTTCCAGCGGATCCAGGCGCGGAAGCGCCGTTCCACCTCTTCGTCGCCGGGGAACCACGGCTCGTTTTCGGTAGGGATGGTGTTGACGTAGTCGGTAGATGTCAACGCGGGGATGGCGACACGGCGTTCACCGGCCCGCTCCAGCAGACGGAGCATGAGGTAACGCGCTCGGCCGGGGCCCTCACGGTCGAGCATCTCATCGAACGACTCGAGCCATTCGCTGGTTTCCTCCGGGTCGATGTCCGGTAGGTAGGACGCCACCCCTTCGCGGATCACCCGCACGCGCTCGGTCGGCTGGGCTTGCGAACCGTTCGGATCGCGGCCTGCCGGAGCGGCGGACTCGGATCCAGCGGGTTGCGCTGGAGCGGAAGAGTGGATCAGGTCGGTCAAATCTGCTCCTCGTACAGGGGTGGACATGCGGATAGCGTCGGTATCCCTGAGTGGTGTCGCGTGGGTTTGCGTACCACTCGTTTACGAAAGGTCGGGGCGCACCCTCCATCCTTGCCGATGGTGTGCCCCAGGTCATCATGTCAGCAGGAAATCCAGTACCGTGCGCTGGGCAAGACTGCGCCTCGCTGGCGCTCGGCTCCGTCATGCCCATGGGCGCTGTGTCGTCGATTCGCTCGCTACGCTCGCTCATGAGCCCAGGCCACTGTAGTTTTCGAGCGCCGAGCGAGGCGCACGTCATACGGGAGGACGATGAAGACGCTGGACCCGCGCGGGTTCGGATTGGTGTGCGCGACCGGAGCGGTCGTTGTCGGCTTGGTCGTGGCCGGCTGCGCGAACGGGGTCGTGGGCACGGCGAATCCCAATACCGCTGATCTAGCGGCCTACAAGACCGAGGCGGCCGCCTCGTCGGCCGCGGCCACCTCGTCCAAGCGCGCTGCGGCGCAGGACAAGGCGATCACCGACAACTGTGCGCAGTTCCCGACCACCACCGGTGTCGGGGTCTCCAAGTACAACGAGTTCGTCGACGCGCACGACGCCAACGCCGCCGACTACGCCGCCAAGCGAGAGCTCGCCGCGTCAACCCTGGATGACGCCGCGAACAAGGTGGAGACCGGAGTCAACACCGCGAAGGACTCGATCCCGCCGGATCTGGCGGGAAAATTTACCGACTACGTCACAGCGGCGCGCGCGCTCTCCGCCGAGACCCGCAAGATGACCTACTCCGCGCCTGTCGGGCCGCTCAACGACGCAAGTAGGCGGGTCAACGACGCGCGCAACGCCGTCCGCGACGCCTGCCCGAAGCGCTGAAACGGTCCATGACACAACATTGTCACGCGACATTCCGGGCCATTTTCTTCGGATCGGCTTGCGCTGGAGGCCATAACCATGTTCGCTTGCAACTACCTATTGTCGGGAGTTGAGGAGGACACCACCGTGGTCGCCGCGGCGGACGCGCAGAACTACGCTCAGAAGCTTGGCATTACACACGGCTTGGTTGTCCAGGAATTGGGCTGGGACGAGGACGTCGACGACGACTTGCGAGCCGACGTCGAGGAGTCCATCGGCAGCGATCTTGTCGATGAGGATTCCGACGAAGTAGTCGACGTTGTGCTGCTGTGGTGGCGCGACGGGGACGGTGATCTGGTCGACGCACTGATGGATGCGATCGGTCCACTCGCCGACGAAGGCTTCGTCTGGGTACTCACGCCCAAGACCGGACATCCGGGACATGTTGAACCAAGCGAAATCGCAGAATCCGCACCGACCGCCGGTCTGACTCAGACATCGGCGATCGCCCTGGGTAGCTGGGCGGGCAGCCGCCTGGTGCAACCGAAGGCGCCCTCGAAGCAGCGCTGACCCACCTTTCGCTATGGTGTCGCCGGGCGGTGATCGCGCCGCCCGGCGGAAACCCGACACGATGGAGGATTTGCGATGCCGCTCGAAGTTGGCACTGTCGCGCCGGATTTCACGCTCAAGGATCAGAACAATCAGGACGTCAGCCTGTCGGACTACCACGGCAAGAAGAACGTCCTGATCGTCTTCTACCCGCTCGCCTTCACCGGCATCTGCCAAGGTGAACTGTGCAAGGTGCGCGACGAACTGCCCAAGTTCCAGAACGACAACGCGGAGATCCTCGCGATCTCCGTCGGCCCGCCCCCCACCCACAAGATCTGGGCGGCCGAACAGGGCTACGTCTTCCCCTTGCTGTCCGACTTCTGGCCGCACGGCGCCGTCGCTCAGGCCTACGACGTCTTCAACCAGAAATCCGGCTACCCCAACCGCGGCACCTTCGTAGTCGACCGCGAAGGATTCATCCGTTTCTCGGAGATGAACGGCCCCGGAGAGGCCCGTGACCAGGCGGCTTGGGAGAAAGCGCTCGCCGCGCTAGATTCATAACTCGCCGGTAACGGTGAAGGGCGTATAGCTCAGCGGTAGAGCTCTGGTTTTACACACCAGCGGTCGGGGGTTCGATCCCCTCTGCGCCCACCATTTCACTCGCAGGCGAGGTGTGCTCATGGAGCACATTCGCACTGCTCGTTTCACTCGAGTCTTGTGGGGGCGCAGCCCCCACACCCCACCCGGCGGGCTTCGCCCCCGGACCCCCTCCCCGGCACGCCGGTCCCGAAGCCGCGCTCCCCGGATCCCCGCCCAGGCTCAACTGCCAACTGTGTCGTAGGTGCTGGCTATCCTTACCGGCCATGGGAGCGCAGAACGATCCGGGGCTCGTGCCGCGTGAACGCGTTGCCCTGTCCGGGAGTTGGAGGCTGCAGGCCTATGTATTTGCACTTGAGCCAGACCATGTACAACTCGAGGCACTGAAGTCGCACTGCGGTGCACAGCGATTCGCGTTCAACTGGGGGCTGGCCCTGGTCAAGGCGAATCTCGCACAGCGAGAGGCCGAGCGTTCTTACGGAATCGAAGAGGTGGAGGTCGTGGTGCGGGATAGGCGGCCGAATCAGTTGTAGTCTCTCAACGGTTTGCTCCAAGTCCTTGTCCCGGTAGTGGGAGGTCGTTGTGCAGCGTCATATCCGAGTGAACGAAACGTTGCTGGCTTTGGCCGCGATCGTGGCCGTTGGCACGGTGGGAGGCGTCACCGCCGCCCCAGCTCATGCCCATGCGCCAACCGCGATGTCTGCCCCGGCGCATGTTCAGGTCGTACACCAGCCCGATCAAGAGCAAGGCGACGAGGACGAAAGCGCCACCGGCACGGAGCGGACACTCAGCAAGGTAGAGCTGGCGGCCGGTTTGTACTGCGGTGCATACATTCGCCAACACCATCCCGATGCCGCGGTGGTCGACTCCAAAGGCCATGGCCTCATCGACAATTCGATGTACATCGTCGGGCCGGACGGCACCGTCGTTTTCGACGGCGACTGCCTCAACTGCGTTACAGAACACGACCTGCTGCGCTCCGGCAAGACCGGAAAGCCCGGAGTCCGCTGCAACTATTGACCCACAGACCAGCAGTTGCGCCATATCCGCCCGATTTTCGGCGACATCGATACGGTTGTAGATCGGTGGCAAGACAGCGCTTCAGCGAGCGCTATAGAAAGGCTGAACTCAGGGCGAAACGCACGGCTACCACAGAGTTCTGTCATTAACTCGTCCACCGTTCTCGGTGGTAGCTGCCGGGCGGCTGAATCAGCAGTCGAGAGGCCGGCCAAGCGGCGCGTACTCCGGTTGTGAGAAGCAGAGATTGATCAACGCGAGCAGTAAGTAGCCGATGTGCGCGTCTACTCCGGCGGCAGACCCTGGAGGCTGCAGTGTCGGTTGATTAGTCGTATCGGCTGCTGTCCGCTCAGATGTGTTGATACCTGTGAAAAAACCGGGAATAGGTCCCGATGGGCCTGCCTGCGCTCGGCGTGTTGTGAGCAGCTTCCGGGGTTATCGCAGTGGTTGACGGCATTGTGAATTACGGCGGCACCCGTTGCCAAAGCACGCGACCCAGGGAGCCTCGAACATGGAATTCGAATGGGACAGACGGGCATTTCTACGCACGGTCGGGGCGACCGGGGTGATGGCTGCGGCAGCGGGTGTGGTGCCAGGCACGGTGCGCGCAACACCGGCCGTACGTGAGGAACAGGCCCGAGTGGCGATCATCGGTGCGGGGCTGGGTGGGGCGATCACCGCGTTCCGGCTGGCCGAGGCCGGTGTGGCGTCGGTGGTTCTAGAGCGCGGCAGACGGTGGCCGATCACCGCGGCCGGTAACACGTTCCCCGTTCTGCTGCGTCCGGACCAGCGGTCGGTGTGGATGGTCGCACAGCAGCAGAAGTCGGGCTCGTCGAGCAAAGATGATGTGCTGAACATGTTGGGCGACATGTTGTCGGGAGTCCGTGAGCCGCTGCCGCCGTACACCGGGCTGGTGGACTACATCGTCGGGGACACGACGGACATCGTCACCGGGGCCGGGGTGGGCGGGTCCACCTTGGTCTTCGCCGGGATGTTCCCGCAGCCGAACAGGGCGGTGTTCTCCCGGGTCTTCCCTGGCTTCCTCGACTACGACGAGCTGGACCGGATCTACTTTCCGCGAGCACGCCAACGACTTGGCGGCGGCCCGATTCCCGATGACGTCCTGGCGAATCCGGCCTACGCCTCGGGCCGGCTGTACCGGTCCTACGTGGAACGGGCGGGGGTGCGGGCCGAGCGGCTCAACGTCAACTTCGACTGGGACGTCATCCGCAAGGAGCTGAACGGGAAGGTCCGGCCTGCGGCCTCGATCGGCAACTACGTGACGACCAGCTGCAACAGTGGGGCGAAACTCAGCGTCGACCGCACCTATCTGGCCCGAGCCGAGGCCACGGGCCGCTGCACGGTCAAACCCCTGCACCGGGTCACGGACATCACCCAGGACCCCAAGGGGCGCTACGCCATCACTAGCGACCGGCTGAACGAGCAGGGAGCGGTCGTCGAGCGGGTCGTCATTGTCGCCGACGCGCTGGTGCTGGCTGCCGGCGCGGCCCGCACTCCCGCGATGCTGACCAAGGCCCGAGCCACCGGGCGACTCCCGCACCTGGCCGAACAGGTGGGCGCCGGCTGGGGCACCAACTGCGACCGGTTCCTCTTGATGAGCCTGCTGCCGGACGCCACCGGAGCGCCCCAGGGCGGGCCGCCGACCTTCATGGCCCGCGACGATGCGAGTGATTCGGACTCGCCGGCCACCCTCGTCATGGGCCCGATACCTTTCCCCGTCGAGACCCACGCGATGGCCTGCCTGGGCATGGGGCTACCGGACAAGTTCGGTCGCTTCGAGTACAACGCGCAAAGCGGTCGCGCAGAGCTGAATTGGGCGGCCGACAGCAACGAGAGCGCGGCGGATGCGGTCAACGCCCTGGCTGCCCGGGTCATCGCCGGCACCGGAAGCCCGCTCGCCAACTCTTTCGACACTGGCGCACTACGGCAGACAACGGTCCATCCACTGGGCGGAGCCGTGCTGGGCCAGGCCACCGACGAGTACGGCCGACTGCACGGCTACAAGAACCTGTACTGCATGGACGGGTCATTGATGCCCGGCTCCACCGCCGCCGTCAACCCCGCGCTCACGATTGCCGCCATCATCGAACGCTGCCTGGATCACGTCATTCCGGCAGACTTCGCATGAGCCCACCTGTCGCCGCTACATCCAATGGCGGCCCGGCGCGTCCCTGAGCCCCTCCTCCGAACGCCAGTCCAGAAGGGGCCTCTTCCTAGCCCGTCGGCCACTCGCAGTGAGCCCGTGCACGGGATCGTCGAATTGCACCACCCCTTCGACTGGTCCATGGTCAGGCAGGCTCCGCTGTCGGCCTTGACCGCGGTAGCCAACCCGGCGAGTTCGCGGGTCGCCCCCGAAACCAACGTCCACCAATCCGTGGACCGGCCGGCTGCGAAATACCTTGTGCTGCGCGAGGAAGGAGGCACTCCGATGCCTGAGCCACCGCTGTCCGGCCGAGAACGAGAGTCCCGACTCTTGGATGCGTTTGTCCAGATGGCCGACACTCTGGTCGACCATTACGACATCGTCGACGTCCTGCATGAACTCGTGTCCCACTGTGTCCGGCTCCTCGACACCGCCGCCGCCGGACTCCTCATGTCCGATCAACGCGGCAGCCTGCAGGTTCTGGCCTGCTCGACCGAACAGACCCGGGTGCTCGAGCTCTACCAGATCCAGACCAGCGAAGGGCCGTGCTGGGACTGTGTCCACTCCGGCACACCGGTCTCGGTCGCGGACCTCGCCACCGCATCAGACCGCTGGCCCCGATTCGCGCCCCGAGCCGCGAGCGAAGGTTTCACCGCGGTGTACGCGTTACCGATGCGACTACGCCGCGAGACCATCGGTGCGCTGAACCTGTTCAGGCGACAACGAAACCCCGTCTCCGACCGAGACTTGCAGACCGCCCAAGCGCTCGCAGACACCGCGACTATCGGCATCCTGCATGAACGAGCGATCCGTCGCAGCGAGGTGCTTACCGAACAACTGCAGGTCGCGTTGCACAACCGCGTCCTCATCGAGCAAGCCAAAGGCGTACTCGCACAAGCGGGCACGCTCGGCATGGATCAAGCCTTCGAGGCCCTTCGCGGCTACGGACGCCGGCGCGGCACACGACTGTCCGACGTCGCCCAGCAACTGGTCACCGGCGCGATCAGTCCCGACACGGTGCTCACCGATCGGTACCGTAGCGATTCCAGGAACTAAACGGAGGCAGACCTTGGTAAAACGCACGATGACCGTGTCGGACAGCATCCTGGTCCAGGCCGACCCGCTTGCGGTGTACCAGCGGATCAGCGACCCGACCCAGATGGGCGAATGGAGTCCGGAAAACCGTGGCGCAACGGTGGCCGAGCCGAGGGAATCAGCCTATGTCGGAATGGTTTTCGTCGGGCACAACAAGCGCGGGCCTGCCCGGTGGACGACCCGCTGCACGGTGACAGCGGCGGATCCCGGCGAGCGGTTCGCCTTCCGCGTGCACGTGATCGGACTCCGCAAGCCGGTCATCCGTGGACCGATCGCGAGCTGGGAGTATCGCTTCGAGCCCGAGGCCGGCGGGACTCGCGTCACCGAGACGTGGCACGACGACCGGACCGCCTGGCCGGACAGCGTCGCCGCCGTTTTCGACCGAATCGTCACCTACGGAAAGACTTTCGCGGACTTCCAACGCAAGAACATCCACCGCACGTTGCGAAATCTCGAGCGCACGATCGGCTAGCCCTGCCGGATCGCGGGGTACGTCGAGGGAACCGACCGCACCCACTCCGGGCCGAGAGGCCTGCTACTTGTTGAGGGTGATGGTCGCGATTCCGACGAGCAGACCGGCCTTGACCGCGTCGGTGTTGAACGTCTTGTTCAACAGGGCGGCAGCGTCTTTGGACACTAACACCCGGGTTCCTTCCAGGATGGCAGTGTTGTCGGCACCGGCCTGCAACGGCTTCAGCGTGCTGCCGTCGAGGTCGAACAGCAATGCGTGCGTCGCGGCCGGGGTGCCGTTGACGCTCACCTCGCCGTAGAGCACCGAGGTACCCGGATCGATGTCGAAGTTGGTCAACTGGACTGTGGTCGGTCCCGCGGTCAGTGACAGACCGCTGCCGTTGTGGTTGATGTCGCCCTGCACGTAGGGGTTGACGGTGCCGGGGGTGTAGTACTTCACGTGGCCGCCGGTGATGGGAAAGCTGACCGATCCGTTGTCGAGGGTCGCCGTGCCGATCCCGCCCGGAGCCAGCCCGAGGCTGGTCAGCGCGTCGGTGAAGCCCTTGTCCAGCGCGACTGCGGTGCTCTTCCCGGTCAAGGCATCTATTTGCGCGGCAGGCTTGGGAGCCGCCGTCGTAGTGGTTACGGCAGAGGTGCCGCTGGATGTGCTTTCCTTGTTGTCGCTCGAGCACGCGGCCAACGGCACGAGTGCCAATATGGCAATAGCAGCAAGCACGGTGGTTTTGCGGTAGTCGACCATAAATCTCAACCCCTTAATGGTTGTCAGGTGTGGTCGAGTAGTAATTCGCATCAGAAGATGACCCGGATTGGCCGGTTACCGCGCTGCTTTACCGAATAAATGTCTCGACCTACCGGCGCAGCTGGAGTAGTCCGGAGCGGATTCGGTTGATCGTCGTTTCGAGCGGGATGCCGAGTATTTCTGCGATCTCCTGATATGTGTAGGCCCCGTAGTAGGCCAGCACAACAGCATGTCGTTCCGGCACGGGCAATTCCAGCATCCGCTTCGGAATCTGCTGTCCTATGCGATTTTCGATCGCGGTGCCTGACCTGGCGCGGGTGTCACCGCCGTTCGACTCTCGGCACGCCGCGGCGCGGGTCGCGCGGACCTGCTCGACTGCTCGCCGGTGCGCCGCTGCCACCACTCGAGCGAGCAATCCGTCCTTGGCCCGACGGTACTGGCGTGCGGTGTGCCCTAGTTCGGCAAACACCTCGAGAACGATGATCTCGGACTGTGCGCGATCGCCGACAACGGCCATAACAACGCCCGAAACCACCGGTGCGAGCTGGTCGTACCGTAGTCCGAGAGCGTGCCGATCCCCCGCAGCGAGGGCATCCATCAACGTCTCCAGTGTCGAGCAGCCGGCATGGGTCAGGTACGCGACGCGGGGCTCGGCAGAATCAGTTGTCATCGCGGCGTCCACACACCGTTCGCCGGCGGCGTAGCTACCTCGGTGTCGCATTCCGTGATCACCAGGGTGCAGCCACCGGGGCCGACGGCAAAAACCGATCCGCCCGCCTCGGCGCAGGAGGCGATCCGTGCGCCGGCATCGTGCAGGTGAAGGATCAGTTCGGCGAGATCGCTGGTCCATAGGAGGACGACGGAGCTGCTCACGGATTGCCCAGAGTTGGTGCCCGCGTCGGCAACCACGAACTGCATTGCGCCGATGCGCAGCACGACCCACCCGTCGGCAGCCCGATGGACCTCGCATCCGATCGCGAGATAGAAATCCAAGACCGTTTCAACCAAGCGCCCCAGGGTAGTTCGGCGGAGCGTACCTGCTCCGATGCACCCGGCACGGTGGCCGGTGGGGATCAGCGAGGTGAAAAGCAATGGCCGACAAGGAAAATGTGCAAGCCGCGAGTCATGGCCATAGCGAGATGATCGCTCAACCACACTCGGCCGACGAGGGAGAACCGATCATCGCCGCGGAAGCGGCGGCGGCGCGGGCCAGCACCGAAGATCATCCGCTCGGGCGGCCGGGGCGCCGATTCGACCGGTCCTCACCGTTCATGATCGGCCTGATGGGTGCGTTCGGTGTGGCGGTCGCCTACGGCACCATCCAAGCCGTCCTCGCTGTGACTCAGGTACTTATCCTGGTCGTCATCGCGTTGTTCCTGGCCATCGGGATGGAGCCGGTGGTTTCCTGGCTGGTTCGGCCGTGGTTCCCGCGGTGGGCGGCAGTCACTTTGGTGTTCTTGGTCGGGCTCGGTCTGTTCGCCGGATTCCTCGCCGCCGCCATCCCGCCGCTGGTGCACCAGGGTGGCGCCCTGGCGCACAACGCCCCGGACTACCTCCAGCACCTGCGTCAGCGCTATCCGGTCATCGACAACCTCGACGAGCGCTTCCACCTACAGGACAAGCTGCAAAAGACCCTGGATTCGAACTCCTCCACGCTGACCGACGGCGTCCTCGGCGCCGGCCGACTGGCGTTCTCCATCATCAGCGACACCGTCATCGTCGCGGTGCTCACCGGGTACTTCATGGCGAACTTCTCCCAGGTCCGTGCGTCGATCTACCGGCTGCTGCCGCGTTCGCGCCGACCACGCGCCATTCTGATCGGCGACGAGATCTTCGTCAAAGTCGGCGGCTACATTCTGGGCAACCTGATCATCTCCCTGATCACCGCGGTACTCACCTTTATCTGGTTGCTGTACTTCGACGTCCCCTATCCCCTGCTGCTCGCCGTCCTGGTTGCGGTGCTCGACCTGATTCCGGTCATCGGATCCACGGTGGCCGGGGTGATCGTCGCGCTTGTCGCGCTGACGGTTTCGGTGCCGGTCACCATCGCCACGGTGATCTTCTTCATCGTGCTGCGGCTGATCGAGGACTATGTGCTCGTTCCTCGGATCATCGGCAGATCGGTGGAGGTCCCGGCGCTCGTCACCGTGGTGGCAGTACTGCTCGGCGGCGCGTTGCTCGGCATCGTCGGCGCACTGCTCGCCATCCCCGTCGCCGCCGCGTTACTGCTGATCATGCGCGAAACCGCGTTCCCGTCGCTGGACCAGCGCTGAGACGGCGACTCCCTATCCATCATGGTGGCGCGGGAGTAGCGTGGAGCGCGAGTCACGTTGATGCCTCTAGCGTGCTCCCCGTTGAGTTGCTGTCCCTGACCCCCGGCAGTCGCTGCGCAATCGCGCGACATTGCAGAGGGGTCAGTATGCGTACCGGATCCAGCCTCCCGACGATGCCGATGAGCCGTCCGGCTCTCGACGACGATCGAAACCGCACAGTCGCCAGCACCGATCGTGCCGAATCCGCTTCCCCCGCAAGAAGATCCACTCGGCACTCCGGCCGCGAAAGCTACGACAACCTCGAACCGCTGCTTGGCGAACTGGCCGAGTACGACGCCGCCGATCCGCGCCGAAATGCCTTGCGCGAGGACCTGATCCGGCGCTGCCTGCCACTGGCCGAACACATCGCCCGAAAATTCGCCGGCCGCGGCGAATCCTACGATGACCTGCTCCAATCGGCCTCGTTGGGCATCGTGCAAGCCGTCGACCGCTTCGACCCCAGCCACGGCTCCGCGTTCCTCGCCTTCGCGGTCCCCACCCTCATGGGCGAGGTCCGCCACCACTTCCGCGACCGCACCTGGGCGGTCCGAGTTCCGCGGCGGCTCAAGGAAATACAGCAGAGCCTCGGCCCCGCGATCGAGAGCCTCGGCCAGGAACTGTGCCGGCCGCCCACCGCCCGAGAAATCGCCGCACACCTCGACCTCGACCTGGTCGAGGTCACCCATGCCCTCATCGCCCGCAATGGCTACCAGTCCGTCCCCATCGACGTCACCACCAGCGCCGACCCGGATGACAACCCCGCCCGATCGGCCATTGACAGCCTCGGCACCGACGACCCGCACTACCGCACCATCGAGGACTATCTCACTGTCCAACCCTTGATCGAAGCACTACCCGAAACCGACCGCCGCATACTGATCTTGCGTTTCTACGAGTTCAAGACGCAGACCCAGATCGCCGACCACCTCGGCGTTTCCCAGATGCAGGTCTCCCGGATCCTGGCTCGAATCCTCACCTCACTACATGAAGAGGCACTCAGCGACTGAAGTCGGCATTGATGAGCGCGGCACAGAGCGTCTTACGCTGATTATCGGATGTTGCGACGCAGCCTCGGACTACCAACTCGTTTCCGTCCTGCGATGGTGAGACAGATGGGGCGTGCTAGCGTCGAATGCGAACACGCGGAGGGGGATTCAGTGGTCGATTTCACGGTCGATTCGTCCAAGCTCGCATTAATCACAGGCGCTAAACGATACGGCTACGGGGATAACGTCTGGTGGCAAGACACCCCCGCTCCGACTGACTCGCGAGTCTGATCCGGCCGCCTTCGATACCGACGAATGAATAGAGACCGTGGCACCGATTCCTGACCCACTTCGGCACCCACCCGACGATGCAGGACCACCTTTAGAAACCTCCCCCTCACTCCTGGAGACCGGGGACCGTATCCAGCGCCCAGGCGGAAAATACGTAAGCCGATCCGTCACTGTCGACGAGCGAGACGCAACAACGCGCTACGTCCACATTCAGCTCTACACGACGTAACTCGACACGACGTAACTTGCGAAGGTCCGAAGCCACAGACCGATCGGGACGACCCTGGCGCCGGAGGCTGTCATTCGTGGTCGGGTGGACCACCGCAGCAGGGGGTTCCGGCGCATTCGGCGCAGTTACCGGTGGGGAAGACGTAGGGACGGCGAGCGTCTTGCGTTGCCGGATTGTTGTTCTTGCCGAAGAGGTGCGCGAGGTTGTAGGGCTCTTGTAGGTGGGAATTTCGCGTCATGATCATCCTGGATAGCAGAAGGCGGGCGTCTTGCGTGGCTGGATGGCTCCTACCGAAGTGGTGCGTGAGGTCGGCGATGACCCACTCCTGCTCATGGCAGGCGGGGGCGCGTTCTCCGTTCTTGTAGAGAACACGCACCACTGCCTTGCGGCACTCCATGGTTTCGGGCTGATACGAGCCGATCCATTGCTGCTGCAGGCGGAGATTAATCCGATAGAGCTGTAATGCTTGCTCTAGTCGGCCGGTCGCTTCGCATGCCGTGGCGAGTTGCGCGCGAGTGGAGCGCGACTGGCGGTGTTCGGGACCGAGAAACTGCTCGTTCTCGAGCAGCACGATTTTGAGCAGCGGAATTGCTCGCTCGTACTGCTTGTCGATGTGCAGGGCGGAGGCGAACCCGGCGCGGGCTGAATTGGTATCGGAGTGGATAGAGCCGAGGACACGCTCACAGTCGTTGAGGACCTGTTCGAAGTGCTCGATCGCGTGCGGCAGATCTCCGGCGTCCCGGTAAGTGCAAGCCAAGCGAGCATGAGTGGTCAGCGTCCGGGGATGGTCTGCTCCGAGGTTGCGGATCTGCTCGGTGAGAACCTGCGACAGCACCGGGATCGCGCGGCGGTATTGCTCGTCGCGGCGCAGGGCTTCGGCCAGATCGGCGCGGGCGGCCATGGTCTGGCGATGCTCGGGACCAAGGACGCGTTCGCGGTGGGTCAGGGCTCGCTCGAAGTGCTCGATCGCCTGGGCCAGATCGCCTGCGGCCAAACAGGTGCGGGCCAGGCGTGCGTGCGTGGTCAACGTCCGCGGGTGGTAGGTCCCAAGCAGCCGCTGCTGGGCGGTGAGAACCTGTTCGTACAGTTCACGAGCACGACAGAACTGGCCAGTCGCGCGCAAGGAGTCGGCGAGGTCGGACCGCACGGCGATGTTATCGCGGTGCTCATCACCCAGGCGTCGTTCCTGGTCGCGGAGCGCGTGCTCGAGAAGCGGAACTGCGCGCTTGTATTGGCCGGCCGCCCGAAGTGCACGCCCCAGATCGGTACGTACCGACATCGTGGCAGGGTGATCGTCTCCGAAAGTCTCTTCCCGTCGAGCTAGGGACTTCTCGTACAACTCGATGACGCGGGCAAGGTCGTTGTCGGCAGGGTGATGCACCCCCAGGGTGCGCGCCAAGTCGGGGTACCGCTGGGCGAGCTGATCGTCGGTGAGTCCACTGGTCGCCGCTACCGCTCGGCTCGTACGCAACGAAAGCATCGGGGTGGGGCTACTATTCGCCGGTTTCACATTTGTCGCGGGTTGAGCGCGCCGCTGCTGTAGCTCGACGATCACCCGGCGGGCTTTGGTGCGGTGTTTGTACACCGACTCCACCGAAAGACCCATCTGTTTCGCGATCTCACGGACCGTCAAACCACTCATAGTCTTGGTCAGTACGTCACGCTGCGGCGGCGACAGTAGTCCGAAGACTTCCACCATCGCCTCCTGAGCCAGCACTCGGTCCAACCCGCCTGGCGGGCCGGGATCCTCATCGGCGGTGAGTTCCTCGAGCGGCATCGCGTAGTCCTTGCGCGTGCTCGCCCGTCGAATCTGATCGACCAGCTTGTTCTTCGCGACGCTGCGCAGCCAGCTGCGCGGTTGCTCGATCGATCGAACTTTCGCCCAGTCCAGCAACGCTGCGAGCATGGTCTCCTGCACCACATCACCGACGTCGACAACAGCGTCGACGTCAGCGTTGTAGGCCGCCCGCCTGTTGCGGACGTAGGTGACGATGTATTCCCGGTGGGATTCGAAAAACGCTTTGTAGGCAGCAGATTCGATCCGCCGGTCTTCCGCGTCGTCAGACTCCGCGAGGTCCACGTACTCTCACGCCTTCATCGTCATCATCATCGTGCTTGGACAGGTCACGGTGAGGATTCGATAAGTCAGTCGACGTGGACTCAGACATGTTGGAGCCCTTCTTATACCGCTTGTCCAGCCCCAGGAGGATCATCTCGAAGGCCAGCCACAGCCCCCCCACCACGATGGTGCCGTGATGGGAGAGCGCGTGCACCGCACCGTTGCTGGTGAATTTGGCCGCGAAGTCGAGGACCTCATTGCAGCCCGCGCTGACGACCAGAGTGGCCGCGGCGGACTGGCGCCGGTCGAACCGGAAGTTGACATCCCCGCCCGAGGCGGCAGAGGTCATAGGAATCATCAGGCTTCTCCTTCTCCAACAACAAGACGCGCCGGGTGGTCTCACAACGAGACACTCCAGACGTTCTCCAGCAACAAGACATTTCGGGTGATCCCGGCTCCTGCCAGATTTGGGATCGACAAGAACGAACAGTCCGTTCTTGCGACGAAGATCTTTCCCCGGCCAGACGGCAGAAGCAACCGCACCCCGATTGGCCGGAGACGCCACTCAGACCAAATCCCGGAGTGGCGATGTGTCGTGCATCACAGTCATTCTGTGATCTACGTCACGTAAAGTCCAGAGAACATGTTCGCCTGAACGATAACTAGGCGGATTCAGGTTCTCCTGCGTCCAGCAATGAGATGGGACGCCGCCTCGGCTCCTGCCAGAGATTTCGGGGCGGCGTACCCCAAACCAAATCCCTTCAGGATTCCTAACTTTGGGAATACCTACCCTGGCTATGCCGCCACCGCTTGATGCGGTCCAGCAAGCCGATGGCAGCGGTATGCCAGGAGTGTGCCAAAAACCTGACGCCCACCGGAAGAGCAAGCCCGGCTCGGGTGCCGCCTACCGGCGAGTAGTTCCTTCGAAAATTCTTTCGCCACAGATCGTGTCGCCGTGTCGATCGGCGTGTCGCGCCTGCCCGGTGCATGGTCGACACCAAACCGATGCATGGCGAACATGTCGCCGCCCTCGGAGAGCTCGGTGCCCAGCGCCCCGGACACCGGTAACCATCGTGGTGCGCCCCGCCACCTCGGCCAGCTCATCCGACCACCCCGCTACTCGGTGGCGAGCACCTTCGCCGCAATGATCATCGCCACCGAATGGGTGATCGTGGCGTTGCTCGCGATACCCAACCCGATTACCACCGTGGCCGGGTTCGGGCTGGCCGCAATCGCATTGGCGGCGTTCACCACCGCCATCGCCGCCGCGATCGGTCGCGGCACCACCACACCGTGTCGATGCTTCGGCACCTCCACCCACTCGGTCTCGCGAATTCAACTGGCCCGCAACATCGTCCTGCTGTCGGTGACCACGACCGGCTTGACCACCACCCTGCTCGCCATCGCCCTCCACGCAGACAGTGCCGCCACCCCGGTCGCCGGGCTGTGGATCGCTGCCGGCATCGGAGCCCTGATCGATGCCGTGCTGACCGTCTTCGAAGACCTGGCAGACCTGTTCATCACTCCCCCATCGCCACCCACCGTGACGACTCGACGGTCCGCCGCCACTCGATAGGAACACCCCCGATGAGCTTCCTCATTGCCCTCACCATCGTCTTGTCCGTCGCTACCGCCGGACACCTGATGATCACCCTCGGCCCGGTCCGGCGCCTGCGCTCGCACACCGACCTGCTCGACCAACTCAACCCCCAACACCACCGCACCCTCCCCCGCTGCCCTCGTTACCCCACGGCTCGGCCGATGAGTTTGTGGCTCCCGGCCGGTCAAAGCTCGTGACGCCCTAGGAAAGGACACCGCTATGTCGGAGCTTCTCGTCGACTTCATCACCTCCCTCGACGGCTACGCATCGGGAGAGGGATGGCCCGGGTTCTGGGGCCTCGAGGGCCCGGAGTACCTCGGATGGCTCGGCGAGCAGCCCGAGGCCACCCACCTGATGGGAGCCAACACCTACCGCCTGATGTCGGGCTTCGCCGTCGGCGAGGTGCCCGATGGCCAAGACGAGTTCCGGCCAGAGGAAGAGGCGTCCGTCGACGAGCTCACCAAAGCGTCCAAGGTGGTGTTCTCCTCCTCACTCGCCGAGCCACTGACGTGGGCCAACTCCACGCTCGTCCGCGACGACGCCATCGAGGCCGTCCGCGCCATGAAATCGAGTGGTTCGGGGCTCCTCAGCACGATCGGCAGCCTGAGCCTGTGCCGGTCCCTGCTCCGAGCCGGACTCGTCGACCGATTCCGGGTCGTGATGTTCCCCGTCATCACCGGCGCCACGGGCGCAGAACGCATCTACGACGGCTACCCGGACGTTGCCCTCGAGATGATCGAGCACCGCACCTTCGACGGCGGCATCCAGTTGGTCGAGTACAAGCCCCGCGTCCTCGAGCATCCGCCGCTCGGCGCCCCTGCGTAACGTCGCCTGCCCACCGCCCTAGCGCGCCTTCAATCGGATGCGGGCCGCAGGTTGGTCATGAGCAGGCCGAGGGTGAATTCGAAGCGGTCGTGTCCGGTGCCGGAGATCAGGTCGGCGGCATGGCGTCGAGTCAGCGGGAATTTCTCGGCAGGCAGGGCGGTGAAGCGGTCCAACAGTTCCTGGTGGCTGAGCACCCATTCCTGATCCTGGTGTCGGCGTCGTTGCTGCACGAGTGACTGCTCCAGTGCATAAGCGCTGACGTAGAGCGAGAGCGCGTCGCGGGCCCATCCGGCCGTCTTCGGTTCGATGCCACCCGCGAGCAGGATCGCCAGGATTCCTTCGCCGACCCGCAGTGTCTCTAGATTGGTGGGCACCATGGCCAGCGCGGCACGGGAGACGCCTGGGTATTTCAGATACTGGTCGCGGATCTGCGTGTACACGTCGAGCAGTTGCTCTTGCCAGGCAGCCGGGTCCGGTTCGGGAAGGACAACTTCTACGTAGAGCCTGCCGATCAGCAGATCGTCGATGTCGTCCTTGTTGACGATGTGCGCGTACAGCGACGAGGGACCGGTGCCGAGCACCGCGGCGACTCGGCGGACGGTCAGGGCGTCATACCCCTCGGTGGCGACGACTTCCAGAGCGGCGTCGGTGATCCGTTCGACGGTGATCGGCTTCTTGCGTGGTGCCGCCGCGGCCTCCGCCGTGGGTTGGGCGTGGCGAGCTGCGCGGCGTTGGCGGGGATCGGCGGGCATGCTGGAACTCTACCTTGACACGATCTAAGTTCGTTAGATAGAACTTAGATCGTAATAACGAACTTAGTTCGTTCTGATGTTCATGGAGGTGTGTGATGCGAGTTTCCGTTGTCGGAGCCGGTCTGGGAGGTCTGGCCCTCGCGCAGGGTCTGCGTGGGGCCGGGATCGAGGCAGCTGTGTTCGAGCGCGACCCGGGGATCGTCGCGCGATTCCAGGGTTACCGCCTCGTACTGAACCCGATCGGTTTCCAGGCGGTGCGCGACTGCCTGCCGGAACGCTGGCACCCACTGCTGGACCAGATCGTCATGGACGCCTCCGCCGAGCAGCTGATCCTGGACCCGCAGCTCAACGAGATCGGCAAGCTCGGCGCGGGCCGGACCGGCATCGTCGTCGACCGCCAAGTACTCCGACACCTGTTGCTGACCGGGCTCACCGTGCACACCGACGCCGCGCTCACCGGCTACGACGTGCTGACCGACGGCACCGTCCAAGCCCAATTCGCCCGCCGCGACCCGGCCACCGCCGACCTGCTCGTCGGCGCGGACGGCGTCACCTCCGCGGTCCGCGGGGTCCTCTCGCCGCAGACCACCCCGACCGACACCGGTGTCCGGTTCGTCATCGGCCGCACCCCACTGACCGAGCAGTTCGCCAGCCTGTCCAAGGCCTACGGCTCCAAGATCGCCGGCGACGGCGTCAGCCTGCTGCTCGGCGCGATGCTCTTCCCCACCCCGCCCAAGCAAGCCGCCGAACAACTAGCCCCCGAAGTCACGCTGCCCGACATCGGTGATTACGTGCGCTGGGCCATGATCCTGCCGCCGAACGGCTCGCTGGAGGGTCTGACCGCGCAGGACGCCGTGCTGTCCAGAATGCAAGGCTGGCACCCAGACCTGCGTGCACTGATCGAGCAGGCCGACCCCGACAACAGCACCCTGCTGTCCATCCGGGTGGTCAAACCCGGAAAGCGTTGGACCCCAGGCCCGGTCACACTCCTCGGCGACGCCATCCACGCCACCTCCCCCACCGGCGGCAACGGCGCCAACACCGCACTACGCGACGCCGACCTGCTGCGCCGCAGCCTGATCGAAGCCGACCAAGGCCGCCAAGACCTGCTCAGCACGATCGACGACTACGAACGCCAAATGTTCGAGTACGGCACCGAAGCCGTGCAAAGCAGCCTCGAAAAACTACCCGCCTTCGCCCCCGAAGCGAAACTGTCCTGAGGCCCGATCCACCTCGCGAAGGAACGATGGCTAGTAGTGATAGGTGAAATAGCCCGAGGTCCAGCAGTCCTTGGCGAGTCCTCGCGACTCGCGTTGCGGACGGCTTCGAATACCGTAGTCACTTGGCCGGATTCGGGGTCGTCGACGGCGATCTCGACTCCGGCGAGGTTGAAGTGAGCCGCGGTTGTATCGACTGCACCACGACGATCTATGCCTGGTCGGCCCGCGGTTTGCGGGATAGTCCTTCGAGGATCAGGATCAGGTTCAGGCCGAATTCGAACTGGGCGGAACCGTCGATGGTCAGGGCTAGTTCGGGGCCAGCGCGGTCAGGGTGGGATAGCGGGATGAGGGCAGGGTGTCGGGTCGGTTGCGCCGGTCGGGGTCCCGGTACACGGCGGTCATCTGGATTTCCCAACTGGTAGCTCCGAGAACGTGATTGAGCAGCGTGATGTAGGCCCGGGCGGCGGTTTCCCGGTCGAATCCGGCATCCGAGAGTGCCCGCAAAATGACCTCGGCCGAATCGGCGGTTTCGCGTCCCGTCAGCGGGCGGGTCAGTAACAGCGTGATCAGGCGTCTTAGCTCGGCGAGACGCTCTCACCCTTCCACCGCTTGGGGGCCGGGCCACCTAATCCGTTCGATGCGAGCAGGGGGCTCTGAAACGCGATGGAACGCACTCCGTTTGGGGACACACCAGAATCCCGATGCCTCCATTACCGACTGGTGTGCGGGCTGCCCGCCAACATCGACCCGCCCGGTTGTGGGCGTCTCACGTTCCCTGCCGGAAGTATCGCCGCTCTCACGATGCCTGCGCCGTTGGGAAGCGTCGTGCGGACCTATATGCAACAACACCTCATAGCGCTCGGCCCGATCGTGGCACACGTCGGGTCGAACCGGTGGACCTTTCTGACACGGCCTGATGTGCCCGATGACGACACACGACAGTTCATCGACATGTCTGCAACGGCCCGTAGGAGTGGACGGCGCGGCGCACGTCTTCGTTGACCAGGTCGATGTTCATCATCGCCCCCGTCAGCCCGCCCTGCGCGGCCGCGTCGATCACCTGTGCGCGGTGGCCTCGCACGTTCCCTGCCGCCCACACTCCAGCAACGGCGGTCGCGCCCACCTGGGGGTCGGCGTTCAAGGTCGCACCGATGACCTGGCCGTCCATCTCCTTCTCCTCGGCCCGAAGTCCCAGCTCGGCGAGCAGATCGTCCACCTTCGCCACGGACACCGGAAAGACCACCGCAGCCTGGACGGCGGTGACCCTGTCACCGACCCGGATGCCGCTGAGCTCATCATTGGTGACCTCGATGCCGGTGACGTGACCGGGCACCACGGTGATCTGGCGCGCCGCGAGTTCGGCCCGCTGGAGCGCGGTCAGCTCCACGGCCTCGTTGGTGAACAAGATGATTTTGTCGCTCCACTGGCGCCACAACTGCGCCTGGTGGAGTGAGGCGGCGCCGCCGGCGATGAGGCCGATGGTCTTATCCCGCACCTCCCATCCGTGGCAATACGCGCAGTGCAGAACGTCCCGGCCCCAGCGGTCGGTCAAGTGCGGGATGTCGGGCAGTTCGTCGACGACGCCGGTGGCGACGAGTACTCTCCTGGCGTCGAGGGCCGTGTCGTCCGCAAGGGTGACTCGCAGGGTGAATTCACTGACCCGTTCCACACCCACTGCGGTTCCGCTGGCGACGATGCCGCCGTACTGCTCGACCTCCGAACGTCCAATGGCCAGCAGTTCGCGTGGGTCGACACCCTCACGCCCGAGGTAGCTGTGAACCTGTCCGGCAGCCGCGTTACGGGGCGAGCCCGCGTCGACGACCAGCACCTTCCGCCGGGCACGGCCCAGCGTCACGGCTGCCGCCAGTCCCGCAGCACCCCCACCGATAACGACAACGTCGAATGCATTCATGCCGCGAGACTGCCCACCCTCCGGCACGCCCGGCAAGATAACTTGCCAGCACGGCAAATACTTGAAGGGCAGCCAGAACGTTCAGAACCAAGCCTTCCTGACACGCGCCATCAGGGCTGACCTGTCCGATCAACTGCGGATCTTCGTGACGGCTGTTGGCCCGCCAAATTCCTACATCCGATAATGCCGCCGTGCGGGCGTTCTGCGCGGCGAGATCGACTGCGGTGCAGAACGTCCGCTCTTGCCGCTTAGGAGGCTGTTCCGATTGGTCAGGCTGGGTCTTTCAACCGGTGCAGGACGACCTGGCCCTACCATTCGAGTCGGCCAGCTCTCGATTGAGGTCTGTCACGCAGTCCAGGAACCATCCGGATTCTGGACCAACTCGCGGTCGCCGGAACGGGAGACCAGTGGGCCTATCAGCTGGTTCAGTTCATCATCGGTCATCGCGCCGCCATGCCCGAGACCGACCCAGTCATGCGCATCTTTTAGCGCCTTCAGGGAGATCTCGAAGGCGTGAAACATATAGCCGACGAGCTGCATCTCCTGGACGGCCCCAAGCTCTCGCACCAACCAGGTGCCCACTTCAGCGGGCGTTTCTCCCCGCTGAGCCCGCGCACGCAGCTCACCCACGATGCGCTCCCTGTCGCGCACTACGATCATCCTCTCGGGATGCACTGGCGGTTCCCGCGCAATCGTCAGCCAGCCTATCGCGATCCTTGATCCGTCACCCATCCGGTAATGCCGCTGGGCGCGCGTTGGTCGGCCGTCCAAATCGATTGGCTGACAGCGCTTCCCAACGCCCGCACATGCCGATTACAGGAAGCTCGAAGCGATTCATTCCTCGATGCGGAACACCGCGATACGGTCAGCGGAGTCTGCGACCGTTTGCGGACTCGGATCATCGACCAGTGTTCTGCGGAATTCAAGCCCGCGCCCTCAGCCGGGCCCGCGCCGCCTGTCACTGGCTCCGACGACACAAACTTACGCCCGCCAACTCGGCTCCCAGCGAAAAAGACTCCAGCACAATGGAATACAACTGCGGTGTCAGATGTATCCGGCCAGACCCTCACGTGCCGAGCTGGTGGCCATCGGCTTGCTGCCGGCCGGAGTGCGCACTGCGGGCGTCCAGCAGGAATTCGGTCAGTGGAGTGGCGTCGGCCGAGCCCGGGTCTGCCGTGAACACCACGGCCCTCAGGTCGCCGTCGGGAATGTGGACGGTGTCGCAGTCCAGTGCGATCTGCCCCAGATCCTCATGCTGCAGCAGCATCCGGCTGTCGTACTGCCCGGTGGTGGGCGTGCTGGCCAAGAGTTCGGCGAACACGGCGCTGGCGCGCTGGAGGTCGGCGGTCAAAGACGCCAGGTCTTCGTCCGCGGGGTATCGGGTCGAGGCCGCATGCAACTCGGCCACCAGCAGGCGCTGGAAGCGCGCGTCGTCATGCGGCGACCGCGTCACCCGGCCGCCCTGGCCAACGAACACCCGCCAGGGGATGTTGCCCTCGCGCGGGTGGAGTGAGGGCACCCCGCAGGCCAGCGTTTCCCACGCCCGGTTCCAGCCGACGACCGTCCACGTGGCGTCGAGCACGCACACCGGCGTGCTCTCTATCCGGTCCACGAGTCGGCGCGCGCCATCACTGAGCCGCCGTGGCACCCGCCCGTCCACCGGCGCGTAACCGGCCAGCGCGCACAGGTGCTCGTACTCCGACCTGCTCACCCGGAGTGCCCGAGCCAAGGCGTTCAACACGCCAGGCGAAGGATGTCGGCGCCCCTGCTCCATCCGTTTCAGGTGCTCCGTCGAAACGCCGGCCAATTCGGCAAGCTCTTCCCGGCGCAGGCCGCCCGTGCGCCTGCGGCCATAACTGGCGACGCCCACCTGTTCGGGTCGGGTGCGTTCACGTCGCTCCCGCAACACCGTTCCCAAAGTGTTCGCGTCCGACATGGCCGAAGAATATCAGCGGCATCGCCGCCAGAAGGGGACAAACTGGCCCCCGCTACGGCGGCCGAAACCCGGAAGGGTGACCACCATGATTGATGTCAACCAACTCGCCGACCGGGTCGCTGTCACCGAGACCGTGGCTCGTTTCGCTTGGTCACAGGATCTCGAGGACTGGGACGGTCTGCGTGCGATCGTGGCCGACACCGTCACGATGGACGTTTCCGAGCACTTGGGCGTGCCGTCGCAAGAATTGAGTGCCGATGATTTCGTGGCCGCATGCCGGGCGGTACTGGAAGGGTTTCAGAGTACTCACCATTCGACCTCCAACGTCATCGTCGAGCTCGAGGGCGACCACGCTACCTACCGGAGTTTCGTGGTGGCCTACCACCATGTTCCCGCCGACGAGGTCGACTGGCTCGTGATGCGTGCTTTCTGGCACGTCGACCTGCAGCGGGTCGACAATGAATGGCGAATCAGGCGCATCCGCGTCGTGCGGAAAGCCCCTTTCGCAGGCAATCCCGAGCTTTACGCGATCGCCGCGGGGTCTGCAGACAAGGCGGGCGTGAAGTGAGTGCATCGACCGACGACGTGCGCGCCGTTCCGTTTCGCATGGCCGCCGCGATGTCCGATCGTGACGTCGAAAAGCTGGTGGCCAACTACACCGACGACTTCGAATGTGTGGTGCCGGTGCACCCTGATCGCTCCTTCCGCGGTGCCGACCAGGTTCGCGCGAACTACACGATGATCTTCGCCCGGTATTCGAATGGCCTGGACGCCCGGGTCATCGACTCCGTGGTGGACGGTGACCGGGTGTGGACGGAGTGGGAGATGATCGGCACGCGGGCCGAGGGGGTCGTCGAGACCATCCGCGGCACAGTCATCATCCAGGTCGAGGACGGCCGCGCCGCAGCGGTCCGCTTCTATCTCGATCCGGTCGATGCCCCGGATACATCGGCGCAGCTGAACATCCTCGACTGAATTCCGGCTCGGTAGACGAACCGAACATCCTTCGCATTGACCCCAAGGAGTCGATTTTCATGCAGCTCACCGTTCTGGCCGCGTCCGGCCCGACCGGACTCTCCCTCACCCGGCAGGCACTCGAACGTGGCCATATCGTCAGGGCCGTCGCCCGCAATCCGGACCGGATCACCGTTCCGGACGCCCCGGGGCTGACCAAGATCGTCGCGGACGTGTTCCACACTGACGAGATCGCCTCGGCGCTCGAAGGCAGTGAACTGGTGCTGTCCGGACTGGGTGTGCCCAAGGGGACGAAGCCGGGGGTGCTGACCGCGGGCGCCCGGTCGGCGGTGGCGTCGGGCGCCCGCGTCATTTGGCTGGGCGCTTACGGCACGGGCCCCTCGGCCTCGGTGGCAAGCGCGCTCAACCGGCTGGTCCTCAAGGGACTCGGTGCGGAGGTCGCCGACAAGGTCGAGTCGGACGCCGTGGTCACCGAAGCCGGCGGGACGGTTTTCCACGCCGGACCCCTGTCGAACAAACCGATCAGCCCGGACCGGCGCACCGTCGGGCTCGATGCCTCCCCCAGGAGCATCTTCCGAATCATGGTGAGCCGGGACACCGTTGCCGCCGCGATGCTCGACGAAGCGGAGAACCCGCGGTTCCCCGGCCGGATCGCTGTTCCACTCACGCGCTGCCCCCGAAGGCCCATGGGCGGCTCGCCTGCAGGTCGCTGACGCCGCGCGCGGGATTCGAAGACCCCTCGGTCCGTGTCACAGTCAGGGGGTGGCAAGCCCCGGTCGATGCACCACGAAAGTAAAGGCGCAGGGACATTTCGATGATCTCCGGACCGGATGTACCGCCGGCAGCGGATTGTTCCGGGACGGGCACCAAGAACTCATCAGAGCACGAACTCGAGAACCCGGGTTTTCCACAGGTTGGGCTTACCGTCCGAGTTCGTCCGCTCATGCCGCTTACGGGTCGCTTACGACCACGCCGGGCCGGACGTCCTTGCATCCCGGCGAACATCACACTTGCGGCCGGCCAACTCGGCGCGACCGACGTCGCGATCCGCATCGCTGGGGTGTACGCCATGGCCGGGCGTCGTCTCGCGTGGCGCCGCAATAATCGAGCGACCGAGCCGAGTCGAGTCGAGCACATGGGCCTACTTGCGTCGCTGTCGCGGCCTACCGGATCCCGGGGCCTGGTAGGCGGCGAGGAAGACCTCGACCCCGGTGTCGGCGTAATGGTCGAGTTCAGTGGCGCTGAACTCGGTGTCGTCACCGCAGAACATGACCTTGTTGACCGGGATCGAAACGACGAGCCAGGTGAAGTGGTTGGCAGCCAGTTCCGGCTCGTCGACCTGTAGCAGGCCGCGTTCGGTGAGCTGTGCGAAACACGAGGCGAGCATGGCGTGGACGCGTTCGGGCCCGGCCTCGAAATAGGCGCGTCCCAGCTGCGGGAAACGCCCGGCCTCGGCGATGACCAGTCGCCGGACACGCAGTTGAGCGGTCCTGGTGAGCAGGTGGACGAACCGGTGGGCGACCGCACGCAGCGTGGTCTGCACCTCGTCGGTGGTAGCGAGTTCACCGATGGCGTCGCGAAAGATCTTGTCGATGCCCTCGAGACGATCGAGGACGATGTGTTCGAACAGTCTGTCCTTGCTGCCGAACCGTTTATAGATCGTCTGTTTCGAGGATCCGGCGACCGCGGCGATCTCGTCGGTCTTGGCGCCGATATAGCCGTCACGCAGGAACACCTCCAGCGCGGCCTCCATGATCCGCTGACGCGCCTGCTCGGCGGCACTGCCTTCGACCCGGTCGGGTTCGGTCTCCGGCTGTGACACAAGGCCTCCTGGCTGTCGAGTTCGGGGATCTGTTGACACCCCCGAGAGTGTACCGTACTGTTCAGTTCACCCAGTACTGTACAGTACGGTACACCCACTCGATCGCTTCGAACTGCCCGTGATCACACAGTCATCGCACTGAAACCAGCCCTGCCCGACAACATTCCGCACCACCCGGCTCGCGCCGGGAACACTCTGATGGAGAACCCGATGCGCAAGATCATTTCCAGCCTGTTCGTTTCCGCCGACGGCGTCGCCGAAGCACCCCAAACCTGGCACTCCCCCTACTTCAACGACGAAATGGGCGCCGCGATCGGAACGGCGATGGCCACCTCCGACGCCATGCTGCTCGGTCGCGTGCAGTACGAGGAGTTCGCCGCGCATTGGCCGACCAGTGATGACGAGTTCGCCGAGTTCATGAACAACCAGAAAAAATACGTCGTCACCAACACCCTGACGCAAGCCGACTGGAACAACACCGAGATCATCACCGGCGACGTGCAGGCTGGACTCGAAACGCTCAAAGCCTCCGAGGGCGGCGACCTCGCCATCACCGGCAGCCTCACCCTCGTGCAGTCACTGCTGCGCACCGGCCTGCTCGACCAGCTGCAATTGTTCGTCCACCCCGTCATCGTCGGCAAAGGCGCACGCTGGTTCGACAACCTCGACGACAGCATCGAGGTGAAGCTGGCCTCGCTCGAAACGTTCAGCACCGGCGTGATCAACCAGATCTACACCCCCGCCAAATAACAACCAGCACAACCAGCCCCGGACCTTCGGTCCGGGGCTGGCAATGGGGGTCAGTGCGGACCGGTTCCGGAACTACGAATCAGCGTCGATGGGGGTGCCCGTCAGGCTTTCCGCGCTGTAGGGCAACCCCTGACCGAGTGCCCAACTTTCCACAATCCAGCCGTTGTCGATGCGGAAGATCTCGATCATCATCGGTTGCGGGCCGTCGGCCGAAACCGGGATTCCTTCGACAGACGAGCGCACAGCTACCTTGTCGCGGTCGACCAGAACGTCTTCTGCGACGACGGCAATATCGGGAAACGTGGCCACGAGGCTGCGCCACGCACACTTGCCTGCCTCGAATCCGGTGACACCAAGGACATGGCTGACAAAGTCCGGAGTGTGCAGTTCGTCGGCCTGGTCGAATTGCCGGGTATTGAAGCATTCCTGCATCCGCCGCACCACCCATCAGGGGAAAAGACGGAAGGCGGGTTCTGGGTCGAGCTGAAGACGATCAAGCAACCCACCTCGACGGAAAGGATTTCCTTGACGGCAATCGCGGCCGGCAACACAGGCCAGATTGTCGCTCCGGGCCTGATACTCGCGGATAAAAGCCAGGGCCGCACCGCAACAACAGTGTCCGGAGTACGGGTGACGGGTCAGTGATTCCGCAATAGGGTGAGCCGTTCCGGTCGGACGCTTCAGCCGGAACGAGTGAGCGACAAGTAGCCGCGGAGCGCGCGTTGGCCGGCTGTCCGAACTGGTTGGCTGACAGCGCTTCTCAACGCGCATGAGTAGCCGAATACCGCAGCTCCAGGCTCGGGCAGAAGGCGCCTGCCCGAGCCTGGAGTTACGTCTGTCGTCTAGGCGACGTGTTCGTCCGGGTGCGGCGTGACATGACGCGACACGAGCTACTGAATGGTCACACCCTTGGACCTCTTGCGCACGACGATCTTGTGCTTCGCATTGCGCATCAAGACAAACGCGTCGACTTTGGTTCCCGCGGAACGACTCATCTCGACCGGAATCGCAGCGTGCTCACTCGATCCATTACAAATCGTTTCGACCTCCCCGACTTCACCGCCCTGGATGCCTGGATCGGACACTTGGACAGCAATCGTCTTTACCTCTGAGGAGGCATCGCAGTTGTAGGTGATATCCACGACGAGGTTCCCATCTTTTTCGGTTACCTTGTCGATGCTGGTCACCGAGGCCGTCTGGGCGGCAGAGGCGGGAGTGGCTGTCATAAACATTGCCGCAACTGTTACCACCAGGGTCGTTCCAGTGCAGGCAATGCGTCCGAGAGTTCGGTTGGTCATCATGACTATTCGTTTCGCCGACAGGGCTTGGATGGGTCACCGGGTCGCTCGGACCTGCGAAGTCCCTGGCGCAGGTGTGACGACATCCGCAAATGCCGCTGGGCGCGCTCGCCCTTCTCAACGCACAGTCATGGCTTCCCATTAGGCACTGACCGACTCACGGTGACCTGGCACACGGGCGGATTTCAGGGTGTTTCAGCGACGATGTTCGTCCGGAACCGTTGCCGGGAGCGGAGGATTGCTGCTCGATCCGGATAAAGCGAGTGCTTGAAGTCTCCTACTGTTCCTGCGAAATCGGTTGTGCAGGAGGCGAATATGGACAGTCATGGCGGTTCGCGGTCGGTGGTGATCGTGGGTGCGGGTGTTGCCGGTCTGACGGCGGCCACCGCGTTGACACGCTCGGGTTGGCGGGTGGAGGTCGTCGAGGCCGATCCGGAACGGTCGACCGCGGGATGGGGCTTGTGTCTGACCGGTCCGTCGCTGCGCGCACTCGAGGAACTGGGCGTGGTCGAGGCGTGTCTGTCCGAAGGCTATGGGATGAACGCGATTACCCATGTCGACGTCGAGGGCATGCCTGCCGACCGGGTGGAGCTGCCGCGGCTGATCGGCGGGCAGCGACCGGCGATGGTCGGGAACGCCCGTGCTGAACTGCACCGCATTCTGTATGCGGAGGCCGAACGGTGCGGGGCGGTGATACATCACGGCATGACCGTGACGGCGGTGGAGCAGGCGGCTGACCGGCCTACCGGTGGGGTGTCGCTCATCTCGGCCGATTCGCCGCCGACTACCGTGACCGCTTCGGCGAACTGCCCTCCGATGCCGCGGCCCGTCGGTAAGCAATCCGGCTATGCCTCAGTGAGATCGCGCTCGGCAACCCGTGCCGGCAAACGGGTGTCACCGCGCCCAGGGGGCGGTGACCGGCGGCTGACCGGGGATCAGTCCCTGCCCGCCGACGGGCAGCACCACGATCGCCTCGAACGGTTCGGCGTTCGGGTTGGCCATGGCGAACTGCTGGTACGCGGGCACGATGAGGGCGTCTCCCGCTGCGACGGTGAGGGTTTCGTCGCCCATGGTGACGATCATCGATCCCGAGAGCGCGATGAAGATCTCCTCGCGGTCCAGGGCGTGTGGCGGGGCGTCGACGCCGGGTTTGATGCTGAGCCGCCAGGCACAGTTCTCGGTGGAACCGCGGCTGGGGGCGGCCAGGCCGACGAAGTCTGCGTGGTCGTTCTCGAATCGCGGGGCCTGGTCGGCGGTGATGAGCGGCATGGGTCTCTCCGGTGCGGTGTGAATGAGGTTGTGTATGTGGACTACTGAGCCCAGGGCGGGCTGACGCGATCGCCGCCGGGGGCCTGGGCGTACGCGCCGACCGGCAGCACCGCCACCGCCTCGAACGGCTCGTCGCCCGGGACGCTCAGGTGAAAGACGGTGTGCGCGGGGATGATCAGGGCGTCCCCGGCGCACAGCTCGCCGGTCTCGCCGTCGATGATCACCTGCGCCCGCCCGGAAAGCGCGATGAAGATCTCCTCACGCGACACCGCGTGTGCGTGACCGGGATTACCCGCTTCGAGGGTGAATCGCCACACGCTGTTCTCGCTGGAACCCCGGCTGGGCGCGGCCAATCCGACGGCGGTCATGAAGGGGGCCTGGAAGGTGGGTGCGTCGGCGGATTTGATGAGTGGCATGCTCTGCTCCTGATATTCAACCAAAGTGTTCAACTATGGTGTACAACTTGAGTTGAACATATTGGAGTGAAGGGAGTCAAGCATGGATTTCGGCGTACTGCTCGGGCAGGCCTACCAGGGGTTCGTGCAGGAGTTGCACGCACACCTGGCCGGGCACGGACATCAGATGCTGGGCGCGTCGTACGGGTACGTGCTGCGCACACTCGCGGACAACGCGCTCACCGCGAGCCAATTGGGTGAGCGCCTGGGGATTACCGCGCAGGGTGCGGCCAAGGTGGTGGATGAGATGGTCCGGCAGGGTTATCTCGAGCGCCGCGCCGACCCGAATGACAAGCGTGCCAAACTGCTGCATCTGTCCGAGCGCGGGCGCGACATGCTCGACACCGTCCGGACCTTCCACGCGGACTACGAGCGGAGATTGACCGCACGGGTGGGCGCGGATCAGATCGTCGCCGTGCGGGCGGTGCTCGGCGAGATCATCGCCGCCGCAACCGATTCCACTACCGCACGCGCCTTCCGGCCGCTGTGAGCCGAGCTATCGCATTCACACCCGTGTGGGCGATCGGCTCGCGCTGGGCGGTTGGCGGAGACGACTGCTCACGCATGGTGGGGCGCGAGGGCTTGGGGCGGCTGAAGTGTGGGGCGATTCAGGCGTCTGATGGTTGCGGATGAGGGAGGATGCTGATGTCGCGGGCGTCTCGGGTCGGGCGTGTGACACGGCCATCGGCAGAGCGCGTTGCGAGGGATGAGGGTCGGATTGGTTGCCAGGGTCGATGGGTTTCAGCAGCGGCACCGTGGAGTGGGGTTTCCGCTGGCGGTGATTTATAAGTTCGTCGACGATCAGGGTGGATACCTTGCGGCCTTGATCACCTATTACGCGTTTGTGTCGTTGTTTCCGCTGCTGCTGATTCTGACGACCGTGCTCAGCGTGATTCTCAAGGCCGATCCACATCTTCAGCAGCGCATCCTCGACTCCGCCGTGAGCCAGTTTCCGGTGATCGGGGACCAACTCAGCCGTCCGGAGCGGCTCAGCGGTGGCACCGTCGGGCTGATCGTCGGGATCGGTATTGCGGCGTTCGGTGGTCTCGGTGTGTCGGTGGCGGTGCAGAACGCGATGAACGTCGCCTGGGCGGTGCCCGTCAATCAGCGGCCTAACCCCTTCACCGTCCGGGTGCGGGGACTGATAGGACTGCTCATCCTGGGTCCGCTGATCCTCGCATTGACGGTGTTATCGCGGATCGGTGCCGCGTGGCATATCGGATTCGGGTTCGCGTGGCTGCTTACCGCAGCATCAGTCGTGTGCAACGCAGGGTTGTTCGCGATCGCGTTCAAATGGGCCCCGGCCAGACCTCTGAGCTGGCGGCAGGTCGCGCCAGGTGCGGTCGCCGCCGCCGTCGCGTGGCAGCTGCTGCAGCGGTTCGGTTCGCTCTATGTCGGTCGGGTGGTGAATCATTCGTCGGACACCAACGGCGTGTTCGCCGTGGTTCTCGGGCTGCTCGGCTTCCTCTACCTGGCCTCGTTCTCGGTCGTGCTGTGCGCGGAGATCAACGTCGTGTGGATCGAGAAGCTCTATCCCCGTGCCCTATTGGCGCCGTTCACCGAGAACGTCAGCCTCACCACCGGAGACCGGCGCACGTACACCGATCAGGCACAAGCCCAGCGCAACAAGGACTTCGAAGACATCACGGTCACCTTCGACCAGCCGCCCGAGAAGTGAACTCGCCGTCGAACCAGGTCGGGCTGATCACCGCGCCGGGTGATAGGTGACGGCAGTGACCGAATACGGTGCCAGTTCACGCACAGTGGTGGCTTCGGATTTTTCGGTTCGTAGGTCGTTGTCCTTGTCGCCGAACGACGTGACAGTGATATCGCCATCCAGTCGGCTGCCGGGAAGCTGGACCTGGACCCGATGTGCTGCAGCGGGATCGGTATTGATGAGCACGACGGTGATGGTGCCGTCGGGCTGGGACAGCGCGTGGGTGATCACCGACGGATTGTCCGATTGAGCCTCGAGCAGGCGGGTTCCAGGCTGCATGAGATGGCTGACGAGTTCGAGGGTGTAGTAAGGGGCGAAGGGTGTGTTGCGGGCCGGCTCGCAAATGTGTCGCTGACTTCGGGTGTCGACACAGCCACCGGTCGACAGTAGGCCGATGGTGCCGAAATTCGCATCGCCGTGCAGTTGGGGATGGTCCTCGTCCGCAGCCATGGCGATCTGCCACGCGTACCAGTCGACGCCGAGTGCTCCCTGCTCCAGCCAGGTCAGCATGTCGTCGACGAGAAACAGGGCGTTGACGATACCGACGGCTTGCTTGCCGAAGCTGACCGCGCTCGAATTCGTCTCGCCGACAAGGATGTCCGCGTGGCTACCAGACGCCACGAGCTGTTGACGCAGCGCCTGACTCAGTGCGCCGATCGCGCGGGGCGCGGCCAGCAGCGCCGCATCGTCTGTCTCTTCGCGCTGGGGATACCAGTGGAGGTCGACGAAATCGATCAGCGGACCCAGGACCGCCAGCACCTGGTTGTTCCAATCGGTGGCGAACGCATTCCACATTTCCGCGTGTCCGCCCGCGGTCGCCGGGAACAGCGGGGCCACCGGGATGCCGATGCGAATGGCCGGGTCCGCCTGCCGCATCGCGGTAACGAACTGTGCGGCGTTGTGCGCCCACGAGGTAGGTCCTTCGGGTGTGCCGTCCGGATTCTTGTGCGCGTCCGGCCAGGCCCACGCGGGACCGGAACCGTTGAGATAGCTTTCCTCGCCGATCTCCCAATTCCGGATGCCGTAGTTGTTCGTGCGGTTCGCGTAGCGCACCCACGCCGCCGCTTCGTCGGGCGTGCCGGTCCCGTAATCGACATGCACCAACGCGCTGCTTCGTGCGTCGCGGGCAAAGGACGCGAACTTGTCGAAACTAGCGGGCGGGGGTGGGTAGATCCAGCTCAAGCCGTCGCGGTCCTTGTCGGGGTCCACCCGCAGTGTGCCGGTCCGGAAATCGAAGAGGTCGGGGGCAGAGCCGGAGAGGTAACCCATCGCCCGAATACCCGAATCGCGTACTCGGGCAACGGCTCCGACGTCGTCGAACAACGTCGGAGAGTAGGGATCGGCGACCCCGATCACGTCCTCGGCCGGTGCGGCGAGGATCCGTCCGCTATCGGTCGTGACATGTGTGTCCGCTGTCGGCGGCGGATGGTTTTCCGCGCATCCAGACGTCGTCACCAACATCGCAGCACCTACCACCGCGACACAGCGTGTTCTCGACAAGGCCCTCATAGCCGATGCTCCCCTCTCATCGAACACGGCAGACCGACCGCACAAGTAGCTTAGATACTAACTATCTTAGTGTCAAAGATAATTGACGCGCGCAGCGCGCTACACGGTACGTTCTGGTGGTGTCGAGGGTCAGGATTCTGTTGTGGCTGGGGCACGTCTCGTTGCCGGCGTTCGGGTTGTGGTTGCTGGTTTCCCGGCCTGCGCTCGACCATGACTACGAGCACCAAGGGGGGCATTTCTGGCTGGTGCTCGCTACTGCTGTCATCGCGATGGCGTTGGGCGTCATGCTGTTTCGGGCCGCTCGGATGCGTGCTGACGCGCGGCTGATTCTGGTGTCGCTGATGTTCCAGTTCAGCGCGGGCTTCCTCGCGTTGCACGCCTTGGCGACGCCGGGTGTCATTCTGCTGACGCCAAACGCCGGTTTCGTCTATGCGGTCCCGGTCGGGCTGGGGCTCGGTGGTCTTGCCGCGCTGGCGTCGTCGGTGGAATTCGGTCCGGCCGCGGCCGCCCGATTGCAGCGGTTCGCGTGGTTGTTGTCCGCGCTGCCGACGCTGCTGCTCGGGGTGTGGGCAGTGGTTTCGATGGCACAGCTGCCACCGTTGGATCACGCGCCCGATCCGGCCGAGGCTCGGGGGCCGTTGATCGGCGTGGCCTTTCTTGGGTCGGTGTGCTATTTCGTTGCGGCGCTTCGGTATGCCCGGCAGTATCTGCGTCGGCGCGGTGTGATGCTGCTCAGCGTGCTCACCGCCTTTGTGCTGCTGGCCGAGGCGCTGTTCGCGGTGGGATTCGGGCGCAGCTGGCACACCTCGTGGTGGGAATGGCATGTGCTGATGCTGGCCGCGTTTGTGCTCATCTCCGCCAGCGCGCACCTGCAATTCCGCAGGGAGGGTTCGACTCTCGGGCTGTTCGACAGTGTCACGCTGCGCCAGACCGTGGCCGGGCTGGAGCGCGACTACGCGCACGCGCTGAACGAGATGGTCGACGCGTTGCGTGAGCGCGCCGAGGGCGGCGTGGTCTCGACCGAGCCGCTCGGCGCGGTCGGGGTCCGGCTGTCCAAGCGATTCGGGCTGACCGAGCGCCAGCTCGCGGTGCTGCAGCAGGGCGCCCACGCATTGGGCAGCGAGCGAGAGCAGGTCCGCAGGCTCGGCGTGCTGGCGGCAATCGGCGAGCGCTCCAACGTGATTCGGCGCGAAGAGGACCTGCTCGACGAGGTGCTGCAGCTGGTGTCGGCGGCCTTCGACCGGGATCGGTTCCGGCTGGGCCTGATTCGAGGCGGCGAATTGAGCTTTCCTGACGGCGGCGCCGCCGATCCAGGAGCGGTGGCCTTGCCACTGGTCGTCAAGGGCAGCCAGGCCGGAGTCCTCGAAGTGCGCCGTGCGGACGGGTATTTCGGCGACGCCGAGTTGGCGATGCTGCGCTCGTTCGCCGACCGGACCTCGGTCATGCTGGAGAACGCTCGCCTCTATCAGCAGATCGACGGGCTGTTCCGGTCCTACATGTCGCCTGCGGTGGCGACCGCGCTGATCGCGGACCCGTCCAGGGCCGGACTGGGTGGCCGGCGCGCCGAGGTCAGCGTGCTCATGGCCGACCTGTCCGGGTTCACGCCCTTCGCCGAGTCCTCGACTCCGGAAGCTGTTGTGCACATGCTCAATACGTTCTACGGCGCGATCGTGCCGGTCATCCTGGACCAGGGCGGCACGGTGGTGCAGTTTGTCGGTGACGCGGTGATGGCCCTGTTCAACGCGCCTACCCACCAGCCGGATCACGCGCTGCGGGCGGCGCGGGCCGGGCTCGAGCTACAGCGGGTGGTCGCCGAAACCGTGCGGGAACATCCCGGCTGGCCGCGCTTCCGGGTCGGCGTCAATACCGGTCCGGCGCTGGTCGGTAACGTCGGCGCGCAGCAGATGCGCAACTACACCGCGATCGGTGACACCACGAATCTTGCTGCGCGACTGGAGAGTTTGGCCGAACCCGGCACCGTGGTCATCGGCTCGCTGACCTATGCGCAGCTCGGCCCGCGCGCGCAGGTGCGCGGCCGTGGCACGTTGACTGTCAAAGGCCGGAGTGAACCGGTGACCTGCTATGTGTTGGATGGACTACGGTGACCACCGATTTCGAGATACTGCGTGGATTGACCGATCAGGAGCGACGCGAAATCCTTGCCTCGTGCACGCCACGCCGGTTCAAACGCCGGGAAATCCTCTGCCACGAAGGCGATCCCGGCGACTGCCTGCATCTGATCAAATCCGGCCGGCTCATCGTTCGCGTCGCCACTCCGTTCGGGAACACCGCCACCCTGACCATGCTCGGTCCGGGCTACTCATTCGGCGAATTGGCGGTGGCGGACAGCAACTCTCGCCGCACCGCGACCGTCGAAGCGGTGGAAAATGTCGAGACATTGACGTTGAGCCGAGCGCAGCTGACCACGCTGCGGCAGACCTACCCGGAGATCGACCAGGTCATCATCGCTACGTTGGCCGCTCAGGTGCGCAGACTGTCCGCGCAGGTGCTCGAGGCGTTGTATCTACCGGTGGAAACCCGGGTGGTGCGACGGCTCGTCGACCTTGCCCGCATCTATGGCGGCGCGCATCCCATTGCCGAGATCCGGCTCAACCAAGACGATTTGGCGTCCATGGCGGGCACCACGAGGGCCACGACGAACAAGGTGCTGCGCGAACTGCAACAGCGCGAGATCCTCGCGCTGACCCGTGGCCGCATCACCGTGGTCGACCGGGCGGCGCTGGTGCGCGCCGCCGCAGGCTGAACGGCTACTTGGCCAGCGCCTTGCCACCGGTGGGTGCGACCGCGAACCAGGTGCCACCAACGCCCTGACCGAGCAGATCTCCCGGCTTCTGATCCTTCGAGAAGTAGTAGACCGGCCACCCGCCGACGGTGATCTGGCACGAGCCGTCCGCGCGCTCGACAAATCCGGTCAGCGCAGGGTCGATGCCGTCGACGTACAGTGCTTGGCCCCGGCTGACCAGCAGCGGCGGCCAGGTGACGGCGCAGTCGCCGTTGCAATTCGACTTCGACGGGTTGGCGGTGTCCTTGTCGAATCGGTAGAGCGAGCGACCGTCACGGTCGGTCACCCGCGGGCCGACAGTGGGATCGTTGGTCACCTTGAGCTGCACCGCATTGGTGCCCTGCGGTGCCTGGCCGCTGTAGATGTTCAGCCAGCCCTGCGTTTTCGCGAGTACGGGCGCCGATGCCGATGGGGCGGGTGCCGGCGGTTGCGCCATAGCGGCCGGGGCCCCGGACAGGCCGAGCACCGCGGCGGCGGCGATCGCGATGGCGGCGGTATTGATCATCTTGGCGAGTTTCGACATGTGGTTTTCCTCCGAAGTGGCTTCCGTGGTGTGTCGCCAATTCTTCGGTTCCGGGCTCGAATAATCTGTTCGCTCACCGACGTCCACTGTGTGTCCGCGCTGACACAACGCAAGGTCCGGTCTTGATCACGATCGGTTGTGCCGCCGCGTTGCCCGGGGCCGGGATCGTCATGGTGCTCACCTACCGAGGTGGGCCAGCAGCCGGGACATCGGGCCGCGGCGTGCGCCGGGCAGCCATTCCGCAATGGCGGCAATCACTTCCGGATCGACGTGCTGCGGCAGTTGATAGTCCGCGGGGACGGAGGGGCCGCTGCCAGGGAAGAACATGTGGTCGTCGGCCGCGAACACCTTGATGGTCACGCCCGGTTTTCCGGCCAGGCCGGCCCGCCACCCGGCTAGGTCGTCGACCTCGGTGACCTGGTAGTCACGACCGCCTTGCAGCACCAGGATCGGCCGGTCGAGGGACGCGGCGGTGGCGACCTGGTCGAACTCACGCAGGTCCAGCCAGTAGGAGGCGGGCCAGCCGAACAGCAGCTCCGCTCCGGGGGTTTCGAGGGTCAGCGCCGGATCTTCGGTCCGGGCGATCGTTTCGGTGCTGTGCGCGAGGGCCGTTGCCGGGTCAATGTCTGCGATGTAGCTGAATATGCGCGCCGCGGCGCGTGGCAGCGGGATCGTGTCCGCGGCCAGCATCACCACACCCGCGATCGAGGGTTCCGCTGCGGCGACGCGGACCGCGGCCTTGCCGCCGCCGCTGTGGCCCGCCACGAAGACCCGGGCGGGGTCGACTCCGGGCTGCTGCTGCAACAACCGCACTGCGGCAAGCACATTCGGCAGATACTCCTCGACCATGGTGCAGCCGGGTTCGTGCTCCATGCTGGTGTGCACATGGGTCACCTTGTCGAACCGCACCACCGCGACACCGCGACTGGCCAGACCCCACGCGAGGTCCTTGAACGGCTTGTTCGGCCCCACCGTCACGTCTCGGTCGCTGGGGCCGGAGGCGATCAGCACGACCCCGGGCCGGTCGCGGCCGCCCCGGGGCATGGTCAGCGTGCCTGGGACGGTGAGCGGTCCGCATTCCAGGGTGATGTCCTGTTCGGTGAAACGGCGTGGCGTGGCGTAACGCGGTGGGGTCCAGGCAGATTCAGCAGGCGGCGCGAGCCGCAGGCCGTGCAGCCGACCGCCCGCGTCGACCGCGAGACGTAGCTCGAGCTCACCGTTCTCGCAGTGCAGCGGCACCACCGCTCGGGTGAGCTGGTCATCGACCGGGGTGATGACCACCTCGCCGAGGGCACGTACCTGGCCCGTTTTCGCGATCTCCCCGACCCACCCGGTCCGGACGGTGTCCGCCGACACCGCCGCCGCCAGCACGGGCGCGAACAGCTCCTCGAGATCGTCGAAGCGCCCCTCGCGCAGCATCGCCAGCACGGTCTTCGCCACGGTTTCCGGGTCGGTGTGTCTCGTCATCGCTCAACCTTTCTCGTTTGATGAGAACGTTAGCAAGATATGAGATAGTTGAGAAGTGGATGCCTTGGAGCTGATCGCACACCCGGCGCGGCTGCGGATCGTGCACACGTTGCGCGGTGGCCGCACACTGACCACCGCCGAACTGGGCACCCGACTGCCCGGGGTTTCGAAGGCGATGGTGTACCGGCACGTCGAGGCGCTGGCCGCGGCCGGCATCCTGGAAGTCGCGCAGGAGCGGCGGGTGCGTGGCGCGGTCGAACGGCACTATCGGCTACGTGCGGACCGGGCGACGATCAGCGCAGAGGAGGCGGTAGCGGCCACGATCGACGATCACCGGCGGATCTTCGTCACGGCGATGGCTGTGCTGATCTCGGAGTTCACCGCGTATCTCGACCGCGAAAACGCCGATCCGGCAGGAGATCTCGTTGGCTACCGGCAGCATGCGCTGTGGCTGGACCACACCGAGCTCGAGGAGCTCATCCTGGAGTTGCGGCAGGTGATCGTGCCCCGCATGACCAATGAACCAGCGCCCGGGCGCGGGCGGTATCTGCTCAGCCCCATCCTGTTTCCGGTCGAGGTGGCGCCGGAAGCGTAGGAACGGTCGGCGGCCGCGGCGAACGAGACTCGTTGAGCCACAATGTGTTCAGCAGTGTGATCACGGCCAGGACCATGCCTGCGGGCCTCGAGCGGCACCGAGTCGCTGCCCATGGTAGAACCGTGCAGGTGACCGCCGAACCGGTTCAGCACCTGACCTTCGACGACGAATACTTCGCGGCGCCTGCGGAACTCATGTATCAGCTCGCCGAAAGCGGGCCGATACACCGGTTCACGGCGCCACAAGGGGTCAGCGGCTGGATGATCACCAGCCACGAGCTGGCCTAGGCAGTGTTCACCGATGCCCGCGTGATCAAAACGCCGGAAACCATGAACGGCTCGTATGTCCCGGACACCAGCGGCCTGAGCCGTCGCAGCCGGTTCAACCGGTGGGCGAACTCGCACCTGATCACGCACATGCTCGGATCCCAGCCGCCCGACCACGACCGGTTGCGCAGCGTCGTGGCCGACTCGTTCAGCCCGCGCGCTGTCGCCGACCGCGCCCCTCGCGTCACCCGCCTCGCCGACGAGTTGCTGGACCGGATGGACGCCACGGGACCGGTCGACCTGTCCGCCGCGTTCGCCATCCCGCTGCCGGTCCGGATCGCCGCCGAGATCACCGGAGTTCCGGCCCGGCATGCCGACATCATCACCAGATCCTCGTACGCCCTCGGCGATTTCCTCCTCGAGCCTGCCCGAACTACGCAGCGGGGTAATCGGATTCGCCAGGGTGATACTCCCCTATCTGGTCCTGCGACGGTTCGCGCCGCGTGACGACGTACTCAGCACACTCGCCGCCGCGCATCGACGCGGTGAGCTGAGCTTCAAAGAAGCCACCTCGACCGCCTCGATCGTTCTCCTTGCCGGACACGAAGCGGTGACGTCCATGATTCTCAACACCGTCTACGCCCTCCTGACCAACCCCACCGAAATGGCGCGCGTCAAGGCCGACCCCAAGGCCCTCGCCCCGGTCATCGAGGAAACGCTGCGCGTACACACGCCGCAGCCGGTGGCAACGCTGCGCGTGGCCGCCGAACCGATCACCCTCGCCGGTCAGGAAATCCGTGCCGGAGAATGGATTTGGATTTCCCTGCTCGCCGCCGGCTACGACAGCAAAGCCAACGCATGTCCCGCAACCTTCGACTCCACCCGCAAGCCGCGGCGCTCCCTATCCTTCGGTCACGGCATCCACTACTGCATCGGTGCTCCCCTCGCCCCTTCCCTCACCCACATCGCGGTCACCCAACTCCTCGCTCGATACCCCGACATCGCGTTGGCGGTCGCCCCGGACGAGCTGAAATGGCGGCGCGCCATCTTCTTCCGACGCATCCAAGAGTTGCCCGTCACTCTCCGCTGATGAGGCGGTCGCGGTGTATGCCGATGACTGCGATCTCGGAGCTGTGTCGGTACTGGTATATCCGCGCGGGTGTGGTCAGAATCGACGGTTGTGTGGATACGCAGGCGCCAGGCGAACGTCGTTGTCACCCGTGAATCCCTTGACCATCAGCAACACCGCACCCACACTCTGGTGCGCCCCAGCGTCGTGTCCCCCGGTGCCCCATTAGTTCTCGTGCTGCACGAATTCCGCGACACCGGGGAGTCGATGCGTAGCCGATACGCCGGGAGATCGTTCGATAGTTTCGCCCGCGACGGCGGCGCCGTCGTCGCTTATCCCGATGACATTGCGCGCGAATGGAATTCGGCACGCAAGGCGGTGATGCTGTCGCGGCGCATCAAGCGCGTCAATGACGTCGGATATCTCCGGGGGTTGGCCGAACACCTCGTCACGACGTGGTCGCTGGATCCACATCGCGTCTTCGTCGTCGGGTTCTCTCTCGGCGGGCAGATGGCGATCCGGTTGCTGTGCGATGCACCTGATCTGCTCGCGGGGGCTGCCCTGATTTCCAGCACCCTCCCTGCGGCGAGTAACCGGGTCTGCAGCGAGCGACCACCGATGCCAGTGCCGGTGCTCACCTTTCATGGCACCGCCGATCCCCTCGCCCTATGGCGTGGCGGCACAGTCGGATTCCGGATCTCACCGACGCAGCAGCGCGCCCTCTTCGGGAAAGGGCAGCATCTGTCATTCCCCGATACACTCCGGTGGTTCGCCGCCCGCAACGGCATCGAAACACCACCCGCGTTCCAGTGGATTCCCACCGGTAGCGGATGGGTCGGCCGCACCGAATACCACCAACCCGGACACAAGCCCGTGACCGGCTACACCGTCGTCGGCGGAAAGCACGAAATCCCCGGCCCCATCGGCCGGAGCCTGCTCCCCGATACGACGGTCGGCGGCGGACTGGTCGCCGCCGAGGTGATCGCGCAGTTCCTCGGAATCAACGGAACCAACCGCCATTGCTGAACTGCCCGTTGCCAATTGACCCGGCGGCTGCGTTGAATCGCCCGCAGCTGTGGGAACTGACTTTCCCACAGGGCGCGGACTGGCCGCTAATCGGAGTCGGTTGTGCGGGTGGCTACTACGAGGAGTAGTTGGGCTAGTTGGTCTAGTAGTTCGTTGGGGTGGAGGAGGTCGGGTTCTAGGTAGGACTGGGTTAGGCCGCCGTTGCGGACGGCGAATAGCCAGCGGACGACGGTGTCGGTGGGGACGGTTAGGCGTAGGCCCGCTGCGGTGAGTACGGCGTTGATGCGGCTGCTCATTCGGGCGCGTAGGCGTGTGGTCGCCTCTACTAAGACGGCTGCTGCTGCGGGGTCGCGTAGTGCGTGCAGGGCGAATTCGGAGTTGACCAGATGCCATCGGAGATCCTGCGGGATCGTGCCTAGAAAAGCAGGTACGTACTCCTGCACCACCGTGTTGTCCGTCCGCGGGGTGGTGCTGATCGCGTCGAGGAGGTGGGCGGTTTGCTGCTCGTACAGCGCTAGGAACAGTTCGTCCTTGGAGGCGAAGTTGCCGTAGAAGCCGCCGCGGGTCATGCCTGCCCGTTCGCAGATGTCTTCTACCGAGCTCGCGTGGAACCCCCGTTCAGCGAACGCGTCCAACGCGGCGCTCAGTAACCGGTCCCGAGTTTGCCGTCGTTTGCGGGACAACGGCCGGTCAGGAGGGGTAGTGACGTCCATCTCATCGTCATCCCGTTGCGTACCCACCGGAAAAGTGTACATACTTGAATAAAATACATATCTGTATATTTTGTGAGACTTCACAACACCTTCGGAGGCAGTCGCCACGGCCGACCAGGTCGGCGGGCGCGCACGGATCAGGCCTCGCGCCTGACCACCTAGCCAGCACAAGGAGTTTCGAAGATGCTCGACGCACGTAGCGAACACGATCTGCAATCGTCATCGGCCGGGCTCGGGTAGGCGAAATGAACCAGAGGAAGGGACTTTTCGGGGAACGGCTGACGGTGCTTTTCCGTGCGGCGGGTGCGCCTCCGACGAAATCCGTTGTCCGCGCGGTCAATACCCGGACCAACGGGGCGACGACCGTCACCGAGCAGCAGATCAGCAAGTGGCGCCGCGCGGACCGGGTGCCCGCCACTTTCGAAGCCGTGCGCCCGGTGCTGGAGGTACTCATCACGGCGGCCCGAAGCCGTAGCGGCGTGCCGGCCGGCCTCGATCCTTCGTTGCTCGATCTGGCGAACTGGCACGAGACCTGGGCGGTGTCTCGCTCGGACGGGCCCGCCGTCGCGTGCGACCCGAACCGTGAGCCGTACCGCGGCCTCGCTCCGTACCGCGCCGAGGACGCCGACCTGTTCTTCGGTCGCGACGCAGCGTTGCGCCAACTCACCGACCTGGTCGAGTCCGCGGCGACGAGCGACACGTCGCTGGTGCTGCTGCTCGGCTATCCGGGCACGGGCAAGTCGTCGTTGCTGGCCGCCGGGCTGCAGGCTCATCCGGGATCCCGCACACCGATCCTGATCAGCCTCGGCACCGATCCCCTCGCCGCGCTGCGTACCGTCCCCTATTCCGGCGACGGCAATCGGCTGATCCTGATCGACCAGGGCGAGGAACTGTTCACCCGGTGCGCAGACGAAGTACGCAATCTCGTCCTCGACGCGGTGCGCGGGTTGGCGGCCGCGAATGTGGTTGTACTGGTCCTCGATGTCAACCGTGTCCCCGACATCCTGGACTACGAACCGCTCGCGGACGCACTGCCCGAGCGATCCATGGTGCTCGGCGCGATGACCGAAGACGAACTGCGCGAAGCGATCACCGCCCCGGCCGCTGCGCTCGGCTTGCGGGTAGACCCGCACCTCGTCGATGTCCTGCTGGCCGATGTCCACGCCGCCGCGTCCCCGAACGCCCGGGCCGCGCTGCTGCCCCTGCTGTCGCACGTACTGCGGGAGATCTGGTCGAAGCGCAAGAGCAAAACCCTGACACTGGACCTGTACGAGGCTGCGGGCCGAGTCTCGGGCACCATCGCCGCGACCGCCGAACGGGTGTGGTCCGAGCTCGACACCGACGAACGGGAAGCCGCGAGAAGACTTCTCATCGCGCTCACCCTGGCCGGACCGCACACCACCATCCGTAATCGGGTCCGCTACGACGTCCTGGTCAGCGAGTCCGCCAACCCGCGACGCACCGCGGCGATCATCGACAGGTTCGCCGCCGCGCGCCTGCTGATCCACCACGCCGGCGAGGTCGAACTGCTGCACGATGCGCTGCTCACGGGGTGGCCGCGGATGACGGGCTGGCTTGCCGAGGAAGCGAAGTTTGCCCCGGCCCGCCAACGCGTCGAGGAGGACGCGCGCGCTTGGTCGGCCGGTGGCCACCCCGTGCGGCTGCTCTACGGCAAAGGTCGCCTGGACACCGCGACCGAACTCGACGCGAAGACGAACTCACTGAACTGCGTCGCGCGTGAATTCATCGCCGAGTCGGCACGCGCGGTGGCACGCCGGAGACATGCGTGGCGGCTGCTGCTGGTCGGCGCCACCGGTCTGGTCGCGCTCGCGGTGGTCGCACTGCTGCTCGCGCTCACCGCGCGGCACGCCGACGGCGACGAGTACTGCAATCCGCAGGCCGGCGCGGTCGAGCGACGACAGGCGGTAGATCCCGGTATATCGGCACCGCCGACCTTCACGGTTGATCGAGCGGATCCCGCCGGCCCATTTCCGCGCGTGAGAACTATCGCGGTCTGGACACAGACTTCCTGACCGACCGCATCGGCGCGTTCGCGGCTTAGCGCGCGGGTGGTAATTCGGCACCGGAATATCGGTCACTGCCTTAGACTTACCATCGATCGAATATATCGACCAAAATCCTCCGGACAATTGTCCACTATTAACGTACCCAAATACCGACGCGAACCATTGTGACATTTAACAGTCACTCATCGACGTTATCGAATAACGCATCCATACCGGCCGACGCACGAACGGTCGAATAGGCGACTCGGAGCGTATGTAAACGAATAATTCAACCATCGCCACCTAACCATAAGATAACGATAATATGCTGGCGATTACTCGACTACCGCCCCCACCTGGCCATATGCCGTTTTGTCCGAATTAGACATTTGACTGGCCCGAACCACGTACACAACCATCTTTACGGTGAAGAACAATCGAAAACTGTCACCAAAACGCTTGGCCTTGACTTCGGTCACGGTCGGCATCTTGGGCGCGATTCCCTTTGCCGGAATGGCGGCGGCACATCCGCCGCCACCCGGTTGCGCCGCCGACTACTCGGTACCGAATGTGCTGACGCTCTCCTGTCAGCCAGGAGCGGGGCAAGACCTCCATGCCTTCCTCCGATGCCGGGATGTGGTGGGCATTCTGCACAGCCATGTCGGCATCACCCTCGGGGCCAACGGCGGGACATCTCGCGCCTACTGCGGACCGGGCGAAACCGGACCGCAGTAAAACCAGCACCCGGTTCGCCGGGATCGATTGAAAGGTGTTCGACAATGCGGACGAAGACACGTCAGATCAAGACGACCAAGGCTCAAGCAAAGCACCGCCTGGTAACGAACCGGAACCAGCGCGGACTGACCGCCGCCGCGGCCTTCGCGGGGCTGGCCACGGTTATGGTGTCCGGCGCGCACGCCTCGGCCGACGCACCGCCGTCACCTAGCCCGATCGGCGCCGACGCACCGCCGTCACCCAGCCCGATCGGCGCTGGCCAGATCGGCGACATCCTGTCGAACCTCGGCACGACGGCCTACGAGCATCTCGACCCCGGCACGCGTTCGATGATCGACTCGGGGTTGTCGGTGATCGGCACCGCGACCGCCCCGTGGGCCGCTGGTGCGGGCAGTCCGGCGCCCGCGGCGACGCCGAGCGCACCGATGCGTGACAGCACGCCGGCGAGCGCGCCTACATCGACGGGTGCGCCCATGTCGACGTCGGTCGCACCGGCCATCACCGATCTACTCGGGCCGGTATCGCAACCGGTGTCCGATATCGCCGCCACCGTCGCCCAGATCACGGGATCGGGGCTCGATCTCGGCCAGATCGCGCACTTTGCCGACACCGCCTTCCCGGACGGACCACTGCGCCAGCCGATCAACGATCTGCTCGGATTCGTCACGAGCGCAACCGAAATGGCCGGTGCGGGCCTGCGCAAACCGGGCGGCGACCCCATCGACGACCTGATCGTCCAGGCCGCCGAGGCCTTCGGATTCCCGATCAGCGGACCGAATCCGAGTGCGGGCCTGCGGGATCTGCTGACCTCGTTCGCCGACAACGCGAACGGATTGCCTGCTCCGGTCAGCGAATTCGTCCGATCGATATCGCCCGATCTGATCGACCTCGGTGTGCCGCTGATCGAGGCGCTCGGGACGGTGCTGCGTGCGCCGGATCCGGTTCGCGAGTTCCTGTCCCTGCTGACCGGACCAACAGCCAACGATCTGCTGTCGACGGTGCGTAAGGATCTGCGGAACGTGGTCGGCCTCGCGCTCAACCACACCGGGCTGTTCATGATCCCGGCTCTCGCGTTGCTGCCGCTGGCCATCATCGCGCTGCCGATCATCGCCGTCCTGATCCTGCTCGCGATCCCCGTGCTCATCGTCGCCGCGCTGATCGCGCTGCCGGTGTTACTGGTCATCGGCATCGTGCTGACCGTCGTGACGCTGCCGATCACGCTGCCCCTGATCATCCTGGCCGCGCCGTTCGTCATCGGCGCGACGGTGCTCGGTTTGGCCGGTGGGGTGCTCGTGCTGGCCGCGGCGATCTTCGCCTGGTTCATCGGCGCGGCGTTCATCGCCGCGGTCTATGCGGCCGTCGAGTTGGTGCAGCACGTCGTGCCGCTGGCCGGTCTCGCGATCACCGCTGCGCTGATCTTGCTGGTGCCCTTCCTCGGACCGCTGCTGGCTCCGCTGTCCTTCGCCCTGTTCACGGCGCTGCCGATGTTCTTCGGTGTGGCGATGCTGTTCGCCGGACCACTGATCGGCGGGCTGCTCGCGGTGTCCGGTGCGGGCATCATCATCGTCGGCGGGGCCCTGGTGCTCTTCGCTGTCCTCGCGGCGCTGTTCGTGGTCACGCTGCTGTTCCCACCGTTGGCGCTGATCACCATTCCGCTCGGCCTGATCGTGGCCATCGGCGGCGGTCTCGCGGTCGCGGCGGTGGCGCTCGCGGTCGTCGCCGCCACCTTCGTGGGTACCGCGGGCGTCGTCCTGTTGACTATGGCCTGCTCCGGCCTGACGGCGACGGCCATCGCGGCGGCCAGCGTGGCCATCCCGTTCCTCGCCTTCGGCGTGCTCGGGATCGACACCATCGGGCTCATCCTGCTCAACCCGCCGCTATTCGTGCTGTTGTCACCGTTGATCTTCGGCGCCTTCCTGGCGACCATGTTCTTCAACGTCGTCGGGTCCGCGATCGCCGGTCTGCTGTTCCTCGCCGGGATCGGGGGCGCGCTCGCCATCACCGGCGTCGGACTGACCATCGCGGCGGCACTCGGCGCGGCCGTGCTCGCCTTCGCCCCGATGCTGGTCTTCCCGCCGCTCGGGCTGCTCACCATCCCGCTGGCGGCGTTGATATTCGGGGTCGCCGCCCTGGCCATTGCCATTTCCTTCGGCGCGGTCCTGGGGGCATGGGCCATCACCGCGCTCGCCATCGTGATCGTCGCCGTGGTCTCGATTCCGGTGCTCGCCATCGGCACCGGCATCCTCGCCGTCGCCACCGTGCTCGTCGCGGCGGTGCTCAGCCTGCCGTTCCTGATCTTCGGTCCGCTGGCACCGGTGGTCGCCGGACTGGTGATGACACCGATATTCGGTGCGATCCTCGGCTTCGCGGCCCTGGTGATCGGTGCGGCGAGTATCGCCGTGGTCGGGGTCGGCCTCGTGGCACTCGCCATCCTGCTGATCGGCATCCCGACGCTCGGCGAACTCGTCGCCGTGATCGCGGGCGGCATTCTGTCGCTCGGCATCGTCATCCTGCTGGCGATCGCCGGGGCAATGCTCCTCGCACCGGTCCTGATGGCGGTAATACCCGTGTTGGTGCTGGTCGGCGGACCGATCCTGTTGGGACTGGGTGCGCTCGCGCTCGGCGCCCTGGTCGTCGGCGTACCAATTGCCCTGGGGCTGCTGGCACTTGGCGCACTCGCTGTTGGCGCGGTCGTGATCGGCGGACCAATCGTGCTGGGTCTGCTTGCACTTGGGGCACTGGCGCTCGGCGCAGTTGTCATCGGCGGACCAATCGTGCTGGGCCTACTGGCACTCGGGGCACTCGCCGTCGGCGCAGTCGTCATCGGCGGACCAATCCTGGTGGGACTAGGTGCACTCGCACTCGGCGCACTCGCGATCGGAGCAGTCGTGATCGGCGGACCAATCCTGTTGGGACTGGGCGCACTCGTGCTCGGGGCACTGGTCGTCGGCGCACCAATTATCTTGGGCCTGCTGGCGCTCGGCGCACTCGCCATCGGAGCAGTAGTCATCGGCGGACCAATCGCCCTCGGCCTGCTGGCGCTCGGCGCACTCGCGATCGGAGCAGTCGTGATCGGCGGACCAATCCTGTTGGGACTGGGCGCACTCGTGCTCGGGGCACTGGTCGTCGGCGCACCAA
>NZ_JBITJI010000010.1:287701-334329 GCF_044459885.1 Nocardia sp. NPDC050175
CGCACCAATTGTCTTGGGGCTGCTGGCACTTGGCGCACTCGCCATCGGAGCAGTGGTCATCGGCGGACCAATCCTGTTGGGACTGGGCGCACTCGTGCTCGGGGCACTGGTCGTCGGCGCACCAATCGCCTTGGGCCTGCTCGCATTGGCTGTCGGGGCGGTCGTGATCGGCGGACCGGCGCTGCTGGCCGCGCTCGCTGCGGCCGTCGTCATCGGGGGGCCGATTGTCCTGGGGCTGTTGGCGTTCGGGGCACTCGTGACCGCGGCGGTCATCATCGGCGGGCCGCCGCTGTTGGCCGCTTTGGCTGCGGCGGCCGCGACGGTCGGCGGAGCGATCGTGCTGGGGGCGCTTATCTTCGGCGTGCTGGCGGCGGCTGCGGTGGCCATCGGTGGTTCGCTGGCCCTCGGTGCCATCGCCGCTGCGATCGTGGCCGCGCTTGCGGTGGCGGCCGTGGTGATCGGCACGCCGATTGTGTTGGGCGCGTTGCTTATCGGTGGGCTCGCGGTCGGCGCGGCGGTTGTCGGCGCTGCGGTGCTGTTCGGTGCTGTCGCCGCCGCGATCGGTGTGCCCCTCGTACTGGGTCTGCTGGCGATGGTCGCGGTCGCCCTGGCCGCGCTGGCCACATTGGCCGCGGGCGCGGCGGTGGTCGGCACGGTGATCGCGGCCGGTGCGGCGTTCCTTACGGCGGTTGTCGTCGGCGGTCCGTTGCTGGCGGGCGGTATTCCGATTCTCCTTGCCGCGCTGGCTCTTGCGGTGGCGATGATCGGTATTCCGGTGTTCGGCGCGTTCGTCTTGGGTGCGGCGGCCGCGGTCGCGGCGTTCGCGGTCGGCGGTTTCGCGCTGGCCGGGCTGGTCGCGGTGGCGGTGCCGATCGTGGCCCTGGCGCTGGCGGCGCTGGCGCTGCCGATGGTGGTCGTGGTGCCGCTGCTGTTCATCATCCCGATCGTGCTGATCGTGGTGGTGCCGATCATCAACATCAACATCAATAACAACACGGTGCAGACGAACTCCAATCCGGTAGTGGAGTATCTCATTTCGGCGCTGCGAGCTGGGCAGGACCAGTTCGGCCCCGATCGCGACTGCACCGGTGGCGCCATGCGGACGGGCACCCAACTGCTCGACGGCATTCCTCAGACGACACCCACCGCAGCGCTGATCGCCTCGCTGCAGCAGGTGCTCGCTCCGCTGCCGCGCACCGAGCAGGCCGCCGCACCGACGCCGCGCGAACCCGCACTGCCGCTGATCGGACACAACGCGGCGGACGGTTCGGTGCACACCGCGGCACCACGGGAGTTGGTCAGCGTCACGCTGTAAGGCACTGACCTGCTGCAGGACCGGTTCGGCGGCCATCCCCCTCGTCAGCGGCCGCCGAACCGATCCGTAATACCCGCCAAGGAACTCGCCGCGTGATCACCGGCCGCCCAGGTCCACCTGGGTGCCGACCTGGTCGTCCGAGGGCACGTCGATTCGTACGGGCGAACCCCAGTCGCGGTAGCGGACCGTGCTGCCGAGCGGGCCGATCTTCGGTATCGGGGTGACGACGGTGATCTTGGCGGGCAGGTCCTGCTCGTCGACCCAGAAGTCGACCTCCACGATCGAAATACCTTCGTCTGCAAGGTATTTCATCTGAGACCGCTGCTCGCTGTAGGTGGCATCCCTGGCAGCGGTGGCGGTATCGATGTGCAGGGTGTATCGAGTTGTCGCCGAGCCATCGATGGTGCCCGGCAGCACACGCACGATCGTGGCTCCTGCGGCCGGAATCATTTTCTCGGCAACGGTCAGATCGCGGATCTGCTCAGCGTCGATCCCGAACAGACCGGAGTCCGCACCTGGCCGAATCTTCAACCAGGACGTCCGATCGGAATGGCCATGTCCCGCAGGAATTTCGATGTACATCGCCGCTGGTGTCAGGACGAAATCGGCTCGACCGGGTTTGGCGCTTTCCACGCTGGTGAGCGTGCAACGGTAGGCGTAGTCGCTCGGCGACTCCGCGTGAAATGCACAGTTGCCCTTGCTTTCTCGACCGAGATCGAGATCCATCGATACGCTCTTGTGTTTGTCGACGGCGCGGGTGGCCGTGGCAAGCAACTCAGCGGCGCTGTGGTGCCAGGCGGCGGTTTCCGCGTCGCCGCTCGGCGACGCCCGACTCGCACCGGAACACCCGCAGAGCAGAAATGCCAACCCCGCGAGCACAACTCGTGCGCCTACCTTCGATTTCCTCATGTGTATCGACAGTAGGCAGCCCATCGTGCCTGGTCGTCACCCTGGAATGGCAACTCCGACTACCCCACCGGAGGTATCGCCCGACGATCGGACGGACGCCGTACGACGGCCGGGGTGACGAGTCCGGTCTCGTAGGCCACCACGACGGCTTGCGCGCGGCTGGCGAGCCGCAGTTTGGCCATGATCCGTTTGACGTGCGTCTTGACCGTCTCCGCGCTGAGCACCAGCCGTTGCGCGATCTGGGTATTGCTCAGCCCGTTCGCGACCAAGCCGAGCACCTCGATCTCCCGGGGAGTCAGCTCGGCCAGCTGCGGCGAGCTGAACACCGCGGATCGGTGCTGCTCGGCGAACGTCTCGATCAGCCGCTGCGTGATGGTCGGCGCGATCAGCATGTCCCCGGCGGCGATCGTGCCGATCGCGCCGATGATCCGTTCCGGCGGTGCGTCTTTGAGCAGGAACCCCGACGCGCCCGTACCGAGCGCGGCGTAGACGTATTCGTCGAGATCGAAGGTGGTCAGCACGACCACCCGCGGCGGATCGACATCGCTTGCGCCGCTGAGGATTTGCCGGGTGGCGGCGATGCCGTCCAGCACGGGCATGCGGATGTCCATCAGGACGACATCGGGGTTGCTCTCGGCGGCCAGCGCGACCGCCTGGGCACCGTCGGCCGCCTCGCCGACGACGTCGATGCCGGGCGCGGCACGGAACAACGCGACGAGACCCGCACGAATGAGCACCTGGTCGTCGGCGACGAGCACGCGGATGGTCATTGATCCCCGTTCATCGGAAGTCGCAGCAGTACGGCGAACCCGCCCTGCTCGCGCGGGCCTGCGGTCAGCACGCCGCCATACAGTTCCGCACGTTCACGCATGCCCGTAATCCCGTGCGGCGTAAGCGATCCGGACGAGCTCGCCACGCCGACACCGTCGTCCGCGACCCGGAGTGTGAGGGTACTGTCTCCGTAATCGACCTTCATCCGGGCGCGGGCTGGACCGGCATGTTTGAGGACATTGGTCAGCGCTTCCTGAGCTACCCGATAGGCGCACAGGTCCGGTCCCGGCGGCAACTCCCGGGACGTCCCGGTGATCTCGAGCTCGACCGGCAGGCCCGCGCTGCGGGTTCGGTCGACCAGCTCGGCCAGCTGCGCCAGGCCGGGTTGCGGACTGTAATCGGTGTCCGAATCCACCCGCAGCACATCGAGCAGGCGGCGCATCTCGGCCAATGCCGCACGCCCCGAGTCGTTCACGGCCGTCAGCGCTTCGCGTACGGCCGCCGGATCGGTGTCCAGCACATATCGCGCCACTCCCGACTGCAAGGAAATGACCGCCATGTGATGGGCGACGATGTCGTGTAATTCTCGGGCGATCCGGACCCGTTCCGCGGCGGCGGCCCGCTCGGCTCGCTTGGCCAGTCGCTTGTTGCGCCGCGCCCAACGCTGAACGGTGTCACCCAAGACCCAGGCCGTGACCGCCTGCAACAGCCCATTCACGACGGTCGGCCACCCGCTGGGGGCCGCGGTGGGGAGGCTGAGCCACATGGTCAGGATCATGACCGCCACCCAGGCGATCGCCGCCACGCGGGTGGACCGGTGCCGGGCCACGGTGTAGAGGCTGACCAGGATGCCGATGCCGAAGATCGGGAAGTCGGCGTGGCCGAGCAGGGAGTAGACGATCATCGCGCCGCCGATGATCAGCATCGTCACGATCGGCGCGAACCGGCCGAGCACGATCGGCGCGGTCGTCAACACCGCCAGTGCCAAAGCTTGCGGATCGGCACGCTCGGCAAGCGGCATGCCTGCCACGGTCAGCGCGGTCAACACCATCGCAAGAAGCAGGTCGAGCAGGATCGACCGGATATTCACCCGCACTGTGACACGCTAACGGTCCGGTTCGGATCCGGTCGTCCCTCGATGACGGTATATATGCCTACCCCCGTGGGGGTAGGCAACGCCACGTCACGGGTACGGACCCGACTGCCCGCCGTCACGGGCGTAAAGCGCCGGGCCACCCGGGTACTCGAAAGGCCTGGCGCTCGGCTCGTCCGCGACCGGTGTGCCGAACGCAACACCCGGGCCGACCATCCGGCCGCGGACGGGCGGGCCTCAGTCGGCGTGGCAGGTGAGATCGGTGGCGGGCAACGTGCCGTCGCGTAGATAGGTGGCAACGGCTTGCCGGACACAGGCACTGGGCAGGAACGAGACGCCGTGCACGGCCGCGTCCTGCAAGGTGACCAAGCGCGAGGCCGTCATGTCGTGGTGCAGTGCGACACCGCCCTGGTAGGCGGTGCGCGGGTCGCCGGTGGCCTGCAGGATCAGTGCGGGGACCGCATTGCGTACGGCGGTGGGCGGTTCCACGGGTGCGGGCCAGAACGCACACGGCGAGATGTTGTTGACGAACGGGCCGAACACCGGCTGCGTCGCCCGGCTGGCTTCGATATTGCGCCAGTACCACTGGGGATCGCGCGGCGCGGACACATCGCCGCACAGGATGACCGAGTTGGCGGCCATATCGTCGGGTTGCGCCGTCAAGATGAAGCGCAGGTCCTCGTCGAGTTGTGGATTCGGCTGGACCGGCGTGCCCGCATCGGCGTCGGTGAGCTCACGAATCGTGGCCGCGAGGGCGTCGTAGCGCCGCGGATCGGCAAGCGCGACGAACAGCAGCGTCGGTATCCAGCGGCCCTCGACGGAATGCTCACCGATCCGGATCGGCCGTCGTGCCGCATGATCGATCAACGCCGCGGCGGCGGCCCGGACCTCGGAACGTGTTGTGCCTAGATGATATTCGCCGTTCCGTGCGGCGATCCAGTCGGCACCGGCGTCGAGTGCGGCCTCGTTCGGTGCCCCCATGTCCTGCGTCTGCGCGACGCCGTAACGATCGGGATCGACCGCGCTGTCGAACAGGAGCCGATCGACGCGGTCGGGAAACATCTGGGCGAACACCGAACCTAGATACGGCCCGTAGGACATGCCGAAATAACTGATGCGCTGCTCGCCGAGCGCGCCGCGAATCACGTCGACGTCACGCGCGGCGTTGCGGGTGGTGATGTACGGCAGCACGTCGGGCGCGGACGCCTGGCAGCGCGCCGCCAAATCCGCGTGAGTTTCCACGGATTTCGTGAAACTGACCTGATCGGCGCCCGCGGAGAACAGCGAGAGACCGATCGGCCAATGACAATGCACCGGCGCCGAGCGGCCGACACCGCGCGGGTCCATTCCGATCAGGTCATAGTTGTTGTGAAATTCCGGCGGCATGAACGCACTGGCCTGCACGGTGAAATCCAGTCCGGCGCCGCCGGGGCCACCCGGGTTGGTCATCAGCGCGCCGTGCCGGGCGGCGGGCTCGGCGGCCCGGATCCGGGAGATCGCGATATCGATCGTCCGTCCTTCGGGCGCAGCGTAATTCAGCGGGACCCGCACCTCGGCGCACTGAGCACCAGCCTTGTCCAGCGCGTCGTTGTGGCACGGCTGCCAGTTCAGCTGCTGACGATAGAACCGATCCATACCGGCCGCAGGGCCCGTCTCGGTCGGCGCCGCCGCCGACATTCCGGCTCCGCTGACTACCCCCACCACCGCGACCGCCGCAGCCGCCATTCGACCCACCGAGCTCATGCCCACACCGATTCCCGTCCTCATGCACCCCACCACCGCGGTCGGGTTCGCAGATATCACGGTAGAAATCGAACCGCCCGTGCGAATCCCACCGAGAGGTGATTCGGACTACCGGCTTTCCCCTACCACCAGCGGGTCAGCAGCTGGAATCGCGTTCGCCGAATCGCCACACAACAACAGGACGGACCGGAGTTGCTCCGGTCCGTCCTGTCGCGCTGCGAACGAGATCTGTTACGCCGCTTCGGTTTCCGCGTCCACCTCCGTCTCGTCCGCCGGGTCCGGCAGCTCGCGCAGCAGCACCTTCTCCTTGCCGTTCTGGAGCGTCACCTCGATCACCTCGACGTAGATCTCCTCGCCCACGTCGACCTGCCCGTCTGCCAGGTCGCCGCGCAGATCTTCGGACATGTCCTTGCACAGCAGCATCGCGGGCCGCTGCCTGCCCTCGATGCTCAGCAGGATGAAGCCGCCGCGCCCGTCGACGAGCGGCACGCATCGCTCCACTCGCCCGTAGCCGCGCACGCCGACCAGCGGTTGCGCCTTCGGCGCGGCGGTATTCGCGACCGAGGTGAGCACTCGGTTGAGCCGCAGCCCTACCTTCCTGTTCACCACGTCGAGGTTCGCGACCCTGACTTCGACCCTCGAACCGGCCGGCGGAACCGGCCCGGACAGCGTCTTCTCCGGCAACAATCCCTCGACACCGTGCTTGACCGCGACGAACGGCCCGAGGTTATCGATGACCTTCGTGACGGTGCCGGTGAACACCGTGCCGACAGCGAACTCGTTCTTCAGCACCAGCCACGGATCCTCCTGCCCCGCAAGCCTGGTGTACTTCGCCGTCCCGTTGACGGTGTCGACGACGAACGCACCATCGACTCGGTCACCCACCTTGAACCACCGGCTCATATCCGCGATCTTGCGGGTGTAGTCGACGTCCATGCTGGTCATCACCAGCGGCGGCTTCGAGGGATCGTCGAGGCGTACCAGGACGAAGTCCTTCGCCACCTGCATGACCGTCGCCGGCATGATGTCGACGCGCCCGGGGCTGGGCAGTGGGTACAGCCCTTTCTCCTGGCTCTCTTCCGCCATGGTGGCCGTAATCTGTTCCGTCAGCGACTTTTTCAGCGCCTGGACGTCCTCGTACATCATCGAGTACACCAGCACCCGATGACCGCGGAAGTCCGGCGGAACGTCGTCGAGATCCTGACTGATCACGATGACCTTCTTGCCGAACACCAACGACATGCCCAGCTGCATTGTGACGGTGTGGTTCTTGAGGGTGAGGTCGAAAACCACGATCGCCGCACGCTGGATCGTCCGCGACGTCAACTCGGTCTTTCCGGTCGGGCCGTACACGTCGTCGAGCCGTTCGGCCCGCAACCCCATCGCCTCGATGGTGCGGGCGAGGATCGCGTACACCTTGTCGAAGTCGAAGTCGGAGCCACGCGGACCGAGTTGCTGGACACCGGGCGGCATCGCGATGACGACCAGGTCCTTCTCCGGCTGATGGGTCCGTTCAATGGCATTGGCAGCCATGATTTCCTTTCGTTGGGCCGGCCCCGCTGTCGCGCTTCCCAGCAGGCGGGACCGGCACCTTCCTTGCGCCACCGGCGAATCCGATAGCTACCAATAAGCCTGGACGCCGGGCGGTTTCACGTCCACCACGATGGCGAGGGGGAATTTTCAGCTGCCCCGCGATAGCCCGGGCCTGCTTCACCCGGGTTTCGCCGAAGGTCGGCGGTTTCAGCCGGGCCTGCCCTACACTTCATCGATGTTGGGCTGGTCCCGCTGTCGCCTTCCCAGCAGGCGGGACCAGCACCTTCCCTCGCGTACGCGAACTACCAGGCACGTTCCGTGCTCGGCTCGGCAAGGGTCGCCTGCAGCTGCTTCTTCAACGACACCTTCAGCTTCTCGACTCGGTCGTACTGCAGTCCATAGGTCAGCACTCGATGGCCGCGGTAGTCGGAGGGCACGTCGGCGGTGTTCTGGGTGATCATGACGATCTTCTTGCCGAGCGCGAGCGCCAAGCCGAGCTCGAGCGTCACGTTGTGATTCTTCGTCGTCAGATCGAAGACCACGATCGTCGCCCGCTGGATGCACTGCCAGACCAGGTCGATCAGGCCCGTCGGGCCGTACACCTCGTCGAGCCGTTCCGAACGCAGTCCGGCCGACCGGATGGTATCGGCGATGATCGGATAGATGCGGTCGAAATCGCATGTCGCGCCGTCGATTCCGTTGAGCGGCTTGGTACCGAACGGCATCGCGACGAACACCAGGTCCGGCTCGGGGCGATGGGTGCGTGCCAATGCGGTGGTAACCATGATTCTCCTTCGTTGGGTCCCGGCCCGCTGTCACCTGTCCCAGCGGCGGGTGGGGCCCCCTTCCACGGCCACCAGCGATTCCGGTAGCCACACGACAGCCTGAATCCTGCGCGGCTTCAGGTCGACGGCACGACGAGGAAACTTCTTCGGAGCACGCGACGTATCGACGGCTCGCTTCAGCCGATTGCTGCCACGACGTCGCGACTTCAGTCCCGAGTGCTACTCGGGGCTGTCGGTGGGTTCGATGCGGTCGGTCTCCGCGTCGACCTGCTCCGGCGCGGGCACCGGCCGGTCGCCCCACGGCGGCGGCCCGGCACCGGGCAGCGTGCCTGCGGCCAGATGCGTCACGACGGCCTTCGGCTGCGCCGGCTCGTCGACCTCGCGCAGCACCATGCCGATGGTCTGCGCGACGGTCCTCGGCTCGACGAATCGGGCGCTGCCCGGCGTCGCCTCCGCGACGAGGGCCTCCGCGCGATCCGACATGCCGCGCCAGCAGACCACGATGCCGCCCCCTGTCGTCGTCACCTCGTCGGCGAGCACCCGCCCTTCCGGAAACCGGATCGTCACGGTGGCGTCCTCCGCAGTCCAGATCGAGGTGCCGGGCTCGGCGCCGTCGGTACAGTCGATCCCCAAGTCCGACGCCAACTTTCGCCACGCGTCGCGATACCTCGTCGGGTCGTCCAGGTCGCCGAGCTGCGCCAGCCAGTCGCCGAGCGTCACCATCTGCTCACCGCCACCGGGCAACTCGAGGTGGAAGACGTCCTCGTACAACAGATGCCGGATCTCGTGCCCCTCACCGGTCAGCACGGCCGCATAGGTCTCGCGGATCCGGTGCAGATCTTGCTCGCTGACGTGCTCGGGCGACCGCAACAGATCCGCGATGTCCTCCCAGCTGTCGTCGTGTGGATCGCTCTTGCCCGCGATGTCCAGCAGCCGTTCCCGATGCAGCGTCAGCACACGTAGATTCGCGATCCGCACCATCGATACGGGCACACCGGCGCCCACGGAGGCCGCGAGCGCGCGCAGCCGCACCTGGGCGAGTGGGGCGCGCGCGGTATCGACCGTGTCGGCGGCGGCCGCCAGCACGCTACTCAGCTGTTCGCAGAGTTGGATGACGTCCGAGATGTACAGCTTGAGCGTCGCCCGCTGCTTCTCCTGATTGTTTCGCCGCTGCTCGAGCGGGGTGGTTCCGAGCAGAATACGTGGTGAGACAACAGCTTTCAGTCGAGCCTTGATGTGCTTGAACCGCTCGCCACGCGACCATTCGAAGGCTGTCACGGCGCGAAGCAGTGCATCGGCCCTGGCGTCCTCGATGTCACCCCGGTCGAGGTCGACCACCGCGCTGAGCTCCGTATCCGGTTGCACCGTTGTCGCCTCGAGGAGTTCCGGCGAACGCTGAGCGGCTCGCGCGATGGTGAACCGCCCGTTGAGATAACGGTCGTTCTGGGTGCGTTGGGCGAGCGGCTCGGCGTAGATGTGCGCGTAGTCGCGAAGGTTGTCGACGAGCTCGGCCAGTTTGTCGCCCGCCTGTGGCGGCATCGCCACCCATTTGATGGTGTCGTGTATGTACTGCGTGTTCGCCGCCTCGTACAGGAGTCCGATCGCATCGCTGTCGTCCTCTGCCAGCCTGGCTATCCGCTGCAGGCAGTCGGCCATCGACAGCGGCAGACCCGCTCTGCCGACCGCACGCCCGAGTCCGGTCAGCTCGAGGTCATCGCGCCGCACTCGCGCAAGGAGCGACAGCCCTTCCAACTGGCCGATGATGTCGTCCGGGCGGGGCAGCTGATCGAGGTCGCCGTCTACTTCCGCTGCCCGCAGCGTCGCCAGGAGCAGGTCCTGAACTCGTTGCCGCAGTCGGGCCCTCGGCTGCCGGCCCTGGTCCCGACAGCACAGCGCGATCAGCACGAACCGTGCCATCGACTCCAACTCGTTCAGGTGCGACTTGATCTCGGTACCGCGCCCCGGCGTATCGATGTACTCGAGAAAGATCTCGTGCGGATCGAGCAGTCGTTCCATGTCCTGCTGGCTCGGGCGGGCGCGCTCGAGCACCTTCTCCGACGGCGGCGTGATCAAGTAGAAGGTTCCGTGATCACGGACGGTCTTGCCGAGTCGCCCGGCGCGCCCGGCCTTGTTATCCATCTCCGACGGGGTGAGGATGGCCTCCTCGCCACGGCCGACGTACCCGGTGATTCGCGTCGCGATCACGGTGTCAGCAGGGAGGTTCATGCCGATCGCCAGCGTGTCGGTCGCCACGATTACTCGCAACAGACCGTTGGGCTTGAGGAACTCGGCCTCTACCTGTCGCCGGATGTAAGGCAGGAACTGCGCGCTGTGCGCGGCGACGCCGGTGCGCAGCCAGCGGATGAATTCGGCGGCGTACTCCATCCCCTGCCGCTCGAGTGTGCGCAACTCGTCGTACATCTCGGGCACGTGGGCCGCGGCCGGGTCGGCGAAACGACCATGCTGCCACGGATCGCCATCACCCACCGAAGGGAGATCGGTCTCCTGATCGAAGAGCTTCGCCAGTGCGTCGACGAGACTCGTCGCCGCGCTGCGCGACCGCACAAACACCAAAATTCTTCTCGGCCAAGGCCTTTTCTCCTTTCGGAGCAGGTCACGCACTATCATCGCCGCAACACGCTCGGGCTGCTCGAGCGTGCTGTTCGAAGCTCCGTCAGCCGGTCGGCAGTAGTCGTGACAGCGGAGCTCGAATGGTTGCCGCTCGGCGTCCGGATGGCCGATCAAGTGCGCGTTCGGCTGGAAGAAATCCAGGTACTTGCCGGACTTGTCGGGCCGAGTCGCCAGCACGTGCGCATCCATCGGCACCGGCCGTTCGATACGGGGTGAGATATTGTCCGCGTCGATGCCGAGCCAGCGCAGCAGCGGATCGTGCGGGCCGAGCCGCACCGTGGCCGAAAGTCCCACTACCGCAGGACGATACTGTTCCGGTATCAGCCGAACCAGGGTGAGCAACGCCTCCAACTTGAACCCGCGTTCCCCCGTATCGCCGAGATACTGCATTTCGTCGATGACAAGCACCCGGGTGTGTGCGAGCGGTCGCGCACCCGCGGCCAGATAGGCACCGATGGTTTCGTAGATCGCCAGGGCGATCTTGAAGCGTCCGTTGGCAATTCGACTGTCGTTCTCCGGATAGTCACGGGAGGCAGGCAGCACGTCCCACCCGCTGAGGCGCGCCATGTCGAGCAGCGCCGTCCAGTCGTCGGCTTCCTGAGTCACCAGCGCCTTGAGCGGCAGCACCGATACGGCGGTGCCGTATCGGTCGTGCGCGCCGTGCGCGAGAATCGCCTGCGCGATCTTGCTCTTCCCCGTACCGGTCGGTGCGACGATGAGCAGCGAGGACTTCTTCGTGATGATGTCGGGGATCTTCTCCAATGCCCACCGCTGCATCGGATTCAGCTCGCCGAGGCGGCTCGCCATCGCCGCCGCCAGCCGGGGCGGCATGAGGTGCCGGAAGAGCCGGTCGCTCGGACCGTCCGGCAGCGGCACATCCAGGTCCTCGGCGATTTTGCCGAGATCATCCCAAATGGCGAAACAAAAATTCTTCAACCATGCGGCAACGCCGACCTGCGTCGGCATTTTCTCGCTGCGCAAGCCGGCCTGTCTGACATAGTCCGACATCACCGACGGGCCGACCGCGGTGTCGAAGTACTGCTCCATTATTTTTACTGGTTTGTCGTCTGGACTATTTTTCCCGGTCGCATACAACCACGAGGCGACGCCGCCGTCGTCGCGCCGCATCGGATGTACCGCAACACAGCGCGCCCACATGTAGAACGATAATCTGGGCACCGGATCCGCACCGGGGATCCGCTCCCCCGGCTTGGGGCGGAACCGCTGCCAGTCATCCGTCACGACCTTGATAATCACCTGATAGAGGCGCCTGCCCGCTTCCGCGCGGTCGGGGGGCTCGGCCAGATCGGCAGACGACCACAATTTTCCGTCGCTCAGCAATTCGTACCGGTGGGCCGAAGTGGGATCCTTGGCGTCATCGTGGGAAATCGAATGGACTTTTGGTATCAACTGGACCAAAGAGTTTGCAAATAACAGCCATTCGCTACTTTCCCAGTCCATCCATCGATGGTAGGGGAACCGTTCCGGGACAGATATCGTTCGATCGCATGACAATACGATTCAAATGCCCGAATCCCTCGTACCGGGGCGAGTCAGTCTTGGCTGGTTATCATATGGGAATTTAGTTGTTCGAGGATGCTCTGGAGGGTGCGGCGGCGAGTCGGGGTCAAGGTTTCCAGGGCGGCGTGGACGCCGTGCATGCCGTCGCGGACCTGTTGGGCGAGGGCGGTGCCTGCGGGGGTGGCTACGACCTTTTTGACTCGGCGATCGGCTTGGTCGGTGTGCCGTTCGACTAGGCCGCGTTGCTCGAGTCGATCGATGAGCAGGGTGATGTTGGATGCGTCACAGGACAGGGCTTCGGCCAGTTCACGCATCGCGCGCGGTTCGGCCAGCAGGCAGACGAGTTTGGCTTGGCTGTAGGTCAGATCCAGGCCCTGGGCTGCGGTGAGGAAGTCCTGCTGGTAGACGCGGCAGAAGTCGGTGAGGGTCGCCATGACGTCGACTGCGGTCGGCGCGACCGGCGGTGAAGAGTGCGGCACGGTACCAAAGGTAGGCCTAATACTTGATGAACTCAAGCTTCTCGGGCCAGTGTCACACGGCGGAATGCTTGACAGAATCAAGCACTTGCGGCTGTACTGTCGATGAGTCGCTTGAGTTGCTCAACTATTCGAAGGCTCGAGCACCCCCGCTCTTCCACCTACCGCAGCCGACCATGGCGCTGTCACCAACTCAGCGCCGACTCTGGAGACGATATGACCTCGGCAGTAGACACCACTCGGATCCGGCGGTTGCTGGATCGGCCGTTCACCGTTGGCGATCTGACCGTTTCGAACCGGATCGCGATGGCGCCGATGACTCGGAACATGTCGCCGGACGGTGTTCCCGGACCCGACGTCGCGGAGTACTACGCCCGCCGGGCCGCCAACAATGTGGGTCTCATCATCACCGAGGGCACCTACATCAACCGGGCTGCGGCCGGTGCTTACGACAACGTGCCGCATTTCTATGGTGAGCAGTCGCTCGCCGGTTGGGCACGTGTGGCCGAGCAGGTGCACGTCGCGGGCGGCAAGATCATTCCGCAGCTGTGGCACACGGGTGTCGCACGCACCGCGACCGAGCCGCCTGCCGAAAGCCCTTCCGGCGTAGGCCTTTCCGGCGACCCGACCGGAAAAGCCATGACGCAGCGCGACATCGACGATACGGTCGCCGCGTTCGCCGAAGCCGCTGCGGCAGCGGAACGCCTCGGCTTCGACGGTGCCGAATTGCATGGGGCACATGGCTATCTGATCGACAGCTTCCTGTGGAGCGGCACGAACCAGCGGACCGACGGCTACGGCGGCGATCCCGCGTCGCGCGCCCGATTCGCCGTCGAGATCGTCGAGGCCGTGCGCGCCGCGGTCTCCCCCGGCTTCCCCCTCTTCTTCCGTCTCTCCCAGTGGAAGTCCGGCAACTACCAGGCCAAGATCGCGGACAGCGCGGGCGAGCTCGAGCAGATCCTGACGCCGCTGGTCGACGCGGGCGTCGACGCCTTCCACGCCTCCACCCGCCGCTACTGGCTGCCCGAATTCGACGGCAGCGACCTCAATCTCGCCGGTTGGGTCAAGAAACTCAGCGGCAAGGCGACGGTGACGGTCGGCTCGGTCGGGCTCGACCAGGAATTCGTCGGCGCGGCGGGCTGGCAGAAGCAGGCCGACGTGGCGGGCATCGATCAGCTGCTCGATCGCCTCGAACGCGACGAATTCGACCTCGTCGCCGTCGGCCGCGCGCTGCTGGCCAACCCGGACTGGGCCAGCAAGGCGCTACAGGGCCGCCTCGACGAGACGATCGCCTTCGACCGCGGCGTGCTGAAGTCCCTCAACTGACCCACGAAATCGGATCATGATGCGGCGCGGGCATATTCGGCAGGGGTCAGGCCGTAGGCCTTCTTGAAGGCTCGGATGAAATGGCTTCGGTCCGAGAATTGCCAGTAGGCGGCCAGTTCGGAGACGCTCAGGCGGTTGCGGGAGGTGAGGGCGAGCCGGGCCTCCTGCAGGCGGCGGTGCTGGATGTAGGCGGCCACCGATTCACCTTCCGCGGCGAACGCTCGCTGCAGGGTGCGGACGGAGACGTTGAGTTCGCGGGCCAGCACCGTCGGGGAGAGTTCGGGATCGGCGAGTCTGCGGTCCGCGAGGTTCTTCGCCGCCTGGGCGAGGGCGGGCACATGATTACGCACCACATTGACCGCCGAGGTAGGCGTCCGATCCGACCACAGCCGCGCCGCCAACTCCGTCGTCGACAGCGTCCGCCCAGACTCCGCCGCGAGAATCGCCAACGTCTGCGGCGCCGAAATATCCAGCCGCCGCTCCGCCAGCCGGTGACCAATCGCCACACCGAGCCACTTCCTGGAAGACTCAGCGCAGTGTCACGCACCAACGCCTCGTCGGAGCCACACGATCGAGCTGCCTCTCCGAAGCGTAGGAAGTCCAGCACACCCATGGGTGCACCTTAGCGACAGCTTCGGTGAACATCCGCGCCAACAAACCTCCAGATCCACTGGGATTAGCCATAGCTCGGACAACCGACAACGCGTGGTGTCGATCGACGGCAGCCGAGCTGACTCCGAGCCGCGGCACGCGCTGTGGGGGCTGCATGGCGGGCCACCGGTGGGGTGTCGGTGGGATGCCGCCAGAAAACGGTGCAGCAGTGCGGTCCGGAGGTGGACAGCCGAGGAGCCCCGAATCGCGCCGGTAGCACCCGGCGGGTGCCAGCGGTCGCAGGCAACGCCGAAGCCAGGACTCGACGACGTCTGTGACGCGTTGGTCGCGGAAGGACACGGCAAAGGTCAGATTACCGGCAAGGCGGGCACGCGCACCGACAGCGCCAGTCGATCAAGCTCGAAGGCGAGACGCGACTCATCCGCTGGTTCGACCCTGACACCGTGCCAGGCCTGTTGCAGACCGAGGACTACGCGCGGGCCATATTGCGCATCGGCATCGCCATCGTCGGAGGCCGTGACGACCTGGAAGAGGCGGTAGCGACCCGGATGGCGCGAAAGCTCGTCCTCCAGCGCGGCGGACACCGCTTCCACCTCCTGATCGGCGAGGCCGCGCCGCACCCGACCGTCGGCGATAGCACGGTGATGGTGGCGCAGCTCGAACACCTGCTCAGCGAGCTGGAGCGACCCAACCTCCGCCTCGGCGTGATCCCGCTGGACGCCGAGTATCGCGCCCCCGCAACGAACTTCGTCATCTACGACCGAACCCAGGTGCTCACCGAGACCGTCAGCGCCGAACTCACCATCACCCGCCCGTCGGAGATCGCCCTCCACGAGAAGACTTTCGCCCTACTCGCCGACCAAGCGGCCTACGGCGACGCCGCACGCGCTCTGATCACAAACGCGCTGGCACGGCGCACGACCCACTGAACTCGGCTCCGACCGCTAACTGCGACTCAGCGGCTCAGGTGCGAAAGGCGTTGATAGACAACGGGACAAATATCAGCAGCAGCACTATCGGCCACAGCATATGAGTGGGGATTTGTCGACGAAGCGGCGCTGACGCAGCAGCTACGGGACCAGTGGTCGGGGCTCGTGCCCGAGCACTGTGCGCAGCACCGATTCGGCCTCTGTTGCCGAAACATCGCCCACCTGCCGGTACGCGATGTGCTGGTCGGGGCGCACCAGCAAGGCCGATGCCGTCCCGTCGTTGCGGGACGCAGTGTCCGGGGCCTTGGCATGGTCGATGACGACCAGATCCACTCCGAGCGCGCGAGCCGCGTTCGCGAAAGCGGCTGTCGTTGACCCGTTCTCGGCGAGATTGAGCAACGTCAGCTGCGCACCGAGCGCGTCGTAGAGCGACCTGCCGTCGGCGAGCCAGTGGTGCGGCAGCCGAGCACCGGGGCGAGTGCTCGGCGTGTAGCTCAGCGGCCCGTCCACGGAATCCGGTCCCGGCTCGTCGGCCACGATCACCGGGGAATCGTCGTACCGATAGCCGAGAACCAGTCCGAGACTGTGGAATTCGGCCGCCATGCCGCTCTGGATCGCCGCGGCCACCCCACTCGGTTCCGCGTGCCGGATGCGCAGCACCGCCTGCATGTTCGCCACCGTCTCGGCGACCGTCCGCAACGCGACCGCACGCCGCTCCGGCTCGTAACTGGCCGGCAGCGTCGCGCCGCCCCAACCGGCGAGGGTGGCCGCCAGTTTCCAGCCGATGTTCACCGCGTCACCGATGCCGGTGTTGTATCCATGCCCACCCCACGGCGGATTGAGGTGCGCGGCGTCGCCGACCAGGAAAACCTGTTCGCTGCCGAACCGATCGGCAATCTGCATTCGGGCACTCCACTCGTCCGTGGACAGAATCTCCGCCTCGACCTCAGCGCCCACCAGATCCGCGAGGATGCCTGCGATATCGGTGTCCGCGCCCCGGCCGCTCGCGCCGGCCCACCAGGTGTCGGCCAGATCGAAGCGGCCCAGTACTCCGGTCACCCGGGGGTTGAAAACCCAGTAGTGCACAGCCGGTCCGTGCGGCACCCGCTCGGCGAGCCCGGGCGCGCGGAACACGATATTCAGGTTGCTCAGCGCATCTTGCGATCCTTCCAGTCGCGCGCCGAGCAACTCCCTGGTCCTGCTGTTGGCTCCGTCGCACCCCAGCACGTATCGGGCCGACACCGTGCGCTGGGTTCCGTCGCCGCACACCGCGTCGACCAGGACCTCCTCGGCGGACTCGTGTAACCCCGTCAACGCCCAGCCGGTGACGAAGGTGACATTCGGCAACTGCGCCACCGCCTCCCGCAGCACCTGCTCCACGATCGGTTGCGGAACCTGTTGGCCGGACTCGGCGAACAGCTCCGAGGCCTGTGGCGTCAGACCGAAACAGTCGGTGAATCGGGTGATTTCGGGTCCTAGCAGATTCGTACCGAACACCGCGTCCTGCGACCACGACACCGGGAGTGGCGCCGCCTTACGGATCTCGTCGGCCAGTCCCCACCGGCGGAAGTGCTCCATTGTTCGGATGCTGGTTGTCTTCGCGCGCGGCCGCAGGAACGACACCTCGGCGCGCGGCTCGAGGACCACGCACTGCACGCCCCGAGTGCCGAGTTCCATGGCCGCCGCCAGCCCCACCGGTCCACCACCGGCGATCAGGACGGCCGTGCTGTCAGGTGGCGTGCTCATGCGGACTCTCCTGGGGAAGGGGTGGACGTGCTCGCCCGGTGCAGGAACTGCTCCAGCGCGTCATTGAAGGGCGCGCCCGTGTTCTGCGTGCCGTGACCGCCGGGCACCAGCAGGCGCTGTGCGCCGAGGCGCTCGGCCAGCGCGTCGCTGATCTCCTCGAACACCGGACGTTGCCCACCGCTGACCACCAGGATGGGGATGCCGGCGGCACGCAAGGGCTCGAGCGGGACCTCCGCTTCCCACGGCAAGCGCCCGCCCGCGGCCACCCGCGTCGCGAACTCGCGCAACCCGGCCGGGAGCGTTTCCGGGAAGGTCGCGGTGGGTTCGATAATGCCGAAGAACCGACGGAACAACGCGATCGGATCCGAGACGGGCTCGGCGAAAAGCTGTGTCATCGCACGTTCGTACGCGTCCACGGCCGGCCTGCCGCGGGCCACGAAGCTGGCCGCGCTCTCGATCAGAGTCAGCGAGCGGACCGCTTCGGGCCGGGCCGCGGCGGCGATCATCGCGCCGAGTGTGCCGTAGGACTGGGCGACCACATGCGCACCGTCACCGAGCGCCTCGGCAAGCAGTCGCCCGTCGGTCAGGTAATCCTCGAATTCCGTTGGGGCGCTGTCGTCGTAACCTAACCGGGAGACAATGCGCAATCGCCACCGGTCCGCAAGCGGCAGCTGCGTCTGCCACGATTCCGGCCCACCGAACGCACCTCCGTGCACGAACAGGATCGGTTCGCCGCTGCCATGGTCGACCATGCGCATACCACCGGGGCCGGTGTAGCGGCCGCTGTGTCCCGCATCGGCGGTCACGGCTTGGGTGTGGGTCACCGCCACACTGTCGAGCAGCCTGTCGGCCAGTCCGGCGATACTGGGCAGGTCGAGGAACCAGGCTGCGGGTGGCGAGACCGCCAGTGCCGCACTGACTTTCTGCTGGACCTCGACCGCCAGCAGGGAGTCCATGCCGAGCTCGCCGAGCGGATCGTCAGGTCCGATGTCGCCGGGCGCGCACTCCAATACCGCTGCGGCGGTGCCGGTCAGCAAGTCCCGCAAACGATGTCGCGCGGTATCCCGATCGCCGATCGCGAGCAACTCCGTGATCTCGGTGCCGAGCTGCGACGAGCCCGCCGATGATCCCTGCGCCCAGGCCACCGACATGTGGGCTGCTCGCCGTGGGGCCGAACGGATCGCGGCCAGCAACGCCGCCTGCGTAGTCGCCTTGAGGTGCACGCCGATCATCCGGGCCACCTGCCGACCATCCGGTGCGGCGAGCACGATGTCCGCGGTGATCAGATCGGAATCGCTTGCGCTGCCTCGCATCTTGGCGTGGCAGTACATCTCGCCGCCGTCGTAACCGAAGAAGACGAACTCCTCGATCTCCATTGCCATGACCACGGTCTCGCCGAGCGAGCCCGACTCGCTCAACGGCAGGCACGCGGTCAGCAGTTGGAGCGCGGAATCCACAATCCCCGGATGCAATTCGTAGCCCTGCGCCACTTCCACGGCATCCGCGGGGCGGATACGCGCCAGCGCCTCACCGTCGGTCCGCTTGATCGAGGCCAGCCATTGGGCGGAAGGGCCGAGGTGGATGCGCCGCTGCCAGAGCTCCCGATAGAACGTCGATCCCGCGATCTCGGTAGGGCACCGGGTCTCGATGTCCGTCACCCACTCCGCGCCGAGAGTCCCCCGTGTTTCGGTGGCCGGAACCAGCGTGCCCTGCGCGTGCAGCGGCCACTGCGCGCCGTCCACGCCCCGGCTGTGGTAGGCGAATCGGCGGGCGTCGCCCTCGCCGAGCGTGACCAATTGTGTTGTGAGCCTGCCATTCTCGGGCAGGATCAGTGCCTGCTGCATGACAATGCCCTCGGCGCGCACCCCGGTCTGCCCAGACGTCCAGATCCGCCGCGCGGCCTCGATGATCGTCTCGAGATGGAACCCGGCGTTGACGACCGTGGCGTCCCCGGATACGCAGTCGGCCAGGCTCGGATGCGTCGCGACGCTCAGCTCGGCCTGGTACTGGGCGAGGTCCAGCGGGGAACTGACGCGGCTGCCCAACAGGGTCGGGCTGTCCAGCGGCGGCGCGGTGGGAGACACCACCGGTGCTGCCGATCGCTGAGACTCGCTGAACCAGTGGTGTTTACGTTCGAACGGATAGGTCGGCAATTCGACGCGACGGCGGCGGTAACCCTGGTCGAAGCCCGCCCAGTCGACCACACCGCCGAGGGTGAACAGCGCACCGAGGCTGTCCAGGAGGGTCGTCCACTCGCCCTTGCCGCGGCGCAGCGAGGCGAGCCAGTGGTGTGCGCCGGGCGGCAGGCTGTTCTTGGCGATACTGCTGAGATGTGGTGCCGGGCCGATCTCCACGAACACCGAGCACCCGCGGTCGACGAGCCGCGCCAGCCCGTCGGCGAACCGGACCGGGGAGCGGGCGTGGTCTTGGATGTAGTCGGCGTCGAGGGTGGTGCCGTCGCCGCCGAGGAAATCTCCGGTCAGGTTGGATACCAACGGGATTCGGGGCGAGCCGAACTCGATGTCCGCCGCGAGCCGGTGCAGCTTCTCCAGCATCGGATCGAGCAGTGGCGAATGGAACGCGTGTGACACGGCCAGTCGGCGCGACTTCACACCCCGCTCGGCCAGTGCGGCGAGCACCGAGTCCAAGCGCTCGGCTACACCGGATATCACGACATTCGCCGGTCCATTGATCGCCGCGATAGCCAGTTCCTCCGGATGCACGGCGATCGCCGCGACGACCTGCGGCTCGTCGGCGAAGACCACGGCCATCGCGCCGCCCTCGGGCAGCTCATCCATCAGCCGGGCGCGCTCGGCCACCAGGCGCAGACCGTCCTCGAGGCAGATCACGCCCGCCACACACGCGGCGGCCAGTTCGCCGACACTGTGCCCGACCATCGCGCTCGGCCGCACCCCCCAGCGCATCCACAAGCGGGCCAACGCGTATTGCAGGGCGAACATCGACGGCTGCGTGTAACGGGTCCGATCGATCAGGTCCGCGGTGTCGCCGAAAAGCACCGACAGCAGCGGGCGGTCGAGCAGTCCGACGAGGATCTCCGCGCAGCGGTCGAGGTCGGCGCGGAAGCCGGGATCGGTTCGATACAGTTCGCGGCCCATTCCCGCGTACTGCGCGCCCTGCCCGGTGAACAGGAAGCCGACCTTGGGCTGAGCGCGCTCGGCCCGCCCTCGATGCAGTCCGGACGGGTGACCCCCGTCGGCGAGTTCACCGAGCCGATCACGAAGCTCGGCAACCGAACTCGCGCGCACCGCCACCCGGTGCGGGAACTTCGCGCGACCGGTGTTGGCGGTGAACGCGATATCGCTCAACGACCCGGCGTCGCCGAGGTCCTCGACATAGCGGCGGGCCAGCGTTCGCAACGCGCTCTCGGAGCGGGCACTGAGCGTCACCAGTTGCTCTGTGCGGTCGGCGGTTTCGGCCGCGGCGGCCGGCGCGGGGGCCTCTTCCAGCACGACGTGCGCATTGGTTCCGCTGGCACCGAACGAACTTACACCCGCGAGCCGCGGCTCAGCGGTCCGCGGCCACGGCGTCAACTCCATCGGCAGCGTCACCGGTAGGAGGTCCAGCCCGATCTCCGGATTGACCTCATGCAGGTGCAGTAGCGCGGGAATCTGCTCATTGCGCAGCACGAGAACGGTTTTGATCAGGCCGGCGACACCGGCGGCGGATTCCAGGTGACCGATATTGGTCTTGGCCGAGCCCACGATCACCGGAGACCGCGCGTCGCGGTCCGGCCCGAGTACGGCACTCAGGGCACGCATCTCGATCGGATCGCCCAGCGCGGTGCCCGTCCCGTGCGCCTCGACATAACCGATCCGGGCACCGGACACGGCGGCGTCCGCCAGCGCAGCACGGATCACCGCCTGCTGGGCTTTGCCATTGGGCACGGTGATACCGCTGCTGCGGCCATCGGAATTCACTGCGGAACCACGGATGACCGCGTGGATGTGGTCACCGTCGGCGAGGGCGTCGGCCAGGCGTTTCAACACCACGACACCACAACCCTCACCGCGCACATAGCCATTGGCGCTCTTGTCGAAGGTCTTGCACCGCCCGTCGGGGGACAGCATGTTCGCGTTGGACAGCAACACGAACGCCTCCGGCGCGAGCAGTGCGTTCACCCCACCGGCCAGTGCCATCGAACAATCACCGGCGCGCAGGCTCTGGACGGCTAGATGCACCGACACCAGCGAGGACGAACAGGCGGTGTCGACCGAAAGGCTCGGACCGTTCAGACCCAGCCAATACGACAGCCGCCCGGCCGCGAACGTGGACGCGCTCCCGGTCATGGCGTAGGCGTCGAGGTCCGCCGCGGACGATCGCTGGATGATGCTCTGCAAATAGTCGCCACCGGTGACGCCGACGAAGACGCCGGTCTTCGACCCCTTCAGCGCGTCGGCGGCCTGCCCCGCGTTTTCCATTGCCTCCCAACCGACTTCGAGAAACAGCCGCTGCTGTGGGTCCATGTAGGCGGCCTCACGCGGGGAGATGCCGAAGAACGGTGCGTCGAAGGCGTCCACGTCCTCCAGGAGTGCCGCGCTCTTGGTGTAAGCCTTGCCCTCGGTCCTGCCGTCTCCATCATGGAAGGCGTCGACGTCCCAGCGCGACGGGGGCACCTCGGTCACCGCATCGATTCCCGAGCGCATCAGGTCCCAGAAGGCGGCGGGTCCGTCCGCGCCCGGGATCCGGCAGCCCATGCCGATGATGGCGATGGGCTCGTTGCGGTCGCGCTGGGCGGTTTCCAGCGCCGCGCGCAACTCCCTGATCTCGATGAGCGCACGGCGCAGGACGGTGTCACGGTTGCTCATCGGCGGATGTCCCGTCCTGCACGTACCTGTGCTGCCTTGTCGATCTCCGCCTCCAGCAGCGCCAGGAGATCATCGTCGGAAAGGTCGTCCGAGGGGTCGGCGGTGGCGAGCGACTCTTGCCATCCGGCGTCGGTCTCGACCGGGGCGGCTTCGCTGCGGGCAACAGGCTGGGACCGGGCAACGGACTCGGACTCGGACTCGATGTCGGTGGCGGTGATATCGGTGTGCTGGATCAGGAAGTCGGTCAGCTCACGGACATTGGGCTGCTCGAAGAGCACAGTGCCAGGCAATTCCGTACCCAGATCCTGTTCCAGCAGCCTGCGCAGATCGACTGCCATCATCGAGTCCATGCCGAGTTGGAAGAAACCGTCATCGGAATCGATCTCCACAACGCCGATGCCGAGCAGCGCCGCCGTGTGCGCGGTGATGCGTTCCATCAGCAGTTCCTGCCGGAGGCTGTCGTCCGCGCCGACGAGTGCCCACCGAGTCGGTGGCGTGGGTGTAGCGACCGGTGCCGGTCGCGGGACAGCGCTGGACGCCGAATCGGCCGATCGCATCGCCCAGTACCGCGACCGCTGAAACGCGTAGGTGGGCAAGTCGACTCGGCTGACCGCGACGTGCGCGAACACCTCCGGCCAGGCGGGCACGAGGCCGTGCGCATAGGCCGCGGCCAGCGCCCGCAGGAACTCCGGGACATCACGGTGCGGTCCCAGCGGCGGCGCGGTCTTCCCCGCTGTGCCGATCCACACCGCGGCGGACTCTCCCTGCTCACCCGCGGCGATGGCGGATAGACCGGCGAGCAGTTCCACCCGATTGCTCGCCACCAGCGCCGCGCGATGACGCATCGGCGACCGCCCCGTCGCCAGTGACCAGGCGACATCGGTGTGCGCCAGCTCGGGGTGATCGTTGAGATGGCCGAGCAGTCGCTGTGCCTGTGCGCGCAGCGCGTCGGCCGAGCGGCCGGAGATCGGCACCAGCACCGCGCCGGTAACATCCGCCGGTCCGTTCCGCCTCGCGTCGGCCATCGGCGGGGCCTGCTCGAGGATCACGTGTGCGTTGGTGCCACTCATTCCGAACGCCGAGACCGCCGCCCGGCGCGGCGTCGCATCCGGCCACGGTCTGGCCTCGGTGAGCAGTCGCAGTCCGCTGGAATTCCAGTCCACATGCGAAGACGGCTGCGCCGCATGCAAAGTCGGCGGCATCGTGGCATGCGTCATCGCCTGCACCGTCTTGATCACGCCGCCGACACCGGCCGCGGCCATCGAGTGCCCGATATTCGACTTGAGCGAACCCAGCCACACCGGCCGGTCGGCGGAGTGGGCCGCACCGTAGGTCTGTGCCAGCGCATTGGCCTCGATCGGGTCACCGAGCACCGTCCCGGTGCCGTGCGCCTCGACCAGGTCGATATCGGCGGGGGTGAGATCGGCATTGCCCAGCGCGGCGCGGATAACCCGCTGCTGCGCGGTGCCGTTCGGCGCGGTGAGACCGTTGCTCGTGCCGTCCGAATTCGTCGCGGTGCCCCGGATCAACGCCAGCACCGGATGCCCGTGACGGCGGGCGTCGCCCAGCCGTTCCAGCAACAGCACACCGGCGCCCTCGGCCCAGCCGGTGCCATCCGCGGTGGCGGAGAACGCCTTACAGCGGCCGTCCGCCGACAACCCGCGCTGCCTGCTGAACTCAACGAACGCCGCCGGACCGGCCATCACGGTGGCACCCCCGGCCAGCGCGAGCGTGCTTTCGCCACTCCGCAGCGATTGGGCGGCCAGGTGCAGGGCGACCAGGGACGACGAGCACGCGGTATCCACCGTCACCGCAGGCCCCTCGGTGCCGAGTACATAGGCGACGCGCCCGGACGCGACACTCGGCGCGAGCCCGGTGATCCGGTAGCCGCCGAGCGTGTCCGTGGCGTCCGCGGTACCCGGTCGATAGTCCTGCAGGGCGATGCCGAAGAACACGCCGGTCGGCGTGCCCCGGACGGTGGCCGGGTCGATTCCCGCGCGCTCCAGCACTTCCCAGGATGTCTCCAGCAGTAGCCGGTGCTGCGGATCCATCGCGCTGGCCTCACGGGCGGAGATGCCGAAGAACGCGGCGTCGAAATCGGCGACGTCGGCGAGGAAGCCGCCGTGCCGGGTGTAGCTGGTGCCCGGGTTGTCCGGGTCCGGGTGGTAGAGCAGGCTCGGCCAACCGCGGTCGTGCGGGAATTCCCCGACGGCATCGGTCTTTCCCATCACCAAGCGCCACAGTTCCTCCGGTCCGCGCACCCCACCGGGATAGCGGCAGGCCATGCCGACGATGGCAATCGCATCGAGGTCTTCCGTTGCGCCGGTGCCGAACTCGGGACGGACGTCGGCGCTCGGGACATCGGGGGCCGGGGTGACGTCAGGTGCGGTGGTGAGTGCGGATGCGGCGGTGTCGCTCCGAGCCTGCTGCTCTTGGTCGCGCTGAGCCAACCGCTCGTCGAGGTAGTTCAGCAGCGCGGGCACCGTGGGATGGTCGAAGCCGACCGTCTTGGGGAGGCGCAGACCGGTGACCGATTCCAGCTTCCGATGCAGGGTGAGCATGCCGACCGAGGTGAGCCCGAGGTCGTGGAACGATCCGTCGCCCACCATGTCAGCGTCGGTGTAACCGGCGACAGCGGCGATCAGCTCGCGCACCGAGGCCGCCAGCCGGACGCCGCGCGGCACGTCGTTCGCCGCGGGCTCATCCTGCGCTGCGGCTGCCGCCGGTGTCCGAATTTCGTTGTGCGCGTGCAGGTCCCACCAGTAACGACGCTCGGCGAACGGATACGTCGGGAGCGTGACCCGGCGCGGTTCGGCAGCGGCGAACACCCGATCCCAGTCGACCTCGACGCCGACGGAGTACGCGGCGCCGAGCGCCCGCGCAACGGCATCCGCCTCGTATTCGACAGGGCCGGTAGGTAATACGTCGAGGGCCTCGATACCCGCCATCTCGTTGCCGCACTCTGCGGCCATAGCCGCGACGGTGCCGTCCGGCCCGATACCCAGCAGCGCCGACACACCGGCGAGACGCAGAGCACGGACGGCAGCGGAGAATCGCGCGGGCATCGTGGCATGCCGGACCCAGTGGTCCGGGGATATGAGCCGCTCGCCGTCGTCCAGGTCACCGGTCACCGCAGAGAAGATCGGCAGGTCTGGCCGCCGATAGGACAGGCCCTCCGCGACCGAACGGAATCGGCCGATCGCCGACTCGGCTGTCGCCGCTCCGGAAGGCACTGCGGCTGTCAGCATGCTGTGTGCTGCGACCAGTGCGCAGGCGTCCGCCAAGCTCCAGACACCGGCGACGTAGGCGGCCGTCAGCTCGCCGAGCCCATGCCCGCCGAGGTAATCCGGTCGCACGCCCCACTCCCGCAGCTGTGCGGCCAACGCGGCCTCGAACGCGAACAGTGCGGGCCGCGCGTACTCCGGCGTGGCCAGCAGTGTCGTGTCGGACGGCGTCGTGCTGAACATCAGTTCACGCAGCGGCCGGTCGAGATGCCGGTCGAACTCTGCGGTGATGTCGTCGAATGTACTGGCGAACAACGGGTTTCGGGCATGCAGTCCAGCACCCAGGCCGGGCCGGAGGACGGCTTCGCCGGCGAACAGGAAGGCCACTCTGCCGTGCCCTGCACGGCCGGTGGACACCAGCGGATGCGGCACGCCCCGAGACAGCGCGTCCAGCGCCTCGGACAACCGCGTCCGCGAATCGGTCAGCACGACCGCCCGATGCTCGAACGCGGTGCGGGTAGTAGCCAGTGAGTAGGCCACATCGGCGAGCTCGAGGTCCGGATGGGTGCCCAGGTGATCACGTACGCGCGCGGCCTGCGCGGCGAGCGCCTCGGCGTCGCGCGCGGTCACCGGAACCCACAGCGGGACAGTGGTTTCGGGGCGCGGCGTCGCGGACCGGGCGGGTTCGGGTGCCTGCTCGAGGATCAGGTGGGCGTTGGTGCCGCTGATCCCGAACGAGGAAACCCCGGCGCGCCTGGGCCGATCCACCTCGGGCCAGGGACGCTGCGCGTCGAGCAGCGCGATGTTGCCGCCGGCGAGGTCGACCTGCGCGGTGACCCGGTCGAGATGCAATGTCTTGGGCAGCACACCCGCTCGAATGGCGAGCACCTGCTTGATCACCCCTGCGACACCGGCCGCGGCCTGCGGATGCCCGAAGTTGGATTTCAACGAGCCGAGCAGCAGTGGCCGGGCCGCGCTGTGTCCCGGCCCGTAGGCGTCCAGCAGCGCCTCGGCCTCGATCGGGTCACCGAGTCGTGTTCCGGTTCCGTGCGCCTCCACGGCATCGACCTCCGCGGCGGTCAACCCGGCATCCGCCAGCGCCGCGCTGATCAGCGCTCGTTGCGCGGTGCCGTTCGGCGCGGTCATGCCGTTGCTCGCGCCGTCCTGGTTGACCGCCGAACCGGTGATCAACGCCAGGATCGGGTAGCCGAGCCGCTCGGCCACCGATTGCCGGGCCAGCAGCACCACCCCGGCCCCCTCCCCCAGCACGGTGCCATCGGCGGTCGCGGAGAACGGTTTACACCGGCCGTCCGCCGCGAGCCCTCGTTGCATGCTGAACTCGATCAGCACCTCGGGAGTGGCCATCACCGTCGCACCACCGGCGACCGCGAGCTCGCATTCGCCCGCGCGCAGCGACCGCATCGCCAGATGAATGGCGACCAGCGACGACGAGCAGGCGGTGTCCACGGTGAGGGCCGGACCGGTCAACCCGAGCAGATACGACACCCGGCCCGAGGCGACGCTGGCGCCGCTGCCCGTCATGGCATAGCCGGCGTATTCCACCGGCGTGCGGTCCATTCCGGGGTAGTAGTCCGCGCCGAGCAGTCCGGTGAACACCCCGGTTCTGGTGTCGCGCAGGGATTCCGGCTTGATACCGGCCCGCTCGAGCAACTCCCATGTCGTGGTCAGCAGCAGCCGCTGCTGGGGGTCCATGGCCACTGCCTCGTGCGGTGAGATGCCGAAGAAGCCGGGGTCGAATTCGTCTGCACCGGAAAGGAATCCGCCATGCCGGGTGTAGCACTTGCCAGGCAGGCCCGGCTCGGGGTCGAAGAAGCTGTCGATGTTCCAGCCGCGGTCGGCGGGAAGGGAGCCGACGGTGTCGGTGCCGTCGATCAGCACCCGCCACATGTCCTCGGGACTGCGGACGCCACCCGGCAGCCGGCAGGCCATCGACACGATCGCGATGGGTTCTCCGGCCTGGTGCCGCAGTTGCCGGTTCTCCTTGAGCAACCGCTGGTTTTCCTTGATCGCCTTGCGCAGCGCCGCGACGATCTGGTCCTGGGCGGCAGTCATCACTCGGCCGTTCCGGTGGCCGTACCGCTGCCACCGTTCACGAGGTTCAGCAGGGCGTCGACATCCATGTCGTCGATCTCCAAGTCGTCGATCTCCTCGACCGGGGACACCGTCGGGTGTCGATCCGTGGTCCGGTTGGGCGGGGCCACATTTCGGTCGGCCGATGCGGTGGCCGCGGTCTGGCCGGTCGGTGCGGCCGTGATCAGCCGGTGCAGATGCGCACCGAGCTTGGCCGGCGTGGAATGGTCGAAGATGACCGCGACGGTGAGCCAAGTCCCGGTTGTCGCGCTCAGCCGGTTGCGCAATTCGACGGCACCGAGCGATTCCATCCCGAAGCTGCGGAAGGACTGCTCCGGTGCCAGCGCGTGCGGCGATTCCTGACCGAGCACCGCCGCGGCGTGCTCGCGGACCAGATCCACCAGGGTGCGCCGCTGTTCGGCTTCCGGCATCCGCGCCAGCCGGGCCACGAGCTGCGATGCGGACTGCTCCGGCGACGGTGTGGGATCGGCCACGACGCGGCGGCGGTTGCGCGGCGCCAGCGCGTGCAGGAGTGGCGGAACCGTTGCGGCGGAACCGTTCTGGTCGAAGATCAGCCGAACCGGCACGGCCGCTGTGGTTTCCGACAGCCAGCAGGCGTCGAACAGTGCCAGCCCCTCCGAGGTGCCCATGGCCTCGACCTGAACCCCGGGGGCGACCGACACCCGGTTGCCCGCGTCGATGTGCGCGGTCATCTCACTGCGCTCGTCCCACAAGCCCCAGGCGAGTGTCGTCGCGGCCTGGCCTCTCGACCGTCGCCGCTGGGCGAGGCCGTCCAGCAGCGCGTTGGCGGCGGCGTAGTTGGCCTGCCCGGCAGTGCCGAATGTGGCTGCGCACGAGGAGAACAGCACGAAGGCCGCCAGATCGTGGTCGCGGGTCAACTCGTCGAGATGCAGTGCGCCGGTTGCCTTGGGTGTCATCACCGCGGCCACCTGTTCGGCGGTCAACGATTCGAGGAGTGCGTCGTCGAGCGTGCCTGCGGCATGCAGGACCGCGGTGAGTGGGTGCTCGGCCGGCACGGCGGCCAGGGTCGCGGCCACCGAGTCCCGGTCGCCGGTGTCGCATCGCACGACGGTGACCTCGGCGCCGAGATCCTGCAGGGTGCCGACGAGTTCGCCGACGCCGGGCGCGTCGGCGCCGCGCCGACCGGCCAGCATCAGGTGCCGCACGCGGTGGGTCGCGACGAGGTGCCGGGCGAACAGGCCGCCGAGTGTGCCGGTGCCGCCGGTGATCAGCACAGTGCCGTCGGGGTCGAGTGCACGATTCCCGCGCGGCGGTGTCTGCCGCTGGCGGGCCAGGCGGAACCCGGTCGCCGTTCCCTGGCGCAGTGCGAGCTGAGGTTCGCCGGTGGATCGCACGCCGGGCAGGGCGGTCAGCGAGTCCGGGTGAGCGTCGGTGTCCAGCAGCATGATCCGGCCGGGGTGCTCGGTCTGCGCGGAGCGGGTAAGGCCCCAGATGGCCGCCATCGCCGGGTCGGTGTCCTCGCCGTCCACGGTGGCCACGCCGTGCTCGGTCAGGATGATGAGCCGGGTCCCTGCCAGCCGCGGCTCGGCCAGCCAGCCCTGCAGGTCGCCGAGCACCTCCGCCACCGGTGCGGTGTCGTGCACGGCGACCGGCAGCACCGCGACGTCGGGTGCGGGTTCGCCGCCCGACAGCGCGTCACGCAGGGCGGACACGTCCCGATACTCGGTGACTGACGCTGTGCCCCAGTCTATCTCGGTTGCCGCACCGCCGATTATCGCCCATCGGCCGGTCGGCGGCGTGGCGTCGATCGCCACCGCAGCCCAGTGGGGAACGTACAGCGATGTCAGCCGGGCACCGGCGCGCACCGCGTCCTCGGCGACCGGCAGGACCTCGATCGAGTCGACAGTGAGCACCCGTTGCCCCTGCGCGTCGGTGGCCGTCACCGTGTACGAGCCGGACGCCGCGGGTGCGAGCCGGACACGCAGGCTGGTCGCGCCGGTGGCGTGCAGGCTGACGCCGGTCCAGGAGAACGGCAGCCGGGTCACGCCGTCGCGGGTCACGCCCGCCAGCGCCAAGAGGTGCAGGGCGCTGTCGAAAAGGACTGGATGCAAGCCGAATTGAGCGGCTTCGGGTTCGCGATCCGGGGCGAGTCGTACCTCGGCGAAATATTCTTCGCCCCGCTGCCAGCAGGCGGACAACGCACGGAACGCCGGTCCGTAGGCGATATCGGTGTCGGTGAACGTGGCGTAGACGTCGTCTGGTTCGATCGGATCGGCATCGATCGGTGGCCACTGGTCCTCGCCGTGGGATGGCTCGGTGTCCTCGCGCCCGAGCAAGCCGTCGGCGTGGCGGGTCCACTCATCGGTCGACCGGTCGACGGCCCTGGAGTACATCCGCACGCTGCGGCGGTCGTCGTCGTCCGGCGGGCCGACCGCGACCTGGAGCTCCAGCGCACCTGTTTCCGGCAGCACGACCGGCTGGTGCAGGGTCAGCTCAACAACCCTGCCACAGCCCACCTCGTCTCCGGCCCGCATCGCCAGCTCGGCGACCGCGGCACCAGGCAGGACCGCGCGACCTTGCACCGCATGGTCGGCCAGCCACGGATGAGTGCGCACCGACACGCTGCCGGTGAGCAGGCAGCCCTCGGTGTCCGGAAGCTCGAGCGCGGAGGAAACCAGCAGGTGGCCGGTGCTCCGCAGACCAGGGACCGTGGATTCGCCCGCAGTGTTTTCCTCGAGCCAGAAGCGACGGTTCGCGAAAGCGTACGTGGGCAACTCGATATGCGCCGGGGTGGTCTCGGCGAAGAACGCGGACGGGTCGAGGCCGACACCTCGAACATGCGCTTGGGCGAGGCTGGTGGCGAATCGTGTTGCCCCGCCGTCATCTCGGCTCAGCGAGGCGACCGTCACCGCCTCGGTGGACGCGTCGTGCGCGATGTCCGCCACCGACTTCAGCAGCATCGGATGCGGGCTGGTCTCGATGAACACCTGGTGGTTGTCGGCAAGGGCGGCGTGTACCGCATCGACGAATCGCACCGGCTGGCGCAGATTCCGGTACCAGTACCCGGCGTCGAGTTCGCGGGTGTCGAGGAGCTCACCCGTGACGGTCGAGTAGAACGGCACGGTCGAGGCGATGGGCGTGATATCGGCCAGCGTCTCCAGCAATTCGGCGCGCACCGATTCCACCTGCGGCGAGTGGCTGGCGTAGTCGACCGGGAGCACGACCGCGTGGTGTCCCGCGGTCTCCATCGCGTCGACCATCTCGCCGAGCGCAGTGGCCGGGCCCGCGAACACGGTGGCCGTTGGGCTGTTGCGGGCGGAGATGCTCAGCGGCACCGAGCTACCCGCGAGATATTCGGCGGTGCGGTCGGAATCCAGTGCGACCCAGGCCATTCCGTACTCGGATTCGGAGAGCGTACGCAGGGCTCGGCTGCGCAACGCCACGATGGCGGCGGCATCCGGTAGCGTCAGCGCGCCCGCGATGTGGGCGGCCGCGATCTCGCCTTGGGAATGCCCGATCACCGCGCCGGGGTACACGCCGTAGGACTGCCACAGTTTCGCCAGCGCCACCATGACCGCGAACAGCGCGGGCTGCACGACATCGACCCGGTCCAGGCTCGCGGCGTCGGGCGCCTGGCGCAGCACATCCAGCAATGCCCAGTCACAGTGTGGTGCGAGCGCGTCGGCGCATGCGGTGAGTTCGGCGGCGAACACCGGAGACTGCTCGAACAGTGCGGTGGCCATGCCCGCCCATTGCGCGCCCTGCCCGGGGAAGACGAACACCGCCGCGTTCGTGGACCGGGCGACACCGGCGTGCACGGTGTCGGTGTACTCGCCGTTGATCAGCGCGTCGAGACCGTTCAGCAGATCGATCCGATCCGTTCCCGTCACGATCGCCCGGTGCTCGAATCGTGAACGGCCGTACCACAATGCGGGTGCCAGTGCCGCGACATCGTCGTTCCGATGCTCCCGTACCTGCCGCGCGAGCCTACGGGCCTGTGCGCGCAATGCCATCTCGGTACGCGCGGAAATCACCCACGCTGTCGGTAGGTGGTGCTCGGATCCCGTCGTGGCGGTGGCCAGTTCGTCGGGTGCCGGTGGCTCCTCGATGATGATGTGCGCGTTCGTGCCGCTGACACCGAACGAGGAGATGCCGGCGCGGCGCGGCGTCTGGGTATCGGACCAGTCGACGGGCTCGGTGAGCAGTCGCACGTGTCCCGCCGACCAGTCGATCAACGGGTTGGGATTGTCCACGTGCAGCGTGCGCGGCAGCAGGCCGTGCCGCATCGCGAGGACCATCTTGATGATGCCGCCGATACCCGCGGCACCGACCGTGTGCCCGATGTTCGACTTGAGCGAACCGAGCCACAGTGGCCGGTCGGCCGCACGGTCCTGGCCGTAGGTGGCGATCACGGCGTTCGCTTCGATCGGATCGCCGAGCCGAGTGCCTGTCCCGTGCGCCTCCACCGCGTCGACGTCCGCGGCGACCAGGCCTGCGGCGTCGAGCGCCTTGCGGATAACTCGTTCCTGCGCGGCCGGATTCGGCGCGGTGAGCCGGGTGCTCGGGCCGTCCTGGTTCACCGCGCTGCCGACGATCACGGCGTGCACCGGGTATCCGAGCCGGCGTGCGTCGGACAGCCTGGCCAGCAACAGCATTCCGGCGCCCTCGCCCCAGCCGGTGCCATCCGCGGTGTCCGCGAACGATTTACAGATTCCATCCGGCGACATCGCACCCTGTCGGCTGAACTCGGTGAACACGCCCGGGGTGCCGTGGAAGGTGGTACCGCCGGCCAGCGCGAGCGTGGCATCGCCGGTGCGCAGCGACTGGCAGGCGAGGTGGATGGCCACCGAGGAGGACGAGCACGCGGTATCGATGGACATCGACGGCCCGGTGACACCCAGGAAGTACGACAGTCGCCCGGACACCATGCTCGGTGCGGTTCCGGTCAGCACCCGGCCGCGGATGTCCTCCGGCGTCCGGTGCCAGCGCGGCCCGTAGTCCGGTCCCGTGATGCCGACGAACACCCCGACCTCCTGTTCCCGTAGCGCTGCGGGAACGATGCCTGCGCGTTCGATCGCCTCCCAGGCGGTCATCATGATCAGCCGCTGGGCCGGATGGATCGCCGCCGCCTCACGCGGGGAGACTCCGAAGAACTCGGGGTCGAAATCCGCACCGCCGTCGACGAATCCGCCGAACCGGGTGACGATCGCCCCGGACTGCTCGCCGGGCGTGCCGATCAACCGATCGAGGTCCCAGCCACGGTCCGTCGGAAGCTCGGTGATCGCGCATCGCTCGGCGGCGACCAGGTCCCACAGTTCGCCGGGTGTCGAGACCCCGCCCGGATACCGGCAACCCATGCCGACGATCGCGATCGGATCGGCGACACCCGCACACTGATTGATCACTTTTATCCCTGAGATAGAGAGAAAGTCCCGGGGAGCACGGTATTCAAAAGCCCCCTGACTCGACCACGAGAATCTTCACGAGATTGCCGCGGGTCAATTCGACCGCACGACAATTATCCCGGCGCTGCGCCCTCCCGAGGCATATAGCTCCTTCCAGCGGCAGGAGATCAAGCGAAGTTCCCCGACGGTTCATACAACGGTCTCGAGGATCAGCCGGTTCAATGGCGGCGAGTGTCTATGGTCACATCCTCGGCTGGGCGATCAATCGAGATCCATCGTGCACGATGTATTATTGCACACAAGACCGGCGGCGCATAGGCCGAAACATGTTCAAGATAGACACGGAAGAGCGAGGTCAAGTGGGTCTACGCCCATGTCGTCGGCCCGACCGCCGCTCACTGGACCGAGGTGCCGAGCGGATGAAACGCTCCGGATAATCAATAGCTAACAGGTATTACAAGTTCCATTGCAGAGGGGTGATTGATCCATCAACCCCACCATCCCCTTATCTGTCAATAGATATACACATCCTGGGAATGCTACGAACTGGATCACCGTATAGCCTCGGGGCTATCAGTACGGATTCTCGCTGAATAGCGAGCATCCACCGATTCAGCTAATAGAGTTCGGGCGGACTGATCTGGCCCGACCGGTACGTATGTCAGTTAATGTGTATTGTCTCGGCGACGCGTGGTCGCCGATGATCGCGCTATTCGCCCCAGGGGGACGAAAATGGTCACAGAACAGCCCAAGACCTCGCCGCTGCCCAAGATTCCGCCGTTGCCACTGCTGCGGGCTGTGGATCGATTCCGTAGTCTCCTGACCGCCGCATTGCGCCGCACCGCGCCCGCGCCGGTGGCATTGCTGGATATCGTCCAGGGCGGCTTCCTCATGCAAACGCTCTGCGCGGCAGCCGAACTCGGTGTCGCCGATGCCCTCGCCGAGGGTCCGCTCCGACTCGACGAACTGGCCGCCCGGGTCGGCGCCCGCGCCGACGCACTGGCCCGACTGCTGCGGCCCCTGCTGGCCGAGGGCATCTTCACCCGCCACGGCGACCGCTACCAGCTGACCTCCCTGGCCGAGCCGCTGCGCGCGGATGTCCCCGTCTCGATCCGCGGCATCCTGCAGTTCTACGGCTCCGCCCAGCATCGCGCGATGTGGTCGCAGCTGGCGGAGGCGGTCCGCACCGGCGACCCCGTCGCCGAGCAGGTGCTCGGTATGCCGTTGTTCGACTTCACCCGCAAGGACCGCGAGTTCGGCGAGATGTTCGACGCCGCGCAGACCAGCGCCTCGGAATTGACACTGCTCCCGACCTTGGCCGCCTACGACTTCGCGCAGTACGGCACCATCGTTGACATCGCCGGTGGCCACGGCCGACTGCTCATCGAGCTCTTGACCCGTGCGCCGCGGTCGCGCGGCATCCTGTTCGACATGCCGGAGGTGGTTGCCGAGGTCCCGACGCGTCTGGCCGCCCTCGGTCTGGCCGATCGCTGCACCGTCGCAGGGGGCTCGTTCTTCGAGTCGGTGCCCACCGGCGGCGACGCGTACATCCTCAAGCACGTCCTGCACGATTGGTACGACGCCGACGCCGGCCGCATCCTGCGCACCGTGCGCGCGGCCATCTCGGATTCGGCGAAACTGCTGCTGATCGAGATGGTGCTGCCGTCGGACAACCGCCGCCAGTTCGGCAAACTGATCGACCTGGAAATGCTGGCAGTCGTCGGCGGCCGCGAACGCACCGAACAGGACTTCCGAACTCTCCTGTCCGCCAACGGCTTCGAACTCATTCGACGAGTAGAAACCGCGGCCCCCGACAACATCCTGGAGGCCCGCCCAATATGACCTCGCCCCGCCACCGAGCGAGCTCACGACGCCGCACTGCGGTTATCTGTCGGCGGCTACCACAAGACGGGTAGGCGCTCCGGGATCCGTTTCATGAAGCGGGTGCGCCACACGAGTTGGTCGATCGGCACGGCCAGATCCAAGCCCGGTATGCGGTCCAGTAGCACTTCCAGGCCGATTTGGGCGTGTCTGCGGCCGAGCGCGGTGGCCGGGCAGAAGTGCTGACCGCCGCCGAACGATAAGTGCGCACTGGCGTTGGGGCGATGCAGGTCGACCGTCTCGGGTTCGGGGAAGGCGGCGGGATCGAAATTGGCGCCCTCCACCAGTACCAGCACCAATTCACCCTTGCCGATCTGGACGTCACCGAGCTCGACGTCTTCGGTCGCCAGTCGCGGCAGCGCATCGCCGATGGACAGGTTGATGCGCAGCAACTCCTCCACGCCGGCAGGAATCAACGCCGGGTTTGCCAGCAACTGAGCTTTCAGTTCCGGATGCTGAATGAGCGAAACCAGTGCCATGGTGAGGAAGCCGCCGGTGGAGATTACACCGGCGCCGAACAAGGTGACCCCGACGGTGGCCAGCATTTGCTCCGATACTTGTGAATATTCCGGATCGTCGCGCAATGCCGCGAGTTCGGCCATCAGTCCCGAGGTGGCCGGGTCGTCGAGGCGCTCGACCATGTACGCGATATCCCGATCCCAGTTGAGCTCGGCGGCGGCGATGGGCGCCGCGGAGTTCATGAACGCGATGTGCAGACTGCGCATCAACCTTGGCGCATCCTGCTGCGGAATGCCGAGGATTCGACAGTGCAGTGCGGCCGCGAACGGGTCGGCGAAATCGTTGCGTAGATCGGCGGGCGCACCCTCGGCGACGAGGGTGTCGATCAGCCTCGTCGCCGCGGTTCGCAGAAACTCCTCTAGGCCAGGCGATTTCGGGTTCAGGGCCTTCATCACCGCCTTGCGCAAACCCGCACCGGTGATGTTGCCCATGTTGTTGACCACTTCCGGCGGGATGGTGAGGGCGTATTGGCGGGGCACTCCAGGAGCGGAGGTGTCCTTCAGCGAGAACCGGCGATCTTCCAGCACCTGCTTGCACAGGGCGTAGGAGCTCACCAGCCAGGCCTCGTCACCGGCGATGGTGCGTACCTTGCGTACGGGCGAGGTTTCGCGAAGGACGTTGACCTCATCGGGAATTCGGTCTCCACGGGCCGAGAACGGGAAGGCGAGCTGTGTGTCGACGGTCGTCATGCGGTGCCTCCTTCGATAGGAGTAACGATGGCGTGCCCCTGATTGCGGGATGCGCGAAGCCCGGATCCGCGCGCATACAGCAGTTCCGCCATGGGCAGCAGTTGGTGATAGCAGTTCAGCGACGACGGCACCCCGAGGATCGCGGGCGTGTCCAGGAACAGGGGGACCTCAGCGCGGATGTAGTCGAGACATACCTCGTGCTGGCGCGGGGTCGGTGCGACCCCGTCCTGAGCTTTCGAGGACAGGAACCGCGCCACCAGTGCCTCACACACCGCACGGAATTCCTCATCGTCGGCCGATCGCCTGAGCAGATCCGCGTGCAGGTCCCGGTACGCTTCGTTGGACCGGAATTCCGACATCGCCTTCGCGGACAGTCGCTGTCCCGACGGATCCGCATCATCAACGGCCGCAACGATTTTAGCGCGCACACCGCGAATGTTCTTGTCCGCCTTGCGGCGCGCATCGAGCTCGGAATATCCTGTGGCCGAGAACATTTCGGCCACATACACATCGGTGTAGACAATGTCGACCCGGTCGAAGTGCGCCAGACCCCACCTCGCGAGGTCCCGGATTCGCTGACCGGAGAAGTAGCTGTTTCCCGGCGACACACCGATGACGGCGTGATCACCATCGCGCTGAACAACCTGACAGTGCCGAGTAAAGGGCTGAACCAGAAAGCCCTGCTGGACAGTGGGTTTCAATGGTTCTGTTGCAGATCTGGAGAGCGTTGCCGACGTCACGATCGCGCGCCTTTCACCGAAGGGTGATCTACCGAATTACCCGCTCATTCCCGCGCTGCCGAGCCCGTGGTGCACACCGTTGTCCCCGGGCCCCTGCGTCGCTCACGAGTCCTTTGATCCTCGCCGTACCCACCGAGCCCCGGCAACAGTGAGAGCTCCAATGCCCACAGTCTACCCGCGCGCCGAATTCTCATGTTCACACAGTTCCACCCCCGGGCCGTCATCACCTTCGCGCATGCCGCAGCGGCATCGAAATCCGGTGCACCGTACGCGATTACAGGAACACTTCGTCGTCTACGGTGAGGTGATGACACCGAGCCAGGTCCTGCATCCTGGACGACGACGGAGAGCCGGCGTGGTGCGGCCGTCCGCACCTGCCCTGGTCGCGTTGACGGCGATGGTGATCACCACGTCGGCCTGCGGGCAAGATTCCGCTCCGATCACTGCGGCCGAGATGACCAAGGTGCCGAGCGAGGCGATCGCCGTGGTCACGGTCGGGCCGTCACAACCTCCGATCATGACCAAGATCGACCACACGTCGGCCTTCGCCATCGACGCCAACGGCAACCTCGTCGGCAAGCTCCAGGGCGGCGCGATCGACTCGGCACGCATTGTCAGCTGGAATCGCGGGTTCACCTTCGCCACAGCTGATTCGGTGATGACCGTCGGTCCCTCCGGCCGCACCATGCTCGCGAACAACCAGGACACGGTCGAAGGCATCGCCCACGATGTCGCCTCCGGCCGAAGCCTGATCTGGTTCAACACCGGCACCCGCGGCGGAACAGCGGCGCAGTATCGGCACGACTACGTCCTGACCTCCCCGGACGCAGCACCACTGCCGGGGTCAGTCCCCGGGATCATGCTCTCGGCGGCGCACTGCGGCGAGAGCGCGTTCGGGGTCGTCGTCACGTTCGACGACCTCACCTCGGACCAATCGATGATCAAACACCGACTGTTCGAACTCCCCATCAACGGTGGCGAACCCGTCCTGCGCGGTGAATGGCAGTGGCCCAACATGTTCCGCAGCGAGTCACGGACCTCGACATGCTCGGCGGACGGGTCGGCGCTGTTCAACCTCTACGGCTCGGCCGACGCAAGCTACGACCGCACCGGCGGGCTCGGACTGGAGTTGGTGCAACTCGATACTGGCACCGGTGCGCGCACTCAGTCACACGTGGGTATGGCCGGGCACTCCGCATGGTCCCGGCCGAACACGCTGACCCGGAGCGGGGATCGGCTGTACTGGATCAACGGTGACGACGGGGCAGTACTTTCCATACCGCTGAATCAGCCATCCGAAGCCCGCAAAGAATGGGAACTCCCTGCAAAGGGATTCGGACATCAAGCGACGGTGACCGGAACCACAGTCGCACACATCGACTCCCACAACACACCGGCATACACCGAGTACGACCTGATCACCGGCAAAAAGATGCGCGGCCCGATCGACCTGCCGTGGCTGAAATCGATCGTCGACTCGCAAACCGAAAGCGGCAAAACCACCTACGCAGTGACTGGCATAGCTTGCCTCCCCGCACCACCACCTCAATCCTGACTACCGTGTTGGCTTGCGATCTCGTCGACCGGAGCGATAGGTATCTCAGCGAGACCAGCGGTGTCTGTTTCATGGCTTTCGTCGGCCCGCTCGCGGTGTCCGTCTCGGTAGACCTGAACGCGACGTGTCTCGTAGTTGTCGTCGCCGACTTCGTGGAAGTAGGAGACCGGTTCCTCGTCGAAGTCGTGAGGCCAGACGACTTTCACGTACCTCATGATCTCGCCTGAAGAGATCGAGGGGCCGTCCTTCGACGATCGGATCATCCCCGCACGCGCGGGGAGCACACTTCTTGATCTTGCTGTTCTCGTCGCAATCCACGATTCTTCGTTCGGTTTGCTTCGCGCTGCTTCGACATCACCGAAGAACCCTCGGACAACCACTCGACCGTCACCTCGATCGCCTCATCCTCCCGTTCTCGGGAGTCGAATCTATGATCCGAACCGACCACCGTGTGCAAAGCCGTATCCGGACGGGACCGCGCGAACTCCGATGCGATGTCGTAAGATACCGGCGCATCAACGAGCAGAAACCCGCTGTCCTGCAATACCTTCTGCTGATCGGGGCCGAAATTCTCTCTCCCCCAAGCCAACTCCGGTGTCAGGAAGGTGAGCGACAGATCCAGTACCGGATTCCACAACACCAGACGGTGCAACCCATCGAGCCACGACAGTGACAGCGCTACAGACACCGCCCCGAAACTGGCCGCCACGATTGACAATTGCTGCCCTGGAAAACGCTCGTCCACCGCGGCCATAGCAGCCTGCAGATCCAAGCACTCACCCGCGATCGTCATCCCCTCCGGGGTACCGCCGCTCGCGCCATGCCCTCGGAACGAGAACCTCACGACGTTGAATCCCGACGCCACCAGCCGATCAGCCAAACGAACAAACATTCCCCCGCCCTCATCCATGTCCACCGTGATGCCATGTACCAGTAGCACCACACCTCTCGCAGGATCGACCGGGGTGTGGTGCACCGCGGCATCCAAATGGATCCCGTCTATCGAGGTCAGCTCAAACGTTGCACTGAAGCGCTCCTGTTCACTCGACCACCCGAACCACATAGTCCCGCGCTGCCGGGGGCGTGCCGCCTCTTGGTGTCAGGCGCTCTGAAGCGTCGGCCTAGGACCGATCGCTTTGTTACCGTGCTGAGGTGCCCTCCGAAGCTCCCACGATTCTGGCGACGTCGATGGGGTTCAACCGGGCGCGGGATCCGTGGCAGCCTTCACCGGTATTCAGGTATGCCTTTGAGCTTGCCGGGCAACCCTTGCGGCCGAAGTTGTGCTTCATCGCGACTGGCTCCGGTGACAGCCGGGACAGCATCGACAACTTCTACGCGGCGTTCGCCGACGACGATTCGATACAGGCCAGTCACCTGACTCTGTTCGACAAGCCGAACGTTTCCGACGTGCGGGCGCATCTGCGTGGTCAGGATGTGATCTGGGTTGATCGTGGCAACGTGGTGAACCTGCTGGCTGTGTGGCGTGCCCACGGCCTCGATGAACTGTTGAGTGAGTGTTGGGAGCGAGGTGTGGTCCTCGGCGGTGAGTCGGCCGGCTCGTTGTGCTGGTTCGAGGGCGGGTCGACCGATTCACTCGGGGAGGTCAGCGGCTTTGATGGTGGCCTTGGTCTGCTGCCCTACGTAAATGCTGTGCATTACGCGGATCGGCGCGAGCAGTTCCACGACATGATCGAATCGGGCGACTACTCCGAGGGGTATGCCACCGATGCTGGTGCGGGGCTACATTTTTCGGGCACGAAGCTGGTGGCAGCGATCGCCGATCGGAACGGTGCGGGCGCGTACCGGGTCACCATGGGACCCGATGGCGTGGTAGCCGAGGAATCGGTCGAGGTGTTGCGGCTCAAGCGGTAGTGGCGAGGCGTTGGATGACCGATTGGACATCTTGATGTCCGTGCCACTGGCGCAGGACCGGCAGGGTGCGCCGAAGTTCGCTGAGCGCCGAGAGGGACTTGACTCGGGCGATGTCGTCGAGCGCGGTGTGGGCGATGTGGGCGGATTCGTGTGGTAGTCCGGCGTTGGCGTATGCGCGGGCGAGTTTGGCGCGGGTGATGGTGGCGGTGCGGGCTGAGGATGTGGACAGCGCAGCTAGGCGGGGTTCGAGGACAGGGATCACGCGTTCGCCGCGGCCGAGGTAGATCTCGCAGGTGGTGCGGAAGATGGTGAATAGATCGTCGTCAACGACACTGCGCTGGCCGAGGTGGGTGTCGCTGTCGCGGGCTGGTTTGGCCAGCAGGTGCATTGCCCGGTCCAGAGCGCGCATGCTGGCGTCGGCGTCTCCGGAGAGCGCGTAGCCGAAGGCCATCTGCTTGGCGGCGAGCCCGGCAATGCGCGGCGAGGGATCTGGAGCGTCCAGTACGTCGTGGGCGAGGTCGATGGCGCGGCGGCCGTCGCTGGCGAAGCTGATCGCGATCATGGACCGACGGACAGTGCAGTATGCCGCCATTTCTGGCCAGTTCGTGGTGTTGCTCCACTGCGTGGCCCTGTCGATCCAGTACAACGCGGCGGTTAGGTCTGCGGATTCTTCGCTGAGCCAGCTCAGTGATTCGGCGAAACGTGCTTGCATGTGTGCGAATTCGCGTCGTTGTCGGCCGTGTGTGCGGCGACGCAAGCCTTCGTGAACAGCGACTTTTCCGGTCATCTGGTCGATCAGCGGTGCGGGAGGCATTGCGCGGGCGAAGGATTGGTAGGCCGCGTAGGCGGCCTCGAACGAGGCCAGGCTGTCGTCGTCGATTTCTACTGTGTCGAGGGTCTTGTAGAGGTTCGATAGCAGTTCCCCGCCTCCGATTCCGATGCCCAGATAGAGCAGTAGCTCTCGCCTCGACAGCGGCATCGCAGCGCCTCCTTCCAGCACCTCCACGACCAGCGTATCGCTGTGGGCAGCGAGGCTGTGGTCGGTCGTAGCCGAGCGGGAGGTACATGTGAGTGCGGTGATTACCCCGCCGGTGTCGTAGATCGCGTCCAGACGTGTGGCTAGCCAGGGATGGAGGTGTCGATGCCCGGACTCGATGTAGGAGACCATCGATTCCGCGCAGTCGGCCCGACGGGCTACTGCGGCCAGCGTCAGGTGCCGGACCTTGCGCAACTCGCGCAGGACCGCCCCCAGTTCGGCGTTGCCGGGCATGTCGGCCACCCTCTTGACAGTTCTTCACAGGTCCCTGTGACTGATCGCCTTCGACCAGTGAAGCACATCACACTATGAAGATGAGCCTCGTTGACCTAGACCCTCGTCAGCAGCCAGATGTTTCTTCGGCGATCCTGCACCACGCCCTCGACCTTGGCTTGCGATTCAAACAACAACCGGACATCTTCGGAAAGCGATTGCCTGCAAAGGACATTCGAGACCTCCTGCTGACACGGCTTCCAGCCGATCCGACCAGTGTGCAGGAGGTGGTGGAGATCTTCACCAATGATGTGTTGCCGCTGTGCAAGAACGAATCGAGTCCCCGATTTCTTGGTTTCGGTGACACCGGTGACGATCTGGGCGCGTTGGCTGGGGGGATACTAGCGATGCTCACCCAGCAAAACATGATCAACCAGAGCTTCGATGCGCCCAGCGCCACCTTCATCGAAATCGCGGTGCTGCGGTGGTTGCGTGAGTTGATCGGCTACGCCAATCCCGCTGTCACCGATGTCTCGACAGTATGGGACGTCGGCGGAGTGATCACGCACGGCGGCACGTCGAGCAACACGATGGCGATGATGTTGGCGCGCGAGGCCAAGGCACCCGACACGATGCACAACGGGGTCACCGACGCCGAGCAGTTCGGTGTCGTGGTACCACGCGGTATCGGCCACTACAGCGTGAAGAGCGCACTGACGTGGATCGGTGTGGGTGCTCGAGCGATCGAGGTCGCCACCCGTGGATATCGCTACGACCTCGATGACCTGGCGCGAACGCTGGACGGACACGCGGGTCGGATCATGGCAGTAGTCGCCTACGCCGGAGACAGTCGCACCCAGACGATCGACAGACTTCGCGCAGTCCACGATCTGGTTCGTGCGGCGGATCCGGCCATTCACCTGCATGCTGATGCATGCTGGGGATTAGTCGCCACTTTCAGCGAACGACTGCGCGCCCGCGTCGATGGCATCGACTTGTTCGACAGCGTGACCGTCGACCCGCACAAGGTCATGGCCATCCCGTACGGACTGAGCGCGTTACTCGTGCGGCATCCACACGCACTACGCTCGACCGCCAGCTATTCGGATCTGATCATGCAGGAGGACTTCGCTTTCGGGCAGGTGACCCCGTTCATTGGGACGAAAGGTTGGCTGTCGCTGAAGCTGTGGATGATGATGCGCACTCGTGGCCGTCGCGGACTGTCCGAGCTCGCCGAGCAACGCATCACACACGCGCGACAGTTCGCCCAGCTGCTCGACGCTCATCCACGCATGCGGCCACTCAACACCCCGGATCTGGCGGCGGTGGCGTTCATCTATCTCCCACAAGAACTCAACGCCGGACGCGAGTTGCGCCAAGGCGAAATCGATCTGGTGAACGAGATCAACAAGCGGGTGTACCAGCGGATGCTCGATGACGGTCGCTGGTATCTGCACCAGTTCAGCATCCCCGATGACAACGCGGTGCTGCGGCATGGCGCGATCCTGCATCCGCTTCGATTCATGGCCAACAACCCCAATCTCACCCAGACCCACATGGTCGATGTGATCAGCTACGTCGATCGGCTCGGAGCCGAGTTCGAAGCGGGGCCGCGATGACTGACCTGCACACCTTCCGTTCGGTCTATGAAAGTGCCGGAGTCTACGACCGGTACCTGCTGCCGCACTATTTCGACGGTGACGAGGACATCGACCTTGTGACCGAACTGCTGCACAACAGCTTCGGTGATCCGATCGGATCGTTCAGTGTCGCCGAGTTCGGTTGTGGCACTGGACGAGTCACTCAAGCACTAGCACCGTACGCACGCAGATTAGTCCTTGCCGACTACAGCCCCACCATGATCGAGGCGGTCACCACCAAGTTCCCAGACGCCGAAACGTTGTGTGCCGATACCCGAGGCGCCGTCGAGCACCTGCACATGCAGGGCTGGGATGGCGGCTTCGAAGTGGTCGCGGCATTTTGGTCGCTGAGCTATCCGCTGGGAGAGTTCTTCGAGACGTTGTCCGCCAACGGAATCGAGCCCTGCGCCGACCTGGGACAGGCTCGGGTGGAGGCTATGCGGTTTCTCCGGCGTCTGGTTCGTCTGGTGGCCCCGGGAGGGCATCTGCTGGCGTTGTTCTTCGACGCTGATACCCGCGAGCAGCGCCTGGTCACCCGGCAGTGGGAACGGATCGCCCCCTTTCCCGAAGGCGGTCGCGGCTACACCCGCGATCTACTAGTGACCGGCCTGCGCGACGCCGAGGACGCCGGTTTGGGCACGCTGACTCACACTCGCCGCGGCGGCGCAGCGTGGGCCCCAAGCCGTGAAACCGCCCTCGCCTGGCTACAAGTGGTGCATCTCAAAAGCCACCCTGCTCTGATCGGCGACTCTCGAGTGCGCGAAGAACTGAGCGCATTCGTCGACCGGTACGTCCAGCCGGATGGTTCGGTACATCTGCCGAGCGGGGCGCACGTGATCGACTTCCACCGCAGCAGCCACCCCATCTGCCACGTGCCTCTCGGTAGCCGACCATGACCGGCAGCATCAAGAGCGCGCTCGATGACGCCCAGCAGATTCGCCGTGATTACGTCGGACGAGACGGTTACGGACTCGTTTACGGCTCACATGCTGATGGGTCCGGCACGTCGAGATCAGATTTGGATCTGGTGCTCGTGGGATCAGATCCGCTCTCGCTGGACACTATGACGCTGCTGGTTGCAGCGGTGTGCTCGCTACACCATCGCCATGGCTTGGCACTGGACACCGAGGTCGACTACGAGACCAAGCTGTTCGCCACCTTCGCCGAGGTCACCGAAGCGACCACGCTGATGTGCTTCGACACCACACCCACCGGCCTCGACGTCGTCCCCGTGGTGGTCGAGCCGTGGTTTCTTAACTCACATCGGTTCAAATTGCGGCTGCTCCTCAACGCCTTGACCAGCCCGCACATCTTTCTCGGCGGAGACATCGACCGATACCGCATTCACCGCGACCAAGCCGAGCGCGCGCTGGCGTTGCTCGCTCTCTCGATGTGCACGCACACGGTCATGACCGTTGCCGACCTCACCGAAGTAGTCATCCATGGTCCAGGAGTTGCGGGGAAGGATTTTCTCGGTTATCGCGACGGCCCGCAGTTGCGCTCGACGTTGATTCGTGGCCTGGCCATTCTTGCCCGAGCACGGATCGTGGTCGAACTCGACGGCGCCCGATTCAGGAAACGTCCCAAGCCCGTGCTCGCCGCGATCAACCGGTCACGACCACACGGTCGAACCCGCCTGGGATACTGACTCGTCCCTACCCAATCAGGAGGAATTCTGTCGTGACCCATCCCGGGGTTGTGCCACTGCTCGATCACGTCGCTGATGCCGTTTCCGAGGCCATCAGCCGAACCCGCCCGGAAATGGCGGGAGCAGACCCGGTGGTCCGACGATCCACACACGCCGACTTCCAATCCAACGCCGCACTCGCCTTGGCCAAACGCCTCGCAATCAAGCCCTCCGATTATGCCGGCGAGCTCGCCTCGGCCCTGCGCTCCACGCCGGATTCAGCGGTCGCGTCAGTAGAGCTGTCCGGCAAAGGCTTCCTGAACATCACCGTGCCCGACCGAGCCGTCTGGCAGCAGGTGGCCGTTCGCTTGGCTGACGAACGCCTCGGCATCGGCGCTCCAGAAGCCGGTCGCCGCACCGTGATCGACTACTCCGCGCCCAACATCGCCAAGGAAATGCACGTCGGGCATCTGCGCACCACGATCATCGGAGACAGCCTCGCCCGCGTGCTGGGATTCCTCGGCGCGAGCGTGATCCGCCAGAATCACCTCGGGGACTGGGGAACCCAGTTCGGAATGCTGATCCAATACCTCGACGAACATCCCGACGCACGCTGGCACCAAGACGACCTCGACAACGACAGCTCGGCCGTGTCAGCTCTCGACCAGCTCTACAAACAGGCCCGCGCCGCCTTCGACGCCGACACCGCCTTCGCCGACCGATCACGCGCACGCGTCGTCGCGCTACAAGCCGGTGACCCGGCAACCACAGCACGATGGCGTGAAATCGTCACCGAATCGGAAAAGGCATTCGGCCATATCTACGAACGCTTGGGAGTGCTGCTCACCCCCGACGACTACGTAGGTGAATCCTTCTACAACCCCATGCTCGCCGACACCATCGACGAACTCATCACCAAACAGATCGCCGTCGACAGCGACGGCGCACTCGTCGTGTTCTCCGAGGAAGTAACCGGCCCCGACGACAAACCGGTCCCGTTGATGGTGCGCAAACGCGACGGCGGCTACGGCTACGACACCACTGACCTCGCAACCATCCGATACCGGACCACCACCCTGCACGCCACGCGGCTGCTCTACGTCACCGATTCCCGACAGTCGCTGCACTTCCAGCTCATATTCGAAGCCGCCCGCAGAGCAGGCTGGCTGACCGAGGACATCGAGGCCCAACACATCGCATACGGCACAGTGCTCGGCCCCGACGGCAAACCGTTCAAAACCCGCGCCGGTGGAACCGTACGACTGATGGACCTGCTCAACGACGCAGTCACTAGAGCTCGTGAAGTAGTCGCAGAAAAGAACCCGGATCTAGAACCCGCCGAGCTCGACCTCATCGCCGAGCAAGCAGGCATCGGCGCGATCAAATATGCCGACCTTTCCACCTCACGAGTCAAGGACTACACCTTCGAACTCGACCGTATGACCGCCCTCAACGGCAACACCGCGGTCTACCTGCAATACGCCCAAGCTCGAATCCGCTCAATCCTGCGCAAAGCCGACGAGCACGATCCGGTCATCGACGTCGAGCTGCCCCTCGAACCTGCCGAACGCGCGCTGGCAATGGAACTCGACACCTACAGCAACACCCTCGCCGACGTCAGCACCACTCTCGAACCCCACCGCCTCTGCGGCTACCTCTACGACCTCGCGCGGGCGTTCACTACCTTCTACGACACCTGCCCCGTACTCAAAGCAGACCAACCCACCCGCACCAACCGCCTCGCACTATGCCAACTCACAGCACGCACACTCCAACACGGGCTGCACCTGCTTGGAATTAACGCACCCGAAAGGATGTAACGGCGGCCATCGGCAGCCACGGCGGGACTGTGGATTTAACGGTGGTTCCGGCCCAACACGCTGAACGATGTTCAGCGAGGAAGGTGCCGTGATGACGACACTGGATGCCGTGGCATCG
>NZ_JBITJI010000011.1:0-321367 GCF_044459885.1 Nocardia sp. NPDC050175
GGTCAACGCCTTCGCGATCACCTTCGCTGACCGCTGGCCCAACGCCCAAACCTACTGAGAGAAACCGCCGGAAACACCGTTAGCGAGATAGTCCCAGGTCTGCTGAAGCTGTGAGCGACAGCGGAGGCTGAGTCGGAAATGGGTGGCGGCGGGGGCCGAGTCTTTGACACTCTTCGACCATGGTCGACAGAGCTTTCAGTGAGATGCGGTTGGCGGCGGTATATGACCGGTTCAATCCGTGGGAAGCGCGGGGGGACTTCGGGTTTTATCTGCCGATGATCATGGATGCGCGGTCGGTGCTCGATGTTGGGTGTGGGACTGGGGAATTGCTGCGGCGGGCTCGGGGAGCGGGGCATCGGGGGCGGTTGTGTGGGGTGGATCCGGCGGTTGGGATGCTGGAAGTTGCACGGGGGCAAGGGGATATCGAGTGGGTGTTGGGGGATGTGGGGGCGGTTCGGGGGCGGGAGTTCGAGTTGGTGGTGATGACTGGGCATGCGTTTCAAGTGCTTGTCGAGGATGTGGAGTTGCGGTCGACGTTGGCGGTGATTGCGTCGGTGTTGACCTCTGATGGGCAATTCGCGTTCGAGACGCGGAATCCGCTTGTGCGGGAATGGGAGACGTGGGATCGGCGGTACTCCGACGTGGTGTCGGATGCGGCGGGGGCGGTGGTGCGGTGCGTGTGCGAGGTTGCCGAACCGGTTGAAGGGGAGCTGGTTTCGTTCACGCACACCTTCACGTGTGATCGGTGGGATCAGCCCGAGGTCAGTCATAGCACGTTGCGGTTTCTCGGCCAGGATGCGTTGGGCGCGTTTTTGTCCGAGGCGGGGTTGGTGGTCGTGGAGCAGTTCGGGGATTGGGATCGTAGTCCGCTGACGGCGGCCAGTCCGGAGATCATCACGGTGGTGCGTCGTGGTGGGTGAGGTCGGCGACGCGCCAGTGTCCGATTCGTTCAAGACCGCGAGCCGCCGCACGGGTTGACTGGGCGGTACGCAGCCGGCGTCGAGCGGAGGAGTGCACTCATGAAGGCCCACATCAACGCGATAACCCTGGGCGTGAGCGATCTCGAACGTTCGCTTCGCTTCTATCGTGAGGGTCTCGGCCTGTCCTCGCCGGGCATTATCGGCACCGAGTATGTCGCCGACGAGGAACAACCGGGTGGCTCGGCCGCCATGTTCACCTTGGATAACGGGCTCATCCTGTCCCTCTACTCGCGCGCCGACCTCGCCAAGGACGCCGCCCTCCCGGTCGGCCAGGTCACCGGGTCCCCGATGAGTCTCGGCTTGTTCGTCGACACTCGCGACGACGTCGATCGGATCCTCGACCAAGCCCGGCAAGCCGGTAGCACCATCGTTCGCCCGCCGCTCGAGCGGCCCTGGGGCATCTACTCCGGGTACTTCACCGACCCCGACGGCCACCTCTGGGAATTGGTCTACTTCCTGAACGGTCAGCCCCCCAACTGATTCCGGCATCGTGTCCAGGAATCATGACCTGTCGGCAAAGTCCGGGAGTGTCTGCCTGTCAACAGGATTCGATGGGATTGACGAGCCGACCGGTCGGCTGAATGTTGTGCGCATTCATGGGACGTTTGATAGTGGATCTTGGTAACATCTGCTCGACAGAGGCGTTCGAACAGCACGCGTCGAGTGTCCGGTAGCGCCTCTCCTGGGAGGTGTGTCAGCTTGTCTGGTCATGGAATGGGCATCGGTCGCCTGCTCACCGCGGTGTTGTGCGTGGGAGTGTTGGTCGGCGGGTGTACCTCGAGCTCCGATACGAATACCGCGTCGAGTACACAGACATCGGCGCCGGGGCAGGCGGGGACCTGGCCACCGACCGAAGGCCGGGGAAAGTGCGAGGTCGATAAACAGACCGACGTTCCCGCGGCCATGCGGGACGGGACGATCCTGCGGGCGGATGTGTACCGCCCCAAGACCACTGATCCGGTCCCCGTCATCCTGATGCGCACCCAGTACGGGAAAACCGCTGCGCAGATCCAACCTTCGCGCTACCAGACCCCGGACTGGTTCGCCTCACAGTGCTATCTGGTTGTGATTCAAGACATTCGGGGCCTCGGCAAGTCGGACGGCGTCTTCACCGAGTTCGACAACGACATGCGTGACGGCTACGACAGCGTCGAGTGGGCGGCCCAATTGCCCGGCACGAACGGCAAAGTGGGCATGTACGGCTCGTCCTATATCGGCGCGACCCAGTGGCTCGCCGCGGTCGAGACCCCGCCGCATCTGGCCGCCATCGTCCCGGCCAACACCGCGTCCGACTACTACGACGGCTGGACCTACGAGGGCGGCCAGTTCCGGCTCGGTTTCGTCGAGCCGTGGGCGATGGGCACGATCGGGCTGGAAGCGGCCGAGCAGCGCCACGACACCGCCGCGGTGAACCAGATCCAGGCGGCCATGCAGAACGCCACCCAGTGGATGAATTTCCGTCCGTACAAAGACTTTCCGCCGATGCAGCCGGGCAATCCGGCGGTCGCGCCGTGGTATTTCGACTGGATCCACAACTCGACCTACAACGACTCGTGGAAGAACCGGAGCGTCCGCGAGCGCTACCAGAACGTGAAGGTGCCGGTGCTCGACATGGAGGGCTGGTACGACGCGTTCCTGTCCGGCGGCATCGAGAACTTCACCGGCATGGTCGACAAGGGCGGCACACCCGAAGCGCGGCAGAATCAGCGACTGGTGATCGGCCCATGGGACCACCTCGGCTGGGGCAGGCCGACCTCGACCATCGCGCCTCGGCTCGACCAGCTCGGACCGGTCGGCAACAGCCCGATCAACGAGCTGATGCTGGCCTGGTACGACCACTTCCTCAAGGGCGTGGACAACGGCGTCGCGGGCACCCCGCGGGTCGACTACTACGTGATGGGCGCCAACCGGTGGAAGTCGGCCCCGAGCTGGCCGCTGCCGCAAACCCAGTGGGAGACTTACTATTTCAACGGCGGCGGCGCGAACGGCACCGCGGGACGCACCGGTAAACTGGTCGAGCAGGCACCGACCGGACCGGCCGACGCAGACCATTATCTCTACGACCCGACCGACCCGGCGCCCAGCGTCGGCGGCCATTCCTGCTGCGGCGTCGGCACGGGTCCGCAGGGACCGTTCGATCAAGCCGCCGTCGAACAGCGTTCGGACGTACTGACTTACGACACCGAACCGCTCAGCGCCGACACCGAACTCACCGGCCCGACCACGGTGAAACTCTGGGCCTCCTCGACCGCACCCGACACCGACTTCGTCGCCCGCTTGGAAGTGCTTGCGCCGGACGGTTCCTCGGTCAACCTCAACAACGGCATCATCCGCGCCGCATTCCGCGACTCACTCACCAACCCGACACCGATCGTGCCCGGCCAGCCCTATCAGTTCACCATCAAGATCTGGCCGACCAGCTACCAGTTCAAAGCGGGCGACCGCATTCGAATCTCGGTGTCCAGCAGCGACTATCCGCAATACGCGCCGAACCCCAACACCGGCGAACCCTTCGGCGAGAGCACCCGCACCGAACAGGCCACCCAAACCATCTACAAGGACCCCGAACACCCGTCCTCGGTGACCGTCCCCGTCATCCCGTCCGGCAACAACGGCTCGACCACGTTCGACCTCACCCCGCACAAATAGAAACGACAATGGCGGCGTCGGGGACGCCGCCATTGTCTCGAGGGGAGAAACTAGTTCTTGAAGGTTTCGACCTTGTTGAGGACGACGTCGTCACGCGGCGCGCCGTCCGGGCCACCGTCCCTGGTGCCCGCGGCGGCGACGGACTGGAGCACGTCCAGGCCGCCGGTGATCCGCCCGAACGGGGTGTAACTCGGCGGCAGCGGGCTGTCCTTGTAGACCAGGAAGAACTGGCTGCCGTTGGTGTTCGGGCCCGCGTTCGCCATCGCGACGGTGCCCGCCGGGTAGGTGGCGCCGGCGAGGTTCTCGTCGGCGATCTGGTAGCCGGGACCGCCGGTGCCGGTGGCCGTCGGGTCGCCACACTGCAGGACGAAGATGCCGTTGGTGGTGATCCGGTGGCACCTGGTGTGGTTGAAGTACTGCTCGTTGGACAGGAACGCGAACGAGTTGACTGTCTGCGGTGCCTTCGGGTCCAGCGCGATATCGATTGCCCCGCAAGTGGTGTCGAGCTTCGCGGAGTAGGTGGCGCCGGGCTCGGTGGCCGGGCCGGGAGCCGGGTAGTTGTTGCGGGCGGTCACCGCGCCTTCCGCGGGCGCATTGCACTGCGCGGCCTGCTGCTGGGTGCGCACATCAAAGGTCTTCGCCGAAACACCGCCGGACGCGAACGCCGCGAGCGCCGCGGCGACCGCCGCGACACCGACCACGCGTAGCACGCCGCGCGGCACCCCGAACCGCCATCCTCGCTTGCCGTCCCCGAACTGCCGCCCCTGCACTTCGCTGCTCACCGCTAGGAATCTCCTTCGATCGGATTGCGCACCGGCTGATGCCGAGCCGAATCATTCCATCTCCCCGCCGTCAGCGTGCCGGGACCGCCTCGATCGCTGCGAATTCCACACACCAGCAGGTAAATAGGGGTCCTTCGCATAACTCACGGGTTCTTCGCCTGGCCGATGCATGTCCGTGGGCTATCGAATCCGGCGAAACGGCGCTGCCCGGAGCGATGACAGATGTCTCTGGGCTATGTAGCGAAGTGTGCGATTTCACGTCAGGCGCGGCGGATGCGGCGGTAAGTGGGGACGGCGACGGTGGCGGCGGCGAGTTCGGTGGCGAGCCAGTCGAGGTCGTTGTCGGTGAGCGGGGAGATGGTGATGCGGAGGTAGTCGGTCGGCGGGTGGTCGCCGACGATGAAGGGGCCGCCGGGCGCGGCTTTGATGCCTGCCGCAGCGAGGGAGATCATGGCGGCGTTTTCGTCGGCGACGGGCAGCCAGAGGTTGATGCCGTCGCCGCGCGGGACGGTGATGCCGCGGCGGGCCAGGGCGCGGCGGAGTTCGGCTGAGCGCCTGCGATATTCGGCGCGGGCGGTGGTGACGGCGTGGATAGCGGTTTCGTCGTCGAGCATGCTGAGCAGGACGCGTTGGAGGAGTCGGCTGGTCCAGCCCGCGCCGAGCATGCGGCGTTCGATGACCGGGTCGAGCAGGTCGGCGGGGCCGCCCGCGACGGCGAGGCGGAGGTCGGCGCCGTGGGACTTGGAGTACGAGCGGATGTGGACGGTGCGGCGGGGGACGCGGCTGCCGAGGGAACGCAGTGGGGCGGCGGCGATTCCGGCGGAGTGGTCGTCCTCGATGACGAGAGTGCCTGCGTCGAGCAGGATGTCGGACAGCTCGCGGATGCGGCGCGCGGTAAGGGAGACGCCGGTGGGGTTCTGGCCGCGCGGCTGCAGGATGAGTGCGGTGGCGTCGTAGTCGGTGATGGCGCGGGCGAGTTCGGCCGGCAGCAAACCGGATTCGTCCATTCGGACAGGGATGGGCCGGGCGCCGAGACCGGCGAGCAGGTCGAGAAACGGTGGGAAACAGGGATCTTCGACCGCCACCGCGTCACCGAGCCGGACGTGCGCCGACAGCAGCCGGTCGACGGCGTCCAGCGCGCCGTCGAGGACAGCGATCCGTTCCGCGCGAAAAGGCCAGTCGGCCCGGACTTTCGCGGCCAGCTCCGGCAGCACCGCCTCGCCGAGGTAGTCGGCGGCCAGGTCGCTTGCCCCGTCGCGGGTGAGGTCGCGCAGTGCGGCACCGAGATCGGGCAGTAGCTCCGGGTCGGGCGTGCCACGAGAGAGGTCGATGCGAAAAGCGCTGTAGGACGGCGGATGCAGCCGCTGATAACGGCCGACGGCGGTCACGGGCCTGGTGGCGACGGGCGCGCCGACAAAGGTCCCGGCCCGTCCACGCGCGACGATCGCCCCCGCCGCCGCAAGCGCCCGCCAGGCCTGATTCACAGTCGCAGGCGAAACCTTCAACTCGCGGGCAACTTCACGAACAGTCGGCAGCCTGGCCCCAGGCGTCAACGCCCCCGAACGAATCTGCCGACTCACCGCCGCCGCAATCCCCGCCGGTGTCCGATCATCCAACTCCGCAATGAACTGCCCCACCCCGTCCACTCCGGCAGCCGTCGGCTCAACCGTCACAACCCCACCCCCTCACCCGCACGACCCGCACTCTCTCTCGGGATCTGCACTGGCTCTGGGGCCCTATAGCGGGTGCGGGTGCCGAGAGAGGGTGCGAGGATCGGGCATCGACACGCAGCGTGCGCCTGCCGTGCTCGCGGAGGACTGCGTCTTGCAAGTAGTGGACCCCACCCCAGGCGGCCGCGCCGCTGCTCACCCGCGGACTCCGGCCGGCGCGCGCAGGCGTCATACGCATGGGCGCTGTGCCTCCGATTCGCTCGCTCACACCGTCATTCTGCGTCGGGTGTGGCGGCGGAACTACGACCAGAATCAAGGTTTACGGCTACGAAACTGTTTCCGCAATCTTGTAACACAACCGAATTGGTTCGGAGTGAAGTATAACAAAGCATGGGAATCGTTCGAGCCGCGCTCGTCCAGACGAACTGGACCGGCGACAAAGAGTCCATGATCAAAGCGCACGAGGATTACGCCCGTCAGGCGGCCGCGCAGGGCGCGAAGGTGATCTGCTTCCAGGAGCTGTTCTACGGCCCGTATTTCTGCCAGTTGCAGGACGCGAAGTTCTACGAGTACGCGGAGTCGGTGCCGGGCCCGACGACGGAGCGATTCGCCGCGCTGGCAAGGGAATTGGGCATGGTGATGGTCCTGCCGGTGTACGAGCAGGAGCAGCCGGGCCTGCTCTACAACACCGCGGCGGTGATCGACGCCGACGGCAGCTACCTCGGCAAATACCGTAAGCACCACATTCCGCATGTCAACGGCTTCTGGGAGAAGTTCTACTTCCGGCCGGGCAATCTGGGCTGGCCGGTGTTCGATACCGCGGTCGGCAAGGTGGGCGTCTATATCTGTTACGACCGGCATTTCCCGGAGGGCTGGCGCGCACTCGGCCTGGCCGGCGCGGAAATCGTGTTCAACCCGTCCGCGACCTCGCGCGGCCTGTCCGGCTACCTGTGGAAGCTGGAGCAGCCCGCCTCGGCGGTGGCCAACGAGTACTACATCGGCGCGATCAACCGGGTCGGCATCGAGGAGTACGGCGACGACGACTTCTACGGCACCAGCTACTTCGTCGACCCCGAGGGCAAGTTCGTCGGCGAGGTCGCCTCGGACACCGACCCCGAGCTGGTGATCCGCGACCTGGACCTGGATCTGATCAAGACGGTGCGCGACCGGTGGGCCTTCTATCGCGACCGCCGCCCGGACGCCTATGGTCCGCTGGTGGCTCCCTGAGGCCGGGCGATCACATGACACTGACCTTCATCCACGGCGGCACGGTGGTCTCGGCCACCGGATCGCAACTGCTCGACGTGCTGGTGGACGGCGAAACCATTGTCGCCGTATTACAACCCGGCGCGACCGCCCTCGGCGCGGACCTCACCGCGACCGCCGAGGTGGTCATCGACGCGACCGGCAAATACGTGATTCCCGGTGGCGTGGACGGACATACGCACATGCAGATGCCGTTCGGCGGCACCGAGGCGTCCGACACCTTCGAGACCGGCACCCGCGCCGCCGCCTGGGGCGGCACCACGACGATCGTCGACTTCGTGGTCCAGACGCCGGGGGAGCGGTTGCAGGACACCCTCGGCGCCTGGCATCAGAAGGCGGCGGGCAAGTGCGCGATCGACTACGGCTTCCACCAGATCATCGGTGAGGTCAACGACGAATCCCTCAAGGGCATGAGCGAATTGGTGTCCGAGGGTGTCACCAGCTTCAAGCTGTTCATGGCCTACCCCGGCGTCTTCTACTCCACCGACGGCCAGATCCTGCGCGCCATGCAGTCGGCGGGCGATCTGGGCGCGCTGCTGATGATGCACGCGGAGAACGGGATCGCCATCGACGTGCTGGTCGAGCAGTCCATCGCACGCGGCGACACCGCTCCGTACTTCCACGGCACCAGTCGCCCGTGGCAGATGGAGGAGGAGGCCACCCATCGCGCGATCATGTTGGCGCAGTTGACCGGTGCGCCGCTCTATGTGGTGCACGTATCGGCGAAGCAGGCGCTGGAACAGATCGCCACCGCACGGGGCAACGGCCAGAACGTGTTCGGCGAAACTTGCCCGCAGTATCTGTACCTCTCGCTCGAAGAACAGTTGGGCGCACCGGGTTTCGAGGGTGCCAAGTGGGTGTGCTCGACGCCGCTGCGGTCCAGGGCCGAGGGGCATCAGGACGAGCTGTGGCGCTACCTGCGCACCGGCGACGTGACAACGGTCAGCACCGACCACTGCCCGTTCTGCATGAAGGACCAGAAGGAAATGGGCATCGGCGATTTCAGCAAGATCCCGAACGGGATCGGCGGCGTCGAGCACCGGATGGACCTGATGTTCCAGGGCGTCAAGAGCGGTCAGATCTCCCTCGAACGCTGGGTCGAGGTCTGCTGCACCACGCCGGCCAGGATGTTCGGCATGTACCCGCGCAAGGGCGTGATCAGTCCCGGCGCGGACGCCGACATCGTGATCTACGACCCCAACGGGCACACCAGCATCGGCCTCGGCAAGACCCATCACATGAACATGGACTACTCGGCCTACGAGGGCTTCGAGATCGACGGCCACGTCGACACCGTGCTCTCCCGCGGCCGGGTGGTCATCGACAACAGCGCGTACCTCGGCAGCGCCGGGCACGGCCGGTTCGTCAAACGCGAACTGTCGCAGAACCTGATCTGACAGCCAAGCTGTCGCCGACCTCGAAACGGAGAGTGCCGCATGGACATCGGTGTGGTGCTGCAATGCACACCCCCCGCCTCCCGGGTAGTCGAACTGGCCAGACAGGCCGAGACCCACGGGTTCTCGCACGTCTGGACGTTCGACTCGCACCTGCTGTGGCAGGAGCCGTACGTCATCTACAGCCAGATCCTCGCCGCCACCAGGAAGGTCGTGGTCGGCCCGATGGTGACCAACCCGGCCACCAGGGACTGGACCGTGACCGCGTCCACCTTCGCCACGCTCAACGACATGTTCGGCAACCGCACCGTGTGCGGCATCGGCCGCGGCGACTCGGCGGTGCGCACGCTCGGCGGCAAGCCGACCACCCTGGCCACCCTGCGCGAATCCATCGAGGTGATCCGGGAACTCGGCAACGGGCGCAGTGCCAGGGTCGGTGACACGATCGTGCGGTTCCCGTGGGCGGCCGCCTCCAAGCTGGAGGTCTGGATGGCCGGATACGGTCCGCGCGCACTGGATCTCACCGGCGAGGTGGCCGACGGGTTCATCCTGCAGCTGGCCGACCCGGACATCACCGCGTGGACCATCGCCCGGGTGCGGGCTGCTGCCGAGCGCGCGGGCCGTGACCCGGGGTCGGTGAAGATCTGTGTCGCCGCACCGGCTTACGTGACAGACGGGTCGGACGCCGCGCTGGCCCACGCCCGTGAACAGTGCCGCTGGTTCGGCGGCATGGTCGGCAACCACGTGGCCGATATTGTCGCGAAATACGGTGCGGGCAGCGATGTTCCGGCCGCGCTCACCGAATACATCGCGGGCAGGCAGGGTTACGACTACAACCAGCACGGCCGCGCGGGTAACACGCATGCCGACTTCGTCCCGGACACCATCGTGGACCGCTTCTGCCTGCTCGGCACGCCCGACGACCAGCTGACCCGGCTGCGTGAGTTGGAGAAGCTCGGCGTCGACCAGTTCGCGGTCTACCTGCAGCACGATGCGAAGACCGCCACGTTGGAGGCGTACGGCGAGTCGGTACTGCCCCGGCTGGCCCACCCGGTCACCGCGACGGAAGGTGCCTGATGACGGGGTTGATCGTCGGTGTCGTCGCGGCGGTGGCGTTGGTGCTGATCGAGTTCGGTCCGCACCGCGTCGATGACCAGGTGGCCGTGGTGAATGCGGAGGACGAATGAGGATAGGGCCTGGAACGGCCCGCGTTGGTTACGCGGTCACCGTTCTGGTGCTGGTGCTCGCACTCTGGGAGTTGGTGAAACTCGTTGTCCCGGAACGTGGTGTGAGCCTCGGCGACCAGCGAATCCTGCCGCGCACCGGAGACGGCGCGCTGCCGCATGTGTGGTCGGTCGTCACGGTGCTGGGCGAGCGGGACAGTTCCGGCACGGTAGGCCAAACCTTGCTCAAGACAGCCGGATTCACGTTCGGACTGGCTATGCTCGCGCTGCTCATCGGCACCGTCGTCGGAGTCGCGCTGGCGATCCTCATGCAGCGCTTCGCCTGGGTCGAACGCGGATTGTTGCCCTACATCATTGTCTCGCAAACGGTTCCGCTGATCGCGCTGGCCCCGCTGGTGGCCGGCTGGGGCGGCAAGATCGTGATCGCGGGTGAGCCGTGGCGGCCGTGGATGAGCATCGCCGTGATCGCGTCGTACCTGGCGTTCTTCCCAGTGGCGGTCGGCATGCTGCGCGGACTACAGGCACCGTCGAAGGCGTCGGTCGAACTGCTGCACAGCTATTCGGCCAGCTGGTGGGAAACCTTGGTGCACTTGCGTTTTCCGTCCGCCGTCCCACACCTGTTACCCGCCTTGCGTTTGGCAGCGGCCGCCTCGGTGATCGGTGCGGTGGTCGCGGAGATCTCCACCGGCACTGCGGGCGGCATCGGCCGCCAGATCATCGTCTTCGCCCAGCAGGCCACCGGCGACGCTTCCCGGCTCTACGCGGCCGTATTGGCCGCCGCTCTGCTCGGTGTCGCGGTCACGGCCGTCGTCGGCCTCGCCGAACTGGCTCTGCGGCGCTACAGCCGACCGGCGGGCGCGTCGCGCTCGCTGAACGGAACCTCATGAACCACCGTGCCGCAACGGGCAGCGCCGATCTCGGACGCACGCCGCGTCACCACCAACTCGATGCGCTGGTCGGCGGACGTCCAATGACCATGAGCACCCGGACCGTCGAACCCGAATCCGCGCACTGCTACGACCGTCCGCCCCGTGAGGCAGGCAGCTTTCCAGGAGGTATCCGTTGACCGCCAAAGCACGACCGGCCGTCGCCACGGCGACATCAGCGCCGGATTCGGCGGAGCAGGTGGGTGCCGTCGAACTCGCCGAGCCGGCCGCCGAGCGCATCGCCGCGGTGGAACTCGCGGACGTTGGCAAAATCTACGCCGCAGGCTCGGTCACCGCACTGTCGGATGTCTCATTGACCGTCGCCGCGGGCGAATTCGTCTCGCTCATCGGCCCGTCCGGCTGCGGCAAGTCGACCCTGTTGCGCATCATCGCCGACCTCGAGCAGCCGACCGGCGGCACCGTCACGGTGCACGGCAAGACGGCGCGGCGGGCGCGGATCGACCAGGACTACGGCATCGCCTTCCAACAGTCCGGACTGCTGGACTGGCGCACGGTGCAGGCGAATGTCGAACTGCCACTCGAACTACACAAGGTGCCGAAGAGTGAACGTCGCGCGCGCAGTGCGGAATTGCTCGAGATGGCCGGGCTGACCGACTTCGCCAAGCGCTATCCCGCCGAACTGTCCGGCGGCATGCAGCAGCGGGTCGCGATCGTGCGCGCGCTGGCGCCGAAGCCGTCGCTGTTGCTGATGGACGAACCGTTCGGCGCGCTCGACGAGATGACCCGCGAGCGGATGCAGGGTGAGCTGCTGCGGATCGCGGGGGAGACCGAGGCCGCCGTGGTCTTTGTGACGCACTCGATTCCGGAGGCCGTGTTCCTCTCGGACCGGGTGGTGGTCATGTCGCCGCGACCGGGGCGGATCACCGAGATCGTGCCGACCGGCGGCTGGGGCCGACGCGACGCGGCCGAGGCGGGCGACGATGTGCGTTCCAGCCCAGCGTTTTTCGAGGCGGTGGCCGCGGTGCGCGAGGCGCTGCGCGGTGGTCACGGCGATACCGGTGGGTCGGTGTGATGACGTCCTGGAAAACGGCACTGCCGTGGCGAACAGTCCTGCCGCCGTTGGTGTTCGGCATCGGTGGGCTCGCGCTGTGGCAGGTGCTGACCGTCGTCGCCGGGGTGCCCTCGTTCCTGTTGCCCGCGCCCACCGCGATCGCGAGCGAGTTCACCGAGAACTTCAGCCGCATCGCCGACGCGGCGACCGCCACCGGCACCAATGCACTGATCGGCCTGCTGGTCGGCGCGGTGCTCGGCATCGTCGCCGCGATGCTGGCCATCCGGTTCCATCTGGTCGAGGGACTGCTGACGCCACTCTCGGCCGCGGCGGCCGCCGTGCCGATCGTTGCCCTTGCACCCCTGCTGAATTCGATGTACTCGACCACTACGGACACGCCGCGCCGGATGGTCGTCACCATCGTCGTGTTCTTCCCGATGTTCGTCAGCACGGCCCGCGGCTTGCGCCAGGTCCCGCAAGTGCACACCGACCTGATGACGTCCTACGCGGCGGGCGGCTGGCAGGTCACCCGCACCGTCCGGCTGCCCGCGGCGCTGCCGTACCTGTTCACCGGCCTGCGCATCGCCGCACCGGGCGCGGTGATCGCGGCCATCATCGCCGAATACTTCGGCGGGCTGCAGAACGGCCTCGGCAGCCGCATCACCTCCGCCGCCGCCAACACCGCCTATCCCAGGGCGTGGGCCTACGTGGCGGGCGCCGTGCTCGTCGGCCTCCTTTTCCTCGCCGCTGTCCTGTTACTCGAACAACTCACCCGTAGACCCCGCACCACCCTCTGGAGATCTAGATGACGAAGTCCACCAAGCGATTCCGTACCTGTTTGGCGCTCGCCGCGCTGGTCGCGGCCGCGCTCACCGGTTGCAGCACCACCGACAGCTCCTCCGGCACCACGGCCGACGGGCTCACCAAGGTGCGCCTGCAGCTGCAGTGGTTCAAACAGGGACAGTTCGCGGGCTACCTGGCCGCGGTCGACCAGGGTTTCTACAAGGAACAGGGCTTGTCGGTCGAAATCCTCGACGGCGGAACGGATATCGTCCCGCAGACCGTGCTCGCACAGGGCCAGGCCGACTACGCCATCGCCTGGGTGCCGAAGGCGCTGGCCTCCCGCGAGGCGGGCGCGGGCATCACCGACGTGGCGCAGATCTTCCAGCGCTCCGGCACCAAGCAGGTGTCGTTCAAGTCGGAGAACATCCCCAATGCCGCCGCGCTGCGCGGCAAGACGGTCGGAAACTGGGGCTACGGCAATGAATTCGAGCTGTTCGCCGGCATGACCAAGGCGGGAATCGACCCGGCCAAGGACGTCAAGCTGGTGCAGCAGCAGTTCGACATGAACGCCTTCCTCGGCAAGGACATCGCCGCCGCGCAGGCCATGTCGTACAACGAGTACGCCCAGCTGCTGGAGACCAAGAACCCGGCCACCGGAAAGCTGTACACCGCAGACGATTTCGCCACCATCGACTGGAACAGCGAGGGCGTCGCGATGTTGCAGGACGCCATCTGGGCCAACACCGAGAAGCTGAAGGACGCCAAGTATCAGGACCAGACGGTGAAGTTCATCGCGGCCTCGCTGAAGGGCTGGATCTTCTGCCGCGACAACGTGGACAAGTGCCGCGACATCACCGTCGCCGCGGGCAGCACGCTCGGCGCGTCCCACCAGCAGTGGCAGATCAACGAGGTGAACAAGCTGATCTGGCCGTCGCCCGCGGGCATCGGCATGGTCGACAGCACGGCCTGGGCCAGGACCGTGCAGATCGCCAAGGACACCAAGAACCAAGAGGGCGCAACGGTTCTCAAGAAGGATCCCGACGCGAGCGCTTACACGAGCGACTACGTCATGAAGGCACTGGAACTGCTGATGTCCGGTGGCATCGATGCGACCGGTGCGCACTACGCGCCGCAGCAGGTCACGCTGACCGAAGGGGGCAAGTGATTTGACCGATCACGTCTTCTATCCGTGGGCCGCGCAGGCCGAGCTGAACCCGCCGGCGATCGTCGGCTCGTCGGGCTCCTACTTCTGGGACGACAGCGGCAACCGCTACCTCGACTTCTCCTCCCAGCTGGTGAATGTCAATATCGGACACCAGCATCCGGACATGGTCGCCGCGATCATCGCCCAGGCCCAGCTGCTCACCACCATCTCGCCGACCGTCGGCAACGCGGCGCGCAGCGAACTGGCCGAGCTGATCGTCGAACGCGCACCCGGCGACCTGAACCGGGTCCTGTTCACCACCGGCGGCGCGGAAGCGGTGGAACACGCAGTGCGGCTGGCCCGTAGCTTCACCGGCCGCACCAAGATGCTCGCCGCATACCGCTCCTATCACGGCGGCACCGGCGTCGCGATCGGGCTGACCGGGGAACCGCGCCGCTGGGGCGCCGAGCCGACCAACGTCGACGTGGTGCGCTTCTTCGGCCCGTACCCCTACCGATCACCCTGGGGTACAAGCACTCCCGAGGAGGAGACGGCGGCGGCACTGACCCATCTGCGGCAGGTGATCGAGCTGGAGGGGCCGCAGAACATCGCGGGTCTGATCCTGGAGACGGTGGTCGGCACCAACGGTGTACTGATCCCGCCGCCGGGCTATCTCGCCGGAGTGCGCGCGCTCTGCGACGAGTTCGGCATCGTCTACATCGCCGACGAGGTGATGGTCGGCTTCGGCCGGGTCGGCGAGTGGTTCGCGGTGCAGGCCTTCGACGTCGCACCGGATCTCATCGCCTTCGCCAAGGGCGTGAACTCGGGCTACGTCCCGCTGGGCGGCGTGCTCATCGCCGAACGCATCGCGCAGCGCTACGACCACACCGTCTATCCCGGCGGCCTCACCTACGCGGGGCACCCGCTGGCCTGTGCGGCGGGCGTCGCCTCGATCGGCATCTTCGAGCGTGACGGCATTCTCGACCACGTGCGCTCGGTGGGCGCCGACGTGCTCGGAAAAGGCTTGCAGGACTTGACTTCTCGGCACCCGAGCGTCGGCGAGGTGCGTGGTCTCGGCTTCTTCTGGGCACTCGATCTGGTGCGTGATCCGCAGACACGGGAACCGCTGATCCCGTTCGCCGCCGCCGGTGCGGCCGCCGAGCCGATGGCGAAGGTGACCGCCGCCGCGAAGGCGCGTGGTCTCTGGCCGTTCAGCGTGGGCAACCGTTTTCAGATCGCGCCGCCGCTCACCACAACGGCGGACGAGCTGCGCATCGGGCTGGCGATCGTCGACGAGGTACTGAAAGTCGCTGACGAATACGTGAACTGACGCCGGTAGGCCCCGTGAGCCGCTCGCGGGGCCTCAGCCCTCGTCGTCGGCTTGCAGTTCCCGGAACACGGCCAACGCGGCCGGTTGGCTGGCGAAGTCCAAGCGCTTTGCCTTGTGGTTGACTTCGCCGTCGGTGGCCAGCGATACCGGGGCACCGTCGACTCGAACGTCCAGGTGCCCGACGCGCTGATGCACGTAGGTATCCGAAACATCCAGTGTCCCAGTGAAGGTGGCGAAGATCAGGCGGAGGCGCGAAAAGCGGAGGTCCGCACGGAGATAACGGACGTCGAGGGTGCCGTCGTGCAGTTGCGGGCGCGACATCGGGATCTGGTCCGCCGGGTGGTATGCGCCGTTGCCGAGGAACAACATCCAGAGGGCGCTGCGCTTACCGTCGATCGTGCAGTGCAGGGGTTGCGCGCGAAACAGCACGCACAGCATGGCGAATCCGGCCGCGGGCCACTTACCTACCCGGCGTTCCCAGCGTTCGCGTAGGCGGACGAAATCGGGGTAGCCGCCGAGGCTGGCGGTGTTGACGAAGGTGCGTTCCTCGCCGTCGTCCAAGCGCACCCGGGCGGTGTCGATGAGGACGAGCTGACCCGAATCGAGCGCGGCGAGCGTCGTCACCGGATTCTCCACGCCGATGTCACGCGCGAAGTGGTTCAGCGTCCCACCGGCGAACACCGCCAACGGAAGGTTGTGTCGCACAGCGGCTTCCGCCACGGTCGACACCGTCCCGTCACCGCCGAGCACGCCGAGCGCCGCGATATCGTCGCGCCGCACCCGGGCATCGATCTCGGCCTCGAGGTCGATGTCGCCCTGAAGTTCGAGGATCTGCGCCGCGGACAGCCGCGAGCGCAACAGATCCGCCAGCTCGCCGCCGTCGTCGGTGCCCGAGGACGGATTGACCACGAACAGCATCCCGCGTCCCTCGGGGAGCGGTTCGGTCCGCTTCTCGGGCCCGAGCGTGGCGGGCTCGTCGTCACGCACCGCCCACCAGCGCCGGGTCGCCAGCGCGACACCGGAACCCAGCGCCGCACCGACCACCACATCGGAGGGCCAGTGCACGCCGATGTGCACCCGCGAGTAGGCGACAGCGACCGCGAGGGGCGCGATCACCGCGGCCGTACCAGGCGCCTCCAGCGCCACCGCCGTCGTGAACGCCGCCGCGGAAGCCGCATGGCCCGACGGGAACGAGGAGGACACCGGCGGTTTCACCAGCCGCCGCAACAGCGGCACCGCCTCCACCGGCGGCCGCCGCCGCGGGAACAGCGGCTTCGCGACACCGTTCGCCAGGCCGCTGGCCAGGCTCACCGCCGCGAGACCGCGCACCGCTCCGCGCCGCTGGGCCCGGCCGCCCGCCACGAAGAGCCCGGCGGCGATCGCCATCCAGAGGCGACTGTGATTGGCGCTCATGCTGAGTGAACGCAGGGCATGGTCGGCGGGCGTCGGTCGCAAGCGCGCGGTGCGCTGCACGAGGCGGCGATCCAAGGCGTTGATCCGGTTCAGTCGTTTACGCATCGTGTCGAGCTTATCCAGCAAAACGCCCGTCAAACGGTGCCGCCGCAGGTATGTCGGTCACGGTGTCGGAGCCGCTCGGTACCCTGCTCGCATGACGGAGATCTGGCACAACCCGCAGTGCGCCAAGAGCCGCAATGCCACCAAATTCCTGGACGAGGCAGGCGTCGAGTACTCGGTGCGGCGCTACCTCGACGCCCCGCCCACCGCGGCCGAACTGCGGTCCGTGCTGCAGCGGCTCGGCGCCGAACCGTGGGACATCACTCGCACCGGCGAGCAGATCGCCAAGGATCTCGGCATCGCCAAGTGGGGTCGCACGGAGGCTGATCGGGAGAAGTGGATCGAGGCACTCGCCGAGCATCCGCGGCTGATCCAGCGGCCCATCGTGTTGACCGCCGACGGCGGCGCGGTGGTCGCACGCGACGACGCCGCATTGCGGTCGCTGGAATAAGCCGTCAAAGCACCGATAGTGGTGTCCCTGCCGCCGCGAATCAGCCGGTAGGGTCGCAGAATATGAAGGTACAACTGCGCCACAACCCCGCCTCGACCATCGCGCGGTGCTTCCTCGCGGGCGGCGAGCCGATGCGGGTCGAGAGCGGCGCCATGGTCGCCCATTCGGCGGGAGTCACGTTGGCGGCCAAGGCCGAAGGCGGCATCCTGGCCGGACTGAAGCGCTCGGTGCTCGCCGGCGAATCGTTCTTCGTCTCGACGTTCACCGCGCCGCAGCAGGGCGGCTGGGTGGATGTGGCGCCCGCGCTGCCCGGCGACATGCTGAATCTGCAGATCACCCAGGATCGCCCGTTCTTCATCAGCCGCGGCGGCTGGATCGCGAATTCCCATGGGGTGCAGGTGGAAAGCAAGTGGGGCGGCTTCGCGAACCTGTTCGGCGGCGAGGGCGGCTTCGGTCTGCGCGCGCATGGTGACGGCGAGATCGTGGTCGGAGTGTTCGGCGCGATCGATGTGATCGATCTGCAGCCGGGGGAGCCGATCACCATCGACACCGGGCACGTCGTCGCCTACGACCTGGCGATGAACTTCACCATCCGTCGCGCGGTGGTCGGCCGGTCCATCCAATCGCTCAAGTCCGGTGAGGGTTTCGTCTTCGACTTCGTCGGGCCCGGCCGGGTGCTGCTGCAGACGCGCAACCCTGGCGCTTTCGCTGCGTGGGCAAGTTCGGTAGCCTCCTCCGGGTAATCCGGCGCGGCGACCATCGGCGTTCACGCGGTGTTCAAGCCTCGGCCCTGTCGGTCGTCAAGGTTCCGGTGCTCATCGATAAAGCCAACAATCGGAGAATCATGGAATTGCTCGAAGTTGTCGCCAACCTCTTTACCTCCATCCTGTCGCTGGGTAGCGGCAGCGCGGCCTGATCAGCGTCGCTGAGTAAGACGAGCGCTCGAGCGCTCAGCTGAGTAGATCGCCGACGAGTACCCGGGTGTCCGGCACGAACGGCCACTCCGGGTCGGCCAGGTGGGCGCGCAGTTCCGCGTCGGTCCACCACCAGCCGTCGGCGATCTCCTCTTTCTGGTGGCGGATCGGTCCGTCGTAGCGCAGTTCATAGGCGAAGACGTGGCAGCGCATAGGATTCCCCAGCCACTCGCCGTCCCAAGCCGCCTTTGCCGCAGGTCGGAGCGCTTCGGCGCCGGGCACCGTGATGCCGAGTTCCTCGGCCAGTTCCCGCACGGCCGTCTCCTCCGGCGATTCCCCCGGGTCGACCACGCCACCCGCCAGGCAGTCGTGCATGCCCGCGAACACCATCTTGGTGTCGGTGCGGCGATGCACGTAGATCCGCTCGCCGTCGCCGGAACGAACCAGCACACCGGCGCTCGCGTGCCACATGCCGTCGCGGTACACCGCAGCCCGATCGGCGGACCCGACCACCCGGCCCGCCGCGTCGTAGACGGCGATCATCTCGGACTTCTGCTGGACTCGTTCCGGCTGCGCTGACACCGGTCGAGAGTAACCTTAGGCGCGCCCGCCGACTCGAGAGAGGACAGCGCCGATGGTGCTTCCACGCGCACTGGCGAAATTCAACCGGTATGCCACCAACCCCGCCGCAGGACTGTTCGCCGGCCGCGCGCCCGGCTTCGCCCTCCTGCAGCACAAAGGCCGAAAGTCCGGGCGCGAGTACCGAACTCCGGTTTCGGTGTTCCATCGCGACGGTGTCTACCGCATCGCGCTGACCTACGGTCGCAACGTCGACTGGGCCAAAAACATCAGTGCCGCAGGCACTTTCACCCTGCACACCCGCGGCAAGACCATCGAGTTGACCGATCCCGCTGTCCTGCACGATCCGTCGGTGCACTGGGCGCCGGTAGCGGTGCGTCCGTGGCTGAAGGCGTTGTCGGCCGAGTACTACGTCGAAGCCCGCCCCGCAGCCGAGTAGCGCTCGCCGATTTCCCGCTGATCGCCAGGTTGTGATCGGGGGCCGAGCCTCGAATCACGTTGGCGGGCAAACCGGTCGTAGCACCGGCCGGATGGGGCGGAAACCGCGACATGGTTTCCGCCCCATACTCATGTCAGCGGCCTACCGGCGGCGGACGGGTTTGGCACCGACCTTCGGGGTCGACTGTGTGCGAACAGCTTTGGCGCCGGGTTTCGGCGCTGACTGTGCGCGGACCGGCTTGGGAGCCGACTGCGGGTGGACGGGTTGGGCGCCGACCTTCGGGGCCGACGGGGTGCGGATGGGCTTGGCGCCGGGCTTCGGGGCCAGCTGGGCGCGGGCCGCCGCGGTCTGTTCGGCCTCGATGGCGGCTTCGGCGTCGAGGCGGCGGTAGACGAAGTGTTGTTGGGCCAACGTCCATGCGTTGCTGGTGACGAAGTACAGCAGGATCGCCAGCGGGACGAATGCGCCGCCGATCAGCGCGAACGCGGGGAAGGCCCACAGGGTGAGTGGGCGCATGATCGCGGCGATCTGGGCGGGGGTTTCCTGGCGGGTCAGCGACGCGCGGGCGGTGAAATGTGTTGCGACAGCGGCGATCAGCATCAGTGGGATGGCGATGACGGCGACCGTTGCCAGCAGGTCGCCCGAGCCGGCCAGGATGGTCGACAGCGGGGCGCCGAAGATCTTGGCGTGCAGGAAGGACTGGACGTCGGTGGCGCTGAAAACGTAATTGGGTGTCGCGGCGTTTTGCTCCGGGGTCATCGGGTTCGCGACGGCCTGGAAGGGGAGGTGGCGGAGTCCGGCGGTGCGATCGAACGAGCGCAGTACGTGATACAGGCCGATGAAGGCCAAAACCTGACCGATCAACGGAATCAGTGTCGCGAAGCTATTGATGCCGTTGTCTTTATTCAGTTTCCGTTGTTCGGTCAGTAGGCGTCGGGGGTCGCTTTTGTATTTTTCTTTCAGCCTGGAAACATCGGGTTGCAATTTTTTGACAATTACTTGCATGCGCGCCTGTTTCAGGAATGGCACAAAAAGGGCGGCGCGGAGGGTGAGCACGAGAAAAATCACCGAAAGGACCCAGGCGAGCCCGCTCGCGGGTCCGAAGGCGGCGGCGAAGAGATAGTGCCAGAGCCAGAGAATGGCGGACACGGGGTAGTAGACGAAGTCGAGCATGGACAGCACCTGACTGTGGGCGTGCGTGCGCGCACGAGGACGGAAGGGTTTCGACGACAACGCCGACGACACCCCGCAGCAGGTGCGGAGTGGACGTCAGGCGGTCGGGAACCCTGGTGCTCGTGGGCGCGGACGCCCCGGGGTGTCCGGATTGCTCTGGCGCAGGAAAGAGCCACGTCGGCGCCGTTGCGCGGACGGTGGCGGGCCGGAGCCGACGAGTGCGAGCGGCAGTGCGGCGGCCGGGTGCAGCGTGGCCAGCGCGACGAACAGCGACGCTGCGACCATGCCGACGACGGCGACCGAACCGGGCTCACCCGCCGGTATCGCGAAGAGCACGAGCGCGGGCAGCACGAATGCGACAACCGCATACGCCATCAGCTGAGCCCGCGAGATCATGTTTCGAGCATACTGCCCGGCACGCCGACCGGCCCCGTCATCCCGGACGAACGCCGGATCGAGTCGTGAGATGAGGTCACTGCTCGATCCGGCGTTCGCCGGAATGCCGGGGCCGGTCGGGAAACCGTCAGCTCAGAGGCTGATGTCCCAGTCGACGTCGCGACTCATCATCGACGGCGGCAGCCCGAAGGTCCGCCGACAGGTCCGGGTCAGATGCGAGCTGTCCGCGAACCCGGCCGAGGCCGACGCGGTCGTCACATCGTCACCGGCCATCACGCCGTTCATCGCGATGTGCAGCCGCAGCCACAGGATGTACCGGCGCAACGGAATACCGACCTGTTCGGTGAACAGATGGGTCAGCCGCGTCGCCGAAATCCCCAGCTGCCGCGCCACATCCGAGCCGCGCACCGACCCGCCCTTGACCATGTCGGGCAGCAACTGCAACGCCGCGGTCACCACACCGTGCCGATCGTCCAATCCCGCTGTCGCGTTGTCCCGCAGCAGATCCGCGAGGACGTCCGCCACATGCTCGGCCAGTTTGCCGTGCGCGGGATCGACACTGAGTGTGTGCACCCATCCGTGCAGGTGCGCCCGCCGATCGGCCGCCGCACCGGCGATGGTTTCCGGATCCAGATAGATCGCGATGCCATGGCTGGCACCGCCGCAGACCCGATGTGGCGCATCGGTGGGCACCACGATGTGTGTGCCCTGCCGCCGCACCCCACTGCCGTCCACGATGGAGATAGGTGTGCACGCGGCCATCACCTGCACCGCGTGATGGGCATGTAGTTCGGTCGGTAGGATCTCGCCTTCGAAGGCCAGAATGCCCGGCCGGAGCAGGGCGCTGCCCTGCCACTGTGCCGCGGCGGTGTCGTCGGCGCACGATGACGTCGAGAAGTCGTTGCTGACCAGAGCCTTCATCATCGGACGCTCCCGGCTTTCACGAGAAAATTCTCGCTGGATCCTGTGCTGAGACTATCGGGTTCGGCTACCCGGTAGTCGTGCTTTGTCAATCGTTGCGGCCCGAACAAGCCCGCCTGTCCGCGGCGCGACAGCCTCGTCTTCGAGGGTGTCGCGTCGGCGGGTCGAGACGGGTGCGCGCCCGGCGCGTAGTGGCCCCTCATACCCGCACCGAGATCGCTGCGGACAGGGTCCCGGCGACCTTGTCGAGGAACTCACCGATCAGCGGCCCCGCGGTAGGGGTCGCGGGGAAACGGGTGCGCAATGCGAGCCCGTCGTCGGTGCGGGTGAACCACAGCTGCACGTCGTCCAACGGCGCACTGCGGCTGAGCTGAGCCGGATTTCGGGGGACCATCCGGGTGGTGTCGCTGCGCGAACCGCCCGGTAGTCGCCGGTAATCGGTGTAGGAGACGCTGAACAGATCCCGCCTGGTCCAGCGCAGATCGTTACCCATCGCGGCAAGCACCCGGTTCGCCGGAACCTGGGCCAGCCGCTGTCCAGACCGGACCGCGTCGTCGGCGGCCTGTGCGGTCGCGCAGAAGTCGTGCGCCACCGGCACATGCGCGGGCGCGTTCGACACCAGCCAGCCGAAGGTGTTGTGGTGCCGCGGCTCTCGCCGCGTGTGCACCGGAAACACCAGGTCGATCCCGCTGCGCCCACCGAGTTCGGCCGCGGCCATCGCGACCGCGGCCAGCAGCGCGGCGAACATCGAATACCCGTCGGCCCGCGACTTGCGATGCAGCGCGTCGGTGGCCATCGAGCCGAGCAGCAGGCGCACATCGCTGCCGAAGGGAGCCACCGACCCGGACGGCAACCCGAGATCGAGCGGGAAGTGCGGCAGGTCGTTGCCCGCGGCGTGCAGGAAGTCGCGCCACGAGCGGATCAGCGGACCGGTGACCGCCGCCGGAATGGCGGCTTCCCTGGCCGAGTAGGACAGGAAACTGCCCGGCTCGGGCAGCCGGTCGGCGGCCGCGACCGCACCGTCGTTGCCGTCCTCGCAGGCGGCCCGGTACAGCTCGTCCAGTTCGGCCACCGCGATGGTGATCGACCAGGCATCGCAGACCGCGTGATCGAATCCGCACACCACGGTGGAGGTTTCGGGCCTGCTGATCGCGCCGAGGAAATACGGCGCGAAGGTGAACGGCGAGCACGCCTGGTCGAGCCGGCCGCCGAGGACGGTGCGCAGGTCCTCGGCGGTCACGGTATCGACGGCAGGCTGGGCGACGAGCCGAATGTCGCTGTCCACCACCACGTGCACCGACGGCGGTTTGCCGTCGGCCGGCGGTTCGAAACTGCAGTGCAGCGCGTCGTGGCGCGGCAACCACACCGAGAACGCCGTCTGCAGCGCGGATTCGTCGATCGGGCCCGCCACGTCGAAGGTGGCGGCGAGCCAGGTGGTCGGCCCGCCCGAGGACAGGTGGATCGCCTGGTTGGCGGAGGGCGGTGTCGCGTCCGGTGTCGGACCGGGCTCGGCGAGCGCGGTCCATTCGAGCAGGGTGCCCGGTGGTGCATTCAGTTGGTCGAGAAAAAGCAACTGCATCATGACCTCGCGAGAGCTGGTGCGGTGACCGCGAAATCGCCGGTGGCGGCGATGGCGCGCAAGGTGGTGCGGATCTGCCCGAGATAGTCGGCGGCCGACTTGTGCGCGACCGGCGTGTCCGGGTACATCATCGTGACGTGCAGCCGCTCCACCTCACGGTTGAACCAGATCGGCGAGGTCTGCCCGATCTTGCTGCGGGAGCCGAGACCGTTGATCCCGGAGACGCCGGGCATCGCGGCCTCCAGCGCCGGACCGGACACGGCGCGCATGTCCAGGTAGGACACCCACGGCCAGTCCGTCGTGACCGGCAGCGGTGATCCGGTGAGCACGGCTGCCCGATCGAGCGCGGCATGGATCGGGACGTTCGACAGCGGCTTGGTCCAGTCCAATGCGACACCGGCTCGGCCGATCAGGTCGGTGAACCGATGCGCGCCCTCGAGATCGAACGCGATCGGCATCAGGTTGATGAACCAACCCTGCGCGAGCTGATACTGCGGCTCGCTCCGGGTGCCGACCACGTTCATGCCCAGATAGCTTGTCCGGCCTGCTAATTCGAGCTCGGCGAGGGCGACCGCGGCGTACAGCCCCGCGGAGAACGAACCGCCTGCGTTCTTGCATGCCGCGGCGAACGCGTCGATTTCGGCCGCATCGAGCATGTCGACCTTGGTGCCGAAGCTGTCGGCCACCTCGCCGGGCGCGAGGCCCAGCTCGATCGGCAGCTGGCGGACCTGATGCCCCTTCTCGGCAAGCAGGCCGGCCAGCTGCTCCAGCTCCGGCGGCCGCGCGGCGACGGCGGCGCGCTCGGTCCGCGCGAACTCGACGAAGCTGCCGACCGGCGGCAGCACCGGCTCCTGACCGGTGCTGAACGCCGTGTAGAGCGCGTGGAATTCGTAGGTGGACGTGAGCACCGACATGCCGTCGGTGAACGCGTGGTCGGCGCTGTAGACCACGGTGAATCCGTCCGCACCATGGTCGATCGCGCAGCAGACGATCGCAGGCCAGCGCGTCGGATTGGCGTTGGCCTTGAACTTCGCGACCAAGGTGTCGCGGAGCTCGCCGCTGTCGGTGAAGGTGGCCAGGGTGTGGGTTTCCAGGTCGACCGCCGCCGGGTCGAGCAGGTACCTGGTCAGCGCGAACCCGCCGTCGGACTCGTCGATCCGGAACCACGAACGCAAGGTCTCGTGACGCTGCAGGAACGCGATGTAGGTCCGGCGTAGCGCGTCCGCGTCGAGCGGGCGCGCGACCGAGAAGCAGAACGAGAGCTCGGAGGCGAGCGGGTCGTTGGTCTGCCTGCGCGCCGACCAGCGGCGGATGTGCGATTCCTGCAGATAGGTCGCGGGAATGTCGGAGGGCGCGGTGGTCGCGGTGGCCGCCTGGCTCGCCGCGGTGGTGGTGAACTCGAGTAGCACGCCGGGTTTCGGCTGCCAGTGTTCGGTGAGGGTCATCTCTACCATGACAGCGGCGCTCCTTCGATCGGACGGATACGGGCATCTCCATAGCGGGTGAACTCGGCGAGCAGGTCGCGCATCCGCAGCACATGCCGGTGGATGTCGCGGGTCGCCTTGGTGGTGCCCGGGTAGCGCATGTTGAGCGTCACGCCGTGCTGTGTGCGGACGAACCAGAAGAAGAACTCGTCGGCCGACACGTTGCGGCTGCGCAGCCAGCGGGTGTTGGTATCGACCCAGGTCGGGGCGGACTGTGCGCCGCGCACGTCCATGTACGACACCATGAACGAGATGCGCGGCCGGGTGCCGAGCAACTCGCAGACCCGGCCGAACGGCACGGTCGCCGCGCCGCGGGTGCGCCGCAGCTCCTCGCCCGCAGGCCGGATGAGCTCGGCGAGGTTACGCGCCGGACCGCAATCCAGCTGGAACGGTGCCAGCCCGACGAACCAGCCGAGCGTGTCCGCCCACTGCGGTTCGGTGCGGGTGTGCAGCGGGATCACCGTGCGGAAATCCCGTCCGGCGCCGAGCTCGGTGGTGGTCACCGCGAACGCGGCCAGCAGCGCCGCGAACAACCCCTGACCCTGTTCCCTGGCGACCACCGCCGCCGCGTCGGCCGCGTCGGCGTCGAGCACCTCGACCGACAGATTGCGCTGCGGCGCCCGGCGCGGCGAGGCCTCGGCGGGACCGGTGAACTCGATCGGCGCCGCGGCCACCTTGCTGAGGGTGCCGCAGGGCAGGGTGTTCTCGGTGTTCTCCGGGAAGAAGGTCTCCCAGGTCTGCACCGCGGGGTTCGCGGCGGTGGCCGCGGTCGCACGGACCCGCTCGTCATGGCAGAAGTCGACGTAGCTGCCGGTATCGCACAGGTCAGCGGACTTGCCCGCGCGGACCGCGTTGTAGAGCGCGTGCAGTTCGCCGCCGGTGGAGACGGTCGAGTAGCCGTCCATGATCGAGTGATCGGCGGCGAACACGACGGTGAAGCTGTCGCGGTTCGCGATGGTCACGGCGACGTAGGAGGGCCACCGCAGCGGCGAGGTTCCGTCGTCGAGTAGCCCGTGTACCAGGCGATATGTCGCCATTGTCGAGGTCGGCGCGCCCGCGTCGACCGGTTGCACCCGGATCTCACCGGGCGGCAAGGTGTACCTTGCCGGCTGGCCGCCCTCGATGGCGACATGCGAGCGCAGACCCTCGTGCCGGTCGATCCAGGCATCGAAGGCGGTACGCCAGGCTTGCGGGTCGAGCGGTCCGTCGATCCGGTAAGCATGACCGAGCCAGTAGTGGCGCCGGTCCCGTATTCTACTGTGTTCCACCGCATCTCGAAGATGATGCTCGTGATTATAGGAAACGGCACGAGTATCTCGCGGCCAGTCGGCCCAGTGCGAAGTGGCTGTCGGGAGCCACTCGATCACACGGCCGCTAGGCAACGGATAATCGGCCAGTTCGATGAATTCCATGACACACCTTCAGCTGCCCATCGGCGATCCCCGTGCGCGGTACGGGAATTGCCGATCCGAATAGTGACAAGAATTTCGGCCTGCATCCGAGAACTTTGTCCGAACGGTTCCGGGACGTCATCGTCGGACCGGAACGAGACAAACTGTAGAAGAAATTCTTGGTGAATGTGTGGGTGAGCCTGATCACCGGTATTTGCCGGAGAAACACGGACAACGGCGTTGCGGGCGGCGCAATGGCCGAGTGCAACGCCGCTGCCAGCGTGAATGTGAAACATTCAATGGTCAGGTAGCTGATAGATTGCTGGACATTGTGTCTCAATGCACCTGGAATTCATCCCAGGTTTGCAAGATCTTTACAGCTCCCGGGCATGAAGCCGGGCTAAACGTGACGTCGGCCGCAGGCCGGTCGGGCGCTCCGGCTCAGCCGCCGAAGGATGACGCCGGTGCCAGCGGCACCACCAGGCTGGACGGCCGCGCTGCGTCCCGGTGCAGCTGTTGGGACGAACCGAGCAAACGCGGCAAATCGGTCGGAATGGGCATAGTGGACGGGAAGGTGCCGCTGGTAATCCGAAGGCGCAGCGCGTGTCCCGGCTCCAACCGGTAGAAGGTCGGGCGAATCTTGACCTCCAGCTTGGTCACCTCGCCGGGCGTCAACAACTGTTCGACATCCTTGCGAATCACGTGTTCCGGCGCGTAGATGGTGCCATCCGTTGCGCGCCAGGTCTTTTCGTCGTTCAGCGTACGCTGGCTCGCCAGCTGCGAGCCGCCGGTGATGTTCACCGCCGAGCCGTCCGGCGCAACATCGTCGAGCCAGACCTGGAAGGCGGCGTCGTTGCTGGTCGAGGACGCGTAGAGGGTGACGCTGCTCGGTCCGGCCAGCACGGTCGGCTCGGTGACCGGGTTCATCGTGTAGCGGCGGCCCGCGGTCGGTTCCTGCACCCACTCGGTACACGGGTTGTAGGCGTTGAACAGGCGGAACAGGAAATCGAACAGCCCGGCGCTGTACTGGCCGAGGCTCTGCCGGTTGCAGATAGTGTCGATGCCGGTGTAGTCCAGGCGATCCGACGCGTCCACGACCGTGGGCGGCTGCGCGACCAGGCGATCGCCGTCGAAGTACCGCTGCTGAATCGCGGCCTGCTCGAACGGGTATCGGGCGGTGGCGACCGCCATGTTGTTCGGGTCGATGACGTGCAGCGGGGTGTCGGTCTTGTCGATGCCGTTCGGAATGTCCTTGAGCCAGCGGTCGAACCAGGCCAGCGTGATCATGTCGGTGTCCAGCCGGGAGCCGGGCCCGAAGCCGAGGCCGACGTGGTACCACGGGCCCATCAGCAGCTGGAACCGGCCGTCGGTGGCCTGGCCCGGCGCCATCGGCGCGAACTGGTCCTTGCCCGCGGCGAGGTTCTGCAGCTGGGAGTAGTTGCGCCACGGGCCTTCCTGATACAGATCCCACAGGCCGCCGACCTGGTACATGGCGATGTCGTTCGCGACGACCTTGTTCAGGTCGGTCTCGAACCGGCGGTCCTGCCAGAACTGACCGTCGTAGGCCAGCGGCCCGCCGCCGTACGCCTCGATCAGCAGCTTGATCGTGCTGTCGGAGGAGACCGCCGCCTGGAGATGATCGACCAGGGTCTTGATGAACATCTGCGGCGAGACCACCGCCGTGATGAACGGACCGAGCAGGCTCAGGTACGGCACCAACACCGAGATGGCGGTGAGCAGGATAGGGCTCATCATGCCGTCGTGGCCGAGCACCTCGTTGAAGATGTTGTTCGGCATGGCCATCGGCACGATCGCCTTCAACGGCGAACCGGGCGACACGGATTCGGCCGTGCGCAGCGCGGACAGCGCGGGGAACGAGTACCCGTACATGCCGACCTTGCCGTTGGAGCCGGGCAGCTTCGCGGCCCAGTCGACCAGTTGAGCGCCGTCCAGGCCGTCCTGCTGCGACGCCGGGTTCCACGCGCCGGTCGAACCGCCGGTGCCGCGCACGTCGGCGATCACCTCGATGTAGCCGCGCCGCACCAGCATGTCCTGGGCGCTGGTGGCCTGGTTGATGATTCGGCGCGCGTCCTTCAGCTGATCCGGCAGCGGGATGTGCAGTGTGTCGATCACGCTGGTCACCGCGGCGGCGAGCGCGCTGGAGACCGCGCCGTAGGTGGTGAAGTTGACGACGACCGGGAAGTCGCCCGCCGCGCGCTGGCCGGTGGCGGGGTCGGTCGGGTAGCGCACCTCGGTCTGCAGCTGGGTGCCGTCGGAGAGCGGAACGATATGTCCGAGTTCGTAGGCGATGCCGTAGCGCTCGGGTGTCGGTTGATAGTCGGCGGGCAGGCCGAAGTTGGCCGGCGCGTTCGGGACCGGGCCCGCGGTGGGTACCGCGTTTGCCGCGGGTGCGAGTTGCAGGATCAGACCGACGGCGGTGATGGCGGCGGCGACCGGCACGGCGCGGCGCGCCCGGAATGCAATTCTCAACTACCTGAACCTTTGCTGGCTATGGTCGAGGCCGGGCGGCTAGCTACCCGTCCGCCGGCCGATACCGCGGTTCGAGTGCCGAAACTGGGCCGCCCGATCCCGGATTGTGTCCGGATGGTCGGCGGCCACGCCTGACCTCATCGTCGTACACAGCACAACGCATAAGCGGGGTGCTCCAACACCGGCAATTCCCAAGGGGATTCGCCGTGTCTTTGGAATAGTGCCTAAAAGTTGTTCGGTCGCAGCCGATTACGGAGCGAATGTCGCGGATTATGGTGCGAACGAGGCGGATTCGAGTCGCCTGGCCAGCCGTGCGGCGGACAGTGTCATCGCGTCGGCGGGCCGATGCGGGTCCAGCCCGGTCAGCTCGTGCACCCGAGAAAGCCGGTAGGTCACCGTATTCCGGTGCACGTTGAGTTGCCGTGCCGTCGCCAGCTGATTGAAACCGCTGTCGACGAACACCTCCAGGGTCTCGGCCAGCATCGGCTGCGCGTCGAGCGGCGCGAGCACCGAGGCCAAGCCCGGCCGGGCCGCGTCGCTCACCGCGACCGTGTACTCGAACTGCAAATCCTGTCTGCGGCACAGGATGTCGCGTCGGGTGAGGCAGCGGCCCAGTTCGGCGAGCACCCGCGCCTCGGCGTACATCGCCGGGATCGCGTCCTTGCTGCGGGCCGCGCCGACACCGACCCAGTAGGGCGGCGGTTCGGCCGGTTCCTGCGCGGGCAGCCGGGAGGTGAGCGCGGACAGCGTGGCCGATCCGTCGTCGCCCGACTGCAGCGGGATCAGCGCGGTCCAGCCGCCCGCGTCCAACCGCAGGAACACGCCGGGAATCGCCTCGACCCGGTGCCGCAGCGCCGACGCCGGTCCGCCGCGGGTGCCGCACAGGCGGAACACCGCGACGAGGAAGGCGTCGGCCACCGGGATCACCGGATCGTTCGCCCACTCCACCGGGTCGCGGCCGGTGAGCAGCGCGTCGGCGATGCCGCGCCTGCGTTCCAGGAGCTCCCAGCGCGGGTCGTGCACCCGCTGGGTGGCCGCGGTGGCGATCCGCGAGACCACCAGCGTGACGTATTGCAGCAGCATGAGGGACGCGTCGAAGAGCAGCTCGCGCTCGGCCGGGGTGGCCGAGGCGCGCAGCCGTTCCCAGATGAACGCCGCGCCGAACCGGTAGCGCTCCAGTACCTCCGGCAGCGGGGTGCCGTCGCGCAACCGGTCCATCGCCAGCTCGACGAGTTCCCTGGTGTCCTCCTCCGTCGGCTCCTCGCCGCGGCGCAGGTACTCGAAGAACAGGTCGACGTTGAGCTTGGTGCCCCGGGCGAAGTCGGTCTCCACCAACGATTGCGGCAGCCGCTGATACGGCGGCAGCGCGGCGTAGAACGCTTCGAGCATCGACGCGGTCCGCCGATGGAGATCGTCGAACACCCGAGTCCGCGATGGCATCATGCTGGTTCTTCTTCCCGGACTTAGGTCGAGTACAAGGTTTCGATGGTATCTGTGTAGCCGTTCGAGATGGGCTTGCGCTTGAGTTTGCCAGTAGCGGTCAGGTAGTCACTGCCGTTCTCCCAGACCTCGGGGAGCACGATGTACTTCCTGATCTGCTCGACCCTGGACAGTTTGCTGTTCGCCGCGGCGATGCCCTGCTCGATGGCGGTCAGGATCTCCGGATCCTTCGACAGCTCCGCGACGGTCTTGCCCGCCAGGTTGTGCCGCTGGGCGTAGGCGGCGGCCAGATCGGGGTCGAGGATCAGCAGCGCGGTGTTGAACGGGCGCTGCTCGCCGATGACGACCACGGTGCCGATCAGCGAGCAGTTGTCGGTGACCGTGTTCTCGATGTTGGCCGGGGACATGTTCTTGCCCGACGCGTTGATGATGAGCTCTTTCTTGCGGTCGATGATCGACAGGTAGCCGTCGCTGTCGATGGTGCCGATGTCGCCGGAGTGCAGCCAGCCGTCGGCGTCGATCGCCTCCGCGGTCTTGGCCGGGTCGTCCCGGTAGCCGCGCATCACCATCTTGCCGCGGATGAGCACCTCGCCGTCCTCGGCGAGCTTGACCTCGGCGCCGGGCAGCACGGTGCCGACCGTGCCGATCTTGACCCGCTCCGGCGGGTTGAGCGTGGCGCCCGCGGTGCATTCGCTCATGCCGTAGCCCTCGCACAGCGGGATGCCGAGCCCGAGGAAGAACTCGTGCACCTCCGGCGGGATGGCGTTCGAGCCGGTGACCGCGATGCGAACCCGGTCGAGTCCGAGTCCGGCGCGGATCGAGGCGAGCACCAGCCGATCCGCGAGCGCGTACTGGACCTTGTCGATGACGCCGAGGGCGTGGCCGTCGGAGGTGGCGCGGGCCTTCTTGCGGCCGACGCCGATCGCCCAGTCGATCAGGCGGCGCTTGACCGGCGACTCGGTGGCGAACCGTTCCTCCAGTGCGCCTTTGACTTTCACCCACACCCGGGGCACGCCGAGGAATACGCTCGGGTGCACCTCCGCCAAAGCCGTTGCCACCTGCTTGAAGTCGGCGACCGTGGTGATCTGGCAGCCCTCGAGCAAGGTCAGGTAGTGCGCGAACCAGCGGTTGGCGGCGTGCGCGTCGGGCAGGTAGGAGATCACCCGGTCGTCCGGGCCACCACCGCCGAATGTGTCCAGGACTCGGGCGTTTTCGATGAAGTTGGTGTGCGTGAGCTCGACACCCTTCGGCGGGCCGGTGGTGCCGGAGGTGTAGACGATGGTGAGCAGGTCGTCGGGCTTGACCTTGCGCCAGGTGGCCTCGAAATCGAAGGTGCCCGCGGTGGCCCGCTCGACGTCGGCGAGCGCGATGGTGCCCTCGGGGGCCTCGTCCACGCAGATCACGTGCTCGACGTGCACGCCCTGCGCGGCGGCCTTGGCGACCGCCTCCAGGATCTTCGGCGCGAACTGGCTCTCGCAGATGACGGCCTTGTTGCGCGCGTTGCTGAACTGATAGACCAGCAGGTCGACCGGGTTGGTGTTGTACACCGAGAACGGTGTCGCGCCGGTGTGCAGGACGGCGGTGTCGCAGAGGTGGAACTCGGGGCGGTTGGTCAGCATGATCGCGACCGTGTCGCCCGGTTCGATGCCGAGGGCGGCGAGGCCGGTCGCGATGGCCCGCACGCGTTCGCCGTACTCCCGCCAGGTGATCGAGATGGCGCCGCCGAGGGTGCGCAGCGCGACCGCGTCCGGGTACTTCGCAACGTTTGATTGGAACGCCGCACATAGCGTGTCCGGGCGGGCGGCCGCCGGGACTGTCGATGAAACCAAGAACCTAACCTCTGCTAGCGAAGGGCTGAGGTCATGCCCCGGTCTGGTGGGGACGGGGATGACCTCATCGTCATCTATCAGCAGAACGCATGAGCGAGTGTGTGCGCTAGCGGCAAACGCGCAGAGTGTGGCGCGCGACATTGTGCACTCGACCAAATTAGGCCCCGGCCAGATCCGGATCCGGTGAGACCGAAGGCGACCTCCAGCCCGTCTGAACGGATGAAGGCCCCCTTCGGTCGGCAAGCCCGAATCGAATGAGGGGCACTTTCGGTCGGTCTGGCGTGCTGAAGGTGCCCTTCGGTCGGGATGGGGTGGGGGTCAGTGGGATGGGTGTGGTTAGCCGCAGGTTGGCCAGGATTGCGGGTGATCCAGCGGCAGACTCGGTGCCGCCATGGCGGCGGCGGTGGTCGGTGCGAAGCAGTTGTTTCCGGCGCTGCCGAGGCGGCCGCCGCCGAAATCGAGCACCGAGCCCGCGCTCAGGGTGCTGTCGCTTTGACCAAGGACGACCGGGCCCGCGAAGCGTGATCGTTCGATCTTGCCGGTCAGCTCTAGGTCGCCGACGGTGCGGACGTGCAGGTCGGCGACGGTGCTGTCCGCGACGGACGTGTCGGCGATATCGAAACGCATGGTCGCCGTGGCGGGAGCAGGTCCGGCGGGGGAGTAGGCGTACACGCCGATGCCGTCGGCGCTGCAGCGGCTGAGTTGTGCGTTGCGCAGGGTGAGTGCGGTGGTGTTGTCGCGGCCGAAGCTGGCCGAGAACAGGCAGCTGCCGAGATTGCCGGGGACCAGCGGGTTGAGCGCGGCGCCGGGGAAATTCGAGCCCGACGCGGTGAGGCCGTCGATGGTCATCACGTGCCGGGCGCCCTCGGCGCTGAGGTTCAGGTTCTGCACGATATCGCCTGGTACATCGAGGAATTCGCTGTCGGTGAGGGTTACCTCGCTGTCCGGGGTGCCGTTGCTGGTGACGAATTCGATGCCGTTGGCGGAGAGGTGGCCGCCGCCGTGGCGATAGCTGTTGCGGTCAATGGTGATTCGCATGCGGGCGCGGTCGGCGGCGTTGACGAAGATGCCCTCGCTGTCGGCGGCGGCGTTGAGTGGGTCGTTCGCGGGGAGTGCGATGCCGCGCTGGGTGTTGCCGCGCAAAGCGGCGGTGAGCGAGGAGGTTCCGGTGCTCTGCAGGCCCATGGCGAGGACGGAGAGTTTGGCGATGCCCTCGTTGATGTTCTGGGTGAGGTTGTCGGTGATGGTGGCGCTGACCTGGGCGGTGCCGGTGGTGCGGACGTCGATGCCGTCGCCGCATGCGGTGTCGTGCACGGTGTTTCGCTCGATGGTGAGAGAGCTTGCGCCGACATCGGAGTCGATCATGATGCCCGCCCAGCCGTTGTTCAGTGCGACCACGTTCGGGGTGACCGGGAGCGACATGCCGAACGGGACGCCGATCATCGGCGGGAAGGGTTGCACGACGAAGCCGTCGTGGCAGGCGCGGTTGGTGGCGGCGACGGTGTTGCCCGCGAGGACCGTCGTGCCGACATTGCGGCCATAGATGCCGCCGCGCTGGGCGCTGGTGATGGTGAGGTCGCGGACTTCCGTGTTCGGTGCCAGCCGAACGGCGTCACCGTCGTTGGCGGCGGTCGTATTGGCCACGGCCGCAACGCTTCCGGGAGCCTCGCGACCGAGCAGATGCTGGCCCGGTTTGAGGGTGATGCCGCCGTCGAGGGCCAGCGGCGCAGCGAGGATGACGATGGTGTCGCCGTCACCCGACGCCTGCTGGACCGCCTGCAACGTGTTGAAAGGCGTTGCCTCCGTGCCATTTCCGCCTGCCGCGGCGGTCGCGCTGACGAACCAGGTCTGGCCCGGGTCGGCGCTCGCGTGCATCGGAGCCGTGGCGACGACGAGCGCGCAGCACAGTGCGCTCGCCGCGGCGAACCGCGGTGACAACAGTGTCATGGGGGCCTTCCAGATCGATCTCGACGATGCCGCGCACCGCCGTGTGATCCAGCCCACCCCATAATCGGACCGCGTGGTATCGGCAGAATCCCGAACCTGCCGCCGATTCTTTGTGCGAACGCCAAGTCCGCACGCCTACTGATCTGACGCACCACGAATCGACCCGCGTGCGGATGTCAAAAGGCGTGCGGCTGGTCCCTCAGGCGACGTCTACGCCGCGCCAGAAGGCCACGTAATCCTTGATCTCAGCCGCCTCGGGTTTCGGATCCGCGTAGTACCAGGCGGCGTCCGGGTTGGTTTGGCCGTCGACGACGACGGTGTAGTAGCTGGCCGTGCCCTTCCATGGGCAGAACGAGTCGGTCTGCGAGGGCTGGAAGAACTCGGTGTGCACGGAATCGGGTGGGAAGTAGTGGTTGCCTTCGACGATGATCGTGTCGTCGCTGCTCGCGAGGACACGGCCCTGCCAAGTTGCCGTTGCCATGTCTTCGATTCTGCCGGAGCGGCCGGAGTGGTCCCAGTGATTAATGGACCTCGGCGGGCTCCAGCGGGTACGGCGGGTCGCCGATGCCGACGATGCGCAGGTTGCCCCAGGGGTCGCGCTCCTGGAGGCGGCCTGCGGTGGGGAAGCGGCCGGGGAGGGTCAGGAAGACCTCGGCGCGGCCGGGATCGGGCAGGTCGGCACCGGTAATCCGGCCGTACCAGTGGTAGCTACCGTCGATGGGGTCGGCGTGGCCGCTGAGGGTGACGGTCACCGGGAGCAGTGACCCGGGGGAGTCGAGCGTGGCCGGGCCCGAATACTCGTGTGCCGGTTCGCGATCCGCGGCAACGGTGAGGTCGTAGTGGCCGGGATCGGGGTGCCGCATGGTGCGCCAATAGGAGACGCTGGAGCCGGGCCAGGCGGCACGGTTGACGCCGTGCTCGTCGAGGTACCAGCTGTTGCAGCCGCCCGCATTCCACACGGTGCCTGCCAGTTTCTGCTGCGTGCGGCGATTGAACTCGTGCTGGGTGGCCGCGCGCACCTCCATCCGGGTGCTGGAGGTCTTGCGCAGCAGTTCGACGCACTGGCGGATGTAGCGGGCCTGCGCCTCGATCATGAAGATGATCGACTGGTGTCCGCCGCCGGAGTTCGGGCCGACGATGAGGAACATGTTGGGGAAGCCGTGCACGGCGACGCCGAGGAAGCCCTCCACGCCGTCGCGCCAAGCCTCTTGCAGGGCAAGGCCGTTGGCGCCGACGATGTGCTGGTCGGCGAACCGGTCGGAGATCTTGAATCCGGTGCCGTAGACGATCGCGTCGAAGCTGTCCTCGGCCCCGTCGACGGTGGCGATACCGGACTCGGTGAGACGCGCGATGGGCGTGGTCACCAGGTCGACGTTGTCGCGCTGCAACGCGGGATAGAAGTTGTTGGACACCAGGATTCGCTTACAGCCGAGCCGATAGTCCGGGGTGAGCCGATCGCGCAGGTCCGGGTCGTGGACCTGGCGGCGCAGGTGCCCGCGGGCGACCGTCTCCACCCGGCGCATCAGCTCCGGGTTCATGAACGCGGGGATCATGGCCTCGTAGCCCCAGTAGACCGCCCAGCGGTAAAGCCGTTGCGCGCCAGGCAGATACCGGAACACTCCGTGCTCCACCGAGGTCAGCGGGCGGTCCGGTTTCGGCACGATCCAGTGCGGGGTGCGCTGGAAGACCGTCACCTGCGCGGCCTCTTTGGCGATCTGCGGCACGAACTGCACCGCACTGGCGCCGGTGCCGATCACCGCGATCCGCTTGCCACGGATGTCGAAGTCGTGGTCCCACTGCGCCGAGTGGAAGCTCTTGCCGCGGAACGTGTCCCGGCCCGCGAACGTCGGCACCGAGGGTTCGTGCAGCGGGCCGGGCGCCATCACGACCATGCGTGGATCGAACTGCCGTCCGTCCGCGAGGCCGATATCCCAGCGGTCGGCCGCGTCGTCGAAGTCGAGGGTCACCACCTCGGCGTGCAGGCGCAGATGCCTGCGCAGGTCGTACTTGTCGACGGTGCGGCGCAGGTAGTCCAGGATCTCCGGCTGCCGGGCGAACATCCGCGTCCACCGCTTGTTCGGCTCGAACGAGTACGAATACATCAGCGACATCACGTCGCAGCCGGCCCCGGGATAGGTGTTCTCCCGCCAGGTGCCGCCGATCTCGTCGGCCTTCTCCAGCACGACGAAATCGTCGATGCCCGCCTTGCGCAGCTCGATGGCCATGCCGAGACCGCCGAAACCCGCACCGACAATGACGATTTCCGGGTTCTCACTCATGCGAGCAGCCCCCGTCGCCGCCAGATCCACTCGCCGACCGGACCGATGAGACCCTGCTTCTGCAGGAACACACCGAGATTCGCGGCGCCGATGCCGAGCGCCTTCTTGGCGTCCGGGTTGCTGGTCGCGATCCGCCGGGCGGCGCGCCCGTCCAAGCCGGCGCGGGTGTACATGTGCCGATTGGTCAGCAGGTAGACGAACAGCGGCGCGGCGACCGCGACACACAGCCTGGTGTAGGCGAGTTCGGCCCGCGACATGCTCGGTACCATCCTGGCCAGCGCGTCCCTGGCGAAACCGATGTGGCGCGCCTCCTCGGTGACGTGGATGCGCATCGCGCGAGAAACCAAGGGCTGCAACTCTGGATCGTCCAGGGTGCGCCGCTGGATCGCGTCGAAGATCTCCTCGCCGACCAGCGCGCCGACCCAGGTCATGGAGCCGCGCAAGAAGATCGGCAGCACGCCGATCGCCATTCGGCCCGCGCGGTGCGGCCAGTACGGCCGGGCCTCGATGCGGTCGATCAGCTTGCCGAACATCATCATGTGCCTGCACTCGTCACCCATCTCGACGAGCGTGTAATGCGAATGCCGGGTGGTCGGGTCGTCGGCCATCAACTCGCGCAACAGGAGTCGGTTCAGCAGGTTCTCGAACCAGATGCCGACCGACAGCACGTTGGCCAGTTCCTGGCGGGACAGTTCGCGCTGTTGCTGCGGCGTCATCGATTCCCACAGCTCGGTGCCGTACAGCGAGACGACCTCAGCGGGGAGGAAGAGTTTGTCCGGATCGAGCGGCGCGTCCCAGTCCAGGTCGACCACCGGGTCGTAGGACTTCTTGACCGATCCGGTCAGTAGGCGCTGCGCGAAGGACTCTTGCGGGATCAGTGCGGCCTCGTTGCCCATGACTGCTCTCCAACATGTCGACTATCCGGTACAAGCTGTCACATTTAGATTAGTGAGACGCACTGTCGCAGTCAACCGTCGTGCGGGTATCGTGATTGGGTGACCACGACCAGCGGAAACCCCGAGCCTCCCGTCGCAGACGGCCGCGCTACCCGCTGGAACGGACATAAGGCACAGCGCCGGGCCGACGTGATCGACGCCGCGATCACCGTCATCGAGGAGCACGGCGTCGAGGTGTCGGTGCAGCAGATCGCCGACCGGCTCGAGCTGCCGCGCCCGGTGGTCTACCGCCATTTCGACGGCCGCACCGACCTGGACGAGCAGATCCGCCGCCAGATCCTGGAATCGCTACTGGCGCAGATCATGCCGAAGCTCGACCCGGAGGGCACCGTGCGCGATGCGGTGCGCGGCGTCATCGGCACCTACGTGCGCTGGGTGGAACGCCACCCGAACCTGCACCGTTTCATCGGCGGCGCTGCGCCCCAGGGGGATTCGTCGCTGGCAGGGGCGCGCGACCGGATCGGCGGCCGGCTGGCCGACCTGTTCGCCATCTGGCTGTCCGGCTTCGGCATCGACCCGGGCCGGGCCCGCCCGATGGCCTTCGGCATCATCGGCTTCGTCGACGGCGTGGTGAACAGCTGGCGCGCTGACCCGGCCACCACCCTCTCCTCGGATCAGGTGGAAGGCATTCTCACCGAATCGGTGCTGGCGCTGTTCGAGGGCAACGCGCGCAGTCTCGGTGTTCCGCTGGAACGAGATGTGGTCGTCGGCGACCTGCTCGCCAGGCCGGAAGCGTTGCGCGTCAAGTAGTTCCGTCAGCCCTGCGGGTCGGTCGGTGCAATTCGACTGCCAGGGCGATCAATTCGGCCACGTAGTCGCCGTCGGTGCGGGCCAGCCGCAGTGCTTCGGGCAGCGGGACGGCGCGCACCTCCAGGATTTGCTCGGCGTCGTCGGGATTGGTCGGCACCGAGTCGAGGACGACGTCGGCGGCACACCAGAGCCAGGCCTTGTGCGGATGCGGCTGCCAATCCCGAAAGGGTGCAGCCAGATTGCTGGTGGCGTAGTGCGCGCCGAGCCAGCGGACCGGGCCGGTAGGGTAGGCGCCTGCTTCTTCGCGGAGCTCGCGGCGCAGGCAGTCCTCGATGGACTCGTCGCGCTCGCGCGTGCCGCCGGGAAGTAGCCAGATATCGCGGTCGTCGCGGCAGAGCACGATATTGTCGCCGACGAAGCAGACGACGTGGATGTTGGTGACCAGTTCGTCGGGTGGGGCAACGGTGGAGAACCGGACGTCCATATCACCCCACGCCCAGTGGGTCGGGGTGTGCAACAACGGATAACGGTCGGCCAAGGTCACCTCATGAAACTACTGGCAGGCGACGATACGTACGAGGGGGATTGTGTTGACTACGCTCATGCCGGTGTCCGAACCTGTGCCCTTGACGAGGCTGCTCGACGACGCGGGGTTACTGTCGCTCGAGCACCGACTACACGTCGAAGAATTGCTGGGTTCGCATCGGTGGCAGGCCGATATGGAGGCGGGGCGGCTCGAATTCGTCGGTGAAGAGCAGACATTCGTGTGTACTGACTTCCATCTGCTCGGCACCGCCGACGCCGAGTCGTGGCTATGGGCATGGGCGAATCCGTGGGGTTTCCCCAAGCCGCTGCTCGCGGTGGCGCGGATGGTGCGCGAGTTCGGCTTTCGCTATGGCGTCGCTGAATTGTGTGCCGCGGAAATGCCGGTCGCGCTCGGCCGGGCGGCACCCGAACCGCACCAGGTGGCGGAGCTGCTGGCCGATGCGGCGAAAGTGATTTCCGGGCATTGGAGTTCGTACTGCGGTGTCACCGACGGCACCTGCGTGGCGTTTCTCGTCGAGCACCCGGCGTTCGAACTGCCGCCGCCCAGCGCGTCGGTGATCGCGCGCGTACTCGCCCATGGCATAGGCGCATTGCCGCTGGTCGACCATCGGCGCGCCACCCAGAGTTACCTGAGCAGGCGCGGCCTGGCCACCGGTTTCCTCGAGGACTATCGCGTGCTCGAATTCAGCGGCTCCGGCCTGGCGGGGTCCATCGAATTCGATGCGGCGGGCGGCGTCGCGAACCTCGATGTTGGCGTGGTCATGGATCGAATCGAGTTGCCGTCGGAGACGAAAACGCAGTCGGCCAACTCGCTTTGAGGCGCCCGATCCTCACGGATCGGGCGCCCGGCTGCGATCAGGCCTTTCCGGCCAGCGCCTGGAAGCTGCGATTCCAGGCCCATTCGACCGGTCCACGCTCGAAGCGACGTAACCAGAAGTGCGCGCCGGTCACGATGATCAGCGCGACCAGCAGGTAGATGCCGACGGTGAACGGCACACGCGCGTCGGGGGAGACGCGCGCGGCGAGCCCGAAACCCCAGCCGTAGCACAGGATCGACGCCACCAGGTTCTGCAGGATGTAGCAGCTGAGCGCGGCGCGCCCGACTTCGGTGAGGCGGCGGCCGACGAACCCGACCCGCGGCCTGCGCAGATAGAAGTGCGCGACCAGGGCCAAAATGCCCAGCGAGACAACAGGTGCGGTGCCGTACCGGGTGACGATGAAGTAGGCGCCGTTGCCCGCGATCCCGGCGATCAGGTCGATCGGCATCGCGACACCGAAGCCGGCGATCATCAGCCACTTGCGCATCCGCGCACCCTCCGGCCGGAAGATCCCGGCCCGAAACAGCCTGGCGCCCAGCAGGAACAACGCCACCGACATGGCGAACACGAACACCGTCTCCGAGCGGAACTCGCCTGCATTCTGCAGCCGGAACACCACCAGGTCCCAGAACGACCCGTCGGCATAGGGATTCGGGTCCAGCGTGCGGGGCGGCGGCGCGGGCCGCGGATGGAACGCCGTGGCCAGCCCGATGGCGGTGAGCATCACCAGATGAATGCTCGCCGCGACGATCAGCCAACGACGTTGCGCGCGTTCACCGGTCGCCAGCACGAACGCGACGAGCAGCCCGGTGACCGCGTATCCCATCAGCACGTCGAACTCCGCGACGAACACGAAGTTCAGCAGCCCGTCCAGCAGCAACAGCCCGGCCCGGATCGGATACTTGCCCGGCCAGCGTCGCCCACCGCGCTGCGCCGAGCCCTGCTGAATGGCCAGCCCGATGCCGAACATGATGGTGAGCAGCCCGAGGAACTTGCCCTGCGCCAGCTGCTGCAACGCCCGCTCGGCCCACAGCCAGCCGGTCGCGGGCTGCTTCAACTCGTCGAGGTAGCCGATCAGCCCCTGCTGGTTGGTCATGATCCAGATGTTGGTGCCGAGCGTGCCGAGGATCGCGATACCGCGCAGCACATCCAGCGCGACCAATCGCGAACGCCCGGCCGGGGGAGCGTCCGCCGCACGATGCCGCGCTGCGGTGCCGACGTGCGGATCGGCGAGAGATTCGGTCATGTCCCGACTATCGCGCCGACCTGCGGCCACGCGGGTCCTCCGGAAGTACCACCCGCGGTATGAGATTGAACGCGACCATGGTCCACCGCGTCGTCACCCGGCCCGGTGCAGGCAGCCCACGGACTCCGCCGGACGATGCCCGTTAGGCTCGACCCTATGCAGCGCATCATCGGAATCGAGGTCGAGTACGGCATTTCGACCCCAACCGAGCCGTCGGCCAACCCGATCCTCACCTCAACCCAGGCCGTGCTCGCCTACGCCGCCGCCGAGGGTGTGCCGCGCGCGAAACGCACCCGCTGGGACTACGAGGTGGAGTCGCCGCTGCGCGATGCGCGCGGCTTCGACCTGAGCCGGATGAACGGACCGGCGCCGGTGATCGACGCCGACGAGGTCGGTGCGGCGAACATGATCCTCACCAACGGCGCCCGGCTCTATGTCGACCACGCCCACCCCGAATACTCCGCGCCCGAGGTCACCGACCCACTGGACGCGGTCATTTGGGATAAAGCGGGCGAGCGGGTGATGGAGGCCGCCGCGCGGCACGCGTCGAGCGTGCCCGGCGCACCGCGCCTGCAGCTGTACAAGAACAACGTCGACGGCAAGGGCGCCTCCTACGGCACCCACGAGAACTACCTGATGAGCCGCGACACCCCGTTCAATCAGATCATCCTCGGGCTCACCCCGTTCTTCGTCTCGCGCCAGGTGATCACCGGTTCCGGCCGGGTCGGCATCGGCCAGTCCGGCGACCACGCGGGCTTCCAGCTGTCCCAGCGCGCCGACTACATCGAGGTCGAGGTCGGCCTGGAGACCACGCTCAAGCGCGGCATCATCAACACCCGCGACGAGCCGCACGCCGACGCGGACAAGTACCGCAGGCTGCACGTGATCATCGGCGACGCCAACCTGGCCGAGATGTCCACCTACCTCAAGGTCGGCACCACCGCGCTGGTGCTCGATCTGATCGAGGCAGGCGAGGACCTGTCCGAATTCCAGCTGGCCCGCCCGGTCACCGCCGTGCACACCATCAGCCACGACCCGACGCTGCGCGCCACCGTCGCGCTCACCGACGGCCGCGAGCTGACCGGCCTTGCGCTGCAGCGGATGTACCTCGACCGGGTGATCAAGTTCATGGATCGCACCGGCAACGACGACAAGCGCGTGCAGGACATCATCGAGAACTGGGCCATGGTGCTCGATCTGCTCGAGCGCGATCCGATGGAATGCGCGAGCCTGCTCGACTGGCCCGCCAAGCTGCGCCTGCTCGAGGGCATGCGCCAGCGCGAGGGTCTCGGCTGGGCCGCACCGAAGCTGCACCTGATGGATCTGCAGTACTCCGACGTGCGGCTGGACAAGGGCCTGTACAACCGCCTGGTGGCCCGTGGCTCGATGAAACGGCTCGTCACCGAGCAGCAGGTGCTGGACGCGATGACCAACCCGCCCACGGACACTCGCGCTTATTTCCGCGGCGAATGCCTGCGCCGGTTCGGCGCCGACATCGCGGCGGCGAGCTGGGATTCGGTGATCTTCGACCTCGGCGGCGATTCACTGGTCCGCATCCCGACGCTGGAGCCGCGCCGTGGCACAAAGGCGCACGTAGGCAAGCTGCTGGACGGCGTGACCTCCGCCGCCGATCTTGTGGAACAGCTCACAACCTGATCACGAGACCGCTATCGACTCGGCCCACATCGGCACGGAATACGACATCGTGTCGGTTCGGCTGGGTAGTGTTGAAGAACGAGCACGGACATTGCTCATGACCGGGGCCGTGCTCAGAATGGAGCTCCGGTCATGATGAGGACAGAGGAGGTCGGCTGCCATGGCACAAGAGCAGACCAAGCGCGCCGGGGGCGGCGACGAGGATGACGGTCCGGAGGGTGCGGACGCCGCCGGTCAGGAGCGCCGCGAAAAGCTGGCGGAGGAGACCGACGACCTGCTCGACGAGATCGATGATGTGCTCGAGGAGAACGCCGAAGACTTCGTCCGTGCGTACGTTCAGAAAGGCGGCCAGTGACAGTAGGTGACCCCTCGCGTCTCCACCTGGGGTACGCCCTCTCGTCCTTCTCCGAATACCTCCGCATGCACGCTCCGGAAATGTTGCCAGGCAACAAGTTCGGACCGATCGATGGCGCGGCTCTGAGCGCCACCAGTGCGAAGGACATCGCGCCGCATGGCACCACCATCGTCGCGATCAGCTACCGCGGTGGCGTGCTCATCGCCGGTGACCGGCGGGCCACCCAGGGAAACCTGTTGGCCAGCAGGGACATCGAGAAGGTCTACATCACCGACAGCTTCTCCGCGGCCGGCATCGCCGGCACCGCGGGCATGGCCGTCGAGATGGTGCGGATCTTCGCGGTGGAGCTGGAGCACTACGAGAAGCTCGAGGGCGTATCCCTGACCTTCGACGGCAAGTCCAACAAGCTGTCGAAGATGGTGCGCGAGAATTTGCCCGCGGCCCTGCAGGGGCTCGCGGTGGTGCCGATGTTGGTTGGTTACGACGTCAATGCGACAGATCCGGACAAGGTCGGTCGCATCGTGTCGTACGACGTGGTGGGTGGACGTAGCGAGGAGCGGTTCGGTTACGCCGCGGTGGGATCGGGTTCGGTCTTCGCCAAGGGGTCGCTGAAGAAGCTGTACGCCAAGGGAATTGATCAGGAGCGCGCGCTGCGCATCGCCGTAGAGGCGTTGTTCGACGCGGCCGACGACGACACCGCGACGGGCGGTCCCGATCTGATGCGCGGGATCTATCCGACGGCGATCGTGATCGACGAGGAGGGCGCGGTCGAGGTGACCGAGGACCGCCTCGAGGTGATCGCCCGTGGCATCGTGGCCGATCGTGAGGCTGCCGAAGAGGGGAGTGCCCGCGCATGACACTGCCTTATTACGCGTCTGCCGAGCAGATCATGCGCGACAAGACCGAGCTCGCCCGCAAGGGCATCGGTCGGGGTCGCAGCGTGGTGGTTCTGGTGTACGACAAGGGTGTGCTGTTCGTCGCGGAGAACCCGTCCGCGACGCTGCACAAGGTGAGTGAGCTCTACGACCGGGTGGGTTTCGCCGCGGTCGGCAAGTACAACGAGTTCGAGAATCTGCGCCGCAGCGGAATCCTGCAGGCCGACATTCGCGGTTATCAGTACGATCGCCGCGACGTGACCGGCCGTGCGCTGGCCAACGCCTACGCGCAGGTGCTCGGGTCGATCTTCACCGATCAGCTCAAGCCCTACGAGGTGGAGATCTGTGTGGCGGAGGTGGGGTATCCGGAGCAGCAGCCGACCTCGGTGCTGTATCGGATCACCTTCGACGGATCGATCGTGGACGAGCGCGAATACGTGGTGATGGGCGGCACGACCGAGCCGATCCTCACCGCGTTGAAGGGGTCCTACAAGCCGGGGCTCGACCTGGCCGGCGCGGTCAAGGTCGCGGTGGCGGCGCTGCAGGCGGGCGTCCCCGAGGGTGCAGAGAAGGAAAAGCGGGTGCTCGACGTGAACTCGCTCGAGGTCGCGGCGCTGGAGCAGGCGCGGCCGCGGCGGGCCTTCCGCCGGGTCACCAACTCCGCGCTGGAGCAGCTGCTGAACCCGGCCAAGAAGGGCAAGGCCAAGGCGGCGGAACCGGCGCCTGCGGAGACTCCGGAAACGGAGTAACCACCAACTAGAACTTCGGGCCCGTGTAGGGGCATACCGCGATCGCGGGTGCCCGTGCACGGGCCCGAAGTCTGTCGGCTGCCGCTGTTCGGGAGGGTGATCCTGGCCACTTCGTTCCGTGCGCCGGACCGAATCGTTGTGAAGACGTATGCGTTCGTGTTGTCCGCAGCCCCACGCGAGCGCATCACATGGCTGTAATGTCGATAGTGTGCAGCGACGAATCATGGGGATCGAGACCGAGTTCGGTGTGACATGCACCTTCCACGGTCACCGTCGGCTGTCCCCCGACGAGGTAGCCCGGTACCTTTTCCGCCGGGTGGTGTCCTGGGGTCGCAGCTCGAACGTGTTCCTCCGCAACGGTGCTCGGCTCTATCTGGATGTCGGGTCCCACCCGGAGTACGCGACTGCCGAATGCGACAGCCTGCACCAACTGGTGACCCACGACCGAGCGGGCGAACGGGTCCTCGAAGAGTTGCTGATCGACGCCGAGCAGCGGCTGGCCGAAGAAGGCATCGGCGGCGACATCTACCTGTTCAAGAACAACACCGACTCCGCGGGCAACTCCTACGGCTGCCACGAGAACTTCTGTGTGGTGCGTGCGGGGGAGTTCTCCAGGATCTCCGACGTGCTGTTGCCGTTCCTGGTGACCCGTCAGCTGATCTGCGGTGCGGGCAAGATCCTGCAGACGCCGAAGGCGGCCACGTTCTGCCTGTCCCAGCGTGCGGAGCACATCTGGGAGGGCGTGTCGTCCGCGACCACGCGTTCGCGGCCGATCATCAACACCCGCGACGAGCCGCATGCGGACGCGGAGAAGTACCGCCGCCTGCACGTCATCGTCGGCGACTCGAACATGGCCGAGCCGACCACCATGCTCAAGGTCGGCACCGCCGCCCTGGTGCTGGAGATGATCGAGGCGGGCGTCTCGTTCCGGGACTTCGCCCTGGACAACCCGATTCGGGCGATTCGCGAGGTCAGTCACGATCTCACCGGTCGTCGTCCGGTGCGTCTCGCCGGCGGTCGCCAGGCCAGCGCCCTGGACATCCAGCGCGAGTACTACGCCCGCGCGGTCGAGCACCTGCGCAACCGCGACCGCGACCCGCAGATCGACCAGGTCGTCGACCTGTGGGGTCGCACCCTGGACGCCGTCGAGGCCCAGGACTTCGCCAAGGTCGACACCGAAATCGACTGGGTGATCAAGCGCAAGCTGTTCCAGCGCTACCAGGACCGCTACAGCATGGAACTGTCCGACCCGAAGATCGCCCAGCTCGACCTCGCCTACCACGACATCAAGCGCGGCCGCGGCGTCTTCGACCTGCTGCAACGCAAGGGCCTGGCCAAGCGCATCACCGAAGACGAGGCCGTTGACGCCGCCGTCGACACCCCACCCCAAACCACCAGGGCAAAACTCCGCGGCGACTTCATCACCGCCGCCCAGGAGGCAGGCCGCGACTTCACCGTCGACTGGGTCCACCTCAAGCTCAACGACCAGGCCCAACGCACAGTCCTCTGCAAGGACCCGTTCCGCTCGGTCGACGAACGCGTGGACCGCCTGATCGCGTCGATGTAAAAGCACTAGTCGGGCGCTGATTGGGCGTCATAGATTAGAGCTATGGTGACCATCCAGATTCTGGACGTGCCTGACGAAGACGTGAGAGTGCTGCGTCAGCGCGCTGGACGGCTGAGGGAAGTTCGCGGCGAAGTACCTACCTGGCTTGCTCGGGTGTCGGATGTGGCAACTGTCCCTACCGTGGACATATGGCAGACACGGAACTTCTGAACGAGCTGCTCGAGGTTGAGCGTAGGGGCTGGGAGTCGCTGTGTGATGGCACGGGCGCTGATTTCTACGGTTCCCTGATGACCGGTGACGCGGTGCTGGTGCTGGCGCACGGGGTGGTGCTGGGGCGTGGCGAAGTTGTTGCCGCGCTCAAAGATTCACCGCCGTGGCGGACCTACGAGATCCTCGACCCGCGGGTGGTCGACGCCGATGTGGACAGCAAGATTCTCGTCTACACCGGCGTCGCCTACGGCGATGCGGAGGCGCCTGCGTTCCGCGGGATCATGTCGAGCGTCTACCTGCGTGCGGGCGGCGAGTGGAAACTGGCGCTTTATCAGCAGACGCCGATCCCGGACTAGCCCTCCGCCGCACGGCTTTTGACATACGCACGCGTGTTGGTGCGGCGAGCCGTCGTGCGGGAAATCAGATGGCGTGCGGCCGTCTAGCCTTCCGCGAGGTAGCGCTCGACGGTTTCGACCTTCGAGGTCATGCCGTCGGTGACGCCGGGGCGGATGTCGGCTTTGAGGACCAGGCTGCAGCGAGGGGCGGCGGCGAGGACGGCGTCGGTGGCCTGCTTGACGACGCCCATCACCTCGTCCCATTCGCCCTCGATGGTGGTGAACATGGCATCGGTGCGGTTGGGCAGGCCGCTGGCACGCACGATGCGGACGGCCTCGGCTACGGCGCGGCCGACGTCGACGCCGGTGCCGAGTGGGGTCACGGAGAAAGCGATGATCATGAGATCAATACTGCCGCTCCGACACATGTGATCGAGTGAATCGCGCGCCGACGCGCACGTGCGGAGTCAGGCCGATTACCCTCTATCGGGTGGCGATATCCAAGGTCGAGCGGCTGATGAATCTGGTCATCGCGCTGCTGTCGACCCGGCAGTTCCTGACCGCGGAGCGGATCCGGGACAGCGTCGCGGGGTACGAGGATTCGGCCAGCGACGAGGCGTTCAGCCGAATGTTCGAGCGGGACAAGAACGAGCTGCGTGACCTGGGCATACCCCTGGAGATCGGGCCGGTCGGCAAGTACTCGTCGGTCGAGGGCTATCGGATCAACCGGGACGCCTACGAGCTGCCCGAGATCGACCTGACCGACGAGGAAGCCGCCGCCGTCGCGGTCGCCGTGCAGATGTGGGAATCGCCGGAACTGGCCGCCGCCGCGGACGGCGCGCTGCTCAAACTGCGTGCCGCGGGCATTCATGTGGAGACCGATGCGGCCGTGGCGTCGGTGCCTGCCGTGCCCGCGCGGACTCGCGGCTCGGAGCCGGTACTCGGCAAACTGCTCGCCGCGATCGACGCGGGCCAAGCGGTCCGTTTCGAGCATCGCGGCGCGATCAATGCCCCATATCTGATGCGTGACGTGGAACCTTGGGGCGTGGTGACCCGGCACGGCCGCTGGTACCTCGTCGGACACGACCGGGCCCGCGATGCGGTACGCAGCTTCCGGCTGTCCCGGATCGGCGACGACGTGACCGCCTACGGGCCGGAAAACGCCGTCAGCAAACCGGACGGTATCGACCTACGCAAGATCGTCGACACGGTCACCAGCTCGGCACCGGTCAGCGGCACCGCGACCGTGTGGGTGGCCGATGGACGCGGCCGCGAGCTGCGCCGGATCGGCCAGGTCACCGGCGAACGCACCATCGGCGGCCGGGTGGGCGCCGTGGTCGAGCTGCCGGTGCGCTCCCGCGACTGGATCGCCCGCCTGATCACCGGCCTCGGCCCGGACGCGGTCGTGCTGGCCCCGGCGGAACTGCGCGCGGATGTGGTCACCCGCCTGCGTTCGGTCTTCGATCGCACGGAGGTCACCGCGTGAATTCCAGGCTGTCCGTTCGACTTTCCCGGCTGCTGAACATGATCCCGTACTTCATCGCGCACCCTGGCATCAGCGCCGCGGAGGCGGCCGCCGACCTCGGCGTCACCACCAAGCAGCTGATGAGCGACCTGAACCAGCTGTGGATGTGCGGCCTGCCCGGCTACGGCCCCGGCGACCTGATCGACCTGTCGTTCTCCGAGGAGAGCATCGAGGTCACCTTCTCCGCGGGCATCGACCGCCCGCTGCGCCTCACCTCCACCGAGGCGACCGCGCTGCTGGTGGCGCTGCGCTCGATCGTGGACATGCCCGGCATGGTCGACCCGACCGCGGCCCACGCGGCCATCGCGAAGATCGAATCGGCCATTGTCGGCGGATCCGGCACCGCACCCGACGGCCACCGCATCCCGCCGACCGAGGCGCCCGCCGTCGCCGCGGTGCGTTCGGCGTTGGCCAGGCAGCGCGCGTTGAGTCTGGTCTACTACTCGGCGAGCCGCGACGTCGTCACCGAACGGGTCGTCGATCCGATCCGAATTGTCTTGGTGGACAACAACAGTTACCTGCAGGCCTGGTGCAGGCAGGCCGAAGGCGTTCGCCTGTTCCGGTTCGACCGGATCGAGGCCGCCACCGAACTCGACGAACCGGCCAGGCCGCCGAGCCATGCCACCGAGGAATCCGCGGCGCTCGACCTGTTCCAGGACGATCCTGCGGTTCCGTTGGCGCGCTTGCGAATTCGCGGCGACTACGCCTGGGTGCTCGACCAGTACCCGATGAACCGGCTCGCGGTGCACCCCGACGGCAGCCTGGAGGCGACCATGCGGTTCGCCACCCTGGACTGGATGGCCCGCCTGCTACTCGGCTTCGGTTCCGGCGTAACGGTTTTGGGCCCGCCGGAACTGGTAGCCGCAGTGCGCGAGCGCTCCAACGCCGCACTGGCCGCCTACGCGGAGGCCGGATTCGAGGCGGCCGGGTGACGAGCCGGATCATGGTGATCGGTGCGGGCAGCATCGGCCTGTTCGTCGGCGGCAAACTGGCCGTGGCGGGAGCCGACGTGACGTTCGTCGGCAGGCGGCGGATGCTCGATGAGATCACCGCGTCCGGTCTCCGGCTCACCGACCTCGACGGCGGCGACGATTCGTTGCCTGCCGGTCGATTCCACACGGCCACCGAGCCGGACGACGTCGGCTCGGCCGATCTGGTGCTGGTCGCGGTGAAATCGGCGGCGACCGCGGACGCGGTGCGCGAGCTCACCGGCAAGATCCGACCGGGCACGGTGGTGCTGAGCCTGCAGAACGGCATCGGCAACGACACGGTGATCAGGGAAATCCTGCCCAATTGCGTGGTGCTGGCCGGGATGGTGATGTTCAACGTGGTGCATCACGAGGGCGGACGGTTCCATCGCGGCACCCAGGGCGTGCTCGCCGTGCAGGACGATCCCGGGCTCACGCCGTTCCTCGGCGTCTTCGAACAGGCCGGCCTCGCACTGCGCCGCTACCCCGACCTGCGCCCGGTGCAGTGGGCAAAACTGCTGCTGAACCTGAACAACCCCATCAACGCCCTGTCCGGGCGTCCGTTGCGCGAGGAACTCGCCGACCGCAACTATCGCCGCTGCCTGTCGCTGGCCCAGCGGGAAGCGCTCGCGGTGATGAACAGGGCGCGAATCACACCAGCCCGCCTGACACCGCTGCCACCAGCGGTGATGGCGACGCTGCTGACCGTCCCCGACGGTATTTTCCGGCGGGTCTTCGGTCGGGTGCTCGCCGTCGATCCGATGGCACGCTCGTCCATGGCGGACGATCTCGCACTCGGCCGCAAAACCGAAATCTCTTGGCTCTGTGGCGAAATCGTCGGTCTCGGTGCGATGGTCGGCCTGCCGACACCGGTGAATCAGCGGCTGATCGAACTGATCGTCGCGGCCGAGCAGGGCGACCGGCGCACCTGGACCGGTGCGGAACTGTACGAACAACTGCGGGCCGCGCACGCGAGCGGCCGTTGAGAGAGTGCGCACGGCTCGGCTGAACGCTGGGCCAACGCGGGCCGGACGGTGCGTTCACGCACGTCACCCTCCGGTAGCATCAGAACCATCACCAGTCTTGGGAGGTAATAATCATGGGCAGTCTGAGCATCTGGCACTGGCTGATCATTGCGGTCGTTTTCGTGATGTTCTTCGGTGCCAAGCGGATGCCCGACGCGGCCCGCAGCCTGGGTCGGTCGCTGCGCATCTTCAAGAGCGAGGTCAGTCAGATGCAGAACGAGGGCAAGGAGTCCGACAGCGCGTCGGCCGCTCCGGTGCAGCAGCCCGCGCAGCAACTGCCTGCCGCACAGCCGGTGACCCCGTCGGTCACCCAGCAGCCGCAACCCCAGGCCGAGCCGAAGACGCTCTGAGCGTAATGCTCGTCCCGGAGTGAGCAGGAACTCACTCCGGGCATTGTGCTGTTGCATTCAGCACTCGCCAGCTCACTAGCCGAGCTTCCGACCCAGGGGCAATCACCAGCCATGCGAATCCCGTTCGATCCCCGGCAGAGCAAGCGCCGGACCAACCCCGACGGCACCATGTCGTTGGTCGAGCACCTGCAGGAACTGCGCTATCGGCTGCTCGTCTCGATCGCCGCGGTCATCGTCACCACCGTGTTCGGGTTCATCTGGTACGAGTACGGGTTCCTCGGCGTCGAGAGCCTCGGCGATATTCTGCGCGGGCCCTACTGTTCGCTGCCGGATTCGTCACGCGCCGCGATCAGCCCGGACGGTACCTGCAAGCTGCTGGCCACCGCGCCGTTCGAGCAGTTCACCTTGCGCTTGAAGGTCGGTATGACCGCGGGCATCGTGCTCGCCGCGCCGATCTGGCTCTACCAGTTGTGGGCGTTCATCACACCTGGCCTGTACGCGAAGGAACGCAAGTACGCGGTCGGCTTCGTGTCGACCGGCACCGTGTTGTTCGCGACCGGCGCCACGTTGGCGTATGTCGTTGTCGCCCACGCGTTGAGCTTCCTGCTCTCGATCGGCAACAACGTCCAGATCACTGCGCTGAGCGGCTCGCAGTACTTCGGCTTCATCATCCAGCTGCTCGTCATCTTCGGCGTGAGCTTCGAAACCCCGCTGCTGATCATCGGATTGAACCTCATCGGGGTGCTCACCTACGCGCGGCTCAAGGCGTGGCGGCGCGGAATCACGTTCGGGCTCTTCGTGTTCGCGGCCATCGTGACCCCGCAGGACCCGTTCTCCATGCTCGCCCTGGCGATCGCGCTGACGGTGCTGTTCGAGGTCGCGATCCAGTTCTCCCGGATCAACGACATCCGCCGGGCCCGCAGGGAAGAGGAGAGCCTGGCCGCGCTGGCCGACGAAGAGGCGTCCTCGATCACCGGCCCCGACCCGATCGATCCGGCCGACTCGCTGGTGACGCCCCCGGATAAAACCGGGCGCTCGATGTCGGACTACTCCGATACCCTCTGACGGTGACACATCACCGGTCGCATACGGGCGAGCTAGCGAAGTTTTCCACCGAGCTGAAGTTCAGCCTGGATCCTTTCCAGCGCACCGCCTGTGCGGCACTCGAAGAGGGGCACAGCGTCCTGGTTTGCGCGCCGACCGGTGCGGGCAAGACCGTGGTCGGCGAGTTCGCCGTGCATCTGGCGCTCGCCGCGGGCGGTAAGTGCTTCTACACCACGCCGATCAAGGCGTTGTCGAACCAGAAGTTCGCCGACCTGACCGAGCGTTACGGGCGCGACAGCGTCGGTCTGCTCACCGGCGACCAGTCGATCAATCCCGGTGCGTCGGTGGTCGTGATGACCACCGAGGTGCTGCGCAACATGCTGTATGCGTCCTCGGATGTGTTGCGCGGGCTGTCGTTCGTGGTGATGGACGAGGTGCATTACCTCGCCGACCGGTTCCGCGGCGCGGTGTGGGAGGAAGTGATCCTGCATCTGCCGCCGGACGTGAAGCTGGTCAGCCTGTCGGCGACGGTCAGCAACGCCGAGGAGTTCGGCGCCTGGATGGAGACCGTGCGCGGTGACACCGCGGTGGTGGTGGACGAGACTCGGCCGGTGCCGCTGTGGCAGCACGTGATGGTCGGGCGGCGGATGTTCGATCTGTTCGACACCGATTCCACCGATCAGAAGGTGCTGGTCGACGAGGATCTGGTGCGGTTCATCCGGCAGCGTGAGGCCGCTGATCGGGCGAACAGCTGGGATCGGCCGCGCAATGGACGTGGCGGTCCGCGGCGTGATTTCCGGCCGTTGCCGCGGCCCGAGGTGCTGGCCAAGCTGGACGAAGAGGGATTGCTGCCCGCGATCACCTTCATCTTCAGTCGCGCGGGGTGCGACGGTGCGCTGGCGCAGTGCCTGCGTGCGCGGCTGGATTTGAGCCGCGAGGACGACCGCGAACAGGTCGACGCGATTATCGAGAAGCACACCGGTGACCTGCCGAAGGCGGATCTCGAAGTGCTCGGCTTCTGGGAGTGGCGCGAGGCGGTGCATCGTGGGCTGGCCGCGCACCATGCCGGCATGCTGCCCGCGTTCCGGCATACGGTCGAGGAGCTGTTCGTCAAGGGTCTGGTGCGGGCCGTATTCGCTACGGAGACACTGGCTCTCGGTATCAACATGCCCGCGCGCACGGTGGTGCTGGAGCGGTTGGTCAAGTACAACGGCGAGTCGCATGCCGAGCTCACTCCCGGTGAGTACACCCAGCTGACCGGTCGTGCCGGACGTCGTGGCATCGACGTCGAGGGTCACGCGGTGGTGCTGTGGCAGCCGGAGGTCGACACCAGCGCCGTCGCCGGTCTGGCTTCCACCAGGACCTATCCGCTGCGTAGTTCGTTCAAGCCCGGCTACAACATGTCGATCAACCTGATCGACCGGATGGGTTCCGCCGAATCGCGTCTGCTGCTGGAGCGTTCGTTCGCGCAGTTCCAGGCCGACCGCTCGGTGGTCGGGCTGGTGCGCGGCATCGAACGCAACGAGGCGCAGCTGCGCAAGCTGCGTGATCAGCTCGGCGGCACGGATGGTGACTTCCTGGAATACATTTCGCTGCGCGAGCGGATCAAGCAGCGGGAACGGCAGATCGAGCAGCAGGGTCGCTCCGATCGGCGCGGGATCGCGGTCGCCGCGCTGACCGCGTTGCGCCGCGGTGACGTGGTGGCGATCCCGTCCGGGCGCCGCGCCGGTCTTGCGGTCATTCTCGAACCCGACGCGACGCCGGGCGATCCGCGGCCGCTGGTGCTCACCGAGGACAAGTGGGCCGGCCGGGTCTCGGTCGCCGATTTCCCGGTGCCCGCAGAGACATTGGGGCACATGCGGTTGCCGCGACGGATCGACCACCGCACCGCGCAGACCCGCCGCGATCTGGCGTTGGCGCTGCGCAGCACCGGAATTTCCGCGCCGGGCCGGCCGCGGCGTGGCAAACGCGGTTCGGCCGCCGACGATCGCGAATTGTCGACCCTGCGCCGCAGCCTGCGCTCCCATCCGGCGCACACCCGCGCGGATCGGGAGCAGATGGCCCGCATCGGCGAGCGCTACAACCGGCTGGCCCGGGAAACCGAGACCATGCGCCAGAAGGTTGCCGCCACCACGAACTCGCTGGCCCGGACCTTCGATCGGATCGTCGGGCTGCTGGAGGAACGCGGCTTCGTGCACGAGTCCGAGGTGACCGCGGACGGGCGCAGGCTCGCGCGGATCTACTCGGAGAGCGACCTGCTCGTGGCCGAATGCCTGCGGCAGGGGCTGTGGCGCGGGCTCGGTCCGGCCGAATTGGCCGGTGTCGTTTCGATTCTCGTGTTCGAATCCCGCCAGGACGGTGGGTATCTCGGTGTGACGGGTCCGACGGAGCCGATCCGGCGGGCGATCGGCGAGACCATTCGGGTGTGGAGCGAATTGCGGTCCGACGAGTCGCGGCACAAGTTGCCGCCGACCAGGGAACCGGACCTGGGATTCGTCACCGGCGTGCACAAATGGGCACGTGGCGACGGGTTGGCCGAGTCGTTGCTCGCCAGCGGCGACCAGGCCGCGCCGCTGTCCGCAGGCGATTTCGTGCGCTGGTGCAGGCAGGTGATCGACCTGCTCGATCAGATCCACGGCAGCGCCGACGATCCGGAGGTCGCCTCGACCGCTGCGAAGGCCGTGCGAGCGATCAGGCGGGGTGTCGTCGCGGTGGACGCCGCGTAGCGGATTCGATTGTGATTTGATTTCTTTCGCGTACCGACCGTGGCGGAGGACTCGAGTAATCCGACCGTTCCCACGCGGGGGGCTACCGTGTGTACAACGATGCGAGTGGAGGCAACCAGATGAGCGGCCCGTTTGGACCCAGCGAACCCGGGGAGGGACGCAACGATCCCACCCAGCAGTGGGGTGGACAGCAGGCACCCGGCGGGACGCCCCAGTGGGGCCAACCGCAGACGCCTGCGTCGGCGCAGCCGACCCAGCAGTGGGGTGATCAGCAGCCGCCGCAGCAGCCGTGGGCTCCGCAGCCGCAGCAGCCTGCCCAGCCGCAGTGGGGTCAGCAGCCCACTCCGCAGTGGGGTCAGCCCGGTCAGCCGAGCCAGCCGCAGTGGGGTCAGGCGCAGCCGCAGGATTGGCAGCAGGGTCAGCCGCAGCCGCAATGGGGGCAACAGCAGCCGCAGTGGGGCCAGCAGCAGCAACCGCCGCAGTCCGGCGGCAAGGGGAAAGGCCTGGTCATCGGCCTGGTCGTGCTCGGTGTCGTCGTCATCGGCGCCATCATCGCCCTCGTCCTCGTGCTGACCTCCAAGGACAAACTGGACCAGTCCGCCGTCCAAGACGGCGTCAAAAAGGTCCTCACCGACTCCTACGGCATCCAGGACGTCGCCGACGTCTCCTGCCCCTCCGGCCAGGAAGTCAAGGTCGACGCCACCTTCGACTGCAACCTCAAGGTCAGCGGCGAAGCCAAAAAGGTGACCATCAAGATCACCAAGGAAGACGGAACCTACGAGGTCGGCCGCCCCAACTAGGACCGTTTCACCCAACGCCCCGGTCGGCCCATCCCCATGGGCCGACCGTCTGCGTCTGTACCCACGCCCACCCGAGATCCGCACCCTGTCGCGCGCGGCGGGCGGTCCCGCCATGCCAACCCCCGCACCGACTCTCGGGATCTGCACTCGGAATAGGGCCCTAGAGCCAGTGCGGATCCCGAGAGTGTGCGCGGATTTTGTCGTCAGCGAGGCGAATTAGAGGCTGCACACCGCTTGTGTGCGCGGGGGCCTCGTTGCGCGCGAATTGTGCAGCTGCGCACGGTATTGCCAGCAATTTCGTGTGCAACTGGCTGAAAGGTGCGCGGGGCGCGGCGATCCTCACCGGTGCGCAGTGGGCGGAGTGGCGCGTGATGGAAGTCGCCGCGCACGAGTTGTGCTACCGCGCGCGGAATTGCTGGCAATACCGTGCGCGGCGGGCAAAGAGATGCGCGGCGGACTGCTTTGTCGAGCCGGTGCGGGTGGCGAGGGCCCTGATGAGGCGGGTGACCGGGCTTTCGGCGTTGTGGGTGGCCAACTCGCGAATGCGGTCAGATGCGGGGTGGGCCTCGCCGCGCACGAATTATGCAGCCGCGCACGGGATTGCTGGCAATTTCGTGCGCAACTGGCTGAAAGGTGCGCGGGGGCGCGGCGATCCTCACCGGTGCGCAGTGGGCGGAGTGGCGCGTGATGGAAGTCGCCGCGCACGAGTTGTGCTACCGCGCACGGGATTGCTGGCAATACTGTGCGCCGGCGGGCAAAGAGATGCGCGGCGGGCGGCGGTTTGTCTATCCGGTGCGGGTGGCGAGGGCCTTGGTGAGGCGGGTGATGGGGCTTTCGGCGTTGTAGGTGGTGGCCAGTTCGTGGAGGCGGTCGGGGTCGGCGGGGGTGGTGGGGAGGGTGTCGGGGCGGGAGAGTTCGACTTCGGCGTCGCAGACTACGCGGACTACGGGGGCTGCTGCCTTCAAATAGTCTTCTGCTGCACGGAGTTTGGCGCGGATACCCTGGGAGAGGTCGGCTTCGGGGTCTTCGACTGCGGCTACCAGTGCCTCCAGGGAACCGAATCGGGTGATCAGCAGCGACGCGGACTTCTCGCCGATGCCCGCGACGCCGGGCAAGCCGTCCGAGGCGTCGCCGCGCAGGGTGGCGAGGTCCGCGTAGGCGCGGCCCGCATTCTCCAGCGGCACACCGTATTTGGTGGAAACCTCGGCCGGGCCGAACAGCTCTGCCTTGGCCAGTCCACGTCCCGCGTAGAGCACCCGTACGGGCGGCTTCGGTGAATCGCGGACGAGTTGCAGCAGGTCGCGGTCGCCGCTGACCACCACGACGTCGTCACTGGTCTCGCGGGTCGCCAAGGTGCCGAGCACGTCGTCGGCCTCCAGCCCCTCGGCGCCGCCGGTCGCGATCCCGGCCGCCGCGAGCACCTCCATGATCATGTCGACCTGCGGGGTCAGCGTGTCCGGCACCGTCTCGGCGCCCGGACCTGCGTCGGCAGAGGTGTCGAGCCGATGCGCCTTGTACGACGGCACCAGTTCGACGCGGAACGTGGGCCGCCAGTTCAGGTCGAGGCACACCACCAACCGGCTCGGCGCATGCTTCGTGATCAGCGACGCGACCATATCGGTGAACCCGCGCACCGCATTGACCGACCGCCCGTCCGGCGCGGTGATCTTTTCGGGAATCGCGTGAAAGGCACGGAACCACAGGCTCGCCCCGTCCAGGAGCAACAGCGGTCCACCGGAGGTCGCAGCAGAAGTCACGCGCTGAGGCTACCTCCCACCCCCGACAAACCCCCGACGATCCGGCCCGATGTGCGAGCCGCAGTGCGGTCGACGCATCGAGGCCACGACAGTCCTGACCGGACTTCTCGGAGCCCAATCCAGTGCGTTCAGCAGGCACGTGCCGAATCCGTGCCCTGCCTCCATATCGGCCAGCGGGGGTTCAGCGCCCCGCCAACTCCGGAGCAGGCATCCCCACATGCGCCGATCGGGTCCCACTCGACGACTTCCGTCTTCGCAAAGTTGGTCGTCTTGTCACACATCTTTAGACCGGTCGACGGCTGTGCGAGGCGCCGAGCGAGTGTGCGAAGACGGTGCGGTTCTGCGAAGTGGAGTGGGGGTGCTCGGGTTCGCGTGCGCGGGTCGGACAGGTAACGTCGGATGAATGAGCTCGCATACGGATTCCAGGTTCGCGGCGGACGTTTACGGTAAGCGGTTGGAGCGGGCGGTGGAGCTGATGCGGGCCGCTCATCAGGACGCTTTGCTGATCACGCCGGGCCCGGATCTGCGGTACCTGATCGGGTCGGCCGCCGAGTCGTTCGAAAGGCTGACCTGCCTGGTGATCCCCGCCGATGGCGCGACCCCCTCGGTGGTCATTCCGAAACTGGAACTGGCCTCACTGGAAGGATCCGCGGCCGGCGAACTCGGCCTGCAGGTCCTGGACTGGGTCGATGGCGTCGATCCGTACGGCATCGTGAAGTCCGCGCTGCACGCCGGCTCCCGCGTGGCCGTCGCCGACGCCATGCCCGCACTGCACCTGATCCCGCTGGCCCAATCGTTCACCGGCCTGCCCGCCTCCGCCACGCCGGTGCTGCGCGAACTGCGCATGATCAAGGACGCCGCCGAGATCGACGCGCTGCGTCGCGCCGGTGCCGCCATCGACCGGGTGCACGCGCGAATGAGTGAATTCCTGCAGGTCGGACGCACCGAGGCCGAGGTCGGCGCCGATATCGCCGCCGCCATCGTCGAGGAAGGCCACACCGAGGCCGCGTTCGTCATCGTCGGCAGCGGCCCGCACGGCGCCGACCCGCACCACCACGACTCCGAGCGCCGCATCGAATCCGGCGACGTCGTGGTCATCGACATCGGCGGCCCGGTCGACCCCGGCTACTACTCCGACTCGACCCGCACCTACGTCCTCGGCGAACCCGACCCGAAGATCGCCGCCAGCTTCGCCGCCCTCGAACAGGCCCAGGCCGCTTCCGTAGCCTCCGTCCGTCCCGGCGTCACCGCCGAATCCGTCGATGCCGCCGCCCGAAACCTGTTGACCGAAGCCGGTTTCGGCCCCGCCTTCGTGCACCGCACCGGCCACGGCATCGGTCTCTCGGTCCACGAAGAGCCCTACATCGTCGAAGGCAACGACCTGATCCTGCAGCAGGGCATGGCCTTCAGCATCGAACCCGGCATCTACTTCCGCGGCAACTGGGGCGCCCGCATCGAAGACATCGTCGTGGTCACCGAAGACGGTTGCGAGTCCATGAACCTGCGGCCGCACGGGCTCACGGTCCTGTAACCGGCCACTGCGTCCCGGACCGCGCCCGCTCTGGAGCACAGAGCGAGCGCGGTTCCTTCGGCGGCTCGGAGCTGCGTGCTGATCAGCGATCTGCTTGCCGTGATCACCCGAGATATGTTGCTGAACAGGTGATCACGAGGAAATGGTGTCATTGGTCTCTCTCGACCGATGCCTGCATCAGTTCCCTGTGATCACCTGTCCAGCAGCCGGCTGATGTACCAGCGGAGGGTTCGCATCTGGGTTGGGTGTCAGTCGTAAACCCGGCGATCGACGGTCTGTCAGTCGACCACATCCGCACCGTCTATTGGGATCGTTCTAGAGCCTCAGGCTGGCTGCAGGTCCACGAAAGTGGTGCGGCTGCAGACGTATTCGCGCCGGGACTGCCGTTGCGTGTGCTACACCGCTGCGACTTAGGACTCGGTCGAAGGCGACGGCGGGGTCGATCGCCAGCACAGCCTGACGGCGCTTCAAGACCGCGCCTTGGAACCGACGCTGACCCTATGTCAAGCAGCGGAAGGTCCGCCGCGGCCATCCGCGAACCAGTACCCGCAATGCACCGAGCTGCTCGATGCTCGGCGCGACCGGGTCCAGCGGCCTGGCGGCTGGGTATTCGGATGGGCGCGGTCATGGGGACACGGCGTGCGATCGTTGCCTCTTGTGGCATCGAAATCCGCTGCCCGATCCGACGTGCTACTGCGGGCTAGGGGGAGTGGAAGGTGTTCGGTGGACGTCCTTCCGCGAACCGGCACCTGCATCGAGCTGCTTGATGGCTCGGCACGAATTGTGGCCGGCTGTTCGGATGCGCGCGTGGTGAGGAGACGGCGTGGTCTGGTGCGACCGTTGCCTGTGGTGTGGCATCGAAATCCGCTGCCGGTGCTACTGCGGGTCGGCGGCTGCGGTGGCCAGGGTGGAGCTGGACAGGACGCGGTGGACTTCGATCGCGATGACTACTCGGGTCGGGTTTTCGCGGGGGACTCGGTAGCGGCCTGCGTAGCGGGTTTCTGCCTCGGCGACGGCGTCCGGGGCGTCGAGCACGGTGGCTGGGCCCTCCAGGGTGAGCCAGCGTCGTCCCTCGACCTGGCTCACGGCCGCGTAACCGCCCCGGCGCACGTTGCGCACCTTCGCCGAGCCGCCGTCGGTGATCACCCTGGCGATCCCCGCTTCCGGGTCCCAGGTGAATCCCACCGCGACGACGTGCGGTGTCCCGTTGGCGCGCAACGTGGTCAACGTGGCCAGGTGCCGTTCGATGACGAACTCGAGCGCGGCGGGCGAAAGCTCTACGGTCTGCGTCGGCATCCCTCGACGGTAGCCGCCGCCCCGGGGCCGACTCCGCAGGGGCACGATGGCCGTGCGGTCCGGCTCACTTGCGCGATGTCCGAACTCCCCATCCGTTCTCGAGGTCTCCGCACCCAGCTTGGACTTCGAGTGGCACATGGTGGAGGCGAGGCGAAAGAGTCTCGCGTTGGTGCCACTCGATGGATTGCAGCGTGATCAACGGGCCCTCACCGAGGCCGTTTTCGTGAAACGGCTCAGCCGTGACCGTTCGTCGTGGGGTGACGCGGGTGGGCAGGTGCGGAATGACAGACTTAGCGCATGGGATTGCGAGGGATTGCCGAGGGGACGGTGCTGCTGCTCGGTGGGCGCAGCGAGATCGGGCTCGAGGTGGCGCGGCGGCTGGCACCGGGGCAGGTGGTGATTCTCGCAGCACGGCGCAGTGGCGACCTGGCGGAGCAGACCGCTGCGCTGACGGACGGCGGGGCGGCGGCCGTGCACTGCGTGGAGTTCGACGCCGACGACACGGCGAACCATCCGGCGTTCTTCGAGAAGATCGCGGCCGAGTACGGGCAGATCGGCGTGGCGGTGCTCGCCTTCGGCGTGCTCGGCGATCAGGCGCGGGCCGAACAGGATCCGGCCCACGCGCTCGCCGTGGTGCACACCGACTACGTCGCCCAGGTCAGCGTCCTCACTACACTCGCGAATCTGCTTCGCGCGCAAGGCGAAGGACAGCTCGTCGTGTTCAGTTCGATCGCAGGTGTGCGGGTCCGCCGGGCCAACTACGTGTACGGATCGGCTAAGGCGGGCCTCGACGGTTTCGCCAGCGGACTCGCGGATGCGTTGCACGGCACCGGCGTTCATCTCCTGCTGGTGCGCTCCGGCTTCGTCATCGGCCGGATGACCGAGGGCATGGACCCGGCACCGTTCTCCAGCACCCCCGATCAGGTAGCCGCCGCGGTGGTCAAGGGACTGCACAAACGCGCGGGAGTCGTCGTGACGCCGGCCATCCTCCGCCTCGTCTTTTTCGCGATGCGCCTACTGCCCCAAGCGATCTGGCGCCGGATGCCGCGGTGACCGGTCGGCAGGGCGACACGATCCGGTCGGCGACGCCATGTCGTCGCGCGGGTATCGCGCAACGTGCTGGGGTGACGGCCGATTGCCGCGGGATGCGCGCGCTGTCAGGTGAACTCGGATGACGGTGGCGTGGTCGGGGCCGCCGGTTGTGGTAGCGGGGATCGGTGCTGACGGATGGGATGGGTTGGGGCGGTCGGCGCGGGAGGCGATTGCGTCCGCCCAGGTGATTTTCGGGTCGGCGCGGCAGCTTGATCTTGTGCCGGAACGGGATTCGGTGGGGGAGCGGGTGGTGTGGCCGTCGCCGTTGGTGCCTGCGTTGGCTGGGTTGTTCGAGCGGTATGCCGGGGCGCGGGTGTGTGTGCTGGCCAGTGGGGATCCGATGTTTTATGGGATCGGGGTGACGTTGGCGCGGTTGTTGGGGGCCAACGCGCTGCAGGTTTTGCCGCAGCCGTCGTCGGCGTCGTTGGCGTGTGCGCGGTTGGGGTGGGGGTTGGCGGAGACGCCGGTGGTCAGTGTGGTGGGGCGGGCGTTGGAGACGGTGCTGCCGGAGCTGGGGGATGGGCGGCGGGTGCTGGTGCTCAGTGCCGATGAGCAGACGCCGGGACTGCTGGCGGAGTTGTTGGGGCGCAATGGGTTCGGCGATTCATCGGTGACGGTATTGGAGCAGTTGGGTGGTCCGGCGGAGCGGATCGAGGCGGGGATCGCGAAGCAGTGGCAGCGGCCCGCTGGAGATCCGCTGAACATCGTGGCGATCGAATGCGTCGCCGACCCGGAACATGTTCGGGCGACGCGATTGCCCGGCCTGCCCGACGAATTGTTCAGCGGCGACGGTCAACTCACCAAGAACGAGGTGCGCGCGCTGACCCTGTCCGCATTGGCGCCCGCACCCGGGGAACTCCTGTGGGACATCGGCGGCGGCTCGGGCAGCATCGCCATCGAATGGTGCCGTACGAATCCCAGTTGCCGTGCACTCACTTTCGAACAACTCGAACGTCGTCGACGCCAGATCGCGGACAACGCAGCCACTTTGGGCGTCCCACACATCACTGTGCACGGCGAAGTGCTCGCGGAATTGCACAGCACCGCCGAATTCCCTTCGCCGGACGCGATTTTCCTCGGCGGCGGCCTCACCCAGCCTGGCCTGTTCGAGACATGCTGGTCGCAGCTGCGCCAGGGCGGCAGGCTCGTCGCCAACGCGGTGACCGCGGAATCCGAATCGCTGCTGCTCAGCTGGGCGGCCAGCCACGGCGGCACGTTGCGGAAGTTTCAGATCTACCGTGCCGAGCCACTGGGATCTTTCACGACATGGCGCCCGCAACTGCCGGTCACGCAGTGGTCAGTTGTGAAACTGCACAGTGAATGATCGCAAAATGAGGTCCACGGATGAGAGGACCGCATCCCAGCAGGTAGGGTCGGGGCCGAGATCCGGTCATGATCGGAAATCCGGTTCCTGATGGGGAGATAGATGAAATACAAGAAGTTCGCCGCTACCGCACTTTTGGCCATCGCCGCGACCGGCATCAGCGCGGGCACCGCGTATGCCGCGCCCGTTCCCGCGCCGCCCGCCGCGCAGGATCAAGCCGCCGCACCGACCGTCAAGGGCCAGGACCAGGGCATCAGCTACGCCCTGCAGCTGGCCGACGCGGGCAAGTCGGTCGTCACCAACGTCACCGGCGGTGCGTTCAGCCTGGCCACCGACAAGCAGTCGGTCACCTTGACGAATGCCGCGGGTGAGACCGTCACCACCATCCCGCTCACCCAGACCGCCAAGGGCGAGCAGGTGGCGATCGCCGCCACCATCGCCGACGACGCCAAGCAGCTGACGCTGACCCCGCAGGTCGCGCCGACCGCGAACGCCCCGGTCGCCGCCGAGTTCATCGGCGCGCAGGACTGGTTCTTCGCCGAGCTGCAGCGCAGTTCGCTGGGCGCGCTGGTCGGCGGATTGATCGGCGCCGCAGTCGGAATCCTGTTCTTCGGTGTCGGGATCCTGCCCGGTGCCGTGCTCGGCGCGATCATCGGCCTCGCCGTCGCGGGCGGGCCGTCGCTGCTGAACGCGGGCATCGCCTACTTCAGCGGCCAGCCCTGAAAACCCTGATTCTGGGCGGTACCCGGGAAGCCCGGGAACTTGCCGCCATCGCGGCCGGCGAGCAAGGATTCGACATCGTCTCCTCGCTCGCCGGTCGCGTTCGTGACCCCCTGTTGCCGGTCGGCGCGGTGCGCGTCGGCGGCTTCGGCGGGGTCGAGGGCCTGCGGGAATGGTTGGTGGCCAACGAGATCGAGGCCGTGGTCGATGCCACCCATCCGTTCGCGGGCGTCATCAGCGCGAATGCCGCCGCAGCGGCGGCGGATCTGCCGCTCGTCCATCTGCGACGGCCCGGCTGGTTCGAACAGTCAGGCGACCAATGGATTCGGGTCCCCGATCTCACCGCCGCCGCGAAAACCGTTGATGAGCAGGGCGATCGCGTCTTCTTGACCATCGGCCGTCAGGGCGTCGGCGCTTTCGCCGAGCTGACTCGCCCCTGGTTTCTGATCCGCGCCATCGACCCACCTGAGGGTGCGTTACCGTCACAACACGAATTATTGCTCGCCCGTGGACCTTTCACGGTCGACGACGAAACCCGGCTGCTAGCAGACAGGCGCATCGACCTGCTGGTCACCAAGGACAGCGGCGGCGACCAGAACGGCGCCAAGCTGACCGCCGCCCGCTCGGCGGGCCTGCCGGTCGTCATGATCGACCGGCCGTCGCTGCCCGAGGGCGCCGTGGCCATGGAAAGTGTTGCCCAGGTCTGGGATTGGCTTCGCTCAGTTGCCGAGTAGTTCGGGCAGCCGGTCGAACCAGTCGAGTACCGCGCGTTCGTATCCGATGCCGAAATCCAGCGTCGCGCGTGCGAAGGCGGGCATGCAGCTGGGGTCCTCGGCGAGGTACTTGGTAAGTCGCTCCTGGTGAATCTCCTTGTTGGCGGCGATCATTCGATCGAGATGCGGTCGATCGAGGTGGTCACCGAAGGCAAGCGTCAATAGCAAGGGGAAGCGGATGTTTTCGCCACCGGGGTCGCGGGCGATCCACTCCAGGAAGGCTTCCCGCCCCGAGTCGGTGATCAGATAGGGAGTGCGCTCACGAGCGCCCGGCACACCCTTCTCCACCAAGCCCGCCGCGTCCATCGTGCCGAGTTCCCGGTAGACCTGACTTTGCGTGATCGTCCAGAAGTCGCCGATGCGTTGCTGGGCCTGGGCCACCAGATCCCAGCCCGACATGGGCCCTTCGTGCAGAAATCCGAGCAGCGACGCGGCCGTGGAGTTCAACGGCTTGCGGCTGGTCGCGGTGTTCGTCAACCGACTGCTCCCTTCGCTCTCAACCTTCCATAATGGAATGTTATACGAACGTGCGCCGGATCTCGCCGCCTGGCCTACTTACTGGTCAGCTGATCGAGACGGGCGAGCACCAGCGCCATACCCTCTTCCAACCGCGCTTGCCCGAGGCGCAGTTCGACGAGGTCTTCCTCGATTTTCTCGGTGCGCTCCTCGATCCGGTCGATGCCGTCGAGCGCCTTTCTGGTGAGAGCCGCGAGTTCGCTGAGAACATCACCCTGCTCGTCGAGTGCTTGTTCGCCGGCAGTAGCTCGGGCCTCCAGGGCTCGGGCGCGCAGCGTCAGCTCCGACAGTGTCGCGGCCAAGATCCCTCCAATCGTCAGTGCGTCAGGAGATCTTACGCGTCGGGCGAGGTCGCGTCGCCTGTGCGTGCGTAGCGCCGCGAGGTGTAAACGCGGACCCCCTGGTCGGTTTCCAGTGTCGCGGTGGTGGACGCGCCGATGATCAGCAGGGTGCGCATGTCGACGTCGGCCGGGTCGAGTTCGCTGAGCGGCACCACCCGCACCGACTCGGTCGGCCCGCCCACATCGCGGCCGAGCACCACGGGCGTGTCGGGCTTGCGATGCTCCAGCAGCAGGTCACGCATGGCACCGACCTGCCAGGTGCGCTGGGACGAGGCGGGGTTGTAGACGGCGATCGCCATATCGGCGGCGGCCACGGCGGAAAGACGTTGGGCGACAACCTCCCACGGCTTGAGGCGATCCGAGAGGGAGATCATCGCGTAGTCGTGGCCGAGCGGCGCGCCGACCCGGCTGGCCACCGCATTGGCCGCGGTGAGACCAGGCAGCACCCGCACCGGCACCCCACGCCACTGGGGATCGGCGGCCTCCTCCAACACCGCCGCCGCCATCGCGAACACCCCTGGATCACCCGACGACACCACCACGACCCGCGCGCCCCGCCTGGCCAGATCCAACGCCATCGCGGCGCGTTCCGACTCGACGCGATTGTCGCTGGCATGCCTGCGCTGGCCCGGGCGCGACGGCACCCGGTTCAGGTAGGTGGTGTAACCGACGAGATCCGTTGCGTCGGCTAGTGCTTCGTTGACCTCGCTGGTCGTCCATTCGGCCGCGCCGGGACCGAGCCCGAGGACGACAACTTGACCAGACTGATCGGCGCTGCGTTCCGGGAAAGCATTGTCAGCGAAATGATGCGCGGCCGAGCGGGATTCGTCGGTAGCGGTGGCGAGAGTAGCGCGCGGTGCGGAGGTGGCGCGAGGTTCGGTCGTAGTGGTGGCGCTGCCCGTCGACGCGGCGTTGTCGGCGAAATGATGGGCGGGCGAGCCGGATTCGTTGGTGGGACCAGTAGAACCCGTGAGCGGCGCGGAATCCTGGGCGGCACCGGGCTGGTCGGTCGTGGAAATAGTGACATGCGAGACGGCCCTCTGCTGACCGCCTGATGCGCCAGAGCTGATCGCCACTGAGTCGCGGTGCTTCGTGTGGGGTTCCGCTGCACGAGGATTCGTATGCTCGGCGTGGTCGCCCGTCGACTTGTGCTGCTTCACCGCAGGTCCCGTGTCCACGCGGGGGAGCGGCGTGGTCGGCGTAGGGCCCGGGACGAGTGTGATGGCGAAGTAGGGGACGTCGGCGTCGTCGACATCGGCGGCGCGCAGCACGCGTTGGCGGGTGCTGCTGGCGCGTTCGATGTAGTAGGCGTCGGCGAGACGACCGGAATCCGAAAGGGCCTGGCGCACACCGGGATAGGTGCGGCCGAGCTTCATGATGGCGGCGGCCTCGGTGTCGCGGAGCCGACGGGTGAGCTCGTCGACCGGCATGGTGCCGGGCAGGATGGTCAGCACCTGCTCGCCCTCGACCAGCGGGGTGCCGAGCGCCGCCGACGCCGCGCTCACCGAGGTGATGCCCGGGATGATCTCGGCCTCGAACCGATCGGCCAACCGTCGGTGCATGTGCATGTAGGAGCTGTAGAACAGCGGATCGCCCGCGGCGAGCAGCGCGACCGACCGCCCCGCCGCCAAATGCCCCGCCAGTCGCTGCGCGGCCTGCTCGTAGAACTCGTCGATCGCCCCCTGGTAACCGCCCGGATGGTCGGTGGTCTCGGTGGTCACTGGATAGACGAGGTGCTCCTCCAGCTGCCCCGCCCGCATATACGGCGCGGCAATGCCTTTGGAGATACTCCGCCCATGCCGCGCACTGTGGAACGCGATCACATCGGCCTCGGCGATGACCCGCGCCGCCTTCACCGTCACCAGCTCAGGATCGCCGGGCCCAAGCCCAACACCCCACAATTTACCTGGCACCGTTCGCAATTCAGTTTCCACCGACGCCGCGGAGTTTGTCGTCGCGTCCGTCATTCCTGTTCGCTCGCAATCGCATTCAGTGCAGAGGCGGTGATGGCGCTACCGCCCCGTCGGCCGCGGACGGTCAGGAACTCGACACCGCCGAAATCGATCAGCGCGTCCTTGGATTCCGCGGCACCGATGAAGCCGACGGGGATGCCGAGGATGGCGGCCGGTCGCGGCGCACCCGCATCGAGCATGTCGAGCAGGTGGAATAGCGCGGTCGGCGCGTTCCCGATGGCGACGACCGCGCCGTCGAGGTGCTCGCGCCAGAGCTCGAGCGCCGCTGCGGAACGCGTATTACCCATGCTCGCAGCGAGTTCCGGCACGCGCGGATCGGCGAGCGTGCAGATCACCGGATTGTCGGCGGGCAGCCGCTTACGCGTGACACCGGAGGCAACCATGTTCGCGTCACACAAAATCGGCGCCCCCGCCCGCAACGCCGCCCGCGCCGAAGCCACCACCCCTGGCGAAAACGCCACATCCCCGGCCAAATCCACCTGACCGCACCCGTGGATCATCCGCACCACCACCTGCGCCACGTCCGGCGGGAACCCGCCGAGCTCCGCCTCGGCGCGGATCATCGCGAACGAGCGCCGATAGATCTCGGCCCCGTCGGTGAGGTAGCTGGCACGCACGTCGGACATGCGGTCCACCCTAAGAGGTGTTCTCGCGGCCAGGTCGGCGCGGGTAGCTGGTGTAACCGGTTCGACGCCGACAGCTGGATCGCCCGCCGAGTCGGTGGGTCAGGTGCGGGGGCGTTCGAGGATGCGGGACATCACGATGGAACTGCGGGTGCGGCCGACGCGGGCGTTCTCGCGGATTCGTTCGACGGTCACCTCGATTTCGGCCATGTCGGTGGCCATCACGTGGATCAGCGCGTCGGCCTCGCCCGCGATCGTCCACACGCCGACGACCTGCGGGATCGGTTCGAGGGTGCGGCGCAGTTCGGCGGGGGAAATGTTGTCGCGGTAGTACACCTCGACGTACGCCTCGGTCTTCCAGCCCATCGCCGCCGGATTCACCATCGCGGTGAAACCGGTGATCTGTTTGCTCGCGACCATCTTGTCGACGCGCCGTTTCACCGCGGGCGCGGTGAGGCCGACCGCGCTGCCGATTTCCTGGAACGAGGCCCGTGCCTGTCTGAGGAGGTGCTCCAAAATCCGCCGGTCGATGTCGTCCACGTCACACTCGCTTCCTCGTTGCACAACGATTCGGTGTTTCAGGGGCGAAATGCGCAACGATTCGTTGTTCCTGGCGCAATAGTAGGCGAATTACGGTCGTGTGAGCCGCAAAATCGCGCCGACCTACGGGAGACACGTTGACGTCTGTAGCCACCCTCCGCGCCGAGTCCACCGCTCGTAAGTCGTCGCCGCGACGGTTCGTCATGTGCCGTCCGGACTACTTCGAGGTCACCTACTGCATCAATCCGTGGATGGATCCCGATGCGCCGGTCGACCGCGCCCTCGCCCTGCTGCAGTGGGAAACCCTGCGCGCCACCTACGAGGAGTACGGGCACAAGGTCGACGTGGTGCCCGGCGTGCCGGGCCTGCCCGACATGGTGTTCGCCGCCAACGGTGGACTCATCGTGGGCGACCGCGCGATGTCGGCCAGGTTCACCCACGTCCAGCGGGCCGCCGAGGGCCCGGCCTACCACAACTGGTTCGCCCAGCACGGCCTCGCCGGACTGGTCGAGGCCACCGAGATCAACGAGGGCGAGGGCGACTTCCTCCTGGTCGGCGAGCGGATGCTGGCAGGCATGGGCTTCCGCAGCTCGCTCGCCGCGCATCAGGAAGTGGCCCAGCACTTTTCGCGCGAGGTAGTGTCGCTGGAGCTGGTCGACCCGCGCTTCTACCACCTCGACACCGTCCTGCTGCCCCTCGACGACACCACCATCGCCTACTTCCCGCCCGCCTTCAGCGCGGCGAGCCAGGCGGTGCTCACCGAGCTGTTCCCGAACGCCATCGTCGCCACCGACGCGGACGCCGAGGTCCTCGGCTTGAACGGTGTCTCCGACGGCTTGAACGTCTTCCTCAGCAACAAGGCCACGGCCCTGACCGAAGCCCTGCGCGCCCGCGGCTACAACCCGATCGGCATCGACATGTCGGAACTCCTCAAGGCCGGCGGCAGCGTCAAGTGCTGCACCCTGGAAGTCCACGAGTAGCCAACCCCATCACCGCAAAATCCGCACCCACTCTCGGGATCTGCACTCAGAATTCGGCCCTATTGCGAGTGCAAATCCCGAGAGGGAGTGCGGATTTCGGTGATTGGCGGCGAGAGCGGTGACGGTCAGGTCGTCGGCGGCGAGGATTGGCGGTAGCCGGTGTCGGTGGCGATGACGTCGGTGACTGTGCCGCGGGGGCGGCCGCAGCGGCGGTCGCAGCCGGACCAGTGTTGGCGGCCGGCGACGGTCACCTCGGCTGCGGCGAGGATCGGGATGTCCTGGTGCGTAGGCTGATTCGGCTCTGCCGGAAGCACGCGCCCTGATTCGACGGCTGCCGTCACGTCGGCGCGGACATCGGTGAGTGACTTCGCGCAACCAGGTCGCCCCGCGCAGGCGCTGACCTGCAGCCAGGGGGAGTTGGCGTCGAAGATCAGGTCCATCGGGGCCAGCACGCGGACGACCTGCTCGGCGGTCCATTCGTCCATATCGGTGATGACCAGGCTGCGCCACGGGGTGATGAATACCGGACGCTCGATGGCGGCGATGAATTCGGCCGTGCGCGCGGGCAGGGAGCCGAGACGAACTCCGGCACCGAGGCTGACCAATCCGTTGTCCTGATCCAGCCAGCCGATCGGAATATCCTGGGCCGCACCGATTTCCACTCGATCAGTACCGCGAGTGAGGGCAAGCATCTCGGCCACCTGCTCGGCACCGTCCTCGATATCGTGCAGGCGCCACTGGCCCGCGTCATCGCCGCGCAGGTCGAGAAACCCCTGCGCCGCGGCGAGCATCACATCCACCGCGTCGGCGGCCGAGATCCGAATGCCGGTGTCCCGTCCCGCGAGCAGCAGCGCGAATTCGTCTGTGCCCGTGGCATGTACGCCGATATCGGCACTCAGTCCACTGACGTCCCCACGCCCGTCATCGAGCGTGAACAGCACCCGCCCGGGCAACTCGGCCAGGCGCGGCGCGGCCAGCAGCCCGGCATCGAGGACCGGAACAAGCGCATGCACATCCGCCGAACCACCGATCCGACCGGACAGCGGCGAAGCGACGATATTGCGAACCCGCTCGTGCGTGTGACTCGGCAACAACCCGGCCGCCTCGAGCCGACCGGTCAGCGCACCCGCGTCCCGCACCTGCCGCAACTGCACATTCCCCCGCGACGTCAGCTCGATATTCCCGTCCCCGAGCTCCCGCGCCGCCTCCGCCAACACCTGCAACTGCCCCGGCGTCACCCGCCCGCCGGGCACCCGTATCCGCGCCAACGGCCCATCGGCAGCTTCATGCAACCGCAGCACACCGGGACAGGAATCCGGAACACGTCGACTCATAGTCCACCCAGCGTACGTACCCCCGCCGACCGTCGACCGCCGACCACCGACAGCGACTTGACGTACGAAGGGTGTTCTTGACGCATGTTGCAGCGTGCGTCAAGAACACCCTTCGTACGTCAAGTCGGCAAGGGGGCGATGGTGGTGATTAATGGCGAGCGGTGAACGTTGGGGATCGCTAATGTGAGACATATGTCTGAAATCTCTACCCTGGCAGATCGACTCGCGATCATCGACGTGGTCACCCGGATGTTCGTCTACACCGACCAGCGTCGTTGGAGCGACCTGGTCGACGCCGTATTCACGCCGAAGGTCGATTTCGACGGCGGATTCGGCGGCCCGGTCGGTGAGCGGGACGCGGCCGACATCGTCGAGGACTGGCGGGTCGGGCTCGCTGACCTGGACGAGCTGCATCACCAGTCCGGAAACCATCTGATCGAGCTGGCGGATGACACGGCCAACGTCCACGCGGACGCCATCGCGGTACACGTGAAGAATTCCGCCACCAACGGTAAGACCCGCACCTTCGTCGGCAGCTACGCCATCGGCGCCGAGCGGACTCCGAACGGCTGGCGCGTCAACAAGTTCCACTACCAGCTCAAAGTCATCGATGGAAACGCCGATCTGACCTGACCCGCCCGATCAGCGATAGATGACGCCGGCCCTGAAGGAACGGCGGCACCTTCGCCTGTCTGTCGCGGCGCGAACGCCAGACCAGGGTTGCTGAGCGCCGTGGATGAAAGCGACCTTGGCGAATTCGGCCTGAGGCTGGGCGGGAGGCCCTACCCAGTAGGGCGACCTGCAGGGCAGCAGCGCGCGACCGGACCACGGCCGGCTTCAGGTCGACGAAGGCCCGCGCGGTGACCGCCTGAGCGGAACGCAACCGCACAGCAGGTAGCATCTGCATGCTCGACGGGCGACGAGGAAACCGGTGGAAATCCGGTGCGGTCGCGCCACTGTGAAAAGCCAGACCCTCTCCGGCGAGCAGCAACCCCCGATGGGCGCGTAACCCGAGGAAGGCCGTCACCTGTGATTCTGCTGCTGTCCACGTCCGACACCGATCTGCTGAGCGCCCGCGCGAGTGGCGCCGCGTACCGGTGGGGCAACCCCGCACGGCTGCTGGTGGACGACCTGCCCGCGCTGCTCGACGGCGCCGATCTGGTGATCGTGCGCATCCTCGGCGGCAAGCGCGCCTGGGAGGACGGCCTCGACGCCATCCGGGCCAGCGGCGTGCCGATGGTGGCGCTCGGCGGCGAGATCGCGCCGGACGCGGAGCTGATGGAGTGCTCGACCGTGCCCGGCGGTGTCGCCGCCGACGCACATAATTACTTGGCCGCTGGCGGGTCGGACAACCTGCTGCAGCTGCACAACTTCCTCTCCGACACGGTCCTGCTGACCGGCCACGGCTTCGAGCCGCCGGTGCAGCTGCCGAGCTGGGGTGTGCTGGAACGGGTTTCGGCCGAGCCGGCCGCCGATCAGCCCACCGTCGCGGTGATCTATTACCGCGCACAGCATCTCGCCGGGAACACCGGCTACATCGACGCCCTCTGCCGTGCGATCGAAGACGCGGGTGCGCGCGCCCTGCCGCTGTACTGCGCCTCGCTGCGCACCGCCGAGCCGGAACTGCTTGCGACACTGCGCCAGGCCGACACCCTCGTGGTGACGGTGCTCGCCGCGGGTGGCACCAAGCCCGCCACCGCCTCGGCGGGCGGCGAGGACGAGGCCTGGGATGTCGGCGCGCTCGCCGACCTGGATGTGCCCATCCTGCAAGGCTTGTGCCTGACCAGCGGCCGCGAACAGTGGGCCGCCAACGACGACGGCATGTCGCCGCTCGACGTCGCCACCCAGGTCGCCGTCCCCGAGTTCGACGGCCGGATCATCACGGTCCCGTTCTCCTTCAAGGAGTTCGACGCCGACGGCCTGTCCACCTACGTCCCCGACGCCGAGCGCGCGGCCAGGGTCGCGGGCATCGCGGTGCGCTACGCCCGGCTGCGGCACATCCCGGCCGATCGCAAGCGCGTCGTCCTGATGCTGTCCGCCTACCCGACCAAGCACGCCCGCATCGGCAACGCCGTCGGCCTCGACACCCCCGCGAGCGCCATCCGCTTGCTCACCGAAATGCGCACCGCCGGTTACCACCTCGGCGAACCGGGTGAGATCCCCGGCCTCGACGAGCAGGACGGCGACGCCCTCATCCACGCGCTCATCGCGGCGGGCGGCCAGGATCCGGACTGGCTGACCGCGGAACAGTTGGAGGGCAACCCGATTCGGATCGGCGCGGCCGCCTACACGGCCTGGTTCGACACGTTGCCCGAGGACCTGCGCGAGGCCGTCATCGAGGCGTGGGGCCCGCCGCCCGGCGAGCTCTACGTCGACCGTTCCGCCGACCCGAACGGCGAGATCGTCATCGCCGCATTGCGTTTCGGCAATGTGGTGCTGATGGTGCAGCCGCCCCGCGGTTTCGGTGAGAACCCGGTCGCCATCTACCACGACCCCGACCTGCCGCCGAGCCATCACTACCTCGCGGCCTACCAATGGGTCAGGTCCGCTGACGGTTTCGCCGCCGACGCGATGGTGCACCTCGGCAAGCACGGCAACCTGGAATGGCTGCCCGGCAAGACCCTCGGCATGTCCGCCTCCTGCGGCACCGACGCCGCCCTCGGCGACCTGCCGCTGATCTACCCGTTCCTGGTGAACGACCCGGGCGAGGGCACCCAGGCCAAGCGCCGCGCGCACGCGACCCTGGTCGACCACCTGATCCCGCCGATGGCCCGCGCCGAAAGCTACGGCGACATCTCGCGTTTGGAGCAGCTGCTCGACGAGCACACCAACATCTCCACCCTCGACCCGGCCAAACTGCCCGCCATCCGCCAGCAGATCTGGACGCTGATGCGCGCCGCCAAGATGGACCACGACCTCGGCCTCGCCGAACGCCCGGACGAGGAAGTCTTCGACGACATGCTGCTGCACGTCGACGGCTGGCTGTGCGAGATCAAGGACGTGCAGATCCGCGACGGCCTGCACATCCTGGGCCAGGCGCCCGCGGGGGAGAGCGAGGTCGACCTCGTGCTCGCCATGCTGCGCGCTCGCCAGCTGTGGGGCGGCGAACGGAACGTGCCCGGCCTGCGAGAAGCGTTGGGGCTGGACGAATCCGGCACCGAGGTCCGCGGCCGAGTCGACGTCGTGGAGAGCCAAGCCCGCGGACTCGTTGCCGCACTTCAATCGGCCGACTGGTCGGCGGACGCGGTCGACCGACTCGTCGACGAGTTCGCCGACTCGCTCCTCGCGTCAGCGGATAGCTCCCCGTCCGACGCCCTGACCGCCGATCCCCGACTCACCGCGGTCCGTGACGTACTCCGTTTCGCCGCAACCGAAGTCGTCCCCCGCCTCCGCCAAACCGGCATCGAGATCGACCGCGTCCTGCACGCCCTCAACGGCGGCTTCATCCCGGCGGGCCCCAGCGGCTCACCCCTGCGTGGCCTGATCAACGTCCTGCCGACCGGCCGCAATTTCTACTCCGTCGACCCGAAGGCCGTCCCGTCGCGGCTGGCCTGGGAAACCGGTCAGGCCATGGCGGATTCGCTGCTGGCGCGTTACCTCGCCGACCACGGCGAATACCCACGCTCGGTGGGCCTTTCGGTGTGGGGCACCTCGGCGATGCGCACCTCCGGCGACGATATCGCCGAAGTCCTTGCCCTGCTCGGTGTCCGGCCGGTCTGGGACGAGGCGAGCCGCCGCGTCACCACGCTAGAAGTGCTCTCGCTCGACGAATTGTCCCGTCCCCGTATCGATGTCACGGTGCGCATCAGCGGTTTCTTCCGCGATGCGTTCCCGCACGTGCTCGCCCTGCTCGACGACGCGGTGCGCATGGTCGCCGAACTCGACGAACCCGCCGAGTCGAATTACGTTCGCGCGCATGCCGAAGCCGACCTGGCCGAGCACGGCGACGCCCGCCGCGCCACCACCCGCATCTTCGGTTCCAAGCCGGGTACCTACGGCGCGGGCCTGCTGCAGCTCATCGATTCCAAGAGCTGGCGCACCGACGACGACCTCGCGCAGGTCTACACCACCTGGGGCGGCTACGCCTACGGCCGCGACCTCGACGGCGCTCCCGCCGCCGACGACATGCGCACCGCGTACCGCCGAATCGCGGTGGCGGCCAAGAACACCGACACCCGCGAGCACGATATCGCCGATTCCGACGACTACTTCCAGTTCCACGGCGGCATGGTCGCCACCGTGCGCGCGCTCACCGGCAAGAACCCCGAGGCCTACATCGGCGACAGCACCCGCCCCGACGCGGTGCGCACCCGCACGCTCTCCGAGGAGACCTCCCGGGTCTTCCGGGCCCGCGTGGTGAATCCGCGCTGGCTGGAGGCGATGCGCAGGCACGGCTACAAGGGCGCGTTCGAGATGGCCGCGACGGTCGACTACCTGTTCGGCTATGACGCCACCACCAATGTCGTCGCCGACTGGATGTACGAGAAGCTCGCGGAGAGCTACGTTTTCGACGACGTGAACCGCAAGTTCATGGAGCAGTCCAACCCGTGGGCGCTGCACGGCATTGCCGAGCGGCTGCTGGAGGCCGCCGAGCGGGACTTGTGGGAGCACCCGGAGCAGGCGACACTGGATCGATTGCGGCAGGTCTACTTGGAGACCGAAGGGGAATTGGAATAGCGGGAAAATCAACCCCCCAATTGTTGGGGGATTGGTGAATTGCGCGATCTTGCAAGGCAATTCAATCTTCGCACAACTCTCGACAACGCTGTTGCCGAGAGCGCATGATCGATGGTGTGTCATGGCTGTTCTCGGGGAAACGCCAATCGATTCGGCTAGATGATTGGAAAGCCTTATGAATATCAGGAAGTTCGTAGCAACAGCAGTTCTCACCATCGCCGCAACGGGTGTCGCCGCCGCCACCGCACACGGTGAGGCGCAGGTGGCCGATGCCGCGTTCAGCGGTGTCGATCAGGGCGTCGCGTACACGGCGGCGGTCGCGCCCGACCACTCGGGCGCCACGCTCACCCTCGCCTCCGGCACGTTCGTGCTGACGCCCGATCAGGGCATCTCTGTGGTCGCACCGGACGGATCGCTGGTCGCCACCGTGCCGACCACGATGCAGTCGGTGTCCGGCCAGCAGGTGCGGGTGGCGCCGGAAGTCAACGCCGGCGCAACCACTTTGACGCTGACCCCGGTAGGTGCGGCGACCCCGGAAATGGGGGCGCCGCAGTTCATCGGTGACGCGGGGACCACCGTGGCCGGCGTGTTGATCGGTTGCGCGATCGGGTTCTTGATCGGACTGATCTTCGCCATTGTCGGAGCCATCCCCGGCTGCATCATCGGTGGAATCATCGGCGGCATCGCGGGTGCCAACCAGCCCTGACGGGTAATTCCGGATAGTAGCGACCCGGTCGTGATCGGCGAATTCCGCCTGATCCGGCCGGGTTTCGCTTTACCGCGGAATTCCGGTGGGCTGAGGTGTCATTGCCGACCGGCCGCCCGGCGAAATCGCTCGGCGGTCGCCAGCAGCTGCTCGGTGAGCTCAGGGGCGTCCAGCACCTCGAATTCGACGTCGGCCAAACCGAGATAGCACGTGAGCATCTGCGGCGAATCCGAACCCACTTGAACCACACAGTGATCCGGCCCGTCCGGCTCGACGGTCAGCGCCGCCGGCATCTTCGCCCGAATTGCACTGGCGGACCCGGCCATTCGCACCGTCGCGCGATAACGCCAGGTCGCCGTGCCGACACCACGCTGCACCCGCTCGGCGATCTCGGCCTCCGACAGCACCCGCGAGGTGAACCGCGGGCCGTTCGGCGTCTTCGGCGCGATCCGGTCCACCCGGAAGGTGCGCCAGTCGCCGCGCCCCGGATCCCAGGCGACCAGATACCAATGGCCGCGCCAATGCACCAGCCGATGCGGCTCGACATCGCGGCGTGACGGTGTGCCGGAATGTGTTTCGTAGTCGAAGCGCAATCGCTCGCTCGCGCGGATCGCCCCGGCGACAGCGGTGAGTACCGCCGCATCCACTGTCGGCCGACCGACACCGGGCACGTGCACGGTGGCCGACGTCAACGCCGCCACCCGATTACGCAGCCGCGACGGCAACACCTGCTGCAGCTTCACCAGCGCACGCACCGAGGTCTCCTCGATGCCGGTGACCGCGCCGTTGGCCGCGGTGGCCAGGCCGACCGCGACCGCAACCGCCTCGTCGTCATCGAGCAGCAGCGGCGGCAGCGCGGAGCCCGCGCCCAGCCGGTAGCCGCCCGCGACACCGGGTGTGGCGTGCACCGGGTAACCGAGGGTGCGTAGTCGCTCGATGTCGGTGCGGACCGTGCGAGTGGATACGCCGAGGCGCTCGGCCAATACCGGGCCGGTCCAATCGCGGTGCAGCTGCAGGAGCGACAGCAGCCGGAGTAGTCGCGCGGAGGTCTCCAACATCATTCGATCATCGCAGCAATCGCGGAAGACTACCTTCCGCGATTCTCCTCGGCGGCGACTCGATCCCGGCACTCGCCGGGACGACGGCTCAGCCGACGACGGCGTTCATGATCGTGCCCGCGCTGGTGGCGACAACACCGCCGATCATCGCCCCCGCGATCATCTTCGGCGAGTCGATCGGACCACCTTGCCACTTCTCCCACGCGAATCGTCCACCGGCGTAAGTGATTCCGCAGACCCCGGAGATCAGCACCAGCCAGGTGAGGTAGCGGACCATCTGCAAGATCTTGTCCGAGACCGGCGGCGCTTCCGGCGTCGGATTGCCGATCTGCGCGAGGAGGGCGTCGTGCACAGCGAAGATGACCATGAATACGCTCGCTTCGGGGGTCGATGTGGCTCCTGCTAGCAGTGCCACTGGCGCGTTGTCTGGGTGATAGCCATGCTTGTACCGGACAGTATGTGCGGCGCCGACGATTTCGTGGAGCGTACGGAAGAACCTGTCGGGAATGTCCGATCAGCCGTGTGGGTGACACCGCCGAACGGTAGCCCGACCGATGCTGTGGCCCGGATGGCGAGCTCGCGGAGGTGCTGGGGGAGGGAAGTATTGGCTCAGGTACTCACTGAACGCGCGACGCGGAATCCCACATCGTCCAGTCGCAGTGTCGGATGGCTGCGGCGGCGTACCGACGCGCGGCAGCTCCAGTGTTCGTCGAACCAGCCGCCACCGCGCAATACCCGGTAGGAGCCGTAGATTTCGGCGTCGTAGATGTCCCAGCACCAGTCCCAGGTGTTGCCGAGCATGTCGTAGAGGCCCCACGCATTGGGTCGCTTGCCGCCCACCTCGTGCATGTGCTCGGCCGAATTGCCCCGGTACCAGGCGATTTCGTCGAGCTCGCCGTAGCGCGGGCCGGTGCTGCCTGCGCGGCAGGCGTGCTCCCATTCGGCCTCGGTGGGTAGTCGATAGCCGTCGGCGGCGTTGTCCCACAGGGCGTTCTCGTCGTCGAGTCGATACGCCGGTGTCAGCCCCTCCTGGGCCGACAGGGCATTGCAGAATCGCAGCGTTTCCCACCAGGAGACGCTGTCGACCGGCAGCCGGTCGCCTCCGCCGCTGCTCGGCCGCTGTCCGGTGACCTGCTCGTACTGTTCCTGGGTGACCGGGGTTGCCGCCAGCTGGAACGGTGCGACGGCCACCGACCAACTGCGCTGGGTCCGCCGATCCGACAGCGTCACCGTTCCCGCCGGGATGGCGGCCAGCACGGTCAGGCTCGCGTCTCGGAAACCGGCTCGTCGTGTTCCATGGCGGGCCGCACTGGATCGGGGAACACGAATTTACGCATGGCCCACCAGCGGAAAACCGTGGCGAGCAGGGTGCCGATCACGGTCGCGCTGATGAAGTCGGCGATGTTTTCCGTCAGCACCGAGACGTGCGGGGTGCGCAGCTGGAAAAGGTAGCTCGACACGGCGAGCGGCAGCTGGTTGATCACCATGCCGATGCTCGCGACCAGGAAGAACAGGGCCGCTTCGTGACGGCGCTCACGTCCGCCGCGCGCGGTGAACGCCCACTCGCGGTTCAGCACGTAGGAGACCACGGTGGCGATCAGTACGGCGACCACGTTCGCGGTTACCGGCTTGCCTTCCAGCACAGTCCATTTCAGGCCGAAGAAGAGCACCATGGTGGTGACGAAGGCGATAGCTCCGACGGTCAGGAATTTCAGCAACTCCGCGTTCCGCACGAACACGGACAGCATCCGGCTCGGCACGCGAGCGGCGACGATCTGGGCCAAGAACATCGGGACAGGTTATCCGAGGGGCACATCGGCAGTAGCGGGCGGACCGTTGCCGGGCGGCGGCCCGCGGGCGAATTCTTGGTGCGCGGCAGGTGTCGGCGAGCGGAACAGTTTGAGCACGATTCGGCGGTGGCGTTGCTAATTCGTTATCTGCGAACGGCTTTCGGACGGCGATTCGAGCGGAAGATCGTTCTCGCGGTGCTAGTACAGATGCACGAGCACACGAGCTCACCGGTTGCCGCGTCGCTCGGTGAGCCGAATGCGCGGAAGTATGAAAGCCTCATGTATCGAGGCAGGGGCCCAGAGGAAATCACTCGGACACCGGTCGGCACGACCCGCGGGGCCTCAGCTATCAGCTGAGGCCCCCGCAGTGCATCAGGGCCCGAATGCCGGGCCGGTCCAATATTCCGGGTCACGCCCGTAGTCAGGGGTGGTGTACGCGCGGTCCCACGGGGCGTCGGGGGCCAGCAGTTCCCGCCACGGGGCGACTTCCACGTACAGGACGCGCATGGCGTTCAGTGAGCCGTAATGCAGCGCCGGGCCGTCGGTGGTGACGGCGTCGTCCGGCACGGCGACCTCGAAATTGCGCTCGAGGGCCGCGCGCACGGTCGCCTCGACGCAGACGTTCGTTTGCAGACCCGCGACCACCAGACGGTGCACGCCCAGGTTGCGTAGCAGCGGCTCCAACTCGGTGTAGGCGAAGAAACTGTGCCGGGTCTTGACCAGCACCAGGTCACCCTTCTGCGGCGCGACGGCGTCCATGATCTGCGCCTTCCACTCCCGATGCTCGGTCGACAGCTTCGGCACCAGGTGCCTGCGCTGTTGCAGGTGGCGACGCGGGCGCGGGCCGGTGCCGACCAGCCCGGTCTGTCCGGCCATCATGCGGGAGTAGATGAGCGGTAAGTCACTACTGCGGGCATGCGTCGCGAGTTCGGCGCATTCGCGCACGACCTCGTCGAGTCGCCAGATCGGCGGCCAGCCCAGTGCGTCACGAACGCCGTCGTCGGCGAGGTAGGTGTTCTGCAGGTCGAGCATGAGGACGGCGGTCTCGATCATCGATGTCCTCCGCGTGCGTCGAGGGATCCCTTCCTTCGAGGGTAGGGACTTCGCGGCGCCCGCGGGCTGGATCAGTCGGCGACCTGTCCGTGGAGATCGGTTCGGCGCGAGCCGATTTGGGTGAGCCCCTGGTCGATGAATCGGATCATCCAGTCGAAACTGAGGTCGGTGTCTTCGCTCCACTGGAAGCCGTTGGACGTTTGCAGGGTGGCGAATCCGTGCAAGGCGCCGCGTATCGAGCGCATCGCGTGCACCATGTCGGTCTCGTCGATCCCGTAGCCGTGCAGGACCGCCTCCAGGGACTGCAGCAGCCGAGAACCGCTGTGCAGCATGGGATCTTCCGGTCCGCTGTAGGGCTCGCCGATGGTGGCGGCGTAGCGGCCGGGATGCGCGACGAGGTAGTTGCGGAAGGCGGTGGCGAACGCGGCCAGCGCCTCGGTTCCGGAGCGACCGTGCATGGCGTCGCGGACCTGCTGGTCGAGTTCGGTGATGGCCAGGGTGGCGATGCTGTGCCGCAGGTCGGCGAGGCTGTCGATGTGCTTGTACAGCGACGGCGTGCGCACGCCCAGCCGCTGGGCCAGCGTGCCGAGCGCGAGGTTGGCGAAGCCTACGTCGTCTGCGAGGGTGGCCCCCGCGGCGACGACGTCGGCGTTGCACAGGCCCACCCTAGGCATGGTGTTCCTTCAGGAACGGCAGGATCACCTCGGCGGTCCGCTCGGCGGAGTCGAAATGCGGGTAGTGCCCGCTGCCGTCGATCATGGCGAGGCTGCCCAACCCGGCGGGCAGTGCGGCGACGATGCGTTCGCCTTCGGCCTGCGGGCTCGGGAAGTCGGGATCGATGGCGCCCATGATGATCAGCGCGGGCTGAGTTACGTTGGGCGCCTGAGCTTCCGCGTCCGCGGGCGTCGATTGACCGGTCTTCATGAACTCGGCCATCCGGCCGGGCTCGCGCAGCCTCGCCGCGACCCCGGCCAGGTATTCGTCATAGTCGGCGTTCTTGATCGGAATGGCCACGCTCAGGTACTTCAGCCACAGGCGGAGGCTCTTGAAGATCATTGTGCCCATCAGCGGCACCATGCCGCGCCGGTGGTGCGAGTTGGTGAGCAGCGCTCCGATATCGATCTTCTGGGTCAGCGTGAACGGGTTGATCTCCACGATCGCCCGCACCAGGTCCGGCCGCCGTGCGGCGGCGATGGTGGCCGATCCGCCCGAGAGCGAGTGCCCGACGATGACCGCAGGCCCGCCGCCCAGCTTCTCGATGACCGCGAGCAGATCCTCGGCCACGTCGGTCCGGCTGATGGCCGCCTTGCCGGTTTCCGAGGCCCAGTTCATGCTCGACTCGCCGTGGCCGCGCATATCGGTGTTGACCACCCGGTATCCGGCGTCGGCCAGGAGTGGAATCAGATTCTGATAGGCGCGCCGGTCCACACCCATCCCGTGCGACAGCACCACCAGCGGTCCGGTGCCGATCTCGTCGTACGCGATCCGGCCGCCGTCGATGTCCACATACTGCGTCATGGTCTTACCCTTCGAAAAAGCTAACTGCGTTAGCCGTAAAGCTAATCGAGTTAGCCTCGGGCGTCAATCCCCTGCCGAGGATCAAGGAGTCGATGCAGGGAGGTGTGCGGGCGGTCTCTACCTCCTCGTCAAGCAGAAGCGCTACAGAAAAGACACTTGTAACTTCTTAGTTGCAACATTAGTGTTGCAACTAAGAAGTCAACGAGGTCTTCGTTGATGCTGTTAGGAAGGCTTGAGGATATGGACTTTCAACTAGCTGGCAAGACTGCCTTGGTGACCGGCGCCAGCCGCGGTATCGGCTTGGCCGTTGTCACCACGCTGATCGCGGAGGGGATGCGCGTAGTCGCCGGCTCGCGCACCATCCCGCCGGAACTCGCCGCGTCCGGGGCGATCGCGGTGCCGGTCGACCTCTCCGCCGCCGAGGGCTCCGTCCAGCTCGTCGAACGGGCTTTGACCGAGCTAGGGGAGATCGACCTGCTGGTCAACAACGTCGGTGGCGGCGACAGCGACGGCCGCCAGACCGGTGGCATCGCCACCTTCGACGACGAACAGTGGCAGCGGATGTTCGAGCTGAACTTCTTCAGTGCGGTCCGCACCACTCGTGCCGCACTGCCCAGCCTGCTGCGACGGAAGGGCGTCATCGTGAACATTTCGTCCAACGCAGCCCGGATGCCGCACGCCGGGCCGATGCCGTACACCACCGCGAAGGCGGCCTTGACCGCGTTCGGCAAGGCGCTCACCGAGGAAGTCGGCCCGCAGGGCGTGCGGGTGAACACCATCTCGCCCGGCCCGGTGCGCACCTTCATGTGGGAATCCCCGCAGGGCTACGGCGCGGAGCTCGCGCGTTCGATGGGCGTGCCGCATGCCCAACTCCTGGCGCAGCTGCCAGCGGCGATGGGGATCGCCAGCGGCCGATTCGTGGAGCCCGCCGAAGTCGCAGCCCTGGTCAGCTACCTGGCCTCACCGTTGGCCGGCAGTATCACCGGCGCGGACCACATCATCGACGGCGGTGCGATCAAGACGGCCTGACAGCTCGATGCGGCTGAAGCCCTGTCCAGTTGTCATGTGGCCGACAGGGTTTCAGAGCATGCCGGATTGTACGGGCTCGGCACCTGGTCGGCGATCGTGCTGCACGTGCTGCTTGAAAGCGTTGTGGTCTGATCGCTGTCTGTCGGGTCTGGTCGCGCAGATCACCGGCGTACCGTGGCGCACGTTCCGTCGCCCGCAAGAACACCGCAATGAGGAAGGATGCCTCGAAATGATCGATCATGTCTACATCTCGGTCACGGACATCGGGAAGTCGGTGGCCTTCTACGTCGGGGCACTGAAGCCCCTCGGTTGGCGCGAATTCGGGAACTACGACGCCGCGTCCGGGCCCGACAACGTCCCGAATCTCTTCGGTCTCGGCGACGACGCATACATCTCCGGCACCGGAGTCGGCTCGAGCATCTGGCTGCGACAGCGTCAGCCCGGCGAGACAGGTCTGTACATCGGCATCGTGTGCGATACCAACGAGGCAGTTGACGCCGCCTACCTCGCCGCGATCAACGCCGGTGGCATCGATGAAGGCGGTCCGGCCCACCGGACCTATTTCGCCCCAGGCTATTACGCCGCCAATGTCGCCGACTTCGATGGCAACCGTCTGGAGTTTGTGCACAAGGCTTGGAACCCCGCGCGCTAGGGCCGCAGGCCAGCAGAACCCCGTTGCAGCTGACACTCCGGCCCATCCGGGCTACGCGTTGGTCCGGATATTGGGAAGTACGGTGAATCGGACCGTCCGGTCCACCTCGGCGAATGTGGTTTGGTATGCAGCTGATGCGAGCAGGCGGCTCGGCAGACGCAGCGGCGTGTGTTGTCCCTTGCGCGTCGGCGTCGGCCAATGCCGCGCCGGCTGAGATGCCGAAGTTGGTGGACACAGGACTCGCTCGAGCCCTCAACATCTTGGGTGAGCACGAGAAGACCGAAATCAGGGACCTGAGCGGACAACATCGACATGTCGAATGGCCCGGCAACTGGAAGGTCTGTGCGCAGTCACCGGCAGCGGGTGCACCACTGACTCAGAAAACCAATGTCTCGCTCGACGTCGTCAAGAAGATAGAGGAGATTGCCCGAAATAGCCGAACCGCTGGGACGGCGCCCCTAGCGGTAGCGACTTACTCGGGAAGCCCGTCGAGCTGCAGGTGGAGTAGCGGGTCGATTCCGAACTAGGCTCGCGCCATGCAGGACGGCGAGCGACGGGTGCGCGAGTACTTCGACGGGAAGCATCAATACGGCAGTGCATGACGGCGACCCGGATCATTGCCGAATGTTCTGGGCCGCAGCGTTGGATTGCGGAAGAAAGTCCGCCGCAATGCCCGCGAGAGTGGTTCTCATGACGAACACAGCGATCCGCCCCTTCCGTATCGACATCCCGCAGGCCGAGCTCGATGAGCTGCGTGACCGGCTGGCACGCACGCGGGTGCCGCATTCGGTGCCGGGGACCGAAAACGATTGGGGCCGTGGCATTGCGCCCGCGTATCTCGCGGAGCTGGCGGAGTATTGGCGGGACGGGTTCGACTGGCGGGCGCAGGAGGCGAAGCTGAATGCGTTCGACCAGTTCACGACCGAGATCGACGGGCAGGCAATCCATTTCATCCACGTGCGGTCGGCGGAGGCGGGGGCGCTGCCGCTGTTGATCACGCACGGGTATCCGGGGTCGGTGGTCGAGTTTCTCGATCTGATCGGGCCGTTGACGGATCCTGTTGCGCACGGGGGTGATTCGGCGGACGCGTTTCATGTGGTGATTCCGTCGCTGCCTGGGTTCGGGTTCTCCACGCCGTTGGCGTCGACCGGGTGGGAGTTGGCGCGGACGACAGATGCGTTCGCGGAGTTGATGACTCGGCTGGGGTACGAGAAGTTCGCGGCGCAGGGTGGGGATGTCGGTGCGGGGGTGACCGGGCGGCTGGCCGCGATCTATCCGGAGCGGGTGATCGCGACGCACGTCAACAGTGATCAGGGCTCGCTCGGATTGGTTGGCGAGCAGTTGCCGGTGCCGGATGGGCTGACCAACGAGGAGTTGGCGGCGATCAAGGAGGCGCAGGTGCGGTGGTCGGGGCAGAAGGGGTATCTGGTGCTGCAGACGACGCAGCCCAACGCGATCGCCGCCGCGTTGACCGATTCGCCGATCGCGCAGTTGGCGTGGATCGCGGAGAAGTTTCAGGCCTGGACCGACCAGGCTCGTCCGGCCGGTGCGGCGGTGGACCGTGATCTGCTGCTGACCAATATCAGCATCTACTGGTTCACTCGCAGCGGTGCCTCGGCTGCTCAGTTCTTGTGGGAGACAGCTCATTCCGGCATGGATTGGGTGATGCCCTCCGGTGTCCCGCAGGGCTGGGCGGTGTTCAATACGAGCCCGCTGATGCGCCGAGTCATGAACCCGGGTGGATACATCGAGCACTTCACCGAGTACGCCGAGGGTGGCCACTTCGCGGCGTTGGAGCAGCCGCAGCTGTTTCTCGAGGACGTGCGGACGTTCTTCCGCGGCCATCGAGGTTGAGTCGCAACAGGGATCGGCGCACGCCGATCCCTACTCGCTGCGGATACGTCACGGCGCGTAGTGCGGATTTGTGTCTACGGACGGATGTCCGGGCGCGATTGGCGGCCTACCGTTTTCGCTATGACATGGAATGAGCTGGGCGCGAGCACGTTCGTGCTGCTGACGACGTATAAGAAGGACGGCACACCGGTGGGGACGCCGGTGTGGGTCGCGCCGGACGGGGATCGGATCGTCGTATGGACCAATCCGACGACGTGGAAGGTCAAGCGCGTCCGCCGCAACTCAGACGTGACGTTGCAGGCCTCCGATGCTCGCGGCCGCCCGAAGGCCGACGAGGTGTTCGCGGGTACCGCCGCGGTCCTCGATGCCGACGGCACTCAGCGGGTGCGCGATCTGGTTTCGCGCAAGTACGGGATCATCGGCACGTTGGTTATCAAGCTGCACAAGCTGTTTCGCGGCGCGGACGGGTCCATCGGCCTCGCCATCACTCAGCAGCCTGCCGTCGGCGAGTAGCGGTCAGGCGGATTCGGCCAGGCCTGCGGCGCGCCAGGTGTCGGCGAGGTCCTGGAGCGGGAGGTCGAGGGTGAGGCTCAGGGCGACGACGGTACCGAAGGCGGGGGAGGGGAGGCGGCCGGTTTCGATCTTGCGCAGGGTTTCCGGGGAAATGCCTGCTGAGCGGGCGACTTCGATGAGGTCGCGGTCGGCGCGGGCGGCGCGCAGGGCGCAGCCGAGGCGGCGACCTGCGTCGATTTGAGCCGGGGTCAACGGGAGACGGACCATGGGCACAGAGTATTGGCGGTATTTAAATACCGCAAGTATGTGCTGGGCGAGCGGTCGGATGTGCGGATGTATCGATTCGCGACGCGTTGCCCGTCGGTTGAGTGATCGCGGCACCGCCTAAGTCGGTCTGAGTGGACATTTTCGTAACTGGTCACACCGAAATCGCCGCTACGGCTCCTATATTGACCGCGTAGACCGGTGCGAGGCCCTACCCATGCGTCGGGCGCAGTCGTGTTCGGCGCCTCAGCTGGCATGGCCATCAGGCTCAGTGGAACGTTCAGGATTGAACCATGCTCTTACGTAGATATGCGCATTCAACGTTGAATCGTGTGCATCTGAGGTTGCACCACGACCCTTTGGAACCTGCACATACCGCTGGGGACCAGGAGGGGTTGGTATTAAAATACCGAATGAGCTACGTTGGTATAAAAATACCAAGGAAAGGGATGCTCATGGTGGAGCTGAAGTCGCCGGACGAGATCGAGCGGATGCGGGTGACCGGTCAGTTCGTGGCCGAGGTGCTGGGGGAGTTGCGGGAGCTCGCGCGCGTCGGGGTGAACCTGCTGGAGCTGGAAGCCCATGTGCGCGAACGGATCAAGCAGCGTGGCGCGGAATCCTGCTACTGGGACTACTCGCCGTCCTTCGGGCGCGGCCCGTTCCGCAATACCGTCTGCCTCTCGGTCAACGACGCTGTCCTGCACGGACTTCCGTTCGATTACGCGCTCCGCGACGGCGACGTGCTGACCACGGACCTGGCCGTGAGCATCGACGGTTGGGTGGCGGATGCGGCGACCACCTTCGTGGTCGGCAATGCCGCGGAAGAGGATCTGCGCCTGGTCCGGGCGACCGAGGAAGCACTCGCCGCCGCGATCGCAGTCTCGTTGCCCGGCAACCACATCGGCGACATCTCCGCCGCGATCTCGGCGGTCGCCCGCGACTACGGCTACCCGGTGAACACCGAATTCGGCGGCCACGGACTGGGTCGCACCATGCACGAGGACCCACACGTCGCCAACGTCGGCCGACCGGGCCGCGGCTTCCGCCTGCGCCCCGGCCTGACCATCGCCATCGAGCCCTGGTTCGCCCGCACCACCGACCGCATCGTCACCGACCCCGACGGCTGGACCATCCGCTCCGCCGACGGCTCCCGCACCGCCCACTCCGAACACACCATCGCCATCACCGAATCCGGCCCCGACGTCCTGACCTTGGCCCCAGTGAAAGCCCAAGGACCACAACACCGTCCGTAAGAAGCGCCGCCCTCACAGCAACCCACTTGACGTACGTTGCATGCACTTGGAGCATGCTGCAACCTACGTCAAGAGCACGCTTCATACGTCGAGTCGCCGAGGCTGCCGGTGGAGTGCAGCTCGATTGGGGTTCCTGCAATGCGGGCACAAGCCGATGGTCGCCGCTGGTGCGGCCGTCGCGCACATGGCTGATCGACGGTCCCACCGCCGGTGACAGACTCCGCACCCTAACTCGGGGCCTGCACTGAAACTTGGGCCCCGCACTGGCTTTAGAGCCCTATTCCGAGTGCCGATCCCGAGTGAGAGTGCAGATCTTCAGCAATACCGCCGGTGGGCCGCGTTCGCAGGGCTGATCGACGCCCCAACCGCCACGACCCCTCTTGTCCGAGGCGCTTGGGACGCAACCACAAGCCGGTGACCACCTCCAGAACGCGACCCCGCGCCGCTGACGCACACCTAAAGCCGGGTACGCACACGACGCGCTCAGCACTACTTCACAGGAAACGTGGATAGGTCTTCAGTTCAATGGACAGGTGCACGCCTGGAGTCCTAAGCAGCTCTTGCCCGATGGGTACGGCTTTGCTGCGGCTCAGTCGGTTTCGTCCAACCACTGCTCCAAGTCGGTCGCGATCTGGAGGTGCTGGTCGATCTTCGCGCGTTCCTCGTCGGACAGGTCGAGTGCGGCGATCTCGGCGCGTAACTCGGTGACGCGCTGCCGTTCATCTGCCGCCACCGCCAACTCGATGAGTTCGGCCAGTGCGTGCGCTTTGTCCACCGGAGCTGCCGTGGCGCCGAAGCGACGCAGCCCGGACTCCAGCGCCTTGCGGGCCGCCTTGTCGTCGAGTTTGGAGTAACGCAGGATCCGGGCGTTGTCCAAAGTCCGTTGCAGCCCTTGGAGTTCGCGCGATCCGCCATAGTCCGGGTCGGGTTCGTCGCGCACTACATAGACGACCGTGTTGCCGACCGGATCGATCACGGTGAACCTGGTCTGGCCCGGCCGGAACCTGGTGATGCGCGGCAGGCCGCTGGCGGGCACGCGCCCGAAGCGTTCCCGCAACGCGGCACTGAACCGCTGGTGCAGCTCGGCTACCTCGTCGACGAACACCACACACGACACGTGGCACTCCTCGGCAGTGCCCTTGTCTTTCGGGGTGGGGCCGAAATGCAAGGAGTAACCATTGCGGGCCACCGCGCCGTAGTTGTAGGGCCGAGTCTGCTCGGCGGTCACCTGGTAGCCGAGCGTTCGGTAGAAGTCGAGCGTCTCGGACAGGTCGCCGCTCCACATCATCGGCACCGACACGTCGCTCATAAAGCCTCCCCATACTGCGGTAATCAATTTTGACTACCGAAGATTAGGGCGGTCGCGACCCAGAAGTCAAGTTTGACTACTATGGAGATTTCCTATCTGGAGGAGGCTCGTCGATGTCGGCTGTGCGCCTGTTGGTGCTGGGGGTGATGCGCTTGCGTCAGCCCACCTACGGCTACGCCGTGCGTCGCGAATTGCTGTCCTGGCGTGCCGAAACGTGGACGAACGTCAAGCCGGGCTCGATCTACCACGCGCTGAAACAGCTGACGCAAGAAGGAAAGTTGAGCGCCTTCGGCACGGAGGGCAGCAGCGAGGGCCCGGGCCGCACGCTGTTCAACCTCACCGAGGCGGGCGAGGCCGAATTCCGTAAGCTGATGGACGAGGCGCTGGTCAGCATCGACATGGAGGAACTCGGCGCGGGCATCGCGTTCATGGACGCGCTGCCTCGCGCGCACGTCATCGAGAAGCTGCGCGAACAGCGCAGGCGCAGCGACGAAGTCCGCGCCGGCCTGCTCGAGATGATCCCGACCTTCCCCGGCGGCCGCCACGAGCCGCCGCACACGACGGACCTCCTGGAACTGTGGAGCAGCGTCTTCGGCAACCTCACCGGCTGGACCGACGGCGTGCTGGCCCGGTTGGAGGCCGGCGAGTACCGAATGTCCGAATAACCGACACCCCGATACGCTGCCCTCATGACGAACACGCTGGGAGCCGTCGGCAAGGCCGATTACGTTCTGCTGACCACGTTCCGCAAGGACGGCACACCCGTCGGCACCGCGGTCTGGGCGGTAGCCGACGGCGACAAGCTCTACGTCTGGACCGTCACCGACAGCTGGAAGGTCAAGCGGCTACGCCGCAACACCGACGTCACCGTCCAGCCGTGCAACGTCGCAGGCAAGACCCGCGGCGAGGCAGTCGCAGGCACCGCCCGCATCCTCGACCAGGACGGCACCGACCGCGTCCGCAAACTCCTCATGCGCAAGTATTGGCTGATGGGCCCCATCACCATCCTCGGCAGCAACCTACGCCGCGGCAAAAAGGGCACCATAGCCATCGAAATCACCCTGACCCCTTAACAACCCACCACGCCGGAACCCCACGCCGAGCCGACGGCAGAATCCGCGCACTCTCTCGGGATCAGCACCGACTCTAGGGCCCTATTCCGAGTGCCGATCCCGAGAGAGAGTGCAGATCCCGAGCATCAGGTTGCCTGGCTGACCGAGGACATGTGGAAGTCGGGGATTCGTAAGGGGGGCATGGCGGTTCGGGTGAACCAGTCTTTCCACTCGCGGGGGAGGGTGATTTCGGTGGCGCCTGCTTCGGTGACTCGGCGGAGTAGGTCGAGGGGGCTTTCGTTGAAGCGGAAGTTGTTGACTGCGGCGGTTACCTGGCCGTTTTCGATGAGGTAGACGCCGTCGCGGGTCAGGCCGGTGAGGAGCAGGCTGGCGGGGTCGACCTCGCGGATGTACCAGAGGGTGGTGAGTAGCAGGCCGCGTTCGGTGCGGGCGATCATCTCGTCGAGGGTGGCGTCGGAGCCGCCGGTGAGGAGTAGGTTGCCGCCGGGAACCGTAGCGGCGGTGTCGAATTCGGCGGCGGTGGCGCGTGGGTAGACCAGTGATTCGATGACGCCGTCGCGCACCCAGTCGACGCGCTCGGCGGAGAGTCCGTTGTCGAAGACCGACATCGCTTGCGACGATGAGGATGTCGCGACGAACGGACGGTATTCGAGCCCGGGCGCGGTCGGGTCGGAGTAGAGCGTGAGCGGAATGTCGGTGAGCCGCTCGCCGATTCGGGTGCCGCCCGCGCGGGAGAATGCGGTGTGGCCCTCGTGCGCGCCGCGTCCTTCCATCTCCCAGTTCATGTAGATCATGAGATCGGCGACGGTGGAGGGCGGCATCAGCGTTTCGTAGCGGCCTGCGGGCAGTTCGACCTTGCGCTTGGCCCAGTCCAGTCGCCGGGACAGCTCGGTGAGCAGGCCCGGCACGTCGACGTCGGTGAAATCGGCGGTGCCGACACCCACCCACGCGCTCGCGAGATCGGTTCCCCCGCCGCGCTTTCCGTTGATCTCCACCGAACCGGTCGGCTGCACGAAGCGACGCCGCAGTCCGGTCGAGGTGCCGAGCCAGGTGGTGTGCACGGTGTGGTGGGCGAAACCGTAGAGCCGGTCGCTGCCGTCGAAGCCGGTGGACAGGTCGCGGGCGAGTGAGGTGAACACCTCGATCCCGGTGCTGCCCGGCGCGGCCGCCCAGTCGTCGGCGGACGCGTCCGGTTCCAGCAGCGGCATCGCGTCCCTGGCGGGTTCGGCGGTGCGCGCCGCCTCCTCGCTCTTGCGCACCACCGCTTCGATCTCGGCGGGGTCGACGCTGGTGGAGCCGATGGTGCCGACGCGCGCCGCGTGCGGTCCGTCGCGGAAGATCGACACGACGACCCAATCACGCGACACCGACGACCCATTGGTCGTCATCGAATTCCCGGCCCACCGCAGCGAGGCGTCGTGCGCGTCGGTGACGATCACGATCGCCTCATCAGCGCGGGACAGCGCGAGCGCCCGCTCGACGACCTCGCCCGCAGCGATAACAGTCTGCGTAGTCACTGGCCCGCCTCCGTCCGGGTGTTGAGAATGTTGATGCCGCGCACCAGAACCGACGGACAACCATGACTGACCGCCGCCACCTGCCCGGGTTGCGCCTTGCCGCAATTGAACGCGCCACCGAGCTGCCAGGTGGACGGTCCGCCGACCGCCTCCATCGCACCCCAGAAGTCGGTGGTGGTCGCCTGGTAGGCGACATCGCGCAGCTGTCCGTCCAACTTTCCGTCCCGGATGCGGAAGAACCGCTGCCCGGTGAACTGGAAGTTGTAGCGCTGCATGTCGATCGACCAGGACTTGTCGCCGACGATGTAGATCCCGTTGTCGACCCGGGAGATGAGCTCCTCGGTGCTGGTGTCCCGCTCGGGGTCGGGCTGCAGCGAGACGTTCGCCATCCGCTGGATCGGCACGTGATGCGGGGAGTCGGCGTAGGAGCAGCCGTTGGAGCGGTCCAGGCCGAGGCGCGGCGCGAAGACGCGGTCGAGCTGGTAGCCGACCAGGATGCCGTCGCGCACCAGGTCCCAGCGTTGTCCGGCGACACCCTCGTCGTCGTAGCCGACGCTGGCCAGCCCGTGCTCCTGGGTGCGGTCGCCGGTGACGTGCATGATCGGCGTGCCGTACTTCAGCGAGCCGAGCTTGTCGGGCGTGGCGAACGAGGTGCCCGCGTAGGCGGATTCGTAGCCGATGGCGCGGTCGTATTCGGTGGCGTGGCCGATGGATTCGTGGATGGTGAGCCACAGGTTGGTCGGATCGATCACGAGATCGGTCGGGCCGGGGGTGACGGTCGGCGCCTTCACTTTTTCGGCGAGCCACTCGGGGATGCGCGCGAGTTCGCCCTGCCAGTCCCACGTTCCGTCGGCGCCGCTGACGTACTCCCAGCCGCGACCCACCGGCGGCGCCAGCGTGCGCATGGTTTCGAACACGCCCGCCGAGGAGTCGACGGTGGTCGCCTCGAATACCGGGTGCAGCCGGACCCGCTGCTGGGTGATGGACGAACCCGCCGTGTCGGCGTAGTAGGTCTGCTCCTTGACCTGCAGCACCGAGGCGGTGACGTGGTCGACGCCGTCGGAGCCGGACAGGCGGCCCGAATAGTCCTGCAGCAGTGCGACCTTGTCGGTGGTCGACACCGTGAACGGGTCCAGGTCGTAGGCCGAGACCCAGTGCACGTTGTCGTAGATCGGCTCGTCGGCGAGCACCACGCGTTCGCGGTTGAGCGCGCGCAACGTGGTCGCCACCGTCACCGCGCGGCGGGCCACGTCCACCGCCGTCTCCGGCGTCAGCGCGGCATGCGAGGCGAAGCCCCACGTGCCGTCGACGATCACCCGGACCGCGAGGCCGAGCTCGGCGTTGTCGGTGATCGACTCGACCCGCCCGTCGCGCAGCCGGATCGACTGGGTGACCAGCCGATGCACCCGCAGGTCGGCATGTTCGGCGCCCGCCGCCTTCGCCGCGGTCAACGCGGCCTCGGCGAGCGCGGCCAGTGGGAGGTCGAGGAACTCGGCGTCCACGTCTTTGGAAGTCGCGATGCTCACCCGGTCCAACCTAGTCGGTTCCATCCGAGAGCACTTGCGCCCGCCTCGATTACACGCCGTGCGAGTTTGCAGTGCATGCAAACAGGCACGAAATGCACAGTGGCACACCGTGAAAGACAGGGCATGAGCGGGGAAAACGGCACGCGCGAAACCGCCGCCTACCGCGTCTGCCTCGCGAAATGCCGTACTGTGCCCGCCGTGCCGCCATCCGCCCTTCGTGACCGCAAACGCGAACGTACCCGCCGAGCCCTGCTCCAGGCAGCCGTAGAGCTTTTCGAAACGAGAGGCTATGAAGAAACGACGGTGGCCGACATCGCCGCGGTCGCCGATGTCGGGACCCGCACCTTCTTCAACTACTTCGCCAGCAAGGAAGAACTGCTCTTTCCGGAGACGGACGAGCGGGTGCGGGCCGCGGTCGCCGCGATCGGCAGCAGGCGGCCGGGGGAGCGGCCGGTCGAGGTGTTGCTACGGGCGTTGCGCGCGGCCGGGGACAATCCCGGCGAGCATCTCGTCGACGATCTGAACGCGCGGATCGCCGCGCTGCGTGCGCAGGTGTCGCGCACCGTGCCGTCGGTGAGTGGCCGGGCCGCGCACGCGCAACTCGTCGCGCAGCGTGAGATCGCGCGTCAGTTGCACATCGCGTTCCCGAACGAACTGGACGAGGTCGGCGCCGCGGCGCTGGTCGGTGCGGTCGTCGGCGCCGTGTCCGGCGCGCTCACCGTGCTGTTCCAGCAGCCGCTCAACGGCGCGGAGGACGGCGAGCGGCTACACCGGCGCATCCACGAGACCACCTCGCGAGTGCTGAAGCCGTGGCTCGCCTCGCAGGTGGAAACGCGCGGCTGATCAGCCGAACTGCTGCCAGCCCAACCGGATCACCATCCCGATCACCACCACCAGCAGCACGACCCGGACGAACCCCGCGCCATTGCGCAACGCCATGTGCGAGCCGACGATCGCGCCCGCCACATTGCCGACCGCCATGGCCGCGCCGAGCGCCCAGATGATGTGGCCGGTCGCGCCGAAGAAGATCAGCGCGCCGACATTCGAGCCGCAGTTGATCACCTTCGCCATCGCCGCCGCGCGGACGAATTCGGTACCGAGCAGGGTGGCGAAGGTGATGATGAGGAACGTGCCGGTGCCGGGTCCGAGTAGGCCGTCGTAGAGGCCGATGAGGCCCGCGGCCAGCGCGATCGTGAGGATGAACTTGCGTCGCGTCGGCGCGTGCGTGGCGAGAGTGACGCCGATCGACGGACGCAGCGTGACGAACACCGCGACGGCGACCAGCACCACCATCACGATCGGGATGAACAGTTCGCGATCGATCAAAGACACGGCGGCAGCACCGATTCCGGCCGCGACCGCCGCGATCGCCGCCGCGGGCAGCAGCGCTCGCCAGCGCAGCGGAACCTTCTTGGCGAAGGTCACCACCGAAGCGGTGGTGCCCGCGACCGCAGCCAGTTTGTTGGTGCCGAGCGCGGTCTGCGGCGCGATGGTCGGTGCGACGAGGAACAGGGTTGGCAGGATGATCAATCCGCCGCCGCCGACCACCGCGTCCACCCAGCCCGCGGCCGTCGCCGCGGTCAACAACACCGCCCAATCACCGATCTGCACGTCGTCAGCCAACCAGACCAGGTGTCCAATACCAGTCAGCGGTCCAGTGCGGCCGCACGCCTTCCGATTTGTGGCACCGGAAATCGCATGCGATTTCCGGTGCTGGAAATCAAGAGGCGTGCGGCTGCGCTGGGAGCTGTGGCGATGTCGTAGGCGGGGTGCCGGTCGCCTTAGGCTGAAGCGATGCGTCGGTTCAGTCTGTGGCTTCGCGGGAAGCCCATCGTTGCGGATTCGATGCTGGCGTTTGTCCTGTTGGTGCTCGAGGTGCTCGGGGCGACCAATGCGGAGAACAAGCCTGCGGCGATCGCGATCGGGCTGTTCCTGCCGCTGCCCGTGGTGTTCCGGCGGGTGTATCCGCGGGCGATGGCGGCGGTCTCGTTGCTGCTGTCGTTCACGGCGACCGCGGTGCAGTATGTGGTCGGCGACGAGAAGGTCGAGCACATCACGCTGTTCAGCCTCGGCATCATGCTGTACACGTTGGTGGCCTACGTCGGGCGGCGGGACGGACTGTGGTTCGGGGTCGGACTGGTCGCCGACAGCGGTCTGTCCGCATCGGCGGGCATCGTCGCGCCCAGTGATCTCATCTTCACCGCGATGTTCTTCGCATTGTGCTGGACGCTGGCCGAATTCATCGGCGCGCGACATGCCTACGACACCGAGGTCGCGGCGCGGCTCGCGGTCGCCGACTACGACAAGGAACGCCGCGCGCACGACGCGGTCTCGTCCGAGCGCACCCGCATCGCGCGCGAGTTGCACGACGTGGTCGCACACGCGGTCAGCGTGATCATCGTGCAGGCCGACGGCGCGAGGTATGCGCTACGCCGCGACCCCGACGCCGCCGAACAAGCCCTCGGCACCATCGCGGGCACCGGCCGCGAGGCGCTGCGCGAACTCCGTAGGACCGTCGCGCTACTGCGCACCGAACACGCCCCCGACCAGCTGCCACAACACGGGACCGCAGGCCTGGCGAAGGTGGTCGAGATGATGCGCGGCACCGGCCTCGCCGTCGAACTCGAACTGACCGGCGAACTCGACGACATCGCCCCCGAAGTCAGCCTCGGCGTACACCGCATCGTGCAGGAATCCCTCACCAACACCCTGCGCCACGCCGGCCCGCACCCGAAGGCCTGGGTCCAGGTGCGCCGCCGCGACACCGACGTCACCATCGACATCACCGACACCGGCGGCGTCCCCCTCGACGAACCCGCCGTCCGCATCAAGGGCGGCGGCATGGGCCTGGTCGGCATGCGCGAACGCATCGCCGTCCTCGGCGGCACCCTCGAAACCGGCCGCGCCGCCGACGGAGCCTGGCGCGTCCACGCCACCATCCCCCTCGAACCCGGCTTCCCGGAGTAGTCGCCCCGCGCACAAATCCGCCCGCCGCGCAGTCATTGGCGTCCCGCGCACGAAGTCGCCAGCTGATTCGTGCGCAGCAGGCCAAACAGCGCGCGGCCACCACCGCACTCGGTGGCACGCGAATCCGCCCCGCTGCGCGCGTGTTTGTCCGCCGCGCACGAATCCGCTCGCCGCGTATGAAATTGCCAACGGATCTGCGCGCGGCAGGCGAAAGGGTGCGCGGCGATCACCTTGTTCGGCGGTGCGCTCGGGTTTGCGTGCCGCGTACATGCCGGTGCGCCGCGCACGTGTCCGCTCGCTGCGTGTGGAATTGCCAGCTGATTTGTGCGCGGCGGGTGAGGAGGTGCGCGGCGTGCGGGGTGGGGTGCGGGGGTGGGCACGTTAGATTGGGGGCGTGCCGATCACCGTTCTCGTTGTGGATGACCAGGAACTCATGCGTATGGGGTTGAAGATGGTGCTCGGTGCGCACCCGGATATCGAGGTGATCGGGGAGGCGGCCAATGGGGCGGCCGCGGTCAGCCGGGCGGCGGAGTTGCGGCCCGATGTGGTGTTGATGGATGTGCGGATGCCCGTGGTGGACGGGGTTACCGCGACCGCGCGGATCGTCGAGGCCGGGCATGGTTGCCGGGTGCTCGTGATGACGACCTTCGATCTCGATGAGCACGCGCTCGGTGCGTTGCGTGCGGGCGCGAGCGGGTTCTTGTTGAAGGACACGCCGCCGGAAGACCTGATCTCCGCTATTCGCAGCGTCGCCGCGGGGGATGCGGTGGTGTCGCCGAAGGTGACCAAGCGACTGCTGGACCGGCTCATCGCCGAGGATCCGGCGCGCATGCGCGATCCGGGTGTCCTCGATGTGCTGACGGCCCGCGAGCGCGAGGTGCTGGAGCAGATCGCTGCGGGTCGCTCGAATGCCGAAATCGCCGAGCAGCTCTTCCTTTCCGAGGCCACGGTGAAGACCCATGTGGGTCGCGTCCTCACGAAACTTGGTCTGCGCGACCGGGTTCAGGCCGTCGTGCTTGCCTACGAGACCGGACTGGTCCGTCCCGGCGGCTGACGGATTCTTCCTGCGCTGGATCGAGAATCAGGGAGCCCTGCAGCGCCGCAACCGAATTGGCCGGTGCTGAGCATCCGCACCCGTACGGTGGCCCTCCGGCCTATGCGTCGCCGGCTTCGGCTTCGTAGCTGGCGGCGAGCAGCTGGCGTAACTACTGACCAGAGATCAAGGAGGTCGCACCCAACCGGGGCGGCCTCCTTCTTCGTCGGCGTGCCTGCTATGCGTCCTGACCAGGCTTTTTCGTATTGTTCGCATCAACGAACTTGTTCGTAACGAACATGTTCGCTAGTATGAAGTCATGCCAACTCAGCGACATGGACCGCGAAGCCGCCGTGAGCGGCCGGCGAAACCCGCACTGACCCGGCCGGGCATCATCGCGACAGCCGTCGAACTGATGCGGGCCGAAGGTCTGGAGCGAGTCACCATGCGACGCCTCGCGGCAGAGTTGGACACCGGACCTGCCTCGCTCTACGTGTATGTCCGCAATACCGCCGAACTGCACGCGGCGGTCCTCGATGGCATGCTCGGCGCGGTCGACCTCACTCCGGTCACCGCAACGGGCGACTGGCAGGACCGACTCGTGCAGGTGCTCGTGTCGTACACGAAGCTGCTGTTCGACAACCCCGGCCTCGCGCAATCCGCGCTGGTCGCCCGCCCATCCGGCCCCGGCTACCTGAACCTGCTCGAAGCGGTGCTCGCGCTGCTGAACGAGGGCGCCGTCCCCGACGGACGCGCGGCCTGGCTGTGCGACGTCCTGCTGCAGTTCGCCACCGCGACCGCCGCCGAACAAGCTACCCGCGACCACAACACCGAGGCCGAGCAGGAAATGGACGCGCTCGTCGCGGCCATCCGCAACGCCTCGGCCGAAACCCACCCCAGGATCGCCACTTTGGGTGACGACCTGGTGTCCGGCCCCGGCTCCGACCGTCTCGACTGGGGCTTCCGGCTACTGATCAACGGCGCCATACACACACCGCGCCCCATCGAACAGAACCGTTAGGGGAATGCCATGTCAGAACACCATCCCATCGCCGTAATCGGCGCGGGGCTCAGCGGCCTCGTGCTCGCCCGCGTCCTGCACGTGCACGGAATAGCAACGGCCATCTACGAACTCGACGCCTCGCCGACCGCCCGCAACCAAGGCGGCATGCTCGACCTGCACGCGGAATCCGGCCAAGCCGCCTTGCGCGCGGCCGGACTGTTCGAGGAGTTCACCGCCCTCGTACACCAGGGTGGTGAGGAGATGCGCATCATCGACAAGCACGGCACCGTCCGCATGGCGGAGGCGGGCGAGGACGGCGATCGACCCGAAATCGACCGTAACGACCTCCGGCGCTTGCTGCTGAACTCGCTGCCCGACAACGTGATTCGCTGGGGCGCCAAGGTGACCGCCGCACGCGCGCTCGGCGACGGCAGGCACGAGGTGACCCTCGCCGACGGCACCATCTTCACCACCGATCTGCTGATCGGCGCGGACGGCGCCTGGTCCAAGATCCGCCCGCTGGTGTCGGCTGCCACCCCGAGCTACTCCGGCGTCTCGTTCATCGAATGCGACCTTCGGGACGCGACCCAGCATCCCGCCACCGCCGAATTGGTCGGCGGCGGAATGATGTTCGCCCTCGCCGACCACAAAGGCTTACTGACGCATACGGAAACCGACGGCTCGGTGCACACCTACGCCGCCTTCGCCGCGGCAGCGGACTGGCTGAACACTATCGACTTCGCCGACGCCGACGCAGCGAAATCCGCTGTACTGCAACAGTTCCAAGACTGGGACGACCGACTCCGCGCGCTCATCGCCGACGCCGACGGCCCACTCGTTCCCCGCCTGATCAACGCGCTACCGATCGGCCACCGGTGGGACCCGACTCCCGGCATCACGCTGCTCGGCGACGCCGCTCACCTGATGTCACCCTTCGCGGGCGAAGGCGCCAACCTCGCCATGCTCGACGGAGCCGAACTCGCCACTGCCCTCGCTACCCACCCGGACACCGAGCAGGCACTGCGGACCTACGAACAAGCCCTCTTCCCGCGCAGTGCGGAGATGGCCGCCGGTTCCGCCGAAAACCAAGCCGTCATGTTCGGACCGGACGCACTGGAGAACCTCATCGCGCAGATGACCTCCTACCGCGAACCGGTCGCCTGATCGGATCTCAGCGGGCTCTCAGGCGGATTCGGGAGAAAATCGGCGCCGCCGGACGTTGCAACCAGTAGATCGTCCGAAAGGATCGCCATGCCCGCCCTAGTATTCGTCCTCTACGTGATCACCGAGATCATCGCACTGGTCGCCGTCGGCCAGTGGCTCGGTGTGATTCCCGCCATTCTGCTGCTGATCGCTGGGTCCGCCGCGGGCATGCTGCTGATCGGTTCGCAGGGTCGGCGGGTGTTCGAGCAGTTCCGGCGCGCCGGGCGCGGCGAGATCGCGCCGGGCACCGCGGTCGCCGACGGCGCGCTGGTCGCCGCGGGCGGGTTCCTGATGTTCGTGCCCGGTCTGGTTACCTCGCTGTTCGGCCTGCTCCTGCTGTTGCCGCCGACCCGGATGCTGGTGCGGCCGGTGGTCACCGCGTTCGCCGCGCGCCGGTTCGGCAAGCTGGCCGCGGCAGTCCCGTATCGGGGTGTGGTGATCGACGGCGACGAGGTGGTCGACGGCGTCGTGGTGCAGCAGTGGTACGACGACGGACAAGGCAACGCACACCGTGCGATTACCAAGCCATAGTTTCGCTATTACCAACGAGTAGTAAAGGCGCGCGGGCGCGCTAGGGATCCGCGCGAATCGGGACTATGGTGGCGCGATGGCCACCGAGCAACTCACCATCACGGTGAGCGAGGAGCTAGCCGCAGCGGTCAAGAAAGCCGCGGCAGCTGCCGGACAGTCGATTTCTGGGTTCACCGCAGCGGCGCTGCGGCTGGAGCTGATCGCAGTCGAAGCAGGGTGTCGTTCCGGGTCGCACCTAGGCCCGTCGCAGTTCGCGGAGGTGATGACGGTGCTGGCGTGCCCGGAGGACACGGTGCCGCACGCCGTACTGAACGGCTGACCTGAACACCTGAATCAGGCATACGGCAGACTGGTGCCTCGTGAGAACCCAGTTGCTGATCGGCGGTCGTTTCTACAGTTCCAGTTCCCCCGACGCGACAGCGATGGCGGTGACCGACGGGACCGTGGTGTGGTTGGGTGCCGAACAGCCGGGGCGAGCGTTGCATCCGGATGCCGAGGTCATCGACCTGGACGGCGCGTTCGTAGCGCCCGCCTTCGTCGACCCGCACGTGCACGTCACCGCGCTGGGACTCAAGCTCACCGGACTCGACCTGTCGGTGGCTCGATCGCTCGAACATTGCCTGACGCTGCTCAGTGACTTCGCCGCGGCACGTCCCGAGGGTGCGATCCTCGGCGACGGCTGGGACGAGACCACCTGGCCGGAGGGCCGCCCGCCCACGGTCGAGGAGATCGACACGGCCGCGGGCCCCCGGCACGTGTACCTGTCCAGGGTGGACGCGCACTCGGCCGCGGTGTCGTCGGCGCTGCTCGACGCGATGCCCCAGGTGACCGCCGCCGACGGCTTCACCCGCGGCGAGCCGGTGCGGGCCACCGCGCATCACCTGGTGCGGACCGCCGTGCTCGCGGAACTGGATCGGGCACAACGAGATCGAGCCAGAACCGCCGCCCTCGACCACGCGGCCGCGCACGGCATCGTCGCGGTGCATGAATGCGCGGGCCCAGAAATATCCGGCCGCACCGACATTCGCGAACTGCTCGACTTCCGGCACGGGGTCGAGGTGCGCGCGTACTGGGGCGAAGCGGTGCAGAGCGCGGACGAAGCCCGCGCACTGGTCGACGAACTCGGCGTGCACGCCCTCGGCGGTGACCTGTTCGTCGACGGTTCCATCGGCTCACACACCGCCTGGCTGCGCGACCGATACACCGACGACCCGGGCACCGGCCGCGCCTACCTCGACGCCGACACCATCGCCGCCCACGTCCGCGCCTGCACCGAAGTCGGGATTCAGGCGGGCTTCCACGTGATCGGCGATGCCGCCATGGACGCGATCATCACCGGATTCGACCGTGTCGTCACCGAATTCGGCGGCCCGGCCGTCGCCGCCCTCGGTCACCGCGTCGAACACGCCGAACTCCTCGACGCCGACCAGATCGCCAAACTCGCCTCATGGGGCGTAATCGCCAGCGTGCAACCAGGATTCGACGCGGCCTGGGGCGGCGCGGACGGCATGTACGCCGCCCGCCTCGGCACCGACCGCGCCGCCACCCTGAATCCCTTCGCCGCCATGGCCGCCGCAGGTATCTCCTTGGCGATCGGCTCCGATGCCCCCGTCACCCCCCTCGACCCCTGGTCCGCCGTCCGCGCCGCAGCCAACCACCACACCCCCGGCCACTCCCTTTCCCCGCGAGCCGCTTTCGCCGCCGCCACCCGAGGGGCCTGGCGCGCAGGCGGCGTCCGCGACGGCATCGCGGGCACCCTGGTCCCGGGCGCCCCCGCCTCCTACGCGATATGGGATGCCGAAGAACTCGTCGTCGCCGCAGCCGCCGACACCGTCCAACGCTGGTCCACCGACCCGAGATCCCGCGTCCCCGGATTGCCCCCGCTCGCACCGAATTCGCCCCTGCCCACCTGCCTGCGCACCGTGCACCGCGGAGCAACCATCTATGAAGCGTGAACGCGCCGCCTGGCCCGCTTCTTCGCTACGCAGATCACTGAAGTTGAGCGCGCGGCCTGCAGGCGCACCTCGTCGCATCGATGTGGCCGAATCCATCAGCGCCACAATCGCTGCCATCGGTGGCGTTCCGACGAGCAGGGCGCGGACCATTGCGAGCGACAGTCAGCGCTCGGGTTTCAGCTCGACAGGCAGTCCAGTCGAGCTGTGCGGCCATCGAACTCGCTGCGGTCGGCGTGCGCGTCGGCGGCTCGGCACCACATCGCTGCATCGGGGAATCGCTGCGGCCTTATCGCATGGAAAGGCGACCACTCGTGGTGCTTGAACGACTGTCGGCGGCATTGACGCGGTATCCGGTGTTGTGGCGATCGGTGGCGGCGATTGTGGCGGGGCTGTTGTTGTTCGGCAGTTTTCCGCCGCGGCCGTGGTGGTTTCTTGCGCCGCTGGGGATTACGGTCCTCACGTTGGTCGTGCGGGGGAGCGGGCGGTTGCGTGGTGGGTTCGGGTATGGGTTCCTGGCCGGGCTCGCGTTTTTCGTTCCGTTGTTGCCGTGGACCGGGATCTATGTCGGACCGGTGCCGTGGCTGGCGCTTTCGACGGTGTGCGCGGTGTACATCGGGCTGTTCGGGTTGATGGCGCGGCTGGTGGGCCGATTGCCGGGCTGGCCGCTGTGGGTGGCTTTGGCGTGGGCGACCGCTGAGTGGGCGCGGTCCAGTTTTCCGTTCGGTGGATTTCCGTGGGGCCGTTTGGCATTCGGGCAGGCCGATGGGTGGTTCCTCTCGCTGGCTTCGATCGGTGGTGCGCCGCTGGTCAGTTTTGCGGTGGCGCTCACTGGAACTGGTGCTGCGGCACTGGTTCTGGTCGTGCGATCGATGCGTGCGGGTCGGTCCGACTCGGATGGTGTTGGCGAGGAGTCGAATACGGACGCCGTGACTGAAGACGCCTCGGACCAAGGCCAACAAGGGCATGGCGTCGGCGTCAAGGACCACACAGCCGGGGAACCGGATCGCTCGCCTGCGGATCAACCTCGCACCCTGGCGGATCAGCCTCGCACCCCGGACCAGCCTCGCACTCCGGCGGACCAGCATCGCGCATCCGCGGACCAGCATCGCGCCCCGCGAATCGCATTGGTCACCGCCGCAGTAACTTTGGTCATCATGCCGATCGCCGGTCTGATCCTGGGCGCGACCTTGCCCGACCCGGATCAGGGCGACCGCACCATCACCGTCGCCGCCATCCAGGGCAGCGTGCCGCGCCTCGGCCTCGACTTCAACGCCCAGCGCCGCGCCGTACTGGACAACCACGTCCGCCGCACCAAGGAACTCGCCCGCGCGATCGAGGCGGGCCAGGTCAAGAAGCCGGATGTGGTGATCTGGCCGGAGAATTCGTCCGACATCGACCCGTTGCGTAATACCGACGCCGCCACGCTGATCACCGAGGCGTCCGAGCAGATCGGCGCACCGATCCTGGTCGGCGCGGTGCTGGTGAACAGCGACCGCACCACCACCAACTCGGTGATCGTGTGGAACGGCGCGGCGGGCCCGGGGGAGCGGCACGACAAGAAGATCATCCAGCCGTTCGGCGAGTACCTGCCGATGCGCTCGTTCTTCCGGCTGTTCTCCGAATACGCCGACCGCGCCGGATATTTCGTGCCAGGCCACGGCGACGGCGTTGTACACGCCGACGGCATCCCGATCGGCGTCGCGACCTGCTACGAGGTCGCCTTCGACCGTGCCTTCGAGGACGCGATGCGCGCGGGCGCCCAGCTGCTCACCGTGCCGACCAACAACGCGACCTTCGGCGACAGCGAGATGACCTACCAGCAGCTGGCCATGTCGCGGATCAGAGCGGTCGAGCACGGTCGTGCCCTGGTCGTCGCGGCGACCTCCGGGGTGAGCGCGATCATCGGCGCGGATGGCAGTGTGCGGCAAGAAAGTCCGCAGTTCGTGCCCGCCGCGTTGGTAGCCGACCTCCCGCTACGTACCAGCAACACTGTAGCAACCCAGGTGGGGCCCGCGCCAGAACGGGTTTTTGTCGCATTGACTGTCCTCGCCATGATCGCTGCGATGCTCCGGAGAAGGTCTGCACGAGCCGCAAACGAGACCGACCGGAAGGTACTTAAAGCCGAAATCCTCGGCTGAAGGTCTCGGGGAGATAACCTGACTCCCGGTTTTTTCTGTGGTTGCTGTGAGTGACTCGTCATGTAACGAAACATTCGCAAGAGTGCGATTGGGCGACCGTAAGCGCTTGTCAGCGCATAAATGTCCGGGCGCTTCCGCTGTGCCATCTGGGCGGTTTGGGTAGTTAGCCAAACGTTTGCTAGCCAATCGGGACCATCGTAGCTAGCGTGCGATGTGAAACAAATCCGCCACGTTGGCAATCCGGCCGATCAGACGCTCCGAATCATAGGGCGTGGATCACGTTCCACGGTCGGCCTTGCGTGCCTGCTGTGGGACGTAGCTCAGAGAGTTGCGTCAAACAGCGGCAGAACGGAGTGATTGATGAGTTCATTGGCCACGGACAGCGTCGACCAATGTTCATCGGGCGAATCCTCGGCACAACCATTCGTCTTGTCGCCGGCCCAAACGGCTCTCTGGTACGCGCAGCGGATTCGTCCGGACGTGCCATTGACGATCGCCCAGTATGTGGAGATCCGGGGCGACCTCGATGTCGGCCGGCTGCTCTACGCGATCGAGCGCTTCGGCGCCGAAGCCCAGGTCGGTCAGGTGCGGCTGCGGGAAATCGATGGAATCCCGCATCAGGTGGTCGATTCCACGCGTCGGCCGGGGTGGGCGCGGGTCGATCTGCGCGCCGAACCCGACCCGCACGCCGCGGCGATGCGCTGGATGCACGAGCACGCCAGCGCGCCGATCGACCTCGAACGCGATCCGCTCAGCACGAATGTCGTACTGCGGACCGGTGATTCGGACTACATCTGGTACGCCCGTGCGCACCACATCGTGATCGACGGCTACGGCGCGATGAACGCGCTCACCCGCACCGCGGAGATCTACACCGCGCTGGACAACCAGACCGAGCCGGTGGTGTCCAGGGCGACCCCGCTGGCCGAGATCTACGCCGACGAGGTGCGCTACCGCGACACCAGCCGGTTCCGCGCGGACCGCGACTACTGGCTCGAGCAGCTGGCCGGTGCGGGCGAGCCGATGAGCCTGAGCGGTGCCACCGTCACCGCGGCCAGCCACGACGTGGGCCGGCGCACCGCCACCGCGGTGCTCGACGACCGCGCCCAGTCCGCGATGGACGCGGCGGTCACCGGCTTCGGCACCGCCAACTCCGCGCTGTTCGTCGCGGCGCTCGGCGCGTATGTGCGGTCGGTGACCGGCAATTCGGATGTGGTGCTGAGCCTGCCGGTGTCCGCGCGCACCACGGTCTCGCTGCGCCGCTCGGCCGGCGTGGTGTCCAACGTGGTGCCGATCCGGCTGCGGTTCACCGCCGAGACCACCGTCGCCGAGGTGGTGAAGGCCACCGAGCTGCAGATCACCGGCGCGCTGCGCCATCAGCGCTACCGGCACGACGACATCCGCCGCGACTGCGGTTACTCCCGCGACGCGCGCGGTTTCTTCGGCCCGATGGTCAACATCATGTTGTTCCACAACGAGCTGAAGTTCGGCAACCTGGTCGGCTCGCTGAACGTGCTGGCCACCGGACCCGTCGAGGACCTGTCGGTCAACCTGTACAACGGCGTCGGCAACCGCATCCATGTCGACTTCGAGGCCAACCCCCGGCTCTACAGCGAGACCGAGGTGAGCACCCACCACGACCGCTACCTCGATTTCCTCACTCGCTTCCTCACCGCCGCACCGGACACCCTCGCCGAGTCGCTCACCGCGATCACGGCGACCGAACGCGACCGGGTCCTGCACGACTGGAACGCCACCGAGACCCCGCCGCACACCGGCACCCTCGCGAGCCTGTTCGCCGAGCGTGCCGCGAGCTGCCCCAGGACTGTCGCCCTCGAATTCGGCGACGACGCACTGACCTACGCCGAACTCGACGACCGTGCCAACCGGCTTGCCCGGCTGCTCATCGCACACGGCGCGGGTCCCGAGCGGGTCGTCGCCCTCTGCCTGCGCCGCAGCCTCGAACTCGTCGTCGGCATGTACGCGATCGTCAAGACGGGCGCGGCCTACCTGCCGTTGGATCCCGAGCATCCGGCCGAGCGCATCGAACAGATCGTGGCTCAGGCGGCACCGGTCTGCGTGCTGACGGCCGAGCGCGACGAGCTCACCCTGCCCGTGCACCGGCTCGACCTCGACACCGTCGACCTGTCCTGCTTCGACGGCGCCCCGATCACCGACGCCGACCGCACGGCCGCGCTGCGCCCCGGTCACCTCGCCTACGTCATCTTCACCTCCGGCTCGACCGGAAAGCCGAAGGGCGTCGGCGTCACACACGCCGCGATCGTCAACCGGCTGCGCTGGATGCAGCACGAATATCCGCTCGACCAGACCGATGCTGTCCTGCAAAAGACGCCGGCCACCTTCGACGTCTCGGTCTGGGAGTTCTTCTGGCCCTTGCAGATCGGCGCGCGACTGGTCGTCGCCGAGCACGACGGGCACCGCGATCCCGGCTACCTCGCCCGGCTGATCACCGAAAAGAAGATCACCACAGCGCATTTCGTGCCGTCCATGCTGTCGGTGTTCGTCACTGACACCGACGTGCGCGGCTGCACGGCGCTGCGTCAGGTGTTCTGCAGTGGTGAGGCGCTGCCCGCCGCGACGGTTCGCGACTTCCACGCCGCGTTGCATCACCCTGCCCTGCACAACCTGTACGGTCCGACCGAAGCCGCCGTCGACGTCACCTACTGGCCGTGCACGGCCGATCCGTCGACCGTGCCGATCGGCTCGCCGGTCTGGAATACCCAGACCTACGTGCTGGATTCGCACCTGCGACCGGTGCCGCCCGGTGTGGTGGGTGAGCTGTATCTGGCCGGTGTGCAGCTGGCCCGCGGTTACCTCGGTCAGCCCCGGCTCACCGCGGATCGCTTCGTGGCCAACCCGTTCAGCCCCGGCGTCCGGATGTACCGCACCGGCGACCTGGCCCGCTGGCAGCTCTCGACCGGCCGCCCCGGCGTGCTGGAATACATGGGCCGCAGCGACTTCCAGGTCAAGATCCGCGGCCTGCGCATCGAACTCGGCGAGATCGAGGCAGCCTTGCTGTCCGACGAGCGGGTGGCCAGGGCGGTGTGTGTGGCGCACACCGGCCGCAACGGTGACGAACTGGTCGCCTATGTCGTCGCCGCCCTCGACGCCGAGGAGTATCGCCCCGCCGTACCCAGCGCAGGCCCGCCGCACCCGGCGTCCCGGATCGACACCGCCGCACTGCTGACCGCACTGCGTCGCACCCTGCCTGCGTACATGGTGCCGTCCGCGCTGATGGAGCTCGACGAGTTGCCGCTCAGCGCCAACGGCAAGATCGACCGCAAGGCGCTGCCCGCACCCGCGGTGGGTGCCCGCTCGGCCAACAGATCGACCGCCGAGCCGCGCACCGAGGTGGAGCGCGTGCTCGCGGGCATCTTCGCCGAGGTGCTCGGTACCGACGACATCGGCGTCGAGGACAGCTTCTTCGACCTCGGCGGCAACTCGCTGATCGCCGCCCGCGCGGTGGCCAGGATCAACGCCGCTCTGGGCACCGGTCTGACCATCCGCGACCTGTTCGAGGCGTCCACCATCGCCGCGCTCACCCAGTGCTTCGCCACGCACACCACCGACGTCGCCTCGCCGAAACTCGTTGCAGGCGAACGGCCGGAGCGGATTCCGCTGTCGCTCGCCCAGCAGCGGCTGTGGATCCTCAACCGGTTCGCCGAACACGCCGCCGCCTACAACATGCCCCTTGCTGTTCGGATCGAAGGCCCGCTCGACGTCGAGGCCCTGCGCGCCGGACTGGTCGACGTGATCGAACGGCACGAGAGCCTGCGCACCACGTTCCCGGAGTCGACCGACGGGCCGTGCCAGCTGATCCACCCGGCCGCCGAGATCCCGCTGACGCTCGACCCGATCGACGCCACCGGTGCCGACGTCGCGGCGCTGGCCACCGAATTCGCCGGATACGGCTTCGATCTGCGCATCCAGGCCCCGATCCGGGTCGCGCTCTACACCACCGGACCCGACAGCTGGGTGTTTCTCCTTGTGCTGCACCACATCTGCGGTGACGGCTGGTCGATCGCGCCGCTGGCCAGGGACCTGATGACCGCGGTATCGGCACGAACCGACGGTGCCGCGCCGCAGTGGACACCGCTGCCCGTGCAGTACGCCGATTTCGCGCTGTGGCAGCGCGAACTGCTCGGCAACGAATCCGATCCGGCCAGCGCGCTCAGTGGCCAACTGACACACTGGCGTTCGGCGCTGGCCGGGCTGCCCGACCAGCTCGACCTGCCGCTCGACCGCCCACGCCCGCTGCGCCGGTCCACCACCGGCGCCCGGGTCGAATTCACCATCGCCCCCGAAATCCGGCGTGCCGCAGGCGAACTGGTGGCCACCCGGGGCGTGAGCATGTTCATGGTGCTGCACGCCGCGCTGGCCACCCTGCTGTCGCGGCTGTGCGCGAGCACCGACATCGCCATCGGCACGCCCATCGCAGGCCGCTCCGACCCGGCGCTGGACGAGCTGGTCGGCATGTTCGTCAACACCCTGGTGCTGCGCACCGAGGTCGACCACGCCGCGGGCTTCGACCGGATGCTCGACGTGGTGCGCGAGACCGACCTCAACGCGTTCGCCAACGCCGACGTGCCGTTCGAGCGGCTGGTCGAGGTGGTCAATCCGGAACGCTCCGCCGCCAGGCATCCGCTGTTCCAGGTGATGCTGTCCTACGACCGCGCGCCCGACCTGCGCGTCGAACTGTCCGGCGTCCAGGCCGAGGTGCTGCCGATCGTCTCCGACATCGCCAAGTTCGATCTGCAGCTGGTGGTGCACGACGATATCTCCGACGGGCCGCTGACCGCCGAATTCGGCTACGCCACCGACATTTTCGACGCCTCGACGGTCGAGTCGTTCGCCCGCCGCTTCGTCGCCGTGCTCAACGCGGTGGTCGCCGCGCCGAGCCTGCCGATCGGTGACCTGACCATCCTGGACCGCCGCGAACTGGCCAACCTGGTGCCGATCGCGGGCTCGCCCGCCGAGCCGTTCAACACCTTGGCGCGGCTGCTCACCGACACCGCCGAGCGGCTGCCGGACGCGGTGGCGGTGCGCTACCTCGGCATCGACACCACCTACCGCGAGCTCGACGAGACGTCGAACAAGCTGGCCCGCGCGCTGATCGAGCACGGCGCGGGTCCCGAGGTGGTCGTCGCGATCGCCCTGCCGCGCGGACTGGACGCCATCACCGCCGTATGGGCTGTCGCGAAAACCGGTGCCGCCTATGTGCCGATCGATCCGGGCTACCCGGGCGACCGGATCACCCACATGATCGGCGACTCCGGCGCGCTGCTCGGCCTGACCGACGCGGAATGCCTTGCGGCCATGCCGGAATGGCCCGCGCCCCGCGGCAAGCATCGCAAGACCTACGTCGACTGGCTGGTGCTCGGTTCCGACGAGTTGGCCGACGAATTGGTGGACCACTCAACGGGTCCCATCACCGATGTGGACCGGCACCTCCCGCTGTGCACGGTGCATCCGGCGTACCTCATCTACACCTCCGGCTCGACCGGAACGCCGAAGGCAGTGGTCATCACCCATGCCGGGCTCGCGTCCCTCGCGCACGAGCAGATGCATCTGTTCGGCGTCTCGGATTCGGCACGGACACTGCACTTCTCGTCGCCGAGCTTCGACGCGTCGGTGCTCGAGCTGCTGCTCGGATTCGCGGCGGGCGCGACCATCGTCGTCGCGCCTGCCGGCCTCTACGGCGGCACCGAACTCGCCGCGTTCTTACGCGACGAACGGGTCACCCATGCCTTCGTCACGCCCGCCGCGCTGGCGACCGTGCCGAGCGAGGGGCTCGACGAGCTCGAGGCGGTCATCGTCGGTGGTGAGGCGTGCTCGGAGGAGCTCGTCGAAACCTGGTCGGTCGAGCACCGCATGCACAACATGTACGGGCCGTCCGAGGCGACCGTCGCGGCCACCGCGACCGGTCCGATGGTGCCGGGCCGCCCGGTGCCGCTGGGCAGGCCGATCCGCGGCATGCGGTTGTTCGTGCTGGACGGACGGCTGCACCCGGTGCCGCCGGGGACTCCCGGTGAGCTGTACCTGTCCGGACCCGGGCTGGCGCGCGGCTATCACGGGCGGTTCGGCCTTACCGCGCAACGGTTTCCGGCCAACCCGCACGGCAGGCGCGGCGAGCGCATGTACCGCACCGGCGATCTGGTGGTCGTCGAATCCGCCGGGGGACGGCAGCCGGCGGAGCCGGCGGGGTGGGTGAACGCAGGGCAGCTGCGCTTCCTCGGCCGGGCCGACGATCAGATCAAGATCCGCGGCTTCCGGATCGAGTTGCGCGAGGTCGACCACGTGCTGCGCGGCTACCCCGGGGTGAGTTTCGCGCTCACCGTGGTGCACACCGACGAGCAGGGGCAACCGCGGCTCGCGTCGTATGTCACGGCGGACCGGCCGGTGGAGGCCGCGGCGATCGTCGAGACCGCACGGCAGCGGCTGCCCGGATATATGGTGCCCGCGTCGGTCATCGTGCTGGACGAGCTGCCGGTCACTCCGGCGGGCAAGCTGGATCGAAAGGCGTTCCCGGAACCCGTTTTCGCCGCCATCGGTTCGTCGCGCGCGCCGAGTACCGAACTGGAATTGCGGGTCGCGGGCGTGTTCGGCGACATTCTCGGCCGTCCCGTCACCGGGGCGGAGGACAGCTTCTTCGATGTCGGCGGCAACTCGCTGCTGGCCACCAGGCTCGCCGCGGCACTGCACGCGGAGTTCGGGGTCGACCTGCCGGTGCGGGTGATCTTCGAGGCGCCCACCGTCGCCGGTGTCGCCGAGCGGCTGACGGAAGCGCCCCGGACGCAGCGGTTGGCGCTGGCTGTGCAGACCACGCGTCCGGGACGCATTCCATTGTCGCTGCCGCAGCAGCGACTGTGGTTCCTCAATCGATATTCTCCCGAATCGAGTGCATATAACATCGCTTTCGTTATCCGAATCTCCGGTGATCTGGATGTGGCGGCGCTGCGCGCGGCACTCACCGACGTCGTCGAGCGGCACGAGGTGTTGCGGACGGTTTTCCCGGAGGACAGCGCCGGGGCCCAGCAGTCGGTGCTGCCGACCGCCCGCGCGCTGCCGACGATCGACCCGATCGACACCGACGACGCGGGTGCGGCGGCGGCCTTGCGCATCCTCGCGCACACCGGCTTCGATCTGGTGCGTGCCACTCCGCTGCGAACAACGTTGCTGCGCACCAGCTCCGAGCGTTACCTGCTCGGCATCGTGGTGCACCACATCGCCGCCGACGGCTGGTCGCTCGGCCCGCTGACCAGGGACCTGGCCGCCGCGTATGTGGCGAGGCACGAGGGCGCCGCGCCCGCGTGGGCGCCACTTCCGGTGCAGTACGCGGACTTCGGGCTGTGGCAGCGCGCCTGCCTCGGCGACGAGAACGACAAGGACAGCCTCGCGGGCAATCAGCTGGCGTACTGGCGGACCGCGCTGGCCGACCTGCCCGACGAACTCCCGCTGCCCTACGACCGGCCGCGACCCGCGGAACCGACGCAGCGGGCCGGCACGGTGAAATTCACGGTGCCCGAGCCGGTGCAGCATGCCCTCGCCGATCTCGGCAAGGAGCAGGGCGTCAGCATGTTCATGGTGCTGCGCTCGGCGCTTGCGGTGCTGCTGCGCTCGGTGACGGGCGGTCGCGACATCGTCATCGGTACCCCGGTCGCGGGGCGCACCGACACCAAGCTCGATGAGCTGGTCGGCATGTTCGTCAACACGCTGGTGCTGCGTTCCGATGTCGATCCGGACCGCACCTTCGCGGGGCTGCTGCGCGCCGATCGGGACACCGAGCTGGCCGCAATGGCGCACGCCGACATACCGTTCGAGCGCATCGTCGAGGAATTGGGCCGGGACGCAAGGAGTTCCGGTCGCCATCCGCTGTTCCAGGTGGCGCTCAGCGTGCAGGACGGTCCGGTCCCGATGCTGGAGTTGCCGGGTCTCGCGTTGCGCGCCGAGGAACTCGACATCGCGCTGGCCAAATTCGACCTGGAGCTGCGGGTCGCCCACATCGGCTGCGACGCCGGGCCGGGCGAACCCGGTCAGGCCTTCGAATTCGTCTACGCCGCCGAGCTTTTCGACGAGTCGACGATCCACACGCTGGCCGACCGGTTCCTGCGGGTGCTCGCGGCGGTCACCGCCGATCCGCGAGTCCTGGTGCGCGACATCGACGCTCGCACCGAACGCGAGCGACGCCTGTTCGCGCCGGCGACAGGCGGGGCGACGATGCCGCAGTGCACGTTGTCCGCGTACTTCACCGCCACCGCGCACATGCATCCGCAGCGCACCGCGCTGCAGTCGGGCAGCACCACGCTGACCTACGCGGAGGTGGATCGCCGCTCGAACCGGTTGGCACGCGCCCTGCTCGCGCGGGATATCGGGATCGGGGATCGGGTCGCGCTCGGGCTCACCCGATCGGTCGAGTCCATCGTCACCCAGCTCGCCGTCGTCAAGTCCGGCGCCGCGTTCGTGCCGGTCGACCCGAACTACCCGGCCGACCGGATCCAGCACATGCTCACCGACGCGGGCTGCTGGGTCGGCGTCACCGTCGCCGCGCACGCCGACCGGCTGCACGCGATCGACGGCCCGGCCACCGAATGGCTGCTGCTGGACGATCCCGACTTCGGCACCGAACTGGAGACGTACGACGACGCACTGGTCGACGACCTGGACCGGCTGTGCACCATCGAGGCGTCCGACCTCGCGTACCTGATCTACACCTCCGGCTCCACCGGAAAACCCAAGGGCGTCGCGGTCACCCACGCCGGACTGTCCAACTTCGCCGACGAGCTGCGCGACCGCATGCGGGTCGACCGCGAGTCGCGCACGTTGCACTTCTCCTCGCCGAGCTTCGACGCGGCGATGCTGGACCTGCTGCTCGCGGTGGGTTCCGGTGCGGCCATGGTGATCTGCCCGCCGGAGGTCTACGGCGGCGACGAGCTGGCGGCGCTGCTGGAGCGGGAGCGGATCACGCACACCTTCCTCACCCCGGCCGCGTTGTCCACCATCGATCACCAGCGCTGGCCGCTGCCGCACCTGCGGGCGCTGATGGTTGGCGGCGAGGCCTGCGGGCCGGACCTGGTGGCCCGTTGGGCGCCGGGACGGACCATGTTCAACGGATACGGGCCGACCGAGACGACCGTCGTCGCGACCATCGCGACGCTGACCGCCGACCGGCCGGTCACCATCGGCACGTTGGTGCGCGGCGCGCGGGCGCTGGTGCTGGACGAACGGCTGCGGCCAGTGCCGGTCGGTGTGCCCGGCGATTTGTACCTCGGTGGACACGGCGTGGCGCGCGGCTACTTCGACCGATTCGGGCTCACCGCACTGCGTTTCGTGGCCGATCCGTACGGTCCGGCCGGTGCGCGGCTCTACCGCACCGGTGACGTGGTGCGCTGGAACGGCGCGGGCGAGCTGTGCTACCTCGGCCGCAGTGATCATCAGGTGAAGGTTCGTGGCTTCCGTATCGAGCTCGGCGAGATCACCGCCGCGCTCGGCGAGCATCCCGGAGTGCGGTTCGCGCACACCGAGGTGCGCCAGATCGCGGGCGCGGATCGGATCGTGTCCTTTGTGCAGGCCTCCGACGAGCACGCAGGTGTGGATGTGGAGGCGGTGCGCGCCCATCTGGGCGCGCAGTTGCCGACGCACATGGTGCCGACAAGTATCACTGTGCTGGAACATATTCCGCTGACACCGGTGGGCAAGTTGGATACCGCCGCGCTGCCCGAACCGCAGCTCATCGCCGACGTCGCGGCGCGTGCGCCGGAGACCGAGTCGGAGCTGCTGGTCGCCAGGGTGATGGCGGACCTGGTCGGCGTCGACGAGGTTAGGGCCGACGACAGCTTCTTCGATATCGGCGGAAACTCGTTGCTGGCAACGCAACTCGTGGCCCGGCTCGCCGCGGCGACGAACATCCGGCTGGAAGTGCGCACTGTGTTCGCCGCGCCAAAGGTGGCCGCGCTTGCCGCGCTGCTTGATTCGGGGCCCGCGGGCTCGGACGCACGTCCGGCGTTGGCGCGGAGGCACCGCCCCGAACGGATTCCGCTGTCGGCGGCGCAGCGTCGGCTGTGGTTCCTCAACCGGTTCAACGGATCCGGTGAAGACCAGACCGCGGGCGCGTACAACGTGCCGGTGGTGCTGCGGATGAACGGCAAGCTCGACGTCGACGCGCTGGTGATGGCGCTGCACGCGGTGCAGGCCAGGCACGAGACGCTGCGGACTGTGTTCCCCGAGACCAATGGTGAACCGGCCCAGCAGATCCTGGATCTGGCCGCCGCCGCGCTGACGCTGTTCGTCGCGACGGTCACCCCGGACGAAGTCGACGACGCCGTACGGCGCTTCGCCGCACCGGGATTCGACCTCGCGGGCATGGTGCCGATCCGGGCCGCGCTGATCTCCGTGTCGCCCTACGGCGATACCGGCGTGCAGAATCCGGCCGAGGTGTCCGACGAGCACGTCCTCGTTTTGGTGGTGCACCACATCGCCATGGACGGCTGGTCGCTCGAGCCGATGGCGCTCGACGTGGCCACCGCCTACCGGGCGGCCTGCGCGGGACAGACGCCGCAGTGGACCGATCTCACCGTGCAGTACGCGGATTACACACTGTGGCAACAGGACACGCTCGGCGCCGAACACGACGCCGACTCGGTGCTGAGCCGTCAGCTCGCCTACTGGCGGCGCACCCTCGACGGCAGTCCCGAGCTGCTCACCGTGCCCGCGGACCGGCGGCGGCCGCCGGTGCCGTCCTACCGGGGCGGGCTGGTCGAATGCACGGTCGACGCGTTCACCCACCGCGAACTGCGGACGGTCGCGACCAGCAACAACGTCAGCATGTTCATGGTGCTGCACGCCGCGCTCGCGGTACTGCTGCACCGGATGAGCGCGACCGACGACATCACCGTCGGCACGCCCATCGCCGGACGCGGCCACCCCGCACTGGACCGGTTGATCGGCATGTTCGTCAACACCCTGGTGCTGCGTACTCGGATCGATCCGGATGCCAGGTTCACCGACCTGCTGCACACCGTCCGCGACACCGATCTCGACGCGTTCGCCCACGCCGACGTGCCGTTCGAGCGGCTCGTCGAGGTGCTGAATCCGGCCCGCTCACAAGCCCATCACCCGATGTTCCAGGTGATGCTCTCGGTGCAGAACCAGCCGGTGCGCGGCCTCGACCTGCCCGAACTGCGGATCGAGGCGGCCGATATCGACACCGGCATCGCCAAGTTCGATCTGCAGTTCACGCTCACCGAATCGCAGACCCCGGAACGGGATCCGGCGGGCATCACGCTGTCGGTGAACTACGCGAGCGACCTGTTCGACGAGCAGACCGCGCTGCGGCTGGGCAAGCGGCTGGTCCGGCTGCTCGCCGCCGTTGCCGCGAATCCCACTACGGCCGTGGGTGATCTGGAGTTGCTCGATCCCGCCGAATGGTCCGGGCTCGCCCCGGTGCGGGGTGCGGAGGCGGACCGGCCGGTCACCTTCCCCGAGGTGTTCGCGGCGGCGGCGAACGTCGATCGCAAGGCGGTCGCGTTGCGCACCGAGGAGACGCAGGTCAGCTACGACGCGCTCGACCGGTGGACGAACCGGTTGGCGCGGGTGCTGATCCGGCAGGGCGTCGGTCCGGAAACGCTGGTGGCGCTTGGTATTCCGCGCTCGGTCGAATCAGTGGCGACGGTGCTGGCGGTGGCCAAGGCCGGTGCCGCGTTCGTGCCCGTCGACCCGCTGTATCCGGCGCATCGGATCGAGCACATGCTGTCGGATTCCGGTGCGGCGCTGGGCATTACCCTCAGCGACTATCGGGCCGAGTTGCCCGCCGGCGTGGAGTGGATCGTGCTGGACGACGCGCACTTCCGCGGGCTCGTGCTCGACGCGTCGGACGCGCCGATCACCGCCGCGGAACGCACCGCGCCGCTGCGGATGGACAACCCGGCGTATGTGATCTACACGTCCGGTTCGACCGGTACGCCGAAGGGCGTGGTGGTCACGCACGGCGGTCTGTCCAACTTCGCGGCCGAGACGGCGCAGCGGTTCGACGTCCGACCCGGTTGCCGCGTCCTGCATTTCGCGACGCCGAGCTTCGATGCGGCGATGCTCGACCTGTTGCTGGCGCTCGGCGGCGCGGCCACCTTGGTGATCACGCCGCCCGGCGTGGTCGGCGGCGAAGATCTGGCGCGGGTGTTCATCGACGAGGCGATCACGCACGCGTTCATCACCACCTCGGCGCTCGGCACGGTCGACCCGACCGGGGTCACCGAGCTGCAGCATGTGCTGGTCGGCGGCGAGGCGCTGCCGCCGGACCTGGTCACCCGATGGGCGCCGAACCGCAACCTGTACAACGTGTACGGGCCCACCGAGACGACCATCGTCACGGTGATCGGCCAGCCGTTGACGCCGGGCGGTCCGATCACCATCGGCGGGCCGATCCGCGGTGTCAGCGCGACCATCCTGGACATGCGCCTGCACCCGGCACCGGTCGGTGTCACCGGCGAATTGCATCTGTCCGGTGCCGCGTTGGCGCGCGGTTACCTCAATCGGCCGGGTCTCACGGCGCAGCGGTTCGTCGCGAATCCGTATGGGAAGCCGGGCGAGCGGATGTATCGGACCGGCGATCTCGTGCGCTGGTGGTCCGGGCAGGGTTCGCTGTCGGCGGGGCGCAGCACGGGCGCGGGGCGTGAGATCGAATACGTCGGGCGCACCGATCATCAGGTCAAGATCCGTGGCTTCCGTATCGAACTCGGCGAGATCGACGCGGCGCTGGCGCGGCACGGCGCGGTGGAATTCTCCACCACCATCGGGCATCGCACGCCTGCGGGGACTACCGCGCTGGTGTCGTATGTGAAGGCGCGCAACGGGGTGTCCGCGGCCGAGCTCACCGATCACGTGGCCGAGCTGGTACCGAATTACATGGTGCCGCAATCGATCATGATGCTGGACCGGGTGCCGCTCAGTCCGGTCGGGAAGCTGGATCGAAAAGCGTTGCCGGAACCGGTGTTCGCGTCCGCCGAGGGCTACCGTGCGCCGTCGACTCCGACCGAGGTTGCGCTGTGCGCGGCCTTCGCGACGGTGCTCGGCATGGAATCGGTGGGCGCCGACGACGGGTTCTTCGAACTCGGCGGCAACTCGCTGCTTGCCACGAAAGTTGTTGCGCAGGTGCGGGCCAACGGTCTCGACCTGCCGGTGCAGTTGATGTTCGGCGAGGCGACCCCGGCGGCCATCGCCGCGCGCCTCGACGGCTCGGGCGCGGGCATCGCGGCGGCGTTGGGTCCGGTGCTGCCGATCCGTCCGAACGGTACCGGGGCGCCGCTGTTCTGCATCCATCCCGCGATCGGGCTGGCCTGGTGCTACTCCGGTCTGCTCGCGCATCTCGCGCCGGACCGTCCGGTGTACGGGCTGCAGGCACCGCACGTCGCGGGCGAGGACGGCTTCGCCTCGATCACCGAGGCCGCCGGACAGTATGTGGCGCATATCAAGTCGATCCAGCCGACGGGGCCCTACCACCTGCTCGGCTGGTCGCTCGGCGGCCTGATCGCGCACGAGGTGGCGGTGCGGCTGCAGGAGGCGGGCGACGAGGTCGCACTGCTGTCGATGATGGACAGCTACCGGCTTTCCGATGCCTGGCTCGAGCACGCGATCCCGAGCGTGGCCGAGATCATCGAGGAATTCGGCAGCGACCAGCTCGACACCCCGATCGATCCGGCAATGAACCTGCGCGACGCGGCGGAGCTGCTGTGCGCGCGGCCGGGGCCGTTCGCGGCGCTCACCGTCGAGCACCTCGAACGGCTCTACGCCGGATACACGAACGGCACGCTGCTCGCGCACAGTTTCCGGCCGCGTGTCTTCGACGGCGACCTGCTGTTCTTCACCGCCGCCGCGGACGAGATCAACCGGGCCGATCCGGAACGCCGCGCGGCCGCGTGGCAACCGTTCGTCACCGGCGCCATCCATGATCATGAACTGCCGTGCAGGCACTCGGCGATGACCGCACCCGAATCGCTCGCCGCGATCGGCCCGGTGCTGCGCAGGCAGCTGGACGGTACGCCGGCACGACAGTCGACCAACGGGTCGCACTCGGTCAATGGAGACCCGAAACGGGCCAAGAACGGCTCGCGATCCGAGAAGCCTGCCATCGGGATCAGAAAGAAGGAGAAGCAAAGGTGAGTGGGCGAGACGTGCAGGGGTCCACCGACAGACCGACCGAGAAGGCGGGGGAGTCGCTCGTGGAGGTAAACCAGTGAGCTTGGCAGTAGAAGTCCTCGGCCTGGTGAAGAGCTACGGCAAGATCCGGGTGCTGGACAACATCGACCTGCAGATCCCGACCGGCACGGTGATGGGTCTGCTCGGGCCGAACGGGGCGGGTAAGACGACGACGGTTCGCATCGTCACCACGCTGCTGCGCCCGGACGCCGGGGCGGTTCGGGTGGCCGGGGTGGATGTGCTTCGTAATCCGGGTGCGGCGCGGCGGCGGATCGGTCTGTCCGGTCAGTACGCCGCGGTCGACGCGAATCTGTCCGGGTACGAGAACCTCCGGATGGTGGCGCGGCTGTACGGGATGTCGCAGCGGCAGTCCACCGCGCGGGCCGCGGAACTGTTGAGCGCGTTCGGGTTGGAGCAGGCGGCCGACCGCAGGGCGGGCACCTACTCCGGTGGTATGGCGCGGCGGCTCGACCTGGCCGGGGCGCTCGTCGCCCGGCCCGCGGTTGTCGTGCTGGACGAGCCGACCACCGGGCTCGATCCGCGCGGGCGGCTCGACATGTGGCGCGTCATCGGCGATCTCGTCGACGACGGCACCACCGTGCTGCTCACCACTCAGTATCTGGAAGAAGCCGACCAGCTCGCGGACCGGATCACCGTCATCGATCGCGGACGGGTGATCGCGCGTGGTTCCGCGGACGAATTGAAGTTGTCCATCGGCGGTGATCGGCTCACCGTCACTCTCGCCGCCGGTCAGGACGTCAAACCCGCCCTGCGGGTGCTCGCCCAGGTCGGTGTCGGCGAGCCGAGCCACGACGACGGCACCGACGAGGTGTCGATCGTGGTCGGCGACGGCTCACGCACCATGGTCGAGGCGTTGCGTCGGCTCGATGACGCAGGCGTGTGCGTGGTGGACGCCGAGGTCCACCGCCCCAGCCTCGACGACGTATTCCTTTCGCTCACCGGCACTCCGGCCCGTGATTCGGCCGAGCGCCAGCCAGAAACCGATGACGTACAAGAGGAGATCCTGTCGTGAGAGTGCGTACCGCCACAGCCGCCCTTGCGGGCGCGACGGAGCCGAACGTCAGCGAGGTGCGGTCGTGACCGCTGTCGTCGAGGTCCCGAAAATGCAAGTTGTTCAGTTCGATTCGGGTCCGCGATTGCGAATCTTCCGGGACAGCGCGATCGTCGCGCACCGCAATCTGCTGACCATTCTGCGGGTGCCGACCTTATTGGTGACCGCGACGATCCAGCCGCTGATGTTCGTGTTCCTGTTCGCCTACATCTTCGGCGGATCGCTGGGCGGCAGCCAATACCGCGAATTCCTGCTGGCCGGAATCTTCACCCAGACAGTCGCTTTCAACGCGGCGTTCACCACCGTCGGCCTGGCCAGCGACCTGCAGAAGGGCATCATCGACCGGATGCGCACGCTGCCGATGTCGCGGCTCGCGGTGCTGATGGGTCGCACGCTGTCCGACCTGGTCGTCAATATCCTCAGCGTCGCCGTCATGGTCGGCTGCGGTTACGTCGTCGGCTGGCGGATCAACGGCGGAATCGCCGACGCCGCACTGGCATTCGGGGTGATCCTGCTCTTCGCCTTCGCCATGTCCTGGGTCGGCGCCCTCACCGGCCTGATGTCACCGAACGTCGAAGTAGCCCAGAGCGCAGGCCTGATCTGGCTGTTCCCCCTGTCCTTCATCTCCTCGGCCTTCATCCCCGGCTCCACCCTCCCCGGCCCCCTGCGCACCATCGCCGAATGGAACCCCATCACCGCAGTAGCCGGAGCTGGCCGCAAACTCTTCGAAAACAACGCCCCACCCACCTTCGCTCACGCCACCGGCTGGCCCGCCGACCACTGCGTCGAATACGCCATCGCCTGCTCCCTCGCGATCCTCGCAGTCGCCGTCCCCCTCGCCCTGGCCCAGTACCGCAAGGTAGCCAGCCACTAGCCCGAACGGCCAACCACCACCGCGACGGCACACCCTCTGCAGAACCCGAACACCCTTTCCGTAAACCGAACCCCCTGTACAGCGAGTGTGCAGGTTACGGAAAGGGTGTTCGGCCACCACAAAGGGCGCGCATCGGAGCCCCAGCGACCCCCAAACCCCGCACGACACCTCACTCCCTGCCAAACCTAGAGATCCTCGGAAAGGTAGACCTATCCGGGCAAGTGCTTCTTAGGACTCCGTGCGATGACCTGTCCATAGAAGCTGAAGACCGATCCACGCTTTCCCGTGAGTAGTGCTGGGCGCGTCGCCTGCCGTACCCGGCTTCAGGTGTGCGTCAGGTGCGCGGTGTCGCGTTCTGGAGGTGGTCATCTGGCTGTGGTTCCGTCACAAGCGCTTTGGACAACAGGCGGGTGGCCGGGCGGCGGCGTGGAAGGGGTTTCACTGAGCGTGCGAATCCCGCTGCCCGCCCCGGCCCACCGCTGTTGCCCGAAATCCGCACTCGCACTCGGGACATGCACTCGGAATAGGGCCCTAGAGCGAGTGCAGGTCCCGAGTTAGGGTGCGGATTTTGCTGGGTGTGCGAAAGGCCGCCTGCATCGGAGATGTAGGCGGCCTTTTCGGGTGCGTTTTAGACGCGGCGGCGGGTCTTGAGGAGGTCGAGGCGCTCCTTGAGGAGTTCCTCGAGCTCTTCCTTGCTGCGGCGTTCCAGGAGCATGTCCCAGTGGGTGCGCGGCGGCTTGACCTTCTTGGTCTCGACGGTGGTGCCCTCGATCAGCATGCCCTCCTGACCGTTGCGGCAAAGCCACGTCGGGGGAATCTCGGCGTCGTCGGCGAACGGGACGTCGAATTCTTCACCGTTGTCGGTGCGGTACCGGGCGATCCGACGCGGAGCCAGGTCGTGGTCGCGATCGGTCTCGTAGCTCACCGCTCCGAGCCGACTGCCCCGGAGTACGCGATCTGCCATGGTGTGCCTCTCCCTGTGTGCTCGAGTCTTGTTGCTGCGACCGTACGAGCGTGTGGTGCTCGCTGGACCTTATGTGCAACGAACGGGCCTGCGCCGATAGTTCCCGACGGGCCGCGGAACCGTTCCATTGTAGTGCCAACGGCGCGCCCACCTCGCCGCGCCCGCCGTCCGGCGGTTCTCGGGGGTCGCTGAGCGGGTTCGCGCCGTCGAGCGATTAAGGTTCTGCGTCATGTCGCGCCGCTCGCTGTCCCGCTAGGGGGTGTGTTCCATCTCTGATCGTCGTCACTCGCGCCAGCTGTCCTGCCTGTGGTGTGGGCGGGAAATCGTGGAGTCCGAGGCCGGCCGTCGCCGCCGGTACTGCCGCCAGTCCTGTCGCCAACGCGCCTACGAAAACCGCAACAGTCTCAAAGGGACCGGCATCCCCGACGACTCCGTCGTCCTCAGCGCCCAAGAGGCCGCCGACCTGGCCGACCGCTGGTTCGCCGCCCGCTGCGCCGCCGAAGACGTCGCCACAGCCATCGAAGAGGGCGCCAGCCCCGACGAACTCGCGATGCTAGGCAAAACCCTCCTCGAACTAACCCGAGACGCCGAACGCCTACGCTGACCTCTTGCCGAATAGCCCTGGCAGACAACCGACTTGACGTACGAAACGTGCTCCTGACGCATGTTGCAGCATCAGTCAAGAGCACGTTTCCTACGTCAAGTGCGATGTGGGGAGAGCTGGACGCTGGAGGTGACGCGGGCCCGTTGCTCACGGTCGAGGGCCGGTGGCAGGCAGCTGACTTGACGTAGGAAATGTGCTCCTGACGCATGTTGCAGCGTCAGTCAGGAGCACGTTTCCTGCGTCAAGTGGGGCGGGGAGAGCTGGAGGGGGCGTGGGCCAGTTGCTCAGAGTCGAGGGGCGGGGCAGACGGACTTGACGTAGGGAACGTGCTCTTGACGCATGTTGCAGCGTCAGTTAGGAGCACGTTTCCTGCGTCAAGTGGGGTGCTAGACCTTGGGGTGGAGGTTTGGGGTGGTGGTTGCCAGGTGGAGGGGGACGAGTTGGGCGTTCGGGGTTGGATGGTCGGGGGTGAGGTTTGGGGTGGTGTGGGCTCGCCAGTAGATGAGGGCGAGCAGTACGGCGACGCCTGCGGTGAGTCCGGCGAAAGCGGTCAGGGTGGTGGTGTCTGGGTGGATCAGGGGTTGGGCGCGCATTGCCTGGGTGAAGACGATGGCCACCAGGCCCGTGTAGCCGAGGGCGAGGACGCCGATTATCGCGGTGCGGGTGCGTTCGGGGCGTAGCCAGGGGTAGCGGGGGGCGAGCCAGGAGAGGATGACTACGGCGAGTAGTAGGACCTGGATGGCGTGTAGGCCGAGGAAGTGGGGGATTCGGAGGTCGCCGCCGATGGTGCTCCAGTGGGTTAGTGGCATGCCCGGTGCGGCGTCGCGGGGGGACAGGTCGCGGGTTGCGGGGTCGATGACGGTGTGGCCGGCGACCAGCTTGACGATGTTGCCGTCGGAGTCGCGGACCAGTTGTTTGCCGGTGAAACCCATCAGGTAGCCGATCATCATCGCGACGACCGACAGGAACAACCCGGCGTGGATCGCCCGTGCGGTCGGCCGATCCACCAGCTGTTGCCAGCACAGGATCAGCGCGATGATCAGGGTGGTCAGGAACAGTCCGGGCACGCCCGACTGGAACACCAGCTGCCCGATCTGGTTCACCGCGTCGGTCTCGGTGTTGTAATGGCTGAACGTGCCGCGCGCGGCCTGTAGCGCGATGAATCCGACATCGATGAACCCGGCCACCGCGAACACCGTGCCCAACCACCAGGTCGCGCGACTTCCCTTGTGCGGCAACGACAACAGCCACGCCAGCGTGAGCCCGTACATGGCGAACGCGAAACCGAACTTCATCGGCTTCAACCAGACCGACTCGCCGAGCAGCATCCGGTCATCGACGAACATCGCCACCATCGAGAACACGACCAACGCGATCATCGTGAGCGTCATCCACGTCAGCGGCCGATGTAGCCGGGCAGCGGCGTCGACCAGCGCACCACGGCGGCGATGCCGCGCCGACGACCGACTATCGAGTGAGGCCGCGAAATGTGTTGTTGGCATGCATCGAAGGTAGAAATCGGCACCCCCGGAACACGTCCCGCCGCAGCACTATTCGCGTCTAGTACCGGAGTACTGACCCGGCGACGAACTCAGGTTGCCGGTCCCCGGCGGCGAAGTGTTTGTGGGCCGCAGAGCAGGAACCGGCGCCCTCGGAATACGTCCTGCCGCAGCCGCACCGTCACCAGAACCGAGCTTGCCCCGCGAACTCGTCAGCGCTCTCGCACCTAGCGCCCAGGTACTACTCCACGGACGAATCACCTCGGCAGCGCGGTCCGCTTCGAATCCCCGCTGATCGGTGCGACTTCCATTGGGCCCGCCGCAGCTCGGCCAACCGCGGATTCCGACCCGCCTACGGCTCACACGAGGCTCGAATAGGCTGCTCGCCATCGCCCCACGGGCAATAGCGGACTATTGAGTGCGGTCATGGCGCCGTATCACCGGCTGCAGGCATCCGCAGCGCCGCGATGTGTTCGGCCGACAGCGCCGCCGTCCCGCCCGGCGCGCTTCATGAATTGCCCAGCAGCCGATACGTCTGACCGCACGATCCCGGCGGACTGAATCGGCGGCCGGGCTCTGCAAGCCCGGCCGCCGACTACATCAGATGGCGGGCAGGCTGGCGTCCGGGAACGAGTGGTGTTCGTGCGAGACGATCCAGCGTCCGTTTTCCTTGCGCAGGCCGAGGGTGAGGCGCAGGCGGCGTCCCGGGTCCTTGGCGAAGTCCTCGGCGGTCCCACACAGCAGCAGGGCGTGTGCGAACGCGACGTCGGCTCCGGCGGTGACGTCCAGCGAGACGATCTCGAATGTCGCGCCCTGCGCTTGCCACTCGAAGAAGCCCGGCCAGGCGGCCTGGTAGGCGTCGATGCCGCGCAGGCCCTCGTTCGGCGGCGGGACATCGAACATGACGATGTCGGGGGCGTGGTCGGCGAGGACGGCGGCCAGGTCACCAGCATGTACGGCGGCGGCCCACCGCTCGATCAGAACCCGGATCGTCTTCTCGTCGTCCGACATCGTTCATCGTCCCTTCATGCGGCGCCTCACCAGTACGTTCGGCATCTAGTGAGCCTGCCGAAAACGCGCATGGGGCGCAATGGAATCCACGGCATATGTGAGATATCCCGACCGCAACGGCCGGGTTTCTCCTGCTATTCCACTGCGGCCGGGGCGAGGGTCGAGCGCTTGCGGCCGTATCCGAGGTAGACGGCGAGGCCGACAACCACCCACACCGCGAACCGCACCCAGGTCAATCCGTCCAGCGTCGTCGCGAGCAACACGCACCCGATGAGCGCGAGCACCGGAACCACCGGCACGAACGGCGTGCGGAACGGCCGCTCCCGCTCCGGCTCGGCCCTGCGCAACACCAGCACACCGACGCACACCACCGCGAACGCGGACAACGCACCGATATTCACCAGCTCCACCACGATGTCGATGGGCAGCAACCCGGCGATCGTCGCGCAGAACACACCGAGCAGCAGCGTCAGCCGAACCGGCGTAGAACTCTTGCCGGTCTGCGCAAGACCGTAGGGCAGCAATCGATCTCGGCACATCGCGAACGCCAGTCGCACCTGCGCGTAGACGATCATCAACAAACCCTTGGTCAACGCGATGATCGAGGCGACCACGATGACATTGCCGATCCAGCCGATCTTCAACCCCTCGAACGCCGTCGCGATCGGCGCCCCGTTGTTCAGCGATGCGAACGGCGCGATACCGGTCAGCACGGCGCTGACCAGGGCGTATAGCACGGTCGCGACGAGCACCGTGGCGATGATGGCGAACGGCACGTCCCGGCGCGGATTGCGCGCCTCCTCGGCCGAGGCCGCCACCACATCGAACCCGAGGAACGCGAAGAACGCGATCGCCGCGCCGCCGACGACGCCGCTGAAACCGAAGGGCGCGAACGGAGTCCAGTTGTTGACATCGATATGCGGCGCACCGACCGCGACCACCAGCACCAGTACGCCGATCGTCACCCCGACCAGCACCTTGGTGATCCGCGCGGTCAGCGACACCTCGCCGACCAGCACCGCGACGATCACCCCGATGATCAGCACGGCAGGCAGATTCACGATCCCGCCCTCGCCCGGCCCCGCCGCGATGGCCTTCGGCACGGTGATCCCGAAGATCGAATCCAGCGCCGACACCGTGGTCCCCGACCAGCCGATCGCGACCGCGGCCCCCGCGATCACGAACTCCAGCAACAGATTCCACCCCACCAGGAACGCGGGCCCCTCACCGAGCGTCGCGTAGGTATAGGTGTAGGCACTGCCGGACACCGGCACCATCGCCGCCAGCTCGCTGTAGCAGAGCGCGACCAGCACGCACACCGTCCCGGCCAGCAGGAACGACAGCACGATCGACGGCCCGGCCTTCTCCGCCGCGGCCACCCCGGTGATCACGAAGATGCCCGCGCCGACGATGGTGCCGACGCCCATCGCCGTGAGGTCGATGCGGCCGAGTCTGCGCGCCAGCGTGGGCGCTCCGTCGGTCGTCGCGGTATCGGGCAGGCGGCGACGCCAGCGCTGGGCGGCGGAGGTGGTCATGACTCCCTTATGAGCTCGTCTAAACGTCCAGCCTGGGAGCCGGACAATAGATCATTCTCGTTGAAGTGAGTCAGTCACCGTTAACTGGGTGCAACTGGGTAAAGCGCCCTGCTCGAGTTCCCGCCGCCGAAACCGCAGGTGAACCGGGTTCAGGAACTCGAACAGGCGTATTTGGGTCAGCTGCTGGACGACGCCGCGAAGGGAGTCGCGACCGGCACGGCGGCCGGACGAGACGGGTGGCTCCACAGTCCCTTGCGCTCCAGGATCGGCAGCACGCCCTCGCCGAACCAGTACGCCTCCTCCAGGTGCGGATACCCGGACAGGATGAAGTGGCTGATACCAAGCTTCGAGTACTCGACCAGCCGCTCGGCGACCTCGGCATGCGAGCCGACCAGCGCGGTGCCCGCGCCACCACGGACGAGGCCGACCCCGGCCCACAGGTTGGGCGCGATCTCCAGCCGATCGGTGCTGCCGCCGTGCAGCTCGGACATCCGCCGCTGCCCCTCCGACTCGCTTTTCGCCAGGCTCGCCTGCACCCGCTCGATATCGGCGGGATCGATGCCCTGCAGCAGCCGATCGGCCTCGGCCCACGCCTCCTCGGAGGTGTCGCGGCTGATCACGTGGATCCGCAAGCCGTAGTCGAGGACGCGGCCCTGATCGACGGCCAGGCGCCGGATCCACTCCAGCTTCCTGCTCACCGCGAGCAGCGGCTCACCCCAGGTGAGGTAGGTGTCGGCGTAGCGGGCCGCGACCGGTCCGGCCGGCGCGGAGGAGCCGCCGAAGAACACCGGCGGGATCGGGTCGGGCCGGTTGCTCAGCTGTCCGTTGCGGACGTGAATGTGCTCGCCCTCGAAGGTGATCGGCTCGGGCGAGTTCCACAGCTCCCGCACCACATGCAGGAATTCGCCGGTGCGGGCGTAGCGCTGTTCCTTGTCCAGGAAGTCGCCGTAGGCCTGCTGTTCGTGCGGTTCGCCGCCGGTCACCACGTTCAGCAGCAGCCTGCCCCGCGAATGCCGCTGGAAGGTGCCCGCCATCTGCGCGGCCAGCGTCGGGCTGATCAGGCCCGGGCGCAGCGCGACCAGGAACTTCAGCGTCTCGGTGGTGTCCACCATCATCGCCGTGGTGAGCCAGGCGTCCTCGCACCAGGTTCCGGTGGGGGTGAGCACCGCCTCGAAGCCGTTGTCCTCGGCAGCCGCGCCGATCTGATTCAGGTAGCGCAGCGTCGCCGGGCGGTCACCGGACATGAAGGTGCCGTGCCCGCCCGCGACCAGGCCGCGCGAATCACCGTAGGTGGGCAGGAACCAGTGGAAGGACAAAGTCATGGTGCGCCAACTCCTCAGGAAGCGGGGAACAGGTCATTGAAACGGGTGTCGGTGAAGTCGGTGATGTTCACCTTGCCGGGGATGAGCCCGGCGCCCGCGAACGCGTCGGCGACATCTTGCTCGGCGGCGATGGCGGCGGGATCGAGCGGATGGTTCTGGTAGCGGCCACGTTTCACGACGGTGAGGATCACGTCATAGGGCAGTCCGGTGAGTTCGGCGTAGGTCTTCGCCCACTCCTCGGGATGATCGTTCACCCAGTTGTGCGCTCGGCCGATCCGGGCGATCAGGTCGCGCAGTGCGGCGGAGGTCGCCTTGCTCTCCAACGCCTTGGTACCGGCGACGAAGAAGGCATCGCCTGCGACATATCCGGTGCCGCTCACCAGGATTCGCGCGTTCGACTGTTGTTCGGCCTGCGCGGTGTACGGGTCCCAGATGGCCCAGGCGTCGACTCGGCCGGTGGTCAGCGCGGCGAGCGCGTCCGGCGGCTGCAGGTACTGCGGCTCGACCTGATCCCACTTGATGCCCGCCTTGTTCAGCACCGCGAGCAGGTGGTGGTGCGCCGAACTGCCCTTGGCGACGGCGATCTTCTTGCCGCGCAAGTCTTCCGGGGTGCGCAGCGGCGAATCCTTGGGCACCACGATGGCCTGGCCTTCGGTGCCGCCCTGGTAGCCGTTGACGATCTTGATCGCCGACTTGGCCGCGGCCGCGAACACCGGCGGGGCATTGCCGACGCCGCCGATATCGACCGCACCGGCGTTGATCGCCTCCAGCATCGGCGGGCCGGACTGATACTGCGACCAGGTGATCTTGTAGGGCGTGTTGTTCAGCTCACCCGCGGCCGTGAGCAGCGCCTGCAGCCCGGTGCCCTTCTGGTCGCCCGCGTGCAACGTCACCTGGGACAGGTCGATGGAACCGTCCGAGCGCACCGCCTTGTCGTCGGCCTTGTCGGACCCGCAGGCCGTGCCGACCGCCATGACCAGGGCGAGAGTCGTTGCGAGCAGCAGCTTTCTGGCTTTCACGCGGTTCCTTCCGGTGCTACGCCCAGTTCGGCGAGCAGTGTGTTGCGCAGGGAGAGCAGGTGTGGGTGGTCGCCGCGGCGCGGGCGCGGCAGGTCGATGCGGGACTCGTGCGCGATGCGGCCGTCGCCGAGCACGAGCACCCGATCGGCCAGTCGCAGCGCCTCGTCGACGTCGTGGGTGACCAGCAGGACGCCCGGCTTGCGGCGCTGCCACAGGTCGATGACCAGGCGGTGGATGGTGATGCGGGTCAATGCGTCGAGGGCACTGAAGGGTTCGTCGAGCAGCAGCAGATCCGGCTCGCGGACCAGGGCGCGGGCCAGGCTGGCGCGTTGTGCTTCGCCGCCGGAGAGGGTGAGCGGCCAGGCGTTCGCGCGTTCGTCGAGGCCGACCTCGGCGAGCGCTGCGCGAGCGGCCGCCTTCGGGTCGTCGTGCCGCAGGCCGAGGAATACGTTGGCCAGCACGCGTTTCCACGGCACGAGGCGTGGTTCTTGGAAGGCCACGGCTATGGTGCCGTGCGTGGTGAGCTCGCCTTCGACACCACGATCGAGGCCCGCGAGCGCACGCAGCAAGGTGGACTTGCCCGAACCGCTGCGACCGAGCAATGCGACGAATTCGCCTGGGGCGATGTCGAGATCGAGTCCGTCGAGGACGCGGCGACCGTCGAAATCGCGGATCAGGCCGCGCACTCGGGCAACCGGTGTCTCGTCCGCAGAAGTCGCTGCGGCCGAATCGACTTCGGCGGCAGTCTTAACCGAAGTTGTTACGACGGTGTCCCTACCGTTCGTGGTCGTTCCGGAGCGGGCCGATGTCGTTTCGGCACTTACCGTTTCGATCAGCTCTTCGGTGATCACTGTCCCAGGAATCCGCGTCGCCATGCCAGCGCCTTCCTCTCGATCAATCGGACGAACGCGTCGGTCAGCAGACCGAGCACGCAGTAGACGAGCAGCCCGACGACGATGATGTCGGTGCGCAAGAACTCGCGGGCGTCGTTGATCAGAAAACCAAGTCCCGCATCGGCATTGACCTGCTCGGCGACGATCAACGCCAGCCAGGCGATACCGAGCGATTGGCGCAGCCCGACCAATATCTGCGGCAGGGCGCCCGGCAGCACGATGTGCCCGATGACGGCGATCCGGCCGAGTTGCTGCACCTGCGCGAGCTCGGCCAGTTTGCCGTCGACCCCACGGATCCCGGCGAACGTGTTGAGGTACAACGGAATCGCCGCGCCGAACGCGACGAGCACCACCTTCGGCAGCTCACCGATCCCGAACCAGAGGATCAGCAGCGGAATCAGCCCGTAGAACGGCACCGTCCGCAGCATCTGCATCGGCGGATCGACCACGTACTCACCGACCGTGCTCAACCCGGCGACAATCGCCAGGCCGATCCCGAGGACCGCGCCGATCACGAATCCGGTCGCTGCCCGGCCGAGCGACACGGTGATCGCCTCCTGCAGCGTCCCGGCGCGCAGCAGATCTCCGGTGGTCCGCAGAATCGTTATGGGCGAGGCCAATAGGCGTTCCGGCAGCACCTCGGTGACGCTGGCCAGCTGCCACGCCAGCACGATGATCAGCGGGCTGACCACCCGCAACCAGGTCTTGCGTGGCCGCCACCGAGCCGCCGACCGAACCCGAATCGGTGTCGGCTCCAAGACAATTGATGACACGCGACACCTCGGGTAGGGGACAAGATCCGCGCAGCGCTGCTGAGCACGCCGCAGTCATCCATGCTGTGCCCGCGGCGCGGCGGAGTCACCGGTTGAAACCAGCGAGGTTTTAATTGACGCGCGATCACCGGCATGTTTTCAGCTATCATCACTAGACGTAACCGCAAATAACACGTACCCTCGGCGGAAACCTCGGTCGATGGTGATCGAGGCGTGACCAGACGAAACGAGTTCCTCAATGACGCGGCATGTCGACGTACTGATCATCGGCGCCGGCCTCTCCGGCATCGGCATGGCCTGCCACCTCACCCGCGAGCAAACCGGGCGTAGCTACGCGATCCTGGAGCGCCGGTCGGCCATCGGCGGGACCTGGGACCTGTTCCGGTACCCCGGCATCCGCTCCGACTCGGACATGTTCACCTTCGGCTACGGCTTCCGCCCGTGGACCGGCACCAAGGTGCTGGCCGACGGGCCGCACATCCGCCAGTATGTCGAGGACACGGCCATCGAGTACGGCGTCAAGGAACACATCCACTTCGGCCGCAAGGTCACCACCGCCCGCTGGTCCAGCGAGGCGGGCATCTGGACCGTTGAGGCACTCGACGAGCAGACCGGCGCCACCGAGACCTTCACCAGCAACTTCCTCGCCGGCTGCACCGGCTACTACGACTACGACAACGGCTACCGGCCGGAATTCCCCGGCGAGGCGGACTTCGGCGGGCGGATCGTGCACCCGCAGCACTGGCCCGAGGATCTCGACTACCGCGGCAAGCGGGTCGTGGTGATCGGCAGCGGCGCCACCGCCATCACCTTGATCCCGGCGATGAGCAAAGACGCCGCGCACGTCACCATGCTGCAGCGCTCGCCCACCTACATCACCGCGCTGCCCGCCGACGACCCGGTCGCCGTCGGCATGAAGGCGGCCCGGGTACCGGCGAAGGTGGCCTACCGACTGGGCCGCGCCCGCAATATCGCGTTGCAGCGCGCCAGCTTTCAGCTGTCCCGCACCAATCCTGGCGCCTCGCGCAAGGTGCTGCTCAGCGCGGTGCGGATGTGGCTCGGCCCGAACATTGACATGCGGCACTTCACCCCGTCCTACGACCCGTGGGACCAGCGGCTGTGCGTCGTGCCGAACGGCGACCTGTTCAAGGTGCTGCGCAGTGGCAAGGCGTCCATCGTCACCGACCGCATCGAGACCTTCACCGAGACCGGCATCCGGCTCGCCTCGGGCGAGGAACTGGCCGCCGACATCGTGATCAGTGCTACCGGCCTGCGCGTGCAGATGCTCGGCGGCGCGACCCTCGAACTGGACGGCGAGCCGGTGGTCACCCGCGACCGCGTCGTCTACAAGGGCGCGCTGCTCGACAGCGTCCCGAACGCGGTGATGGTGCTCGGCTACACCAACGCCTCCTGGACCCTCAAGGCCGATCTTGCCGCCGAGTACTTCTGCCGCGTCCTCAATCACATGAAGTCGCACGGTTATACGAAAATGGTTGCGGTGGCCGAAGAAGGCGACCGTTCCGCCGATTCGGTCATGGGCGGCGCGCTGAGCTCCGGCTACATCCAGCGCGGCGACGCGGTGATGCCCCGACAGGGCACTCGCGGGCCGTGGCAGGTCATCAACAACTACTTCCGCGATCGCAAGATGCTCCGCAAGGAGCCGATCGAGGACGGCGTCCTCACCTTCACCCGCGCCGCGGCCGAAACCGAGGACCGCCCGCTAGCCGCCACCCGCACCGCCTGATTGCGGCGGTTCGAGCACGCGCAGGTAGTGGTCGAGTTGGGTGGCGGCGCTGAGCATGGCGCGGCCTTGGGCGGTGAGCTTTCGCTGCCAGTCGGCCAGGGCGGCGGTCAATGCGTCTGTGCCGCCTGCTGTTCGGATCTGCTGGATCACGGTGCGGATGTGGTCCAATGGGTAGCCGCCGCGGCGGAGTAAATCTATGAGGTGGGCGTCGCGGATGTCGGTTGCGTCGTAGTGGCGGTAGCCGGTGGCCGGATCGCGAGTCGGGGCGAGAATGCCCGCGGTTTCCCAATTGCGCAGGGTCGCAGGGGTTACCCGGAGTTGGTGCGCGAGTTCGCCGATGGTTCGGGTTTCGCTGGATAGGTCTGCGGTCGCGTCGGACTCCGCTGTCAGGTGAGCTATCGCCTTCCGCACTGCATCGAGCGTCGCCCTGTCCTGGAGCAATTGACTGTGGCCGCGATCGATGGTCACCAGGACGCCGTCGAGTCCATCATTGTGGAGTGCGTTCATGATCTGGCCGCTGGCCGCGTGCCCGTATGCCGGGATCAGCGCGAGGTAAGTGCGCAGTGCTGCCGCATGCACCTCGGTGTAGATCCGGTAGCCGCTGGCTGTGCGTTCGGCGGGCGGGATGCACCCGTCCTGCTCGTAGTTGCGGACAGCTTGGGTCGACAGGCCGTGCTCGCGGGCTAGGTCGGCTGGTCGCAAGGTGATCACCGGTTTGAGACTTTACCGCATCGCAGAGTGGTCGATCGTGGAAAAGTCTCAACCGAGCTTTCAACGATACGATTCAGACACATGAGTCAGAACATTCGAGACTTCGTACCCGCATCATGTGACCTGGTAGCACTCGGCGAGCCGACCCACCAGGAACCAGCCTTCCAACTGGTCCGCAACGAACTGTTCGCGCAATTGGTCGGCCTAGGCTTCCGCTCGATCGCCCTCGAAACCGATCGCATCGCCGCGCTCACCGTGAACGACTATGTCCAAGAGGGCATCGGCAGCCTCGACACCGCGATGAGCGAGGGTTTCACCCACAACTTCGGAAAGCTCGACGGCAACAGGCAATTGGTCAGCTGGATGCACGAATACAACCAGCACCGGCGGCCGGAAGAGCGAATCACCTTCCACGGCTTCGACACTCAAACCGAGAACACCACTGCGCCCAGCCCACATGCCTACCTCGAATACGCCCGCGACTACCTGAAATTCGACATCGACATCGCGAATCTCGTAGGTGTCGACGAACTTTGGAATCGCGAGGAGGTAATCCTGGACGCAACCAAGTCGATCGGCGCCACCCCCGAGGCCGAACGGCTGCGAGTGATCGCCAACAACATGCTCACCGCGCTCGAAACACGCGCACCAGAACTGATCGCGGCCACCTCACCCGCCGAGTGGCACCGGGCCAGAACATATCTCACCGCCGGAATCGGTCTACTCCGCTACCACAAGCAGGCGGCCCGCCAGCTCGATCTGAACGCACGGATATCCCTACTGTCTGGCACCCGAGACGCACTCATGGCCCAAAACCTCCTCGACATCCGCGCCCTCGAGATCCGCCGCGGACCGACTCTGGCCCACGCCCACAACTTCCACCTGCGCCGAAACCCGGGCACCATGCACACAGCAGGCCTGATACTCGACTGGGTCTGCGCCGGCGCCCTGGTCGGCGCACTGCTCGGCCAGCAATACACCTTCATCGCAGCCACTCTGGGCCGCAGCGAATCCCTCGGAATCCCGGACCCCGAACCAGATACCTACGAGGGCCAACTCCAAAGCCGCATCACCACCTGGGGCCTGACACCCGCCGCCACAATCACCCCCGCCCGAACCCGCGCCGCCACCCCGCCGGAAAAGGGCTACTTCCCACTAGACCAGGCAACCCTCGACACCGCCGACACGATCCTGCACATCAGCACATCTACTTAACGACCTTGCCCAGCACCCACAACAGGGCTGCCACGACAACACACACGACCACGTCGAATGCCAGATCGGCGCCGGTCGGCCGGAGGATCAGAAATTGGTCGATGGCATAGCCCGCCAATGCGCCCGCATAGCAGGCGAGGCGATGCCGTCCGCCGAATCCAGTGCGGCTCAGCCATCTTCGGACCAGCAGCACACCGCCCGTGAGCAGCAGAAGATAGCAGAGCGCTATCGCCGGAATCGACAGCTCGCCACCCGCGACCCGGCCGATACCCAACCATGCCGAGGAACCGGTCAGCGCGACCAGTCCGACCAGCGCCGCGGTGGGCGCGGGCGCGGCGACCGATTCGTCGCGCCCGCGCAGTGTCGTCGTGCTCCACCATCCCGCCGCCAGCAGCGCTGCGGCCACCACTGCTACGCGGAGGGAGCGCGCAGGTATCGGCCTAACGTCATCGAATACGGGTTCTTGGTCCGCTCGTACGGACCGGTAGGTCCCTCGACAGCTCGGCGCGCACCGTTACGCGCGCACCTCATTTTTTGATCATTCGCCTGCTCGCGAACGCGCAGCTGCATCGCAAGAGGTTTCACTATCGTGGGCGGTGTGACCCTCTTCCCCGATGGCCCCGGTCCAGGTGAGCGGTCCAGTCCTGGTCGATTCCTGTTGTGGTTGGTGGTCGGTCAACGACGACGGGTCGCGCTTGGGGCGACGTTGGGGAGTGCGTGGATGGTGACGCTTGCGGTGCCGCCGTATTTGTTGTCTCGCGCGATCGATGATGGCTTGGCCACCAAGAACCTTGGGGCGCTTACCGGTTGGGTGGTGGCGTTGTTCGGTATCGGGGTGGTCAACGCGGGGCTGGGCATCGCGCGTCATCGAACGATGTCGAAAATACGGATGGAGGCGGCTTTTCGGACGGTGTCGGCGACCGTTGAGCATTGTGTTCGCCTGGGCGCGGGTCTTTCTCGTCGAACGACCGCGGGGGAGGTGGTGGCGATCGGCAGCGGCGATGTTCAGGTGATCGCTCAGTCGCTGACTATTACCGGCCCCGGGGTCGGTGCCGCGGTCGCCTACATCGTGGTCGCCGTGGTGCTGTTTTCCATCTCACCGCTGCTCGCGGCGGTGGTGCTGGCGGGGGTGCCGTTGCTGGTGCTGACCGTTGGGCCGCTACTGCATCGGATCGAGCGGACGAGTGCCGGCTATCGCGAGCGGCAGGGCGCATTGACCACCCGGTTGGTGGATGTGTTGAACGGGCTCCGGGTGCTGAACGCCCTCGGCGGCAAATCCGTGTATGCCGCTCGCTATCAACGCGATTCGCACGATCTGGTGGCACAGGGCTACCGCGTCGGAGTGGCCGCGAGTTGGGTCGACGCGCTGGCCAAGGGGCTGCCCGCGGCCTTCCTTGCGGTCGTCACGTGGCTGGGTGCCCGGATGGTGGCCGAGGGTTCGATCAGTGTCGGCGGTCTGGTCGCGGTGTATGGGTACACCGCGATGCTGGTCGTTCCGGTGGAGTTCTTCATCGAGGGTGCGGGTGATCTGACCCGCGCCCGGGTTGTTGCGGGGCGCGTGATCCGGTTGCTGTCGCTGCCACCGGATCTGCCCGTCGACCGTGACCAGGTGGGCGCTCCTGAGGCGTCGTCGATGCTGCGAGATCCTGCCTCCGGCGTCGAATTGCGGCCCGGGATGTCGACCGCGATCGTCAGCAACCGCCCGGCGGAGAGCGCGGCGATCATCGATCGGATCGGCGGGTTCACCAAATCGGACGTCACCTGGGCCGGCATCGACTTGGACGTCATCGCCACCCACCAGCTCAGGCAGCGAATCCTGGTGGCGGACAACGATGCCTATCTGTTCACCGGCAGCGTCCGCGATGTTGTCCGCGGCCGCCACGAGGCCGACGACGATCGACTGCACCGAGCACTGCACATCGCGGTGGCCTCGGACATCGTTGACGCCCTGCCCGATGGTCTGGCCTCGACGATCGATCCCCGAGGCGGGAATCTGTCCGGCGGGCAACGCCAACGGCTTCGGCTCGCGCGCGCCGTCTACGCCGATCCCGAAGTATTGCTGGCAGTCGAACCGACCTCGGCCGTGGACGCGCACACCGAGGCCACGATCGCGCAGCGGTTGCTCGCCGCGCGGCGTGGGCGAACCACCGCGGTGACCACGACCTCCCCGCTCCTGTTGGCGCACACGGAAACCGTGGTCTATCTGGTCGACGGCATCGCCGCGGCAACGGGCACTCACCATGAGCTCCTGGCGACCGAGCCCGGCTACCGCGCCCTGGTGACGCGTGGCGAGCAGGAGGCGCGATGACGACCCCGCTCCCGGTCGCGGGCGCTGCCCAGATCCGGCATGCCGCAGTCAACGAGATCCGCACGGACAGAAGGGCATTCGCTGCGGTTCTGCTGCTCAACGCGCTGGCGGTGGGTGTCGGCCTGGTCGGTCCCTGGTTGCTCGGCAAGATCGTGGACGCGGTCGGCAAGGCACCGGCGCGGGAAGCGGTCAGCACTGTCGACCGGCTGGCCCTGGTCATCCTGGTCTGTACGGTCGCGCAAATCGTGGTGACCCGATGCGCCCGATACGTGGGCTACCGCTTCGGCGAGCGCACCGCGGCGCGCATTCGAGAACGTTTCCTCGATCGTGTCCTCGCGTTGCCCGCGGCAGTGGCCGAACGCAGCTCCGACGGTGACTTGATCGCCCGGGGCACCACCGACGCGCCCACCATCGCCTTCGCGCTGCGAACCGCCGCGCCGGACATTTTCGTCGCGGTCATCCAGGCCGCCTTCATCATCGGCGCGGTAGTGGTGCTCAACCCGGTCCTCGGGCTATCGAGTCTGAGCTGTCTGTTCGTCGCCACCGTCGCCGTGCGGTGGTATCTGCGCCGATCCAGCGCCGCGTATCTCGCCTCGGCGGCCGCCGATTCCCAGCTGGCCGAAATCCTGGCAACCAGCGTCGCCGGAGCGCGGACGATCGAGGCGCTCGGCCTGGCCGAAAACCATGCTATGGCAACCGCCTCCGTGATCGATACCGCGCGCCGCGCACGATTGGCGACCTTGCGACTGCGCTCGGTGCTGTTCCCGGCCTTGGATGTCTCGTATGTGCTACCGCTGGTTGCCGTGCTGCTGATCGGCGGTGTGCTGCACAGCCGCGACGCCGTCAGCCTCGGCACCGTCGTCGCGGCGGCGGTGTACTTGCGACAACTGATCGGGCCGCTGGACACGGCCATGCTGTGGATCGACGGGGTGCAGAGCGCAATCGCGTCCTACGCGAGGTTGGCGGGACTCTCGTCCACACCTACTGCGCGCCAGGGCATCTCGGATGAGCCGACGGACAATCGGATCCGGATCGTCGATGTGAGCTACGCCTACGACCGTGGCCGTGACGTGCTGCACGGCGTCGAGCTCGACATCGAACCGGGGGAGCGCCTCGCCGTCGTCGGCACCTCCGGCGCGGGCAAGTCCACCCTCGCCCGGCTCCTCGCGGGGATCGACACACCGCGGACCGGCGCGATACATGTTGGCGGCGTGCCGATCTCGGGGTTGGACCCGGATCGATTACGTCACCATGTCGCCCTGGTCACCCAGGATCAGCACGTATTCCACGACACCGTCCGCGGAAATCTACTCATCGCCAGGCCGGACGCCACCGACGCACAGCTACGCACCGCACTCGCCGCCGTCGGTGCCGACTGGGTCGACGATCTGGCAGACGGCCTCGACACCCACCTGGACGGCACCCAATACCTCCTCGATGCCGCACAGGCGCAACAGCTTTCGCTGGCGCGCGTGGTTCTCGCCGACCCGCACACCGTCGTGCTCGACGAAGCGACCGCGCAAATGGACCCGACGTCGGCGCGAAACACTGAGCGAGCACTTGCCGTTGTGCTCGAAGGACGCACGGTCATCGCGATCGCCCACCGACTGCAGACGGCACACGACGCGGATCGAGTCGCCGTGATGGCGGCCGGCCGGATCATCGAACTGGGCACCCACGACGATTTGATCGCACGCGAGGGCACCTACGCCGCCCTATGGCACTCGTGGCACGGTGAAAAGAGACGCTAAGAGCAACTGCCGCTTGATATTCGGCGGAGTCGGCTACCCGGGCTGGGGATTCACCTGGAGCCCGTCGACGATGAGATCGAGGATACGCGCGGCCCGCTCGGCACCGCCGTTGTCGGGATTGATGCGCCACAGCACGCTCAGCTGCAGCAGTACATCCTCGGGGTCGAGGTCGGGCTTGAGCGAGCCGTCCGCGATGCCGGGTGCGAGCAGCAGCGCGATCGCACCGACGAAGGGCCGGTAGTACTCGTCGTCGAGGCCGCCGTTCGTTGCCGCGTGAATGACCTCGGCGACACCGTATTTGAGCTGTCCGTAGCGGGCGACCTCGTCGAACCATAGTCGCAGCGCGGTCAGCGGCGGATGCGCGGCGAGCAAGGTCGGGGCCAGGTCGATGAGTTCCTGGATGTCGTGGCGATAGAGCGCGACGATGAGCGATTCCCGATTCGGGAAGTGCCGGTACAGCGTGCCGATGCCGACGCCGGCCTGTTTGGCGATGGCCGTCAGCGACGTGCCGCCGGAAGCGGCGAACGCGTCCCTGGCGGCGACGAGGACGCGTTCACGGTTGGTGCGGGCATCAGCTCTGGCCTGCTTCGGCGTGTTCACCAATGGTCGCGCTCCATATCCATCACACTGTGCTATCCATCAGACTTTTGCTAAACGGAGGGCCCTCCGTTATGGTGGTAGCCATTGGCGGAGGGGTCTCCGTTTCATTCTCGCACAAGCGTTCCGAACACATTGGAGGACGACGATGGGTGAGCTGGTTCTGGTTACCGGGGGAAGTGGTTACGTGGCGGGGTGGTGCATCGTCGAGCTGCTGGAACGCGGCTACGACGTGCGGACGACCGTGCGTGGCAAAGACAAGGAAGCCGCGGTCATTTCGGCCGTGTCCACGGCGGTCGACCCGGCTGGGCGGCTGACCTTCGCCGTCGCCGACCTGACCTCGGACGACGGCTGGGCGGCCGCGGTCAAGGACGTCGACTATGTGCTGCACGTCGCCTCACCGCTCGGCCGCAACTCCGACGATGTGGACGCGCTGATCGACGCGGCACGCGGCGGCGCGCTACGAGTGTTGCGCGCGGCCACCGAGGGCGGGGTGAAACGCGTGGTGCTGACCTCGGCGGCGAATGCCTCGAGCCCCTCGTCCTACGCGACCGACGGCATCACCGACGAGACGTTGTGGACCGATCCCGAGGATCCGACGCTGATCCCGTACCGCCGGTCGAAGACTCTCGCCGAGCGCGCGGCCTGGGACTTCATGGCCGACTACGCCGGACCGACCGAGCTCACCACCATCCTGCCCGGCGCGGTCTTCGGACCCATCCTCACCACGGGCACCACCGGATCCGTCGACATCGTGGCCCGCATGGTCTCCGGCAAGCTGCCCGGAGTCCCGCGGATCGGACTCGAGATCGTGGACGTTCGCGACCTCGCCGACATCCACATCAAGGCCATGACCGACCCCGCCGCCGCGGGCGAACGTTTCCTCGCCACCGGCGAATTCATGTGGATGCGCGACATGGCCCGCACCCTGCACGACGGCCTCGGCTCGCGCGGCAAGCAGGTCTCGACCCGTCAGCTGCCCGACTTCGCCGTCCGTCTCGCCGCCCGCCTCAGCGACGCGTCGCTCGGCGAAGTCATCCCCGCCCTCGGCCGCCGCAACCGGCACAGCACCGACAAGGCGAAGCGGCTCCTCGGCTGGGAACCGCGCCCCGCCAACCGGGCCGTACTCGACTGCGCCAACAGCCTGATCGAACACAACGCCGCCTGACCCTTCACCCGTAGCCGCCCCTACCTGACATCGCCTGCAGTGTTGACAGTTTCGGGCGGCTCGCGTGAAGCGTTGATGCGTAGCTCAGATCGCTCGCCAGCGGCCGATCGGTCGCGGTACATCCGGTGAGTTGGAAGTCCAGCCAGGTCCCGTTCGCCGTGCACTCGGCATGCGGGAGACTGGCGGCATGCGCGTGGTGGTGGTCAACCGGGGTGAAGTGGCGGTTCGGGTTTTGCGGGCCGCCCGGGAGCGTGGGTGCGCGACGTTGGCGGTGTATACCGCTGATGAGCGGGACGCGCTGCATGTCCGGTTGGCGGATGATGCGGTGCAGTTGCCGGGGACGGGTGCCGCTGCTTATCTGGATGTGAGTGCCGTGGTGGCGGCGGCCCGTAAGGCCGGGCCGGGTGCGCTGGTGCATCCGGGGTACGGATTCCTCAGTGAGAGTGCGGATCTCGCCTCCGCCTGTGCGGCGGCCGAGCTGGTTTTTGTGGGTCCGGGGCCGGACGTGTTGCGCACGTTCGGTGACAAGGTGGCTGCGCGGGCGGCAGCGGAGCGGGCTGGGGTGCCGGTGCTGGCGGCGACGTCGGCGGCCGCGGGGGTCGGTGAGATGGCCGCGCTGCTCGCCGGGCATCCGGATGGCGTGATGGTGAAGGCCGCGGCCGGGGGCGGCGGGCGCGGGATGCGGGTGGTGCGGGAGTTGGAGTCGCTGGGGGAGGCGTATGAGCGGTGTCGGGCGGAGGCATTGGCGGGGTTCGGGGATGACACGGTGTACGCGGAAGCGCTGGTGGCCGATGCGCGGCATATCGAGGTTCAGGTGGTGGCGGACGGTGTTCATGCCGTTGCCGTCGGCGACCGGGATTGCAGTGTGCAGCGGCGGCAGCAGAAGCTGATCGAAGTGGCGCCCGCGCCGAATCTCGCTGTGGCGCTGCGGGAACAGCTGCAAGCTGATGCGGTGCGGCTCGCCGAGTCGGTGGGCTGTCGCGGGGTGATCACCGTCGAGTTCCTCGTGCGTGGTGATGAGGCGTGGTTCCTCGAGGTGAATCCGCGACTGCAGGTCGAGCACACCGTCACCGAAGAGGTGATGGGGGTGGATCTTGTCGCGATCCAGCTGGATCTGGCGCAGGGGCGCACCCTCGCCGACCTCGAGTTGCCCGCTGGTGCGCCGCGTGGTTACGCCGTGCAGGCCCGGGTGAACGCCGAAATCCTCACTGCCGGTGGCGATGTGCTGCCCAGTACCGGCACGGTGACGCAGTTCGCCGCGCCGACCGGCGTCGGTGTTCGGGTCGATACGGCGGCCTATGCCGGTATGCGGCAAGGGGCGCAGTTCGATTCGCTGCTGGCCAAGGTGATCGCTCGCGGTCCGTCGTATTCCGCAGCGCTGCGCCGTTGTTCGGACGCATTGGCCGAAACCGTCGTGGTCGGCGTCGATACGAACGCGGCACTGTTGCGGGCGGTGCTGGATCAGCTGTCCGATGGCGCCACCGTCTCGACCGAGTGGTTCGAGCGGAACCTGCCCGAACTCGTCGCTCGGGCAATCGATTACGCGCCCGCACCGCATCTCGAGCCGACCGTCACCGTCGTCCAGGATTCCGTCGACCTGCAAGACGACGAACATACACTGCGCTCACCCATGGGTGGCACGGTGGTCAGCCTGGTCGAACCCGGCACCGTCGTCGCGGCCGGTGCCGAGGTCGCCGTCCTGGAAGCCATGAAGATGCAGCACGTGCTGCGCGCCGAGCAACCGCTGCGCGTCCGACGGCACGTAGCTGCACCCGGTGCGACGGTGGATCCACATGCGCCTCTACTGATTTGGACAGAGGCCGAGCACGACGGGGCCGTCGCCGACATCGCGGCGATCGACCTCGACGCGGTCCGCCCGGATCTGGCCGAAGTGCGTGAGCGGCACCGCGTCGGCCTCGACGAGGCCCGGCCCGCCGCCGTCGCCAAACGCCACCGACTCGGCAGACGCACCGCCCGCGAGAACATCGCCGACCTCGTCGACGAGGACAGCTTCGTCGAATACGGCGGTCTGGCCGTTGCCGCCCAACGACTGCGCCGCAGTCCAGAGGACCTGATCGCGAATACCCCCGCCGACGGCTTGATCGGCGGAGTCGCCACCATCAACGCCGACCGCTTCGGCGCCGACCAGACCCGCGTAGTCGTGATGTCCTACGACTACACCGTTTTGGCGGGCACCCAGGGCTACCGCGGTCACGCCAAGTCCGACCGCATGCTGGAAATGGCCAGCACCCAACGCCTTCCGGTGGTCTTCTTCACCGAAGGCGGCGGCGGACGTCCCGGCGACACCGACACCGCCGGCATCTCCGGCCTCGACTTCACCACCTTCCGCGCCATGGGTGCGCTGTCCGGTCGAGTCCCGTTGATCGGCATCGTCTCCGGCCGCTGCTTCGCGGGCAACGCCGCCCTGCTCGGCATGTGCGACGTCGTGATCGCCACCCCCGACGCGAACATCGGCATGGGCGGCCCCGCCATGATCGAAGGCGGCGGCCTCGGCGTGTACGCCCCCGAGGACATCGGCCCCATCGAGGTCCAGCGCCGCAACGGTGTCGTGCACATCGTCGCCGCCGACGAAGCCGAGGCTGTTCGCATCGCCAAGCGATACCTCGCCTATTTCCAAGGCCCAGTGGATGATTGGACCGCACCGGACCCACGCCTGGCCCGCCATGTGATCCCGGAGAACCGGCTGCACGCCTTCGATATCCGCGCCGCGATCGATGCTGTCGCCGACCTCGACTCCGTCCTCGAGTTACGCGCCGACTGGGCCGTCGGCATCGTTACCGCCCTGATCCGCGTCGAGGGACACCCCTACGGCCTCATCGCCAACAATTGCCACCACCTCGGCGGCGCCATCGACGCCCCCGCCGCCGACAAACTCAGCGCCTTCCTGCGCCTGTGCGGAGCACACCACCTGCCCATCGTCTCCCTCTGCGACACACCAGGTTTCATGGTCGGCCCCGACGCCGAAAAAGACGCCACCGTAACCAAATTCAGCCGCCTCTTCATCGACGCGGCCGCCCTATCCGTCCCCTGGGGCACCATCATCCTGCGCAAGGGCTACGGCCTAGGCGCCCAAGCCATGGCCGCAGGCTCCTTCGCCGCCCCCCGCTTCGTCATCGCCTGGCCCACCGGCGAAATCGGCGGCATGGGCCTGGAAGGCGCTGTCCGCCTTGGCTTCGCCAAAGAACTCGCCGCCATCGAAGACCCCACCAAACGCCAGGAAGCCTTCGACAACCTGGTAACCCTCGCCTACACCACCGGCAAAGCCCTGACCGCCGCCACCTTGCTGGAACTAGACGACGTCATCGACCCCACCGACACTCGCCGCTGGATCCGCACCCTCCGCTAACCCCACCACAACCACCCCGCTGCCCCCTCCATGCTGCGCACGTTTCATCAGCACGCGCACAGTATCGCTGGCAATTCATTGCGCAGGAACCCAATTCGTGCGCAGCACACAACACCGTGCGCGCCGCGAAACGCGCTTGCCGCGTGTGACTTGTCGTGCCGCGCGTGTGCTGTCAGGCCGCGTGCGATATTGCTGGCAATTCATTGCGCAGAAACCCAATTCGTGCGCAGCACGCAACACCGTGCGCGCCGCGAAGCGCGCTTGCCGCGTGTGACTTGTCGTGCCGCGCGTGTGCTGTTGTGCCGCGTGTAACTTGTCGTGCCGCGCGTGTTCTGTCAGGCCGCGTGCGATATTGCTGGCGAATTGATGCGCGGGGCGAGGAGTTGTGCGCGGCAGTGCTATCGGAGGGCGGTTTCCAAGGCTTCGACGAGGTTGTGGGCGCGTCGGTCGAGGGTGCCTTCGACTATGTGGTTGGTGACGTAGGCGAAGGCGATGTTTCGGGTGGGGTCGGCGTAGCCGAGGGAGCCGCCGCGGCCGGGGTGGCCGAATGAGTTCGGGCCGCCGAGGGTTAGGTCGGCTATGGGGAGCATGAAGCCGGTGGCGTAGCGGTCCGGCAGCATGATGACTCGGTCGATGCCGCTGGTTTGTTCGTGGATGGCGGCGGCGAGGGTGTCTGGGGTGAGCAGTCGTTTGCCGTCGACTTCGCTTACCAGCGATGCATATAGCCGGGCCAGGCCGCGGGCGGTGCCGATGCCGTTGCTGGCGGGTATTTCCGCGGCTTGTACGGCGGGGGAGTTGAAGTCGATGTCCGGTGGGTCGGTGATCTGGAAAGCTCGGTTCGTCAACGATTGCGGGTCGCGCATCGCGGCGACCATCGGACGGATCTCCTCGGGGATCATTTCGTCCGGCACCGAATCGAGGTCCGGCTTCGGCGCGAACACCAACCGGCTGACCCGATGCTGTTCCGCGGCAGGCAAACCGATGAAGAAGTCGATGCCGTACGGCCCGGCGATCTCCTCGGCCAGGAACTGCCCGACGGTACGTCCGGTGATGCGGCGGATCACCTCACCGACCAGATAGCCGTAGGTCCGTCCGTGGTAGCCGTGGTCGGTGCCCGGCGTCCAGTTCGGCGTTTGCGCGGCCAGCGCGTCGACCATCGGCGTCCAGGCCAGCGCCTCCGCCAGCGGCACCGGCTTATCGATCGCCGCGAGACCGGCCTGATGAGTCAGTAACCAGCGCACCGGAATCTCGGCTTTCCCCGCCGCCGCGAACTCCGGCCAGTACTGCGCGACCGGTGCGTCGAGGTCGAGCTGACCGCGTTGGACCAGCAGGTGGGTCGCCGCCGCGACCACACCTTTGGTCGCCGAGTAGACCAGCTGCAGCGTGTCGCGCTCCCACGGCCGCCCGCTGTCGGGATCGGCGAGCCCGCCCCACAGGTCCACCACCGGCTGCCCGTCCCGATACACGCACACGGCCGCCCCGATATCGCCTTGATCGGCGAAATTCGCGGCGAAGGCCGCCCGGACCGCCTCGAACCCGGGCGCCACCGTTCCGTCAATGCTCATGTAACCCAGCATGTCACGCGATCAGCTCGCGCATTTCGCACAGTGCGAAGAGTGCTCACAACAGCAGGCCGCCTGCCCTTCGGCCCGGACCTCCGACGCGGCCTCTTCGAGGTAGCGGCTCAGCACCGGCCCGATCTCCGCGAGCGCCTCGGGAGAGGTCATCTCGCCGTGTGCGCAGGCGACGAAGTGCTCGTGCACCGCACCGTCGACAAACGGGTACCAGGCCGCCGCACCCCTGGCCGAGACGATCCGGCCGTGCTCGTCGACGGGCGCGGAATCCGTCTCCGCGGTGAAATACAGCAGGTCTCCGGTGTAACCGCGCGGCTTGAACCGGAACCCCATGCGCGAGCACGCGAGATAACTGGCATACAACCGCTCGACGTGCGCGGCGGTCAGCGACGCGAACCGGCCCTGATGCGCACGCAGCAGCGCGGCGGCCTGCTCGGCAGTGACTTCGTCCATCACCCTGGCCGCATCACCGAGCAGCGCGCTGAGCAGCTGACCGGCGGTCGGATCGGCGACCTCCAGGTCGCCCTCGATGAGCCGAGTGTCCAGCATGGACAGCAGCGCCACTCGATCACCGGCCTCATCGAGGCACCCGGCGATCTCATAGGCGATCACTCCGCCCAGCGACCAACCGAGCAGATGGTAAGGCCCGTTCGGCTGTACCTTCTTGATCTCCGCGACATAGTGTTCGGCGAGCAGCTCGACCGTGTCGACCTCGGCACCGGCCTCGACCAGGTCGGTGATCTGCAACCCGTAGACGGGCCGCTCGGGCCCGAGATGCGCGAGTAGCCCTGCGTAACTCCAGGATTCGCCGCTCACCGAATGCACACAAAACAGCGGCGCCGCCGTGCCCTGCGCCCGAATCGGCAGCATCGTCTGGAAGGCCGCGTCGATCGTGCCCGCGACGCCATGAGCGCCCGGCTCGAGCCGGGCGGCGACACCGGCCGGCGTGGGATCGAGGAACAGTGCCTGCACCGGCACGTCGAACCCGTGCCGCGCACGCACCACCGAGACCACTCGCGTTGCCAGCAGCGAACTTCCGCCGAGCTCGAAGAAACTGTCGTCCGCGCCCACCGAATCCAGACCGAGGACCTCCGCGAAGGCCTCGCACAGTGCCGACTCCGCCGCCGACCGCGGTGCCCGATAACCCGCACCCGCCCGCAGCACCGGTTCCGGCAGCGTCGCCCGATCCAATTTCCCGGCAGGCGTGCGCGGCAACGTGTCCAACACGGTGATCGACTGCGGCACCATGTAATTCGGCACCCGGTTCGACAGATAACCCGCCAGCTCACTCGCTCCGCATTCGGCGGCGGGCGTCAGCTGCACGTAGGATGCCAAAATCGTTGTCCCGTTCGGCATCTCGTACCCGGAGGTGGTGGCATACGCGACCTCGGGATGACTCACCAGCGCCGAGTCGATCTCGCCGAGCTCGATCCGGAAACCGCGGATCTTCACCTGATGGTCGGCCCGACCGAGCAGGACGAGCTCACCGGCGGCCGTCCACCGCGCCAGATCACCGGTGCGATACATCCGTTCACCCACCCCGCCATGCGGATTCGCGACGAACCTACCCGCGGTCAGACCCGGCCGCCGGTGATAGCCGCGCGCCAGTCCGACCCCGGCGAGATAGAGCTCACCCGCCACTCCGGGCGGCACCGGATGCAACCGCGCGTCGAGCACGGCGACCCCGGCGCCACGGATCGGCCGGCCGAGCACCACCGGCCCGCCCGGCCGCATCGGCTCGGAAATGGTCACCGCGACAGTCGCTTCGGTCGGCCCGTAGGCGTTGAGCATGTCCCGATCGGGTGCCCAGCGCTCGACCAGTTCCGTACCGCACGCGTCGCCGCCGACCACCAGCAGCCGCAACCGCGGCAACGGCCAGCGCACCGCGTCGATACTCGCCAGCGCCGCGGGGGTGATGGCGGCGTGCGTGATTCGCTCCCGAGCCAGGAACTCGGCCAGCGCGTCGCCGCCGAAGATGTCGGTCGGCGCGATCACCATCGTCGCGCCCGCGCACAACGCCATCAGCAGCTCCAGCACCGAGATGTCGAAGCTCGGCGACCCGATGTGCAGCGTCCGCGAATCCTGGTGCACCCGATACCGATCGCGTTGCTCGGCCGCGAAACTGGCCAACCCACGGTGGGTTACCGCGACACCCTTGGGTGTGCCGGTGGAGCCGGAGGTGTAGATGACATAGGCGAGGTCATCTACGCGAACCGCGCGCACCCGATCCACATCGGTGACCGACGCCGCGTCGAACGCGTCCAGATCCGAAGCCACCAGCCACGGCACGGTATCGGGCAGGCTCGCCGCGCCGTCCGCCGTGGTGAGACCGACCCGAGCCCCGGAGTCCGACAGCACCGACCGAATCCGCTCGGCCGGATGACCGCGATCGATCGGCAGGAACGCGGCGCCCGCCTTGGCGACCCCGAGCCAGCCGATCACGTTGTCCACCGACCGTGCGTATCCCAGCGCGACAACATCATTCGCGCCGATACCACGGCCGATCAACATCCGGGCGAGCCGGTTCGCCCGCGCGTCGAGTTCACGATAGGTCAGCCGCACCGAACCGGCCTGCACCGCAACGTGGTCGGGCGACTGTTCGACAACCGCGGCGAAGTAGTCGGCCAAAGTGACCGCGGCAGTCGCGGGCCGTCCGCGCACAGCCGCCAACGCCGCCCGCTCCGTCGCGCTGAGAATCTCGATATCCCCGACAATGACCGCCGGGTTCGCGGCCACCGCCGACAGCACCCTGGCGAACCGGCGACCGATCAGCTCGGCCGTCGCGTCGTCGAACAAGTCCGTCGCATAGGTCAGGCACACCTCGAGCCCACCCGCGCGACGATCGGCGGAATAGGACTCGGTCAGCGCGAACTGCAAGTCCCACTTGGCAATACCGGCCTCGATCTCCGCCGCGACCACCTCGACCCCCGGCAGCGCCACGTGTACCGGCGCCGAACTGTCCACCGACACCATGATCTGGAACAGCGGATGCCGTGCGGTCGAGCGAACCGGGTTGAGCACCTCGACCAGCCGCTCGAACGGCACCTCCGCGTGGGCGAACGCATCGACATCGATATCGCGCTGCCGCGCAAGCAGATCCGTGAACGACTCGCTCGGATCGATCCGAGTCCGCAACACCACCGTGTTCACGAACATCCCGATCACCTCGTCCAACTCGGCCTCGCCACGACCGGCGATCGGCGTACCGACCGCTACATCCGGCACCCCCGAAATCCGGGCCAGCAGCACCATCAGCGCGGCATGCACCGCCATGAACAAGGTGGCATTGTGCGAGCGCGCCAATTCGACAAGCGCGTGATGGGTTTCGGCATCGATGGCGAACCCGACCCGACCGCCACGAAAGGACTGCACTGCGGGCCGCGGCCGATCGTAGGGAAGGGAGAGCTCGTCGGGCAGATCGGCCAGCTGAGACCGCCAGTAGGCCAACTGAATCGCCGCCGCGCTGCCGGGCATCGACTCGTCGCCGATCGTATCCCGCTGCCAGAGACTGTAATCCGCGTACTGAACAGGCAAAGGCACCCATTGCGGAGCTTGTCCACCCTGACGTGCACGATAGGCCGCCATCAGATCGGCACACAACGGCGTCAGCGACCAGCCGTCGGCCGCGATGTGCTGAATGACGACCGCAAGGACATAGTCGTGGTCGCCCGTGCGCAGCAGCTCGACCCGCAACGCCGTGTCGATCGTCAAGTCGAATCCGCGCCGAGCCAACGCCCGCAGATGGACCTCGACCTCGGCGGGGGACAGGTCGGTGAGCGGCATCGCGGGCGCAACACCTGCCGCAGGCAGGATCACCTGACTCGGGCCGTCCGGACCGTCGGGAAAGATCGTCCGCAGCGCTTCATGCCGATCGATCACATCCGCCAACGCCGCGCGCAGCGCCTCGATATCGAGATCGCCCCGCATCCGCAAGGCGAACGGAATGTTGTACGTACCGGATTCGGGATCGAACCGGTTGATGAACCACAGCCGTTGCTGCTGCGGTGACAGCGGGATCCGGGCCGGCCTGGGCCGAACGTGCAACGCGATCCGCGCAGCGGCCCCCGTCTGCTCGGCCAACCGCGCGGCGAGCGTTGCGACGGTCGCCTGCTCGAGCAGCAACCGAACCGGCACCTTGGTGTTCAGCGCGGCACCGAGCCGGGACGCGACCCGGGTCGCCGCCAGTGAATTCCCGCCGAGCGCAAAGAAGCTGTCGTCCAATCCGATTCGGTCCACCCCGAGCACCTCGGCGAAGACGCGCGCCACACCCTGCTCGATCGGCGTCCGCGGCGCGCGGTACGCCGTCACCTCCGGTACGGGTGCGGGCAATGCGCGGCGATCCAATTTGCCGTTGGCGGTCAACGGAATTGCCTCGACCACCACGAAGGCCGCCGGAATCATGTACTCGGGCAGCAGCGATCCGGCGTGGTCCCGCAGTGCCGCGATATCGGGATGCCCGACCACATACGCCACTATCCGCCGGTCACCCGGCTCGTCCTCGCGCACGATCACGGCCGTCTGCCGCACCGCATCGTGTTCGAGCAGCGCCGCCTCGATCTCGCCGAGCTCGATCCGGAAACCGCGGATCTTCACCTGATGGTCGGCCCGGCCGAGATATTCGAGCCCCCGATCGGGGCGCCACCGCCCGAGATCACCGGACCGATACAACAGCGCCCCCGGCCCGCCGAACCGATTCGCCACGAACCGGCTCGCCGTCAACGCGGGCCGACCGAGATAACCGCGGGCCAGTTGATCGCCCGCCACGTAGATCTCACCCGCCACCCCCGGCGGGACCAGCCGCAACCTGCTGTCCAGCAACAGAATCCGCAGCCCGGGGATCGCCCGGCCGACGCCACCGGCGTTCGGTGCGGCAACGGCGGCCCGGTCCAGCCCGCCGAACGTCACATGCACCGTGGTCTCGGTGATGCCGTACATATTCACCAGCCGTGGCCGCGAATCATCGTGCCGCGCATACCAGTCCGTCAGCCGACGCACTTCGAGCGCCTCGCCGCCGAACACCAGGTACCGCAACGCCAGCGGCGGCAGACCGGCGCGCTCGACCCGATCCGCCTCGGCCAGTTGATAGAACGCCGACGGCGTCTGATTCAGCACCGTGACCCGCTCGCGCCGCAACAGCTCCAGGAACTGGGCAGGCGAACGCGAGGTGTAGTAGTCGACCACCACCAGCGAACCGCCGTGCAGCAGCGCGCCCCACAACTCCCACACCGAGAAGTCGAAGGCCGCCGAATGGAACATCGTCCACACGTCGCGCTCATCGAATCCGAAGAACTCCTCGGTCCGGGTAAACAGCTGTGCCACATTGCGATGCGGGATCTGCACGCCCTTCGGCCGTCCGGTCGAGCCGGACGTATAGATCACATACGCGACATTGCGCGGCACCAACGGCGCGCGACGATCGGCGTCGGTGATCGCCGCGGTGTCGAACCGGGACAACGCCGCCCAATCGACCTCGATGGCAGGCAATCCGGCAGGCAGCTCAACGCTATGGGAAGAGGAAACGACGACACACACCGGACGCGCATCGCCGAGCAGGTACTGGATCCGATCCGCCGGAGAGCTCGGATCGATCGGCAGATACCCACCGCCCGCCTTGAGCACCGCGAGCAGCGCGACGACAAGGTCCAGCGACCTCGGCACCACAACGGCCACCAGCGATTCCGGGCCGACCCCGGCCTCGATCAGCCTGCGCCCCAACCGATTCGCCCGAGCATCGAGCTCGCCATAGCTGAGCGACTCGTCGAGAAACTTCACCGCCGTCGCCCCGGCATGCGCCTTCGCGGCAGCTTCGAACAACTCCACCAAGGTCACCTCGGGTGCCGCAACTCCGGTCGCGGCATCCTCCACCTCGACCAAGCTGCGTTCGGTCGCGCTCATCAGTGCCAGCTCGGACACCGCGGTTTCCGGTGCCGCGGCAAGGAATTCGGCGAGATAGTCGAGAAAGCGCCGATGATGATCGCGGAGCTCATCGACCGCATAACGGTCCGGATTGGCGACGAAGTCGACGTGCAGACCGGCATCACGCGGCCCGTTGTAGATGTTGATCGACAGATCCTCGACGGGCCCGGTGGACACCACATGGGTGGATCCCACAGCTTCGCCGAGTCGAATCTCGTTGTGGAACAACATGATATTGATGCTCGGCCCGAACAGGCCGCGCGAGCCACGGCCTGCGTCATGGTCGCGCCGGATGTCCTCATGGCGATAACGCTGATGCGCCAGCACGGCCGTGATCTGCCGATGGGTCTGCTCGGCAAGCTCGTCGATCCGCGCGCCCTCGGCGACCGGGATGTACAGCGGCACCACATTCGAGACGAACCCCGCGGAGCAGCGCAGCCCGACCGTGGTACGCGCCGTCACCGGAAGACTCAGCACGACATCGCGATTCCCGCTGGCGGCGGCCAGATACGCGGCCAGCCCGGCAACGAACAACGCGGGTCGCGACACCCGCAGCGCCGTCCGGGCGGCGTCGAGCAGGCCGGCCGCGTCGTCGGTGAGGATGCCCGCCTCGACCAGCCGCTGCCGGTTCGCGGGCGCGGCCCGGCCACTCAGCGTGAACACCTCGGGCAGGTGCGACACCTGCTCCTGCCAGAACCGCTTGTCCTCGAGGAAGTCCGCGGACGCGCGGTAGTCCCGCTCCATCCGGTAGATCGTGTACAGCGACTCGGCCATGGTCCGGCTCGCCTCGACGCCGTTGCGCAGCGCGTTGTACCGCTCCGCGATCCGCAGGAACAGCAGCATGCCGCCGTATCCGTCGATGGCGATGTGGTGCATCTTCCCGTACCAGAAGTATTCGGCGACACCGGTTTGCAGCACCACGTTCCGCGCGAGCGGGGTACCGGCGACATCCATCGGCACCGTCACATCGCGTTCGATCCACTGCAGCGCCGCCGCGCGCGGATTCTCGGCGCCCCGCAGATCCACGTGCAGCACGCCGAGCGGCACTCCCGGATCGACCAGTTGACACGGCTGGTCGCCGATCTCGACGACGCGCACCTGCAGGCTCTGCATATCGAAACCGCAGCGATAGATGGCCTCGGCGAGCAACTCGACGTCCAGTTCGCCACGCAGCTCGACATATTGTGAAACGGTCTGCGGCAACTCCGGGGCGACCTGCTGCACATTCCAGATGCCTAGCTGAGCGTGCGATAGCGGGAACGGGTTCTCGGCGTCCGGTCGGTCGGACTCCGCGGGCGGGTCAGTCACTGCTGCTGACATCAGATCGCTCCGTTCCGTCGAGTTGTCGTCACACCGCCTGCGAGGCACCCGTGCCAGCAAGCCCACCGCCAGCGCGGCGCGGGCGGCGGTACTGTGATTCAGCACGAGGACCGGACGAAAACCGCTCGTCCGCAAACTTTCAGAGAACTTCAAGTGCGTGATTCGGAGCGACCAGTCTGTCGGATCTAAACTGTGATCCAGATCACTTGATCTTGCTTCGAGATGCTATCGGCTCAGATGTCCGAGAATGGTCAACGGCTCCGACGTTCCTGACGAGCGGTGCCACCGCGGTGCCGACTACCCAGAGGAGTTGCCGTGAAATACATGATCCTGAGCTACGGCTCGCAGCAGGACTACGACGGCATGGCGGGCAAGGGCACCGGCAAGCCCGCCTGGACGGCCGCGGAGGTGGCGGCGATGGTCGAATTCATGACCGACTTCAACAACGGGCTGGAGGCGTCCGGCGAGTTGGTGGAGACTCGCGCGCTGGTCGATCCGGTGCACACCCGGCGGATCGGCAGTAAGGACGGCGCACCGTTCGTCACCGACGGACCGTATGCCGAAACGCAGGAAGTCCTCGCGGGCTACTGGATCATCGAGTGCGAAAGCTTCGATCGCGCTACCGAAATCGCGGCCGGGCTCGGCAAGTGCCCGGGGCCCGCGCATATCGCCGACACGGCATATGCGGATGTGCGGCCGCTCGCCGAGGCGCCGCCAGAGTTCGGCTGATATGTCGAATGATGGGGTGGCGGACCTGCTGCGCGTCTCCACGCCGCAGGTCCTCGCCGCCTTGGTGCGTCGCTACGGTCATTTCGATTCCGCCGAGGACGCGGTGCAGGAGGCGCTGCTCGCCGCGGCGACGCAATGGCCTACCCAAGGCGTTCCCGACAATCCGCGAGCCTGGCTGATCACGGTCGCGTCTCGCAGACTGACCGATCTGCTGCGCGGCGAGCAGGCCCGAAAACAGCGCGAGGAGACGGTCGCTCGGTGGGCGCTGCCGGAGGATTGGCTGACCCCACCCGCCGATCGGCAGCCGACGGATTCCGACGACACCCTGATCCTGCTGTTCCTGTGCTGTCACCCGGCACTCTCGCCTTCGTCCCAGGTCGCGCTCACGTTGCGTGCCGTCGGCGGCCTGACCACCGCCGAGATCGCCCGCGCCTTCCTGGTTTCCGAGCCGACCATGACCAAGCGCATCGGCCGAGCCAAGAAAACGATCAAGGACAGCGGCGTGCCCTTCGCGCCCCCGGCCCTCGGCGATCGCGACGCGCGCCTCGCCGCGGTGCTGCACGTGCTCTACCTGATCTTCACCGAGGGCTACGCCGCCACCTCCGGCCCGAGCCTGCACCGCGTCGAATTGTCCACGGAGGCAATCCGGCTCACCCGCCTGGTGCACCGGCTGCTGCCCGACGACGCCGAGGTGGCGGGCCTGCTGGCGTTGCTGCTGCTCACCGATGCCCGCCGCGAGGCGCGCACCGGACCCGGCGGTGAGCTCGTCCCGATGGAAGATCAGGACCGCACCCGCTGGCACGCCGAATTCATCGCCGAGGGCATCGCGCTCATCACCGCGGCCCTGCCGCGCGGCGTGCCCGGCCCGTACCAACTCCAGGCCGCGATCGCCGCGCTGCACGACGAGGCGCCGAGCTACTCGGCGACCGACTGGCCGCAGATCATGCTGCTCTACGAACGCCTGCTCGCCCTCGTCGACAATCCGATGATCGCGCTCAACCACGCAGTCGCGGTATCCATGGCCCGCGGCCCGCACGCGGGCCTGAAACTGGTCGACGACCTCGAAGCCGACGGCCGCATCGCCGACGACCACCGCCTGCACGCCGTACGCGCCCACCTGCTGGAGTCCACCGGCGACACCGCGGCCGCCCGCGCCGCGTATCTCCTTGCGGCGCAACGGGCTATGAGCCTGCCGCAACAGCGGTACCTGAACGCCCGCGCGGCCCGTCTCGATCCGGGACCGACCTCGGTATGAACTTGTCGGTGCCGACCGGAATACTCGACCGCTGTCGCACCATGAACCGTCATCAGGAGGATCCCGGATGCCCAGCGAGCTCGAAGACCTGCCCTACGCGCGCCACCTCGCGCCACTGGAAGGCGACCTCGAGCCGGAAGGCGACTACGACTGCGTGCATCTGGACGGCGGTGAGCTCGACGAGGTCGACGTGCAGAACGCCCGCTTCAGCGAGTCGGCGTTCACCTCGATGGCCTTCAACAGGGGCAGCATGCGCCACACCAGATTCGCCGACGTCTGGCTGCGCAACGTCCGCTGGATCGGCACCGAGCTCGCCGACACCGGCTGGATCGACGGCGAGGTCATCGCCGGCGCCATGTCCGGCGTCGACCTGGCGGGCGCCCGGCTGCGCCGAGTGCGCTTCGAGGGCTGCAAGTTCGACTCCGTCAACTTCCGCACCGCACAACTCCGCGACGTCACCTTCGTCGAATGCGTCTTGCGCGACTGCGATTTCGGCGACGCCACCCTCGCCAACGTCACCTTCCCCGGCTCGATCCTGGAAAGCCTGGTCATGAACCGGGTCAAACTGACAAAGGTCGACCTGCGCGGCGCCCGCGCCCTCGACATCACCGACGGCCTGGATTCCCTCCGCGGCGCGACCATCGACAACGGCCAATTGATGGAATTGGCACCAGCTTTCGCCCGCCACCTCGGCATCGCGGTCCGGAACTCCTGATAGCCCTGGGGCCTCGCTACTCCATTGCTAATGTTTCATCTAGCGTCGAGTTCGAACGTCTGGCTCCGAGCAGTGAGGAGGCCGACCCGTGCAAGCCTTGCGAATGCTGGCTCTTGTCGTTGTCCCGGTGGTGGCGGCGCTGCTGGTCGGCGGATGCTCTGATGACAAGGTCGAACATCCGGGCAACGGTGAGCTGGATGCCTTTTACACCCAGCAGGTCAAATGGGTCCGCTGCGTGAAAAGTGGACCGAGCGACTGGTTCCCGGACGCACCCGCGGACGGCCGCAGGTGTGCCCGCATACTCGCGCCGTTGAATTATCACGCGATCGGTCGACCGGCTCCCGATTCGGGGTCGACGGTTTCGCTCGCTGTCGCGCGGTTGCCCGCCGAGGCCGAGAAACACGGCACCCTGCTGCTGATCAGCGGTGGCCCCGGCGGGACCGGCCTATCGATGCTGGACATGGCGTTCCCTGAACAGATTCGCCGACACTACGACATCGTCTCCTACGACCCCCGCGGCGTCGGTCGCTCGACACCGCGGATCTGGTGTGATCCCACCGGCGCTGACCGCACGGAGTATTCGGATTCGGTGGCGGCGACCGAGGCGTGGCGGCGGGCATTCGTCTATTCGTGTATGCGCGGCACCGCCTCGAAAGTGCTGGAGCACATCGGTTCCGACGAGGCCGCCGATGACATCGACGTCCTGCGTGGCGTACTCGGTGAGTCGCAGCTGAATATTCTTGCGGTGTCCTACGGTACGCAGGTCGCGGCGATGTACATCGACCGTTTCCCGCACGGCTATCGCGCCGCCGTGCTCGACGGCGTCGTCGATGTCGCCGAGAACAACACCCAGATGCGCGTAGGTCAGGAGAAGGGCTTTCAGGAGACCTTCGATCGGGTGGCCGCCTTCTGTGTCGGCCGGTACCGCGCGGAAGGGCACCCGGATTGCCCACTCGGCGACGATCCGGACCAGGCGCAGAACGTCTTTCGCGGCATCCTGCGCGACGCGAAGGACCATCCCGTCCCCGCGGGCGCGGCGCGCGCGGTCGAGCCGATCGCCATCCTGAGAGCGTTGATCGCGAGCTACCTGTGGCCCGAAGGCTGGGCACCCTATCTCGATGCGCTCGGCGCGGTCCGGCACGGAGACGGCGCCCCGATGCGCAAACTAGCCAGCTCGGAGACCGGTCTCGCCTATTGGACCTCGGACATGTACGAAAATGCACTCGAGGTGATCACCTGCGCCGACATCGCGGCGCCGACTGACGATCGGGCCGCGCGGCAAGCCGACGAGGCGGCGGTGTACGACGCCGCGACCTTCGACGACTACGAACCACGTCGCACCGAGTTCCCACTGGACATCTGCGATTTCTGGCCGTTCTCGGGGACAGCCAAGGGATTCCGGCCGCATCGCGCCGACGCTTCGGCGCCGGTGCTGCTCGTCGGCACGAGGCACGACCCGACCACTCCGCTGCGCAACGCAGAGCGCATGGCGGACTACCTGGCCAGCCCGCTGCTGACGCGGGAGGGTGACGGGCACGCCGTCGTCTTCGACGATGTCAACCAGTGCATCGACGGCCTCGTCGTGCGCTACCTTCTTGATCCGTCGTCGGCCCGAAACGCGGTGTGTGAGTAGCGATCAAGCGTCGGCGCGGGCGATCGTCGCGGCCACACCGTCGAGTACGACCGCCAGGCCGAACTCGAAATCGTCCTGGGCGGGGTCGGGAGTGGATGGCGGCGGGGCCGATTCGAACAGGTCGGAGTGGAAGAGTTCGGCCGCGTCGGGGAAGCGTGCCGGGTCGATCAGGCGGGCCATGTGGCGGCTGTAGTCGCGGTTCGTTTCGGTCTCGTCGAGACCGGTTGTGCGCCTGCCCTGTTCGAGTTGCTGGGCGAGTAGGTCGGCCTGGCGGACGTAGCCGCTGACCACCGTCACCACGCCGACCTTCGCGCCGGCGTCGAGGCCGGTGCCGCGCAGGGCGCGCAGGCCCGCGTCCATCCAGCCGATGGCACCGGGGCCGCTGGGTGGCCCGGCGATCGGCAGCTGGGTCAGCCAGGGGCGCTGCCGGTGCACGGACCAGAGGGCGACGGCCCATTCGCGCAGTGGCGGGCGCCAATCACCTGCTGGCGCAGGGTAAGTCGGCGGCGGGCCGGTGCCCGCGTCGCCCATGAGGACGAGCAGCTCCTCCTTGGAGCCGATGTGGCGATAGAGCGACATCGGTGTGACGCCGAGGGTTTCGGCGATCTTCGGCAAGGTCGCACCCGACAGCCCGTCTCGGTCCGCCAGCTGCACGGCGGTACGGACGACGAGATCGACATCCAGCCCGGCCGGGCGGCCCAGCCGCGGACCGATGGGCAGGCGCCACAGGCGGACCAACTCGTTCGGCGGGGTGTCGTCGGCCATCGTGCGGTTCGCCTCCTCAGCGCTTGTGCTCGAACGGCCGGAACGTTAGCATGCGTCATATAGTATAAGACATATACTAAAGAGGAAAGAGCCTGGTCGCCGCGATGTGGGCGGCAGGTCAGCGAAAGTGAGAGTCCATGGACAGCACCGTCATCAGACGCACCACCGGCACGGCGGGCCTGGTCGCCACGATCCTGATGCTCGTCGAATTACCGCTCTACTTCGTCTACGACGGCCCACCGCCGGACTGGAACATCATCACCCGCAGCATGTTCGGACTCATCGGCAATACGCTGCTCGTGGTGTTCATGATCGGGCTGCCGTATCTGCTGCGGACGCGTGGTCCGGAGTACGCGTGGATCGGCTCGATCAGCGCGGTCGCCGGGGTGATGTGGCTGACGGTCAGCGCGGTCTCGATCTGCCTCGAGGTCGGCGCGACCATCGCCGCACCCGACCCGATCGATCCCACCATCGCCGTCACCGGCACATATCTGCTCTACGGCTCGCTGTCGAAGCTGCTGATCGCCTTGTTCCTGACGGCCTTCGGCTTCGCGATCGCGGGCACCGCGCTACTGCCGCGCTGGACCATGTGGTCGGCGTTCGGCTTGGCCGTGATCCATCTGGTCTTTGTGCCGTCGATGTTCTTCGGGAACGAGCCCGCGAACTTCTATGCGGCCAACGGCTGGGGCACGACGGCGACAACGGGCGGACTGACCATTCTCTGGCTGCTCGCGGTGAGCGTCACCGTGTTGCGCGCGAAGTCGGTCCGGACTACTTGAGCGGCAGCGCCTGATTCATCCCGCCGACCTCGGTGATCTTCCACTCCGAATGCTGGTCGACCGTCACCGTGTAGGTGGCGGTCACCTGACCGGCCTGCGGGCTCTGCACATTCGAGATGGTGAGATCCACGAACACGTTCACCGTGTACACCCCGTTGTTCCGCGCGGTCACCTTGGCGGTCACCGGGGTGGCGGTCGAGGTCCACTTCAACGGCGTGAGCAGTTCGCCCATCTTCGGGCCGACGGCATCGAACTTGCTCGCCAGCGCGGGAGCGGTGTTGGCCTTCAACTTGCCGATCCACGTGTTGATGTCGGCGTAGTTGATGGTCGACGCGCCCACGGCGTAGTCGGTGGCGATCTGTTCGGCGTGCCGATCGTCCGCCGCCGCGGCCCGTCCGTCGGCCAGCTCGCCGCGCGCGCGGGCCAGGAAGATCGACAGCGCGATCACGGCCAGCACGAGCACTGCGATAACGGCGCCACGAATGAGCGTGGGAATCTCGATACTCACCGACCGGCCGCTGAGACGGCGAGCGGGTTCCGTTGGCGCGGTGGGGGATTCGATCGTCTTAGTCAGCTCTGGCATAGCCGGTAACTCCGTCTGGTCTATTTGACAGTGAGCTGCAGGTGCAGCGCGCCATCCGGACTGGTGGCGTTCAGTGCCTGCGAGATGAGGGCGCCGAGGTCGATCTGGCGCGCCACCCCGGTGGTGGCGGCGACCACCGGTTGGAACACCGGAAGCAGGGCCTGCAGGTCCGGCCCGAGCAGGTTGATCTTCGCGGCGACTTCTTTCAGCAGCGGGATCAAGCCGATGGTCTGGTCGGTGTCGATGAGATAGTCGCCCGGAATGTCGCCCGACCGGGCGATCCGGGCGACGGCGGCGGCGACTTCGGCGACCCGCGGCCCGAATTCGGCCCACGGTCCGGCCGCCTTATCCAATTCCGGTCCGGCCCAGGACATTTCGGAGGCGCGCGACTGTAGGTCCACCAGCATCTTGCGGATCACGTCGGTCCGGCTGAGCAGCGTCGCCGCCAGCAGATCGGTGGATCGGGACAGCTGCGGAATGACGGATTCGGTTCCCGCCAAACCCTGGTCGAACGTCGCGACGATGCCCGCGATCGCCTTCGGATCGAGCTGCTCGAGCAATCGCGTTGCGGCGCGCGCGACTTCGGGGATCGAGACCGGCTTGGCGACGGTGGTCGCGTCGACCCGCTGACCGTCCCGCAGATAAGGCCCGCCCGCCGCGGTCGGCCGGAACTCGAGATACGGCTCGCCGAGACCCGAAAGCGCCTCTATCCGAGCCGAACTCGCCGTCGGAATCCGATACTCGGCGTCGAACCGAAACGCCACCACGACCGACGGCCCCTGATGCGCCACGGACGTCACCTGGCCGATCTCGATGCCCGACAACAACACCTTGGACCGCGGCAGCAGCCCGCCGGAGTCCGTGAGCAGCATGGTCGCGCTGGTGCTGTCCTTGAACCAGTCGACCCGGACCACGCCGAAGGTGAGATACGAACCGACGAGAATCAGGATCGCGCCGATCGAACCGAGCGACGCGATCGAGCCCAGGTGCCTCATCGGACGACTCCGATCATCCGCAGCGCGTCGATCATTCGCGCGACCTGCTCGTCGGCGTCCGCCGGGCTCGCACCTTCGATGCCGACGTGCGTGACATTGATCTTCGGTCCCCGCTCGGCGAACGGGATGACCTTGTCCCGCAACAGCGCAACCACCCGGTTGAGGTTGGACGGCGAGTTCAGATCGAGGGGACGATTCGCGAACAGCAACGGCACCAGCGCCTTTGCCGTCGCGTCACCGGCTTCCAGCGCGGGCCCGAGCCACTGCACCGCATGCCCGACGACGCCGAGTCCGCCGACCACGCCGAGCGTCAGCACCAGCGACTGCGCGTCCGCGGGAATCTCCACGGCGCCACGATCGCTCAGCAATGCGTCGAGCTGGGTCGGATTGTCCAGCACCGCATTGAGATCCTTCTCGATCGCGTCCAGCATCCGGTCTACCGAGCCCGTGTCGGCCGCGACGTCCTGTGCGTCGCGGCCGAGTACGTCGAAGATCCGCGCTGTTTCCGTGGGTTGCTCCGGTAGCACCGCGTTCACCCGGTTGATGATGTCCTGGGCTTGTTGCAGCGCGCCACCGCCGACGAAGGTCGACATGCCGGCCAGCAGGTCCTCCACCTGCAACGCGGCCTTGGTCTGGCGCAGCGGGATGGTGCCGCCGTCCGGGATCATGTCGGCGAAACCCGTTGCCGGGGTGGTGAGTCCGATGTAGATGTCGCCCAGAAAGGTGTTCTGCCGCAGCTGCGCAGTAGTACTCGCGGGCAACTTCACCGAACTCGATATCGCGACGATGGCATCGACGCGGCCGCTGCTCGTCGCGGTCGGGTCCACCACGTGCACCGAGCGCAGGCTGCCGATCTGCGCGCCATTGGCCACCACCTTCGCCTGCGTGGGCAGGTTGAGCGCGTTGGCGAGTTCGATGCGCACCTGATAGGTCGGACCGGACACCGACGCGCCCGGCACCGGCACCGTGGCCGGGTCGAACGCGCAGCCGGACGCAGTCAGCAGCACGGCCGCCGCAGCGGCGACTACGGCGGACTCGAGTCTGAATCGTCTTGTCCCAGAAGTACTCACCGCGCACCCACCGATCCCAGGATCATCGGCACCACATCTACCGCGGACAGACCATTCGCCGCCGAGCCACACCGGCCGGGGCTCACCGCATTGATCGCCGCACACACCTGATCCGCCTGTTCCTGCGGCAGCGCCACTTTCGGTGCCGCGTAGGTGATCCGGGGCCAGCCGGTCGCCGGATCGATCGACTGCTGGAAGGCCTGCACGATCGCCGGGATCATGTTCACGACCTGTTGCAGCGAACCGACATTCGCGGCCAGCAGCCGCAACCCGGGCACGGCACCGTCGAGCGCGCCGAGCAACGGCCTGCCGTAATCGCGGGCGAGGCGGTTGAGCCACGGCAACAGGACCAGCAGCGAATCGACGATCTGCACGACCCTCGACCAGATGTCGTTGACGAACGCGATGCCGGTATTCGCCCGCACCAGCACCGTGGCGATATCGTCCCAGTTCGTCGAGATGCTCCCGGCGATCGAGGCGAACGCGTCGATCAGGTGCCCGATATTGCCGATCGCGGCATCCGGTTGCCGCAGCGCACCGGCCAGATCCTTGATCAGGGTGTTGAGTCGCGGGCCGGTGTCGGCGGTGGCCGCTTGCAGAGCGTTGACACCGTCTCGGATTCGGGTCTGATCGGCGGGATTGTTGCCCCCGCCGAGCTGAGCCGCGAGCTGGGAGAAGCCTTCCAGCGTCTGGCTGATGCTCTTCGGCGTGAAAGTCTTGGTGAGGCAACGGCTCCGGTCCCATTCGGCCGGGGCCGTCGGCTCACCGAAGACGGCGAGCGTGCGGTCGGCGACCAGACTGTCCGAGAGAGTGGTCGCGGTGGGCTGCCCGCGCAGCGGATGATCGGCCGCCACCTCGAAATCGACCCGGACGGCGGTGCCCTCCGGCCGGATCGCGGTGACCTTGCCGACCGGAATGCCAAGGGTGGTCACCTGATTGCCGGTGTACAGGCCGACGGCGTCCGGCATCAGCGCGCAGTAGCTCAGCATCTTCTTGGCCGGATCGAACGCGATGACGTACCCCGTCACCGCGACGACGGCCAGCAGCAGCGCACCGACCACGGTGACGAAACCCGGTGCGGCAAGCAGACGTTTCATCAGCACCCCCGCCCCGGCACCGGCACACACACGTGCGGCGCGAGCGCGGTCTGGTCGATCACGATCCCGTCCGGTCCCGCGGTGGCGGCGACCAGGCGATCGCGGAATTCCCGCCACGCCGGAATCGCGACGTCCAGTTGCGCCCCGAGCTCGGCCAGCTGCGGCAGCGTCTCGCGCAGCTTCCCGGCCAGCGGCTCCAGGACCTCCCGCGACGACGGCTCCAGCGCGGCGATCCTGGACAGCAGTTGCGCGGTGATCCGCAGCGCCACCTCGATCTCGGCCCGCTTGTCCAGTCCCTCGGTGAGCAGCACCCCGATCTGGCGCACGAATACACCTACCAGGCCCTTGTTCTGGTCGATGGTGCCGAGGAACTCGTTCATCACCGTGAGTGCACGCGACACCTCGGCGTTCTGGCGGTTCAAGATGTCCACGAACGATTGCACCGACCCGCCGATCCGGCGCAATGCGTCCGGGCTCTGATCCAGCGAATCCTGCAGGGCCGCCAGGTTTTTCCGCAGCGTATCTCCGTCGACGTCGCGGGTGGGCTGCGCGGCGTCCTGCAAGGTGCGGATCAGGCTGTAGGGCAGTCGCGTGCGATCAATCGGAATAGCTTTGTTGCCGAGCGGCTTCGAGCCCGCGGGGAACACCGCTACGTAGTGACCGCCGACCGCGGTGAGCATACGCAGCTCCAGCGAGGTCGCGTCGCCGAGGAACACGCCCCGCTTGACGGTGAAGGTCATTCGCACCCGATCCGGCTTCAGTTCCAGCCCGGTGACCGCGCCGACGGTGATCCCCGCGACGCGCACCTGATCGCCCGCCTTCACCGACTGCGCCTCGGCCAGTTCGGCCGTGTAGGTCGACTTGCCGATCGGCACCACATAGATCGCCGCGGTGATCACCAGCAGTACCGCGACGAACGCGGCACCCAGCAGACCGAGCCGCAACTCACGCCGATTCTTCGTGGCCTCATGCCGGTCGACGTGCGCGTGATCCGGAATCAGCTTGTGCAGCAAGCCCTTCGGGGGCGTCACCCGTTGCATATAGTGATCCTCTGCCCGGCCACCAGAATCTTCATGACCTCCGGCAGCTCGGCCGAACCCTTCGAACACGTCAGGTTCACCTCGCTCGCCGCGGCACCGGCGGGCGGCAGCACGGCACTGAGCGCCTGCAGCAGTCCGGGCAGCCTGCCGAGCAGGTCGAGTGCCGCCTGCGGGTCGGGAAACAGCAGCCGTAGATCGGTCATCAGATCCGGGTTGGTGTTCTCGGTGAAGCCGAGGGTGTCCATCAGGCTGTTGAGCGGCGCGAGCGCGGACGGTGCGACGGCGGCGAAATCGAGGAGTCCGTCCAGCTTTTCGCGGAACGCGGTGAACACGTCGGCGATCCCGCGCAGCAGGGTGACCAGATGCGGTGAGCGGCCGCCGATCTGGCTGGAGATGGTGCTGAGGTTGGCCACGATGGTGCTGATCACCGCCTGCCGATCGGTGGCGAATCGGCTGAGTTTGTCGAGGGATTCCAGCGCGGGCCCGATGCCGGAGCCGTTGCCGTCGATCACGGCAAGGACGTTCTCGGTGAACTGGTTGAGCGCGCCGGGGGAGAACTGGGCGATGACCGGCTGTAACCCGTTGAACAGCTGGGTGACATCGAACGACGGAATCGTATTCGCCTCGGCGATGGTCGAATCCGGCCGCAGCCGGGTGCCAGGACGGTCCGGCTGCTTGATGTCGACATAGCGTTGCCCAGTGAGCGATTGATACCGGATGGCGAGCACACTGGCGTCGTAGACCGGCCGATCCCGCTGCACGGAGAACCGGACCACCGCCGTCGCGCCGTCGAGGTCGATCGCGCTGACCTTGCCGACCTGCACCCCGAACATGCGCACGTCATCGCCGGTCTTCAAGCCGCTCGCATCGGTGAACCGCGCGCGAAAGTCGTCGGTGTCGCCGCCGATCGGCCGGGTGATCGCCTGCGCGACCATCACCAGCAGCACCACCATCGCGACCGCGAACACGCTGAGCCGCACCACGATCGACCGGATCGGCAATTGCTTCATCGAACACCCCCGAGGCCCGGCCGGCCGAACAGTGGCGTCGCGATGCCCGGCATGCCGCGCAGCACCACGTCCACGTTCACCGCGGGCCCGTCCGGAGTATCGGCGAACATCCGGTTCAGCCGGTCGATCAGCTCGGTGCCCTCGGCCCGGGTCCGTTGCGGGGCGGGCACTGTCGCGGCCATGGCTTCCAGCAGCGGCGTGAGCATCTGGGCGTAGCCGAGGAATTGGCCGCGCGCCGCGTCACCGACCTGGCCGATCGCCGGGAACACATCGTTGACGACCATGCCGATGAACGCGTCGTACTTCGCCCGATCGTTGACGAACACCTCGATATTCATGACGGCATCGAGCAGCCGGAAGGTGGCCGAGGTGAAGGAGCCGATCCCGCCGAACAGCGCGGCGTACTGATCGAGCAGGTACGGCGTCGGGTAGCGCTGGGTGTCGGCGACCGCGCGGCTGAGCGCGACCATGGACTGCAACAGTGGTGTGAAGGCGTGTAAGTCGCCGTTGAACCGGGTGATCAGCTCGGTCAGCTTCGGGGTGAGCACCTCGGTGGAGGTCTCGGTGAGAGAGCGCAGCAGGCTGCCCATCGTCACATCGGTCGCCTTGTCGGCGTTGCGGCCCGCCAGATCGACGACCGTGCCCGCGTGCAGCGCCGCGCCGCCGGTGGCCCGGCGCAGGGTGAGCGCGCTGATCCCGAACAGGTTGTCCGGCGCGTAGTCGACGGTGAAAGCGTCGGTGAGCGAAGATGTTTCGGCGCGGTTCAGATCCAGGGTGATCAACTGCCGACCTTGGTCGGCGCTGGTGATAGTGGCGATCTCGCCGACCGTCACCCCATCCATCCGCACCTTGGTGCCCGGGATGACCCCTTCGCCGATCTGCTCGGTGCGCAACTGAATTCGCACCCGGTCGGCGTCCGCGTTGTCGAAAACGCCGCGCCAGCCGAGGGTGACCACGGTGGCCGTGACGAGGGCGAGCGCACCGATGACCAGTGAGCCGCGGCGCGTCATCGAGACGCCGGGCATGCTGTAGTTCGGCATCAGCTCACCCCGGGAATTCGATGGCGGAGTTGACGCCCCACAGCAGAATCGACAGCACCATGTCCAAGGCGACGATTGCGACGAAGCTCGCCCGCACCGCACGCCCGGACGCGATGCCGACGCCTTCGGGTCCGCCGGAGGCGAAAAAGCCGTAGTAGCAATGGATCAGGATCACCGCGACACCGAAGACCAGAATCTTGATCACCGCGGCCAGCACGTCGTAGCCGCTGGTGAACTGGAAGAAGTAGTGGTCGTACACGCCGCCTGCCTGGCCGTGCAACAGCACCACCACGGTCGAACAGGCGATATAGCTGAGCACCAGCGCGATCAGGAACGTCGGCACGATAGCGACCGCCCCCGCGATCACCCGGGTGGTGACCACGAACGGAATCGACCGGAGCCCAAGCGATTCCAGCGCATCGATCTCCTCGGAGATCCGCATCGAGCCGATCTCCGCCGTCATCCGGCAGCCCGCCTGCGCGGCGAACCCGACCGCCGCCGCGATCGGCGCCAGCTCACGGGTATTCGCGAACGCGGACACCACACCGGTCACCGGGCCGAGACCGAGCAGATCCAGGGCCGCGAAGGATTGGATGCCGACCCCCGCACCCATCGCGATGCCGAGCACCACCAGCATCGGCACCGTCCCGCCGCCGACCAGGACCGACCCACGGCCCCAGGTCATATCGGTGATGGTGCGCATCGTCTGCGCCCGATAGCGGCGCAGGGTGAGCGGGATCGCCCACAGCGCCTGGAAGACGAAGCCGAGCATGAACCCGACGGTCTCGATCGGCGCGAACACCCGACCGCGTTGCCGGACAACGCGATAGGCCCAGCCGAGCCCCTTCGGGGCATACGGTGTCGCGGTCATCAGGCCACCCGCAACGGCAAGAACATCGCCACCACCTGGGTGATCACCAGGTTCACCACGATGATCCCGGCGACCGAGACCACCACCGCCGCATTGACTCCGTCGGCCACCCCGCGCGGCCCACCCTTGGCCTCCAGCCCGCGCTGACAGGCGACGATCACCACGATGAAGCCGAACAGCATCGCCTTGGCCAGCGAGATCCACACGTCGGCCAGCACGGCGAACGAACCGAACGTGGCCCAGTAACTGCCCGGCGTCACGTTCTGCGCGCCGATCGCGACCGCGTAACCGGAGACGATGCCGACGAAGATGATCAGAATGTTCAGCAGCGGCGCGACCAGCAGCATGGCCGTCACCCGCGGAATGACCAGCCGATGCACCGGACTGATCCCCATCGTGCGCAACGCGTCGATCTCCTCGCGCACGGTACGCGCGCCGAGATCCGCGGCGATCGCGGAAGCGCCCGCGCCGCCGAGCAACAGCCCGGTCGCGATCGGCGCACCCTGCTGAATCACCCCGAGCCCACCCGCGGCACCGATCATCGAGTCGGCACCGAGCTGGTGAATCAGATTGCCCACCTGCAGCGAAACAACCACCCCGAACGGAATGGCCATCAGCACCGCCGGTATCGCCGTCACGGTGATCAGATACCAAGCCTGGCGCAGCATTTCCTGCCATTGGAAGCGCAAACCAAGCACGTCGGTCACTGTGCCGCGCACCGACTCGAGGCCGAGGTCCACCGCGCGCCCGAAGGTGCGCAGGCTGGAAAGCACGGTGCCGGTGAGATTCTCACGCACGATCTGCCCGGCCGAGGCGGAGCCTTCCTGCTCCGTGAGCGGGGGAGCGCCCTTCATCAGTCCTCCTACTGCCTCGTCCGCGGATCGATCGGCGATCCGCGGACAAGGCTCTCCGCACGGTCGGTCGCACCGGTGGAGTTGCTCGTGGCTCAGCTGGCCAAGGTGTTGACAGTTCTCGACAACCGCGTCGGTGAGGTCGCGTGCTCGCGCGTCGATGGTGCGACTGGTTGCCCAACTGTGATCCGCCACACCAACGCTCGGCACACGGTAGCACCGGTTCGGCTCCAGAACAACAGTGTCAATTTCGCTACCAAGGCCGGGCTGAGCACGTACTATCCGATCTTTGATCAGCAGTCGTCGAACCCCGATGCCGCCACGGCAGTTATAGCCGATGCGTACACTGGCGCCACCGGATCACCGGTCGACCGACCTGATGATCACCGCTCGAGCAGCACTGGAGGAGATCGTGTCGGCGCGACGCGAGCGCATCTTGGATGCGGCGCGGGGGGTCATCGTCCGGGAGGGGTACGTCGGGGTCAGCATGCACGCCATCGCGCGCGCGGCCGGGGTTACCCGGCCCGCGCTCTACGCCGAATTCGGTGACCGCGACGAGGTTTTCGCGGCGCTGCTGGACCGGGAGAAGGCACGGGTGGTGGCGATGGCCGCGACCGCCCAGCCGACCATCCCGCCGGACGCCGACCCGGCCGAGATCGTGGTCGACCTCGTGGTGGACGCGGTCGACGTCTTCCTGGACATGGTGCAGTCCGCACCCGAGACCTGGCAGCTGGTCGTGATGTCCGGCGACGGCCTGCCGGCCGCCGCGCACGACCGAATCGAGCACGGCAGGAACGAGATTCGGCAGCAGACCGAAGCGGCGATCGCGGCGGTGGCCGCGCTGCACGACCGGGTGATCGACGCGGAGCTACTGAGCCACGCGATAACAAGCGCCAGCGAGATCGGCGTTCGATTGGCGCTGGCCGACGGCGGCGCACAGCGGGACGCGGTGTCGCGTACCCTGCGTTGGATGCTCCGCAGGATGACCGAGGCCACGCTCGCCGCAGAGGCTGGATAGCCGGTGCCGAAGTCGGAGCCCGAAGCCAAGCCGCAGCGCCGCCGCTACGCCAAGCGGCTCGCGCCCGCCGACCGCAGGGCCCAATTGCTCGACGCCGCACTGGAAATCATCATCGAAAGCGGATTCGGCGACGTCAGCATCGCCGCGGTCGCCGAGCGCGGTGGCGTCACCCGTCCGGTGGTCTACGACTCGTTCGCCAGCCGCGACGACCTGCTGCACGAGCTCATCGAACGCGAGAGCGCACGCATGCGCGAAGCGGTGGACCGATCGATGTTCGGCATCGAATCGTCAGTGCCGCAAGGGGATCGAGCCGACGCGTTGTCGGCGGCACTGGCCCGTTTCCTCGCGGAGGTGCGCGCCGTGCCCGACAGCTGGCGGCTGATCTACTTCCCGATCGACGGCGTCCCGCCGACCCTGCGCGACCGCATCGAGAAGTCCCGCGACGACCTGAGCGCCCCGCTGAATCACGCTCTCGGCGCGTGGCTTTCCGGCAAACGCGGCGCCGAGGACGTCGATATCGATGTCCTGGTCCGCGTCTTCGAGACCATCATCCACACCGCGACCCAACTGGTGCTGGACGATCCCGTCCGATTCGACAGCGACCGAATCATCGCCATGCTGAACGAAATGTTGCTGCGCGCGCCCTGACCAGTTTGTCGTTTTGCCCCACCGACCGGCCGCGCATTGATAGATTTCGCCAAGCCGTCTGGCGCGGCGAATTCGATGAGGAATGCGAGTACATGTTCGACCGGGATTTTCGCCGCAGCACTTCCAGCGTTCGCGTGCTGATCGCGCTCGCCGCGGAGCGCGGAATGTCCGCTGTGGAATGCCTATCCGGCACCATGCTGTCGCCGACCGATATCGAGTGCACGGCCACTCAGGAATTACGGGTCGTGCGTAATGTGCTCGAACGCGTCGGTACGGAGCCCGGCCTCGGTGCGGAAGCGGGCAGCCGGGCCGATATCCCCGTGTCCGGACCCTGGGGTCTCGCACTGCTCAGCAGCCGCACAATGCGCGACGCGGTCGACGTCATGGTGCGCTATCTCGACCGCGCCGCCGTTTCCGGGCGGCTCACGGTGGAGGAAACCGCGGGTGTCACCAGCGTGCGATTCGACGATGCGGAATGCCCGCCGGACCTGCGCGTCTTTCTCGCCGAGCGAATCCTGGCCGGTATCAAGACAATCGGCAGCGAGCTGTTCGATACCGGAATTCCTTCCATTCGAGTCGAATTCCGGCACGCGACGCCCGCGGACACCAGTCGGTATCACGAGATATACGGCGTGGTGCCCATTTTCGGCGCGGCGGCCGACGCGGTCTCGTTCGACGGCCGCTCACTGGACGTTCCGGTGCCGCAAACCAACGAACGGGCGCGCAGTGCCTGTGTGCAGCTCTGCCGCGATCTACTCGATCGGCATCGCACCCGCTCCGGTGTCGCGGGCGCGGTCCGCGATCTGCTCGTTCGCACCCCCGGCAATATTCCGGATCAGATCGCGGTCGCCAACGAGTTGTTCATGAGCCCGCGCACCCTGTCGCGGCGACTCAACGACGAGGACGCCTCCTTCCGCGGCCTGCTCGACGAGGTCAGGCAGCTGATGTCGGAGCAGCTGCTCGCCTACACCGATCTGACTACCGAACAGGTCGCCGCCCGCCTCGGTTACGCCGAAGCCGCCTCCTTCATCCGCGCCTTCCGCCGCTGGAAAGGCTGCCCGCCGCAGGAGTTCCGGCTGCACGGCGGCCGGTCGTCCGTACCGACCAGGGCTCCGGTCCCCGCGGGCGCCCACTAGGGAGTTCAGCAGGAGCTCCCAACTGGAACGAGTCGAGCCGCACGGTGTGTTGGGAGCGGAAGACCGTCGGGATGCTGCAAGTATGCTGGCATGTCGATCAGCGCCCCTGTCGCGCCGAGTGTCCCGAAGACGATCCGGCAGACCACGGTGTTGGCGGTCTGCTGCACCGCGGTGGTGATGGCGAACGTGGACACCACCGCGGTCAACGTCGCGCTACCGGCCATCGGGCACGGGCTGGACGGTTCGCTGGCCGGGGCGCAGTGGGTGGTCGCCGCCTACACGTTGACCTTGGCCTGCCTGCTGACGCTGTCCGGCTCGCTGGCCGACCGGATCGGTCGCCGGACCATCTTCCAGCTCGGCCTCGCCATATTCGCCGCGAGTTCGCTGGCCTGTAGTCTCGCGCCCTCGATCGGCTGGCTCATCGCGTTCCGGGTGCTGCAGGCCGTCGGCGGATCGATGCTCACTCCGGTTGCGATGGCGATCATTTCGGCGGTGTTCACCGAACCCGGCCAGCGGATCAGGGCGATCGGGATCTGGAGCGGGTCGGTCGGGATCGGCATGGCGGCCGGCCCGGTGGTCGGCGGCTTCCTGGTCGACGCGATCGGGTGGGAGGCGGTGTTCTGGATCAACGTGCCGATCGCGATGATCGCGTTGGCACTCACCTTCCTGGTCGTTCCGCAATCGAAGTCGGATAGCCCGCACGCGCTCGACCCGCTCGGGCAGCTGCTGGTGATCGGTCTGCTCGGGCTGCTGGTGTTCGCGATTATCGAAGGGCCGCATCGAGGTTGGCTGGCGCCGCTGACGATCGGCTGCTTCGCCGGGGCGGCGGCCTGCCTCGTCGCGCTGCTGCGGTACGCGCCGCGGCACCCGCACCCGCTGATCGACCTGCGGGTGTTCCGGTCGGCCCCGTTCACCGGCGCGTTCGTGATCGCGATCCTCGCCTTCGCCGCGCTGGGCGGGTTCCTGTTCCTGAATACCTTCTACCTCCAGGAGATTCGGCACGACTCGCCGCTGACCGCCGGGCTCGCGCTGGTGCCGATGGCGGTCGCCATGTTCGTGTTCGGGCCGATGTCGGGCCGGATCGTCGCGCGCCGCGGCGCCCGCAGCGCGCTGAGCGCGGGCGCGGTGCTGGCGACCGCCGCGGCGGCGGTGCTGACGGTGACCTTCGACGGCGGCGGAAACCTGTTGCTGCTCATCGGTTACGCGATGTTCGGCGCGGGCATCGGCCTGATCTACACGCCGATCACTGCGACGGCGGTGGCGGGGCTGCCGCCCGCGCAGTCCGGCGTCGCGGCGAGCCTGGCGACCACGTCGCGGCAGATCGGCCAGTCGCTCGGCGTCGCGATCATCGGATCACTGATCGCCAGCCATCCTGACGCCCTGACCTCGGCCGAAGCCTTCCGGCCGCCGGCCGATCTCGGCTGGCTGACCATCACCGGCCTGTGTGCCGCCGCACTGGTCGTGGCTCGAATCAGCACCGCGCCCAAGCTGGTTCGCACCGGCGTCTGAAACCCCGATTGTCCACTACCTGGGCAATCGGTCGGCAGCCGTAATCCTCCTCCCGTACTATCGCGATCGAATGCACCGGCCGGGGAGATGTTAGGAGGACGGTGTGGGACCTCGCATCCGCAACGGGACCCTGTGGTTGCGACGCTTCGCCGGAACGACGCCGGGGGTGATCGCCGTTGTTGTCGTCGTGTCCGTCGTGCTGTGTCTGCTCGCCGGTTTCGCCTGCGCGAACCAGATGAGCGACAAGAGCGCGCGCCGCGACGTCGCGCTCGACCGCACCGAACCGCTGGCCTTCGCGGCGCAGCGGTTGTACGTGGCGCTCTCGGCCGCCGACGCTTCGGCGGCCACCGCGTTCCTATCGACCGGGATCGAGGCGCCCGCGCTGCGCCAGCAGTATCAGCAATCGCTGGCCGACGCCGCCGCCGCGCTGTCGGAGGCCACCGCGGGCGTTTCCGACGAGCAGACCAGGCAGATCGTGGCCAGGATCGCCGCCGACCTGCCCGCCTATACCGGCCTCATCGAGACGGCGCGGGCGAACAACCGGCAGGGCTTCCCGGTGGGGTCGTCCTACCTCAGCGCGGCCTCGGCGGTGATGCAGAAGTCCTTGCTGCCCAACGCCGAACGGCTCACCACCGACCGGTTCGCCGCGGTGCAGGAGGACCAGCGGGCCATCGGCGCGCTGCCGGTGGTGAGCATCGTGCTGATCCTGCTGGTGCTGCTCACCTGCGCGGTGGGTTCGTGGATCCTGTTGCGGCGCACCAACCGACTGGCCAACGTCGGCGTCATGGCGGCGGCGGGTGCGGCGATCCTGGCCCTGCTGTGGGTGGTCGTCGCGACCGGCGTGGCCGCGAGTGTGCTGGACACCGGCGCGTCCGGCGCGCGTGATCGCTTCGAAACGCTGGCGAAGGCGCGCATCGCGGCGCAGCAGGCTCGCACCGACGAAACGTTGCAGCTGATCACCCGCGGCGATATCGCGGCGGGTGAGGATTCGTACAACCGGCACGCCACCGATTTGCGGGACCGTCTCGGCACCGTCGTCGGCCCGGACTCCGCTGCCGCGCAACAGCTCACCAAGTGGTCGGCCGGTCACCGCGCACAGGTCGCGGCCTATCAGGCGGCGAACTATCCGGCCGCCCTCGCGCAGGCGATCGGCACCGAGCCCACCTCGTCGGCCACCCAGTTCGCCGCGCTGGACCGCTCGCTGAACGACAACCTCACCCAGGCCCGCCGCGACCTGCGCGGTGGCTTGCGGGACGCGGGCACGGTGCTGATCATCAGCCCGTTCGGCACGCTCGTGCTGCTGGTGCTCGCCGCGGCCGCCGTGGTGACCGGACTGTGGCCGCGGCTGAAGGAGTTCCTGTGAGTACCCGCCTGCTGCTCGCCGCGCTGCTGGTCGGCGCGAGCGTCCTGATGACGGCTTGTGGGTCGGGCGATCTGCCGACACCGAGCACGCTCGCCGCAGTGGACCCGCAACCCGCGGGCGCCGCGGAGATCACCACCCCGCCGCAGGCCGAGGGCGAGAGCGACTGTGACACCGAGGGGTCGCTGCGGCCCGGCCCGCTGCCGAGAGTCGGTGCGATGCCCGCTGGTTCGCCGATGGCGACGATCGTGGCGAACGGGCGGCTGCGCGTCGGCGTCGACCAGAACACCTACCTGTTCGGCTTCCGCGACCCGGCCACCGGCCGGCTGGAGGGCTTCGATATCGACATCGCGCGCGAGGTCGCCAGGGCGCTGTTCGGGGATCCGGACAAGATCGAACTGCGCTCGGTGACCGCCGCCGAACGCATCTCCGCGCTGCGCGACAAACAGGTCGACATGGTCGTCCGGACCTTCTCGGCGACCTGCGAGCGGCGCAAGGACGTCGACTTCTCGGCCGTCTATTACCGTGCGGCGCAACGCATTCTGGCGCCGCACGCGTCGGGCATCAACTCCGCGAACGACCTGGCGGGCAAGCGGGTGTGCGTGGCACGCGGCACCACCGCCCCCGCGCCGCTGTTCGCGCTGCCCAAGCGCCCCACCGTCGTCGGCGTGACCAACTGGACCGACTGCCTCGTCGCGCTGCAACTGGGCCAGGTGGACGCGATCAGCGGCGACGACCCGATCCTGTTCGGTCTGGTCGCCCAGGACCACAACCTCGAGGTGGTCGGCCAGCCCGTCGGCACCGGCGCCTACGCGGTCGGCCTGCCCAAGGGCGGCGACGACATGATCCGCTTCGTCAACGGCGTGCTCGAGCGGATGCGGACCGATGGCACCTGGCGGCGGATCTCCGAGGCGCGGCTCGGCGCTCTCGGCCAGGCCCAGGATCCGCCCGAGCCACGGTATGTGGGATGAGCCCGACCATCATGCAACCGCTCACCCTGATCGAGATAGACCGCGAATTGGCCAGGCGCGCAGTCGAAGCCGATTCGATCGTGGCCACCCTGCTGGAGCTCGACAAGCATCCGGGGCTGAACCTGGTGCGCAGCTACCCACCCTCCGGGGTGACCGAGGCGCGCTGGCTGCCGGTCCGGGATGCGCTCGCGCTGATGTGGGAGGACTTCGGCCGGATGCGCGCGATCCTGGATTCGGCGCACGCGGTGCGCGGCAATCGCACCAGGCTCGACGACGGTCAACGCGCGCAGCTGACCGAGCTGCTGCGCGGCCGACCGCACGAGGTGTCGCGCACGCCGATCCCGCTTGCCGAACGTTCGCTGACCGGTCCGAGCGAATTCGTGCTGTTCGTCGGGCTCGCCGATACGCTGGATCGCATGCGGGCGACCTTCCCGATGATCGCCGAATTCCTCGACGCGGTGGACAAGGTGAACACCCGCGTGATGTCCGGACTTGCCCCGCTGCAGAACAAACTGGACAAAGCCGGGGGAGTGACCCCTGAGCTGCGCGCCGTCAGCGACGGCATCGCCGAACTGCTGCGGCGCTCGGCTACCGATCCGCTCGCGCTGACCGCCGCCGAAATCGATGCCCGCCTCGCCGAACTCGACGGCGCCCTGCGGCGGGAGGCGGCCGTGCTCGCCGAACTCGCCGCGGTGGCGGCGAATTGGCCCGCCGCGATCGCGGGTGCGCGCAAGCGGCTCGACGCGCTGCGGGAAACGCGGGAGCGGGCCGCGCAGGCCAGGGCGAAGGTCGAGCGCACCATCGTGTCCGGTCCGCTGCCGGTACCCGCGGACGATATCGATCGACTGCGCGCCCAACTGGACGCGGTCCCCTCCAATCCGGGTGCGGCAGCGGCGCTCCTGGAACTCGGCCGCCGGATCGATGCGGCGATCGCGGCGGCCGCCGCCGCTGAGAATCTGGCCAAGGGCCTGCTGGACCGGCGCGGTGAACTGCGCGGCAGGCTGGCCGCCTACCAGGCCAAGGCAGCGCGGCTCGGCGTCGGCGAGGACCGTGACCTGCTCGCCTCCCATCAGATCGCCACCGGGCTGCTCTCGCGCACGCCGTGTGATCTGGCGGCGGTCACCCGCGCGGTCGCCGACTATCAGCAACTCATCGCGGAGAAATCGGGGAGGCGACCGTGAGGACATGTACCGAACCCGGCTGCACGGGCACCATCGAGGACGGTTACTGCGCGGTGTGCGGGACCGCCCCGGCCGAGGCGACGACCGTGCATTCGACGGCGGCCCAGGCGAAGCTGACCCAGGCCAGGGCGGCCAACGCGACGACCGAGTCGACGACGGTCGAGTCCGTGCATCGGCAGTGCACCGAACCCGGTTGTGGCGGAACGATTATCGACGGCTACTGCGAGGTATGCGGCACCGCGCCCGCCCCGGAGACGGTCGCGACGATGTCCGGCAGCACCCGCAGTGCCAGGGCTAGCTCGCGCTCGGTGCGCACCGGCCGATCCTCGTCCAGGTCGAGCAGGCGCGGGCGGCTCGGCGCGGGCATGGTCGAGGTGCCGCGCGTACCGCGGATCGATCCGAGCACCGCGATCATGACCGACGCGCAGGTGCCGGAGAACAAGCGGTTCTGCGGCAAGTGCGAGAAGCCGGTCGGCCGGGGCCGGGACGGAAAGCCCGGCCGCAGCGAGGGCTTCTGTGCCAACTGCGGCACTCGATTCTCCTTCGCGCCCAAGCTGACCAAGGGCGATCTGGTCGCCGGTCAGTACGAGGTCGCCGGGTGCCTCGCGCACGGTGGGCTCGGCTGGATCTACCTGGCGATCGATCGCAATGTCAGCGACCGCTGGGTGGTGCTGAAGGGCCTGCTCAACGCGGGTGATGCGGACGCGATGCTGGCCGCGGTGGCGGAGAAGCGCTTCCTCGCCGAGGTGGAGCACCCGAGCATCGTCAAGATCCACAACTTCGTCGAGCACGCCGGGGCGGACGGGGTCGCGGTCGGCTACATCGTGATGGAGTACGTCGGCGGCACCTCGCTCAAGCAGATCCTGCGCGCGCACCGCGACGCGGGCGGCGGATTCCTGCCACCGGCCCAGGCGATCGCCTACGTGCTGGAGATGCTGCCCGCGCTCGGCTATCTGCACTCCCTCGGGCTCGCCTACTGTGATTTCAAGCCGGACAACGTGATGCAGACCGACGAGCAGCTCAAGCTCATCGACCTGGGTGCGGTGATCGCCATGGACGATCAGGACAGCCCGATCTACGGCACCATCGGCTATCAGGCGCCCGAGATCGCCGAGACCGGGCCGACCATCGCCACCGAGGTCTATACGGTCGGGCGCACGCTGGCCGTGCTGCTGATGGATGTGCCGCAGCGGGGCGGGCATTTCGCCGAGTTGCCGGGGCCGGACACCGAACCGCTGCTGGTTACTTACGATTCGCTCTACCGGTTCCTGTTGCGCGCCACCGACGACGATCCGGACGTGCGGTTCGCCTCGATGGAGGAGATGACCGATCAGCTGACCGGGGTGCTGCGCGAGGTCCTTTCGACCGATGACGGGGTGCCGCGACCCGGCATGTCGACCTACTTCGGGCCGCCGCGCGGTGTCTTCGGGGTCGATGCGGCGGTGGATGCGGCGAATATCATTGCCGCCCTGCCGGTTCCGCTGGTCGATCCGACCGACAGTGCGGCCGCGTTGCTCGCCACGACGAGCGGGACCACGCCGGCGGAGCTGGAGCAGGCGTTCGAGGCCGGGTTGCGTTCGGTCGTCACCGGGCGCGCCGCGTCGACCGAGATTCCGTTGCGGCTCATTCGGGCCGCGCTGGAGGTCGGCGACACCGCTGAGGCGGATCGGCGGCTGACGGAGGTCGCCGAGACGCTGCCCGGCGATTGGCGGCTCGCCTGGTATCGCGGTGAAAGTCGTTTGCTTGCTGGTGATTTCGCGGCGGCGACCAGCGAATTCGACGCGGTGTATGCGGCGCTGCCCGGTGAAGGAGCGCCCAAACTCGCGCTGGCTGCCGTCGCCGAGCTTTCTGGTGCCGCGACCGCTGATTCCGGCGGGTTCAATGCCTCGCAGGAAAAGCGCAGTGCGGCAAAATATTACGAGACGGTGTGGCGGACCGATCGCACGTATCTCAGTGCGGTGTTCGGGTTGGCCAGGCTGCGTGCCTCGGCCGACGATCGTGATGGCGCGGTGGCGGTACTCGATCAGGTCGATGCCGGTTCTTCGCTGTTCACCGAGGCCAGAATCGCGGCGGTCGAGACGAAGTTGAACGGACGGTCACCGGCCGAGCTCACCGAGTTGATCGTGCGCGACGCGGGCGAGCGGGTGGCTCGGTTGCGGCTGGATTCCAAACGCCGTGGCGCACAGGTGCGTTTGCGGGTGCTGACCGCCGCATTGGATTGGCTACGGGCCGGCGGCGTCTCGAATGCCCTCGATCCGCTGCTCGGCGCGAAGCTGGATCAAGACGGTGTCCGTACCGGATTGGAGCGTTGCTATCGGGACCTGGCCCGGGAAACCGACGACATGTGGGAGCGATTCGCATTGGTAGAGCAGGCGAACATCGTCCGGCCGAGGACCAGGTTATGAGTACGGGGGTTGGTTTGCATTGTCCGGGTTGCGCGGCCGAGGTGCATCAGCAGGATCGTTTCTGCGAGAACTGCGGGCAGGAGTTGGGCGGCAAGCGAATCGCGTTGCCGAACAACGAACCTGGGCCGCCCAGCGCCTGTGACGGGTGCGGTGGGCTGAAGTACGACGGCGACGGTTACTGCGTCGACTGTGGGCAGTTGCGTGGGGCGCCGGACCGGTTCGACGCGGACCTCGGTGCTGTCGCGGTGGTGACCGATCGCGGAATCTCGCACGCGCGCAACGAGGATGCGGTCGCCGCGGCCGTGCTGGACGGCACCGGTGCGGCGCCGGGGACGGTAGTGCTCGTGGTCGCAGACGGGGTGTCCTCCTCGGAAGATCCGCAAGTGGCCTCGGGTACCGCGGCCAGGACAGGCGTCGATGCCTGCCGCACCGCGCTGCTCGACGGACTGCCCGCGGCCGAGGCGGCGATGGCGGGCCTCGCGGCGGCGGCGCAGGCGGTCCGCGATATCGCGGTGGCCGACGGCCACGCGCCGTCGTGTACCTATGTGTCGGCCGTGGTGCGCGCCGACGCGGACGGCACCGAGATCACCGTCGCGAATGTCGGTGACAGCAGGGCGTATTGGCTGCATGCCGACGCGCCCGACGAGCCGGGCAACCCGCCGTCGCAGCGGCTGACCTCGGACGACTCCTGGGCGCAGGCCCTGGTCGACGCGGGCGCGATGGACGAGCAGGCCGCGATGAACGACCCGAGGGCGCACACCCTGATCCGCTGGCTCGGCGCGGACGGTCCGGCAAAACCGTGGTCCGACAGCTGCATTCGGACGCTGCGCACCACGGGACCCGGCGTGCTGCTGCTGTGCAGCGACGGTCTCTGGAACTACCTGTCCGACGCGACCGCGCTCGCCGAGGTGGCCACCGCGACCGCTCCCGCCGTCGCCGCGCGCGAACTCGTCGAGTTCGCGCTGCGCTGCGGCGGCAGCGACAACATCACCGTCGCGATCGTTCCCGTTCCACAGCCAGGAGAAGTCAAGTGAGTTCCGTTGCAGGCAATGGCATTTCGGTAGCCATCGATCAGAACGAGTATCTGGCCGACGGCGTCGGCACGGTCGACGCGGTGGTCACCGTCGAGACCGCGGCCGATCTGGTGGTGGCGGCCGCGCCGCAGGAACGGCTGGAGATCCTCATCCTGGACTGCTCCGGCTCGATGGCCACCGGTCGCAAGTTTCCCGGTGCGCGCCAGGCCGCGCTGGCCGCGCTCGACGTGCTGGCCGACGGCACCAAGTTCGCGATCATCGAGGGAACGGCGATGGCGCGGTTGGCCTTTCCGGCGAATGTGCCGTCCCTGGCGGTGAATCGGGACTCCCGCGCGGCCGCGCGGCGCGCACTCGACAAGCTGACGCCCGGCGGCGGCACGGCGATGGGCACTTGGCTCGGCCTGGCCAGGCAGCTGGCCAAGAAGCATCCCGGCGCGATGGTGCACGCCATCCTGCTCACCGACGGCAAGAACGAGCACGAGGAGCCCGCGGCGCTCGCCGCGGAGATCAAGCAGTCCGAGGGCGTGTTCACCTGTGACTGCCGCGGCGTCGGAACCGATTGGCGGGTCGACGAATTGCGCACCATCGCCTCGGCGCTGCACGGGACCGTCGACATCGTGGCGGACCCGGCCAAGCTGGCCGCCGACTTCGCCGCGATGATGCAGGGCTCGATGGCGAAGGCGATTCCGGAACTGACGCTGCGGGTGTGGACGCCGGCGGGCGCGAAGGTGCGGTTCGTCAAGCAGGTCGCCCCGGCCATCGAGGACCTCACCGCGCGGCGGGTCGAAACCGCGGCGCAGGTGGGGGAGTACCCGCTCGGCGCGTGGGGTGCCGAGGACCGCGACTATCACGTGCAGGTGGAGGTGGAACCTGCCGCGCCTGGCCGGGAGAAGCTGGCCGCGCGGGTGAGCGTGGTGAGTGGCGACGAGGTGCTCGGGCAGGGGCTGGTGAAGGCGGTGTGGACCACCGACGGTGAGCTGTCGGCCCGAATCAGCAGGCGGGTAGCGCATTACACCGGTCAGGCGGAGCTGGCGCAGGTGGTGCAGGAAGGGTTGGCGGCGCGCAAGAGTGGCGATACCGATACCGCGACGGCCAAACTGCGGCGCGCGGTGGAGCTCGCGGCGGAGTCGGGGAACGAGAGCACGGCGAAGCTGTTGCGCGGGGTGGTCGAGGTCGATGAGCGCAACGGGACGGTTCGGTTGCGGTCCAGCGTCGCGGCCGCGGACGAGATGGCCCTGGATGCTCGCTCGACCAAGACCGCCAGGGTTCGGAAGGAGGGGTAGTGGCCGTTACCTGTCCTGAGGGGCATCAGTCGAGCGCGACCGACTATTGCGATGTGTGCGGAGCGCCGATCGGGGAGGCGCCTGCGGCCGTTGCGGCGGAGCCGGTTGCGCTGTGTCCGTCCTGTGGTGCGCCGAGCAGTGGGCGTTTCTGTGAAGTGTGCGGGCATGATTCGGCGTTGCCAACGCCAGCCGTTCGGCCCGATCTGCTGCTCGCGGAGGCTTCGGTGGCGGTGTCCGCCCCCTCGGCTGCCTGGGTGGCCACCATCACCGCGGATCGTGAGTTCTACGATCGGGTCATCGCGCGCAAGGGCCCCGATGCCGATCAGGTCGGCTTTCCCGCGTTCTATCCCGAACGTCGAATCACCCTGCATGGCAACGATATTCTGATCGGCAAGCGCAGTGTCTCGCAGGGGCTGACGCCGGATATCGATCTCGGTATCGCACCCGCCGATGTGGGTGTGTCCCGGGCGCATGCGATGATTCACCTCGACGGTGCCGAACTCACCGTCACCGATCTCGGGTCGACCAACGGCACCAGCGTCAACGGTAGTGACGAGCTCATTCCCGCGAAGGTGCCGGTCGCGCTGCGCAGCGGTGACCGGATCCATCTCGGCGGCTGGACGACCATCGTTTTCGAGCATGAACCCGCCTGAGCGCCAGCCTTTTTGCGTCTGGGACAGCATCCGGCGTTCTGTAGACAACAGTGTTCATTTCCGCCTATCGTCGTGAGTTATGACCACGTTCGGCGGCAAGAGCTGCTTGATCACCGGGGCGGCCAGCGGTCTCGGCCGTAGCACCGCCCTCGCGGTCGCGGCCAAGGGCGCCTCGCTGATCCTGACCGATATCGACGCGGAGGGTCTGCAGCAGACCGCGACGCTGGCGCGGACGGCGGGGGCGAACGTGCACCTCGCGGCGACCGCGGACGTCAGCGACCACGAACAAGTGGTTGCGTTGGCCGCCAGGGCGCATGACGAGGTGGACAGCGTCGACATCGTCATGAACATCGCTGGGATCGCGACCTGGGGGACCGTCGACCGGCTGAGCCACGCGCAGTGGCGGCGCACCGTCGATATCGATCTGATGGGGCCGATTCATATCATCGAGGAATTCCTGCCGCCGATGATCGCGGCGGGCCGTGGTGGGCATCTGGTGAATGTGTCGTCGGCCGCGGGGCTGTTCGGGCTGCCGTGGCACGCGCCTTACAGCGCGGGCAAATTCGGGTTGCGCGGGGTGTCGGAGGTGCTGCGGTTCGATCTGCGTCAGCACCGGATCGGGGTCAGCCTGGTCTGTCCCGGCGCGATGGCGACGCCGATGGCCGACCGGGTGGACATCGCAGGCATCGATCGCGACGCCGAGGTGGTGCAGCGTGCGATGGCGCTGTTCCTGAAGCGGGCGGTGACGCCGGAGGCGGCGGCGCGCTCGATCGTGCGCGGGGTCGAGCGCAATACCTATCTGGTCTATACCTCGAACGACATCCGCATCGGGCACTGGGCGCAACGGTATTTTCCGCCGTCCTACAACCTCGCCATGCGCGGCCTGAATTGGGCGATGAGTCGCTATATCGATCAACCGGCCACGACGACCACCGTGCGCTGACGCCGAGAGGACCTCACTTATGGCTCAGCCGCTGACCACTACCGCGACGACGGTGCCGCCGAATCATCGTTTCGATATCGGGCCTGCCCGGTACTCGAAGTTGTTCGGCGCCACCACCGTTCCCATTCCGATGTCGGATGGTGTGATCCTCACCGCCGATATCCTGCGACCTGGCGACGGAGCGGGGCCCGCGCGTGAGCCGCTGCCCGCGATCATCAATTTCACGCCATACAACAAGATGATCAACCGGCAGGGCATGCGCTGGCACAACACATTACGTGCGTTGGCCGGGCGGGTCGGCTCCTCGGATCGGCGGCGGTTCACCGCGCGCGACGTGCTGCACACGCCCGCCGGTGGGATCCTGGAACCGTTCGTGATCAACCGCACCGCGGTGCGCCGCGGGTACGTCGGGCTGATGATCGATGTACGCGGTACCGGAACCTCCACCGGGAGTTGGGATTTCTTCCAGCCGCGTGAGCAGCAGGACTATCTGGAGGCCGTCGCGTGGGTGCGCGAACAGCCCTGGTGCAATGGCGATTTCGCGGTGACCGGGGTGTCCTACGGTGCCATCTCCGCGCTGATCACCGCCGGTCTGCGGCCGGAGGGCCTGCGGGCCGTGTTCGCCATCGAGGCGGGCGAGGATCCGATGCGCGAACTCGGACTGACCGGTGGCGTGCCGACGCCAGGGATGCTGCTGTGGATCCTCGCCGTCACCGGCTTCAAATGGCTGCCGTCGGTGCCCGGTCTGCTGCGCGCCGGGATCACCAAGCAGTTCCTGCGCGATCGGATCGCCGACCCGGCGGGCTGGGTGCGGCACGCGATCGACATCGGGCTCACCGAGCAGCACCCCGACAGCTTCCTCAACCCGATGTGGGCGAGCAAACTGGCCCGCTTCGAGGACATCACCGCGCCCACCTGGATTCACGGCGGCTGGCACGATGTTTACAACCGCTCCAACTTCCGCATGTTCGACCGAATTCCGTTGTCCGGCGGGGTGAAACAGGTACTGGTCGATGATTCCTACCACCTGACCGTCGGCTCGGGTCTCGGTGCCGCGGACAGTCCGCAGGCGATCGATGAGTTGCAATGTGCCTGGTTCGATCGGTGGGTCAAGGGGATCGACAACGGCATCGATCGCTACGGGCCGATCACCGTCCGCAGGCAGGGTGACGGACAGTGGTTGCGGCACAACGAGTTTCCGGATCCGGCCGCCACTGTGCAACGGCTCTATCTGAACTCCGAAATTACCGGCGCCGCACAGCATGCCGCTACGGACGCCGGATTATCCGCCGAGCCGACCGAGATCGAATCTCGACTACCCCTCCCTACTGGACGAATCCGTATGGCGTCCAACAACACCGGGGTCATGAGCATGGGCGTAACCCTGCTCTTCGGGAGCCGATTCGGCACCGATGACCGGCATGCCGAGGCTGGCGCGGTCACCTTCACTACCGAGCCGTTCGTGGAAGACACGGTCCTGTCCGGGCCGATGAACCTGCACCTGAACGTGGAAGCCGAAGGGACAGACGCGTTCTGGTCGGTGACCATCTGTGATGTCGAACCCGACGGAGCCTCCGTGCCGATCACCCGCGGCGCGTTGCTCTCCACCCTGCGAGCGATCGATACCGCAGGCAGCGAATACGTCGACGGCGAACTGCTGTTCCCGCTGCACACTCTCACCGCCGAATCCGCGCTACCGGTGGTCCCCGGCGAACCGTTCGTCATCGATATCGAAATCAACCCCACCGAAGCTGTGCTGCGCGCCGGTCACCGGCTGCGAATCGCAGTGAGCCGCACCAGCTTCCCGCGCCACCTGATCCCGCCGTGGAAGCAACGCACGATCACCGGCCAGACCATCGTGCTCGACCCCGACCAGCCGAGCTACCTCACCTTGCGGACGGGGCGTGCCTAGCAGCTCGGGTTTCCGTACAGTGCGGCGCTCAGGATCAGCAGGTAACCGGACGCCATGATCAAGATCCCGCCGCTGAGCACACCCGTGGGGAGCCAGCCGATCCTTCGGAGGTCGCGCCACAGATAGGCGAGCGCGAGCGCGCCGAGCATGAGCATGACAATCGCGCCGGTGGTTTGGATCGTGTCGATCAGGGCGTAGTCGCGGTCGCGTTGTGCGCGGGAACCGTGGGCTCCTATGTCGCAGAAGTCGCCGTTCGCGGGGGTGATGAAGTAGCCGGCCAGAAAGATGGTGGGGCCGAGCAGGATCGAGCCCAGAATGTAGAGGAGCGCTGCGGGGATCGGGCGGATCTTGATCATGACGGCTCACGATAGTTCGCGGTCGCGGGGGCGCCGTGGGGGTTGTGTGGAGATGCTGTGGGTGGCGGTCCAGGGCAACTCCTTTCGGTTGTGGCGTTTGGCACCGATCGTCGGGATTGTCCTTTTCGGGTATCTCACTATGATCTACTACAAGAAGTCGTAGACGTGTGAGGGGAAGTCATGGGCAAGCTGCGGGGCAAAGTCGCCCTGGTCACCGGATCCAGCCGAGGCATCGGACGCGGCATCGCCTGCCGCCTCGCGCGGGAGGGGGCACTGGTCGCGGTGCACTACTCGAGCAACGAGCAGGCGGGCAAGGAGACCGTCCGGCAGATCGAGGCGGCGGGCGGTCAGGCCTTCCTGGTGCACGCCGAACTCGGTGCGCCAGAAGCGGTCTCGGCACTGTTCGCGCAGCTGGAGCCGGAACTGCTCACTCGTACCGGTACCGCGAACCTGGACATCCTGGTCAACAACGCGGCGCACGCGGGATTCACCGGCACCATGCCCGAGGACGTCACGCCGGAAATGTTCGACCGGCACATCGCGGTGAACGCGAAGGCGCCGTACTACCTGACCCTGCGCGCGCTGACCTCGATGCCCGCCGGTGGCCGCATCATCAACATCTCCTCCGGCATGACCAGAACGTCGCTGCCCTCGCAAATCTGCTACGCGATGAGCAAAGGCGCGATGGAGCAGATCACGCTGCAACTGGCGCTGCACGTCGCGCCCCGTGGGATCACCATCAACACGGTCGCGCCGGGCGTCACCAACAATGGCGATCCGGTGTTCGACGACCCGGCCACCGTCGCGCAAATGTCGGAGTGGTCCGCTTTCAACCGCGTGGGCGAGGTTTCCGACATCGCCGATGTCGTGGCCTTCGTCGCGTCCGAAGACTCCCGCTGGATCACCGGTTCCTATATCGATGCCAGCGGCGGAACGCTGCTCTGACCTACCAGTTCTGCGCGCCGAGCGACGCGTGCTCGGGCCAGCCGTACAGCCCGAAATGCTGCTTGCGCCGGAACATGTCGATACCGGCGCGGGTGCTGAGGATCGTCTCCTCCGGGATGTCGTCGAAGTCGAACCAACGCAGGTCCGAACAGCGGTCCGGCTCGAGGTTCTGCGGTTCGCCGGACCAGGTATCCGTGTGAAAGATGAACACGATCAGCGCCTGCCCCGGCGGCGACTGAATGTGCATCGACGCGACCATCCGCACGTCATCCCGCTCGACCCGCACCCCGATCTCTTCCTCGGCCTCCCGAATAACCGCGGTGAGCACATCCTCCCCGTCATCCAGCCTGCCCCCGGGAGCATTCCACTCCCCATCCCCGAAACTCGTATTCCGCCGGCGCGCCAGCAGCACCCGTTCGCCCCGGCTCATCAACAGCTGCACACCGACCACACTGCGGAACGTCACCTGGTCTCCTGATCAGATTCGGACAAACGGCCGTTGCGGAAGGCCAGGACTTCGATATTGGCTCGATCGTAGCCACCAAATCCCGGTACGTCGTCCCGGCAGCCGGGGAATCTTCGCCCACAACCGAATGTTGCAGACCCATCGGACGCAAGCGCACGATTAGCTTCACCCGCTCTCCTGCGCGCCGCACCAACGCCCCCGCGGCCCGCGCCGGTCACCACCACCGAACGGAGCAAGCCATGCAGGAATTCCTCGTAGAAATCACCACCACCATCCCCGAAGGCACCGACCCCGCCGACGTCGACGCCCGCCGAGCCGCCGAAGCAGTCCGCGCCAAAGAACTAGCCGCCACCGGCAACCTCGGCCGCCTATGGCGCCCAGTAGGCGAACTCCGCAGCATCGGCCTCTGGCGCGGAACAGACGAAGCCGACCTCCGCACCAACGTCCTGGACACCCTCCCCCTCCGACCCTGGATGACCTTCACCATCACCCCCTTACAACCCCACCCAAACGACCCGGGCCAGTAATCCCGCGCGTGCAGGGAATCGTCACCACGACTCCTTGTCGCGCCCCCACAGGTCCGGCAGATCGGTAGCACACAGTAGAGCGGCCCAGTAGTCATCGCGCAGCGCATCCCAAAGGTCACTGTGCTCTGGCAGAGTTTCCCGAGCATCAGCTAGATCCGGCGCCGCGTCGAACACGATCGTTCCAGGTTGCACGGACGGAAGTGGTGTCTTCGAGGGCAGGCTATACGCGGTGAACGATTCGGCAGTGAGTTGCACGCGCGTGATGCGCGCAGAACGCTCGGTCAGTTGCCATATCGCGACTTTGTGGCCATCCTGGGTTCGAGTGGCCCGCAACGCATCTCGGCGCATCACGGCACCTCCTCGGTTGGGATGGCGTGGACGTACTGGATTCTCGGAAAAAGCTTGACCCGAGGCGCGGTCATCGACGGTCACCTCTCACTCGGCAGCTGGGACTGGCAATCCGGCAGCAGCACGCTCACCGAGTTCACCGAGCAAGGTGTCCGCATCATCGACCCGCCCGCCACCGCGATGATCGACCACGACCTGATCGACGCCGCCACCCTGCACCCTCAGGTCAGCACCGTCACCAACCTGACCGCCGCGATGATCGACCACGTCCTCGCCTGCCTGAACGGACGAGAAACCTCCCGCATCAGCGCCGAAAGTGTCCTCGACACCCTCCAACTCACCCTCGATATCCGCGATGGATCGCACAGGGCGTCCATATCGGTGTGATCCCGAAGAGTGGTCATTTTGCCGCAGGCATGCTGGAACGTGTTCTAGTTTGAGGGCATGACCGTACGGACGGGGAGAGTTATGGGGCAGGTTCTCGATCGGATCGAGCAGTATGCGGATGAGATTCGGGCGGCGGGGGTCGACGGCGACAAGTTGATGCGGTTGGCCGACACGTCGGCGGCTCGGTTGCGGGAGACCGGGGCGATTCGGATGTTGCAGCCGAAGGGGTATGGAGGGCTCGAGGTGCATCCGCGGGAGTTTGCGGAGACCACGATGGGGATCGGTGCGATGGATGGGGCTGCGGGGTGGGTTACCGGGATCGTTGGCGTACATCCTTGGGAATTGGCGTTTTTCGACACCAAGGCGCAGGACGAGGTGTGGGGGCGGGATCCGGATACTTGGATGGCGTCGCCTTATGCGCCGATGGGTGTGACGACGCCGGTGGATGGTGGGTATCTGCTCAATGGGCGGTGGTCGTTCTCGACCGGGACCGATCATTGTCAGTGGGTGATGATCGGTGCTGCTGTTGGTGACGAGCAGGGGAGGCGGTTGAAGCCGCCGCAGACGTTGCATGTGTTGTTGCCGCGGAGTGACTATGAGATCGATCAGGAAAGTTGGGACGTTGTCGGTCTGCGGGGGACCGGGAGCAAGGATCTGATTGTCAAGGATGCGTTCGTGCCGGCGTATCGGACTATTGATGCGGCGAAGGTGTTCGATGGCACCGCGCCGAAGGACGCAGGGCGCACCGAGACGCTCTACAACTTCCCGTTCTCGTGCATCTTTCCGCTCGGCATCACCTCGTCGCTGATCGGAATTGCCGAGGGCGCGTTGGCATGTCACATCGCGGCACAGAAATCGCGGGTAGCGATCACCGGCATCCCGATCAAAGAAGACCCGTATGTGCTGTACGCGATCGGTGATGCGGCCGCCGAGATCGCGGCGTCACGGGCCGCGATTCTCGAAACGGTGGACCGGTTCTGGGACTTGGTAGAGCAAGGCAAGGAAGTCAGCTTCGAGATGCGCGCGATCGGCCGCCGCACCCAGACCGCCGCCGCCTGGCGAGTAGTTCGCGCCGTGGACGAAATCTTCGCCCGCTCGGGCGGCGGTGCGCTGCAAATGAAGACACCCCTGCAACGATTCTGGCGAGACGCCCACGCGGGCCTGTCCCACGCCATCCACGTACCCGGCTCGATCTTCCATTCGTCGGCACTGACCCAACTCGGCGGTGAACCACAGGGAATCCACCGCTCGATGATCTGACCCCGCGGCGCCTGCTCGCACAGAACTGAACTCTCGCCATGGCAGACAGCGCCGGCATGTCCATGACAGAAGCGGAGCTGCGCCAGTTCTTCGTTCTGCTCCAACGTTTTTGCGATACCGAGCTCGACCAGTTCGAGCACCTGATCATCCCCTCCCGCTTGGGCGAGGTGTATGTCGAGTTGACTCGCGAGCTCAACCTCGAGAACCTACGGGAGCGGTACCGACGGCTGCTCCGACACCTGGTTGCGGGAAGGCACCTAGAGGGTCAGCCGTGCCCCGCTGAGCGGTTTCGCTCCAACTGTCCGCTAATTGGTTGACATCCTTGCCAGATCAGCGGATTCGGTGGCGGGGTGACCGATTCGGCTGTCGGCGGGCACGCGGTTGCCTCGAGTGCAATCATGATCGCCATGACACCTTCGGTCTACCTCATCTCCGGCATTCAGGCGGCTGGGAAATCGACGGTGGCGCAGGCGCTGGCCGAGCGGTTGCCGCGGTCGGCGCATGTGCATGGGGATGCGTTTCGGCGGTTTGTGGTCGGCGGGCGAGAGGAGATGAGTCAGGAGCCGTCGCAGGAGGCGCTGCGGCAGCTGTGTTTGCGGCATCGGCTGGCCGCCAAGGCTGCTGATGCTTATGCGGCGGAGGGGTTTACGGCGATCGTGCAGGACACGGTGCTGGGGGAGTTGATGCAGTACACGATCGATCAGATCGAGACACGGCCGCTGTTCGTGGTGGTGCTCGCGCCTCGGCCGGAGGTTGTCGCCGCGCGGGAGGCGGGGCGGGGGAAGTCCGGCTATGGGGCGTTCAGCGTTGCGGAGCTGGATGCGGCGCTGTGGCAGAGCACGCCGCGCATCGGATTGTGGCTGGACACTTCGTATCTCACGGTTCAGCAGACCGTCGACGAGATATTGGCTCGCGCGCAGCCGGTGACGTAGGACCCCTACGGCAGGTTCTGCGGCGCGCTCAGCGGGGTGAGTGGCTTGGTGGCGGGACCTTCGAGGAGCGTCCCGTCCGGCGCGAAGCGGGAACCGTGCAGCGGACAGTCCCAGGAGCGTTCGGCGTCGTTCCAGCGGACGATGCCGTAGAGGTGCGGGCAGACGGCGGACAGTTCGGTGGTGGTGCCGTCGACGGTGCAGGTAGCGGTGGGCCGGATACCGCGCCGTTCGACAGTGCCGCAACCCTCCGTAGGCACCTGGTCGGAGGTGTGGGTCGCCATCCGCAGCCATCCGGCCGTGAGCTGCTGTGCCACAGCACTGTTCGAGAGAGTGGCGGACGGCAGTGCCTTGAGTTCGCCCGGCCGCCAACTGGCCAGCGCGCCGCTCCAACTCGGTGGCTTACCGGTGATGCGTCCGGCCAGCGCCAGGGCCGCGGCAACACCGTTGGTGAGGCCCCATTTCGCGTATCCGGTGCCGACGAGAATGTTGTCCTGCCCGGGCAGCAACGGGCCGACATAGGGGAGTTCGCCGACCGGCGTGTAGTCCTGAGCCGACCACTCCTGCATGGGTTCCGCTGTGGGGAACCAGGTTTGCGTCCAGTGCAGCATCTCGTCGACCTTCTGTCGCTCCGACCTGGTGCGCCCGACGACGTGACCGTTCCCGCCGACCAGCAGCACATCGCCGTCCGGTGTCGGCGCGTAACGCAGTGAGCGAGTGGGTTGTCCCGCGCTGATGTACATGTCGCGCGGAATCGGCTCGTCCAAATGGAAGGCGGCAAGGTAGGAGCGCTGTGCCGTGAGCCGGGCGAAGAACCCACCACGATCGAGTATCGGTGTGCCCGTGGCCAACACAACCGTCCCGGCACCGAGATCACCATGGTCGGTCTCAACAGTGAGATCACCGTGCAACCCACCGCGCACCCCGCGCACCATGGTCGACTCATAGACCGGCGCCGCATGCGATTCGACCTCGGCGGCCAAAGCCGCCAGCACAGCCATGGGATCGACCTGAGCCTGATCGTTCAGCCGCACCGCGCCATACGACGGGAACGGCACATCCAACTTCGCCACCATCTCTGTGGGCAACCCCGCCTCCCGCGTCGCCTCGAATTCGGCACGCACCTTGCCGATTTCGCCCTCGGACTGCGCGTAAGTGAGCGCGGCGACATGCTGAACCCCCACCCCGTGCTCTTCACAGAACCGCAACAACCATTGCTGCCCGTCCTGATTCGCCGCGACATAGTCACGCAGCGTCCCAGCGGTATGCCGCCGACGAATCTGCTGGGCCCGAGTTCCCTGCAACAGACTGATCTTTCCGGTGGTGGCACCGGTGGTACCCGCGCCGACCCGTCGCCCCTCGACCACCGCCACCTCGACGCCACTCTCGGCCAGCAACAGCGCGGTCACCAATCCGGTAAGACCGCCGCCGATCACGACAGTGTCGAATCGCGATCCCGGCGTTAATCGCAGACGTGCCGGAACCTCTGCGTCGTTCAACCATAGTGACGTCATAACCACGGCATAGCCGGTGCGCCGATCGGCAAACCTGCCGGTTGCCGCCCGAAAATCAGTATCTGAACCGCAGAAGTTTCCGAGCGCGAGAACGTTTCCTTGCCTAAGATCATCCCATGAATGTGCGCGCAAGGGAGTATGGGCTGCAATTCCCTGGAGCCACCGGAGATTTGAACGCGATTACCGACGTTCCTGGTGTCGAGGTCGGCTACACCACCCTCATCCGCGGCGAGGACGTGCGCACCGGCGTCACGGCGATCCTGCCGCGCGGCCGCGAGCGAGTGTTCACTCCCTGTGCGGCAGGCTGGTATTCGCTCAACGGCAACGGTGAGATGACCGGAACCACCTGGCTCACCGAGACGGGTTCGCTGGCACTGCCGATCCTCATCACCAACACCCACGCGGTCGGCACCTGCCATCGCGGCATCATCGACTGGCTGATCGGCGCGTTTCCCGAATTGCCCGACGACTGGTCACTTCCGGTGGTCGCCGAGACCTGGGACGGCTATCTCAACGACATCAACGGCACCCACGTCACCTCGGCCGACGCGGTGGCCGCGATCGACGCCGCGGCGGGTGGCGCGATCGCCGAGGGCAGCGTCGGCGGCGGCACCGGCATGAACTGTTACGGCTTCAAGGGCGGCAGCGGAACCGCCTCGCGCCGAGTCGGTTACGGCAAGGACACCTACACGGTCGGTGCCTTCGTGCAGGCGAATTTCGGCTCCCGTAAAGAACTTACGATCCGCGGTGTCCCCGTCGGTCCACTGCTGGCCGAGGACAATCCGTTGGAGGAGTTGACCGCACCGTCGGGCTCCGGCTCGGTCATCGTCGTCATCGCGACCGACGCGCCGCTGCTACCCGGCCAGCTGACCGCGCTGACCCGTCGGGTGCCACTCGGCCTGGCCCGCACCGGAACCAGCGGCTCCCACTTCTCCGGCGACATCTTCCTCGCCTTCTCCACCGCCAACGAGGGCGCACTCACCAGCACCTTCCCGAACGCCGAAACCCCGTACGAGCAACTGACATTCATCCCGTGGGGCCAGCTCAATCCGTTCTACGACGCCGTCGTGCAGGTCGTGGAGGAAGCCGTGGTCAACGTGCTGTTCGCCGGTGAGACGATGATCGGCCGCAGCGGTCATCGCTCACCGGCGCTGCCGGTGGATCAGGTGTTGCGATTGCTCACCGCGAGTTGACGGTGCCCGTCATCAATTCCGCCTCGGTGGCCTCGTGCACGGCGAGCCAGCGCGCGAACTCCTCGAACGACTCCCTGCGGTCCGGTCCCGCCGTCGACTGCAGGTCGTCGAGTAGTTCCCGCATCCGGTTGTGTTGCAGAACAAGGAGTTCCACGACGTTCTGGTGGTGACGCGATGTCATGTCTTCGCCTCGTTCGGGACGGAATGCGTTCGGTTACTTCGGGACCAGGATGCCGGTCAGGTCGGCCTTGTTGATCGGGGTGTCCGGGTTGGCCTGTGCCACGCACATCAGCTTGATCGACGCGATGGCCGCATCGATAGTTTGGCCCTCCGGGGCCGACGAGTCATTGTTGCGTTCCTGCTCGAGGAATTTGGTGACGGTGATCCGCTGCTTGTCGGCATCCTGCGCGGTGAACTCGCTGCACGGCGTGCTGCCGCCCTTGTTGACGAGCTTCTTCGGCTCGTCACCACAGCCACCGACGAAAAACGCCGCGATGAGCACGAACACGAAGAACTTAGTGGTCTTGATCATGATCAGCCTCCGAATCCGACAAGGGCACTGGCAAGGTCAGCGGTGTCGAGCGCCCCGAGCGCCTGCTCGCGCACGTCGGGACAGTTCTGCGTGGTGATCTGGTCGACGACGCCACGATCCTTCAGCACGGTGCCGTTGAGCCCACCGTTGCGGGCCGCCCAGTCGTGCACGGTCCCGTTGAAGGAAACTCGGCCGACGGCCGCGCCTTCGGTGCGCCACTTGTCGATATCCGGGCGCATCATGTCGCACAACTGTTTTGCCGCCGCGGTGGAGATCTGAGCGTCGGGGTTGGGCACCTCAGGCGAGGCCGACGGCATCGAGAAGACGATGGTGCTGTTCGTCGCGGTGGCCGGGGTCGCCGGGCCCATGCTGTTGTCCGAACACGCGGCGACCAAGGGTGCCGCGGCGAGTACACCGGCGATCAGCAGCGCGCGCAGCACCGGCCGGTGACGAGATCGGGTCATCTCAATGACCTGCCTGATCGGTGAGCTTCAAGCCTTCCTGGTTCTTCAAGCGGCGATGCTCGAGAACGACCAGGAGAATGCCCAAGCCGATGCACACCACGGTCGCGATGGCACCGATGATCGCCCAACCTTCGAAGCCGTATCCGGCCGCGGTGAGCGTCAGACCGAAGCCGACCAGACCGATCGCCACGAGAAAGATGCCAGGCCAGTTGCGCGCGTCCTCGATGGATTCTCCGACGTGCGCGCGCGAGGTCCGGGTGTAATCCGGGAAGTTGTCATCGGGGCGGCCGTGGTGCTCGGCGCCGCTGTGTCCCGTGGTCGTCTCGTCCGGTCCGGGAAGCATAGGGATCCTTTCTGGTCCTACCACCCGAAGAGGGGGCATTCGACCGCATACCCGGCCAGCCGAAGATCAATCGGAGGCGCGCAGCACCTGCTCGGTGGCCGAGACGATCGCGACATCCGGAATGGCGTCGAGGCCGTATCGCCCGCACGGCGCGGTCTGATCGCCGAGCACGATGGTCGGCACGCCGTAGGGTGCCCAGCGCCGGGCCGGCACGACCGGTGCGAACAGCGACACCACCGGCGTTGCGACCGCGGCGGCCAACGGGGCGGCACCGGTATTCGGCGCGACCACCGCGTCGGCGTCGCGCAGCACGGCGGCGAAGCAGGCCAGATCGGTGGCCCCGCCGAGATCGCGGGCGTGCCCGTCGGCGACGGTGTCGGTGAGCGCCCGCTCGGCCGCGCTGCCGGTCACCACCACCCGATGGCCCGCGTCGGCCAGCGCCGCGGCCACCTGCCTGCTGCGCGGCGCCGACATCCGCCGGGCCGGCTCGGTGGCGCCGGGATGCAGCACGACATAGCCTGGGCCACCGGTCAATTCGGCGACCTCGGGCAGATCGTCGCGCACCCGCAGTCGATGACCGCCGGGCGGATAGCCCGCCGCGACGGCCAACGACAACGCCCGAATCTGTTCCGGCATATCGTCGTTCACGCGATGACGGACGTCGAGCAGCGAGCCTGCCTCGTCGGTGGTGATCGCACTGATCCGCGGCACGCCCGCCATCCGCAGCAGCAGCGCGAGCGGCAACGGGGACTGATGCGCCGAGGTGCTGATGAGCGCCTCGTCCGGCGCCAGCATCCGTACGCATTCGATCAGCGCGCGCACTCCCGCGTCGGTCAGCGACGGAGGATCGGCTTCCAGCCAAGCGGCCTCGAATTGCAGCACCCGGTCCACGCCGGGTAGTAGCGCGGCGGCCGAACTGCCGCGCGGACCGGCGAGAAAGGTGACCGAATCCGCTCTGCGTGCGACAGCGCGCACAGCAGGCCCGGCAAGGAGAACATCACCCGCGCTGTCGAGCCGCGCCACCAGCACATGCCCGGTCATCGGATAGGCAACGCTCGGTGCGCGGCGGTCCGGTATCTCTTCGTTTCAGTCGTCGGCGCATCCATAGGGCACGGGTGCCCGTGTCGGGAAATCCGAAACGCACGCTCTCCATCGATGGCCGATCAGGTAGCGGCAGGCACCAATTCGTAGACCCGGTAGGCCGCGTGGATGACCGGCTGGGCGACATTGCGCACCGGGACGCCGCCCGGAGTCTTCCCGAGTTCGCTGCCCGCGTGGGCGTGGCCGTGCAGCGCGAGATCGGCGCCGAACTCGTCGATCGCTTTGCCGAGCAGGTAGGACCCGAGGAACGGATACAGCTCCGGCGGCTCGCCGATCAGGGTGTCGGTGACGGGGGAGTAGTGGGTGAGCGCGAGGGTGACATCGGTGGACAGCTCCGCCAGCGCCGACCCGAGCGAGTCCGCGAGATCCGCTGTGTGCCCGGCGAATTCGCGCATCAGCCGCTCGCCGAAGATGCCCGCGCACTTACCTTCGTAACCGCCGCCGAAGCCTTTGGTTCCGGCGATGCCGAGCGTCCGGCCGTCGATGTCGAGCGTGACCGCAGTGCCCTCCAGGACGGTGATGCCGTGGTCGCACAGCATGGCCGCGATATCGCCTTCGGCATCGCTGTGGTGATCGTGGTTGCCGAGCACCGCGACCACGGGAAGGCCGAGATCGGTGAATTCGGCCGCCACCACGCGGGCCTCGTCGAGGGTGCCGTGGTGGGTCAGGTCGCCGGCCAGTAGCAGTGCGTCGGCCCGGCCTGGCAGTTCGAGCAGCTCGGGCCGGAGCAGGCCGGCCGAGTCGGTGCCGAAGTGGACATCGCCGATCGCCGCGATCCGCATGAGGCTCAACTCTCTCCGTTGTCGATGGACTGGACGCCTACGTCGGGGCGCGCACTGCGGTGGTACCCGGCGGATAGCTGGTTAATCGCAGGGTGACCGGGTACACGTTCCCGTGCGTGACGGCTGGTAACGGAAGGACGAGTGGGAGATGACCGAGGACGACTCGTCCAGGCGATCGAGCGGGCAGGGACTGCTCGTGCCCGGCAGTGTTCGCGCCGCGGTATTGGCGCGGACCGAGCGAGCCCGGCGACCGGTGACGGTCAGCGGGCCGAGACGACTTCCCCGGCGTGCGCGGGTGCGGCCCGGTGATAGGCGGTCAGCGTGTCGAGGGCGACCTGATCCCAGGCGTAGCGGCTCGCGGCGCGTTGATATCCGGCCGCGCCCCAGGTGTCGCGCAGGGTCTTGTCTTCGAGCAGCTGGCGGACCGCCCTGGCCACGGTGAGTGAATCCGGCGGCGCGACGAGTCTGCCGGTGACGCCGTCGACGATGGTGTCGAGCATGCCGCCGACCGCGGTGGCCACCACCGGTTTCCGGCACGCCATCGCTTCCAGCGGCACCATGCCGAACGGCTCGTACCACGGGGTGCAGAGCACCACATCGGCCGAGCGATACCAGCACGGCAATTGGGCGCGACTGACGTGGCCGAGCATCCGAAGCCGGTCCTGCACACCGTATTCCGTCGCCAGCCTGCGCAGCCGCCTGCCTTCGCTGTCGTCCTCGATATCGTCGCCGACCGGCCCGCCCGCGATCACCAGTTCGGTGTCGGGCAGTTCCTGCAGTGCCTTGATCGCGACGTCGAATCCCTTGCGCGGCACCAGTCTTCCAACTGAGAGCACGCGGTGCATACGGTGTCGTTGGTTGCGCTCGGCGGCCGGGCCCTCCGGCGTGAAGGTGGACAGGTCGACCCCGCTCGGCACGATCGAGATGCGGAACCGGGGGACGCCCATCCTGGTCAGCTCCATCAGCTCGTCCGAGCTGGTCGCCACGATATGTGCTGCGCGCCCGGCGATCAGCCGCTCGAAGCGGATCCGCGAGCGCGGGCTGGTGTCGGCCAGACCCTGATGGCGGCGCCGCACGGTGCCGAGCGCGTGGAAGGTGACCACCACCGGAATTCCGTGTGCGCGTGCGGCCAATTCCGCTGCGAGGCCGGACATCCAGAAGTGCGCGTGCACGATGTCGGGGGTATCGAGGCCCCACTGGCGCTGCAGGAAAGTGCCGAAATCGCCTAGGTGCGGCAGACTTTGGTCGCGCGGCAGTGGTTCGGCCGGGCCCGCGGTCACGTGCACCACGCGGTAGCCCGCGTCGGTGACGATCTCGGCGGGCAGTTTCGGATCGTCACGACGGGTGTACACGGTGACGTCGTGTCCGCGCCGCACATAGGCGGCGGCCAATTCCGCGACATGGACGTGCTGGCCGGTCGCGGTGGTTGCGCCGCGCCCGGTCAGCGGGCTGGCGTGTTCGGAAACCATGGCAATCTTCACGATGTGCTCCGTTCTCACCACGGGTGACGGGCACATGGCGACGCTGCGCGGTGCCCGCGACCAGGCATCGCGTGACATGTGTTGAATTCGGATATGTCTCAGTTATGCCCGTGGGCGCGAGAACGAAACCCCGGACGCCGCTTCGGGATACGAGATGGGCCTCAGATCATCGACACGATGACGCCGACCGCGACCGCGGTGCAGACGACTACGAACAGCATCGTCGCGATCATCGCGCCGACGCCGGTACCGGGAAAATGGTGGCTGGTCGACGGTTCCGGCGCGGACAGGCCGGACGTCTGTGCGGTCTCCGGCGGGGTCGAGCCGGGCGGTACGCCACCGCCCGGCTCCAAGTCCGGGGTGGTCAGCGGGTCGGGGTCCATGGTCGTGATCGGATCGGGCTGCATTGATAAGGCGTACCCGATCGCGGGATCGGCAATCCGGTGGCGGTTCGGCCGCACAGCGCCCGGAGACCTGCGGGTCGTTCGTGACTCTGTGACATCGGCGACGGACCGTGCAACACTGTAGAGAGGTTGAGACACCAGCCGACCCCGGTTCGACGCATGGCGCACCACACCCGCCGAAATCCGGTTGATGGGACCGTAGCGACAACCTATTCGCGCATTGCGCGCAGTTGTTCGCCTTTCTTCCCAACTCATCGGCCGGACCTGTCGCGTAGGACTGGAATTCCCCCCTTATACGGGAGGTCAGTATGTCCGTTAGTTCCGCTGTGTTCGAGCACGCTGAAGGTGTGCACCGGAACGGCTCGGGGCCGCACGCCGGCCCGTCCTCGGCCCAACACGTAGACCACCGCCAGCAATGCGTGGTGGTCCGTGTCGAAGGCGAATTGGATGCGGCCGGGAGTCCGCAATTCTTTGCCACGGTGGAACGGGCGGTCCGCTCGAACTGCCATGCCGTGGTGATCGATCTGCGGGCGGCGAGATTCCTCAGTCTCCGCACGGCCAACGCGCTCGGCACGGTCAAACAACGCGCCGCGGGCGATGGCACCGATGTGCGCATCGTAGCCGGTCGGCAGGCGATCGAGCGGTCGCTCGAGGTCGCCGGCGTGCGTCCCCTGTTCAGCCACTATCCGTCGATGCAAGCGGCACTGGACGCGTAAGGAGCCCCTGATTCACCCGCCCCGCCGATTTCGGCGTGGCGAGCTCTGATCTGGCTGCGCGGCGCTGGTCAACGACGGATACTTGCGCTGTGACTGAAATGGGGCCGGTCCAGCCCGAGGATTCTCTCGCGCTGGACCGGGTGATCGGATTAGGGACACCGCAGAGTGTCGGTAGTTTTCGTTTCTGGTTCGCCGATCAGCGGTGGGAATGGTCGGACGAGGTCGCCACGATGCACGGCTATTCACCGGGCACCGTCGCACCGACTACCGATCTGCTGCTGACCCACAAGCACCCCGACGATCGCGCCCAGGTGGCCAACGCACTGGCCAAGTCCATCGAAGAGGGCGAGCCGTTCTCCAGCAGGCACCGGATCGTCGACACCGAGGGCGGCATCCACCACGTCGTCGTCGTCGCCGACCACCTGTTCGATCACGAGGGACAGGTCGCGGGCACCGCGGGCTACTACATCGACGTCACCGACGCCCTCGAACACCACCGGCAGGAAGCCCTCGACGACGCGCTGCCCGAACTGTGGGCCTCCCGCGCGGTGATCGAGCAGGCCAAGGGCGCGGTGATGCTGGTCTACGGCGTCAGCGCGGAACAGGCGTTTCGGGTGCTCAGCTGGCGCTCGCAGGAGACCAACATCAAGCTGCGCACCCTCGCCTCGCGCCTCGTCGCCGATCTCAGCTCGCTGACCGACTCGACCGTGGGGTTACGCACCCAATTCGACCACCTGCTGCTGACCGCGCACCAGCGGATCGACGCGGGCTGAACTCGCGCGCACGTTTCGGCTGTAGCGCGGCGGGTACGACGGTAGGGATGAGGAGCGCTGCGACCTCGGAGTTCTGGCCTGTCGCAGTGTTGGGCAGCGGGCGGCCCGGAAGAACCCGGATCGACGAGTAACGACGTCTCCGGGTCGGCTGCGAGAGCAAGGTGGTGATGGGCATGGGGGAATGGACTTCCCGATCCTCAACGGAGACAACAACAATCGGCGTCCGGATCCCCGCGCAGCTGGAACAGTTGACGATGCTGCGCGCGCTCGCCGAGACCGTCGCCCTCATCGCCGATTTCGCGCTCGACGAGGTCACCGACATTCGCCTCGCGCTGGACGAGGTGGCCACCTCGCTGATCCTGGACGCGGTGCCCGGCTCCAGCCTCGATTGCGAATTCACCTATGACACCAGCCAAATGTTCGTCCATGTCGCCTCGGTGGCCACTTCGGAGTCGGTGGTGGGGCAGGCCGGATTCGGCTGGCATATTGTGCGAACGCTGACCCATTCGATCGCCGCCGCGCAGGCCCCGTTCGACGGGATCGTTTCCGGGTATCCGACTGTCGTCGACTTCAGTTGGATACGAGGGGCTTCGGATGGCGGGTGAATCGAGATCACGCGGCGACAGCTACGACAATATCGAGCCACTCTTCGAGAAGATCGCCGCGCTGACCGAGGACGACCCGCGGCGCGAGCCGATGCGCGAGGAGCTGATCGGGCGCTGTCTGCCGCTCGCCGAGCACATCGCGCGTAAATTCGCCGGGCGCGGTGAGAATTTCGATGATCTGCTGCAGGTCGCGCGGCTCGGTCTGGTGCAGGCCACGGACCGGTTCGACGTCACCCGCGGCTCGTCGTTCCTGGCGTTCGCGGTGCCGACCATCATGGGCGAGGTGCGCAGGCACTTCCGGGACAACACCTGGTCGGTGCGAGTACCGCGGCGCACCAAGGAGATTCAGCTCAGCATCGGCGTGACGGTGGAGGCGCTGTCGCAGCGGCTCGGCCGGATGCCGCGCGCCCGCGAGATCGCCGCGGAATTGGACATCGACCTGGTCGAGGTCACCCGGGCGTTGATCGCGGGCAATGCCTATCAGTCCTCGTCCATCGACGCGGTGGCCGGCGACGATATCGAGAACGCGCCGCTGCCGCTGCTGGAAAGCCTTGGGGCAGAGGAGCCCTCCTACCATCTGGTGGAGGACTACCTCGCCGTTCGTCCACTGATCGAAGCGCTGCCCGAGCGCGAGCGTCAGGTGCTGATCATGCGGTTCTTCGAGAACAAGACGCAGACCCAGATCGCGGACGTGCTGGGTGTCTCCCAGATGCACGTCTCGCGGATACTGTCGAGAACCCTGAATCAGCTGCGCGAGCAGGTATTACGGGACTAGCTAACCGAATCGCCGGAAATCACAGCGGCTGGATCATCTGAATCACAGGGGATTTGGTGGTGCAGGTTGTGCGGGCGGGAACGGTCCGCCTGGTTCCGGGACAGGTGGGAGCGGGCTCGGCCCGCCGGGGTTCGGCGGGGCCGGTGCCGGATCGGGACCGGGAATCGGCGATATCGGGTCCGGCGGCGCGGGTGCCGGATCGGGACCGGGCACCGGTGGTACCGGATCGGGGCTCGGATACGGCGGTGGGATCGGGCTCGGTTCGGGAGAGATTGGACTGGTCATCGGTATTCCTCCTCGGGTGGGGACTTACCCACCCACGCCCACCTGAATCGGCCGCGTTCGCCACTTGATTGCGGGTGACTCGCCTCACAGACGCGCTGCCGGTCAGCACTTTCCGGCACGCTTTTGCCCGAATCGGCGGTCGAGTGACCGGCAGCCGGTTTGCACGAAGTTCACGTCGGGTACGTGAATGAGAGCCGGACATACGATGCCGATGGTTCAGGAGCTCGTTGATGAACGATCACCGACTAGGCACCCGAAATCCGTACGCCGGATCGGGGAGCGCGAGGTCGCCGAAATACTCGCAAGAAATGCAGTCACCAGAGTGGATGGCTCGCACCCGCGCCACGAATGTGGAGCGCACGCACGTCACGCAGAATCACGACATCATCCGGCAGTGGGCGGAGCGGCGTGGTGCCCGCCCCGCGACCATGCCGGGCAGCGAAGACGACGGACGACTCCGGGTGCTGCGCTTCGATTTTCCGGGCTACGGGGGTGCGGTGTTGCGGCCGGTGCATTGGGACGAATGGTTCGCCGCCTTCGACGAGCGGCAGCTGCATTTCCGCTACCAGGATCGGCGCGCGGACGGGACACCGAGCAATTTCAATCGGCTGGAACGCCCGACTCGCGAAGATCGCTGAGTCGCGATACACCCTCGCGGTAATGCGCATGAACAGCACGTAGCTGCAATGTGTCGGGAGTCACGTAACGGTTGCGTAACGGTGCGAGTGGGTGAAGGGTGGATGTGACGAGCCAGACTCTTGATCGAGCGTCCAGTTGACGTTTACCCAACGGTTGGTCCGGGTATTTGGAAGATCGGCAACAAGGTGGCTCGAACAGCGGAATGTCGCGTCGGTATGGGGATGCGAAGTTCCGTACCGGCGGCGTGTTTCGCGTGTCTGCAAAGGATAGGTATTTGAGCGAGCGCAGCGAGCGAACAAAGGGCGGAGCCGCCTTCGTGGTCACGCCGGAGCCGAGCGTCAGCGAGGTGGAGGCGTGAGCGCGAACCTGATGATCGTTGAAGATGACGACCGGGTACGTGGTGCGCTGCGGCTCGCCATGGAAGACGAAGGCTATGACGTCGAGGAGGCGGAAGAGGCCGAGGACGCGCTCACCCATCTGCGCAGCAACGGTGTTCCCGATGTGATGATCGTCGATCTCATGCTCGGCGGTATGGATGGTTTCGACTGCATCCGCGAGATCCGCCGCGAGCACGACGTGCCGATCATTGTGGTGAGCGCCCGCGACGATACCCACGATGTGGTGGCCGCGCTGGAAGCCGGTGCCGACGACTTCGTGACGAAGCCGTTCGAGATCAAGGAGATCACCGCGCGGATGCGTGCGGTGCGCCGCCGCGCGCGGTCGACCGTCGAGCGGGACGCGCCGCAGGAGATGGTGCTCGATGCGCACCCGGACACCCCGCTGGTGCTCGCGCAGGACGGCGGCGTGGTCCGCCGCGGCGACGAGGAGATCCGGCTGACGCTCACCGAGTTCCGGCTGCTGTGTGAGCTGGCCGAGGCGCCGGGCCGGGTGCTCAGCCGCACCGTGTTGCTCGAACGTGTGTGGGACCAAGGGTTTTTCGGTGACGAGCGGATCGTCGACGTGCACATGCGCAGGCTGCGCACCAAGATCGAACGGGATCCGTCCGATCCACGCATCGTGGTAACCGTGCGCGGGCTCGGCTATCGCCTCGATGTCCAGCGCTGAGCGCTGGTTCGATCCGAAACGCTGGAGTCTGCGCGGCCGGGTGACCGCCATGTTCGCGGCGATCGCCGCGCTCATGTCGCTGGTGCTCGTCGTGTCGGTGTTCACCATCAGCCGCAGCTACCTGGAACACGCGCAGGCCGGCGGCACCGACTTGCAGTCGAATCTGAACCTGCTGCGCAATGTGCTGATCGGCTGTGCCGTGGTGGTGACGCTGATCGGTGCCGCGGTCGGCTGGTGGGCGAGCAGGCGCGTGCTGAAGCCGCTGCATCAGCTGGCCGGCACCGCGGCCGAGATCGCCTCTGGTGACCTGGATTTGCGACTGTCCGCCACCAAAGACCAGGATTTGGCGACCACGGTGGAGTCGTTCAACAGCATGGTCGACTCGCTGCAGCGCCGGATCGAGCGGGAGCACCGGCTGTTCGGTGATGTCAGTCACGAATTGCGAACGCCGCTAACCACTTTGATGGCCAGCGTCGATGTGCTCAATCGGCACAGCGCGGATCTGCCGGAACGGTCCCAGCGCGCGCTCGGCCTGGTCACCGTCGAGGTGGACCATCTGCGGCGGCTGCTCGACGATCTGCTGGCCTTGGCGCGGGTCGAGGCGGGCATGCATCGCGGCGATATGGAACCGCTGTCGGTGCGCGATCTGCTGACACACACCCTCGCCGAGCGGCGGTATGCGCCGGAACTGCTGACCATCGCCGACGACGTGGTGGTGCGCGGCCGCAAGCTCGAGCTGGAACGCGCGGTGGGCAATCTGCTGCGCAACGCCGATCTGCACGGCGGTGGTGTGGTCGCGGTGACCGCAGACCGTCAGGGCGGCGATGCGGTGATCGTGGTGGACGACGCGGGGCCCGGCGTGCCCGCGCTGGACCGGGTTCGTATCTTCGAACGTTTCGCGACAGCACGCAGCGGACGGCGTTCCGCGACGGGGACCGGCATCGGCCTCGCGCTGGTCTCCGAGACCGTCGCCAAGCACGGTGGCCAGGTCGAATGCGCCGATCGGCCGGGCGGCGGCGCCCGGTTCGTCGTCACCCTGCCCGGACTCGAGGCAATCGAGTCGTAACACAACCGTAATGAAGTCGACCAGGTCACCTCAACGTTGGTTCGTAAGCCTGGATAAGTACTACCGACGAGGGAGTTGTATGCCACTGCCAACGTTGAACACCGCGGAGATCGAACGAATCCGCGTCGAACAGGCCGCAGCCGCACTTGGCTCCACCCAGATCCGCAATCGGCCAGGACCCGCCGTGGTCCTGCGCGCGCCACGCGTCGGCGACGGCGCCCGGCTGTGGCAGATCGCGAAAGACTCTGCCGTGCTCGACACCAATTCGAGCTACGCCTACGTGCTGTGGTGTCGCGACTTCGCGGCCACCTCGGTGGTCGCCGAGGTGCAGGGCCGCGTGGTCGGCTACGTGATCGGCTTCGTCCGGCCGCAGGCGCCGGACACCGTCTTCGTCTGGCAGGTAGCCGTCGACCGGGCACAGAAGGGTAAGGGAATCGGCGCACAGTTGCTGCACGCATTGCTCAACAATGTTGCTGCCCAAGGCGTTTCCACGCTGGAGACCACGATCTCGCCGGACAACGCCGCCTCGATCGCCCTGTTCAGCTCGGTGGCGCGGCGCCGCGGCGCCCGAATCAGCAAGCGCCCCTTGTTCGACGCCGGCGTCTTCCCGGACAGCCACGCACCAGAAGACCTCTATCTCATCGCACCGACCGCTCGCACAACGCAGGAGGACCACCGATGATCACCGCCGATACGAGCATTTTCGAAAGTCTGGAATCCAATGTCCGCGGCTACTGCCGCAATTGGCCGACCGTGTTCACCAAAGCCAAGGGCAGCTGGCTACGTGACGAGGACGGCAACGATTATCTCGATTTCTTCGCAGGCGCAGGCGCGCTGAACTACGGCCACAACAACGACGTGCTCAAGCAGCCGCTGCTCGACTACATCGCGGGCGACGGCATCACGCACGGGCTCGACATGTCGACCTCGGCCAAGCGCAGTCTGCTCGTCACGTTGCGCGACACCATCTTCGCGCCGCGCAACCTGGACTACAAGGTGCAGTTCCCCGGCCCGACCGGCGCCAACGCCGTCGAGGCCGCGCTCAAGCTGGCCCGCAAGATCACCGGGCGGGAGACGATCGTCAGCTTCACCAACGCCTTCCACGGCATGACGCTCGGCGCGCTGTCGGTCACCGGCAACGCCGCCAAGCGGGCCGGCGCGGGTGTGCCGTTGGTGCACGCGGCGCACATGCCCTACGACGGCTACTTCGACGGCACCACCGCCGACTTCCAGTGGATGGAAAAGGTTTTGGACGACACGTCGTCGGGCTTCGACCGGCCCGCCGCGGTGATCGTCGAGACGGTGCAGGGTGAGGGCGGCGTCAATGTCGCTCGCGCCGAATGGCTTCGGCATCTGGCGGGGCTCTGCGAGGCCCGCGAGATCCTGCTGATCGTCGACGACGTGCAGATGGGCTGCGGCCGCACCGGCCCGTTCTTCTCGTTCGAGCTCGCCGGCATCACCCCGGACATCGTCACGCTGTCCAAGTCGATCGGCGGCTACGGCCTGCCGATGGCGCTGGTGCTGTTCAAGTCCGAGCTCGACCAGTGGTCGCCGGGTGAGCACAACGGCACCTTCCGCGGCAACAACCCGGCGTTCGTCACCGCGGATGTCGCGTTGCGGCACTACTGGTCCGACGGCGCGCTGCAGGCCTCGACGCTGGCCAAGGGCGACCGGGTCGCGCAGACGCTCGGCGGGCTCGCCGAGAACATCCCCGGCCTCTCGACCCGAGGTCGCGGCCTGGTGCAGGGCATGGTGTTCGAGGACGCCTCGCAGGCGAGCAAGGTCTGCCAGGTCGCCTTCGAGCGCGGCCTGCTGGTGGAGACCTCCGGTTCCACCGACGAGGTGGTGAAGTTGTTGCCGCCGTTGACAATTACCGATCAGGAACTCGACCACGGCCTCGGCATCCTTACCGGCGCCATCGACACCGTCTGCAGTGGAATGGGGGCGATCGCATGATCGTGCGTAGCACCGAAGAGATCACCGGCACCGAACGCGATGTGGCAGGGGAGGGTTGGCGCAGCAAGCGCATCATCCTCGGTGGTGACGGCGTCGGCTTCTCCTTCCACGAGACGACCATCGACGCGGGCACCACGCACGAATTCCACTATCGCTATCATGTAGAAGCGGTCTGGCTGATCGAGGGAACGGGCAGCCTCACCGATCTCGACAACAACGTCACCTATGTGCTCGAGCCGGGTTCGATGTATTTGTTGGACGAACACGAACGGCACCGCCTAGAGGCCCGCACCAAGATGCGGATGATGTGCGTGTTCAATCCGCCGGTCACCGGGCAGGAGGTCCACGACAGCAGCGGCGCGTACCCATTGGTCGCCGCGACGATCGGGGGATAGAGGTAGTAATGGTTTTGCTGCACACAGAAACTCGACCCGAGACCGGCCCGGTCGATCGTTACCCGACCCGGCTCAGCACTCCCGGAACACCTCTGGATCGCAAGGATCCGACGGTGTGGGGCCGGGTCGAGACCCCGGCGCTGGCGAGCTTCGACACCGACGGTTTCGCCAGCGTCGACGAACTGCTCACGCCCACCGAGGTGGCCGACTTCAGTGCCGAAATCGGCCGTCTCGCAGGCGATCCGTCGCTGCGTGACGACGAGCGGGTGATCGTGGAGAAGTCGTCCAAGCGGGTGCGGTCGGTCTTCGAGGTACATCGGCTCAGCGCGGCCATCGCCGACCTGACCAGGGAAACCCGGGTCGCCGGATTGGCCAGGCAGATCCTCGGTTCCGAGGTCTACCTACATCAGAGCCGGGTGAACTACATGCCCGGATTCCGCGGCACCGGCTTCTACTGGCACTCGGACTTCGAGACCTGGCACGCCGAGGACGGCATGCCCGCGCCGCGAGCGGTCAGCCTGTCCATCGCGCTGACCGACAACTATCCGATCAATGGCAGCCTGATGGTGATGCCCGGCTCGCACCGGACGTTCGTGCCCTGTCTGGGCAGCACGCCCGCCGAGCACTATCGGGAGTCGTTGCAAGAGCAGGAAATCGGGGTGCCGACCCAGGAGGACATCACCACGCTGGCGAATACCTATGGCATCAGCCAGTTCACCGGCCGGGCCGGATCGGCGCTGCTGTTCGACTCGAACCTGATGCACGGCTCGTCGAACAACATCACCCCGTTCCCGCGCTCGAACATCTTCCTGGTGTTCAACAGCGTGGAAAACACCCTGGTGGAACCGTTCGCGGCACCCGCGCCGCGGCCGGGGTACATCGGCAGCCGCGACTTCACGCCGCTGTCGGCCTGATCCACCGAACGGAAAGCGCCCTCGGTTCCCCTACCGGACCGGAGGGCGCTTTCGGTTGCTGGGTGAAAGCCCGATATGGGCGGCGGCTGCTCGCCGCGCGGCCCGCGCGCATCGGCGGTACGATCCTGTCGGCCATCCGCCTGTTGCCGCCCCACACGGCCCGATCGGCCCCAGTTCCGGCTCTTCCGCCAAAAAGTCTTCTGGCGTGCGCAATATTCTGGACAACACGGGGGTGTTGTCGTTCGCCACAAGGTCACTCATCGGCCCGACCGGGCCCGCAGGACGATCCGGCTACTGACCGACGCTGTGCGCGTGGTCTTCTCGATCCGATACCCGATCGGGGCTGGCCCGGCGGCGTTTTCGTGCGAATTGTGCAGAGTGCTGTCGGCTGCCCGCATCCCGCACAAAAGTGGGCGTTCGACCAATTCAGTGGCAAATCATCGGCTACGCGCGAAGCTCTTGACCTAGTTGTTACCGGTGGGTACAACTACGTAACCATGCCGACGCATACCGCTCGGTCGGCCCATGAAGAAATGCATGCAGTTGGTAACGGACGTCATCACGATCGATGCGGAGTTCGCAGCCGCACGCAAAGCATTGTGGGACTTTTTCATGGACCCACAGACCTACACCCGGATGTTCCTCGGAATCGGAGACTGTGATCGCGCGGAAACCTCGGACACGCACCCCGTTCTCCTGATTCGGGCGCGGCATGGCAGCACCGAGCTGACCGTGCCCGCACTCCGGCTAGTCGTCGGCAAGGAGCTGGAAACCTTCGAGCTACAGTGCCCTGGGCTGGGCAGTTTCGCCGCGATCCGACTACGCGGCGAACAGGAACAGACCCGGGTCACCATCACCTACTTCGGCGCGGCGCGGATCCATCCGTGGATCGCCGAGCAGGAGAACGCCGACGTGATCGACTGGACCATGGCCGGGCTGGACCGGATCGTCGACGCCATCACCGGCGCGCCGACCTCGGTACTGATCAACGGCGAGGAGTCGGGAACGAAACAGCAGGTCGATACGCTGAAACAGATGGTCTCGACCGGTGTCGTGCGCACCTTCCGACCCGACCGCGCGCTCAAGCAGATGGGCGGACTGGCCAAGTGGGGATTCACCCTGGCCGGTGGTTACGCGGCCGCCGCCGGGCACTCGCCGAATCGCCTGGCCGTGGTGGACGACGTGTCTGCTTACACCTTCGGCCAAATGCACGATCGCACCCACAAACTCGCGTCGGCGTTGACGTTGCTGGGTATCGGCGCGCGCGACAAAGTAGGGCTACTTTCGCGCAATCGGGTGGCGATGGTCGAATGCATGGTCGCCACTGGCAAACTCGGCGTGGACACCGTCCTGATGAACACCGGGCTGTCGGCTCGGCAGATCGAGGACGTCGCCGACCGGCACGGGCTGTCCGCCGTCTTTCTCGACGACGAGTACGACGCACTGACCAAGTATGTCGGGTCCGAGGTGCCGCGCTTCGCGACGGGACGCGAGTCCATCTTCGAACGCAACACCGTCGACGATCTGATCGCCCTCGACGCGCCGACGTTCTCCCGGCCCCAGCATCCCGGTCGGCTGATCGTGCTCACCTCCGGCACCAGCGGCACGCCCAAGAGCGCACAACGCCCGCAGCCCAAGGGATTTGGCACCGTCGCGGCGCTGCTGTCGCGGATTCCGTTGCGGATGGACGAGACCATGCTCATCCCCGCGCCGCTGTTCCACACCTGGGGCTTGGCGGCGTTGCAGATCAGCACGCCGATCCGCGCGAGTGTCGTACTGCCGGAACGGTTCGACGCCGAGGACTGCCTGCGGCTGATCGAGGAGCACAGCGTCACCTCGCTGATCGTGGTGCCGGTGATGGTGAACCGAATCCTGGATCTGCCCGCGCACATTCGGGATCGCTACGACACGTCGAGCCTGCGGGTGGTCGCGAGTTGTGGTGCGCCCCTTGCCGGTCCGACGGTGCTCAAGTTCATGGACACCTTCGGCGACGTGCTCTACAACGTCTACGGCTCGACCGAGGTGTCCTGGGCCACCATCGCCGATCCGGCCGACCTGCGCGCGGCACCGACCACCGCGGGCCGCCCGCCGCTTGGCACGAAACTCGCTGTGCTGGACAAGGATCTGCGTCCGGTGCCGCGCGGTGTCACCGGACGCATCTTCGTGCTGAACCACATGCTGTTCGACGGCTACACCGACGCCAAGCCGCCCACCGAGTCGGGCGGCATGCTCGACACCGGCGATCTCGGCTATCTCGACGCCGACGGGCTGCTGTTCGTGGCGGGCCGGGACGACGAGATGATCATCTCCGGCGGCGAGAACGTCTTCCCGCGCCCGGTCGAGGAGGCGTTGTCGCACCTGCCGCAGGTGAGCGAGGTCGCGGTGGTGGGTGTGCCGGACAAGGAGTACGGCCAGCGGCTGGCCGCGTTCGTGGTGACGCGGGAGGGGTTCGGGCTCGATCGCGACATGGTCTGCAACTACATCCGCCATCGGCTCAGCCGGTTCTCGGTGCCGCGCGACGTGACGTTCCTGGAGGCGTTGCCGCGCAATGCGACCGGAAAGATCCTGAAGCGCACGCTGATTCAGCCGAGCTGAGCCTGGGCCCAGCTCGGCTGACGGGTCAGTTCGACCGGCGGATCGTTTCCGGGGTCAGATCGGCGATCGTCGGATAGCCGTCCACCGCCATCAGTAGATCCGCTTCGGCGAGCAGCGTGCGCAGCACGTGCACGATGCCGTCTACGCCGCCCAATGCCAGGCCGTAGCAGTACGGGCGACCGATGCCGACGGCGGTCGCGCCGAGTGCCAATGCCTTGACAATGTCTGCGCCGGAACGGATTCCGGAGTCGAACAGCACCGGAATGCCGTCGGCCGCCGCGACGACGTCGGGCAGGTGCTCGATCGCGGGGATGCCGCCGTTGGCCTGCCTGCCGCCGTGATTGGAGCAGTAGATGCCGTCAGCCCCAGCGTCTTTGGCGCGGCGGGCGTCATCGGGGTGGCAGATTCCCTTGAGTACCAACGGAAGATCGGTCAGCGACCGAAGCCAGGCTAGGTCGTCCCAGGTGACCGGGTTACCGAACTGCGAAATCCAGGTCAGGATGGCCGTTTTCGGGTCCTCCTCCGGGCTCTTCGCGAGCATCTTGCGGAATACCTGGTCGCTGAAATAGTTCGCCAGGCAGTGACCGCGCAGCTGCGGAAAGTTCGAGGTGCTCAGGTCGCGCGGGCGCCAGCCGGGGACCCACGTATCCAGTGTCACCACAATGGCTTTGAACCCGGCGGTCTCGGCGCGGCTGACCAGGCTCTGCGCCAGGTCGCGGTCGGTCGGCGTGTAGAGCTGGAACATGCCGGGGGTGTCGCCGAATTCGGCGGCCACGTCCTCGAGCGGGTCGACCGTCAGCGTGGACGCCACCATCGGGACGCCGGTGCGCGCCGCGGCCTTGGCGGTCGCGAGGTCGCCGTGACCATCCTGCGCGCAGAGTCCGATCACGCCGACCGGGGCCATGAAGATCGGTGACGGCAGCTGCATGCCGAACAGATCGACCGTGAGGTCGCGTTCCTTGGTGGCGCGCAGCATGCGGGGGACGAGACCCAGTTTCTCGAAGGCCGTGGCGTTGGTGCGCTGGGTGAGCTCGTCGCCCGCGCCGCCCGCCACGTAGGACCAGATGCCCGGTGGCAGCGCGGCCTGCGCCCTCGCCTCCAGGTCGGCGAAGGTCATCGGCAGGTTCGGCTGGACGCCGCCGAGGCCCTGGAAGTAGATCTCGTACTGGTAGTCACCGAAGTTGCCGGTCACGGCGCTCCCTTCCTCGTTTGATACATGAATGTATCCGATACATTTGTGTAGCGGGGGGAGTTGGCGTCGGTACGCAAGGCCTTGTAGAGGGTCAGCCATCGGCTCGGGTCGACCAGTCCGACGGGTTCGTCCGGTGCGATTTCCGCGGCGGTGCAGGCCGCTCGCACGGTGTGGGCCGGGAACTGCCGGCGCAACGAACTCGCCAATGAGCCGCCGACGCCCACAAAGCCGAGTTCGACCACCCGCCGGTAGTCGGCGAGTGCTGAACCGGGCAGCAGTGGGCGAGGTCGGCGGCGCAGGTGCAGGATCGCGGTATCGACGCTCGGCACGGGATGGAAGCTGTGCCGTCCGATGCGCGCTCCCAATTCCATTGCGACGGTGGGCCAATGGGTGACGGTGAGCTTGGTCCACCGGCCGTAGTCGCCGGAATGCTTACGGGCGAACTCGTATTGGGTGAGCAGGGTGGCCGAGGTGAGGTGCCGGGCGGCCAGGCACCAGCGCACCAGATCGGTCGTCACGGCGAACGGCACGTTGGCCACCACCGCGAACGGCTCCTGCGGTTCGCGTACCACACGTAAATCCTTGTGGTACAGCCTTATTCGGTCATTGCCGAGATATCGCCTGCGCAGGCGGTCGGCGTAATGGGCGTCTTTCTCGTAGGCGCGTACCCGGCCTGCCGAGTCGAGTAGCTGTCTTGTCAGCATGCCGTCACCGGGACCGATCTCGAGCACGAGATCCGCGGCCGTGACGCCCGACGAGCGCACGATCAACCGGGCGGCACCGGCATCGGTGAGAAAGTTCTGGGACAAGCGCTTACGCGTATCGCGGGCACGCGGCAGCGAACGATTGCGGGACATGGGTGTCCTCCGAACGGAGTGGTCGAATCAGAAAAAGTGATTCGCCCGGACCCATGCCAGGGCACAACAAACCCGACGGTCATCGACCGTCGGCGCAGCTCCCGATCAGAACTGTCGGGTCACCGGAGCGCGGTGCACTGGCAGAGCCCAGGCCTCCGCGCGCAGCCGCATGAAGTACACGCCGACCGCGCACGCTCCGTTCATCTCCAAACTGCCCATGCCCGGCAAGATATCGCACCGCCCCCGCGCCCCGCGACCGGTTATTCGGCTATGCCGATTCGAGCAGATTCCGGCGCAGCGCGGCGACCAAGTCGTCGTCGGCGCCGAGCAGTTTCGTCGTATATCCGCGCACAGAGCCATGTTCGGCCGTCAAGGCCGCAAGGAACAGCTGCATCACCTCGGCGGGCGCCCGGCCGTACCCGGGCCAGGTCAGCACCTTGTCGGGATACGCGGCATGCCAGTCCGCGACGAGGCGCTCGGCGGCGAGCTCGGTCAGCGCGAAGTCCTCGATGATCTGTTCCTCGGCGACGCCGAGCAAGCTCAGGACGAGTGCGGCGAGCAGACCGGTCCGGTCCTTGCCTGCCGCGCAGTGGAAGACCGTGGGGCCGTCGGCCTCGGCGATCACCTCGAGGGCCTGGCGGATCTCCTCGACGCCGTCAGCGGCGACCTCCATGAACCGTTCGGCGAGGAAGGGCCCGGTCTCGATTTCCGGACCGAGCGCCGCCTGATCGTAGGGGCGATGTTCGATGCTGAGGTTGTGGTAGACGAGCGACTCGTGCTGGGGGACGCGGCCTTTCGCGTCGACCTCCCAGGGATAGCGCAGGTCGATGACGGTCGTGATGCCCAGGGCCAGGAAGCGCGCCACATCCGCGTCGCGCAGTTTGCCCAGGGAGTCGGAGCGAAACAGCCGCCCCCATCGCACCGTCTGTCCGTCCTCGGTCGGGTAGCCGCCCAGATCGCGGAAGTTGTGTAGTCGTTCGAAATGGATGTGTCTGTTCACCACACGAACCCTATGTCCGCCGCCCACAACGCCGCTCACGGATATTTCGGAGGCAGGGTCGGCGGACCATAGGGCACACTTTGATCATGAACCTGCGTTCGGTAGGCGACCTGGTCAGGGTGACAACTGCGGGCGAGAAGGTGGACTATCTGCTGTTCTGGGGGCATCAGCCGGAGCGGAGTGGGCGAATCGGGGCCAGCTGCCTGAGTCAGTGGTGGCCTGCGCCGTTCGTGGTCGACGGGGTGGAGTTCGCGTCGGCCGAGCACTACATGATGTGGGGTAAGGCGCGGCTGTTCGGGGATGCGGAGAACGCCGAGCGGGTGCTGGCGGCGCGGACGCCGAAGGACGCGAAGCGGCTCGGGCGGGAAGTGCGTGGCTTCGACGGCAAGCTGTGGGGTGCGCACCGGTACGAAGTGGTGGTGCGCGGGAATGTCGCGAAGTTCGGGCAGCACGCGGACTTGATGGAATATCTGCTCGGTACCGGCGATCGGGTGCTGGTGGAAGCCAGTCCGGTGGACCGGATCTGGGGGATCGGGCTGGCGGCGGACAGTCCGCAGGCCGAGGATCCCGCGCAGTGGCCTGGACTCAACCTGTTGGGTTTCGCGTTGATGGACGCGCGCGCGGAACTACGCGGCGGTCAGCCGACCGACTGATCGGCGTTCGTGACGCGCTCCTCGTCGGCGCACGCGCGCCAGACCCGGGCCTCGGCGTAATTGCCTTGGCGGTCAAGGAGTTCGGCGAGGCCGGCCATCGCGCGCGGCTCGCGGCGATCGGCCGCGGTACGCCACCAGCGTTCGGCGTCGGCCAGATCGCCGCGGCGGAAGCGGACGACGCCGAGGTCGTAGGCGGCGCCGGGGTGACCCGCGTCGGCAGCCTGTGCCCACAGTCCGCACGCCTGGTCTTCCTCGCCGCGGCCGTACATCGCGACGCCGAGGTCGTAGAGGGCGGTCCGATAGCTGGTGTCCTGCGCGGGCTCTTCCTCGGCGCGTGGCCTCGCCTGCATGGGACGGGTGGGCGCGGACTGAACGCCGGGGCCGTATTTGGCGTCGGAGCCGAGGTGCGGTGTCCGAGTGGGTTGTGCTGCGTCATCGGGGTTCGCTGCGGGCTGTGGGTTTGGCGCTGCGTGTGGGTTCGCTGCGGACTGTTGGCTTGGCGCTGCATGTGGGTTCGGTGCAGGCTGCGGGCTCGCTGCGGACCGTGCGCTCTGCGCGGACTGTGGGTTCGCTGTCGACTGGGGGTTCGGCGTTGCATGTGGATTCGGTGTGGACTGTGGGTTCGCTGCGGACCGTGCGCTCTGCGCGGACTGTGGGTTCGGTGCGGGCTGTGGATTCGGTGCTGCGTGTGGATTCGGCGCGGACTGTGGGTTCGGTGCGGACTGTGGGTTCGCTGCGGACCGTGCGCTCTGCGCGGACTGTGAGTTCGGTGTGGACTGTGGGTTCGCTGCGGACCGTGCGCTCTGCGCGGACTGTGGGTTCGGTGCGGACTGTGAGTTCGGTGCGGACTGTGGATTCGCCGAGGACTGTGGGTTCGGCACCGATTGTGGTTTCGGCGTGGGCTGCGGCGCACCGGAATACGCGGCGTTCGGGCCCGGCCCGCCGGGATGGGTCTGCGCCGACTGCATGGTCGGGTGGTGCGCGGTGTTCGGCGTGGTCGACGGGTAGGCGCCGCTCGGATTCGTCGGCAGGTTCGGCATCGAGCGCAGGGGATGGGTGTGCTGGGCGTCCGGGGCGGGGTGTGGTTCCGCCGGTAGGTTCGCCGGGGTGGAATGCACTTCGACGACGAGGTTGGCGAAATTGGCCGGACCCTCGCCGATGCTGCACCACAGCACGGTTCGGCCGTCCGGTGTGCCCTCGACGACGATGCCGTAATTGCCGACCCAGGACTTCTGCTCGCCGAAACTGTCGACCCAGACGGGTGTCAGCGTCACCAGGGTGCCGGGGCCGGTGCCGATGATGTCGAAGCTGATGCCGCCGACGAGCGCATCGGACCACACGTCGACGCCGTTCAGCCGGCGACCGTTCAGGCCGAGGTAGCCGTCGACCACCGACAAGCCCATGCCGAGGCCGCGCAGCCCGGCCGGGGGCGCGGCGGACAGCAGCGTCACCGTGATCGTGGTCGGCTCGGGCCCGACCTGCTCGGTGTACATCGGATAGACCTTGCTGCCACGCAAAACGATCGGTTCCGCGCTCTGATAGCGGGCGGAAAGCGGCCGGTCGTCGGGCGAATTCCGAGCGGCCCATGACGAATAGGGCTCGTTCATCGATGCCCGCCTTTCCGCCGAATGCGTCGTGCCGTCCTTGCGCTGTTGCGGCGGGGTATACCGTACCTGCCGAAGCCGGGAAAGGCGCACCGATCCGGCGGCCCCCTTAACGTGTGGGCGGCGTTCTTCCCCGGTGCCCGGCCCCGCGCCCCAAAAATTGTTCGGCCAGTAGCGATATCGCTGTTTTGTCCGAATTGACGTGCTGGCGCATCGGTGCCAGACAAAGCGCGCGGCGGATCAAACCGCCGAAGGTCGAGTTGTCGAGGCTAGGCGGGTTGGGCTTGCCAGGCCTGTGCCATCGTGCGCAGCAGGGCCGGGTAGACCAAGAGGTAGCGGAACGGCAGGATGGCGGCTAGGTAGAGCTTGCCGAGCAGGCCGTTCGGCTTGACCAATACGGCCATTTGGCCGCGGTAGCCGCCGGTTTCGTCGGGGACCCAGCCGATGTGCATCACGGCATGCACGGTGCTGTTGGCGATCTCGGACGCCCATTCGTTGTCGGTCAGGAAGACGGAATGGAAAGGCACGGACAGGAAGTTCGGGCCGGGTGGCGCGTCGCGGAGATCGGCGGGTAGCCGGTCGCGCAGTGATGGCACGCGGGTGGCGATGCCGGTGTCCGGCTTGTCCCAGCCGAACAGCGCCCCGAGCTTCCAGCGGATTGCGAAAAGTATCCGGTAGGCGGCTGGGAACTGGCTCGTGTCATTGTGCGATGCGAAGAGCTGTACGAGCCGAGGGAAGTCGTCGGGGCCGCCGGGGGTCGGGAGCGCCCAGACGTCCTCGAGCTTGAAATCGTGGGTGAATTCGTGAATGCGCCAGGGGCGGCTGGTGTGGGCAGTTTTCGGGAGCCGCATGATTGGGCCTCGATCCGGTTGTGCCGATTGATCAGAAACTGCGCTCGGATGGAGCATACCGAGCAGTTCCTTCGGTTAGACCGAACTCAGCTTGACGATCTGGCGTGGGCGGCATTCGCGCTCATCGAAGGTGACGTCTACGTCGGCGGTAGCGACGGCGGCGAAAGATGCCGCGAAGGCTTCGTCGGATTCCCATTGGCCGGTGGAGACGACAGCTTCGCCGTCCGCGCTGATCCAGCATTCGACGGACAGGCAGCCGGGGGCCGAGCTCAGCACGTCGCGGACTTTGCGTACGCGGCCGACGAACTCGTCGAAATGGCTGGGCCGGGGGTAGTGAAAGGCTACGAAACCGACGGTCATGGCGTGCTCCTGACAGTGGCGTGGGCCGCGTTGCCCACGCAATTCGGTTACTTCCCAACGGCTTTCAAATATACGGTGCCGTATAGTTCGATCGTAACGCGCGGTGCGGGCGTGTCAACAGCATCGGCGATACTGGGGGTATGGTCGCCGTCACTCGCACACCACGGGACAGCTGGATCGAGCAGGGCTTGCTGGCGCTGTCGACCGGCGGTCCGGAGGCCGTCCGCATCGAGAGCCTGGCCCAGGCGCTCGGTGTCACGAAGGGCGGCTTCTATGGGCACTTCGCCGATCGGAACGCACTGCTCGACGAGATGCTCGACGCCTGGGAACAGGGCGCTACCGATGAGGTACGTGCGCAGGTCGAACGTGAGGGGGGTGATGCGCGAACGAAGATTCGTCGCGCCGGTCTGCTCACCTTCTCCGACGATCGAATGTTGCCGATAGACCTGGCGATTCGCGACTGGGCTCGACGTGATGACGCGGTCGCCGAGCGACTCCGTCGCGTCGACAACTATCGAATGGATTACGCGCGTGAACTGTTCGGCAGCCTCTACTCGGATCCGGTCGAGGTCGAGGCACGCAGCCTGCTCGCCTTCTGCCTGGCGGTCGGCAAGCACTTCCTCGTTGCCGATCACCACGACCTGACGCGCAACGAAGTCGCTTTCCGCGCAGCGGATCTCCTACTCGGGAACCCGCCGGACGGCGCGTAGGGACTTACCCGTCGGCCTGAGCTTTGGGAAAGGCCCAGCGCGCGTAGGTGTTTTCGGGTCGCACGGTGATGATGTCGCACGATTTGACGAGCGGGTCCACAGTGCCGTCGAGGTGCTCGAGCGACGGTGTGATCACCGCTTCGGCCTCGTTGAGTTGGACCGCGGTCGCCAGTTGCTCCAACCGATACTCGGTGTCCGTGTCGAAAATGATTGTCCTGACCAGATCGTAGCCGAGTCGCTTTGCGAGGCTTCGGATCTGGGTTTCGTCCCACGTTTGCTGCGCACCAGAGATATCGCGCCGCAGGTAACCGAGTGCCGTCGGATTATCTGTCATCACCACCCCTCCTCGCAGTTGAAAGTCGCTCTGTCGCGCATGTCACCACCTGTAGCTCGCCCCCGAGCCTCCTAAACCTAACTCGCTCTCGCCACGGAGAGCATCGGTTTCGGGTACTGGAACCCTCGACTGGGGAACCCGCATGCGGGAAGGGTGCTGCACGGGCGAGTCGGGCATTCGGTTGGCGGCTGTGATGTGTTGCGGAACAGTTGATTTCGGTGACGAGCGGTCCGGTCAAGCCTGTCCGGTGTCGAAGCGTGCGACCTGGCCGCCGTCGACGGTGAAGCGCCACTTGGTGCGCATATCGCCCCAGGTGTCGTTGTGGAAGTTGGCGATCAGCGAGTGTCCGTCGTCGGCTTCGCTCTCGACTTCCATACGCCCGTTGGCGGCGAAGATCTCCTTCTCGGCCCACTGGTCTAGGTCCTCGTCGCTGCCGTCGTCGGACATCGTGGCGTCCGGGGTGAGGGTGCCGCGGAACGCGCTGGGGTCGTTGCTGTTGACGGCGGTCACGAAGGCGCGCACGGCAGGGTCGGTCAGCTGATCCGTGGGAATCATGAACCCAGTCTCCCACTGGTAGCTGCGATACGGTCGTCGAAACTGGTAACCGTCTGGCTACCGATCGCGGCTGCGGGATTTATGTGTAACCGACGGTTACAGATAACTTCGGGAGGATTCTGGAGTGGATTTCGGTCGCGGATCAATCACGCGGGCCCCGAGATGTGGTTAGCGTACCCGCTACCTCCCGTGGATGCCACCGGACCCCAGCTTTTGCGATAACTCCATGAAACCGACCAAGCGCTTGCTACGCTCCCCGCATGATCTCCACGACGGTGTGGGGCACCGGCAATGTCGGCCGGGCGGCCATTCGAGCCGTCGAAGCCCATCCGGCGCTGCGGCTCACGAGTGTGCTCGTGCACAATCCGGACAAGGTCGGGCGCGACGCGGGAGAGCTGAGCGGTCTCGACTATCAGGTCGGCGTCGCGGCCACCGATGACATCGACGCGGTGCTCGCGACGCATCCGCGCGCGATCGTCTACGCGGCCTCCGGCGATATCCGCCCCGACGACGCACTCGCCGACATCGTCCGTGCCCTGCGCGCGGGCGCGATCGTCGTCACGCCCGCGCTGTACGCGCTCTACGACCCACGCAACGCATCGGCGGACATCCGCGATCCGGTGCTGGCCGCGATCGCCGAGGGCGGCGGGTCCCTGTTCGTCTCCGGCGTCGACCCCGGCTGGGGCAACGACGTGCTGCCGCTGTTGCTGAGTGGCCTCGGCGGCACCGTCGACGTGATCCGCTGCCAGGAGATCTTCGACTACGCCACCTACGACCAGCCGGACTCGGTCCGCTACCTCGTCGGCATGGGCCAGCCGATGGACTACCAACCACCCATGCTCGCGCCGACGGTGCCGACCATGGTGTGGGGCGGCCAGATTCGACTGATGGCGCGGGCGCTCGGCGTCGAAATCGACGAGATCCGCGAGACCCTCGAACGCAGGCAACTCGAAACCACGATCACCACACCGTCGATGGGGGAGTTCGTTGCGGGCACGCAAGGTGCGGTGCGGTTCGAGGTGCAGGGCATCGTCGAGGGCGAGCCGCGCATCATCATCGAACACGTCACCCGCATTCACGCGTCCTGCGCGCCGGACTGGCCCGCGCCCGCCGACGGCGACGGCGCGCACCGGGTGATCATCGAGGGCCGCCCGCGCATCGAGGTCACCATCGAGGCGTCGGACGAGAACGGCAACCGCGCCGCGGGCGGAAACGCCACTGCCGTAGGCCGTTTGGTGAGCGCCATCGATTGGCTCGCCGCCGCCGAACCCGGACTCTATGACGCACTCGATATTCCACTGCGTCCGGCAGTCGGCAAACTCGGAAGGAAACACCCATGATCATCGATATCCCCGAGGGCAAGGACCCGATCGGTTACGTCTGGGGCGAAATGGTGCCCGGCATCGGCGTTGCGGCCGCGCAGTTCTCGATGTCGGTGTATTCGCACAGCACCCTCGGGCTGCGCGAATTCGAGGCCGCCCGGCTGCGCATCGCGCAAATCAACGGCTGCATCTTCTGCCAGGACTGGCGCACCGAACGCGACGGCAAAAAGGTGGAGCCGGAGTTCGCCGACGCCGTCACCGACTGGCGGCTGACCGACGCGTTCGACGAACGCACCAGGCTCGCGGCCGAATACGCCGAGCGCTACGCCCTGGACCACCACGGCATCGATGACGAGTTCTGGACCCGCATGCTCGCCGAGTACTCGCAGGTCGAAGTCGTGGAACTCAGCATGAGCATCGGCTCGTGGCTGGCCTTCGGCCGACTCAATCGCGTCCTCGGCCTGGACACCGCGTGTGTGCTGCCGGGACATTCGGCCGCATAACAAACGATTATTCGACTCGCTTGGGCGGCCACAGCGTGTTGTTCACGGCATCGTAAAGCTGATATTCCAAACCGGATATCAACCCCTCGATCAGCCCGCGAACGGCTGTCGCCGCATTATCGACCGCGGACCCGCGGTGCCTGCGTCGATCCGCGCGATCGGCCGCCGTTACCCGGACCGAACTACCCGCGGCCTCGACATGGAGTAACGCATGCCGGTAGGCCGCGGGAACCCGGCTGTTCCACAGCTGCAGCCCGGCCACGACGAAGCGGCGCAACTGCTCGTCAACGGGTTGTCCGTGCTGGGTCCGGACGTAGGTCAGGACCTCGGCGGGTGAGTCGACGGCCCCCATCGGCAGCACCACGAACTCGTAATTCATCTATCCAACGGTAGCGCGGTCGCCCGAAATATAGGCTGGGACAACCACTTTCCGTTCGCTACTGTTTCGGCACCCAGGCGGGTTGCCCGTCGACCAATCCGGTCTCGAATAACTCGGGCGCGTCGACCACGGCCTGAAGATGGTCGTGTGCTTCCTCGAGCGAAAGGCTGGCCGGGTACCGGATGTATTCGAGGGCCGCGGCGATTCGGGCCTCGAATCGATGGCGAAAATCATCGTCGCCGACGTAGGTCAGGGCGATGCGTCCGTGCCAGGCGATATCGTGCCTGCCGTCCGGGCGGCGGGTGAAAAACACCTCCTGGTCGGCCACCGAATCGTGGCCGAGCAGGTAGATGTTGAAGGCGAGATATTCGAGTTGATCGAGTTCGATGAGCGGGAGCGGATCGGCCGTCAATCGTTGTGGCGTCAACGTTTTCAGATGAAATGGATCACCGGGCGTGGCGGCGAGAAATCCGGTGCCGTCGTCCTCACCCCAGTAGGTGGACGACAACGTGCAACTCCCGTAGTTCTGCCACACCTCCGGCGACGACCAAGCCTCGTCCGCCACGGCACTTTCCGGTGCGCCACCGGCAACATACATCGCCGACCGCAGGTGCAAGTCGAACCATAAATTGCCGTTCTCGTCGATCCGCCCGGTCCACGCGAACTCCTCGATCGCATGTCCGGCCGGCCACGGGTTTCCCGGAAACATAATCCGGCCGATGGCCGGATTGTCTTCCAGGTCGATCCTTTCCATGATGACGAACCTAGCGACCGGCACCGACAAACCGCGAACCAGTTGCCAATTCTCGGACAGATCACACCGTGGCGCGGGTCAGTGCGGCATAGAAGTCGAGGTGGGCGCGGGCCGCGTCGGCCCAGCGATACCGGGCCGCCACCGCGCGACCACGCGCCTGCCTGGCCGGATCCGCGGGCAGCGCCGCGCGTAACGCGGCGGCCAGCTGGTCCGGTGTGGACACGTAGTCGACGGCATCGTCGAAGACTTCCCGCAGGACCGGAAGATCGCGCGCTACAACGGGTACGCCCGCGGCGAGCGCCTCCATCGCGGCCAGCCCGAAGCCTTCTTTGCGTGAGAAGAACGGCACTGCCGACGCCGCGGCCATCAACGAGGGCAGGTCCGCGTCGGCCACCGCGCCGAGGATCACCGGCGTGATACCGAGCTCGTCGGCGCGGGCTGTGAAGCGAGCGCGGTAGTCGTGGTAGTCGAAGAGTGTCTCGCCGCCCGCGAAGACCAACTGCAGATCCGGCTCGGCCCGCACGAGCACGGCGAAGGCTTCGAGCAGATCGATCGAGCCTTTGCGCGGCTCGATGCCGCCGACGGCAAGCACGTAGCGGCCCAATCGGTTCCGCCAAGCCTGCCGAGGCGCCGCGGCGGCCGCCGCGAATCGCTCGAAGTCGACACCGTTGGGGATCACCGTCGGCTCGAATCCCCAACCCGAACGGACTTCGGCGGCGACGGCCGCGGAGACACAGATCCTGGCGTAAGGCTCGACGATCGCCCGCTCATGGCAGGCCGCGAGCTCGGGTGTGGTGAACTCGTCGAGGTGGTGGATCGTGCGGACGCAGCGCCCGGCGGCGTTGGCGCTGAGGCAGTCCTGCGCGTGCACGATGTCGTACCCGGCCGCATCGAAGGCCGCACGTAGCGTGTCGATGGACCGCAGAATCCGCTGCCCGACAGATTCGCCATCGATCGCGGCGAACGGAACGAGCTCGACCCGCACCGCGTCGGCCACCGGCCGGAAGAAGCCCGGGTCGCCGTCGCGGGCCAGGCTCCACACCGTCACGTCGGCTCCGGCCTCCGCCAGCGCCTCCGCCAGATGCAGCGTATGCACCACGCCGCCACGCGGTTTCGTGGAATAGGTGAGCAGCGCGATCCGCATCAGCCGACGCCCTTCTCGTCGATCAGGTTGTGATAGGTACCCACCCGGCGTTCCTCCAGATGCCGCAGCACCCGCCTGGCCCGGTCCACCTCGCGGTCGATATCGATATCCGCCACGGCCAGACCACCTTTCGACCACGTCCTGGCCAGCACGTCGCCGCCGGGCCCGACCACCTTGGCCTGGCCGAGGAACCGCAGCGACCCGGTGACGCCGGTCTGATTCGACGAGGCCAGCACCACCTGGTTCTCCGCCGCCCGCGCCATGTCGTACAGGTCGAAGAGCCTGGCCTGCCGATCGTTCGGCATCCGCGAGGCCCGATCGGTCACGCTGGCAGGCCAGGCCGACAGCACCGCGAGGGTGCGCGCGCCATCCAGGGCGAGAGTGCGGGCCGATTCGGGGAAGGTCTTGTCGTAGTCGATGAGCATGCCGATCCGGCCGACCGGCGTATCGAACGCGGTGAAGCTGTCGCCCGCCGCGTACGCCAGATGTTCGCCCGCGGGCTGATGCACCTTGCGGTGATGGCCGAGCACGCCGTCGCCGGTCAGGCAAGTTGCCGCGTTGTAGCGCAGCTCGCCCGCGCGCTCGGCATACCCGACACAGATGGTCATCCGGCCCGCCAGCGCGCACAGCAGCCGGATCTCCGGCCCGTCCGGGTCCAAGGCGACCGGGATATCCACCGGGTTGCGCAGATCGCCGATATAGCCGCCCAGCGTCGCGTCCGGCAGCACGAGCAGGTCGACCTGCTCGGCGGCCAGCCGCTCGATGATGCCGCCGAGTTTGTCGAGCGCACGCGCGATGTCGGGGCCGAAATGACCGGCCAGTGCGGCAACTCGCGTGGTGCCCATCGGGTGCCTAGGCCCGGACCGAGCTCGGCGTGAGCGCGCCGATGCGGTCGGCGAGGTAGGCGGCGTCGCGGGCGACCGCGGCGAAACGGCCGGAACCCCAGGTGTGTTGCCACGGCAGGCCGATGAAGTACAGGCCGGTCGCCGTGGTCACGCCGCGGTTGTGGCAGGGGTGTCCCTCGCCGTCGAACACGCCGACGCGCAGCCAGCGGTAGTCCGTCCGGAAGCCGACCGCCCAGACGATCGACGTGATACCCGCTGCGGCCGAGACGATCTCGGTGGTCTCGTACTCGGGCCGCCAAACCGGTCGATAGCGGGCTTCCGGTGGCGCGTCGATACCTTCACGGTCGATGTAGGCGTCGATCGAATCTTTGATGCTCTCCGCGACCGCGTCCGCCGCGTCGAGCGAGGCCGCCAAGGTCGGTGCGAACCGCATCGTCGACTCCGCCGCGTCGAGCAGCCTGCCGTACAACGACATTCCGTCCGCGGCGAACTGCCGCAGGTCGATGTCGCGTCCGCCGTCGCGGCCGGTCACGTAGTGATTGGTGTTCTCGCGCTTGCCGATACCGCCGGGCTGGTCCTCGATGGGGATGTCGTAGTGGCCCATATCCTGCAACCAGGCAACGCAATCCCGGCCTCGGTAGAACCGGGCCACCCGCGGCGCGCTGCCGACGACGAGATGCACCTTCCGTCCCGCCAGGTGCAGGTCTTCGGCGATCTGCGCGCCGGACTGCCCGGTGCCGACCACCATCACCGCGCCGTCGGGAAGATCGGTGGCGCTGCGATATTCGGAGGAATGCAGCTGGCGGATCGAAGACGACAGCTTCTCGGCGAGCCGGGGAATCGCCGGAATGTGGTATCCGCCAACGGCGATCACGACCTGTCCGGCGTGCAGTGACCCCGCTGAAGTTTCGATGTCGAATCCGTCGAAGGGGGAGTGGGTGACCGCGGTGACCGCGACGTGCTCGCGCACCGGCGCGTCGAATGTCGCCGCGTAGCCGCGCACGAAGTCGTACACCGCGTCGCGCTTCATGAAGCCGTCCGGCTCCGGACCTTCGTAGCGGTAGCCGGGTAAGACGCACTGCCAGTTCGGCGTCACCAGAGTGAAGCTGTCCCAACGACTGTCGCGCCATTCGTGCGCGATGGTGTCGCGCTCGAGCACCACGTGGTCGATGCCCCGCTGCACCAGGTGCCTGCTCACCGACAACCCGGCCTGGCCCGCGCCGATCACGACCACGTCGTGATGTGTCCGCTCAGGCATCGACCACCTCCAGGGCCGAAGGCATGCCGACGACGCCGAATTCGGCGACCACCGTGCGATAGAGGTCGGGCCTGCGGTCGCGCAGGTTGTACATACCGCTGTTGCGGGCCAGACCGAGTTTCTCGTCGAGATCGATTGTCGCGGTGGCGAGTCCGGGCTCGGCGCCGGTCGTCGCCAGCACTTCGCCGCCGGGCCCGACGATCTTCGCGCTGCACACGAAGCGCAGCGAGCCGAAGGTACCTGCCTGGTTGGAGGCCACCCAGATGAGCTGGTTCTCCAAGGCGCGGGCCCGATCGTAGATGTCGAAGCGCTGCTTCCAGCGGTCGTCGTCGAGGTTGGCCACGGTGGCGGTGCGCGCCGACGGCCAGGCCGACAGCGACGTGACGATCTCCGCGCCGTCGAGCGCGAGCAGTCGCGCCGCCTCGGGGAAGGCCTTGTCGTAGCAGATCTGCATGCCCATCCGCCCGATCGGCGTATCGAACGCGCGGTACTCCGATCCCGCTGAGTAGCACAGGTTTTCGCCGAGCGGCTGGTGCACCTTGCGGTAGGTGCCGAGTACGCCGTCACCGTTGAGCGTCACCGCTGTGTTGTAGCGCGTGGCACCGTCGGCCTCGCAGAAGCCGAAGGTGATGACGAGATCACCTGCCATGTCGATGACGCGGCGCACCTCGGGCCCGTCGATCTCCAGTGCGGGTGGCAGGCTGCGCAGCCTGCGCTGTTTGGCTTCCTCGGATTCGTTGCCGCCGCCGAGGCTCGGCAGGTAGCCGCCGAGACACGCCTCGGGCAGCACCAGTAGTCGGCTGTCCCGTGCCCGCGCCTGCTCGATCAGAGCGGCGATGGTGCGGTAACCCGCCTCCATGTCGCGGCCGAATTCCGCAGCCGCCACGGAGATCGTGACGTCGTTCATGACTCTCCTAATCCGGTGACGGTGCCGTGCACCGCACGTGTCGTGACGCCGTCGGGCCAGCGCAGGCCGACGCCCGGCGTCGAGGTCAGTCGTCCGCAGACGGCCGACGCGGCGGGTCCGGGCGAACCGGCGGACGCGCCGGGCCGGTCGGCGGTGAGCATGGCGAACCCGGGAAAGCAGGTGAGCCATTCGCCCACCGAAGCGCCTGCGGGACGGGGCATCCGGGCGATGTCGATCTCGGCGCCGAGTCCGCTTGCCTCGGCGAGCATGCCGGCGGTGCCCGCCAGTCCGGCCATGCTGACGTCCTTCGCCGCGTTCGGGCGTGTCCGTGCGACGAAGTCGGCCAGTAGGCGCAGTTCGTCGCCGGTGCGCCGGGACGTCGAATCCCACTGCTGTCCTTGATATCCGGGCCGCCAGTCGCCGCCGAGGTCGGCGGTGACCCGTAACTCGTCGCCGAGCCGTGCCCCACCGCCGCGCACCGGGTGCGTGGTGCGACCCAACGCGGTCACCGAAAGTGCCGCGGGCACACCGAGTTGGGTATGCCCGCCGAGCACCGGCACGCCCCACGCCTCGCTCGCTCGCGCGAGGCCGCGGATCACCCTGGTCAGGATGGATCGATGGGGTGCGCCGACAGCGTCGAGGAGTCCGACGGGCGCGGCTCCCATGGCGGATAGGTCGTTGAGATTGACAAGCACCGCACACCATCCGGCCCACTCCGGATCGCGTTCCACCATCGAGGGAATGATGGCGTCGCAAGCGGCGATGAGGTCGCTGCCCGGCACCGGCGCGCCATCGTCGCCGCGAAATCCGTTGCCGCCCAGACTCGACGGCAGTCCGCGGAGTGGTGCCAGAGCGGACGCGAGCAGTGCCTTGGTGGCTTGGGCCAGCCGCTCGATCCGATCGATCGGCCAGCGCATGTGTACGTGGGGGCTGTGCGCGACCTCGATATCGGCCAGCCGCACCCAGCCGAGCCGCGCGAACATCTGCTCGTGCCTGGCCTGCACCGTGGCCTCGAACCGCAGCACATTGTTCGACTCGGCGTCGGCGGCCGCCGCCCGCACGAGTGCTGGCCCGACGCCGCGGGTTCGCCTGTGCCCGTCCACCACCAGCCTGCTGCCGGTCCACCAGCCGAGATCGAGGTCGGTGGCGGGAGCGAGTCGGACACCGCCGAGCACAGCGCCTTCGGCGTCGAGTGCGACCAGCACCCTGGTGCGCGGATCGTCATCGATGTCATCGAGATCGGTGCGGGCGAACAGGCCTTGCTCCGCGACGAACGATTCGTGCCGCAGCGCTCGATATGCGGCGAGGTGCGCCGCGTCGGCAGGCTGAATCAGGAAGTCCGGTTCGGTGGGCCTGCGCGGCGCGGGGCCGGTGAGGACCGTGAAGTCCGCTTCGGAGAGGGTCATCGAATCAACCTCCGGCGCTCTGCAATACGCTGCAGGCTCCGCAGGCCGCGCAGCCTGCCCGCTGGTCCGTGCCGAGCATCCCGGCCCGCCGCAGTTCCTTCGCGACTCGGACGGTCACGTCCGCCAGAACATCTGGCCGGGGAGCCGTGGCACCGTCCACGTCGACGGCGAGGGTGCCGAGCAGCGGACGGAACGGCACCACGAACGGGTACACGCCCATGTCGATGAGTTCGGCTGCGCCGGCGACCAATTCGTCAGGGTCCTCGCCGAGGCCGACCAGCAGATAGGTCGAGACCTGGTTGCGGCCGAACACCCGGACGGCCTCCGCCCACGCCGCACGGTAATCATCCAGCGGCACAGTCGCTTTGCCCGGCATCCAGCGCCGCCGGACCTCGTCGTCGAGCGACTCGACGTGGATGCCGATCGCGTCGGCCCCCGCTTCGTGCAACTCCGTCAGCGTTTGGAGGTCGCCCGGCGGCTCGCACTGCACCTGGATCGGCAGCTGCGGCACAACGGCTTTCACCGCCCGAACGCACCGGGCCAGGTGTCGCGCACCGCGATCCTTCGCCGCGGAAGTGCCGGTGGTCATCACCATCTGACGCACACCGTCGAGCCGCACGGCCGCCTCGGCGACCTCGGCCAGCTGATCCGGGCGCTTCACCGCGATCGTGCTGCCCGCCGCCAGTGACGCTTCGATCGAGCAGAACCGGCATCGCTGGTCCTCGCCGTACCGAATGCAGGTCTGAACCACGGTGGTGGCCAGCACATTCGAGCCGTGCAGCCGCGCGATCTGCTCATAGGACACGCCATCTGCGGTGTTGAGGTCGTAAAACTTGGGGCGCTGAACGGGTTCGATTTCCAGGCCCACGTCCGTGCCGTCGAGCAGCAGGCGATTGCCTTCGACGAGGTACGGACTGTCGGAGCGGATCGGGATGGCGGCGCCGACGCCGCCGATCAGCACATGGCCGTCGTCGCTTGGCCCGGCACCGGAACGGCGCTGTACCGGGGCATCGACTCGGATACCGAGCAGCGCGATATCCACTCGAGTTGACAGACCATTCATCACGTCACCTCAGAGCTGATAGGTGGAATTGATGATCGCGCCCTTGCGGGCATAGTGGATCAGCGCGTCCTGCACGTCGAGCGGATGCGCCGGAATGACCCCGGCGATCAGGTCCTCTTCCCGGGCGCCGTGCAGGGCGAGGCCGAAGCGGCAGCAGAACACCGTCCCGCCCTCCTTGATAAAGGTGCCGAGCGCGTCGTTGATGTTCTGTTCGCCGGGGAAGCCGTTGTCGCCGGTGGTCGGAAAGCCGCGGTTGGCAATGGCATTCACCGCGCCGGGACCGTAGAAGTAGATGGCGGACTCGAAGCCCTTCCGCAGCGCCCTGGTCGCCTGCAGGATCGCGACGAAGCTCACCGACGACTCGTGCGCGATGCCGTGCACCAGGGTGAAATACGTTTCGCCCGCCTGAGCCTGGTAGTCGGGGAAAATCTTCGTGGAGCCATAGATATTCGTGCCCTTGGGCAGCGCCGGGTGCGGGATCTCTTCCAGGGACTTCTTGATGTTCTCCTCGATCGCCTGGTCGACATCGGCGGTCGGCAACGGTGTGGACATTGGCTTCTCCCTCTGCGGAAAGTGACGGATGTCGACAGGGGCGGCCATGCCCGGGAACCTCCGCCTCGGGCTGGACACCCGATTTCGTATTCGTCAAGTGGACGTCTCGGGTATTTCCGACTGGTTACGTCTGGAACAATCGACGATTGCGTAATACTCACCGGATTGCCTGCTCGGCATGGCATTAATGTGTTGCAGGACAAGCGATTACGTTTGAACCCGGACAAAGGTGACGTCGGATGGTAGATCGACTTAACTACCGCGAAGTCGAAACGCCGGAATTCGCCCGATAAGAGTTAACGACCAGGGAGCATGCGGCGACGACACGTAACATCGCGGAAACCGGCTCGACGGCACAAAGAACGGCCCGCTCGGCATCAGCGAGCGGGCCGTTCGGGGTAAATCCGAGTCAGGCGTTGACCGCCTTCTCGTCACCGGCGTCCGGCGCTTCCTCGACCGTGCGCTTCGGTCCGGTGAACCAGTTCCGAGCCGAAACCAGCCACCAGATGCCGATCGCACCCACCACGCCGACCAACGCGATCGGCGCGTAATTGACCGTGTTCCAGGTGAACTCGTCGTTCCACGGATACCCGCGGTCATCGGTCGGCAGGATGAACAGGAAGCTGATCAACACGATCCAGATCAGCGCGACCACACCGATCGGCCGATACCAGCGGCCGAGTTGCCAAGGGCCGGTACGGAATCGGTTCCCGTGCACCTGTCGAAGCAGAATCGGTATCCCGTAGGCGATGTAGAGACCGATGGTCGCCACCGAGGTCGCGGCCGCATAGGCGGTCGGCGCGTTCTCGGCGGGCACCAGCATCGACGGAATCAACAGCACGAACGCGAAGACCGAGATGAACAGCACCGCGTTGACCGGCACCCGCTTGGCCGAAAGTTTCGACCAGAGCGCCGATCCCGGCACCGCGCCGTCCCTGGCGAACGCGAACAGCATCCGCGAGGCCGAGGTGACCGAGGCATACCCGCAGAACAGCTGCGCGATCGCGGCGATGATCAGCAGCAGCCCGGACCAGAATGAATTGAGCGAATTCTCCAGGATGTAGATCACCGGATAGCCGCTGTTCTTCGTCGGATCCAGCGCGTCGTCGAGATTCGGGATCGCGAAGGTCACCGCCATGATGAGCAGATATCCGGCGATCGCCGAGACCACGATGGTGTTGATGATGCCTTTGGCCGCCATCCGCGAGGCGTCGTGGGTTTCCTCGGACATGTGCGCGGACGCGTCGTATCCGGTGAACGTGTACTGCGCGTGCAGCAGGCCGAGCAGGAAGCTGAAGGCCACGCCGCCGAACCCGACGCCGGCGTTGTCGACGGTTTTGGTGAACACGAACTCGACGCTCTGATGATGGTTCGCGCCGAACGCGAGCACCAGCACGAATATCGCCACACCACCGACGTGCCACCACGCGGAAATATTGTTGATCACCGCGGACAGATGCGGCCCGATCGCGTTGAGCACCGCGTGCAGCACCAGGATCACCACGAAAACCAGGAAGATCGCGGTCCGGTCGGTGCCGATATCGATGCCGATCACATTCAGCACCACGGTCGTGAAGATCGCGGCCCCGTAATCGATGGCCGCGGTCACCGCGATCTGGCCGATCAGGTTGAACCACCCGGTGAACCAGCCCCAGACCGGCCCGCCGAGCTGCGCCGCCCACCAGTACAGGCCGCCGGAGGTGGGATAGGCCGACGCCAATTCCGCCATCGCCATGCCGATGAACAGCACCATGATCGAGACGAGCGGCCAGCCCCAGGCCATAGTGATCGGGCCGCCATTGGCCAAACCGATTCCGTAACTGGCCAATCCGCCGGTCAGGATGGAGACGATGGTGAAACTGATGGCGAAGTTCGAGAATCCGGACCAGGACCGGGCCAATTCTTGTTTGTAGCCGAGTTCGGCGAGCCGACGCTCATCGTCGGACGGGGACGGGTTATCACTCATATACAGCTCCCGGGTGTAAACGCAGCCCTCACACTGCGTTTGCCAGAAGATCAGTCTGAAGTAAACCCGGGTCAACCGCACGGCAACCAGGAATACCGCAGCAAATCGCGACGACCCCCTCCGTCCGGCCACGGCCGAACGGCCGTAGCGTGGGCGGTATGGAGCGACTGGTGGTCATCGGTGGTGACGCGGCCGGAATGTCGGCGGCCTCGCAGGCACGCAGGCTGAAGGGCGCGAGTGAGCTGGAGATCGTGGTCTTCGAGCGGGGACGGTTCACGTCGTTCTCCGCGTGTGGCATCCCGTACTGGGTGGGTGGCGATGTGCTCGATCGGGACGCGCTGATCGCTCGCACGCCCGAGGAGCATCGATCCCGCGACATCGATCTGCGCATGCGCACCGAGGTGACCGAGATCGATGTCGCGGGTGGCCGGGTGCGCGCTCGCGATCTCGAGTCCGGTGCCGAATCATGGACGGACTACGACAAACTCGTCATCGCCACGGGTGCGCGTCCGATCCGTCCGCCGTTGCCGGGCATCGACGCACCGGGGGTGCATGGCGTGCAGACCCTCGACGACGGGCAGGCGCTGATCGAGACCCTCGACCGCATCGAGGGCAAGCGGGCGGTGGTGGTCGGCGCGGGTTACATCGGTGTCGAGATGGCGGAGGCGCTGATTCAGCGCGGCTACGACGTGACGATGGTGCACCGCGGTCCGGAGCCGATGTCGACGATGGATCCGGACATGGGCGCGCTGGTGCGAGATGCCATGTGCGGCTTGGGTATCAAGGTGGTCGGCAATGCCGAGGTGACCGAGATCCGCACCGACGAACAGGGTCTCGTCCGCGCGGTGGTCGCCGACAGCGCCGAATACCCCGCGGATGTGGTGGTGCTCGGCATCGGCGTGCGCCCGGACACCGAGCTGGCCCGGGCGGCGGGCCTGCCGCTGGGGGAGTACGGCGGACTGCTCACCGACCTGGCCATGCGGGTGCGCGGCCACGAAAACATCTGGGCGGGTGGCGATTGTGTCGAGGTGCTGGATCTGGTGTCCGAGCGGGAACGCCACATCGCCCTCGGCACGCACGCCAACAAGCACGGCCAGATCATCGGCGCCGGTGTCGGCGGTGGCTACGGGACCTTCCCCGGTGTCGTCGGCACCGCGGTCAGCAAGGTCTGTGACCTCGAGGTCGCGCGAACCGGCTTGCGGGAGAAGGACGCTCGCGCGGCGGGCCTGCAGTTCGTCGCCGTCACCATCGAATCCACCAGCCGTGCAGGCTATTACCCCGATGCCGCGATGATGACCGTGAAGATGCTCGCCGAGCGCCGCACCGGCCGCCTGCTCGGCGTGCAGATCGTGGGCCGCGAGGGCGCGGGTAAGCGCGTCGACATCGCTGCCGTCGCGCTCACCGCGCGGATGACGGTCGAACAGATGACCGCCCTCGACCTCGGCTACGCGCCACCGTTCTCGCCGGTCTGGGATCCCATCCTGGTGGCCGCCCGTAAGGCGGTTACCGCGGTGCGCGAACGCGGGTAGCGCTCAGGCTGCGGCGCGGTGCACCGCAAAGACCGGGATCACCCGCGAGGTCTTGGCTTCGTACTCGGCGAAACCGGGCATGATCTCGACCATCCCGGCGTAGAGCGCGTCGCGTTCGGTACCCGACACGATTTCGGCCTTGGCCGCGTACCGCTCGGTGCCGATCTCGACGGTGAGGTCTGGGTTCGCCCGGAGATTGTGGTACCAGGCCGGGTGCTTGTCGTTGCCGCCGTTGGAGGCGATGAGCACGACCCGGTCCCCGTCGCGCAGGTAGACCAGCGGGTTGGTGATGCTTCGCCCGGATTTGGCGCCGGTCGTGGTGATCAGCACCATGGGCGCGCCCTCGAACATGCCGCCGACCTTGCCCGCGTTGGCGCGGAACTCGTCGATCACCTGTTCGTTGAAGCTCTTCGGTTCGGACACGTTTTTTCCTCCAGCGGTTGCGTTTTCTCCGGCAACCACCGGACGAGCGGCGAAATTCCTGCGCCGCTTCAGTAGTCGGCCATCAGCTCCAGCAGGTCGGCCTTGCCGAACATGACGGCGGCCTCGCGGGCGGACGGGGTGCCACCGTCGGGGTCGGCCCCCGACTCGATGAGGAGTCGCGCGATCTCGTTCTCGCCCTTGAAAACCGCACCGGCCAGCGGGGTTTGGCCCTTGTCATTGGCTCGGTTCGGGTCCGCGTCGCGATCCAGCAGCGCCGCGACGGCCTCGGCATGGCCGTGGTAGGCGGCCAGCATGAGCAGGGTGTCGCCCGAATCATTGGTGAGATCGGCGGGCACTCCGGCATCGACATAGGTGGCCAGCGAGGCGGCATCCCCTTGCCGTGCGAAGTCGAACACTTTGGTGGCGAGCTCGATGAGTTCCGGATCCAGGTCAGCGCTCATTCGCCCATTCCTACCACCACGCAGCCCGGGTTTGCCGCCAGTAGCGGCATCCGTTTTGCGAAGGATCACCCGGCAGGCCACCGAATGCCCCTCCCACCTGGTGTACCGGACGACATAGGTCGGTATAGTCGCCGCGGATGAGTAGTGTGACCACCCGCGTTGAGCCGGAAGCCAAGAACCGTCGACTCGGCGTCGTTGGGTGGCTGGCACCGGTCCTCTGTATCGCGTTCGCCGCGTTCTGTTTGCTGCTGCCGACCTGGCCGTTCCACAAGATCACCGGTGGGTTCATCGACCTACAGGTGTATCGCCTCGGTGTGGACGCGCTACGGCACGGCCACGACATGTACGGACAGCTGCCGCAGACCACCATCGGCGCGGGGCTGCCGTTCATCTATCCGCCGTTCGCCGCGCTGGCGCTGAGCCCGTTCGCGCTGCTGCCCTGGCATGCGGCCGCGTTCACCTTCTTCGTGTCCTCGGTGGCCGCGCTGGCGCTCACCATGTACCTGGTCGCCCGGCGGGTGTGGCCCGGCGAGGATCAGCGCAGGCTGGTCCTGGTTGCCACCGCGTGCGCGACACCGCTGGCCCTACTGCTGGAGCCGGTGCACTCGACGCTGGACTTCGGTCAGGTGAATCTGCTGCTGATGGCGTTGGTCGTCGCCGACTGCCTCGCGATCAAACCCCGCTGGCGGCGCGGCATGCTGATCGGCGTCGCCGCGGCCATCAAGCTGACCCCGGCGGCGTTCGTCCTGTATTTCCTGGTGCGCCGCGACTACAAGTCGGCGGCGACGGCCGCCGCGACCGGTGCGGCGGCGACGCTGCTCGGTTTCGCCGTGCTGCCGCACGAGTCCACGAAGTACTGGTTCGGCGGCATGGGCAATGTGTCCGGCTTGAGCGGGTCGGCGTTCCACACGAACCAGTCGATCCAGGCGGTGCTGTCGCGGTTGCAGGTGCCCAAGCCTGCGTCCACCATCCTGTGGCTGATCCTCGGCGCCGCGCTGCTGGTGCTCGTGGTCGCGGCCATGCGGCGGGCGGTCGACTTCCCGCCGCTCGCGCTGGGCATCAACGCGGTCTTCACGCTGCTGCTTTCGCCGATCTCCTGGTCGCACCACTGGGTGTGGATCGCTCCGGCCCTGGCGGGCGCGATCGGCTACGCGACCAGGCTGCCGCGCCGTCAGGCCATCGGCTGGTGGATCACCATCGCCGTCATCACGGCGGTCTTCGTGTACGGTCCGCAGAACTGGCTGCCCGACGGCGAGCATCGCGAAACCCAGTGGACGCCATGGCAACACATCGTCGGCAACACCTATGTGTGGTTCAGCGTGCTGCTCGTCGCGTTGTATTTCTTCTCCGGCCGCCGGGCCGCGGAACCGGCGCCCGCACTGGTGCCGCAGCACTGATCCTGACCACCCTGGTGTTTGCTGCCGGGATCCCCGGGTAGGGCCGTCAGTGACGGCACCCTGCCGTCGCCGACAGAATTACTCGAGGCAAGGAGGGATTCATGGCCGCCCGACGTGGCTTTGCCGCCATGGACGCGGAGCAGCAGCGCAAGATCGCCAGCCTGGGTGGCAAGGCGAGTAGCGGTAGCTTCGACAACGACCCCAAGCGCGCCAGCGAGGCAGGCAAGAAGGGCGCGGCGGCACAGCCGACCGCGGCCAAGCGCCTCGGCGGTGAACGCAGCCACCGGAACCGATAGTCGACACAGACGATGGGCGAGGCCGCGGCCTCGCCCATCGTCGTCGGGTGCAAGCGCGATGCAAGCGTGCCGCAATCGGCGGGCGGCACAGTTGGATTCATGAACGAGACATGCGATGTGGTGGTGGCCGGGGCCGGACCTGTCGGGCTGATGCTGGCCTGCGAATTGCGGCTCGCCGGGGTGGACGTGTTGGTGGTCGAGCGGCTCGACGAGATCGATCCGACGCTCAAGGCCGCCGGGATCAATGTGCCGACGGCGCAAGCTCTTTACCGGCGCGGGTTGCTGCCGGACTTGCTGGCCGATCAGGTGCGGGCCCGGGAGCGGATGGGATTGCCCATGACGCACGCTGAGCCGACCGATGCCGAGCCGGCCGCTGCCGAGCGGCCGAAGCCGCCGTTCGTCGGGCACTTCGCGGGCATCATGCTCGACATCGGCGTGGTCGACTTGGACGATCCCGCCTTCGCCGACCTGGGGCCGGCTGCCGAGGTTTTCTTCGTGCCGCAGCAGGACATCGAGGCCACCCTCGGGCGCCGTGCGGCCGAGTTGGGCGTCACTGTGCGGCGTGGCGTCGAGCTCACCGACTTCACCGAGGACGGCGACGGCGTCACAATCCGGCTCGGCGACAACACCGTTCGCGCGGGCTGGCTGGTCGGCTGCGACGGCGGGCGCAGCATCGTGCGCAAGTTGTCCGGATTCGACTTCCCCGGCCTCGACCCGGAACTGACCGGTCATCAAGCCATCGTCGAGATGACCGGGGCCGAAGGACTCACGCCCGGTTGGACATCGACCGACACCGGCATGTACGTCTACAACCCGTCGATGGGCCGCATCCTCACCGTGGAGCTCGACGGACCGCCCGCCGACCGCAATGCGCCGATCACCGCCGCGGATCTGCAGGCGAGTCTGCGCGCGGTATCCGGTGTCCCCGTTGAGATCACCGCCGTGCACTCGGCTACCCGGTTCACCGACAACACCCGGCAGGTCACCGAATACCGCAGGGACCGGGTACTACTGGCCGGCGATGCGGCACACGTGCATTCGCCGTTCGGCGGGCAGGGACTCAACCTCGGCGTCGGTGACGCGGTGAATCTCGGCTGGAAGCTCGCCGAAGTAGTGCACGGCCGGGCGCAGCAGGACCTGCTCGACACCTACACCAGCGAGCGGCATCCGATCGGCGCGTGGGTGCTGGACTGGACCCGGGCACAGGTCGCGCTGATGCGAACCGACAAGCGCAGCAGGGAACTTCGCGCGGTGATGACCGAATTGCTGGCCACCCGCGAGGCCGCGACCGCCGTGTTCCGGAAGATCTCCGGCGTGCTGCACCGCTACGACCTCGGCGGCGGGCACGAGCGGGTCGGCGCGCCCGTGCCGGATCTCGAGCTGTCGGACGGAACGCGGCTCGGCAAGCACTTCGTCGACGGCGGGGCGGTGCTTTTCGACCTGGCCGATTCGGCCGAACTGCGTGTGGTGGCGGCGCCGTGGTCGTCGCGGGTGCGGGTGGTCACGGCCAAGACGGTGCAACCTGGTGAACTGACGGCGATGCTGGTTCGTCCCGACGGGTTCGTGGCGTGGGCCGCCGACTCGGGGAGTCAGGATGGGTTGGAAGCGGCGTTGACCCGGTGGTTCGGCTCTGCGGCATAGTTTCAGAGACCGGAATCCCGTTGTCTCAGCCGGGGTTCCGGTCTCCGTCGAACGCGGATACCACGCATCAATTCGCTAGGCAGTCGCCATTCATGCCAGCTCCAACTGGGGGCCGATATGGATCGCGAGATACACCTGGTTGCGGAGTGTGTTTGCTTCCTCGTCGGTGAGGGTGCGCGTCAAGGGCCGCAAGATCAGTCGCACAACGGCATTCGTTTGGCCCGGCGCGATACCGAGTCGGTCCCTTGCCTTTTGGGAGAGATCCGCCCATGGGGTCCGTGCCGTGACGAGCGCCGACTCGATGTCGTCGACCCGATCGTGCAGCACCTTTCGTACGGTGTCGCCGAGGGTTTCGTCGTCGGTGTCGTCGGCGATCACCACCGACAGGTCGCGGCGGATCGGCGGCAGCATGGAGACCGGCCGCCACGGCGACAGATCCAGCAGCTGGTCGGCGATGCGCGGGTGCTCGGAGCGGAGGTAGCGGATATCGGGAATTCCCTTGCGCAGCATCAGGGCTCGGTCCAGGCCCATGCCGAGTGCGGTCCCGGACCAGTGCGCGGGATCAAGCCCGGCGCCCGCGAGGACGTGCTCGGCGATGAGGCCGCATTCGGCGAGTTCGAGCCAGTCGTCGCCGAGCCTTACGTCGACTTGCCGCCCGAGGGCGGTGTACGGGTGCCGGGCCGGTGTCGTGCGCCATTCGGCACCGGGGAGCACGGCCTCGACGAGGTGGGCGACCATGTCCCGCACGTCATCGTCGCCGGTGTCCGGGCGCGACCGCAGCCGCCAGAGATCGACCTGATGTGGTTCGCCCACGTGGATTCGATCGACCACGTCCCTGCGGTAGACCAGGCCCGGCACCACGATGAGATCGTCGACGTCGGCGGTCACTTCGGCGTAATGCCCTAGGGTTTCGGGGATGTCGGCGCTGGTGTGGCTGCGCAACATGGTGGTCGGGCTGACGTACCGGGTGTAGCGCGCGTCGCGGGTGACATCGGCCGGGTCGTAGCCGAGCTTGTCGTAGTTGTCGGCGACGGCGACGAGGGGCGAGTTGCGCACTACGCGCGCCGTCGAGGCCCAGGCGCGAACGAGTGCGTCGACGGTTCCGTCGAGCAGCGCCTGCATGGCGTGCTGCCCCTGCGTGGCATCGCTCAGGTCGCGCACGGTCAGCGCGCGCGACAGGTCCAGCGGAGTGAGATAGGTAGGCATGAGTAATTCCTTTGGTAGCCGGTCGGATTCGGTGAAACCCCCGAACCGGCGACGGCCACAGGAACTACGTGATCGGACGCACGCAGCAGACCCCGCGGCCGACTGACGGCCCGGGGCGCAGAAATCGCATGCGCGTGTTCATGAGCCAAGCGTAAAGGATCGCCTGCCCGTTGAGCCAGCAGCGCACGCTTTTTTGAATGATCGGTCCAAATTAAGTAACCTTCCCAGTGTGGGCAGAACGAAGGAATTCGATCCGGACGTCGCGCTGCGGACGGCGATGGAGCTGTTCTGGCGGCAGGGCTACGAGGCCACGTCCATGCAGGATCTGGTCGATCACCTGAAGCTGGGGCGCGGCAGCATCTACGGTGCGTTCGGCGGCAAGCGGGAGCTGTATCTCAAAGCGGTGGAACGCTATGTGGACGAAACTCGGGCGTCGTTGCTCGCGCAGCTGTCCGTGCCGGGGTCCGCGCTCGATGCCGTTCGCGCCATGGTCCGCTGGTATGCGGAGAGCTCGCTCGCCGATGAGCAGCGAAAAGGCTGTCTGATGACCAATACTGCGGTCGAACTCCCCGCCGACGAGGGCGCACGCCGTCTGGTGACCTCCAGTCTGGAAACCATGGAGACGGTGCTCACGAGCGCGTTGCTGCGGGCTCGCGCGGAAGGGGAACTGTCGGTCGAGCGGGATCCGGTCGTGCTGGCCAGGTTCCTCGTGACCCTGCTGCAAGGGATTCGGGTGGTCGGCAAGACGCCCGTTCGGCAGCGTTTCCTCGATGACACCGTCGAACAGGCGCTGGCCCTGCTCGGCTGACCATTCGGTCGTTCCGCACCACATCGCCCATTCGGGTCACTGTCGGGCATTACTATGTCCATTTTTTGGACTGATCGTTAAAGAAAAGGATAGTTCTGTGACACGCACCGTCCCCACCGATGCCGAGCTGGCCGCCTCGCTGGCCGGCGACTTCACCAGTGCCTACGCCGACGTCAACGGCACCCGACTGCATCACGTCACCGGCGGCGCGGGGGAGCCGCTGATCCTGCTCGGCGGCTGGCCGCAGACTTGGTGGCAGTTCCGAAAGATATTGCCGGAGTTGGCACTTCACTATCGGGTGACCGCCGTCGACCTGCGTGGTATGGGTGGCTCGGCCAAGCCGGAGTCCGGCTACGACAAGAAGACCATGGCCCGCGATATTCACGAACTGATCCAGCACCTCAGGCATCGGTCGGCGTTCGTGGTCGGGCACGATATCGGCGCTTCGCTGGGTTATCACCTCGCCGCCAACTTCCCGGAGTCGGTGCGGCGGTTGGTCACCGTCGATATGGGGGTTCCCGACGCGGCCTGGCAGGCGATTCCGATGTTGCCCAGCAGTGACGAGCAGGTGGTCGCGCTCGAGCACGGGCGCGGCGGCTATCCCTGGTGGTTCGCGCTGAATCAACTGCGTGAGTTGCCGGAACTGCTACTGGCCGATCGCTTTCGGCTGGTAATCGATTGGTTGTACGGGCACATGCTGGTCGATCAGGCTTCCGTCGAAGAGGAAGCGCGGGCCATCTACGCGCAGGCCTACGATTCCCCGGATGCGATCCGTGCGGGCAATGGCTGGTATCAGACGATGCGTCAGGACATCGCGGACCTCGCCACCTATGAACCGGTGACCCTGCCGATTCTGACGTTGGCGGGTGAGGAGTCGTATCCGGCTCTGCGCGAACAGACGTCGTCGGACAAGGGCACCGATATCCGGGTCGTCGAGATCAAGGGGAGTGGTCACTACATTCCCGAGGAGCAGCCGGAGCAGGTGTTGCGTGAGCTGGCCGCGTTTTTCGCGCCGAGCGCGGTGGTCGGCTCCTAGATTCGCAGTGTCGCAACGGGTTCCGGGTCAGCGCCCGGGACCCGCCGACAAGCGCTGTGCCACGTCGGGGAGGCGGCCGACCATCGAGATGGTGAACTCGGCGAGCAGATCGATCAGGCCGTCACGGTCGACGTCCAGGCCGCCATCGAGCCAGACCAGGACCAGTTCCGCGGCACCGCCGGTGATCAGCTGCGAGGTCGCGGCGACGGCGGTGTCCTGGCCGGCGGGGAGGTCGAGCACCAGGCGGGTCTGTTCGATGATGACGTCGGCGACCCGGCGCATGCCGTCGAAGCGGCTGCGCATCAGGACCTCGCTGCCGTACGCCTGCGCGAAGACGACCTGGGCTCGGCGCGGGTCGTCGGTGAGTTCGATGATGAGGGCGGCGACGCCGGCGCGGATCTTGTCCGAGGGTGCGCCGTCGGTGCCCGCGACGGCCGCGCGCGCGGTGTCGAGGGCGGAGTCCTGGATCTCCAGCAGTAGCTCCGAGGCGAGCGCGTCCAGATCGGGGAACGCCTCGTAGAAGAAGCGGGGTCCGACCTTGGCTTGTTCGCAGAGGCCGCGCACGGTTAGCGCGGACAGGCCCTGGGTACCGACGATATCGAGGGCGGTGTCCAGTAGCCGCCTGCGCCGATCCTCTTTGCGCTCGGCGGTCGATGTGCCGCGGTAGGTGCCGCTGAATGCTCGGGTCACCTGAGCAAGCCTTCCATACGAGAAGTCGGGAAACAAATGTTTACGGAAACGTTTGTTTCCGCTATGGTCAAGGGGATCGCAGCGTCGCGAAGGGACGGCCGTCATGAGTCTTCTGGTTCCCCCGAAAGTCACCGATGTCCACGGGGATGTCCGTCGCTTACGTGCGCAAGTCGCGAAACGTGCGCAAACGTTGGGTGCTCGCGTCGCCGGTCAGTACCCGTCCGCGGCGCGGCCGCTCGCGGATCCACCGCCGGGCAGCGGATTGCGGCCGGTGCCCGGCGATTTCGGCGCTCCGGGCATCGGTTACACGCTGCACGCGTTGAGCGATCCGATCGAACTGGCGCGCAAGCGCTTTGAACGCTACGGCCCGGTGAACTGGATGGGCGTGCTCGGTCGCCGGACGGTCGGCGTGAGCAGTCCCGCTGCCATCGAGGCCGTGCTGATGGATCGCGACAAGGTCTTCTCCGCGCAACGCGGCTGGGAGTTCGTGATCGGGCCGTTCTTTCGCGGTGGGTTGCTGCTCCGGGATTTCGACGAGCACATGTTCCATCGTCGGATCATGCAGCAGGCCTTCACCCGACCCCGCCTGGTCGGCTACTTGGACCTGACCACCCCGCGCATCACCAGGGGCATCGCCGGATGGCAGCCGAACGAGCGCTTCCCGGTCTTCGACGCGATCAAGCAGATCCTGCTCGCGCAGGCCACCGAGGTGTTCGCGGGCGCCGAGCTCGGTCCCGAAAGTGTGGTGCTGGCACGGGCTTTCGAGGACGCCGTGCACGGCGCGACCGCGCTGATCCGCAGCAATGTGCCCGGTGGGGCGTGGTCGCGCGGCATTCGCGGGCGCCGCGTCCTCGGCGACTACTTCCGCCGCGAACTGCCCGCTAAGCGCGCGGGCGACGGCGCCGACCTGTTCAGTGTGCTCTGCCGCGCCGAAACCGATGAGGGACATGCCTTCTCGGACGAGGAGGTGATCGAGCACATGATCTTCGTGATGATGGCCGCGCACGACACCAGCACCATCGCCGCGTCCATGCTCGCCTACGAACTCGCCCGCCACCCGGAGTGGCAGGACCGGCTGCGCGCGGAATCCCGCGCCCTCGGCAAGCCCGCCCTCGACTACGGCGACCTCGACCAGCTGCCCAGCCTCGACCTGGCCTTCAAAGAGGTGCTGCGCATGTATTCGCCGGTGGCGCAGCAGATTCGCGAAACCACCCGCGACACCGACATTCTCGGCTACTACCTGCCGAAGGGCACGCTCGTCATGGTCGGCGCCTACCCGATGATGCGCACCGAGGACTATTGGCACAACCCCGACGTCTTCGACCCGGAACGCTTCGCCGCCGACCGCCGCGAAGACAAATCCCACCGCCACGCCTGGGCCCCCTTCGGCGGCGGCGCCCACAAATGCATCGGCCTGTACTTCGGCGGCATGACCGTCAAAGCCGTACTGCACCAAATGCTGTTGCAATACAGCTGGACCGTCCGCCCGGACTACCAGGTCCCCCTCGTTGCAGGCACCGGCCCCATGCCCGCCGACGGCCTACCCCTCCACGTGAAACGCCTTCCCGTATGAGAATCACCGCCGACCGCACCCGCTGCGAGGGCCACGCCATGTGCGAGGCACTGGCCCCCAACCTCTTCCGAGTCGCCGACGACGGCATCGTCGAGCCACCCGCCGACACCATCGACGAAACCAACCGCGACCTTCTCCAACTCGTCGTAGACAGCTGCCCAGTCGAGGCCCTCCGCCTGACCTAAACCCCGCGCGGTCGGCCAATCCGCTGCGCGTGAGATGTCCGGCCGCGCGCGAGTTATGCTGCTGCGCACGCAATTGCTGGCTATTTCGTGCGCGGCGGGCGATGACTTGCGCGGGCGAAAAGGCGTGCGGCGAGAGGGGCGCGGGCGTGCGCCCCGAGGGTCTGCCGATGCTGCCGCGCTCGGGTTGTGCTGCCGCGCTCGGGTTGTGCTGCCGCGCGCGAGTTGTGCCGCTGCGCATGTAATTGCTGGCTATTTCGTGCGCGGCGGGCGAGGACTTGCGCGGGCGAAGGGGCGTGCGGTGAGAGGACGCGGGCGTGCGCCCCGAGGGTCTGCCGATGCTGCCGCGCATGAGTTGCGCCGCCGCGCTCGGGTTGCGCCGCCGCGCATGAGTTGTGCTGCTGCGCATGTAATTGCTGGCAATTTCGTGCGCAGCGGGCGAGGAGGTGCGCGGCGACAGGGTGTGGGGCGAGGAGGTGCGCGGCGGGGGGTCTACGCCGTTGGCCGTTGCGTCGGATTCGACTGGGCGCTCGGGTGCTGCGCGGTCAGGTTCAGGGTGGCTGGTGGTGGGTGGGTTTGCTGGCAAATCGCGGAAACGTTTGGGCGGGGCGGAATCTCAATTGGTGACATCTGGGTGAGATCAAGAGTTTGGAACCTTGGCGGCGAGGCATTCCCTGTCCGAATACGACAGGCTCGGCAAGGAGGTACAGGTGTCGTCTGGAGTGTTGATCATCGTGATCGTTCTGGTCGTCGTCGCGGCGTTGGTCGCGGCCTTATTGGTATGGCCCATGGTGCGCAGGCAGCGGCTGCGCAGCACGTTCGGCCCGGAGTACGACCGGACGGTCGAGGAACACGACGACCGCCGGGCGGCCGAACGTGAACTGGCCGAACGGGAGAAGCGGCACGCCGAGCTGGAACTGCGTGCGCTGACACCGGAGCAGAAGCAGCTCTACACCGCGGAGTGGGTCGAGGTGCAGGAGCGGTTCATCGACGACCCGGCCGAGGCACTGCAGGCCGCCGACCGGTTGCTGACGACGGTGATGGGCCAACGCGGTTATCCCACCGAGAATTTCGACCAGCAGGTCGCCGACCTGTCCGTGGAGCACGCGGCGCCGCTCGGCCACTACCGCGCCGCCCACGAGATCGCGACCAGGGCGACCGGCACCGAGGTGTCCACCGAGGACCGGCGCACCGCCATCGTGCACTACCGAGAGCTGTTCCAGGACTTGCTCAATGGTGCGGGCGACAAGAAGACAGCCGATAACAAGTCCGAGCACGACAAGAAAGCACTGTCATGAGCACCGAGTACGACCGCACTGTGCATTCCGATAAGTCCACCGAAGATGCTCCACTGAGCGAGCATGAGGCTAGCTCTGAGTCCTGGCAAGGCGACCGTGACGAAACCGGGCGCGTTGCAAGCGAATCGGAGACCGAAGTCGCCGATCACGCCGACGAGCACACGACGGCGGACGACGGCGAATCCGCGCATGCCAGCACGGACGTGGATGTCGAACCGGAACACGTGAGCACCACGGAATACGGCGACGAGCACGCGACCGCAACGGAATACGGCGCGGAGCGGGCGACGTCGGCGAACGCGGGTGAGGGTTCGGCGACCACCGCGGACTACGAAGCGCAGCCCGCGGAAACAACCACCGCTGACTACGATTACGACGCGCAACCGACCGCGACCAGCGAAGCGGATCAGGCGACCACCGCCGCGGGCGAGCCCGAAGCGGATCAGGTCACGCCCGTCGCGGCACCGGACCAGTCGACCACCTCGGGCAATGGCGCTGAGCGGCAACAGACTTCGCTCGACGACGTCGGCGCGCCCCTGTTCGCCGACACCGACCTCGACCAACTCCGCACCCAGTGGCGTGAGGTGCAGGGCACCTTCGTCGACAACCCCAGGGACGCGGTCACCCAGGCCGACCAGATCGTTACCGACATCGTCTACAAACTGACCACCGCCATCGCGGAGCGCAAGCGGGTGCTCGAGGAGCACACCTCGGGTGCCCAGGACGGGGATACCGAGGAACTGCGTCAGGCCCTGCGCGGCTATCGGGGCTTCTTCCGGCGGCTGTTGTCGATCGAGTCGTAAGCAGTCCTACCGGAAGGCGTTGTCCATGAACTGGTTTCGATTGCCGACCGACCGGATCGACCAGGCGGCCGACTGGGTGTCCAAGCAGGTGAACGCGCGGGTCCCCGCGGCCGATCCGGCCGAGCGGGATCCCGAATTCATCATCGACACAGTGGGTCCCGGCTGGTTGCTCGCGCGGCTGTACTTCCGCGCGGAGGTCCGTGGTCTCGACCGGATTCCGGCCGAGGGCCCGGTCCTGTTGGTCGGCAATCATTCCGGGGGCAACGTCTCACCGGAGGTGCTGGTGGCGACGTTGGCCTTCGTGCGCCGGTTCGGTCCGCATCGCCCGTTCTATCAGCTGGCGCACGACATGGTGATGGCCTATCCGGTCATCGGCACGTTGCTGCGCCGCTTCGGCACGGTCGGCGCGGACCCGGACAGCGCGCGGCAGGTGCTTCGCGACGGGGCGGTGGTGCTCGTGTATCCCGGTGGTGACTGGGAGGTGCACCGTCCGACCTGGAAGGAAGACGAGATCGACTTCGCGGGCCGGACCGGTTTTCTCCGATTGGCCTGGGACGAAAACGTTCCCATCGTGCCGATGGTGAACATGGGCGCCCAGCAGACCGCGCTGATGCTGTCGCGCGGCGACGGACTGGCCCGGCTGCTGCGGCTGGATAAGATGTTGCGGCTGAAGGTATTTCCCATCTCGATCGCCCTGCCGTGGGGACTCAATATCGGCGATCTCGCCGGGCACATTCCGTTGCCGAGCAAGGTCACCGTCGAGTTCCTCGAGCCGATCGATCTGCGCGCCGAACTCGGGCCGGAGCTGGATCTGGAGGCGGCCTACGAGCACGTCACCGGCGTCATGCAGGAGGCGCTGAGCGGCCTCGCGGACGAGCGTGGGCTGCCGATCGTCGGCTGACCTGCCGATTCAGCTCGTGCCGGGCAGCGCCTGCGCGACGAACATGTAGCTCTTCTCCTCGACCCGCCGCGCGATCCGCCACTGCCCGTCGACGCGGGCAAACGTATCCAAGTACCAGAGCCCGCACAGCATCAGGCTCGACGGCCCATCACCGCCGGACAGCATCATCGGGTTGTGGCACATGGTCCGTCCGGTGGCGGTGTCGCCGTCGACGGTGATCGAGGAATTGCTGATCAAGTGTTGGAACGCCGGAAAATTCGGCAACATGGCGGCGAGGAATTTCTTCGTCGCCGCCACGTCGCCGGCCGAGCCGCCCATCGCGGTGTAGTCGATGTGCGCGTCATCGGTGAAGATGTCGTCCAACTGGTCCCACTGGCCGGTGTCGACCGCGTGGGAATACCGGACCATCAGGTCCTGGATCTCCAGGCGGTCCGAGATCTCCTGTAGGGACAGCATGTTTGCCTCCGAATAGCGCGGGTCCGAGAATCAAACCTCAGTGTCGCAGCGGTGGCGGAGGTGAGAAGGGGTTTATGCCTTGTGCGGCAAGATGGTCAGTACAAGTGCGAGCCCGGCCGCGATGCTGGCGAACGCGAGGACCGTGGTGGTAGCAGACTGCGTCAGAGCGGCAATGCCGATCGAAAAGGCAAGGCACGTAGCGAATGCCAGCACCGCGGTCCCCGGCTCCACGCCGGCGATCCGGGTGGGTCGGTGATCCGTCGATGTCATACCTCTCTGCGTACCCACTCGGCGCCGTTACGAAACCGTGACTGTTGAATCGCCACGTCAGCGGCTCGTTCGTGCGCCGATGCGTGGGGACATCGCTGCGCGCGATATCCCCACCCGGGTCGTCGGTTACTGGAGCTTGCCGTCGTAGTCGGGGAGCTTGTAGGTGCGTTCGGCGTGACCACCGTTGAGGTCGGTCCAGTTGTTGCCCACGTTCTGGATGATCGTGTAGCCGTCGTCCTCGATCTGGGCGCGGTAGGCCGTCTTCATCTCCTGCTTGCCGCGGGGGTCGTCGGGCGTGCGATGGTAGATGGTGTGCACGGGTAATCCAGCCCGTTCCAACGCGATTCGCGTCTTGGAGGGCCTGCCGGTCTCGGTGTAGTTGCGGTTGGTGATGTAGAAAACCTCGACGTGACTCTGATCGGCCTGCTTGGCCAGTTTCAACGTACCGTCGACCGCCGGAATGTTGTCGCGGTCGATCGCGAAATCGGTGGCGAGGGTGGTGTCGTCGATGTCGAAGACGATGGCCAGCTTGCCGCCTGCGGCGACTCGGCTGCGCAAATCGGCGGAGGCGGTGGCCAGCGCGGTGTCGACATCCCGGAGCCACTGTTCCGGATCGATGCCTTTGTAGCTCTGCATACCGTCGGTGCGCGCGGCGGCGGCGGTGCCCGCGCCGAGGACGCTCACTGCCATCAGCATGGCGACAGCGGTCAGGACGAGTCGTGCGATTCTCGACTGCACTCGAAAACCTTTCCCTGCTTGTCGATCGTTGTCATGGACGACGGCAGGCTATGACCGCGCCCTTGCCCGCGCGCGGTGCGCAGGTGAACGAGTCGTGAATGCGCTGGCAGGGGGCTCGGCTACCTGTGCTCCCCAGATGGTGGGGAGCCGCAAGTGGAGTACAGCTGTACTCGCGACCCGGGCGGCGGGCGGTCGAAGGATGAGGGCGTGCGGAATACCGCGCAGCAGTTACCAAGAGCATGGAGTGCGCTCATGGCCGAAAGATTCACCCTCCCGCCGCCGGGATTCCTGCGAACCGAAATCACCGATCTCGGACCCGTCATCGATCCGAAATTCACCGACGCACACGACTGGAGCGAGTACCTCCCGCCGGTGCCGACGACGCCGGTGGATTCGGGGGAGCGGGACCTCAGGGCGGCTGAGGAAGCCGCGTCCGTCGCGCCGCATGTCGCGCTGGCGCAGCCCGGCGTCAACCGCCTACTCGATGGTAAGCGCTACGAAATCCTCAGCGTTGGAACACGTTTCCTGGATCGCGACACCGAGTATCCGGTGGTCGTCCTCTACAACTATTCCGACGATATCGTCGTCGAGGCCATTGTCGATGTGGCCGCGCATTTGCTCGTCGAAGTGCACACGACCCAGACCCAGCCTGCCGTGTCCGCGGCCGAGGAGGCTCGCGCCATCGAACTGGTCCGCCGCGACGGTCGGCTCACGGCGCAGGGCATCGACGTCGGCACCGGCGCCGGGCTGATCGTCGAGGACGTGAATTTCCACAGCTCCCGGTACCGGCATCGGCTCGTCGACCTTCGGTTCGGACCTGCGGATCGGCGGGTGCCGACGGCATTCGCCATCGTGGATCTGAGTGCCGAAGATGTCGCCGAGGTCGGTTTGATCCCGGAGGCACGGTCATGAGCAGCTCGGGAACAGTGAGTTGGCCGCCGGAGGCTCCGGTCTGGAAGTTCCTCTGGGAGGTGCTCGACGGCAAGAGCGAAGCGATCGCCTTCCGCGATGTCTACTACAAGGGCATCAAGGTGCTACACCGTGCCAGCCTGCCGATGATTCGGGTGCAATACGACGGCGGTGCGGGCGGTCCATACAAGGACCAGCTCAGCAGCGGCAACATGCAGCGGCCCGTCGCGGTCTACGAGGGCACCAACCCGGACTACCGGTTCCTCGTGGTCGAGAGTTATCACGTCATCGGCCGCTACCGCCTGCTCAACCGGTGGATCTTCCGCAGCGACGGCATCATCCTGCCGCAGCTGTACAGCGCGGGCCTGCAACACCCGGCCAACCATCGCCACCACACCTACTGGCGATTCGACTGGGACATCGACGGTGCCGCGAACAACCTCGCGCTGCAACACGCACTGACGAGCCAGGATTGGGGCTACGGCCCCGGCTGGATCCCGCGGACGAGCGAGCTGTCCTCGATCCACATCGGCGACAACCGTTGGGCCGTCCTCAAAAAGGGCACGGGCCGCGGTTTCCTGATCGACAAGGGCCCGTTCGACGGTGCCAGCGACTGGTTCTCCCGGCTCGACGTCGCGATCACCGCCTACCACGGCCCCGAGGATCTCGGCGGCGCGCTCGGCGGCCCGAACGACGACGAGATCTGGCGACATGTCAACGGCGAGAACACCGATGGCGCCGACATCGTCATGTGGTACGTCGCGCACCTCGCCCACGAGGCGCACGACGGTGGCGACGAATGGCATGTCTGCGGGCCGATCCTGCGGCAGTTCGGTTACTGACCTCGTTGCGCGCCCCGACTGTTCGGCCGGGGCGCGCAACGGGCGCTTACACCCGACGTGCCTGAACCACCCAGACCGGCATCGTGATTCGTCCTTGGGCATCGGCCACCACATTCGGATACTGCGCCAAGAACTCGCGGCACGACTCGGCCGCCGCGAGCTGCTCACCCTCGGTCAGGTCGGTGACGGCCCACCCACCGGCGGTCAGGGTGTCGCGAATATTCTGCTGCGACACGGGAAGTGGAGCGGGTAGGCCGCCAATTGTCTTGTCGGAGAAGCACAACATGCTCAACAAGGCCTCGGGTTTCGTGGCCCGATGCAGGGCCGCGACGTACTGTGCACGTTGCTCGTCGGTGAGACAGTGATAGAGCGCGCTGTCCAGCACGGTGTCGAACCGCCCACCGTACCCATCCAGCCTGGTGGCATCGGCAACAGCGAATTCAACATCCACCCCGCGCGCCGCCGCCCGCCGCCGCGCCAGCTCAACAGCAGGCGCGGCGGCATCGATCGCGGTCACCCGATAGCCCCGTTGAGCCAGGTAGATCGCGTTATCTCCAAGGCCGCAGCCAACATCGAGCACCGCGCCGGACATCCGCCCCGCCCGCTCCAACGCGACAACGGCAGGTTGCGGCTCGCCGATATCCCAAGGCACCGGCGAGGTCGTATAAAAGTCATCGAAGTCGAGAATCATGATCCCAGCTCACCCGACCGGACATCTAGCTACCAGCCAGCCAGCTGTTCGTGGCTGATTCCGTCACCGATCACGGTCGGATGATGGAATTCGGCAGGCGTCACAGGGGGAGGTTGGTGTGGAGGCGGGTGGCGGCGGTGAAGATGGCGGAGGATTGGATGGTTACCAGGCGGTGGACCGGGATGGGGTGGCCTGGGGCGTTGGTTTCTATGTCGGTGCACCATTTTTCGAAGATGGCGGCGAAATGGGTTCGCTCGGTGGATATTTCGGCGGTGAGGTCGTGACGGGCCGCTTCGTCCAGTAGGCGTAGGAGCATGCCGCCGGCGCGGAGGCGGGCTACGCCGACCCAGACGTAGTTTTCGATGAAGATTTCGCCGCGGGTTGCGGTGCGGGATTCGGTGGCGGAGCGTCTGGCGGTGGCGTTTCCGCGCAGGGCTCGGACGGTGTCGGTCAGGGCGCGTTCGAAGGGGCTTCGGCCGGTCAGTCGTTCGGATAGTCGGTCGAGGACGCCGAGGACGATGTCGGCGATTTCCTCGTAAGCTGTTGCGGTAGAACACAGGATGCTCGCGAGGGAGTGATCGCTCGGGGTGTCATCGGTGACGCGTGTGTCGACCCATAACGGCAATTCGCAAACCAGGAGGGCGGTTCCGTAGGCGGCCGCGTAATCGCGGATGCCCGCGCCGTACATCATCGCCAGCGGTTCGACACCCTCGGCGGTCAACGTTTCGGCGATGCGCTGGAATGTCGGAAGCTCGAAAACCCCTGGCGCCCAGGTGCTGGCGCCCGGCACGTCGGGTTGGCCGTCATAGATCGGTACGCCCGCGGCGGTCAGCTGGTCGGTGAGTCCGGTCCAGTAGTCGCGATCGCCGCCGGTGGTGTAGAAGAATCCGCCGCCGAAATCGGCGTTGTGCAGCGACACGATCAGCGCCGGATGGGTCCGATCGATCAAGCCCATCAGGGCCCGAGTTTCCGGCAGTGGCGAGCCGACATCGTTTCCGCGCCAACGGGTCGGGAAACACCACTCGGGCTGCTCGGCCGCGGGCGGACGGTAGAAACCGCGCGCGACGCCGGTCCTGGTCCGCGCCTCGGCGAACCATCCTTCGTTGAGCCGCGTGCCGTCCGGATCGAGACACAGCACGAAATGCCAGGTGGCGCCCAAGGTTTGCGCGTCGTCGGCGGTCAGCCTGCCCAGCAGGTGCCGGATCGTCGCCATCCCGATGGGCTCGTTCGGATGCGGATTCCCGATCACGACCACCTGCCGTGCCCCCGACCCGACCCGCACCTCGCGAATCGGATCACCCCCGCGTGACCTGCCGATTTCGGCGACCGTCAGCCGATCCGGCACCGCGTCGGCCAACTTGTCGACGAACTCGCTCAATTCATCCACCGTGGGAAACGAGTCGATCCGCTCGACGACACCGACGATCTTGCTCAGTTCATCAACCACCGAAACCTTCGTCCTCCGCGCCCTCTTCAATAGTGGGCGCGTCGGGCAACCTACGGGCCAGTTTTCGCCCAGCAGAACGCATTACGCAGGAGTTGGCACACCTCCTAACATCCGATGATCGAACCAATCACCGCTAGCGAGGAACGCCGAAGGAGGGCGGCGCGTCGGCTTCGGCGGTGCCGAACTCCGCGCCGGGTTCGGTGCCCAAGGTGAAGTCGAGGCGACCGCCCGACAGGGCGAAGGATTCGGGCAACCACGCCTTGGTGGTGTTCTCGCCGTTCACCTGCAAGGTGCGAATGTACGGTGCGGCCTCATCGACCTCGGGGGCACTGATGGTGAACTGCTCGCCGGACGAGCGCCGGATCTCCACCTTCGAGAACGCCGGCGTGTGCACGAAAAGTTCAGCGCGGCCGGGGATTACGGGGTAGAGCCCGAGCGAGGCCCATACGTACCAGGCCGACATGGTGCCGAGGTCGTCATTGCCGACCAGTCCGTTCGGTGTCGGGCCGAACAGCTCGGTGCGGGCGCGGCGGACCACGTCCTGCGTGCGGTAGGGCAGCCCCGCCCACGCGTACAGCCACGGAGTTTGCAGCGTCGGCTCGTTGCCGAGATAGGCGAACGGCGCGTGCGGGCCCGCGTTCAACTGGGTGAAGAAGGTGTCCAGCCGACCGGCCGCCTTGGCCCGGCCGCCCATCAGGTCGAAGAGGCCACGGACATCCTGGAAGGTCATCCACTGGTATTGCGCGCCATTGCCTTCCACGTATCCGTCGGTGCCCGCCGGGTCGTACAGCAGCCCGAAGAAGCCCTCGGCGGAGCGGGGTTGCAGCCAGCCGGTGAGCGGGTTGTACAGGTGCTGCCAGCCGTGTGCGCTGCGCAGGAACTTGTCACTGACCGCGCGGTTGCCGAGCCGGTCGGCCAGCTGGGAGATGCCGAAGTCGGCGATGTTGTACTCGAGCGTGTCGGACACCTGGCCGGGCACCCAGCCGAGCCGCTGGTATTCGTCGTTGTTCGGCCGCTCGGTGTAACCGGCCTTCTCGCCGACGCGTTCTGCGCCCGCGACCATCGAGTCGAGCGCGTCCTCGGCGTCGAAGTCATCGGCCCCGAACGCGTACGCGGTGGCCACGACCGAGTGGTACGGGTCGCCGTTCATCACCCCGGTGATGGTGTTCTGATGCGACCAGCGGTCCCACACGTCGCCGAGGACGTGCGCGTTGTCGTACATCGACTGGGCGATGTCGGAGGCCACATCGGGTGCCAGCCACGCGAGCAGCTGGGCCTCGCTCCGATAGATGTCCCAGCCGGAGAAGGTTGCGTAGTAGTGGTGTGCGGGTTGGCCGGGGGCCGCAGGCCGCACCTGGTGGGTCTTGCCGTCGAATCCGGTGTAGTTGCCGTCGACGTCGTCGAAGATGTACGGCTGCAAGAACACGTGGTAAAGCGCGGAATAGAAGGTGCGCAACCGATCCGGATCACCGCCGGTCACCTGGACCTGATCGAACCTGCGCCGCCACGCGTCGCGGGCGTCCACCCGGACGGAGTCGAAGTCCTTCGTGCCGATCTCGGCGGCGAGATTGCGGCGAGCGCCGTCGAGGCTGACGTAGGACAGGCCGGTGCGCATCTGCACCGGCTGCGCCGAGTCGAATTGCAGGAAGGCGCCGGCGCCGAGGCCGTTGCTCGCGATGTCGCCGGAATTCGTGCGGCGCGTCGGTGCAGCGCCACGGGCGGTGGTCGAGCCCGGCTTGATGACGTTGTCCTTCCAGGTGCCCGACGCCGTGATCGGACGGTCGAAGGTGGCCTGGAAGTAGACGCGATATCGGGTGCGCGCGCCACAGAACCCGCCGGTCAGCGCCCAGCCGGACACGGAGTTGCCGTCGATGGTGATCTCGGCGTCGTCGACCCCGTTCACCGAACCGGTGACGTCGAGGAGCAGCGTGCCCGGCTTGTCCTGCGGAAAGGTGAAGCGGGCGACGCCCGCCCTGGTCGACGCGGTCAGCTCGGTCTGCACGCCGGAGTCGGTGGCGACGCGGTAGTAGCCCGGGTTGGCCTGCTCGTTCGCGTGATCGAAGGTCTGCAGGTAGCCAGCGCCGTCGACGGCCGGTGACCGGCCGATGATCCCGGACACCGGCAGCACCGGAAAGTCCTGTGCGCCAGTGCAACCGGGGCCGGAGATGTGCGTCATCGAGAACCCGTACAGCCGGTTGTCCTCGTACTTGTAACCACCGCCCGCAGTGCGCACCGTATCCGGGCTCCACTGCATCATCCCGAACGGCGTCACCGCGCCAGGGAAAGTCATCCCCGCCCCGCCGCCGTGCCCGAAATCGGGCCCACCATCCTGCGTCCCGACGAACGGATTCACATATCTACTGGAATCGGCCACGGTCTCAGCGTGCGCCACAACGGGAATCAAGGGAAGCAACAATGGAACAACGATGCCGACAAGCCGGCGACGCGACATACCTCTCCTCGACGAGCGTCAGACAACGTTGCCCCTTTGCGTGCCCCATCCTGGCAGGATGCCTCGTGCGTCGACCCTCCGACACGCCGCTGATCAGCGCATTTGTGGTTTTACATCGATCGGAGTGGGTGCCGGTCGCTTGGTAGGTGTGGGTGGCCGACCCAGCTTCGTGGCTTCGAAATCGCGCGGCCGACTATGCACGCTGAGCGTGCACAATCCATCGCCGCGGCCGGTCTCGCGGTCGCCTGGCGACGAAGATGGCGATGGTAGGTCCGGGCGCAGTGGGTCCGGCTGTTGGTGGCCGGTACGGCATCCGATCAGCCTCCGAGAGTGATCTCGTTGTCGCGCAAGGTGTCCCGCAGGTCGTCGATTCTGAGGATTTCGTGGATCCACGTCGGCGCGGTGGGCTGGCGTAGTACGGCCGCCCGCACGGCCGCGGCGGCTACGACGGCGGTCGCCAGCGACTGACCGCGACCGGCGGCCCAGAGTGACGTCCCGTTCGACGAGCGCGCGAGCACCATCCACTTATCGCTGCCCGGCATCCGTTTCGGTGCCAGCGACTGGAGCGCGGGTGCTCTGGTGAGCATGCCGAGTCCGAGTGTGGCGAGGCGCGTGTCCATACGCAGATAACTGCGGACCGGGACGCCGAATTCGCGAGTGAGCCGGTGTTGGTCGGCGAAATCGGCGCGCAGGGCTGAGGCCGGTTTGTATCCGGACTCCTTCGGCACGTCGAATCGCTGCGGCCTGGTGAAGTTGCGGATGGTGGTGCCGTCGGGATCGGGAAAGTGTTTTCCGAGCAGGCCGTAGGTCCACGCGGTCGCGGCGGCGCCGTGCTGCTCGCCGGATCCGAGTCCGATCACGATGTCGACCGGGCTTCGGTGGCTGGACAAGGCGTCCGCGGCGAGCAGCGTGGTCAGGCCGGGTGCCAACCCGACGCCGAGCACGACCGGCCCGGTGACACTCTCCAAGCTTCGTACGTATGCACTGGTGGCGGAGATGTCGAGGAACGGAATCCCACGCCCGGCACACACCTCGGCCAGCCGGATATCCTCGGCACCCGCGCAATTGACCACGGCGGCAACACCGTCCAACGCGGCCGCGAAACTGTCGACATCGGTTAGATCGAGCACCACATCCGCCCGCGCCGGGTCCCGCCCAGCGGCCAGCGCCGACAGCCCGTCGGCCCGCAGCAGTCGCACCGCGTGCCCGCCGACCGCCCCGTATCCGCCCAAAATCAGCACATTCATCGGGACCCCTCCGGATGTCATTGCACCGTAAGGACGTCCACGACCCGGGTGCGCCACCCCACCCTAGTGAAGATTTCCGGTTGGTCGCGGAATCGGGACATCTGATGACTATGACGCCCCGATTCCGCTGACCGACGAGATCAGAAACTGGCTCAACCGCGTTGCCTGCGGCAACTATTCAGAGCAGCCACGGATTCATCGAGCAGACCGGCGCGGGGTGGGTGGCCGGGTTGAGCGCGCGCAGCGCGAGGGAGACCGCGCGGGGGGAGTAGAGCATCGAGTTGTGGTCGGAGATGTCCTGCACGCAGCCGTCCTGCAGGAGCACGTCGTCGACCGTCGCGCCCGGGCCCGCGGTGAGGTAGGTGCGGGTGAACGGGCTGGACACCTCGTCGTAGCGGCCGGCGACGATGGTGTACTCGACGCCGGACATCGTGTCGCCGCCCTCGTTGAGCTTGGTGAGCACCGGCGATCCGATGAGCTGCTGGATGCCCGCGTGGCCGATGAGCGCCTCGGTCGGGGTCGAAAGGTCAAGTCCCATCGTGTCTTTGAAGACGCCGAGCAGACTGCCGAGGCCGCTGAGCGTGGTGCCGTGGTTGGTGGCGCCATAGGTGATGAGCTTCTTCACCTTGTTCGCCGCGGGCTCGTCGGCGTTCGCGCCGCCCTCGAACTTCAGGTACTGGCGTGCCACTACGCCGCCCTGTGAGTGCCCGATCATGTCGACCTGTCCCGTGCCGGTGGCGGCGAGCACGCGATCGACGAAGACGGCGAGTTGTTTCGCGGAGTCCTCGATGTAGCCGGTGGCGCCGATTGTGGGCTGGTTGAGTCCCGCGCCTGCGACGTTGGCGCGGCCGTAGTTGAAGGTGAAGACGCAGTAGCCCGCCTTGGCGAGTTGCGGGGACATGTAGGAGTACGCGCCGAAAGCGCTGGCCCAGGTCCCGTGCACCAGGACGACCGGTCGCGGGTGGGCGTCGTCGGGCTTGCACGCCCAGTTGTTCGATCCCTGCGGTGCGACGTCCGGATTGACGAGTCCGTAGGCGAAGGCCGCGGCCTCATCGGTCAGCACCGGGCCGTACCCGACGGTGTCGGCGGAGTGCGTTTCCGAGACCGGCCCCGGATCCCCAACGGCCACCGCGGCATTGAGCCCTAATCCGACAATCGCGGCTGCCATGATCGCCGCGATCGTGCGCGACGAACGGAGGATGCTTCTCATTTGCTGGTTCCTAGGAAGAGAGGTGCTTTGAGCACAGATGTGTGGAGCTGGAATAGAAACTGGTCGTACGACCAGTTGAAGGAAGATTAGAGGCAATTCGCTAGGAATTAGCCGTGACTACTTTCACGCCGCGATGGCCGATGCCGACCCCGGCGAACACACGGCCGGTCGACGTGCGAATCACCACGCACGGCCGAGGTTTTACTCACCGACAGTTCACCCAACGTTTCACCAGTTCAGCACTGTCGAACGCACGTCATTGCGCAGCCATCAAGCCTCGCCAGGCGGCAACCGCACACCCAGCGTCACCGTCGGCCCCCGTCGGCACACCCTTGCGGAAACCCTCACGCCTTTTTCATGCGTCCCGAGCGCTTTGGACAACAGGGGGAGGAAATCCGCACTCGTACTCGGGACACGCACTCGGAATAGGGCCCTAAAGCCAGTGCAGGTCCCGAGTTAGGGTGCAGATTCTGCTGGTAGGGGCCAGGGGGCGGTGGGGGTCAGCTGGCGCGGTGGTGGATGGGGCGGACGCCGGCGAGGGCGCGTAGGGCGTCGGCGCGGGAGATGGGTTGGTCGTCGGCTAGGGCTGCGAGTTCGATGGCGAGCCAGTCGCGGATGAGTTCGCTCATGGTTATGCCGCGGGCCTGGGCTTCGGCTTTGATGGATTGGTCCATGTCGAGGGGGATGCGCAGGGATCGCACCACCATGATGTCCTCGCCGGGCGCCATCGGCGGGGGCACGTCGGCCTCGCGCACCGGGGCGTCGTCGAAGACGAGGCTGTCCATCAACTCGTCCACCCCCTGGGGGGTGGCGGGGAAGTTGTTGTCGCCCATCACTGGTTCTCCTGTTCCCACTTTTCGAACTCGGTTACCTGCTCCGGGCTCATCGGTCGGGCGGCGACGATCTGCCATTGCCAGGGTTCGGCCTGGCGCAGGCCGACGATCAGCGGCCGGCCCGCGGCCGTCCGGCCCCAGATCGTCAGCATCTCCATGCCCGCAGTGCCCCGGCCACGCCGTGGCCATCGTCGCTGCTTGGTCAGCACCTGCATCACCTCGTTCGGAGAGATCCCGATGAGCATGTCCAACGCCCAATCAGGCCACTCGAAACCCACACCAGCCATAATACGCGCGTATTACGCCTGGTGGCTAGCGGTGGGTCAGCGCGCGGCGAGTTCGGCGCGGCGGCGGTCGAGCAGGCGCAGGATCATCGGGGTGAAGATGAGCTGCATGGCGAGGTCCATTTTGCCGCCGGGGCAGACGATGGTGTTCGGGCGCGACATGAACGAGTCGTGCAGCATGCCGAGCAGGTAGGAAAAGTCGATGTTGTTCGGGTCGCGGAATCTGATGATCAAGAAGGACTCGTCGGCCGTCGGAATCGTCCTGGCGATAAAAGGATTCGAGGTGTCGACCACGGGGACTCGCTGGAAGTTGACGTCCGTGCAGGAAAACTGCCTGCACATGTAGTTCAGGTAGTCGGGCATCCGCCGCAGGATGGTGTCGGTGACCGCTTCGGAGGTGTAACCGCGAACCATCTTGTCGCGGTGCAGTTTCTGGATCCATTCGAGGTTGATCACCGGGACCACCCCGATGCGCAGGTCGGCGTGCCTGGCGACGTCCACCTCTTCGGTGACGATCGCGCCGTGCAGTCCCTCGTAGAACAGCATGTCGGAAGCGGCGGGTAGTTCCTCCCACGGGGTGAACGTGCCCGGTTGCTGCCCATACGGTTTCGCCTCTGCGGCGTCGTGCAGGTAGCGGCGGATCTTGCCGGACCCGGTCTCGCCGTAATGACGGAACAACTCCTCGAGATCCTCGAAAAGGTTTGCCGCAGGACCGAAATGGCTGAACGCGTGGTCGCCGCGCTCTTGCGCCTCGGCCATCGCGGCCTTCATGGACACTCGGTCGTAGCGATGGAAGCTGTCGCCTTCGACGAAAGCCACGTTCACGTGTTCGCGCCGGAAGATCTGTTCGAAGGTGTGCATCACCGAGGTGGTGCCCGCACCGGAGGACCCGGTCACCGAGACGATCGGATGCATGCGTGACATCGGCGGAAAACCTGCCTCAACCGGTCGCTCGGAACAGGCCGCGGTTGCCGTACAGCGGCCAGGCGCAGGCACTGTCGTTGTGCTCGCGGTGATATCGGTCGATCCGCGCCACCTCTTCGGTTGCGCCGAAGATGAACGGGATCCGTTGGTGCAGGCCGTCCGGGACCACGTCGAGCACGCGTTCGCGGCCGGTGCTCGCCGCACCGTCGGCCTGTTCGATCAGGAACGACATCGGGTTCGCCTCGTAGAGCAGCCGGAGCCGGCCTGGCCGCGTCGGGTCCTTCGAATCGCGGGGATAGAGGAAAACGCCACCGCGAGTGAGGATTCGGTGTGTCTCGGCGACGAGTGACGCGATCCACCGCATGTTGAAGTCTTTGCCGCGCGGACCCGGCTTGCCCGCCAGGCATTCGTTGACGTAGCGCTGGACGGCCGGTTCCCAGAAGCGCTGGTTCGACGCATTGATGGCGAATTCCGAAGCGGCGTTCGGGATCTGGACCTTCGGGCGGGTGAGGATGAACTCGCCGAGCCCGCGATCGAGCGTGAAGGCGTGCACACCCGTGCCGACGGTCAGCACCAGCATGGTGGACGGACCGTAGATCGCGTACCCGGCACACACCTGTGCGGTGCCGGGTTGGAGGAAGTCCTCGGTGCTCGCGTCCACCCCGGGATTGGGCGCGCGCAGGATCGAAAAGATGCTGCCGATAGAGACATTCACGTCGATGTTGGAGGACCCGTCCAGCGGGTCGAACAGCAACAGATACTTGCCCCGTGGATAACCGGCAGGCAGCACGTACGGCTCCGCCAGTTCCTCGGACACCATGCCCGCGACCTGCCCGCTCCACTCGGTGGCGCGCAGGAAGTAGTCGTTCGCGACGAGGTCGAGCTTCTGCTGGACCTCACCCTGCACGTTCGTCCGATCGGCCGAACCGAGCACGTCGGCAAGCGCGCCGTTGGCGACCCGATTCGCGATGGCCTTGCAGGCCAGCGCGACCTCGAGGATCAGCGCGTTCAAATCGCCGCTGGCGCTGGGATATCGCCGCCGCTCCTCGATGAGGAACTGCACGAGCGTGGTGTGATCGGCGAGCATGGCTCGCACCTCCTGGAAGAGTTCCGAAATCGCTAGTGCCCGTACCGCATCCGATACCGCTCCTTCTCGTAGGCGGTGCTCTTGCCGCGGTCGACGATCCCCGGATCGAGTCCGTGCTGGGTGAGCCGGAACCGCCGCCACACGTAGCTGTGCGCCACCGTGAAGACGAACATCGGGACGGCCATGATGACGATCATCTGCCACTTGATGTGCATCGGACCGGGGAAAAGCAGGACGAACCCGTACAGCGGAATGAACGGCACGATGAATCGGACCAGATACCGTTCCATGGCGTACGGTCCGGTCAAGTCGTGCAAGACCCAATCGTGTAGGTACGAGGGCAGTTCGCGGCCGAGGTTGTAGGCAATTCGTTGCCGCATTGTCGGAGTCTTCATAACTGTCGAGCATCCCCTTTCGCGCACGCCATTCCATCCCCCTGCGGGGTGGCGGCCGGGGGGTGCCAACCCAATTCGCGGTGCTCGGTCAGATGCTCGACCAGAAGTTCGGTGGATGCCGTTGCCGCCGTTTGGCTGACGACATGCCATGGGCGGTGCAGCGGGGTACCTGGCACGTCGAGTTCGACGAGTGCGCCGGAATCCAATTCGCGCCGAACAGATTGGCGAGAAACAAGCGTGACGCCCAGTCCGGCAACGGCCGCGGCGACAACTGACCCGTGCGACCCCAGCATCAATTGTGGTGGCGCCACTTCGAGTTCGCGCAACAATGTCGTGGTGGTCTCCCGAGTACCGGAACCCGCCTCACGCAATAACCAAGTCGTGCGCGCGAGCTCGAATTCCGCCGCGATATCCGGCGGCCCGACGACAACCAGGGTATTGATCGAAACCGCCCGCACCCACGCGTTCCGCAGGTCGGCCGGCGGACGCCCCGCGACGACGAGATCGACCGCGTGCTGCGTCAACAGCGGCCAAATGCGCCGTCCAGGAGCGACTTCGAGCCGCAGCACCACGCCGGGATGCTTCGCCCGAAACGACGCGAGCAGCGCGGGTATCAACAGCTCACCCGCGGTGACCACCGCCGCCAGCCGAATCGAACCCTGCTCGGGATCGGCCCGCCCACGCGCCGCGAGCACCGCCTCGTCGTGCAATCCGAGAATGCGGCGCGCGAAATCGACGTAGGTCAACCCGGCCGGGGTCAGCCGGACCCCGCGGCCGTGCCGATCGACCAGCGCGGTGCCGACCTCGGCGCTCAGCGCGCTCACCGCCGAGGACACCGCCGATTCGGTGACCACCAACCGCTGGGCCGCGCCGCGCACCGAGCCTGCGGCATCCAGTTCGATGAGCGCGCGTAGTCGAGCGTTGGTCGTCATCGGTCAGGTGCGCTGGAGTTCGGTGCGCAGCCGCACTGCCGCGGCGTTGGCGCGCACCCGCTCGGCGAGTGCGGTCTGGCCTGCGGCGTATCTGGTGGTGTCGCCGCGCCAGGCCAGGAGTGCGGGCGTGACCAGGGCGCGGCCGAACGAAAAGGTCAACGGCCATGGGGTGCGCAGATGTTGGAGTGCCGCGAGATTCGCGGTGGCGCGGTCGGGTGGCTGCCCGCCGGAGAGGAAGGCGATGCCCGCGAGGTCGTCGGGCCACGCCTGCAACACCTTTCCGGTCACTGCGGCGACGTCGGCCGGAGCGGTCCGATCGGGGTTGTCCGCGCCTTCGACGATCATGTTCGGCTTGAGCACCATCCCTGCCAGGTCGACGTTGAGCAGCTCGAGGGCCGTGCGAACCTCCGCGTGGATGGCGGCGGTGACCTCCGCGCACCGGATTTGTGAGTGGTTGCCGGTCATCACCACCTCCGGCTCGACGATCGGCACCAGCCCGGCTTCCTGGCAGGCGGCGGCGTAGCGGGCGAGGGCGGAGGCGTTGACGGCGATGGCACCGGCGGTCGGCGTGCTGTCGGTAATCGCGTAGACGGCACGCCACTTCGCGAACCTCGCACCGAGTTCGGCGTAGCGCGTGAGTCTGGCGGCAAGTCCGTCGAGGCCCTCGGTCACCGTTTCCCCGGGCAGGCCGGGACATGCTTTCGCGCCGGTATCGACCTTTATGCCCGGCAGGATGCCGAGAGTGTGCAGTGCTTGCGCGAATGGGGCGCCGCCGCAATGCTGATTGAGCGTTTCGTCGCACAGAATGATGCCGGAGACGCCGTCCGCGAGATCGGGTGTGGTCGCCAACAGTTCGCGATAAACGCGCCGATTCTCCGCTGTCCCTTCGACACCGGCGTTTTCCAGCCGTGTCGACATGGTGCCGATGCTTTCGTCGGCGGCGAGTATCCCCTTGCCGGGCGCCATCAATTGGGTCGCGATTTCCCGGCATGTGTGCATCTGCAGGTCCTCTCGATCGATTCGACAGAACTCGAATCTACGAGCACGCAGCCGATTACACATCACCCGGACGGGTGAGGGCTCGAATGATGAAGTAATCACTGAAGTGTTCGCGGAAAACTCTCCATGGACAGGTTCATTGTCCGCGAGGAGTATTCGAACCATGACAGACCGCTGGAACGCCGGGGTTATCCCGTACGCCGAAATGGGTTACTGGCAGCCGGATTACGAGCCCAAGGACTCGGATATCTTGTGCGCCTTCCGGATTACCCCGCAACCGGGGGTGCCGCCGGAGGAGGCGGGGGCGGCGGTCGCGGGGGAGTCGAGCACCGCGACGTGGACGGTGGTCTGGACCGACCGGCTCACCAGTTTCGAGCACTACCAAGCCAAGTGCTACAGCGTGCAGCCCGTCCCGAACGCGCCGGGGCAGTTCATCGCCTTGATCGCCTACGACGTCGACTTGTTCGAGGAAGGCTCCATCGCCAACCTCACCAGCTCGATCATCGGAAACGTCTTCGGCTTCAAGCCACTCAAGGCGCTGCGGCTCGAGGACATGCGCATCCCGACCCACTACGTGAAGACGTTCCAGGGCCCGGCACACGGGGTGGTGATGGAGCGCGAACACCTCAACAAGTTCGGCCGTCCGCTGCTCGGCGCGACCACCAAGCCGAAACTCGGTCTGTCCGCGCGCAATTACGGGCGGGTCGTCTATGAGGCGCTGCGCGGCGGGCTCGACTTCACCAAGGACGACGAGAACATCAACTCTCAGCCGTTCATGCGCTGGCGCGATCGGTATCTGTTCTGCATGGAAGCCGTCAATCGCGCCCAGGCCGCGACCGGCGAGATCAAAGGCCACTACCTCAACGTCACCGCCGCCACCATGGAGCAGATGTACGAACGGGCCACGCTGGCAAAGGAACTCGGCTCCATCGTGGTGATGATCGACCTGACGGTCGGCTACACCGCGATCCAGTCGATGGCCAACTGGTCGCGCGCCAACGGCGTGCTGCTGCACCTGCACCGGGCCGGTCACGGCACCTACACGCGGCAGAAGTCGCACGGTGTGAGCTTCCGGGTCATCGCGAAATGGATGCGGCTGGCCGGTGTCGACCACGTGCATGCCGGCACGGTCGTCGGCAAGTTGGAGGGCGACCCGCACGTCATCGCGGGCTACTACGACACCCTGCGACTGGACAGCGTCAAGGCCGACCCGGCGAAAGGCCTGTATTTCGACCAGGAATGGGCCTCGATGCCCGGTGTCATGCCGGTCGCGTCGGGCGGCATCCATGCGGGCCAGATGCATCAGCTGCTGCACTACCTCGGTGAGGACGTGGTGCTCCAGTTCGGTGGCGGCACGATCGGCCATCCAATGGGCATTGCCGCAGGCGCGGAAGCGAATCGGGTCGCGTTGGAGACGATGGTCAAGGCGCGCAACGAGGGTCGCGACTACTTCAAGGAGGGCCCCGAGATCCTGCGCAAGGCGGCATCGCGCAATCGCGCGCTGGACGCGGCGCTGGCGACCTGGGGCGACATCACCTTCAACTACGAATCCACCGACACCCCAGACGTTGTCGCGACACCGACCACGGTCTGACGGAAGGACAGCGACAATGCGCATCACCCAGGGCACCTTCTCCTACCTGCCCGACTTCACCGACGAGGAGATCACCGCGCAGATCCAGTACGCGCTGGACAACAAGTGGCCGCTGTCGGTGGAATTCACCGACGACCCACACCCGCGCAACATCTACTGGGAGATGTGGGGGTTGCCGATGTTCGATCTGGCCGATGCCGCCGGGGTTCTCTTGGAGGTGAACGCCTGCCGGACAACACATCCCGAAATGTATGTCCGGCTCAACGCCTACGATGCCCGGCCGTGCAGGCAGACGACGGCGTTCTCGTTCATCGTGCAGCGGCCCGCCGACGAGCCAGGCTTCCGCCTGGACCGGACCGAGGGTTCGGACCGGCGGATCTCCTACAGCACCTTCGCCTACGTGACCGAGCGGCCGGTCGGCGGCCGACACGCGCGCACCTGAGATGGACGTGCCTGCTGGAACCCGGACACCGTTCGGGTCCTGGCCCGGCAATACCGCTGGGCCACAGTCGGATCCGGATGAGCCCGCGCCCGACTTCCTGCCTGCCGATGCCGTGGTCGACCTCGCTGCGGCCCGTCGGCAGTCCGGTATCGGCGACGTGCTCGGCGAACTCGACACGCAGCTGGTCGGATTGGCGCCGGTGAAGACCCGCATCGCCGAGATCGCCGCGCTGCTGCTGATCGATCGGATGCGCGCCCAGTTCGGGGTGCTCGCACCGAAACCCACGCTGCACATGTGCTTCACGGGTAACCCGGGCACGGGCAAGACGACGGTCGCGCTGCGGATGGCCGACTTGCTGCACCGGCTCGGTTATCTGCGCCGCGGGCACCTGGTCAGCGTCACCCGCGACGACCTGGTCGGTGAGTACGTCGGCCACACCGCGCCGAAGACCAGGGAGGTGATCAAGCGGGCGATGGGTGGCGTGCTGTTCATCGATGAGGCCTACTACCTGTACAAAGCGGAGAACGAGCGCGACTACGGTGGCGAGTCGATCGAGATCCTGCTGCAGGTGATGGAGAACAATCGCGACGACCTGGTGGTGATCCTGGCCGGTTACGCGGACAAGATGGATGGGTTCTTCTCCGCGAATCCCGGCATGCAAAGCCGTATCGCCCACCACATTTCGTTCCCGGATTACACGGTGGGGGAGTTGGAGGAGATCGCCTGCCTGATGACCGGTGAGCTCGGCTATGCGTTCTCCGACGAGGCGCGGGTGGCATTGCGTCAGTACCTGGGGCATCGGATCGGGCAGCCGTGGTTCGCCAATGCGCGCAGTGTCCGCAACGCGGTGGAACGCGCACGGCTGCGGCACGCGCGCCGACTGGTCACTGAGGACGCCGAGGTCGGGTTGGCTGCGCTCACCACGATCGAGGCGTCAGACCTGCTCGTCAGCAGGGTGTTTCGGTGACTCCAGGGGGATCTTGACCGTCACCGTCGTCCCCGAACCGGGGCGTGATCGGATGCTCAACCGGCCACCGACGAGCTCGGCGCGCTCGGCCATCGACAGCAAGCCGTAGCCGCCCATTTCATTGGCACCCAACGGTCGTTCGGACGTGTCGAAACCTATACCGTCGTCTGCGATTTCGAGACGGGCGGTATCGGCGTGCACCGCGAAGCTGAGCGTGGCAACCCTGGCCTCGGCATGTTTGACAACGTTCTGCAGGCATTCCTGCGCGATGCGGTACAGCGCGAGTTCGATGTGTTCGGGCAGTCGGTGGTCGGCGAGTTCGAGTTCCAGATCGATCTGCGGTATCGATCTGGCGAGGCTGGCGAGTCCGCCGGCCAGGCCGAGGTCGTCCAGCACCGGCGGCCGGAGCCCGCTGATCGCCGCCCGCGCCTCCTGCAGCGTCAGATCCACCAATTCCCTTGCCTTGTCGAGTTGTTCGGCGGCCTCGACCTGGTCATCGACGACCGCACGAGCTGCCGCGTCCAGGCGATAGGCAAGGGTGACCAGCCGCTGCGAGATGCCGTCGTGAATATCGCTGGCCAGTCGGCGGCGTTCGAGCTCCTGCGCCGCGATCATCTGCTCCGCGAAGTCCTCGTGCGCCCGCTCCCGCGCCGCGAGCTGACGATGCTGCCTGGCCTGCTGCAGCGCACCTGCCACCAGCCTGCCGAGCAGTAGCAGCAATTCCATGTCGTGGCCGCTGAATTCGCGTCGCTCGACGGTATGCACATCGAGGACGCCGACCAGTCCGCCGGGATCGGTCTCCATCGGAATCGACACCATCGAGGTAAAAGTCGCGCCGCCCAGTGCGGCGATCGGCTGGTACCGGGGATCGGCCTCCTTGTTGTCGCTGATCACCGCCGCTTGGCGACGGCTGGCCACCCAGCCGGTGATCCCGGAGCCGAGTGCGAGCCGAACCCGGCCGATGTGGCGATCGAATGGCGGGGTCGCACCGGCCAGGGTGAGGGAGCGGTCCGAGTCGTCGAGGACGTGCACGAGACAAACATCCGCCGCCGTCGACGCGACGATCATCCGGGCGACCGCGGCGGCCAGCGGCTCGATCGCCGGGCCGCTGGACATCGCCTGCACGATGTCCAGGAGGGTCTCTCGTTCGGGATCGATGCGGCCGCGCACCGAAGATGCACTCGCCGTGGACAATTCGGGCTGCGGGCCCGGTGTCGTCACTGGAATATGCCCTCGCGGAGGGCAGTCGCGACCGCGGTCGTCCGGTCGCTGACGCCCAGCTTGCGGTAGATCGATCGCAGGTGGCTCTTGACCGTTTCGTCGCTGATGATCAGTCGTGTCGCGATGCCGCGATTGGACAGACCGGTGACCATGAACGACATGATCTCGCTCTCCCGCTGGGTCAGGCCCTGCCGTGCGCCCGGCCAGAACTCGTCGCGCTGCATGCGGGCCGCGGTGTCCACCGCGCGTACGGCCATGTCCGGGTCGATCGCGGTGGATCCGCCGTGCACGAGTTCCAGCTGCCGCACCAGTTCGTCGCTGCTGATGCTCTTCAGCAGGTAGCCGGAGGCGCCGACCCGTAGCGCTTGGAACAGATACTGCTCGTCGTCGTAGACCGATAGCAGCACCACCTTGCGTTCCGGGGCGAGCCCGCGCATCGACCGGCACAGATCCAGCCCGCTGATGCCTTGCATGCGGATATCGCAGAGGACGATGTCGGGTTCGAGGTCGGTGATGACCCGCAACGCGTCCTCCGCGCCGACGGATTGCCCGACGACCACGACGCGCTGGTGGAACGACGCGAGCATCGCCTTCAGGCCCTCGATCACCATCTCATGGTCGTCGACCAGGACAACTCGTACCGGCCCCGTGGCGGACGTCACCATAACCCCACGATACGGCGGTTTTCGGCCATGTCCATCCCCTCGTCAACCCCCCGCTCCGGGGTGACCCGGCCGGTCAGTCGACGCCTAGCATTGAGGATGACCCATGAGGAGTTCGGGATGGATATGCCCGCCCATAGTGCCCGCTGCCGAATTCCGGTCGAGCAGGCGAAGACTCGTGGCTGACAAGACGCTACGGATCTTCCGCGCGAGCCGAAACACCCGGCGACGACCCATCATGCTGGCCATCGCCGGGGACAGTGCCGCGGGAAAGACCACGGTGACCGCGGGTTTGGTCGAGGCGTTGGGCGCGCACCGCTGCGTATGGCTGTCCACCGACGACTACCACCGATTCGATCGCGTTGAGCGGCAAGACAAACCGTTCACGCCGCTGCACCCGGACTGCCACTACATCGACATCCTCGGCCAGCATCTGCAGTTGCTCGCTACGGGCCAGCCGATTCTCAAGCCCGTGTACAACCACGACACCGGCAGACTCACCCGCCCGGAACTCGTTGAGCCCAACGAGTTCGTGATCGTCGAGGGCTTGCTGCCGATGCACAACAGCCTCGCCCGAGCCTGCTTCGACCTGACGGTCTACCTCGACCCGTCGGAGGAGATCCGCCGCGGCTGGAAGGTCAAGCGCGACACCGCCACTCGTGGCTACACTGCCGAACAAGTCCTCTCCGTACTGTCCCGCAGCGAACCCGAATCCACCGAATTCATCCGCCCACAACGCGCACACGCCGACATCGTCGTCCGCTTCGCCACCATCGAGGGCCGCCCCAACTTGTCCGCCGAACTCCTACTCCGCCCAACAATCCAACAACCGGACCTGACCGCCATCCTGCAACCCGACCTGACCCACGCGATCCACCTCCGGCTCGCCCGCGACACCGACGGCAAACCCGTCGACAGCGTCCACATCCACGGCTACGCAACGACCGAAGACGGTGCAGCCGTAGAAAAATTGATCTGGCAATCCCTCGGCGACCCAACCACCCCACCCCCACCCAGCCTCGGCCGAGTCACCCCCGACGCCCACAGCACCCCCCTCGCCGTCGTACAGATGATCCTGCTGCACCATCTACTAGCAGGCACCCCCTAGATCAGCGCAACGAGCGCTAATTCTGCCCCGTCAACGAACCCAACGGCTCGCGACGAAGACGGAGAGAGCATGGAGCTGACAACCCCTTCCAGTAACTATGAGGGTTCACCGCAGCCATCGGCGAGTCTGCCCATCACCTTCGACCGCAGATTTGTGGTGGTGCGATACCACATCGGCCACTCGCAACTCGTCCTACGCAGTACGCCACACTCCACCCCGGACTACATCGAAGTCACCTTCGAGGCTGTCGCCGGAATGAAACTGGTCCCGCATTATGAGCCGCTGACCATAGATATCGCGGAGCCAGCGCTGAACGAGGAAATGGCGAAATTCTGTGGCCTGCGAGAACCTTCGAACACGGGTTATCGCTGCTACAAGCTCGAGTCCGAGCGTGGTGACGGACTGGTAATGTGCGCTGGATATCGTATATTCCTACATCCACGAGAAGCCGAGGGTGGTGCCCCGACAGTTCGGCACCAGAATTCCCAACTGATCCTCAAAAGCGAGTATTGATTTCACGGTGAAAGGATTTTCTGTGTCCTCGGATGGTCTTGGAATAGTAGATTTTCAACTATATTTGTTGAAGACAATGGACCCGCCTGAAGCTTTGCTGACTGCTGCGTTGGCTGAGCTAGGGTGTTCGATCGACGACATGGAGGTCAGCCTCGAAAACATTCAAAGCGCGACCCAGCTTTGGCGGGGTGGTTCGGCGGGAGAGATCGTAACGATGTTGAGCGACGTTTGCGTGAGTGCCCCGACCGGCGCGGGTCATCAGACTTACGCGTACAATTTTCCTCTGTGGCCGGAATTCGACGTGGTGTTGACCTTCGACCCTTTGGTAAGAGTGCTGTCGAATGCTCAATTTGTAAGATTTACTGGCCACTATTCCGAAAGTGGTGTAAGGGCGTGGAATTTTACCGAAAGAGATTTGGTAGAAAACTTCGATCAGATAACACGTACAGAAGTCTGGGGGAGCTACGCCACCTATAATGCCCGCGATACCGATCGTGATCAGTGGTGCCGGTTGAGATTCGGATGGGGGCTCCTCCAGGACATCAGACTCTGAAAGGCTTGGCGGAGACGAAGTCAGCGTAGGAATGTTGCGGCTTCGGTGGTCAGGTTCAAGACTGGTTGTGGGATGATGCCGAGGACGACTGTGGTGATGGCGCCGAATGTTATTGCGGCGGTGGTTAATGCGCTGGATGGGGCGATGGTGACTTCGGGGGCGGTTGGTGGGGGGTCGGCGAAGAACATGATCATGATGATGCGGATGTAGATGTAGGCGGCTATTGCGCTGCTGAGTATGCCGACGAGGGCCAGTGGGGTGGCGCCGGTTTGGATTGCGGCTAGGAAGATGGCGAATTTGCCGATGAAGCCGCTGGTTAGGGGGATGCCGGCGAGGGCTAGTAGGAACAGGGCGAAGGTGGTGGCGAGTAAGGGGGAGCGTTTGCCCAGGCCTGCCCATCGGGTGATTTCGGTGACTTCGCCGGTGGGGTCGCGGACCAGCGTGACGATTGCGAAAGTGCCGATTGTGCTGAGGCCGTAGGTGAGTAGGTAGAAGAGGGTGGCTGAGGAACCGGTGGGGGTTGCGACGATTACGCCGATGAGGATGAAGCCGACGTGGGCGATCGAGGAGTAGGCGAGCATGCGTTTTATGTCGGTTTGGGTGACTGCGGTGAGTGCGCCGACGAGCATGGTGAGGATGGCGATTGCCCAGAGCAGTGGGCGCCAATCCGTTTGTAGGCCAGGCAGTCCGACAGTGAAGACGCGCAACAGTGCGCCGAACGCTGCCACCTTTGTCGCGGCCGCCATGAATGCGGTGATCGCTGTCGGCGCGCCTTGATACACGTCCGGGATCCAGGAGTGGAACGGGACCGCGCCGACCTTGAACAGCAGTCCGATCGATAGCATGCCCGCGCCGATGACGGCGAGGCCGCGGTCGTCGGGATGCGTGGCGATCGCATTTGCGATGCCTGCCAGTTCCACTGTGCCCGCGTAGCCGTACAGCAGGGCGACGCCGAATAGGAAGAAGGCGGATGAGAATGCGCCGAGCAGAAAGTATTTCAGCGCGGCCTCTTGTGACAGTAGGCGTCGGTGGCGGGCCAGCCCGCACAGTACGTACAGCGGTAGTGAGAGCACCTCGAGTGCGACGAACATGGTGAGCAGGTCGTTCGAAGACGGGAATAGCAACATCCCGCCGATGGCGAACATGGCCAGCGGAAATACTTCGGTGGTGACCATGCCCGCCTTGGTCGCTTCCAACTCGGCCACACTGCCAGGGATAGCGGAGGCTTGTGGAGTGAAGGCGACGCCGCCGGGATCGACCCGGCGCTCGGCCATCAGCATGACCGCCGGAATCGATAACACCAGGATCGTCCCCTGTAGGAACAGCGTCGGCCCGTCGACCATGACCGAACCCATCACCACCGCACCGTGGGGCGAATCCGATTGCCCGGCAAGCACAACGACCGCGACGAATGCCGCGACCAGTCCGCTGAGGCCGAGCACGACTTGGCTCACGTATCTGCTGCCGCGTGGCAGGAACGTTTCGACAAGCACCCCGAGGATCGCGACACCGAAGACGATCAGCATGGGGGACAGCTGGGCGTACTCGAAGGTCGGTGCCGGAATCGTCGAGCTCATCAGTGCCGCAGCAGGTTCGCGTCGTCCACCGAGACCGAGCGGCGGGCACGGAAGATGGTCATGATGATCGCCAGGCCCACAACGACTTCCGCGGCGGCGACCACCATGGTGAAGAACGCGAAGACCTGGCCGTTGAGGTCGGCGTGCATTCGCGCGAATGTCACGAACGCCAGGTTGGCGGCGTTGAGCATCAGCTCGATGCACATGAACACGACAATGGCGTTGCGCCGCAACAGCACTCCTGCCGCGCCGATCGTGAACAGGAACACGGCCAGATAGAGGTAGTTCTCCGGGTTCATCGCGAAGCCTCCGCCTCGGCTACGGTGCGCTGCCGCATCGTCCGGCTGACCGACAGCTCCGAGTCCGTCCCGTCGGGTAGGCGAGCGCCCATGTCCACCGCGTTGTGTCGCGCGTAGACACCGGGGCTGGGCAGCGGTGTGATGCGATCACCGCTGCGTACGCGGTCGGTGGACATTTCGCGCTGACCGCGGCGCGCGGTGATGCGTTCGCGGTGTGCCAGCACCATTGCCCCGAGGGCCGCGGTGATCAGCAACGCGCTGGTGAGCTCGAACGCCCAGACGTAGCGGACGAACAGAAGCTGGGCCAAACCGGTTACGTTGCTGGCGGATTCATAGTCGGCGGGCCGACTCGAACGCACATGTCCGATACTGACGATCAGCAGCAGCCCGAATCCACCGGCGACCGCGACGGCGGCAATGCGCTGTCCGCGAAGGGTTTCGACCAGCGAATCGGCCGAGTCGACGCCGACGAGCATCAGCACGAACAGGAACAGCATCATCACCGCGCCGGTGTAGACAACCACCTGGACGACACCGAGGAATACCGCACCCTGCGCCACATAGAACACCGCCAAGATGATCATCGAGGCCGCGAGAAAGATCGCCGAATACACCGCCCTGCTCGCGCACACCACCCCCAGCGCGCAGACCACCGCCAACGCGCCGAGAACCCAGAACAACACACTCTCGCCCATGGACGCGCGGACGGCTGGTTCGGCGAGCAACAGGGTGGCCTTCATCGATCGGACTCACCGTCTGCGACAACAGGAATGGTGCCGCAGTAGTAGTCGACGGCCGTCGCGCCGGGAACCATCGGATGCGGCGCCTCGACCATGCCGGGCTCCAACGGTGCCAGCAGCCGCTCCTTGCCGTAGGTCAGGTCGGCGCGATTGTCGTCGGCCATCTCGTACTCGTTGGTCATGGTCAACGCCCGGGTCGGACAGGCCTCGATGCACAGCCCGCAGCCGATGCAGCGCAGGTAGTTGATCTGGTAGACGCTGCCGTAGCGTTCGCCCGGCGAGTAGCGCTCGTCGTCGGTGTTGTCCGCGCCCTCCACGTAGATGGCGTCGGCGGGGCAGGCCCACGCGCACAGCTCGCAGCCGATGCACTTCTCCAGCCCGTCCGGGTAACGGTTCAGCTGATGTCGTCCGTGATAGCGGGGTGCGGTCGGTGCCTTCTGCTCGGGGTAGTACTCGGTGTTGGGCTTTTTGAACATCGTCGAGAAGGTCACGCCGAAACCCGCGATGGGGCCGAGGAATTCAGGCATCGCTGTGCTCCTTTTGCCAAGGCAGGGGTGGGACCGGGAACCCGCCTGCCATCGGATCGAATGGGGCGTCGGGTTCCGGAGATTCGGTGGGGCGCAGTGTCTTTACGAGAAGAGCCAGCAGTGCGAGGCCGACGACGGCCCCGCCGATCACCAGCGCGATCCACCCGATGCCGTACCCCGCGTTGCGAGCCGCGCGGACCGCGGCGACGATCATCACCCACACCAACGACGCCGGTATCAGGATCTTCCACCCCAGATTCATGAACTGGTCGTAGCGCAGCCGTGGCAAGGTGCCACGCAGCCAGATGAAGACGAACAGGAAGCCCCAGACCTTCGCCACGAACCAGAGCAGCGGCAGCCAACCGGAATTCGCGCCCGCCCAGATGCTCAACGGCCACGGTGCGTGCCACCCGCCGAGGAACAGGGTGGTCGCCAACGCCGAGACGGTCACCATGTTGACGTACTCGGCGAGCATGAACATGGCGAACTTCAACGACGAGTACTCGGTGTGGAATCCGCCGACCAGCTCGCCCTCGGCCTCGGGCAAATCGAAAGGCGCACGGTTGGTTTCGCCGACCATCGACACCAGATAGATCACGAACGACGGCAGCAGCACGAAGATGTACCAGTGCCCGTCTTGCGCGGCGACGATGCCCGAGGTCGACATCGTGCCCGCGACAAGGAAGACGGCGGCGAAGGACAGTGCCATCGGGATCTCGTAGGAGATCACCTGCGCGGTCGAGCGCAGCCCACCGAGCAGCGGGTAGGTCGAGCGAGACGCCCACCCGGCCAGCACGATTCCGTAGACGCCGATGGATGCCAACGCGAGCACATACAGCACCGCCACCGGAAAGTCGGTGAGCTGCAGTGCCGTTCGATGACCGAGGATCGAGACCGCCGGTCCCATCGGAATGACCGCGAACGCCATCAGCGCAGGCGTCGCCGCAAGGATCGGCGCCAGGACGTACACCGGCCGGTCGACGCCGGTGGGCACGATGTCTTCCTTCAGCGCCATCTTGACGCCGTCAGCGACGCTTTGCAGTGCGCCTTTCGGCCCCACCCGATTCGGCCCGACCCGCATCGCCATGCGCGCCACGATCTTTCGCTCGGCCAGCACCGCGAAGACGAGAGTCATCATCAGGAACACGAAGATGGCCAGCGACTTGGCGAGAACCAACCACCACGGGTCATGGCCGAACAGGCTCAGATCGGTCATTGGGCACTACCGACATTGATCCGGACGATGCTGCCCGCGGTCGCGGCGAGGCTGCGGTGCACCGCCGAGCCGGGGGAGTTCAGCGGCAGCCAGACAACACGATCGGGTAGGTCGGTGACCACGAGGGGGAGGGTGATGCTGCCGCGGTCCGTCGATACGGTGACCGGTTCGCCCTCGGCAGCACCGATTTCGGCGGCGGTCCGCATCGATAGACGCGCCACCGGGGTGCGAGCGGTGGCGGCCAGCTGCGGTTCGCCGTCTTGTAGCCGGCCGTCATCGAGCAGCATCCGCCAGCTTGCCAGCACTGCGGTGCCGCGAATCGGTCGATGCGGCGGTGCCGCCGCGACTTCCGGTCCCTGGCCCCGGTATCCGGTCCACCCACCGAGGGTGGCGATTTCGTCCCGGATCGCCGCCGCATTCGGGAGGGCCAGTGGGAGATTCATCGCGTTCGCGAGGGCGTCGAGCACTCGTGCGTCGGGCATCGCCTCCGCCTTGCCGAGAGCTGCGTCGAAGCTGCGCGTACGGCCCTCCCAATCGAGGAACGTGCCGGACTTGCCCGCCACCGCCGCGACCGGGAACACGACGTCGGCCCGGTCGGTGACGGCACTGTGCCGCAATTCGAGGCTCACCACGCAGGGTGCCCGGTCGATCGCGGCCAGCGCGGCGGCCGGATCGGGCAGATCGTCCGGCTCGACGCCGCCGATGAGCAGCGCTCCCAGCGCCGCGTGCAGGATGCCGTCGGTGTCACGCCCCGGCACCGCAGGTAGACCCGGCACATCCCAGACCACCGAAACCCGGCGTCGCGCCCACGCATCCGCGACCGGCCGCCCGCCCGGCAACAGACCAGGTAGTGCCCCGGCTTCCAACGCGCCCCGCTCGCCCGCCCTGCGCGGCACCCAGGCGAGATGCGCACCGGTACGATCGGCCAGCCGTGCCGCCGCCGACAACGCACCGGGCACTATCGCGAGGCGCTCACCGACCATGAGGACCGACCCCGGCCGGGCCAGCAGGTCCCGTGCGTGCACGCTGTCGAGCACCGTGGCCTCACCACCGGGAGCGGTTTGCAGCAGTCGACCCGACATCTTGGTCAGGCCGTTCGTGGTGTACGGGGCGATGGAGTAGACCGCGAGGCCATTCTTGCGCACCGCCTTACGTAGCCTCAGATAGACGATCGGCGATTCCTCCTCCGGCTCGAATCCGGCCAGCAGCACGACCGGGGCGTGTTCCAGGTCGTCATAGGTGGTTTCGAGGAACCGTCCGGCGACGCGGGCCGCGAGGAACTCGGCCTCCTCCGCCGAATGCGGACGGATCCGGAAGTCGATATCGTTGCTGCCCAACGCAATTCGCGCGAACTTGGCGTAGGCGTACGCGTCCTCCATCGTCGCGCGGCCGCCGACGAGCACGCCGGCGTTGCCGTGCGCCGCCAGCAGACCGGCCGCCGCCGTAGCGAGCGCCTCGGGCCAGGATGCGGGTATCAGCTGCCCGTTGTCGTCGCGGACCAGTGGTGTGGTGATCCGATCCGACTGTGTCGCATAGCTGAAGGCCCATCGTCCCTTGTCGCAGTTCCACTCCTCGTTGACGTGCGGGTCGTCGCCCGCGAGCCGGCGCAGCACGGTGCCGCCGCGATGGTCGGTGCGCTGGGCACATCCGCTCGCGCAGTGCTCACACACGCTCGGACTGGAGACCAGGTCGAAAGGCCTGGCGCGGAACCGATATGACGCACCGGTGAGTGCGCCGACCGGGCAGATCTGCACGGCATTGCCCGAAAAGTAGGACTCGAAGGGCTCTTTGGCGTAAATACCGACCTGTTGCAGCGCGCCACGCTCCAGCAGTTCGATGAACGGGTCACCGGCGATCTGCTGCGAGAACCTGGTGCACCGCGCGCACAGCACGCAGCGTTCGCGATCCAGCAGCACCTGGGCCGACAGGTTGATCGGCTTCGGGAAGGTGCGCTTGCCCTCGTCGAACCGAGTTTCGGCCCGCCCGTTGGACATTGCCTGATTCTGTAGCGGGCACTCGCCGCCCTTGTCGCAGATCGGGCAGTCCAGCGGATGATTGATCAGCAACAGCTCCATCACGCTGTGCTGTGCCTTGTCGGCGGCGGGTGAGGTGAGCTGGGTGTGCACCACCATGCCCTCGGAGACCGGGATGGTGCACGACGCCATCGGCTTTCGCTGCCCCTCGACCTCGACCAAACATTGGCGGCAGGCGCCGACCGGGGCCAGCAGTGGGTGGTCGCAGAAGCGGGGGATCTGCACGCCGACAAGCTCGGCTGCGCGGATGACGAGGGTGCCCTTCGGGACATTGAGTTCGACGCCATCGATGGTGAGCCACACCAGGTTGGTCGTCTCGTTGACTGTCCTGGTCATCGCGCGTAGACCTCGACCGGTGGTGCCACGAATTGCGTTGCCATGACGGTGGATTGGTACGGATCGAATGGACAACCACCGCGCTCGAAGTGAGCGATGTACTCGTCGCGGAAGTACTGTAGTGACGAGATGATCGGGCTGGCCGCGCCGTCGCCGAGGGCGCAGAACGACTTGCCGAGCATGCTGTCGGCGATGTCGAGGACCTTCGCCAGGTCCGCCGCGGTGCCGCGACCTGCCTCCAGTCGTTCGAAGACCCGCACCAGCCAGTAGGTGCCCTCGCGGCACGGGGTGCATTTGCCGCAGGATTCGTGGGCGTAGAACTCGGTCCAGCGTAGGACGGCACGTACGACGCAGGTGGTGTCGTCGAATATCTGTAAGGCCTTGGTGCCCAACATGGATCCGGCCGCGGCGACGCCCTCGTAGTCGAGCGGGACATCGAGGTGGGCGTCGGTGAGGATGGGGGTCGATGAGCCGCCGGGTGTCCAGAACTTGAGGTGATGCCCGGCGCGGATGCCGCCCGCGCAGTCGAGCAACTCGCGCAGGGTGACGCCGAGAGGTGCCTCGTATTGGCCGGGGTGGGTCACGTGCCCGGTCAGCGAGTAGAGGGTGAAGCCGGGGGACTTCTTGCTGCCCATGGTGCGGAACCAGTCGACGCCGTGTTCGATGATCGGTGGCACGCTGGCGATCGTCTCGACGTTGTTGACCACGGTCGGGCAGGCGTAGAGGCCGGCGACGGCGGGGAACGGCGGACGTAATCGTGGTTGGCCGCGGCGGCCTTCGAGCGAGTCGAGCAGTGCGGTTTCTTCGCCGCAGATGTAGGCGCCCGCACCGGCGTGCACGATGAGTTCGAGGTTGTAGCCGGAGCCGAGGATGTTGTGTCCCAGGTATCCGGCGGCGTATGCCTCTGCCGCAGCGGCGTGCAGTCGGCGCAGCACTGGAATCACCTCGCCGCGTAAATAAATGAACGCGTGACTCGCTCCGATCGCGTACGCGGCGATGATCGCGCCCTCGATCAGTGCGTGCGGCGTTGCCAGCATGAGCGGGATGTCTTTGCAGGTACCCGGTTCCGACTCGTCGGCATTGACGACCAAGTAGTGCGGCTTGCCGTCATCGTGGGGGACGAAGGACCACTTCGTGCCGGTCGAGAAGCCCGCGCCGCCGCGGCCGCGCAGGCCGGAATCGGTGACCAGTTCGATGATTTCGGCGGGGGACATGCGCAGCGCTGTCCTCAAGGCCGAGTAACCGGCATGCCGTCGGTAGGTGTCGAGGGTCCAGGAGCGTGGCTCGTCCCAGTAGCGACTCAGTACGGGGGTTAAGAGCATGTCAGCCTCTGTCGGTTCGGTCGACGGAAAAGGCCTCAGCAGAAGACAATTCGGCGATGATCTGGAGGCGGGCCAGTTCGAGCCCGACGACGCCGGCATGACCGACGGCGGTGTCGTTCGCCCCGCTTCGCTTGTCGGGGAACCCTGCCAGGATGCGCGCGGTGTGCCGGAAGGTGCACAGCGGCGCGCCACGGGTCGGCGTGACCTGCTCACCCGCGCGCAGGGCGTCGACGATGGCACATGCCGAGTCCGGTGTTTGGTTGTCGAAGAACTCCCAATTCACCATCAGCACAGGGGCGAAGTCGCACGCGGCGTTACATTCGATGTGTTCGAGGGTGATGGTGCCGTCGGCGGTCGTGGCACCGTGGTGCACGTCTAGGTGTTGTTCGAGTGCGGCGAATATTGCGTCGCCGCCGAGGACCGCGCACAGCGTGTTGGTACAGACACCGACGTGGTAGTCACCGGTGGGGTTTCGGCGGTACATCGAGTAGAAGGTCGCCACGGCAAGGACTTCGGTGCCGGTGAGGCCGAGTTGTGCTGCACAGAAGTCGATTCCAGCTGGTGTGAGGTAACCGTCCTCGGCCTGAACAAGATGCAGTAGAGGGAGCAGTGCTGATCGCGCCACCGGGTAGCGGCCGATGATGGTGGCGGCGTCGGCTTCGAGCGTGGCCTGGATCTCGGCCGGATAGGTCTGTCGCGCACCAGGTCGGACGAGTTGACCGTCCTCGTCCGGATGCGGGCCGAGCTGGATGAATACGCGTTGCGCGCCGTTGCTCATCGGTCTACCCCGCCCATGACGGGATCGATGCTGGCGACCGAGGCGATGACGTCGGCGATCATGCCGCCCTCGCACATCGCGGCCACCGCTTGCAGATTGGTGAACGACGGGTCACGGAAGTGCACCCGGAACGGACGGGTGCCGCCGTCGCTGACCATGTGTACGCCGAGCTCGCCGCGCGGCGATTCCACCGAGACATACACCTGGCCGGGCGGCACATGAAGCCCCTCGGTCACCAACTTGAAGTGGTGGATCAATCCCTCCATCGAGGTGGCCATAATCTTGCGGACGTGCTCCGGCGAGGTGCCCAATCCGTCTGGGCCGAGGGCGAGTTGGGCGGGCCAGGCCAGTTTGCGGTCCTCGATCATGACCGGACCTGGCCGCAATCCGTCCAGACACTGCTCGACGATCTTCAACGACTCGCGCATCTCGGCGACTCGGATCAGATAGCGGCCATAACAGTCCGCGCCGGTGTCGGTGGCGACAGCGAACTCGTAATCTTCGTAGCCGCAATAGGGTTGGGACTTGCGTAGGTCGTGCGGCAGCCCGGTAGCGCGCAGCATCGGGCCGGTGATGCCGAGCGCCATGCACGCGCTCAGGTCGAGGTAGCCGATACCTTTGGTGCGCGCCTTCCAGATCGGGTTCTCGGTGAGCAGCAGCTCGAGATCGCGGAGTCCCTTCGGGAGGGTGCGCACGAGTTCGTGGACCTGGGGTACGGCGTCGTCGGGGAGGTCCTGGGCGAGCCCGCCGGGCCGGATGTAGGCGTGGTTCATGCGGAGGCCGGTGATCGCCTCGAACGTGTCCAGAATTCGTTCGCGTTCACGGAATCCGAAGAACATCACGTTGACCGCGCCGAGTTCCATGCCGCCGGTGGCCAGTGCGACCAGGTGCGAGGAGATGCGGTTCAGTTCCATGAGCATGACTCGGATGACGGTGGCGCGCTGTGGAATCCGGTCGGTGACGTCGAGGAGGCGTTCTACGCCGAGGCAATAGGCGGTCTCGTTGAAGAATGGCGCGAGGTAGTCCATTCGGGTCACGAAGGTGACACCTTGGATCCAGTTGCGGTACTCGAGACTCTTCTCGATGCCGGTGTGCAGGTAGCCGATTCCGCAGCGCGCCTCGGTGACGGTTTCGCCGTCGAGTTCCAGGATGAGGCGCAGCACGCCGTGCGTGGATGGATGCTGCGGGCCCATATTGACCACGATGCGTTCGTCGTCGGCGCGCTGGACGGCGTCGACGATCTCCCCCCAGTCCTGACCGCCTGCCACATAGACCTTTTCACGGGTGGTCATCAGCTGTACGCCCTGCGCTCGTCGGGTGGCGGGATCTGTGCGCCGTCGTATTCGACGGGGATGCCGCCGAAGGGGTAGTCCTTGCGTTGCGGGTGGCCGTGCCAGTCGTCGGGCATGGTGATGCGGGTCAGCGAGGGGTGTCCGTCGAAGACGATGCCGAAGAAGTCGTAGGTCTCGCGCTCGTGCCAGTCGTTGGTGGGGTACAGGTCGTAGAGCGAGGGGAGGTGGGGGTCAGTGTCGGGGGCGCTGACCTCGAGTCGGAGGCGGCGGCTGTGGGTGATCGATAGGAAGGGATAGACGGCGTGCAGCTCGCTGTCCTGCGGGTAGTGCACGCCGCTGACGCCGAGGCAGAGCTCGAAACGCAGGGCGGGGTCGTTGCGCAGGATTCGGGCGACGTCGCGGAGGTGGTCGCGGTGTACATGCACGGTGAGCTCATCGCGGAATACGACGACTCGTTCGATAGCTTCGGAGCGGCGGATGCCCGCGAAAGTCAGTGCTGCCAGCATCCTGTCGAGGATGTCGTCGAAGTATCCGCCGTAGGGGCGGGCTGTTCGGGTGGGCTGAGCCCGGTGGACGAGCCTTCCGTAACCTGAGGTGTCGCCGCTGCCGTGGACGCCGAACATGCCCCGCCGCACGGTGTTCGGAGCGTCGCCTTGCTCGCCGGTCATCGTGGCAGCACCTCCGGTGCTGGACGGCCCAGCGGGAGTATCGGTTTCGAGCCAAGTGCGGCTATTTCCGCCGCCCGCACCGCTTCGATCCGGTTGACGCCGAGCGGCATCTGCTGAATCTTTGTGTGCAGCGCCAGAATCGCGTGCAGCAGCATCTCGGGGCGCGGTGGACAACCCGGCAGATAGATGTCGACCGGGACGATGTGATCGACGCCCTGCACGATCGCGTAGTTGTTGAACATGCCACCCGACGACGCGCAAACCCCCATCGCCAGCACCCATTTCGGCTCGGCCATCTGGTCATAGACCTGACGCAACACCGGTGCCATCTTCTGACTGACCCGACCGGCGACAATCATCAGATCCGCCTGCCGTGGCGAGCCGCGGAACGCCTCCATGCCGAACCTGGCGATATCGAAGCGCCCGGACGCGGTGGACATCATCTCGATGGCGCAGCACGCGAGGCCGAACGCCGCGGGCCACACCGAGCCCTTCCTGAGATACCCGGCCAGATCCTCGACCGTGCTCAACAGAAAACCGCTCGGCAGCTTCTCCTCCAGTCCCATCCGGCCCTCACTCCCAGCTCAGGCCGCCGCGACGCCACACATAGGCGTAGGCGACGAAGACGGTGAGCATGAACAGGAACATCTCGACGAGGGCGAAGAGACCGAACGAGTCGAAGCCGACGGCCCACGGATACAGGAACACGATCTCGATGTCGAAGATGATGAACATCATCGCGATCAGGTAGTACTTCACCGGGAAGCGGCCACCGCCGAGCGGCTGCGGGGTCGGGTCGATGCCGCATTCGTAGGCGGCCAGCTTGGCTCGGTTGTAGCGCTTCGGGCCGATGAACGACGCCATCGTGACCGACAGGCTGGTGAAGCCGAGCGCGATCGCCCCGAGGACGAGGATCGGCGCATACGCGTTCATGCTCGCGACATTCGTTGTGCGATCTGTGACATCAGACTTGTCCCACTGTTGGACGCGACCGCCGCGTGACGGCGGGCGATCGGGAATCCGCTGCTGCGACGCTGCCTGCGGTTTCTCCTGGTTACTGTCTACCGGCGGAGCGTGTGCGGGTGCGCCCCCGAGTCGGGGGGTGCGCCGGGGGAGCCGGGAAATCCTGCTGCGTGCCGAATGGCCGCGCTGGTAGAAGTGGGTGCGTGATCTATGTCGACGTCCCGCTGACCGAGGATATTCGCGCCGCTGTGGCGGCCGAGTGGGGATACAAGGGCGATGGTGTGCGGTTGTATGGCGGCGAGGAGTCCGCTGCGTACCGCGTCGGCGAGGTCGTGGTGCGGATCGGGGCGGTGGATCGCGATCCCGTCGAGGTCGAGTGGTGCAACGGTATTGCGGTTGCGGCTGCTCGCACTGTGCCCGAGGTGGTGGCACCGTTGCCGCGCGCGAATGGGACGATGGTCGAGGTGGTGGCGGGGCGCCCGATTACGGTGTGGCCGCTGATCGAAGGGCAGTGGGCCAGTAGCGAGGATCCGGTGCAGGCGGCCGGGCTGCTGGCGCGCCTGCACCGTGCCCTCGCCGACCATCGGCCGACGCCGCGGCCCAAGCGGTCGTTCCTGGAGATCGGGCTCGACGGTGCGCCGTCCGCTGAGTTGCCCGATCCCGAATTGGATCGTTGGCTTGCCGAGTTCAGCAGGACGGCTCGGGTGCAACCGCTGCACGGTGACTATTACGAGGGGAATCTCTTGGCTCGCGACGGGCATGTCGTCGCGGTGTTCGACTGGGACGAGGCGCTGGTGGGGCCGCCGGAGGTCGAACTGGCCTCCGCCGCATCGGAATTCGCCGATGTACTGGGGAGTGATCTGGCCGGCGCGCGCCGGTTCGTCGACGTTTATCATGCTGCGGGCGGCACGGCGGGGCATCTCGACGATGTTGCGCTCACCCAGCTGATGCGGCACCGATTGCGCAGGGAGGCAGTGTATTTCGGCCTCGCCGTCGGCCGCGGCATGCAGCACGACGAGGGCGACCTCGCGTACCATCGGCAGCGGATGGACGCGTTCCGCCTGCTCCGGCCCTGAATCGGACAGACACTATAAAACTCCAACATTCAACGGTTAAGTATGTATCCGAGAAACCGACCGCCAATTATGTAGGGGCCGAGTAATTTCCGGGTTTTCCCCACTTCTGTTGGGGAGCTTCGAGTGGGTATAGACGTCTTACAGTGAGATCTGTCCGATCCCCGCCCATTGTGAGGCATCCCATGTACAAGAAATCAGTCACTCTCGGCGCTGCCGTATTCGCGCTTGCTATTCCGATGGCCGGCTCGCAGGCGTCCGCGCTGCCCGATTGGAACGGCCCCATTCCGCCGGACAAGATTGTCATCGACGTCGCGACCGTCAATGGCACCGGTTGCCCGGCCGGAACCGCGGCCGTCGCGGTCTCGCCCGACAACGAGGCCTTCACGGTGACCTACAGTCAGTACACCGCGAAGGTGGGTATCGGCGCAGGCCCGACCGACTTCCGGATGAACTGCCAGATCAACCTGAAAGTACATGTCCCGCAAGGCTTCACTTACGGTATCGCCTCGGCGGATTACCGTGGTTTCGCGTCGTTGGCGAAGGGCGCGACCTCCCTGGAGCGGGCCAGGTATTACTTCCAGGGCAATTCGCCGACCGACTTCGTCGACCACACGCTCAAGGGTCCGTACGGTGACGACTGGCAGAATACCGACTCCACCGAGGTCGGCGCGATCGTCTACCAGCCCTGCGGTGAATTCCGTAATTTCAATATCAATACTCAGCTTCGCGTCGACGCCGGCACATCGGATCCGAAGAAGACCACCAGCTTCATCACGATGGATTCCACCGATGGAAGCATTACCACCACCTATCACTTCGCCTGGAAGCAGTGCCCTTAGTGAAACACGCCTGACGGCGTCATTTCCTGAATCGGCACGGTGATCGGTAGACGGTTACCACGCCGATGCGAATTCGACCGCTATCCGCAGAGTATCTTCGGATAGCGGTCGTCGCAGTCTGTTCGAGTGGCGTGGTGAACGGTCGACGCGCGAGGATGGGTGGTATGCATGATCGAATGGAGCTGATCGGCGGCATCGAGAAGCGGGAGATCCGCCTCGTCGACTACCGCCCCGCCTGGCCGGACCGCTTCGCCGAGGAGCGCGGCCGGATCGCCGCCGCGCTCGGCACTGTCGCGCGCCGGATCGACCACATCGGCTCGACCTCGGTGCCGGGGCTTGCGGCCAAGCCGATCATCGATATCGACCTTAGTGTGCCCGATGTAGCGGATGAGGACGCTTTCCTCGAACCGCTGCTCGCTGCCGGCTATCGACTTCGGGTGCGTGAGCCGGGGCATCGGATGGTGCGAACCCCGGAACGTGATGTGCACGTACACATCTGCACTGTCGGCAGCGAATGGGAACGCCGCCATCTACTGTTTCGCGACTGGCTTCGGCACGATGCGCGAGACCGCGCGGCCTACGGGCAGTTGAAACAGCAACTCGCGCAGCGAGACTGGTTCGATATGAACGCCTACGCAGATGCCAAGGGCCCGTTGATCATCGAGATCACCGCGCGAGCGGAGGCGTGGGCCCAGTCCATCGGCTGGATGCCGGGGGATTGAGTCGCGAAGGTGGACAATGTCGAGATCGATGAAGCCTTGGTGCGATCGCTCCTGAGTGAGCAGCACCCAGACCTTTCCGGGCTGGGCCTGCAGCGCGTTGCTGCCGGTTGGGACAATCAAATGTGGCGTCTCGGCGAGGAGTTGGCGGTCCGGATGCCGCGCACCCCGCGTGCCCCGGCACTGTTGGCCAAGGAGCGGCAGTGGCTGCCCAGGTTGGCCGCTCGTCTTCCGCTCCCGGTCCCGACGCCCATTCGATTCGGTGAAGCGTCGGCAATTTTCCGGCGGCCGTGGACGATTGCGCGCTGGGTTCCGGGTGAGCCGGCCGACCGCGCGACGATCAGCCGCGTCGAGCACGCGGCCGATGCTTTGGCGGGCTTCCTCAGGGCGCTCCATCAGGAGGCGCCCGCCGAGGCTCCGGTCAATCCGGGCCGCGGCGTTGCGCTCGCGACGTTCGCGCACGATGCCGGTCCGAAGCTCCAAGCCTTTGTCCCGGACGGCATTGTCGCCGACGTCCAACACGTATGGGAGGCAGCCGTTTCCGCTCCCGAATGGGCGGGGCCGCCGGTGTGGTTGCATGGTGACCTACATCCGGCGAACGTCGTCGTTTCGGGCGGGACGATCGCGGGCGTTATCGACTTCGGTGAGCTCTGTGCGGGCGATCCGGCGAACGATCTCGCCGCCGCGTGGCTACTGCTGCCCACCGGCGGTGCCGCGCGATTCCTCGACACCTATGAGATCGGGGACGCGGCAATGGTCCGGCGGGCGCGAGGGTGGGCCGTGTTGCACGCGGCTTCGCTCATCAGCATTGGCCAGGCGTGGGAACGGGGGCTGCCCGGTGGCCAGCCGACCTGGGGACGTGCGGGTCGGCTGGCGCTGGAGCGCGTGCTGGCGGACTGCTAGATCAGCCCACCGGCAGTTGGTTCGGGCGGTGGGCGGTTGCGGGGACGTCGGGGCGGGTTTGCCAGGGGTGGGGGCCGTCCAGTGGGCGGTATTCGACGCCTAGTGCGGCTAGGCGGGGGAGGTGGTGGTCGCGTAGGCGGGGGAGGAACTCGGTGTAGTCGTGATTCGGTGGGCTCCAGGCGAGTTCGGCGATCGCGCATAGGCGGGGGAAGGCGGCGTAGTCGACTCGGCGTACGGAATCTAGGTGTTCGCTCCACAATTGGGCTTGGAGGCCGATGACGTGTGGGTCGTCGAGGGTGGGCTGGTAGTGGTAGACGTCTTCGAGGGTGCGTAGGTAGCCGACAGGGATCGGTTCGTCGGGGTGGTCGGATTGGCGGTGGTCCAAGTAGAAGTGATCCTCTGGGCACAGCACGACGTCGTGGCCTGCCGTTGCCGCGCGGGTGGCTGCGGACGCGTCACGCCATGCGCCGATCACCATGGGTGGTAGGGCGCCGGTGTCGAGGACCTCGTCCCAGCCGAAGGCTCGGCGGCCCTGGGTGGCCAGATATGTTGCGAGGTCGGCGACTAGGCGGCCGTGCGCTGGTGTCGCGCCAGGGACTTCGTCGCCGCCGATGCCGATGACCGGTGACGGGAATATGGTCAGCACGTGGTCGACGACCTGGCGGAGGAAGTTCAGCGTGTCCGCGGTGGGGTTGAGCAGTGAGGTGCTGATGCCCCAGGAAGTCCATACCTCCCAGGAGCTTTCGGGTTCGGGGCCGAGTTCGGGGTAGGCGGCGATGGCGGCGCGGGCATGGCCGGGGACATCGATCTCCGGCACCACGGTGATGGATCGGTCGGCCGCGTACGCGACGATCTCGCGGAGGTCGTCGGTGGTGTAGAAGCCGCCGTGGGGGCGGCCGTCGCGTTCGGGGCCGTCATGGCGGCCGACCATCGATCCTGTTCGCCACGAGGAGATTTCGGTCAGCTTCGGGAAGGCGGGTACCTCGATGCGCCAGCCCTGGTCGTCGGTCAGGTGTAGGTGCAGCACGTTGAGTTTGTGCGCTGACAGGAGATCGATGAATCTCAGTATCTCCGCCTTGGTGCGGAAGTTGCGTGCCACGTCGAGTAGGCAACCGCGCCAATGGAATCGTGGATGGTCTTCGACAACGCCGCACGGGATGGTGAGTTCCCGGGTGCCAATCGCGGCGGCGCGGAACGCATCCGGTCCAGCGAGCTGGCGCAGCGTCTGGTGGGCATGGGTCTGCCCGGCCTGATCCGCGGCCGTGAGCGTGACACCCGCGGGGGTGATCTCCAGCCGGTATCCCTCGGGCCGCAGGTCCGGGTCGATATGTGTGTCGACCTCCACGGGCCACGCGCAAACGCCCGGCTGTGGGGTCACCGAGACAGGTCGGGGGAGCAGTGTGTCGAAACCTGGCATGTCAGCCTTTCACCGCCCCGCCGAGGCCGGAGACGAGCTTGCGCTGCACGAGCACGAACAGTACGAGCGCCGGAATGGTCATCAAGGTCGAGGCCGCCATCACCGCGCCCCAGTCGGTGTCCTCCGGTTTGAAGAACACCAGGATCGCCTGCGGCAGCGTCTGATTCTCGGTCTTGGAGATGATGAACGTCTTCGCGAACAGGAAGTCGTTCCACGCGTGGATGAACGACAGCACGCTGACCGACACCAGCCCGGGCGCCACCAGCGGCAGCAGGATCTGCCAGGCGAACCGAAGACGGCTCGCGCCATCGAGTTTCGCCGCCTCCTCCAGCTCGACCGGCACCGCCGCGACGAACCCACGCAGCAGCCAGATCGCCAGCGGCAAGCTGAACACCAGATCCACCAGCATGATCGAGCCGAGCTCATTGAGTCCCAACGCCGGAACTGTGCCGCCGATCGACCGCATCAGGAAGAACAGCGGAATCGTCAGCGCCTCAACGGGAACCATCTGCGCCACCAGGATCATCACCAGCAGCACAGTCCTACCACGGAACCGGAAGCGGGTGAGTGCCACGGCGGACAGGAACGACAGCAACAGCGAAAGAACCACGACCACAGCGGCGATGAGCAAGCTGTTGAGGAAGAACCGGCCGAAGCCGTCCATCGAGAGGACCCGGGTGAAACTGTCCAGGCTTGGCGCCAAGGTCCACGGTTTCGGGTCGGCCGACTGGATCTCGCCCGGCGGCTTGAGCGCCGAGAGCACCATCCAGTAGAGCGGGAAGGCGACGAATCCGGCGATCACCACGGTAACCGCCTCGGCGACAAGGCGTCCGGGCTTACGCGGGGTGCGCAGCAAGGGTTTCACTGCCATGGCGTGCTCCTGCGCTGGGACCGGACGTAGAGTCCGGTGATCGACAACAGCAACAGCGTCATCAGGACTCCGATCGCGGAGCCGAGCCCGTATTCCTGCCCGGCGAAGGCCTTTTGGTAGGCGTAGACATTGAGGACCAGGTTGCGCCCGGCGACACCGCCGCCATTGGTCATCACGTAGATCTGGGTGAATATCTTGAAGTCCCAGATGATCGACTGGATCGTCGCGATCAGCAGCAGCGGACGCAGCATCGGCAGGATCACCGAGCGGGCCGAACGCCACGTCGACGCGCCGTCCAGCGCCGCGGCCTCCAGCACCTCCTCGGGGATCGCCTTGATGCCCGCATACATGGTCACCATGACGAATGGGAACGAGCACCAGATCACCTCGGCGGCAACCACTCCGAACGCGCTGAGCGTGCCGAAGGTCCAGGAGTGCCCGTCCATCGAACGGAGTCCGAGGCCGGACAGCGCCTCGTTGACTATGCCGAAGTCGGCGTCGAACAGGAACAGCCAGACGTACGACCCGGCCATCGCGGGGGTCGCCCACGCGCCGAGCGCGGCGAGGAACAGCAGCATCCGCGGTGCCGCGCGGACCCGTGTCGCGAGGACCGCCAGCGCCGTGCCGACCACCAGACCGCCGACCACACAGACCGCGCCGAACACGAAGGTGTTGGCGAGCACGATCCAGAACTGGCTGTCCGACAGTAGTTCTCGGTAGTTGCCCAGGCCGATGAACTCCAACGGCGCGGCACCGGTGGCTTGGGCCTGGCCGTAGTCGTAGAACGAGATCACTACGATCTGATAGATCGGATAGATCAGCACGGCGGCGAGCAGGATGCCCGCCGGCGCGAGGTAGAGCCCCGCGGTGACCGTGTCCCGGCTGAGGCGACGAGGCTTCGGCGAGCTGCGCGGAGTTGTTCTCGATAGTTCTTGAATTGCCATGTGCGCCTACCTGAATGCCTTGTTCATCGCGGCGGCCGCCGCGTTCAACGCCGCCGAGGGGTCCTTGGCTCCGGTGGCGATCTGCTGCACCGCGGTCGGCAGCAGGTTCTGGCTGTCGATCTTCGACCAGGCCGGTGTGCTCGGCACGAACTTCGTACCGGCCTTCAGTGATTGGACGAACGGGGCGAGGAACGGGTCGTTCGCGGCGAGCTTGTGCTGCACGCTGGTCAATGTCGGCAGGTTCCCCATCGCCTGGTACATCTTCTCCTGATACTTTGCGCTGCCGAGCAATTCGACGAAGTCGACGGCGAGGCTGCGATGCTGGCCGGCGCGGAAGACGCCGAGCAGGTTGCCGCCCGCGAAGGCCGGTGCGACCGAGCCTGTTTCGGTGCCGGGCAGCGGGATCACCGCGTATTTGTCCTTGGACGCACCCTGATCCATGGCCTTGCGGCTGAAGTCGCCACCGATGGTCATCGCGGCCTTGCCGCCCGCGAAGGCTTGCACGCTCTGGGTTCCGGTGAAGTCGGCGCACTGCGCGGGTGGGCAGATGTCGTCGTGGATCAGCTCCGCGTAGCGGGTGATCCCCGTCTTTGCCCGGTCGGAGTTGACCGTGGCGTTCCACATCGTGCCGTCGTTTTCGGCTATCTCGCCGCCATGGGCCCAGAGGTACGGCAGCATCGCGTAGGTGTACTTGCCACCGACCGAAATCCCGTACAGATCGGGCTTTTTCGCGCGGATGCGGCGGGCGGTGTCGGTGAGTTCGGCCAGCGTGGTCGGCGGCCGCAGGCCGAGTTCGGTGAAGACGTCGGTGCGGTAGTACAGCGCGCGGATGCCCGTGTACCAGGGCAGCCCGTAGATCTTGCCGCCGGACTTCGCGGTCTCCAGGACCGACGGGTCGATGTCCTTGCCCTCCGGCCAGGACGTGAGGTCGGCGCCCAGGTCGGCGAACGCGCCGGTGACGGCGTAACCCGCGAGGTCGGTGTTGCCGAACTCGGCGAGATCGGGGGCGCTGGCCGGATCGTTGAAGGCGCCTGCGAACTTCTCCGCTCGTCCGGCGACCGGCACCCACTGCACGTCGACGTCGACATTCGGCCGGGTCGCCTTGAACTCCGCGATCGCCTCGTTGATCACCGCTTCCTTCGGTGCGCGCGTCGCCTCGTCGAACAGCCAGACCCGGACGGTGCCGGTCTTCTCATCGGCACCCGATCCGGCCGGACCGGACTGCACCGGCGCGCACCCGGCGAGCAGGAACAGTGCGGCTCCGAGCGTGAGTGCGCGTCGCACGGCCCCGCCTGGCCGGAATTCACGGTGCAGCATCAGATTTTCGGTTCCCATTCATCGCGCGTTGCATATAATGCAACGTGTATTGCGTTGCGTGCCACAATGTTTAGCACCAAGCGGGGGGCACATTCAATAGGCAGATGTGATGCGGGTCGCAGATGGATGTGTGGGGTCATGGGCGGACTCGGCGGGATGACCCCAGGTGGTTTGGATGTGCGCGCTGCCGCGGTGATGGCGGCTCGGAGCCACCTGGTCGGTCGCGGTCGTATTCGGGGTTCCAGGTAACGGATCGAACACGGGCGCCGATCATTCGCATGTGCGCGTTTACTGCCGACCGATCCTCGGCGGGTTGGCAGCCCTACTGCTCGTGATCCTCGCCCTGTTCCTGATGCCTACGAATGAACCCCCGATGCCCGCGACCAACCAGCAGGTGCGGACGTTGCCCTTCATCTCGACGCCGCCGACGACCACTGTCGACGGAAGGCCTTCTGCGCCAATCGATCAGCCCACGCCAGGTCGCGAATAGGCGTTACGCGGTAATCGGGTGGACGCGGTCCGCGCCGATCCGATCGACCCGGTCGCGACCCCAGGCGCCGAGCGGCTCCAGCGCGCGATTGAGCGCGGTGCCCAACTCGGTGAGCTGGTATTCGACGCGCGGCGGCACCTCGCGATAGACCTCGCGCGACACGATCCCGTCTTCCTCCAGCTCGCGCAGCTGCTGGATCAGCATCTTCTCCGAGACGCCCGGCAGGCCGCGGCGGAGCTCACCGAACCGGCGGATGCCGTGCGCCTCCAGCTCCCACAGGATCAGCGCCTTCCACTTGCCGCCGACCACGTCCATCGCCGCGTCGATGCCGCAGAAATATGGTCCGGATCTCTTTTCACCCATCGCCCGACCTCGCTACCTGTTCACACACTTATTGGTAAGTACTGGACTAAATAGTAGGTACTTGTCGCTTTCGGGAGCAAAGAGCAACCTTGTTTTCAGCGCGCTGACCACCCCGTTCACTTCCAAGGAGTTGACCCCGCAATGGCGGAAACCACGAATACCCCCGTGACCATCCTCGGCCTCGGAGCGATGGGCCAGGCGCTGGCCGCGACCCTGTTGAAGGGCGGCCACCCGACGACGGTGTGGAATCGCACCCCAGGCAAGGACACCGATCTCGTCGCCGCCGGGGCCGTCGGCGCTTTGTCGGTCGTCGACGCGGTCCAGGCAGGCGGACCGATCATCGTCGTCCTGTTCGACCACACCTCCGTGCACACCGTTCTCGACCCGGTCGTCGGCGAACTGTCCGGCAGGCAGGTCGTCAACCTGACGAGTACCGCCCCCGACGAGGCCCGCGAACTCGCCACCTGGGCGGCCCGGCACGGCATCGACTACCTCGACGGCGGCATCATGGCCGTCCCGCCGATGATCGGGCGGCCCGGTGCGTCCATCCTGTACAGCGGCGCTCGGCAGGTCTATGACGAGCACCGTGAGGCCCTCGAATTGCTTGCTGCCGCAGAATATTTCGGCGACAACGCCGGACTGGCCTCGGCCTACGACTTCGCGCTACTCGCCAACATGTACACCATGTTCACCGGCTTCATGCACGGCGCGGCCATGATGCGTTCGGTAGGCGTCTCGGCCAGCGCCTTCGCCGAGCGGGCCGTGCCGTGGGTGACCGCCATGGCCCAGATGCTCCCCGCCTACGGGCGGATCATCGATGGTGGCGACTACACCAAGCCCATCCAATCCCTCGCCTTCCACAAGGCTGCCCTCGACGCCATCAATCGAGCAACTCGCGACGCGGGCGTCACCGTCGATTTCGTCGCTCCCATCAAGAACCTCATCGACCGCCAAGTGGCCGACGGTCATGGTTCCCAGGAGTTTGCTAGAACCATCGAAGAGTTGGTGTGACGGACAGGGCTCCCGACTCGCATCCTCGGGAGCCCGCCCGCAACGTTGCCCATCGAATTAACTCCACAAAACCCGTGGCAACCGGCGGTCGGTGTCATCGGGGCATCGGAAACTGGCTGGTGCCCACGGTTTTCGTCGATGGTCAGCGTGCGCTTACGTGCGTTGCTGGGCGGAGACGCGCGTGGATGGTCCGGATCGTCCGGATCCGCCTCGATGGAACAGTCCTCGGCTTCGCGCCGACCGTTGAATCTCCCGTCTAGCAATTGACACGCTAACTCGCATTCGGGCGATTGCATCCGTTATCGCGTTGCGGTGATCTAGATTCTGCACGTGCTCGATAGTGCGAACCACCAAACTTCCACAGTGCTCATCCTTGGCGCCGGCCCGGCGGGTCTGGTGCTGGCCAACATCCTGCAGGCCGCGGGGGTGGAGTCGATGGTGCTGGAGCGGCGCAGCCGCGAGCAGGTGCAGCATCGGGCCAGGGCCGGGTTCCTCGCTCCCGATAGTGTCGCGATCCTGCGTGAGCACGGCCTCGCCGCCGGGCTCGACGCCCACGGTCACACTCACGATCGTTGCGAATTCCGTACTCCCGCAGGCAGTATCGACCTGCGCTACAGCGAGCTCGGCAGCGGCAGGGTGCACACCGTCTACCCCCAGCAGGATCTGGTCACCGATCTGATCGAGGAATACCTGCGCCGAGGCGGCACGCTGCGATTCGACACCACGGTCGAGCGGATCGACGACATCCACACCGACAGGCCCACCGTCGTGGCGCGCGACGAGACCGGTCGCGAACTCCGGTTCGCCGCCCGCTATCTGGCCGGATGCGACGGCGCGCGCGGAGTGGCACGGACCGCGGTGCCGGCCAGAACCGCGTCCCGCGACCACGGCATCACTTGGCTCGCGCTGCTGGCACAGGCGCCGCCCGCCGGTGATTCGGTCATCTACGGCGTGCACGACGCGGGGTTCGCCGGGCACATGCCGCGCACCGCCGAAGTGACTCGGTACTACCTGCAATGCGATCCGGCCACGGACCCGGAACACTTTAGCGAGCAACAGATTTGGGCCGAGCTGCGGCGGCGGTTGGCCGCGCCCGGTAGCCCGGCATTGGTCACCGGACCGATCATCGAACGCACGCTGGTACGGCTGCGCTCGCAGATTCTGGACACGCTCCAAGCCGGCCGGTTGTTCCTGGTCGGGGATGCCGCCACCTCGATCAGCCCGTCCGCGGCGAAGGGGGCCAACCTGGCCATCTTCGGCGCGCAGCTGCTCGCCGGCGGCCTCGTCGACGCGATGCGGAACGCTGATGAGACTGCGCTGCAACAGTATTCAGCGGAGTATCGGCCGCGCATCGAGCGTGCCCAGGAATTCTCGCGCTGGATGATAGATCTGCTACATCCGCCGGTCGGCGACGAACGTGAACGCGCCTACCGGAGCGAGCGGCAACAGGCGCGACTGCGCGATCTGGCCCTCTCGCGGGCCCATCAAGATGTTTTCGCCGATAACTACGTCGGCATCTGAAATCCCCTCAGGAGGGCGCGTGACCCGTGCAGTGACCGTCTCCACCACCCCGTCCGGCAGATCTAGAGCAACTGGATACGGTCCTAATGTTCCTGCGCCGCAACGACACCGAGAGCACGCTGATGGCGATGCTGCCCGAGCTGACCGTCGGCGAACGCGATGCGATCGCCGCCCGCTGCCGGTTGTCGCATGCCGCACTATTGCTGAGCCCGCGTGATCTCACCGAACTATCGGAGGTCCTCGCCGAACGTGGACTCCTAGCCGGGCCGGCCACACCCAGCACGGTGGTGCGGGGGCGGCTGGCTGCCCGGCAGCGCAGGGCTTCAGCTCCGCGAAACCCAGCCGCTGGCTATGGATTTCGCGCTCTTGCGCGCCACGCGCTGACGTCGTCGACGCTCGGCTAGGCGGTGGTGCGTTGTGTGATGGCGGTGTGTAGTGCCGATATCGCGCCACGCACTACCAGCCCGACTGCTACCACCGGCGCGAATACCAACCATGGCGAGCGCCGGTGGTAGTCGCAGTAGAACCGCAAAGCACTGCGGTGGTGGCTGCGGATCTTGCGGAACGGTGCTGAGCGCATGCTGCCGCCTTCGCGGTGGCGGATCTCGACGCTCGGGTCGAGGACTACTCGCCAGCCGGCGCGGTGCATGTCCAGTGCGGCTTTGGTCTCCTCGAAGTACAGGAAGTATCGGGTGTCGAATCCGCCGATGGCGTCGAATGCGCTGCGGCGGAACAACATACAGCAGCCAGAGATCCAGTCGACATCACTGGCTGTGGTGACAGGCGCACCGAAGTACCTGCGGGTCGCGGGATTCCCTGGCCATACTCCGCCGAGCAGGGCGTGCACGATTCCGACTGCCAGCGAGGGGAATCGGCGTCCGGTCGGGTACGGCGTTCCGTCGAGCCGAGCCACCTGCGGCCCGATCATTCCGATACGGTCGTCGGTCATCGCTGTCTCGACCAGTGCGGCGATCGACCCGGGCGCGAGCCTCGTATCGGGGTTGGCGATCAAGATCCATTCCGCGTTGGTCGCTGCTGCTCCCTGGTTGATCGCGGCAGCAAGCCCCACGTTCTCGCTGTTGCGGATCACCGTGCCGCCGAATTCCGCCACGAGCTCGACGCTCCGATCAGCGGAAACATTGTCGACGCCGATCACTTCTAGCGCGAGCGGCTCTACTGCGGCCGGTAGCGATTCCAAGAAGGGCGGCAGATCTTCAGCACTTTGGTACGTCACCAGGATGAGGCCAACGGTCTTGTCGTCACGGCGAGACATGCGCGCGAACCTATCAGGTGTCGGACACCGCCTGCTCGTTCCCTACTCCTCGGAGAAGGTTCGCAATGCTGCTCGAGCGGTCTCCACGACGGTGCTCCACTCAGGCATCGCGATAACTGCAGCATCGCTGGTGCCGGGCGGGAGCGAGGAGTAGAGAGGAAGTAGTACGCCAGCCAATTCGGCTATCCCTTCGGTTTCGCTACTGTTCCTGAGCACCGTGCCGATGTACCGCTCTATGTTCTTGTCGTCAAGGTACAGATCGAACAGGTCCCCCACCGCTTGGTCCAAATTCTCGATCAGATCTGGATCACCTCGACGTTCCACCCAGACGCGCTGTTGAAAGTCGGGGTCGGCCAAGTTCTCCACTAAGTCGATGACAGCGCTTCGCGCCTCGGGATGCTCGATCATGTACGGACCCCTTTCAGAGCGACTCGATCCCGGATTCGGGTTCGAGATGAAGTCGGCAGATCTCAGCAGAAGCTCTGTGATCCTTGTCCGCCTCGGGGCTGTACAGCCGCATTTCATGAGCCGCATGGTCGAGGTGCTGCCAGTAGGACTGGGGCACGTCCAGGTCGTGACCGAGGTAGACCAGATAGTCGAAGGCAAGACCGAGTTCGTTGTGCTCGAGGAATTCGCGCGTTGGTGACAGGTCGACGTTCGGCAAATCCGACAGCAGAGTCTGGGCGGCGTCGAGGTAGCCGGCCGTCCGATCCCAACTGGCCCGCAACGCCGCTTGATCGTCAGTCATGGTGTCAGTGTCGCCGAGGCAGCCCTCGGTCAATGTTCCGACATGCTGCCCCGGCGGGCGTTGGCCAGATGGAGGCGCGTAGTCCTGGCGCCAACCGGAAGATTCGCTCACGCAGATCCTCGGTCGCAAAACGCGGGGGTTCACAATATATGCGGACCCATCAGACGTCGTTGATAGAGACCGCAGCCATGGCCAGCTTGTCAGCAGCGATCACTGCTGGCCGACTCTCGGCTGTCGCGGAGACACCGAACCGTGGCCTCGACGCGGCCCGGGCAAGCGGCCCGCGACCGAGCATGTGGTGGCCTGATGTTGAACATCTGTGGCCGATAACTGGGCAGCGTATCCGTGGTGCGATGCTCGAGAATTCGATCATGACCGACGTCGTAGCGGCCGCGCTACGCCTGACCGACGAGCAGATCGCCGTCCGCACGGTGGCAGGCAGATCGGACGGAGACCGTATGTCTACGCGTGATCGGCAGGGCCGGCCTATCGACCGAAACCCGAAAGGTGTTGCGACCGTGACCCACGACAATGAGCAACCGCCGCCGACCGTGGTGATGTCGCGAATGTTGGATGGATTCCTACTGTCTCAGGCGTTGTTCGTGCTCGCGGAAGCCGGCGTCGCGACGATTCTGGACGAGGAGGGACCGCAGACGGTGGCGGTCCTGGCCGAACGGACCGGGTCCGATGCCGACGCGCTGGCTCGGCTGATCCGCATCGTCACGCCACACGGGGTGTTCCGGGCAGCGGACGACAAGGTGGCTGTCACCCCGCTCGGGGCCACCTTGTCCGAGAAGCATCCCCAGTCGTTGTACGGCATCGCCGTTGGCAGCATGCACCTGCACTATCGGGCGGTCGGCGAACTCGCACACACCCTGCGGACGGGGGAGCCCGCCGCACGAAAGTATTTCGGCACAACATATTTCGATTACATCGCCACCAATCCAGAGCTCGCCGAGCTTTTCGGGCGGGCGATGACGGTCTTCGCCAACACGATGCGGGCCGGCATGTTCGACGGCTACCGGCTGCCGGCCGGCGACACGATCGCCGACCTCGGCGGTGGCGACGGCACCGTGCTCGTGGAGTTGCTTCGCCAGGACGGTCACCGCGACCGGCGAGGCGTCGTCTTCGACCTGCCGGGCGTCGTCGAAGCCGCGCACGCGACGCTCGCCGCCGCCGGCATGGCCGAGCGCGTCGAGGTGGTCGCCGGAAACTTCTTCGATGACGTGCCGCACGCGGACATCTACCTGCTGAGCTGGATTCTCCACGATTGGAACGACGCCGACGCTGCGAAAATCCTGCGGACTGTCGCCGCATCGGCCGCGGCGGGCGCGCGACTGCTCGTTGCCGAGCTGGTCGTGCCCCCCACCGACGCTCCGCACCCGTCGAAGGGTATGGACCTCGTGATGCTGAGCCTGCTCGGCGGCAAGGAACGCACCGCGAACGAGTACCGAATACTGCTGAACAACAACGGGTTCGACCTCGACCGCGTCGTCCCCACCTCGAGTCCCATCGTTATCCTGGAAGCGACCAGGCTATGACAGCAGATTAGACCGCGTTGATCATCGGCGCGTTCCGCGGGCTGGGATATGCCCTGGCCGAAGAGTTCTCCTCAGGCCAGGGCAGCATCGCCGACGACGAACACAGCGGCGTCGAGGTCTATCTGTCGAGCAATCCGAGTTGACCCAGGCGATGCGCAGTTTCGCCGCCCGGCACGCCGACGACCCGCGCACTCTGCTGCTGATGGCGCCCGGGTGGGTGAAAACCGAGCTGGGCGGTCCCGACGCGCGCTAGATCCGGCCGCGGACGAGGTCGATCAACCGCCCGAGCACGTGATCGCCCGACGCGCGCAAGCCTTTGTGCTCGTACTCGTTGGTGATCCACGGCCGCAACGTCGGGATCAACCGTGCGGTCTCCTCGGAAAACGCTCGCTCGACGTACATGTCGTTGGCGTAGATCGCGGCCGCCGCCGGGACCGTGCACTTACGCAGCACGTCGGCGTCATACAGTCGCGGCCATTCGTGTGCGGCGAGCAGCTCGGCGGTCTGCTTCATCGGCCGCAGACCGTGGACGTCGTCGAAGACCCACGGAAACACGTGCTCGCCGGTGAATAGCGTCCGATCGGTGCGGAACTCGTCCGGCAGCACGCGCTCGGCGGACCAGCGGGTGGCGAATCCGTGGGAGTAGGACGACTCATGCTGCTCGCCGCACTCGACGGCGCATTGCCGCAAACACTCTCTCTGAGCATTCCCTCGACGAACTGGACACCGGGCTCCTATGACCTGTGCGTGATCACCCAGCACAGAAGCGGAACCGGCCGCCTACCAGCAGCATCCAGCCCACCGAGAGCTGGCGCAATGGCTGGTACCCCGGCTTGCGGCCCGGGCTGTGGTGGACCACCGGCGGCAAGAAACGGCCGCGGCGACTCTCTGTCGTGCGGTGTCGTGTCTCGCGATTCTCGGTTCAGATGCGCGCTGGTGCGCGTACTTTCGCAGCATGGGTGGGCGGCTGGCGCTTGTGGTCGGCTCGGAATGCGACGCACTCGGCGAACTGGGGTTCGTAGCTGAGCTCACCGGCGGGCTGTACGAGCGGCTCAGCCGGTTGGGTGGCTGGCAATCGGCCATCGATGTGGAGGGCCCATTGCTGGATCCGACCGTCGAGGAGTTGAAAGCCGCTGTGGCGCAAGCGTGTTCGGTGGCGTCGGAGCGGCAGGCCACGCTGTTGATCAGTTTTCTCGGCCACGGTGTCGCGGCACAGCGAAGCCTGTTCTTTCTGCTGGCCAAGGATTCCGACCCGAGCCGGTTGAACTCCGACACCGCGCTCAATCTCGGCCAGAACATCATCGAGAATCTGATCCCCGCCCGATTGGATGGGCTGATCGTGCTGGTCGATGCCTGCGAAGCCGGCGCGGGGGTCGAGGATGCGCACCGATGGATCGAAGTGATCGATCCGACTGCCGGGCGTATCGAGGTGCTGGCCGCTGCCAACGACGGCGACGCGTACAACGGCTGTTTCACCCGGACGATGTTGGCGATATTCGACCGGGGTATGCCGCAGCAGGGTGCCTATCTGCTACCGGGAGATCTACGACCGGAGATCGCCTCCGCGTGCACGTATCAGGTTCCGCGGCAGCTCAGTTCGGCGGTCGGTGGGGATCCCGGCCTATGGTTGGTACCGAATATATCGCGAGCCGACGATGCCGTCTTCGGCCGTCCATCGGCCGGTTTCGTCGATCTGCTGACGCGCGGGCCGGCGATCGGCGCCACTGTGCGCGATCTGGCAGCCGATGTTTTCGCCGCACATGCGCGCCGCCTGCGGATGGTGGTGGGGCCGCCCGGATGCGGCAAATCCACGCTGATGTCGTTGCTGATCCGCCCCAGCTTGCTGGCGGAGGCGCCTTTCACGTCCCATTACGTCAACGCCGCCGTCTTCCTCAGTGTGTCAAGCACTACCGAATCCTTTATCGCGGAGCTGACCATTCAATTGCTGCGGCGGCTCGCCGGATATAAGGACGCCATGGCCGAAGTCGCGGCGCGCTATCCCGAGCGTTCTGATATATCGCCCGACGCGGTCGAGCTTGCCGTACTGTTGCCCCTGGAGTTGGTGCGATCTCGATTCGGGCAGATCACCATCATCGTCGACGGACTGGATCAGCCCGACACCGGAACTCGCGATCAGGTGGTCACCGCGATCGCCGGCCTGACCCAGCGCGATCGTCTCGCCCACGTCCGCGTTATTGTCAGTCTTCGGGAAAATACCGGTATCGAAAACATCCTGCGAACCTCGCGCCCCTATGTGATGCGACTGCCCGCTCCCACCGACAGCGACATCATCACCGTTGTGCACAATGCGCACCGCGCCGCTCGGGATCACGACAGCGAGCCGACGTGGCGTAGCTTGCTGGCCTCATTACGCAGCGAGACCAGTGCCGGGGGATGGCTGCTGGCCCGGCTGATGGTCGAGATCCCTGATTTCATCAACCGCGCCGGCGGCACCGAGATCGATCTCGATGCGCTGGTGCAGCGACGAATTCAGGCTGCAGGCGCCGCGTCCGCGCCCCAGGCGGCCAGACCGATCGCTGCTGTGCTGGGAATCCTCGCAGCCGCAGGATCGGGTCCCGCGCTGCCGCTGGAATTGCTCGACCGCGCCATCTCAGTGCTGGGGATCGTGGCACCGAGAGCCCAGATCCGCGATCTCATCGCAAACCTCGGCGTGTTGATCAGCCGTGGAAATCCTGGAACACACGCGGAAACCCTCGGCCTGGCGCACACCGACTTCGCACTGCCGATCCAGCGAGAACTCGCACGATTCGACATCGGTGTGCGCGAGACACATCGCGCGATCCTCGCGGTCATCGAATCCGTGGATACCGATTCGATCGCACGATACGCTCGCGGCTCCGCTGTTCGTCACTATCTCGAAACCGGCGATTCGGCTGCCGCTCTCGACTACCTCGAACACTTGGATACGGTCAACGCCGCGGACAATCGTGACCGGTGGGAATCCTGGATGCCGCTGTTCGACGCTACCGTCGGGGAAGAACACCCCGATGCGATCACCGCTCGGCAGCAGGTCGCGCGCTGGCGTGGCGAATGCGGTGACATTTCCGCTGCCATCACCGAATTCGAACGGGTATTGACCGATCATTCGCGAGTACACGGCTCCAACCATCCTGGCACCCTCGCAGCGCGCCGTAGCCTCGCGCGCTGGCGTGGTGAGAGCGGTGATATCGCCGGTGCGATCACCGAATTCGAGCAACTACTCACCGACTGCCGGAACATCTTGGGCCCCGATCACCCGGACACTCTCGATACCCGTCGTAATCTTGCGCGCTGGCGTGGTGAGAGCGGTGATATCGCCGGTGCCATCACCGAATTCGAGCGACTACTCACCGACTGCCGGAGCATGCTGCGCCCCGATCATTCAGAGATCCTCGGCGCACGCCACAACCTCGCGCGCTGGCGTGGTGAGAGCGGTGATATCGCCGGTGCCATCACCGAATTCGAACAGCTACTCAGCCATCGCCTGCACGAGCTCGGACAAGACCACCCATACACCTTGAGCACTCGCCACGAGCTTGCCCACTGGCGGGGGGAACTCGGTGACACGTCGACTGCGATCGCCGAGTTCGAGCGGCTGCTGGTGGACCGCTTACGGATACTCGGCCCCGACCACCCCAGCACCCTCGACACCCGCGACAACCTGGCGGATCGGCGGGGGGAGAGCGGCGATACGTCGACTGCGATCGCCGAGTTCGAGCGGTTGCTTGTGGACCGCTTGCGGATACTCGGCCCCGAACATCCCGATACCCTCGGTACCCGCCACAATCTGGCCCGGTGGCGGGGTGAAAGCGGTGATTTCAGCGGAGCGGTCATCGAATACGAGCGGTCGCGGACAGTCGCCACCAAAGTGCTCGGTCCCGATCATCCGGCCATGCTCACGGCCCGCAACAATCTCGGCGAGTTTCGGGGTGAAAGCGGTGACGTCGCGGGTGCGATCGCCGAGTTCGAACGGCTCCTGAGTGATTGTCTGCGGGTCATGGGCCCAGATCATCCGAATACCCTTGGCGCCCGCCACAATCTGGCGCGCTGGCGCGGCGAAAGCGGTGATGTCGGCTACACGATCCGGGAATTCGAACGCCTCCTGGCCGACCGCCTGCGGGTGCTCGGCCCCGATCATCCCGACACCTATGCCACCGGTTACAACCTTGCGCTATGGCGCAGCGGGCAGATCCGTTGACCTCGGCGCCGAGTTCGCTTGGGCCGCATCAGGATAAGCGCCCGCGCGGGTAGCCCAGCACCGCCGGTGCGGAAGGGGGGCGGGGCGCTCTTTTGGATGCAATCTTCTGCTGTGTGTCGCCGCTGAGGCGGTGAACACATGGCATGTTCGACGCGGACACACCGGAGAATTGTGGCGTTTCCCGTGGCCACACCTGCCATCGCCCCTGCGACGCGAGCCCGGTGACCCTCCCTTTCCATATCCCGTACCTGGGCCAGGCCGACCACGGATCCCCATCCCGATTCCGGTCGCAGCCGAAGTACATGCCGACGCCCTAGGATCGGAGATCGCGGCGGCCGACGTGACAAACACGGAGACCACGGGCAAGGAACGAAACGAATGAAGTACTTCAAACTACATCCGGAAGTTCCCGCCGACCTGGGACAATTCACGCTGAACGATGCGTCGGACCCGCCAGAAACCACCTCCACCTACCTAGAATTCGCCTCTCCGGTACGCAGCGAATTCTTCACCTCGCAATCCGGGGTATACGCGGCAACTACACCATTGGCCGCAGCTCTGGCGGCCAGTGCGATGACCGGTTTCCGACTGGTTCCAGGCACCGGAGTGCCCACCCCCCATGCACAGGACCCCGACACCATCCAGATCCCCGAGTTCTACGGCATCCTCATCAACGGCAAACCAGGACGCGACGACTTCGCCATACCCCACGGCCGCAAAGGTGGACTCATCCTGTCCGAGCAAGCGGCCGATCTCCTCTGCGCCCGCGACCCCCGCCTCACCGAAACACGCTAAGAAGTCGACGAAACGGGAAGGCTTGTCAACAACCCCCTCCGCCAAAGCCCCTGAACCGCGTCCCCGCAGTACCTCGATGATCTCCGGCGGTGTCCGCCCCTTGCCTTCACGACGATACTTCTGCCGCACAGCGTGTTCGGGATTCGCGTTCACAACGTCTCCTTTATCGCGGAAGCGGTCGAGCACGTCAAGCCAGGCGGTGGAGCATGAACAGGCCCAGACACCGGCACGAACACCAACCACGGCGAGCGCCCGGTAGTCGCAATAGAACCGCAATGCGCTGCGATGGTGGGTGCAGATCGACGCCAACCGCTTGTAGCGTGAGCAGCTCCACGGCGGCCGGTAGCGATTCCAGAAACGGCGGCAGGCCTTTCCCGGGGGCGCCTCCACACAGCCCCCGCCGACCGAACCCTCCACAAAACACGTGGTCAACCCGCGATTTGGTCCACGCCGCGAGATCCTATAATCTTGCTGAGCACCACCGGTCCGGGTGGCGGAATGGCAGACGCGCTAGCTTGAGGTGCTAGTGCCCTTTAACGGGCGTGGGGGTTCAAGTCCCCCTCCGGACACAGTACGAGCCGAAATCCCTTGCAACGCAAGGGATTTCGGCTTTTCTTGTATCGGTAGGTGATTTGAACCCCCACGAGGCGGACGGTCACCACCAAGTGATGTGGTCTGAGGGCCTTAATGTGAATAAATGGGCTCAGGGGGCGCGAGTGAACCGTCGATCTCAACTGGCATCCAGCTCGAAGGACTGAGCCAGTGGCCGACAAACCTATCGAGGAACAGGCCGATGGACTCGACGATCTCGAGGAACCCGGCGTCGAGGGGCTCGCACCCAAGTCGGCGAACGACTTCGTCTGAGACTCCAAGCTCGCTCCAGGCGTTGGTGAGGACCAGGTAGGGGCGCTCTTGGCATTTCAGCTCGGGTCATAGTCGCCATAACGTCGGAGGATGGGCGCGGCGGCGGCGAGTTCGGTTGCTGCCTGTTGTAGTGACACTGCCGCCGGGTGCTCGGCGCCGAGTAGGGCGACTGTTTCCTCGTAGATCGGCTGGATCTTGTCTCGCAGTTCCCGAGACTTGCTTACGTCGATAGGGTCTGGCATCGGGAGTCCTTTCATCGGCTCGGGCATTGGCTGGTCGGCACGTCACGCGTCGCCGAGTGGTCGCTGAACACGAACGGGTGGCCTTGCAGGCGGCCGGTCACGCTCATACTGACACGCCAGGTTCCTGCGTAACAGGCTGCGCGCACCTCGTACGACCTGGAATTCGGCGGCCCTGGCGGGATCACCGAATCGGTGATGTAGGTGGCAGTCTCCCACCTACCGCCCTGCTGGTATTCCAGCGCCAGAGTCAAGATGTGCTCGTCGGGTCGCGCGTCGCACTGGGCGACGCCGTTACCTGTGATCATCGGCGGGTAGACCGATGGCCGACTGTAGGTGAATTCAAACCCACAAGACTTGGCGGAGACGAACTCGAGGTATGCAGTGGACATGGCCTCGGCCGGTGTGTTGGCGAGTAGGGCGGAGCCGAGTAGTCCAGCGAAAATGATTGCGTTACAACGAGATAGCATGGTGGTTCCCCCACCTCTTTTCTGTCTGAGCGCCTTTCGTGCGCCCAGTACCCTGTTTGGGCCTCGACAGGCCCGGCGACTTCACGCTCCGGGGCGCGCCTCGTGGGTCGGAGTGGTCGTGCTCATCTGCTGCGCGCACTTTGCTTGCCACTTGGTGCTCACTGCCTCATCGGCGACACACAGCAACGGATCGCGTTCACTACGTCAGTGCCTGCCGGTCGGTATCCGTCGCTAGGCTTGTGCACCCACTCGCGGTATCTCAGCATCGAATCGAATTGTGGTGAAGGCAAGGCGACCTCACCGCCGATGGGAACGACAGATACGTTGTGGCGGAACAACTCTGCGAACAGCGCGATGTCTCCGGGGATGTCCGGACAGACCAAGAATGTCCATCTTTTCGAGCGTGGGTGCGAGACGATCGGCCCGATACGGCCGTTGCGCTCCGTCAGGATGTGCGCCTTGACCAATGCGGCGAGTTGCGCGGGCATCGTGATCGCGCCGACGCTCCCGACCGTGAATTCGATCCGTGCGAACTCGGGCCGCACGCGGGCAGGCAAACCGCACGTGACTATGTAGAACTCGCGCTGCGACTCCAGAACAGCAGCACGCCGGTCAGGCAGCAGCTCGGTGTTCGCCATGTCGGATCACTCCGTCCCGGCCGCTTGTTGTCGTTCGCCGGAATCCCGTTCGACCATGCGAGCTTTCAGCTCTGCGACGCCATCTGCGCGTGGCAGTTCCGCGACCTTCTCCCGAACTTCGGTGGTGATCCAGCCGCCGTTTTCCATTTCCGCGAGCAGTCCGGCGAACTCCTCAACCGTGGGCAGGTTCGCCTCGTAGTACAGGATCTTGCCGGTTACCCCGTCCGCCGGCCTCGGCGGCGGTGGGCCACCGGCCGAGAACTCGGCGGCCTCCTCGGGTGTGCCGTGATGCTCGAGGAAGTACCGCCGTGCGTAGTAGTGCTGCTGCGGTGTCACCCCCAGCGGTGAACGCAGTTCGTCGTCCGAACCCATCGCTTGCGCCTCCTGCTCGCTCGTCGGTTGGAAAGCACCCGGCGCCGAGGAGGCGTGCACACCGACCGGCGGCTCACAATGCAAGTCGGCCATGTGCCAAAGGGGGAATTCCCTCTACCCGGCGTCGGGGCCGGTACAACCATCGCGCCTGTTTGCGCACGTCGGAAGGGGTTTTCGGTCTACGCTGGTCTAACCGGCGGTCTACTCTGGTCTACTCGTGGTATCCCAGGCCACTACAGGGAGCGAATGTTGGGTATGCAGGTCAAATGGACCGGTACCGAAGCCACAGCCTTGCGAGAAGCGCTGGGGCTCACTCAGAAACGGTTCGCCAGCCGTGCCGGAATCGCCAAGAGCACGGTGACGAAATGGAAGCACCGTGGCGGCGCCATCGTGCTGGGCGCCAAGTGCGCCGCCATCCTGGACACGATGCTTGCCCGCGCGACAGCTGAACAACGTGCCCGGTTCGGCGCCGCAGTTGAAAGCCAACTCGCGGACGAGCCGCCCGAACCCGTTGCTGCCCTGTGGGTTCCAGGTATTTGGACGGCGGATTCGACGGCGGTCGCTGACAGCCTGATTAGAGAGGACCTCACCTTGGATCGACGCCAAGTCGGCCGAGCCCTGCTCGGTGTAGTTGTAGGCACGCACCTTCTCGAACCTCTGGAACGATGGTTGCTGTCGTCTGTGGAGGTGACGCCACCCAGAGTCACGGCCGTCGGGGTCGGCTTCCAAGAGGCAGTCGAGTTGGAGAACTCGGCCCGAATCTTCCGCGAATGGGATGACCAGTTCGGCGGCGGTCTACGCCGCAAGGCCGTGATCGGTCAGCTCAGCGAGGTCAACGAGATGCTGCGGGATTCCCACCCACCCGAGATCAAACGGCGTCTGACCAGAACAAAGGCGCTGCTCGCGGAGACCGCAGCGACAATGTCGTGGGACTCTGGCCGCCAGAGCAAGGCACAGCAGTACTACGCCATGGCTGTTCGCGCGGCGAAGGAAGCCGACGATCCGGCGTTGTGTGCGAACGCCATCGCCGGCATGGCTCGCCAGCTTCTCTCACTCGATCACTACGGGCTAGCGGCCGGGCGCGAGAGCGTGGAGCGCGAGCGAGCCATGGACGCGCTCGAATTGATCCGGCTCGCACAAGACCAATTCGGCCAGCGCATCACAGCGACGACACGTGCGATGCTCCACACACGGGAAGCGTGGGCATTCGGGAAACTGGGACGGCCCACCGCGTTTCACCGAGCCGGCGATCGAGCCCACGAAGCCCTCAATGAGTCGGACCCGAGCGCCGATCCGTACTGGATCAATTACTTCGATGCCGCAGAGCTGGCGGGCACCCTCGGCGGGCGGCTGTTGGAAATGGCGCGCAGAGAACCCGCGTTCGCGGCTGCGGCGGCCGAGCAGATCGACCACGCCATCCAGCTGCGCCGTCCTGGTCGACGACGTAGTGCCGCGCTGGATCAGTTGGGAATGATGGAGGCCCGGCTCATCGAGGGCGAAGTGGAGGAGGCATGCCGGATCGGGGAGACTGCCGTTGAAGCGGTCGGCAAGACAGCGTCGGACCGGGTGCAGAAGAAGCTGATCAAGGTGTATCGCGCGACGGAACAGTTCGCGCAAGTCGGTCGGGTTGCCGAGTTGCGCGGTCAAATGAAACCGTTGTTGCTCGCGACGGCATAGGAGGAGCTAAGTGGTGCGCATCGGGGTTACCGGGCACATGAACATCACCGAAGAGACTGCACCGCTGGTGTATGACGTGATCAGCAAGTTGATCGCGGAGCGCGAGGATTCCACCGGGCTGGTTGGTGTCAGCTGCATCGCACGCGGTGCCGACTCGGTATTCGCACAGGCTGTCCTCGATGCCGGAGGCACGCTCGAGGTTGTGCTGCCCTCGCGAAACTATCGCGAGCGGAAGGTGAAGGCGGATCATGCGGAGCTGTTCGATCGGCTGATCGGTGCCGCGGAGACTGTTCACGTTATGGATTTCGAAGACGCGGGTAGGGAGGCGTACGAGGCGGCGAACGAATCGATGCTCTCCTCGTGCGACCGACTGATGGCTGTGTGGGATGGCGGAGCCAGCGAAAAGGGTGGGACGGGCACAGTCATAGAGCTGGCGAACACGAGAGGTATTCCGGTGGACATTGTGTGGCCCGAAGGCGCTGCGCGGAGCTAGCGCGAGCCGTTAGTCCTCTTGTCTTGGCCTTGGCTGGCCCACGATCAAGGAGACGTTTTGAACGCGATCCCGTACACGCTGCGCGGCAAGGACATCGCAGTTGTAGATGTCGAAGGAAATGGTCAGACACCACCGGAGATCATCGAGATTGCCATCCTGGCGGTCTCCGGCGAGACGGTCAACATCGATGACATGCGGGCGTGGCTGATCAAGCCGCAACGGCCGATCACCCAGATCGTCACCCGAAAAGTGCACGGCATCAAGAACTCTGACGTCGAGACTTGTCCGGCATGGGTTGAGATCGCGCCCGACATCGATGCCGCCTTGGCCGGGCGAACCCTCGTCGCGCACAACGCTGGAGTCGAACAACGAGTACTCGCCACGCATTTGCCCGACTGGAGCCCGATGATGGTCTTGGACACCTTGCGCCTGGCGAAGGCGGTGTGGCGCGACCTGCCCAGCTACAGCCTCGACAAACTCATCGAACATGTGGAACTCGACATGTCTGCGGTCGCCGAACAGGGATATCACCGTGCAGGTTATGACGCGTGGGCAGCGTGGCAGCTGCTCTGCAGGCTCGTCGAGGACAGCGGGTTGGATTGGACTGGGCTTGTCGATGCAGCGGCGCCGAGGGAGTTCGTTCCTAAGGTCGAGCCGGAAGGCGGGCTGTGGTGAGTGCTTCCCGTCCGGAGCTCATACATCCGTGACGATCGTTCTGACCAGTACCCATTCGGCTGGCAGAGCAACGTACATCAGGCGCCTGGCAAACGCCCTGCACCTGAGGCGGTCAGTTGGGCCGAGGGTGTCCAGTCGTACATCGAAGACGAACGGCACATTGTCGGGGCCGCCGGATAACCACCATGTGTTGACGGTAGCTATGCCGTCGTCGATGTCTTCGATGGTGCACTGGATCGTGGTGGCGCATGCATAGTTGGATGTGGGAAGTAGTTCCCCGCCGAACGAGGCGGTCTTGTCGACCAGTTGGTGAGGTCGGCCGTGTGCGTCTACCAACTCGACCAGGACGATGCCCGGTTGTGGACCGTCGCTGAGCCAGTAGACAGCGGTGGCAGGCAGTTCACAGCCATCGCCCATTCCCAACATTTTCTTCACGGCAGTAGCCTATCGATCCGACGGTCCGCGAGCAGACCGGAGCATGCGCGACAATCAGGGTTTCCTGAAGCGTTGACGCCTACGGCTCAGTGGCTGGCCACCATCCGCCCCGAACGCACGGGTCGCGTCAATGCAGGACATTTGGAGCCTCTCCATGTTGTCTGCTCCGGTAGCCCTAGACCGCAGGCGCACTCAGTCGAACGACGGTTCGGTATTTCTGCTTCGTTTGAGTTCGAAAAAGCCTGGAGTACCGGCGACCAGCAGGACCCCGTCCCATAGTTGTGCTGCTGCGTCCGCTTTGGGGGCGGGGGTGACGACCGGCCCGAAAAAGGCGATGCGTGTGTCGTTAGGGCCAGGGACGGCGATGACCGGGGTGCCGACCTCTTCTCCGACGAGACCGATTCCTTCGTGGTGGGAGGTCCGTATGAGAGCGTCGTACTCGGTGGAGTACGCGGCGTCGGCGAGGTCTTCGGACAGACCGGCGTCGGACAGGGCTGCGGCGAAGGTCTCCCGGGTCTGCTTCTGACCCAGATTGTGGATGCGGGTGCCCAGGGCTGTGTAGAGCGAGTCGAGGGCTTGGCTGCCGTATTTCTGTTCGGCGGCGACGCAGACCCTGACCGGATACCAGGCCGTGGTGTTCCACCGGCGGTATTGCTCAGGTAGTTCATCGAGATGGTTCTCGTTCAGCACGGCCAAACTCATGACGCGCCAGCGGATTTCCACTGGCCGGACCCTTTCTACCTCTTTCATCCAGCGTGAAGTGATCCATGCCCAGGGGCACCTCGGATCGAACCAGAAGTCAACCGGCGTCATGTTGGCACTGTATTCGGACACTTAGCTCCTCGTTGGTACCGGTACACGGTGTTATGCCCGGGTTGAGTGACCGGCGGCCGAAACGCCTCGTGGTGATCAGGACTTGGGTCACGATCGGGGTTCTTTCAAAGCGCGGGACAGCGCGATCAGAGCTCGGGCTTCGGCATTGAGATCGTCCCCGTCCGGGATCGCCAGACGCTTCGCGGAGAATGTCACATCGGGATCTTCGACCTGCGGTTTACGACCGAGGGCCTCCCGGATGTGCGCGGCGAGGTCGTCATCGGACAGTTTCGTCAGATCTAGCCCGGGTTCGACTTCGATGTAGGGGCTCACGCGGACCAGGCCGTCTCGACATTCGATCAGTCTGCGATAGAACTGCGCGTGAATACTCGGCCAGAGGAGCCGATCGAGTGGTGAGCCTGTGGTGTGGCGTTCGAGCGTCAGTTCCGGAAACGCAGTGGACATCAGCATCCACAGTGTGGCTAGTGCACGGTGCTGTCGCCAGTGCAGGAACCACGACCACAGCGCCGAGATCGCCTGCATCGTCGCCGGATAACACAGTCCTGCAACGATCAGCGCGGTACAGAAATTCGCGATGGCGAAGTTCATTGCATTGAATCTGCTGTGGAGATCGCTATGGATGACACGCACGATCAGCCAAGCGCCGCGGTTGAACGAGGTCAACGCCAGACCGAAGAGACCCACCGAGACCAGACCGAGACCGAGAATTTGATATCGCGGCGCGGAGGCCGCGTATCGCCATGCCATGATCGCGCAATACACGTAAGCGTATGCGAAATAGGCGTTTCCGATGAGGTAGAATCCGAGGATCGACGGCTCGGCGATATGTGGTGTGGATAGCGTATGCGCTCGGTGGCTCGGCGGCGTGGCGATCATGCAGACCACCAAGCCTACGCACGCCAGTGTCAGCAGCCGTAGCTGTAGTCGCCGGGACGACCGGCCTGGGTTTCCGCGGGATGCGAGGACAAATACTTGCATCAATGCGAACAGCCCGATCATGATCGTGAGGTTCATCAATATGCGGCCGACACCAAGCTGTGTGAGAGAGTCGATCGTGCGGATGCTCGACGGAAGCGAGACCGTGTTTCCGACGGCAAGGATCAGGAATGCTGCGACCAAGTGCCGAAGGACACGGTCGTCTCGCCCCCGAAGCAAGTCGACCCCTTTCCATAACGCCCCGATTGTGAGTACAGCTATCAGACATGTCTGTAGGAGCATCACAACCAGCCGCGTCTGCTGTTCAGCGCACTGTATAGGGCCTGTGCGTCGGATCCGGCCGGCGTCGGAGGCGTTGTGTAGTCGATGACCGATGACCATTCCTGGATGATCGTCGCCACCATTTCCGCCTGGCGTTCACGCTGTTCGTCGTAACACGTTCGCCGCAGGCCGCGTTTCGTCAGACCAGTAGGGAATTCGGGGCCCAGATCGGGAACATCGTCGAGACCGGTGTCGTCGACGTGTTCACAGAGAATATGGCCGATTTCGTGCAGGATGATGTGCACCTGATGCACCCGAGTGGTTTCTTCTTGGAAGAAGATGCAGTCCTCGTGGCCACGGGACATCCACAGTCCGAACGGGCCCGGGACGGGAAGAGCCCAGGGAATGAGGTGGATCGGTTTTCCTCGATACTCCCCGATCTGGTGACACAGCTCCTCTACTCGTAACGGCGGCTGAATATTGCAGTCGCGCAACACTTTTCGGCAGTGTCGGCGAATCTCTCGTTCGTTCACTGCTGGTCCTCGTCGCGTGGAGGCCTCGGATCCAGGATCTCCATCATCTCGAGCAACTGCTGCCGCAACGCAGGACTCATCGATCCAGCACGCATCGCGATTGTCTGCACATCCTGCTCGGCGAGCTTCTGCCGCAGTAGTTCGGACGCCCCGGTTTCGGCATCGGTGCCCGGCTCGGATGCGGTGCCGCCGACTCCGCGGTCGCGAACCTGGTCGGCGACCGCGTCGTTGTAGAAGTATTCGATAGGGACCTCGAAGAACTCGGCGAGCACGTCGAGCTGTTCGAGGGTTGGATTATGCTGTCTACCAGTGGCGAGCTGCCACAGGTAGGTGCTGGAGATCGAGCCGCCTGTCGCTTCGCTGATCTCTCTGGCAAGCCGTCCATAGCCTGGTCGCTGGCGCCGGTCCGGATAACGCGTAGTAATCAATTCGGTGAGCCGCTGGTCGATCTTCTGCACGACAGCCCGCGGTCCAGGGCGCGCCGCAGACTTGTCACCCATCCCTGCTCCTTTCCAGCTCAGGCCTAAGAAGGCGAGGGCCTGAGTCTGTCGCTGATTCAGTCCGGTCTCCACGGGACGCGACGATCGTTCTTCAGGGTAACGGCGGGCGCTGTCTCGTTCCTAGTGGAAGTACTTGGGGGAGCTTGCCACCGCTGGCGGTTACGCGACAGCTCAAATGCGGCTCTGCGCCGACCAACGAGCCCTCGACCACACGGCAGCCCCCGGCGGACGTCGCATCGAACCCTGGTTCCGGGCGTGAACGACATCCAATGACAATCCAACAACTATTTCTGACAAAAACTATCGGACTGGGATCGGTGGAGCAGTCGGGACTCCGATGGTATGATCCTTCCGGACGCGAACATCAGATATATATGACAACACGAAGGTGGGGCGGCCGCAGTGGGGAGGGTCGGCGATGTCCTCCTCTCACGTCAACCGAGTTGCATCGCCGGGGGGCTATGGACTGACCGAGCCACGGCACGACGTTGCGTTCTCCGGACCGGGACTGCCGGACGTTCTGACTTCGCATGCTTGCCGCTGCGCACCGTATCGGATCTCGCTGTTCATCGAGGGGTCGGCGGGATCGGATTGCCGTGCCAGCGTTGCTGAGCCTATGGCTCGGCCGCGAGCCGGGGCGTGTAGACCTCGCATCGCCGTGCGTCAATCGCATGCGGCACTCGGGCTTGTGACAATGTGGTCCGCGCCGACCGGATCCTGCTGCGAACCGGGCATAGATGTATCTTGGCACAGGGGAGTGTCACAGGGACGAGTGGGATAAAGTAATGCAATCTTTAGATGTCTAAATTGTTTCGTAGGTTTTATTTGCCATGAAGATACGCTAATCGGGGATAATAAGGGTCACTGGCGATCGCTGGCTGGTTGTATTCTGCATGCTATCTCGTAACTTTTGATCCGCACGTCGAGGTGGTTGACGGGTCGAATGACTGGACTTTGACAGAAATGAGTGTGATGACCGGAGAAATTCGACCTTCAGCTCCGTCTGGCCGCGCTGGGTCTCCTGTCCAAGAATGGGTTTCAGATCTGCAAACTATACCAATAGAAATGGTGTCGGTAGGATCTGTTCGGCCGGGACCCGCGCTGCGCGATTCTGTAATCAGAAATGACGAGTACATTCGTGTTCTGATGGAATCAGCCGCACAACTTCCACCCATCATCGTGCACCGGCCGACCATGCGGTTGATCGATGGTGCCCATCGGCTGGAGGCGGCGAAGACGATCGATCGCGAGATGATCGCGGTTCGGTTCTTCGATGGCAGCGATGACGATGCCTATGCATTGGCGGTGCATTCCAACATAATGCATGGGTTACCGTTGTCGGTTGCCGAGCGCAAAGCTGCCGCCATGCGTTTGATGAATTTGTATCCGCAATGGTCCGACCGGTTGATAGCTCGTACCGCAGGGTTGTCGCATACGACAGTCGGCGCAGAGCGCCGCCGTGCAACTGGTGGCGGTGTCCAGTTGGACAGGAGAGTCGGCAAGGACGGCAAAGTACGTCCGGTCGTGGCTGATGACGGCCGCCGGATCGCGGCGAACATCATCAAGGAAAGCCCCGAGTCGTCCTTGCGCGCAGTATCGAAACGAGCAGGTGTGTCGCCGAGCACGGTGCGCGATGTGCGCGCACGTTTGAGCCGCGGCGAAGATCCTGTCGTAAGCGGTTGTGTATCGAGTCAGGCAGTGGATCCGAGGGTTGTCAACGGTTCGTCGCAATCGAAGTCGGAGGGTGCCTACGAACCAGGGATGTCGCCGCCGAAGTCTGCTGCCGCTGCGCAGACGCCGATCACCACATCGGTCCAAGACACGATTCTGACAGCGTTGCGCAGCGATCCCGCATTACGTTTCACCGACAAAGGACGATCGATCCTGCGTCTCACGGGCGGGTCCGTTGTCGAACTACGTGACTGGCAGCAGGTCATGTTCGATCTGCCCGGTTACTGTCATGGCTCGTTGGCGCGGCTGGCGCGGGCCAACGCACAATCATGGATCGAGTTGGCCAATCGGCTGGAGAAGTCTGCGCCGGGTACTGGGCGGCGACCAAAGATCGTCGGCGACCGCTGATGTCTATCTGGTGGGGTCCCAGAGGCCGTCCGCTGTGTCGTTGGCGACGTGTTCCTGATAGACGTTCACTTTGTGTTCGATGACATCGAGGCATTGCTGGAGCGCGGAAAGCTGTGCGCGGATGCGGGTTTCGTGATTCTGCAGCAGCTCGAGTCGTTGTTTTTCATTTCCGGGTCCTTCGCGCACCAATGCGGCGAACTCGCGCAACTGGGCCATCGGCATGCCCGATTCGCGCAGACGCGTACAGATCTGTAGCCATTCCACGTCGGTCGGGCTGTATCGGCGACGGCCGCCTGACGTGCGGACAACCTCGCCGACGAGCAGCTCTTCGCGTTCGTAGAACCTGAGCGCGTGCACACTGAGCCCGGTCTGGTCGGCGACCTCACCGATCGACAGTGTGACGGCGTTGTTGTAAGTGGTCGTGGCTGCCCCGCAGTTTCAGTGTTGATCTAGACCGCACTCTAGATCCTAGCATCGTGGCATGCACAGCAACGCTACGACACATCAGCAGCCGATCGGCTCAGGTTATGGCGCCGATACCACCAGCGACGAGATCATGGCAGGGCAGGACCTGACCGGCACAGTGGCTGTGGTCACCGGAGGTTACTCAGGACTTGGATGGGTCACCACCAAGCACTTGGCTGCAGCTGGGGCGCAGGTATTCGTCCCTGCTCGGCGACCCGACGAGGCACGCCGAGCCCTCGCCGAGTTCGGCGACCGAGTTGTCGTCCTGGATGCGGATCTGGCCGACCTGGATTCGGTGCAACGGTGCGCCATGGATCTCTCCACGCGGATCGACCGAGTCGACTATCTGTTCGCCACCGCCGGGGTGATGGCGACGCCGCTTCGGCGGGTAGGTCGTGGCTGGGAGAGTCAGTTCGCGATCAACCACCTCGGCCATTATGCGCTGACCGCGCAGCTGTGGCCGCTGCTGGTACGCGGCCGGGCCCGCGTTGTCGTCTATTCGTCAGCGGGTCACCATCATTCGGATATCCGATGGGATGATCTGCACTTCGAGCGTGGCTACGACAAGTGGGTGGCCTATGGCCAGGCCAAGACGGCCAACGTGTTGTTCGCGGTACATCTGGATCGGGTCGGTAGCGCGTCAGGGGTGCGGGCGTTTTCGCTGCACCCGGGGGCGATCCTGACGCCGTTGCAACGTCACCTCGGCGCCGGTGAGATGGTCGACCTCGGCTGGATCGACGAAAGCGGCAACGCGATCGACCCGACGTTCAAAAACACCGGTCAGGGTGCGGCAACCGGTTTGTGGGCGGCGACTTCAGCGAAGCTGGCCGATATCGGCGGGGTCTACCTCGAGGACTGTGAAGTCGCGGCCGTGGCCGGTCCGGATACCCAGATGCACAATGGCGCCGGTGTGATGCCCTATGCGATCGACCCCGATGAAGCAGCTCGACTGTGGACCATCAGCGCCGAGCTGACCGGTGTCGCCGCAGAGTAGCCCGTGCATCGGAGTGGCGTGCGTAGCGGATGCGGCCGGCCACAATGCCTAGGAGGCAGGCATGAATTGCACTGTCGCTCTGGCGCATTGCCGTACCGCCGGTGCGTGTCCCGACAGCGCATCAGGGTCGGACGACCTGGTCATCGTCCGTGCCGCCATCGACGACTGGCTACGACATGGGTGAGGACGGGCATGGGCCCGCCCTCGCCACTTCGAAACGCCCGGCCTATCTGGTCGCGGCTCTCGGTTCCTCGGCCTCGACAGCTTCGGGCCACGGTGCCGCGGGCGCGCCCGAATCGACGTGGTCCTCATAGATGGCGATCTTCCGATCGGTGAGAGCCAACGCGGCATCGATTGCCGCACGTTGTTCCTGCAAACGAAGGCGATGTTGCCGGAGGATTCCAATCCGGTCACGTTCGTTGCCGTCCCCTTGTTTCACCAGGTCGACATATCTACGGATCTCCGCCAGCGGCATACCGGATTCGCGAAACCGAACACAGTTACGCAGCCACTCCACATCTATTGGGTCATAAAGTCGGCGGCCCGCAGTATCTCGAGTTACCGGTCTCAGCAACAAGCCCTCTCGCTCGTATTTCCGCAGGACATGGTCGCTTAATCCGGTCAATGCCGAGACTTCGCCAATGCTTAGCACACTACCCCCCAGGCCATTACTGTGACTAACGTTATAGTACGTTAGCATTGCCCTAGACGCGCGTCTAATTCGTAGCGTCACTGCCATGACCAGGACCTCCATGGCTCCGAGTGCAACCGCTGTGCGCCAGGTAAATCCGTTGGTGCTCTTCGTGGTCGTCGGCGCTCAATTCGTACTACCGCTGTCGCTGGCGGGAACAGCCGTCGCGCTTCCTTCGATCGCGCGCGATCTGGGCTCGAACACCACGCAATTGCAGTTGGTTGTCAATGGCTTCAATGTCTGTTTTGCACTATTCACCATAATGTGGGGTCGGCTTGCCGATCACATCGGCTATCGTGTCGCGTTCCAAGCGGGCATTACTCTCGCGCTGGTCGGATCGGTGATGAGCGCGCTGGCTCCGACGCTACTTTTGCTCGACTTGGCACGCGTTGTGGCGGGCATCGGCGCAGCGTCGGTCCTCACTCTGGCAGCTACGATCATTTCTGACACCTTCGAAGGACCGCAACGCGCCCGCGCCTTCACTGCCTTCGGCGCAGTGTCTGGCTTCGGTTTGGCGGCAGGCCCATTCATCGCTGGCGGGACCGTTTCGCTGCTCGGGTGGCGGGCCGTGTTCGTGTTGCACGCGATCCTGCTGCTACTGGCGCTAATCGGCAGTCGCGCGTTACCTCCGGGTGTGCACGATCGCACCGGTCAGCCCCGTCAGCCAGTCTTCGACACGAAGGTGCTGCGGAACGCACCCTTCATGCGGATGGCCCTTGTTCCGGTCGCGGGCGCAATCGGTTTCGTTGCGCTGCTGACCTACCTGCCCAGCGGTTTCGAGGCCATCCGCGGCTGGTCGGACGGTACCGCGGGTGCCTACATGATGATCATGACCTTCCCGGTATTCATCGCCCCCCTGGTGTCGCATCGACTCATCGACAGCGGTCGCGCCACGCCGGGACAGCTGGCACTCGTCGCATTGATCTGCCTGATCGTCGGCCCGGCCGGTCTACTCCTGACCGGCCCTGAGATTCCCGCCGTCGTCGCAGTTGTGCCAATGATATTGTGCGGGTTAGGGTTTGGTATCCCACTCGGGTTCGTCGACGGCGAGGCGCTCGCCCATGTGCCCGCCGACGAAGTGGGAACCGCCGCAGGCGTTTTCAACCTCCTCAGAATCGGCAGCGAGGCGGTCTTCGTGGCCGCATACGGCAGTGCGATCAGTGCCCTGATCGCCACCAAGATCGCCGATTCCGACTTGGCCGAGCGAGTTGCCGCTGGTGCTTCCGGGCATGCGGCCGCCTACGGCGACAGCCAAAACATCATCCTGATCGCCGTTGCGATTCTCTGCGCGTTCGTCGCGTTCGGCTACCTGTTCCTTACGCGCATTATCGGAAGACAGTCGGCCCTTGCCTCGGCGCTAGATGGAAAGTGATGCGCAACAACATGATTGAATACGGTGAGCCGCCCGTTGAGGCGCAACAGCTACCTGTTGACCAGCAACTCATCAGCAGGATGGGTATCACTATCGACCTTTGCGGGCCAGGGCAAGTTCGTGGCCACATGCCGGTGGACGGTAACCGGCAACCGGTCGGCATCTTGCATGGCGGAGCAAACGCAGTCCTCGCCGAGACGCTCGGCTCCCTCGCTGCTTTCCTGCATGCCGGCCCACGCGGCTCCGCTGTCGGCATCGACCTCTCTTGTACCCATCACCGCTGGGTTGCCAGTGGAGACGTCACCGGCGTCTGCACGCCCCTGTTCGAGGGGGATCGTTTCGCGAGCTACGCCATCGAGATTACCGACCAATGGGAACAACTCACCTGCACTGCCCGACTGACAGCCGCCATCACACCAGCGCGCCAAGGGAGAACACAATGATCGCCACACCGTTACTCCTCGACACTGTCGATGACTATCTCGGCCCAGCTCGTGAGCGTTTCTTCGGACATGGCTACAGCCGCATCCGCTACAGCATCAGCGCGTCGAACGTCGTCAGCGACACCGTTACCCCCGCAGTGAAAACAACTGCCACCGTGCACTATCCGACAGACTGGTCCAAAAAGGCAGGCACCGATCAACGGCCTCATCTGTCCACCATCGACGGTCTGCTTTTGGGTCAGCTGGCGTGCGAGGGGGCGGCCGGCGCCATCGTCGGACTCTCCGACGACGAGATCGCCGCCTCCTGGATTCAGTCGGTCCGGATCCGTGCTGCCAAGTCTCCTGACGAAGACCTCGCGGACCTCCCCATCACCGTGACGCCGCAGCGTGCCATGGCGGTTGACGCCACCAGGACTTACGACGTGCAGGTCGGCGGCATGCGACTGACCTACACGCTGCAACACCCTGCGGCCTCGCTCGCGAATCCTGAACCACCGCATCGTGATCGCGATACGCCGACGCCGGCCGCTATCACCGATGTCCACGTCGACCGCGAGCAGCACACCGCGCAGGCTGTACTCACCCGTGGCGACACCGCCGAATTACTCCCTGAGGCCATTCTCGGCAGCCGCTACCAGAACTCGCCGGCATTCGTCGACGGTTTCGTCGCGGCCCTGCAACTCGGCCAGATCCTGCTGTACGAGCTTGATCACATGAGTCGAGCGGACAGTAACACGCTCTGGATGCGGAACACCGTCCTGATTGCGGCTGCGCCGCGAAAAGAGAACGCCGACAAGCGAATGCCTATCAGCACCCACCTGGATAACCAGCAAAAGATCACGCTTGCCGAAAAGACCTGGCGGACCGTCGACATCGTCGGCGAACTGAGTGGCATGTCTGTCCGCTGCTCGGTGGCGCATCAACTCCCTGACAGCACCACCAACTGAACAAAGGAGTACCAGCCATGACCACCGCAGCGCGCCTGGCAGGCGTCGGGGGATACGTACCACCTCGAATCGTCACCAACCATGAACTCTCCCGTCACCTCGATACCAGTGACGAGTGGATCCGCACCCGAACCGGCATCCGGCAACGCCATGTCGTCGACCGCGGTATCACCACCAGCGACCTGGCCATCATCGCCGCCCGCAAGGCACTCGACACAGCCCCTGCCGATCCTGAGGTCGATTTGCTCGTCCTGGCCACGACCACGCCTGACCAACCCTGTCCCGCCACCGCACCCGCCATCGCCGCAGCCCTCGGATTGGGCACGATCCCTGCCTACGACATCGCCGCAGTCTGCTCGGGATTCATCTACGCGCTGGCCGCCGCGACGAACGCAGTCCGGGCCGGCCAATCTCAGCGGGCATTGGTCATCGGGGCGGAAACATTCACCACTATCCTTGATCCCACCGACCGAACCACCACCCCGATCTTCGGTGACGCGGCGGGAGCGGTCCTCGTCGAGGCATGCGCCCCCGGTGCAGCGGGCGAACTCCACGAATTCAGCCTCGGCAGCGACGGCACCCAGGTCGACCTGATCGGCATATCCGGCGGTGGCGCCAAAGAACGCACCAATGCCGATGCGTCCGCAACTTTCGACAGGCACTTCCGGATGCAGGGACAACAGGTCTTCCGATCGGCGGTCAGCCGGATGACCGAGTCGTCCCAGACTGTTCTTGCCCGAACAGGTTGGAACACTGCGGAACTCGACTGGCTTGTCGGGCATCAGGCGAACGCCAGAATCATCGCCGCGATCGGCGATCACCTCGGAGTCGACGCCGACAAAGCGATCGTCAACCTCGACAAGGTCGGTAACACCTCCGCCGCCTCGATCCCGCTTGCCCTGGCAGACGCCGCCTCTCGGCACCGGATCAAAACCGGCCACAAGCTGCTGCTCACGGCATTCGGGGGTGGCACTACGTGGGGCGCGGTCACCCTCACCTGGCCGCAACTACCGGCCGTACTCCCGATCACCGATGACCACAGCGTTGCTCACAAGCAGTCCGCGTAACTCAGAGGAGCCAATCACCATGTCGCAGCACACTACTTACGACATCATCGTCGACTACCTCGGAGAAAAGCTCGACGTTCAGTCGGCCGACATCACCGACACCAGTACCTTCGACTCGGTCGGCGCTGACTCCATCTTCCTGGTCGAGCTGGCCCTGAAGCTCGAGCGCAGCCGGTCGGTCGCTGTTCCCGATGGCATCTTGCACAGCGAACAAACCATCGAAGAGGCCGCCCGCGCTGTCGACGACCTCGCGGCGGTGCCGTGAAGATTGTGCTGCTGCGGCACGCCCCGACTCGACTCAACGAGCTGGGTCACTATCAGGGCCAATGTGATCCATCGTTGTCAGACGTTGGCTACGAGATCGCCCGTGCCGCCGCCGAACACCTGCAGAGTATTGCGTTCACCCGAATCGATTCGTCGCCGCAGCAACGCGCACAACAAACGGCCGCACTGCTGCGGATCCGGCGACCGACGCTGCCGGATCGGACCGACATTCCCGGACTGCGTGAACGTAATCTCGGCCTGCTGGACACACAGTGCGAGAGTTGCATCGAACACCGGCTCCCTGGTCTGCATACCCGAATCACTACCGACCGCGTCTTCCCCCCACCAGGTGGCGGCGAAACTCTCACCGAGGTCCACGCCCGTGCACACAAGGCGTTGGCGGAGTACTCCACGACCACCAGCGGTCCAGCACTCATCGTCACCCACGGTGGGGTGCTGAAAGCACTCGTCGAGGATCCAGCCGTACCGATGACGTCACCTCTACATGCAGTCATTGTCGACGTCACCAACAGCACCACCGCCGTGGCCACCAACGTCAGCCTAGACGCGCTCGATGCCACCCTCGCCGCCCTGTAAAAGGAGAGCACAACCATGCCGATTCACATCGTCGTTCAGTTCGACATCGAACCTGTCCGCAGCGCAGAAGTACACAGCGCTTTTCGCGCACTTGTTGCCGAAACCCAGATCGAGCCCGGTGTCACTCGTTTCGACGCCTACCGCGCCCAGGGCCATCCCAACCGCGTTGTACTGGTCGAAGAATGGGTTGACCAGGCCGCCATCGACGAACACATGACCCATGGCCACACCGCGGAATTCCGCAAAATCACGTCCGGCGCCTTCGGCGACGGGCCGCAGGTCAACCGCCTCGACATCCTTTAACCCCCTAGACACGACGGCGGTCCGCATATGACTGACGCAATTTTACCCCCCGCTCTCGACGCCGATATTCTGATTGTCGGCGCGGGGCCGGTCGGCATGACGCTTGCATGCGAACTATCCGCCGCAGGCATCGATGTCGACATCATCGCCCGTACTCGTCGAGCGAGCCCCCACTCGCGGGCCACCATCATCTGGCCACGTGTGCTCGAACTTCTCGACCGGGTCGGCCTGGCCGACCCACTGATCGCAAGGGGGCACTACTTCGACCAAATGAATTACTATTCGGAGAAGTCCCGAATCGGACTCATCCGATTCGACCGCCTGCCCGATGTGCAGTACCCGTTCGCCATCACCTGCCCCCAATGGAAAATCGAAGAGGTGATCGAGCAACGCCTCAATACGTTGGGTACGGCAGTCCACTACGATCGCGAGTTCGTCTCGGGCTGCCATTGCGAAAGCCACGTCGAATGCACCGTCAAGGATGTCGACGGAACTACGCACACCAAGCGTTACCAGTGGGTTGTCGGAGCCGACGGCTACCACAGCACAGTCCGCGACATCTTCGGATTCCAATTCGCCGGCCGCGCGCTGACCACCCGCCTCGCTATCACCGATGCCGAAATAATCGGAGAGACCACAAGTAGCGAAGCCGCATACTACCTCACCCGAGGCGGCAATATGGTCCTCGCGCCGCTCGGCGACGGTATCTTCCGGGTGGGCACCACTGTTCCCGACGACTACACCGGATCCGAGCAACCGTCCCGCGAGTTCTTCGAACACCTTCTTGCCCAACGTGTTCCAGGAAACCGCAAACTCGGTCACATGCGCTTCAGCGGGATCTTCAACGCCAACATCCGATCCGCCAACGCCTACGGCAACGGCCGAGTTCTGCTCGTCGGTGATGCGGCGCACGCAATGAGTCCCTCAGGCGCCCAAGGCCTCAACACCGGACTCCAAGACGCCAGCAACCTCGGGTGGAAGCTCGCCGGCGTCATCAAGGGCCGCTACCCGCGCCGCCTCATCGACACCTATGACCGCGAACGCCGTCCCGCCGTCGCCGAAGTCTCGAAGCTGTCCACCACGCTGGCCAGAATCGGACTGTATGAATCGCCTGTCAAGATCGCCCTCCGCGACCTTGCTTACCGCGTCGGCAGCACCACCGGACTGCTCGAACGCTACGTTGCCCCTCAGCTGGCACAAACAACTACCACACACGGTCCACCCGCCAAGTTCGGAGTCCTTACCGCCGGTAGGCGTTTGCCCCTGTCCTGGCGCACGGTCGCCGCTGAACCGATGCTTGACCGCGAACGCTATTCGATCATTCTGTGGCCGGGAAATACCTACGACTGGACCAGCTGGCGTGAGTTCTCCGGCGACATCACCCGGCGAAACCCCGATGCTGCGGTCATCGACCTGGCCGGCCGCCCGCCGGGCCGGCTCGGCCCATTGCTGCCAGACAAGGCTGTCGCGCTCATCTGCCGCCCGGACGGACACCTTGAGCGCGTTCTGCAACTCGACACCAGTGCCGACCATCGCGCGAAGACCCGCAATTCCATAACCCTTGCCATGCGCGGGCTGCTCGCCACACCCACCACATAAACACCCTGGAAAGGAACACACTAATGAATCGTGTCACTCTCACCGCGGTCGATGACATGACCGCAGACCAGCTGGCGGTCTACGAAAAGTTCGAATCCAATCTCACCCGCGCTCTGCTGCTGACCCGAGGATCTGCTGCCCCGCATCTGGCCCTTGGCGCGTCCTTCACCCAAGGCCTGCTCAGCGATCTGGACCGCGAGGTGATCGTGCTGCGCGTTGCCAAACTGCGTAACAGCGAATTCGAACGCAAGCTTCACCTGCATCTGGCCCTGAAAGCCGGCCTGACTGCCCAGGACATCAACGCGATCGAAGAGGGCTACCTCACCGCCATGCCTGTCGATCGCGCGGCTCTCGTACGCTACGTCGACGACTGCATCCTGCAACATGCCGCCAGCGAAGGCAGCTTCACCGAATTGCGTAAGTACTACTCGCAGAACGATATTGCCGAGGTCACCCACTTGGCCGGTCACGCAGCGATGACCGCCATGTACCTCGCCAGCTTGCGGATCCCGATCGACGAAGGCATCGCTTCCTGGGACAACCTCGCCGACATTGAAGCCGCACAACAACGGAACTAACGCGGGGTTGACCGAGCGGGCACTGCTGGCACGGTCCGCTTCGAGGGTGGTTCGCGCCGCCCGGCACAACGGCGTGCCACGGCTGGCCCTGGGCCTCGATCAGCTTGGCCCAGGACCAGCCGATCAGGGTGCAGCACAACTACCCACTGCCGACAGTGACTCCTCGGAAGAAAGCCATATTCACCATGGACTACACAACTCTCGGGAACTCAGGACTTCGTGTATCCCGAATCGCGCTGGGCTGCATGAGTTACGGCGACCCGAACGCCGGCACGCACCCGTGGACGCTGCCCGAGTCCGATGCCAAGCCGCTACTGCGCGCTGCCTACGATGCTGGGATCAACTTCTTCGACACCGCCAACATCTACTCACTCGGTTCCAGCGAAACAATCGTCGGTAACGCCATCCGGGAATTCGGCCGCGACAATATCGTCCTGGCTACCAAGGTGTACGAACCGATGAATCCCAAGCATCCGTTGTCAGGCGGGCTGTCGCGTCATGGCATCGTGCACGAGCTCCACGACAGCCTCCGGCGATTGGGCACCGACCATATCGACCTGTACATCATCCATCGCTGGGATTACCACACCCCCATCGAAGAAACGATGTCCACACTAAACGACCTCGTTCACCAGGGGACGGTTCGCTATCTCGGTGCGTCGTCGATGTATGCCTGGCAATTCGCCAAAGCTCAGCACACAGCGGTCACCAACGGGCTCACCCCGTTCATCAGCATGCAGAACCACTACAACCTCATCTATCGCGAAGAAGAACGCGAAATGATTCCGCTCTGCAGGGACGAAGGTGTTGGCATCACCCCCTGGAGTCCGCTGGCTCGAGGACTCCTTGCCCGTCGTCCCGATGGCGAACCCACTGCCCGCACCGGCCAGGACCCTATCCAGAACCGCTTCTATGCCGACACCGCGGAAACCGATGTCACTATCATAGACACCGTCGCCAGCATTGCCGCCGAAATCGGCACCAGCATGGCAACTGTCGCCCTGGCCTGGCTGTTACACCAGCCCAGCGTTGTGGCCCCCATTATCGGAATTACCCGATCGCGTCATCTCACGGACGCTGTGGCTGCACTGCGCACGGTACTCACCTCGGACCATCTCGACCGGCTCAGCCGCGACTATACGCCCCACGCTATCGCCGAGCTTCCCCGCTGAATAAGCCCAGCTCTCGTATTCGATCGGTCAGTAATAGTCAGTGCCTGCATCGGTCCAAGGGTGCCGACCGTAAGGAAAGTAAATGACGACGGAAACATTCGCTGAGATGGTCCGGTTCTACTATTCTAATATCGATACCGGTAACGTGTCGACTGCTCTCTCTGTGTTCGATTCCGACTGCGTGTACTACCGGCCCGGATATGAAGCCATGCGCGGTATCGAAGAGGTGGAATTCTTCTACTCCAAGGGTAGAGTTATTACCGAAGGATCGCATCGAGTGACCAAATTGGTAAGCTCCGGAGTGGAATGTTTCGTCGCAGGCGTTTTTGCAGGTCAGATTAGAGATCGTGGTTCGATTGTTGTCGACTTTTCGGACTACTTCAGATTTCATACTTCCGGAAAAGTCATCGAGCGGCGGACGTATTTTTTCGTGCCTAGCGTGTAGTGAGCATCGCTTGAATCAGAATAAATTAGCATGTACTGCGAGTATGTCTTGATCTAATTCACCTACTGGGGATACGCGCCTCGGTGTGGGTTCCAGGATGGGTCGTCGATCAGACTGGCAGACTTCATATCCAATTCATCGACAGAACTTTGCTGATCGAGGAAGAAGAAATGATCAAGAATCAGGTTTCTTTCGGTAATATTGTTGAAGCAAAAAACGTCGGACAGCTGTTGCTGAATGCTGCGCAGCAACACTCGGAGTCCAAGCTTCTCTATTGCTCGGCGGGGGGCGGTGCTGAGTTTCGGGAGAGCAATTACCAAGAATTACTCACGCAGGCGTTTCGCGTGCTCAGCGGCTTGCGGGAACGTGACTTACGGCCGTCGGACAAGGTGCTGCTGTCCATAGAAGAAGCGGATGCGTTTCTGCCTGTCTTTTGGGCATGCCTGCTGGGTGGGTTCGTTCCATGTCCGCTACCGCCTGTGGCTGGAACGTTGGAACAGTCGACGGTGCAGTATGAAAAGATCAGCCAGCTGCTGGACCAGCCGCTGCTGGTAACCAGTGAACGGTTGGCAGCTGAACTGTCGACAGTGCCCCGCCTGATTGTGACTACCGTAGAAGAATTACTGAACCATAGCCCCGCCCGCGATTTGCACGATGCGGTGCCCGAAGATCTCGCCGTATTGATGTTGACCTCCGGGTCGACCGGTCACGCCAAAGCAGTGATGCTTACGCACGCCAACTTGCTGACGTCGATGTCGGCGAAAAATGGCTACCATGAATTGACTTCCTCGGATATCGCCTTGAACTGGGTGGGATTCGACCACGTTGCCGCGCTGCTGGAGTGTCATCTGCTACCGGTCTCTACCGGCTCGTCCCAGGTTCATGTGCCGCCATCGGTCATTCTGGATGAGCCACTCGAGTTTTTACGCATGCTCTCGCGGTACCGAGCGACAATGACCTTTACTCCCAATTTTCTTTTGGGATTGATCAACTCTATGCACGACCGTATCCAGCCGGATGACTTATTCGACTTGTCTCGGCTGCGACACATTGTCAGTGGTGGCGAAGCTGTCCCGCGCACCACGGGCGTGACCTTCCTGGAGCGATTCGCCGGGTTCGGCCTACGACGCGACGTGTTGTGGCCGGCGTTCGGCATGACAGAGACCTGCGCTGGCAGCATCTACTCGCGTGAGTTCCCCGATGCCGATGCAGGTCACGAGTTCGCCGGTGTCGGAACTCCGGTAGCGGCGTTGGACGTTCGAGTGGCTGACCAGCAGGACCGCGCTTTACCTGATGGTCACGCAGGTGAGCTGCAACTCCGCGGGGCTATGGTCACACCCGGTTATTACCGCAACGTGGCGGCTACCCGGGCGGCATTCACTCCTGACGGCTGGTTCCGTACCGGTGACATCGGTCGACTCGGGAACGGTCGGCTGACGCTGATCGGGCGTAGCAAGGACAACATCGTAGTAAACGGCGTCAACTACTTTAGTCATGACATCGAAACTATGCTCCAACAAATCCCGGGCGTAGCCCCCTCCTATGTGGCGGCATTCCCCACCAGGCCGGTTGGCAGTGAAACCGAACAGCTGGTTGTCGCCTTTCATTCGCAAACTCGTCCTGGTGACGACGCCGCCCTCTATCGAATCATCACTGCCGTACGCAACGCTGTCGTGATGCATTGGGGATTCCTTCCTGGACTAGTTCTGCCTCTTGGCCGAGAAGACTTCGTGAAAAACAGTATAGGAAAGATCTCGCGCGCAAAACTTCGTACACGGCTCGAAGCGGGAGAATTCGACACTATTATTCACAGGGGTGCCGAGCTGATTCGGCGACGCGGAGGCGAATACTCACCACCTCGATCGGAGACCGAGCAAACTCTCGTTGACATTTACGCCGATATATTTTCTCTGTCGTCGAACACGATCAGTGCCACGGTCAATTTTTTCGATCTCGGCGGAACCTCTCTCGATCTATTGCGGCTACGTCGCAGCGTTACCCAGCGTCTGAGCGTTCCGCATCTGCAAACTGTCGACCTGCTCAACGCTCCTACGGCACGCACTCTTGGCGCCTGTATCGAAGACAAGACGCGCCGAATGACGAACGACGACTATGACCCGGTCGTGCCCATGCAGCAAACTGGCACGCAGACGCCACTCTTCTGTGTACATGGTGGTGCCGGTGAGGTTCTGAATCTACTTGACCTGGCCAAGTACTTCGCTGGCGTGCGGCCTTTCTACGCGCTTCGTGCGCGCGGCTTTACCGACGGTGAGACGCCATTTGTGAATTATCGTGAGATGATTACTAGCTATACTCGGGCAATCCGGCGTCGGCAGCCGCGTGGCCCCTATCTCCTTTCGGGATATTCATCCGGTGGCGTCATTGCATTCGCGATCGCTCGAGAGCTGGAATCTGGAGGTGAGACTGTTGCTTTTCTCGGTGTCTTCGACTGCCCACCGATGATAAAGCCGATGGTAGTCGGTGTCGACTTTTCTGTGATGATAGCCATCCACTCACTGTTCCTCGGTTTGATCGACCAGAAACAGTCAATAGAATTGCCGGACCGGCTCCGGGGGGTGCCTTTTTCGGAACAATTGAAAGCTGTGTTGGACCTGGCGCATAGCGAGCGAATTGCCGAGTTGGACTTGAATTTAACAAGATATTCGACGTGGATGATGCTGATAGAAAAGTTGAACAAGATCAGAGCAGAATACGAGCCGCAAGGCGAGATTCAGTCTATAACCGTATTTCACGGAACCGCAGCGCCGCCCTTGCCGATATTCAAGGAGGTGCCGCTGTCGGAAGCTGGCGACGCATGGGTGGCTCGCCAGCATGACTGGGACAAATTTGCGGTTCAACCAGTCCGCTACATAAATATCGATGGTGAACACCATACTCTTGCCGCGCCGCCGCACGTAGGCACTTTCCACGCTCGGCTCCGAGACGAAATCGACCGAAGCCTAGGCGAACGTGATTGAGGTGCTCCGCGAGCACCGACGCGAGTTGTTGTACGGATCGCACGATTCCATCGTGTGCGCGGCCGTTCAAGCGAATTGGAGGAAAATATGACGCGGACTGAAGGGGATAGCTGGGACATCGTCAGGAGCGTCGGGGCGACCGCGCTCGGTGTCGCGGCTGCCCGCGCAGTCGAGACCGAGCGGCCCGATGCGCTGGTGCGCGATGAGTATGCCGCCCTGTTCGTGGCGGCGTCGGGCCATCCGGGGATGAATCGGCTGATCGACGATCCCGCGGCGCGATCGGAATCGCCGCTGATGACCGGTTCCGTCGAGTACCGAAGCAGGTTCCTCGACGACGCCTTCCTAGCTGCGACCGCGGCGGGGGTGCGACAGGTAGTGATCCTCGCTGCTGGCTTGGATGCCCGCGCCTACCGTCTGGCGTGGCCGCACGGAACCGTCGTGTTCGAACTCGACCGGGCCGAGGTCCTGGGGTTCAAGCGGGATGTGCTGACCGAACATGGTGCGGTGCCTGCGGCGGACCGGCGAGAGGTGGCGGTGGACCTGCGGGACGATTGGCCTGCCGCCCTGATCGGGGCAGGTGTCGATCCGACCGCGCCTATCGCGTGGTCGGCTGAGGGGCTGCTGCCGTACCTCCCGGGAGCCGCACATGACGCGTTGATCGAACGGATTGATCGGCTCTCGGCGCCCGGCAGCAGCGTGGCCACCGACGTGTTCAGAGACTTTGGCGGCTTGGACCAAGTGGCCGGGAGCCGCGAGTCGCGAGACACCCCGTTCGCTGAGATCGATCTGTCGCAGCTGCTTTACACCGACGACCGTACCGACCCTGATATATGGCTGGCCGATCACGGCTGGACAACGAGCAGCCTGTCTCCGGATGAGCTGGCCGCCCGCTACGGCCGGTCTCGGCGACCGATGCCTGAGCCGTATGCCCGTATGTTCGCCAGCATCCAGTACGTGTCGGCCGTCAAGTCGGTCACCGCACCATCTGCATGAGGAAGTCCTGACGGAGTTGGGTGGGTCATTGGAGAACTGTGGGAAGCGTCGAAGCTGGTCGGCATCCGAAGCACGCCTGTGCGGTGACCTCATCTCACCGATCTCAAAATGTGCTGACCATTCTGCGGCGATTTATGCCGGCCGGAGTTGGGTGCCTCGCAGTGTGACCGACTTAATAGTAGGTCGGTGTTGACCTAGACGTGCGTCTAATTTGTAACGTCTCTTTTAACTCGTCAACCCGAATGTCTCGAATTGCCGAGGCAGCAAGTGGAAGGTGGTAATCGGTGAGCGGGACACTGTCCGAGGCCGGCGACAAACTGACTTGCTTCACGGCGGCTTTGGCGACCGCTCTTGTTGTCAGAGGAGAAGAACGATGGTGGCGACCGCTACTCGCAGGCGGGCCGACTCTTTCGGTCTCCAGTGTCGGTGATCTGCTGCTGTTCGAGCACCATGCAATCTCGCCGGTGCGAGCGCTCGGGCTGCGGGTTAATGGAAGCAATGATTGGGCGACGGCATTTCACGCGGTCGATGAGCAAGTCACCCGACAGGGGTACGGGATAATGCTTGCAGACACCAGTAATCTGCCGTGGCAACATGGGTATCGGCGGTGGCATGCACCTCACTGGATTACCATAATCGGTCGGTCGAATGGCTGGGTTATCGAGGATCCGTTGACCATGACAACGGAACTCGGGCCGCAGGCCTGTCAGCGTATCGAGGTGCCGTCGGAATCGGAGTTAGGCGAGTGGTCGGTCAGCCTGCAGCCGGACGATACCGTCCTGCGCTTGCGTGAAGAGGCGGTGGTCGGGTCGAAAGACATTTATGCCGGTCGGACTTATCGCTGGCTAGAGGTCGGTGCTTCGGCGCCGCTCGCACCGCCCAGAGCGGGACGTCTATGTGGGGCCGATGCGGCCATTACTTTGGCATGTCATTTCAAGACGGTCGACAATGCGGCGGTTTTTCTGCAGGTCGACGATCTATGGCAAGCATTGCGGCAACGGGAGCTCCTGCTGTGGGCCGCCGGACACGATCCCGCGCTGTTGGATGCACCGGCATTCGAGCACTGGGAATCCGCGATGGCGTATTGGCGTAAGATTCCGCCGTTGCTGATGCGTGCTCGAATGCGGGCCGAGGCGGGAGCGAAGGTGAACACCTCGCTCATCGTCGAAATACTCACGAAGATTTCCGAATACGAGGGAAAATACCTCACGTCATTTCCTTTCGCGGTATAGGTGGCCTGCTGTGGAAAAGCATTTCGCGTTGGCACTGACACCTGACGACGGATACGTGACTTGGGTGCAGCGGCTCGAGCTTTGGAGGAATGATCCCGGCGCGTATGCCGGGACCTCGGAAACTCAGGTCAGGGTAGCGCTGTTGGCGACCTACACCATCGACTTTCTCGCGGAATTATTGCCGATGGCCGGGGCGCGAGTTGGTTTGGCAGTGGATCTGCTGAAGTTTCCCTTTGGTCAGATCGAACAAGTCCTTCTGAATCCGCCGCATTCGCTGGAGGATGTCGATTACGTGGTGTTGACAGGTACCCATCACGATGTCGCTGATTCGGCGGAGGAGACCGTTCGCCGCTGGACCCGGCTATGGGATGCGGCGTCCGGGTCCGGAATCCGGGTGGTTCAACTCGGCTTTGCGCCACCCGCGGTGGATGGCTATGGCGCCGCAGCCTGGCGCACCTCGCGGAGCCGTTCGGGCCTGGTTCGCCAGGTCAACGAACAGCTAGTGCCTCGTCCAGAAAGGTCGCTGCGGTAACCGGGTGTCGGGTTGATCGTGCGCCTGAGGTCGGTGATGCTGCCGGTGGAGGTGGTGCCG
>NZ_JBITJI010000012.1:0-314647 GCF_044459885.1 Nocardia sp. NPDC050175
TCGTCAACCGGGGGGTATGAGAGGCCGGAACCAATTAAATAATTGGCACTGACATTCATCGACACACTATTGAGTTCTCAAAGAACACACGCACACACCATCGCACGGACTTAATCCGCTTGATCGGTGAGGCAACTATACAGCTTAGCTCGGCTAAGAAACAAATTCTGTCTCCGAGAGAGCTAGTGTGATTCAGGCGCTCCTCGTACTACCTCGTTTCCCGGTCCATCCGCTCAGCGTTTCTGCTGGACTTCTCGGCTCCGGGTCGGTGTCCGTGTCGCTCTGACCTGGAATAAGTTACGCGGCGGCGAACGCTACGTCAAATCGCCTGCGCAGCGCGAGAATTCGCAGGCCAGAGGCCCGACATCTTGCCCATCGCGGTTACCGGTGAGCGCGCTCACATCATCAAGCAATCACCCCTGCCATCGCCCGATGAGCCAGACCCGCACCGCCGGTCAGCGGTCGCGCACGGGTGTGCGGCAGCGTCTAGTCATGAGCCCACAGCTTCCATACTTGGCTCTTGCCGGTATTGACGCAGACCGCGGCTCTGTTGTCGACGGTCCGTCCAAGGAATGTTTCCGGGTACGAGCACGGCTCACCGATAGTCACGATCTCGGGAACGAGCTGTGGGACGTCCCGCCAGTAATAGCGCCCGGGTGCAATGCCGAGACAAACCAGCAGTGTGCCGTCGGCGCGCTTGCCGAACTGTTGAAATGCGGTGCACGGCGCACCGTCGACTATGCCGGTTGCGGGAGCCGGTGAGGCCGTAGCCTGGGGCGGCTTCGCCGGACTGGTCGATTTGACGGGTGGGGCCGGTGCCGGCTGCTGGGGCGGTGCGGGGCTTCCGGTATCCGCAGGCGCCGGCGGAGACGTGGTGGTGGAGGCGGAGGTTGGGATTGCCGAGGGTGTCGTGGAGCTCGCTGCCGACGGACCGTTCGATTCCCCACCGCACGCCGCGGACGCGGAGCCCACCGCGGCAACTGCGATGAGGGTTCCGACGGTACGACATAGAACAGACCTTTTGGTGTGCATGCCTCGACCATCGGGGGTCCTCGCGTGCCGTTACAGCGAGGTGCTCACAGGTGTCCGCAGAGCGAAACAGTCACCACCACTTCGGGACTCGGCCTCGAGCCTGCTCCCCACCAACCCTGCACCACACCGGAGTCACACCACCCCCGCTGGCAGATCGAACGAATCGACACCCAACCCATGACCCCAACCAAACACCGCGTTATTGCCGCTCAACCGGACGGGTTCGGCTGTTGTGGAGCCAGTTCAGGCATTCCCACATGGGACAACGGTGTCGGCGCCGCAGCCATGGCGTCCGCGTACCGTCGCATTTGCCGGCAACGGGCGAGCCGGTTGTCTTGGTCGGCGCGGGCGACGCCACGGATGGTCAGCCCGTCCTCGCCGTCGAGCTCGGACAGCAACCGGCTGGCCGCGGCGAGGATCTCCCCGCGCAGCCGCTCGCCCTCCCCCCCAGCGGTTGCGCGCGCGAGGAGCGCCGACCTGGACCTGTTCCGACACGTACCCATTCTTATTACCCGAGCCACCCGGCCCGCCGCAGAGGTCACGGTCGTTTCTCGTCAGAGATCATCCGGGTCGATCATCGGGCCCGGAGGCCGTCGAGGATGAGCGAGACGACCGCCGCGGAGTCTGCTTCGGTCTCGGGGGAGTGCCATTCCGCGGCGTGTGTCGGGTCGTGGAAGCGGCTCGTCGCGTTCAAGACGGCCTGTGCGATCATTTCCGGCTCGTCAGTGGTGAAGTCGCCGGTGGCGACACCGTCGATGATGATGTCGCGGACCTGGGCGAGCAGGAAGTCGACATGGCCGGCTGACACGGTGCTGTGCTCGGCTGCCAGCACTCGGAAGGTGGCGAACAGTTCCGGGTCCTCCCTGGCTTTCGCCCATTTGATGGCGAACATGGTGGTGAGCAATGCGCGCAACCGCTCGGCCGAGGGCAGTTCGGAGTTGTGCGCCGCGGCGGTGAGTTCGTTCCGCACCTGGTCGAGCCAGCGCCGGATCACGGCCTCGCGGAGCGCGGCCTTGGACGCGAAGTGCCGGTACACGCTGCCGTGACTCACGCCCAGCTGCCGTGCGACGTCGAGCACCGTCGTCTTGTCCGGACCGTGCCGGCGAAGGATGTCCTCGGTGGCCGACACGATCGTCTCCGCGTCGAGCGGCTCCCCGCGCATCGCGCCTCCTTGCCTGTTAGTCACGTCATCGGCCTCGTGAACCTATGTCGCCACCGAGTCAGCGGTCAAACCTTGTCATCTGACTGACAACTATTGAAATCTGTCAGCACAATTCTATAAGGTATCGGTATCACCGACCAAGGAGACTCGTCATCAACACCTCCACCGCTTCCCTTGCAGGCCGCTCCGTGTCCCGGATCGGCTACGGCGCGGCCCAACTCCCGCGGCTGCACGACCGCCACGACGAGGCCGTCGCCCTGCTACGGCATGCCGTCGAGCTCGGCGTGAACCACGTCGACACCGCCGAGTTCTACGGCTTCGGCTTCGCCAACGCAGTCATCCGTGCAGCCCTGCGCCCCGAGGACGACGTGCTGGTCGTCAGCAAGGTCGGCGCTGAACCCAACCCGGGCGGGCCGGTGCCGCTGCGGATCGCGCAGCGCCCCGAACAGCTGCGGGCCGGCGTCGAGGACAACCTGCGCAGTCTCGGCGTCGACCAGCTCTCCGCGGTCAACCTCCGACGCTTGGACACCGGTCCCGGATTGCGCCCCGAGGGCGACCAAGTGGTCGACCTCGACGACCAGCTGGCGACCATGATCGCCCTGCGTGACGAGGGCAAGATCGGCGCGATCGGCCTGAGCAGCGTCACCCGCGATGTCCTGCGCCGCGCCCTGCCGGCCGGCATCGTCTGCGTGCAGAACGCCTACAGCCTCGCCTCCCGCGACGACGAGGACACGTTGCGGCTGTGCACAGCCGAGGGCATCGCGTGGGTGCCGTTCTTCCCGCTCGGCGGAGGATTCCCGAGCCTGCCCAAGGTCACCGACGAACCGGCCGTGCACACCGTGGCCAAGTCCCTGAACGTGACCCCGTCGCAGGTCGGCCTGGCCTGGCTGCTGCACCACGCGCCGAATATCCTGCTCATCCCCGGCACCGGCGACCCCACCCACCTGGCGGCCAACATGGCGGTCGGCGAGATCACCTTCGACGCGGACACGCTGGCCACTCTCGACGCCGTCGAGTCCCGCTCCAACAACGTCGTGATCGGCGCGGCGTCATGAAGGCCGTCGTCTACCGCGACAACGGCGGTCCCGACGTGCTCCAACTGGTCGACCGCGAACCGCCCATGCCTGCTCCCGGCGAGGTCCGCGTCCGGGTGGCCGTGTCCGGGGTCAACCCCACCGACTCGCAGGCCCGCGCCGCCCAGACCATGGCGTTCCCGGAGATCACGCCGCACCTGGACGGCGCAGGTGTGATCGATGCCGTCGGCGACGGGGTCGATCAGAGTCGGGTCGGCCAGCGGGTGTGGTTGTTCATGGCCGCTGCGGGACGGCCCACCGGCACCGCCGCAGAGTTCACCGTCGTGCCGGCCGGGCAGGCCGTGCCGCTGCCAGACGAGGCCGGTTTCGACGTCGGCGCTGCCCTCGGTGTTCCCGCACTCACCGCGCAACGCGCACTCACCGTCGCCGAGGACGGGCCGCGCCGGCTTCGGCCCGGCGCGCTGGCGGACAAAGTGGTACTCGCTGCGGGCGGGGCCGGGGCGGTCGGGCATGCGGTGATCCAGCTCGCCCGCTGGGCCGGTGCCACCGTGATCAGCACAGTCAGCAGCCCGGAGAAGGCTCGGCTGGCCACCGCCGCCGGCGCCCACCACGTGGTCAACTACCGCGAGGGTGACCCGGCCGCCGAGATCCGCGCGATCGCCCCGGCAGGCGTGGACATCGTCGCCGAGGTGGCGCTCGGCGCGAACCTCGCCCTGGATCTGGCCGTGCTGCGGCCGCGCGGCACGATCTCGACCTACGCCAACGACGGTGGTCATCCGGTCGAGTTGAACGTGGGGCAGCACATGGTGCGCAACACCCGCATGCAGTTCGTGGTGCTCTACACCGCCGGTCCTGATGTCCGCGCCGCGGCGGTCGCAGACGTCGCCGCCGCCGCCCGGGACGGCGCCCTGCCGGTCGGTGAGGAGCACGGCCTGCCCCTGCTCCGGTTTCCGCTCCACCGCACCGCCGATGCCCACCGGGCAGTCGAGGGCCGCTCGGTCGGCAAGGTCCTGGTCGACGTTATGTCGTGACGGTCCTCCGGCCCGCTCGTCAGACTCGAGACCGGACGCGTAGACCGGTGGAGGATCAGTCGCTGACGGCGATTCGGTGCATGGCGAGGAGACAGTGTCCGGTCTCCTCGTCGCTGCGGCGGTCGGTCACGGTGAAACCGAGTCGGTCGTAGACCGCGCGGGCCGAGGTATTGCGCTCGTACACCTCGAGGGTCAGGTCGCCGTGCATGGCGACAGCGTGTTCGACCAGCAGCCGGCCAATGCCCTGGCCCTGTGCTTCGGGGGCGACGAACAGCCCGCCGATTTCCGAGCCGAGCATGCCGAGTAGCCCGACGATGACGTCGTCCTGCTCAGCGACCCAATTCTCGGCGTGGATGAGGTAGACCTCGCGCATTGTGCGGGCGCGCTCGCCATCGCCCTCGCCGGGGATGAACGGGTGAGCACGCCGCACGGCACGCGACCACACGTCGATCACCCTGTCCTCGTCACTCGCTTGGTATCTGCGGATCGAGATGTCGCTGAGCACAGACGCACATTAGGTGATCGACACCAGCGACGGCGACGGGATTTGCTAGGTAGTTGGCCGAACGCAGATCGTGTGCTGTCACGGCGTGCGGTGCGGATTCGACTGTGCCGTCGCGGGATTCGCAGGCGGAAGCGGGTCGGGTCGCGATCCGACGGGAGTTGGACGCGGTGGTCGCCACCGGCGCACGATTTCCCGACCGCGGGTATGTCCGGATCGGCAGCAACACCAAATCGTTCGTACCGAACGCGTCCCGTCGCGCCTCAGCCGATGCTGTCCTGCACCGGATAGTGGATGACGACCGCACCGCCGGTGGCGTAGTTGACGACATCGGCGGACACGCGCTGGCCTTGCGGCGACGCCTGTGCCGCGGCCATGGCGGCGGCGTCAGCGAAGTCGGCTTCGAAGACCGCGAAATACGGCGTTTCTCCCTTGGTCGCCGCAACGTCGAAGCTGTACCGCCACGCAAGCAAGCCGGGCCAATTCATGACCAGTGGAAGGTGGTTGGTCACGTAGTAGTCGCGGAAGTGATCAGGGTCGGCGGGCTCGGGATACAGGACCACCAGCTTATGCATGACTGCCTCCTGCATCGTGTGTGCGTGCGGTGTCCGGTACCGCGGTCGCTTGAATCGTCATATGCGCAGGTTAGGGCTTGATGTGTGGTCGAGGGAAAGACCGGGACGGGATAGACTCAGAACGGATCGTTATCAATCGACCGGGAGGGCATGTGGCGCCGGATACGGTGAGCCTGCGGTACTTCCTGGTGCTGGCGCAGGAGTTGAACTTCACCCGCGCGGCCGCACGGATCGGTATCGCGCAGCCCGCACTCAGTGCCCGGATGCGCCGATTGGAGGCGGAACTCGGTACGAGCCTGCTGGTTCGTAACACGCGTAACGTCGTATTGACCACGGCCGGTGCGGCTTTGGCGGAGTCCGCGCCGCCCGCGCTGGCGGCGCTGGACCGGGCATGGGACACCACCCGGAATGCGGGGGCCGGTGAACTGGGCACGCTCCGCATCGGATACAGCCTCAGCACGGGGGCCGAGACGGCACCGGCCCTGGTGGACAGGCTCATTCGCAGCAGCCCCGGACTCGAGGTCGGCGCCGTCCCGATGGCGACACCGGAGATCTCCCCCGCGGTCGCCGACGGCCGCATCGATGCGGGGATCACCCGCGGTGAACAGCCGGGTCGTGGCGTGCGCCGGTTCCTGCTGCGGCGTGTGCGCGTCGGGGTCCAACTGGCACAGCATCATCCGCTGGCCGAACACCCGGAGATCGAGATCGCCGATGCGGCCGCGTATCCGCTGCGACTCCCCGACCGTACGGCCAACCCCGTGATCCACGATCAGCTGTCCGCACTGTTCCGCGACACCCGGCCGAACCCCCGATTCCACACGCCCGCAGTCTCTTTCGACATGTCTCAGCGCGACCTACGCGACGGGCTCACCCTCGCCCCGGCCGGTGAAACCGCGCTCACGGCCGCACCGGCCGGCCTCACGTGGCGACCGCTGCAGGGCGCACCCACCTTGACGATCCACCTGGTCCTCCCGCGCGTGCAGTCACCACTACACCGCCGTGTCCGTACCGTCGCCAAAACCCTGGCACACGAACTGCACTGGCTGCCGGACTGACGCGCAGCAGGTCTATCCCCCGGAGTATGCGTGGACGATGCGCCGGACGAATCTGACCGCAGTCGCGGAGGAGTACGGAACCGAACAGGCCAGCCGCCAAGGTGGCCGCGCGCTGATCAGTACCGGTGCCGACATCACCGACCGCTACCTCGACCGGCCACGGCAAGCGCCCGACTCCACAGCCGCCCTCGACAAGCTCCGCTAGCGCGAAACATGGGGATCGAAGGATGGGGGAAACCATGGGGGATCGCCCATAATAAACAAGTCGGGCCCGGCATTGCCGGGCCTGACTTGGGTAAAGGGTGGAGCTAAGGGGACTCGAACCCCTGACCCCCACACTGCCAGTGTGGTGCGCTACCAGCTGCGCCATAGCCCCGAGTGGGTTGCTTTCAGGTTTCCCTGACTGCCTGAACGAAGTTACACCACGGGTATGGCGGCGGCCAAATCGCGTTGAATCGGGGGTGGCGGTGTGGGGCCGGCAGTCGTAGACTCGAACGCATGTTCGAAGGAAACGATCTCTCGGTGCTGGACTTTCAGGCCATGAGCGATGAGGGGCTGATCGACGCCCTTCGGACTGCGCATGGGGCGTCGGCGGCGGCGCAGGCGGCGGAGGTGTTCGCGGTACGGGAGTTGTATCGGCGGCATCGGGCGGGGAATGCGGAGCCGGGGCCGGGTGGGGTGCGGGCCGGGGAGTTCGCGGCTACCGAGGCGGCGGTGGCGTTGCAGGTCGATGAGGGGTCTGCGGCGGCGATGATCGATATCGGGTTGGCGCTGGAGGATTGGTTGCCGCGCACGCGGGCGGAGTTCGCGGCGGGGCGGATCGACCTGGCGAAGGTGCGGGTGATCATCGATAACACGCGTGCGGTGGCCAGGGACGTGCTCGGCGAGTTGGAGCCGAGGTTGTTGGCGACGGCGGAGCGGACCACGCCGGTGCGGCTGCGACAGACGGCACGGCGGTGGGCGGCGCGGCTGGATCCCGGTGGGGCGCAACGGCGGCGGGAGCGGCGCCAGGATGATCGGGACGTCCGGATTCGGGCGGTGCAGGACAGCATGGCGGTGTTCGACGGGCTGCTGCCCGCGCCCGGCGCGCAGACGGTGGCCATGCGACTGCGGGAGATGAGTTTGCAGGTGTGCGCGTCGGATCCGCGGACGATGCCGCAGCGGCGGGCCGACGCGCTGGTGGCGTTGGCCGACGGGTCGGGGCAGTTGCGGTGCGCGTGTGGGCGCGGTGTGCGATGTCCGAAGGGGGATGTGGTGGGCGACCCGCCGCGGCGGCCGTTGATCCAGATCGGGATTCCGGCGGACACGTTGCTCGAGATGCGGGACGCACCCGCGTTTCTGGCCGGGTACGGACCGATCGATGCGGCGCTGGCCCGGATCCTCGCCGAACATGCCCGGTTCCAAGTGATTCCGGAACAGTCGGACGATGAATCGGGCGCACATGCACCACGCCTGGATCGGGAACTCCAAGCGCTGGACGGGATGTGCCGGTTCCCGGGGTGCACGATTCCCGCGGCCGAAGCAGAACTGGATCGGTCACTCGACGACGCGACCGCGACGGCGCTGTGCGCGCGTCACCATCGCTTGAAAACGTTGGCAGACAACAAGAAAGTGCCGTGGGAAACTTGGTTGGCCGACCCGGATCGGTTGCAGTGGACCGCACCGACCGGCGAGGTGCACACCACCTCCCGCGAAGGGGCCCGATACCTCTTCCCGCACAAGGACATCGACGTACCGATCGGCCCGACCGACACCCCACCCCAGACACCCGAGAGCAACCTCCCCGACGACCTCGCCTACCCCTTCCGCGGCCACGTCCTGGTCCACCGCCAACTGTGCCGAGTCGCTCCCGAGGACGAAATCCCCGACGACGCAACAACTCCCGCGATCAGCACGATGCGGTGAACCGCCGAAGAGAACCCACTGACCACCTGAAAACTCGACGCGCAGCGGTCCCGGCCGACTGGGGAAGCAGGACCGCGCCGTCGAACGGGCCGAGCCGCCGACTGGTGGAGCCGGCGGCTCGGCCCACGAACCAACCGACTCGATGCCAAGGGGACGTCCGGACCATCGAACGCGACCGCCCTGCGACCAACCGAATGCTCGGCGATCCGGCTGACTGGGGAAGCCGGGTATCCCGCCGAGCGGGCCGAGTCCGCGACGGGTTCGTTGGCTCGGCCCCCGAACCAACCGAATGCTCGGCGCCCGCGGTCCCGGGGAACTCCTGGAGTCGGATCGCCCACGTCGAGCGGGGCCGGGCCGCGGCAGGGTGGTGTGTCCGGCCCGGCCCCCACCCACGCTCAGGACTTGATGGCGATCCCGCCGACGATGATCTCCTCGACGAGCGTCAGCTTGTCGCGCACGATCTTGTCCGGTCGCCAGTACGACAGCGGCACCAGGCCGGGCTCGACCAGTTCGCAGCCGCGGAACAAACGGATGATCTCGTCGCGGGTGCGGAACCGCCCGGTACCGAGGAAGTCGAGGAACGACTTCTCCAACGCGCGCGATTCGTCGCCCGTGTCGAGGAAGTGCGTGATGAACAGGTGGCTGCCCACCGGCACGGCATCCAGGTACCCGTCGACCACGCCCTCGGGATCCTCGTCGTCGTGCAGGTGATGCAGCATGCCGACGAGCATGACGGCCACCGGTTCGGAGAAGTCGATCATCTTCTGCACGTCCGGATGGGCCAGCACCGCGGCGGGGTCGCGCAGATCGGCGGTGATGACGCGCGTCTGACCGTTCTCGCCAAGCAACGCTCGCCCGTGCGCCAACACGATCGGATCCTTGTCGACGTAGACGACCTTGGAATCCGGCTGCAGCGCTTGTGCGACCTGGTGGGTGTTCTCCATGGTGGGCAGACCTGCACCAAGGTCGAGGTACTGCTTCATTCCCGCTTCGCCTGCGAGATACTTGACCCCGCGGCCGAGCACCGCCCGATTCAGTTTGGCCAGCTCATCGACCTCGGGCATGGTTTCCCGCAGGTGATCGAGCACGACTTCGTCGGACGGGTAATAGTCCTTACCACCGAGTAGCGCATCGTAGACTCTCGAGATACTCGGCTTCGATACGTCGAACTCGACTGGGGCCGAATCGGAATTCGTCATCGTTCATCCCTTTACGCGCGATACTCGGACACTTGACCGCTTTCGAAAAAGCCTAGCCACGCAAGTCGATGTCGCGCGGCGCATTTGCTCGATCCGTGTCAAGTCGTCATCAGCGGGTAAGGGCGACCACCCAGTCCTCGTTGTTCACCTCGATCTTCGTCTTGCCGTCGAACACGGCGGGCGTTGCCGCAGAGCCGCCGAGGGCCGCGCCGAGGGCATCGGTCGTCGCGGTCGCGCTGGTGCGTGCCGCGTCGACCTTGGCGCCGGTGGAGATGCACTGCAGCACCGACTCCGGCGCGCCCGCGACCCTGGCCTGCGCGGCGAGTTCGTCATTGCTGAGGTCGGCGCCGCCCTCGCTCGGGCGCTTGGTGGTGAACAGTTCGGTGTGGAACTTCGAGTACACCGGGCCCGAACCACCCTCTGCGACACACTGATTGGCGGCCACCGCGCGCGACGAATAGTCCTTGCTGCGTGAGCGGGGATCGAGGAAGTTCACCAGCCGGTAGCGCACCGCCAGCTTGCCCTCATCGATCTGCTGCGCGATCTCCTGACCGTAGATGCGTTCCATGTTGCCGCAGCCGGGGCAGATCGGATCCTCGAAGATATCGACCGTCTTCGGCGCACCGGGCCTGCCGAGCAGAATCGAACCATCCGGCTCCAGCATCACGTGCACACCGGGATCGTGCGCGGACCCGTACCCGTCGTTGCGCACACTCGCCTCGTCATGCCCGCTGCGGACCGCCACGATAACGATCACCGCGATCAACGCGAGCGCAACGGCGCCCAACGCATACGTGGTCTTGCTGGACATGGGCCGCGGGGTGTAGTTCGAACGCGATTCGCTCACCCCAACACTCTGCCGCAACCAACCAACACCCCCGCCGCCAACCCCCATCCGCTGCGAGACTCCGCACACCGGGTTCACCCGTCACGCGGCCGTCAACCAGTCGCTGGCCGGGTTCGGGCCGGCGCGTGCATCGGCCGGGCCGCACGAGCGGCGCGTGTCCCGTTTCGCATTTCCCGCCCTCGCCATGAAGTCGACCCGCGCGAGTGGTTCATTAGTATAGCCTAAGCTTACCTGTGGGTCGACTTCAGAGCGGCAGCTATTTGTCACACGCCAGCGCGCTTGCCCTGGAGTCGCAGGTGGCTATGCTCGGATGGCTAGTTAGTGCACCCTAATTTTTTAGGGTGCACTAACCGGGTGGCGGTCCTGATCTGCGAGAGGCGTTCTGATGGTGGTTGCGAGTCCAGGGGTGAGTATGGAGATCGATCTCCGGGCGGAAATCAGTTCGGTACTCGGGATCTTGCCCGGTGCGGTCGACCCCGGCGTCGACCTCATCGAGCAGGGCCTGGATTCCCTTCGCATGATGCGGCTGGTCGGCCGGTGGCGCCGACTCGGTTACGACATCGACCTGGCGCGTTTGTCGGCCGAGTCGACAATCGATGCGTGGGCGGCACTGCTCGGAGATTGTCGGATTGCCGAAAGTAATTCCGTCACTTCAGATTTCGATGAGCCCGATGTGGCCGCCGCGTTCCCGCTGGCGACGACGCAGCACGCGTACTGGACCGGACGTTCACGCGACAGCGCGCTGGGCGGCGCACACCTGTACGTCGAGTTCGACGGTCCAGCACTGGATCCGGGACGTTTCCGTGCCGCGGTGTGGATGTTGCTGGAGCGGCACCCGATGCTTCGCGTCCGCCCACTGCACGACGGCACCCAGGTCATCGGCGCCGCCCACGCAGACGCGGTCGCCGTGCACGATCTACGCCAGGAGTCGGCGACGTCGGTCGCGCAGATCATGGAACATCGTCGGCAGCACGGCACGCGCCATGAGATGCCGATCGAGGAAGGCGCGGTGTTGCGCGCGGAACTGACGCTGTTGCCAGAAGGTCGCCGACGGGTACATCTCGCCGTGGACATGATCGCCGCCGACGCGATGAGTTACCGGGTGATCGTGGATGACCTGGCGCGGCTGTACCTGGGTGAGGACCTGCCCGAGCTGGATGTCACCTTCCCGGCGCTGTCGGCTCGGCGACGCGCGCGGGAATCCGACGTCGCCTGGTGGAAGGCCCGGATCGCCGACCTGCCCGGCCCGCCCGAACTCCCCGTCAACACGGCCGGTGGTGACGTGGCGCCCTCGACGTTGCGCCTGCACCACTTGATCGACACCGCCGACCAGCAACGGCTCGAAGAGGGCGCCCGCAGGCGAGGGGTGACGCCCGCGGCAGCCATGGCGGCCATGTTCGCCGAGGCGGTGGGCGCATTGTCGGCCAGCAACCGATTCCGGCTGACGGTGCCGCTGTTCGATCGTGACGTGGTGCATTCCGACGTCGCCGCGGTGGTCGGCGCGTTCACCTCCACGATCGTCGTCGACGTCGATCTCGCTGAAGAACAGTCGCTGGTCCAGCGCGCCCGCAGTATGCAGGTGGCGATGCACGAGGCGGCCGGACGCGGCACGGCCGGTGGCCTGGACGTGCTGCGCGAACTCGGTGAGCAGGTGGTGTCGCCCGTGGTGTTCACCAGCGCGCTCGGGCTCGGCGAGTTGTTCTCGCCGGTCGCGGCCGAGGTGCTCGGTGAGCCGTCCTGGATCGTCTCGCACGGCCCGCAGATGCTGCTCGACGCGAAGGTTGTCGAGGTCTCCGGTGGTCTACTGGTCAATTGGGGTGTGCGCACCCCGGAGTTGGCCCCGGTCACGGCGCGGTCGATGTTCGACTACTACGTGGGACTGCTGGATCTGCTGATCGCAGGCGAGTGGGACAGTCTCGCTCCTGTTCCGGGCAGAATGTCGGCGCCGGAGTACCACTTCGAGTCCCGGCCGATCGACATCGAGGGCGATGCCGTGATCGCGCATCGCTGGCTCAACCACCCGAAGTCGGCGTACTGGGGCATGCTCAACAGCAGCCTGGCCGATGTGGTGGAACTGATTCGAGAGGCCGGCACCGACCCCGATTCGCGTTTCGGCATGCGCATCGGCGACTTCGAAGGCGAACCACAGTTCCTTTTCGAACTGTACAACCCCGTGACGAGCGAACTTGCCAAGCCCGGCACCGGGTATTCGCACGAGCCAGGCGACATCGGTATGCATCTGCTGGTCGCCAGCACCGATCGCCGGCTGCCCGCGTTCACCGGAAACGTGATGCTGCACATCATGCAGACCGCGTTCTTCGAGCTCGGCGCGCAGCGCGTCGTCGTCGAGCCGGATGTGCGCAACCTGGACGTCCAGCGGCTCAACGCCGCGGTCGGATTCGTGGTCGCCGGTGACTATCCAGTGGCAGGCAAGGTGGCACGACTCAGCTATTGCACCCGCGCGAATTTCATTCGCATGACGGACAACGGACGGTCTCTCGCCGCCGTCGATACAACGTTTTATCTCTGAGAAGGCAGCGTTTTGAATAATATCGAGGCTTCGGCCGACAGTTATGCCTTCTGGCACACCTATGACACCAGAATCGCGAAGAAGGTCCTCTCCGAATTCTGCCACGAGCGTTTCCTGCGCCCCGTCGAGTTGTCGCCCGGTCTGTACGTGGTCTATTCCGACGACCGCCGCACGGAGTATCGCTTCCGCGCCGAAATCCTGTCGCTGGACAGCTGGAGCATCGACGAGTCGTCGCTGGTGCGGATCTGCGACGGCGTGCAAACACGCATCGACTCGATCAACCTCATCGTCGACCTGGGCAACTCCCTCGGCATCTCCCCGGAGGCACTGCCCGAGTACCTCGAGGAATTCACCAACACCCTCGCCATCAGCACGAATCGCCCCGACACGCGCCGGATCGCGGCGGCCGAACTCGCCGAAGCGGATTTCCAGACGATCGAGCAGACGATGACCGAGGGACACCCCTGCATCGTCGCCAATGCAGGCCGCCTCGGTTTCGGCGCGGACGACATCGAGCGCTACGCACCCGAATCGGGTGGTCGATTCCCGCTGACCTGGGTGGCGGTGTTGCGGGAGAACACCGATTTCCAAGGGGTTTCCGGCGTCGACTACGACAGCCTGGTTCGCGACGAACTCTGTGCACGGACCCTCGAGCGTTTCGATGCCGTGCTCACCGGCCGCGGCCTCGACCCGGCGTCGTACTACTACATGCCGGTGCACCCGTGGCAGTGGACGCAGAAGATCGCGCGAATCTACGCGGTCGACATTGCCGAGCAGAAGATCGTGAAGCTCGGCGAAGCGCCAGACCTATATCAGCCGCAGCAGTCCATTCGGACCCTGTTCAACATCACGAATCCGGCCCGCCACTACGTGAAGATGGCACTGTCGATCGTCAACATGGGCTTCACCAGAGGCATGTCCGCGGACTACATGCGGACCACACCGCTGATCAACGATTGGGTCCGCGCCCAGGTGAGCGGCGACGCGTACTTGAAATCGCTGGGCTTCGAGATGCTGTACGAGGTCGCGGCGATCGGCTACCGCAACACCAGCTTCACCACCATCACCGAGCCAGGGTCGGAGTATCGAAAGCTGCTGTCGGCGCTGTGGCGCGAGAGCCCGATTCCGCGGGTTGACGAGCGCGAGCAGCTGACAACCATGGCAGCGCTGCTGCACGTCGACCACCACGGCACGCCGCTGGTCGAGGCCATCATCGGCCGGTCGGGCCTGGCCGCGCCGGAATGGCTGGCGCGGTACCTGCGCTGTTACCTCCAGCCGATCATCTACCTGCTGTACAAATACGAGTTCAAATTCTCCCCGCACGGCGAGAACCTGATTCTCGTGCTCGACGGCGGGGTCCCCGTGCGCGGCATCCTGAAGGACATCGGCGAAGAGGTGTCCATTTTCGCCGCGCCGGCGGATATTCCGGACTCCTGCCGCCGCGTGGTGACCGAGGAGGCCGACGAGATCCGAAACATGGGCGTGCTCTCGGATGTGTTCGACGATTACCTGCGCCATCTCGCGTTGATCATGCATTCGAGCGGATTGGTCGCGGACGAGACCTTCTGGACCGTCGTCGCGCGCAGCGTGATCGAGTTCCAGGAACAGCATCCCGATATGTCCGAGAAGTTCCGCAAGTGGGATCTATTCGCGCCGACTTTCAAGGCGATCCACATGAATCGTCTGCAGCTGTCGAACAACCGGCGCATGGTCAATCTCGGCGATTCGTATGCGACGCTGATCGACGCGGAGCACGAACTCGTGAATCCGATCGCGTGCCACCGGCCCCCGGCCGCGTTGGCGCGTGTCGCAGAGACGGCGGTCTCGTGACCACCCGCACCGTGCTTGCGGACCTGGAAATCATCCGGGATGCCCAGGGCGTCCCGCACATCGTTGCGGATTCGGCCGAGGGCGCGCTGTTCGGTCAGGGTTATGTGTGCGGGGTCGATCGCGCCTGGCAGATCGAGTTCCTGCGCCTGCGGGCCGAGGGGCGCAGCGCGGAGGTCTTCGGCGCGGACGGCGTCGGCTGGGACGACTTCGCCCGCCGCGCCCAGCTCGACCGGGCCGCTCGCCGGATCTACGAAGCGTCGTCCCCGCGTTCGCAGGGGCTGATCCGGGCCTACGTCGGTGGCGTGAATGCCACGCTCGAGACCGCGGAGGCCATCGAGTTGACCGAACTCGGGCATCGTCCCACGGCGTCGCAGCCCTGGACGCCGGTCGCCATCTTCCTTCTGCACCACATCCTTTTCGGGCGTTTCACCACAAAACTGTGGCGCTTGCACGCTGCCCGCGCGCTCGGGTCGCAGGCGCTGACCCTGTTCGACTGTGAGGGCGTCGACGCGACCTCGGCGACCGTTCCCGACTATCCCGAGGAGGCGTTCCTCACCGACCTGCTCAGCGGGTTCACCGAGGGCGTCGTGCCGGGGACCGAGGCGGCGCGCGAATCGTTCGGCGAACCCCTGTCCGGTAGCAACGCGTGGGGCGTCGCGGCGTCGCGCACGGCGACCGGGGCGCCGCTGATCGCTGGTGACCCGCACCGCTTCCTGGAGTTACCCGGGGTCTACCAGCAGTTCCATCTCGCCTGCCCGGAGTTCGACGTTGTCGGGTTCTCCTTCGCGGGCGTGCCAGGCGTGCCGCACTTCTGCCATTCCGGCACGGTGGCATGGGGGATCACCAATGCGATGGCCGATTACCAGGACGTATATCTGGAACGGCTCAGTAGGTCGGGTACGGACGTGTTCGCCGAATCGGTGGGAGGCAGCCGGGCGGCCGGTGTCCGGCGTGAGGAAATCCTGGTGCGCGGCGGTAATCCGGTCGAGATCGAGATCATCACCACCGACAATGGCCCGGTGCTGTTCGGCGGGCCGGAGGCGTCGTTCGCGCTGAGCCTGCGCAGTCCTATGCTCAACGATCCCGAAGTCACCTTCGACGCCACGCTGGATGTGCTGTTCGCCAAGACTGTCGGCGATGTCGAGCAGGCCATGCGGCAGTGGGTCGAGCCGGTGAACCGGATCGTCATCGCCGACACCAGCGGCCGAGTGACCCATCACGTCGTCGGCAAGGTCCCGGTGCGGGCGCACGCGAACTACTGGCTGCCGGTGCCGGGCTGGGACGAGCGCTATCAATGGCGGGGCTATGTCACGCCGTCGGTGAGCGACGGTGTCGACGCGAGTGTGGCCGACTACTCGGTGATCGCCAACCAGCGCATCCCGGATTCGCTCGCGCTGCAGCCGGTCACCACCGAATGCGCGCCGCCGGCGCGCGCCGCGCGAATCGGTGAACTACTGGACGCTGATCCGGCGGTGTCCGTCGACGGTTGCGAACGCATCCACGGTGACGTCGCCAACGAGCAGGCCGAGCTGATCCGTGGGCTGCTGCCCTCGCTGACCGGGTTGAGCCAGGCCGCTGCGGAGGTTCGCCGCAGGCTGCTCGCCTGGGACGGCGCTATGCGGGCGGACAGCACCGACGCCTACGTTTTCGCGGAGGTGCGCACCCGGTTGGTGCGCGCCATCGCTCGCCACGAGGCTCTCGCCGGACTCGCTGAGCCACACGTGTTCTCGCGCGTACTCGATCCCTGGTTCGTGGTGGAGACGCGGCTAGCGGCGGCACTGGAGGCCGTGCTGCGACTCGCGCCCGGTATCGGCGTCGAGGTCGACCGGTTGGTGGGCGAGGCCCTCGAAGCAGTCGCGGTGCATCTCGGCGAACTCGACACTGTCCCGACGTGGGGCAGTGTCCACGTCCTCGCCCCGCTGCACGGTATGGATCTCGCCGGTGTGTCGCCGAAGCACCCCGAGATGTCCGCACAGGTCCGGCCGACCCGGCTGCCGCTGGGGGGCGACGCCGAGTGTGTCTTCGCCAACGCGAGCGCCATCGGGTTCTCGCATGCGTGCAGCCTGGGATCGGCGGCCCGATACGTCTGGGATCTGGCCGACCGTGACGCCAGTCGCTGGATCGTCCCGCTGGGCGTCAGCGGCGATCCGCAGTCGCCGAACTTCGAGGATCAGGCACCGCATTGGGCACGCGGGGAGCTGATCCCCATCGTCAGCGACTGGGCAAGTCTGCGCGAGTCCGCTCGACGGCACGAGGTCTTCGACCGGGTCCACACCGCCGAAAACGATTCGGTGTCCGCCTACCAGCTTGCGCGAACGGATCGACCGCGGTCCTCGGGCGACCCGACGTTAGGAGAACCATTTCCGAATTCCCATATCACGAAGCCCCGAACGTCGGGGTGGCCACGGCAGGGTGTTCGCGCAAGTCGCCCCAAGGGAAGTCCGCGCGACCCGAGCACCTTCGCCGAAACAGGTTCGTTTTCGATGCAATTCAAACGTAGTGGGGCTTTCCGTGTCACATGAACTCACTTCCCCATGGGGGAGGCCATCCAGGTTCGCCGATCCGGGCGACGGCTGGGCCGCCGCTGGTAGCGGACTGGCGCTGCTGGCCGCGGCGACCGCAGGGAATCATCACCGGTCGCCGCTGCCGTCAGGTGATCCCGCCGACGTGCTCGCCGCCGTGGCGAAAGCGCTGGGGTCCGAGCACATCCCGGAAAGTGGGGTCGGCGAGGCCGCCGCGCTGGGGCAGCTGGCCGACTTGATCGCCCGGCACGGTCTGGACCTGACCCACAAGCTGAGCGCGGCGCATCTGCAGCCGCCGCCGCTGACGGTGGCGGTGGTCGCCGACGCGCTGGCCAGCGCCACCAACGCCTCACTGGACACTTATGACTCCGGCCCGGCGACCTTGGCCATCGAAAAGTGGACCATCAACGCGCTGGCGCGACTGGCGGGCTTTCCCGAAACCGCCGGTGGCGTGTTCGGCCCCGGTGGGTCCTACTCGAACCTGCTCGCACTGCTGATCGCCCGCGACTACGGCGCGGCGCGGCAGGGCATCGATATCCGGCAGAACGGCGTAAGCGCACTGCCCCGGCCGGTGGTGCTGTGCTCACGGGTCGGGCACTTCTCCATCCACCGCGCGTGCGCCGCACTGGGTCTCGGTGAAGCGGCCGCGATCTCTGTGCCGGTCGACTCCGAGCACCGGATGATCCCGGAAGCCCTCGAGGAACTGCTGACCGAGCTCAGCGCCAGTCATACCCCCGTCGCGATCGTCGCGACCGCGGGTACCACGGATTTCGGCTCCGTCGATCCGCTGCCCGAGATCGCCGATATCGCGGCGCGGCACAACGTTTGGTTCCACGTCGACGCAGCCTACGGTTTCGGCTCGCTGTTCTCCGACAACCTGTCCGGCTTGCTGACCGGCATCGAGCGCGTCGACTCGGTGACGCTGGACCTGCACAAGGTCGGTTGGCAGCCGGCCGCAGCCAGCGTGTTGCTGCTGTCGGACCGGGAGCGTTTCGCCTCGCTGAGCCGCTCCGTCGCGTACCTCAACCCCGACGACGATGTGGAGGCCGGTTTCGGGGGCCTGCTCGGTCAGACCTTGCAGACCACCCGCCGCCCGGACGTGCTGAAGGTGGCGGCGACATTCCTGGCCTACGGCCGCGAGGGCCTCGGCGACATGCTCGACACCTGCCACGAGCTGGCACGCTACGCCGAACGCCGCATCGGCACCGAAATGCAGCTCGAGCTGATCGCGCCGGTCACCCTGACCACGGTGGTGTTCCGCTACCGCTGCGAGGAGCTGGACCTGGACCAGGTGAACGCCGAACTGCGGCGACGCCTGATCAGTTCCGGCAAGGCGCTGATCGGGCGCACCCAGGTGCGGGTGCACGGCGGCGGTGAGCCGCGCACCTGCCTGAAACTCACCTTGCTCAACCCCGAATCGAGTGAGCTCGATATCGATTCGCTGTTCGACGAGCTGTTGCGCGTCGGTCTGGAATTGGAGTCGGAAGGCTTGCAGAGCGATCACGACGAGATGGTGAAGATCTATGAGTGAGGTCCACAAGGTCGACATCCTGGCGATCGGGTGCGGCCCGTTCAACATCGGTCTCGCGGCGATGGCTTCGACGGTCGACGACCTCGATGTGCTGGTGGTCGATTCCGTCGACGAGTTCCGCTGGCACCCCGGCCTCATGTTCGACGAGGCGAAGCTCCAGGTCAGCTTTCTCTCCGACCTGGTCTCGCTGGTCGATCCGACGCACCCGATGTCGTTCTTGGCCTACCTGGCCGACGTCGACCGGCTGTACCCGTTCCTGGTGCGCGAGGACTTCTTCCCGACACGGCGCGAGTACGAGGCCTACCTGCTGTGGGCGGTCGATCGTCTGACCTCGTTGCGGTTCGCCACGACCGTCGAGACAGTTCGATGGGACGAGAGCGAGCAGCACTTCGAGGTGTCGGTCACCAGCGGCGGGAACGCCTCGGTGATCCACGCGGGCCACGTCGTGGTCGGCGTCGGCACGGAACCCGCTATCCCACCGGAACTCTCGACCACCTCGCCCGCGCTGGTGCACAGTTCGCAGTACCTGTTCCACCAGGACTCCGCGCACCAGGCCGACTCGGTCACGGTGATCGGTTCCGGCCAGTCCGGCGCCGAGATCGTCATCGACCTGCTCGAGGCGAACCTGCGGGGCGGTCCTGCGGTGCAGTGGTGGACCCGCACCCCCTGGTTCGCGCCACTGGACTTCACCAAGCTGTCGCTGGAAATGACCACTCCCGCCTACATGGACTACTTCCACAGCCTGCCGGAGGACACCCGCGACCGGGTGCGAGCAGGTCATTGGCAGTTCCACAAGGGCATCTCCGCCGACACGCTCGCACGGCTGCACGACCTGCTCTACCGTCGTCAACTGCTGGAGAAGCCGCAACCGGTGCAGGTGCGCAACGGCGTCGCGGTCGAAGGCGTCGACACCATGGCCGACGGGCGGCTGCGCATCCGCGGACGGCACCTGGACACCGGATCGCTGATCGCGCACATCGCGGACCTCGTCATCGCGGCCACCGGGTATAAGGACCGCAAGACCGACTTCCTGGCCCCGGTCGCCGACCGGCTGCGGCGCGACTCGCGCGGCCGCCTGGTCGTCGAGTCGAACCACGCCGTCGCGGCCGACGACGCGCTGTCCGGCCGGATCTTCGTGGCCAACGCCGAGGCGCATGCCGTCGGCGTCTCGGCCCCGAATTTGGATATCGGCGCGGTCCGCAACGCCAAGATCCTCAACTCCGTGCTCGGCCGCGAGGTGTACCGCCTACCGCGCAACACGGCGTTCACCAGCTTCGGCGTGACGGACGAGGAGGTATTCGAGTAGAGCACGCTCCGGCGCGTCGGCCCACCTACCCGGACTGCGCCGCGCGCGCCTCACCTGGCGACATGGCACCCAGGTGGTGCGCTTTCCGGGGCCCGGCCTCGGCGTAAACAATCGCTTCGTCTCTGAGGAGTACTTGATGTCCGACCCTATCCACGACGCGCTCAACAGCATCCTGGAAGAAGATCTCGACCTCTCGCTCACCGAAGTCTCCCGGTCCTCCCTGCTCGTCGAGGATCTGGGCATCGACTCGGTGGCGTTCGCCATCGGCGTGGTCGCCATCGAAGAGCGGCTCGGCGTCCAGCTGACCGAGAAGGAGATGTCCGAGGCCGCTTCGGTGGGCGATCTCGAAGATCTCATCCGTTCGAAGGCAGGCAGCGTCGCTCAGTAGCCAGCGCCGCTGAACATCCGACCTAGTCGACCTACTACCTGATCCGCGACGGCGGTCTGTGGAAGTTCGATTGGAAGGCGTTCTGCCAGAACGCCGCGTGCGCGGGTGACCCGAAGTTCGACTACTGAGCCGGGCGGCGATCGACCTACCATCCCCCACGGCTAGGAGAAACAATGAATGTATTGACCGACGCCCAGATGGAACTCATGCGACGGCGGCTGGCCGACGCGGGTATCGCGGGCGATCAGGAGGCGGCCGTCGCCGAGGATACGCGGCCGGAGCCCTCGGACGGTGATCTCGGCGTCGCCGAGCGGCGGATGTGGAAGATCTACGAACTGGACCCGGAGTCGATCTCGCACAACCATGGGGTCTTCCTGGAATTCGACGACGCCTACTCTGTGGAAGCGGTGATCGCCTCGTTCGAGCGACTGGTCAACGCCTCCGCAGTACTCAGCTCGGTGATCGCCGACGGCGACGACGGCCTACCGCGGCGAGCGCCGAACCGCTGGGACGGCCGCTGGGTCGTGCACGGCCAGGTCTGGGAGTGGGGCTCGATGCCGGAGACCGGTGCCGCCGAAGGGCAGGAATACGCGGAGGTTGTCCGGGGCGCCGCCTCGGTGTTGTCCACAGCACCGTTTCGGCTGCGGCAGGACCCGCCGATTCGCGCGCGCGTCTACGCGCGGCCGAACGGCGGTGTTTCCATGGTTCTGGTGCTGCACCACCTCGCCTTTGACGAGACGGCGCTGCCGCGGATTATCGGCGGTCTGGTGGCTCGTCCGGAAGCCGCCGTGAGCGAGACTCGCGCGCCCCGGACCGTGACCCGCCGCGGCGCCGCGCTCGACCGCGCGGTGCGGCACGCGACCGAGACTTGGGCAGCTGAGGGCATCCGCTACCCGTTGTCCGGAGCGCTTCCTGAGACCAGCCCTGAGCAGAGCTGGTTGTCGGCGATGACGGAGGGGTCGGGCGCCTACCTGACGCACCCGATCGATCGGTCCGATGTCAGCGCGCTCGCCGGAGTTGCCCGTACGGTCGGCGCGACCCCGAACGCGGTGTTCATCGTCGTGTCCGCGCTGAGTATCGCCGCCATGACCGGCGCGGACGACTACGTCCTGCTGGTGCCCGCAGACAACCGGCAGCCGGAGGACGCGCCGGACCAGGTCGGTTACTGCGGGAATGTCGTGCCCATGCGCTTCACGATCGATCCGGCGGCGAGTACGAAAGACGCGCTCCGCGCTGCGGTTTCGACGGTCTACGATGCGATGGAATTCTCCTCCGTCGACTACGGGCCGATCCTCACTGCGCTGCGCGGTGCGGGCGGGCGTTTCCCGGTGGCCGAGGTGATGGTACTGGTGCGGAACGCGCCGCTGCGCGGTGTTCCGGTTCCCGACGGCGCGAGCGTCAGCTGCGAAACCGTCTTCAAAGGTGTTGTGCACTATCCGCTCTCCCTCGCGTTCGAGATCAGCGAGGACGACCGAGTGCACTTGGAGATCGAGTATCGGACCGATGTTCTCGACACGTCCTATGCCCGCCGTGCGGCGAACGTGGTCGCCGAACTCGTCGCGCGCGTGCCGCGCTCGCTCGATCGTCCGGTGGCGGAGCTGTTCGATGAGATCCGGTCGGCGGTCGGCGTCTAGCCGGTCAGTGGCCGGGTGATCCTGGCGGTCGTGCAGGGACGCTCGGCGATTCCGGTGAAAGATTTCATCATGTTAGGCTAGGTAAGCCTACCCTTACTAATAAGTAGTGTTGACGTTGAAGGAGTCACGTGATTTCGAAAGACCAGCTCCGTGCTGATGTCGCGGCCTTGCTGGATGTTCCCGGTGATTCCTTTGGTGACAGTGACGATCTGGTCCGCGTGGGCCTGCACTCCATGCTGTTGATGAAGCTCGCGGGCACCTGGCGTCGCCAGGGTCACCGGGTGCAGAGTTCGCAATTGGCGCTGGAGCCGACGATCGAAGCGTGGGCGCGCCTGCTCGCCGAAAGTGTGCCGCCCACCGCACCCGCCGCGGCGTCCGCCCCGGTCGCCGATGCGGCCGAGGACGACGAATTCGCATTGGCCACCATGCAGCACGCCTATTGGATAGGGCGCCAGTCCGGGCAGGCGCTCGGCGGTGTCGCCGCGCACCTGTACGTGGAGTTCGATGGTGCGGGTGCCGACGCGCAGCGACTGGAAAATGCTGTCGCACAGGTGGTTTCGCGGCATGAATCGTTGCGTGCGGCCTTCGGCGAAGCCGGTCGGCAGCGTATTCTGCCGCAGCCGCCGCAGTCGGTGTTCCGGGTGGTGGATCTGCGCGAGGTCGCCGACGCGGACGCCGAACTGGAGCGCACGCGCGACCGGATGAGCCATCAGCTCCTCGATGTGGCCAAGGGCCAGGTGGTCGAGTTCGTGCTCACCCTGCTGCCCGGCGGCAAGCATCGGCTGCACCTGGATGTCGACATGCTCGCCGCCGACGCCATGAGCTACCGGCGCATCCTCGACGATCTCGCCGCCGCCTATGAGTCGAACTCGACCCTGCCCCCGGTCGGCTACACGTTCCGCCGGTATCTGGCCGAGCGCGGCGACCGAGTTCCGGCCGCCGAGCACCAGGCGGCCAGGAAATGGTGGACCGACAAGCTGCCGAGCCTGCCCGATACCGCCGAACTGCCCACGATCCCCGAGGCCAGGCGTCCCGATCCGGCACGTAGCGTGCGATACCACCACTGGCTCGAGCCCGAGGCCAAGGCACGGTTGTACGCCTCGGCGCACGGCAACGGCATCACCCCGGCGGTGGCCCTGGCCTCGGTGTTCTCCGAGGTCATCGCGCGATGGTCGGCCCGGCAGCGATTCCTGCTCAACCTACCGCTGTTCGACCGCGAACCGGTGCACGACGAAATCGACCAACTGGTCGGTGACTTCACCAACTCCGTGCTGATCGATGTCGACGCGCGCGAGACCGAATCACTGGTGGCGCGCGCCCGCCGTCTGCAATCCGAACTGCACAGCAGCGCCGCGCACGCAACCTACGAGGGCCTCGACGTGCTGCGCGATCTGGGCAGGCTGCGTGGCTCGGCGGTCACCCCGTCGCTGGTGTTCACCTCCGGCCTCGGTCTCGGTGAACTCTTCTCCGAGCGGGTGACGCGCCTGTTCGGCAACCCGGTGTGGATTCTGTCGCAGGGGCCGCAGGTCGACCTGGACGCCCAGGTCGCCGAGGTCGGCGGCGGGCTACTGGTGAACTGGGACACACGCCGCGACGCGCTGCCCGACGGCGTCATGGCGGCAATGTTCGCCGAGTTCCGAGCGCTGCTCGACGGTCTGCTCGCCCCCGGCGCGGACTGGAACGAACCGCTGTCGATCGCGTTGCCCGCCGCGCAGCGCAGCGCTCGCGAGTACGCCGAGCCCGCCTCGGCCTCGATCACGCCCCGCAGCCTGCACGGCAAGTTCTTCGAGCACGCGGCCCGCCGGCCCGAGCGCGCCGCGATCGTCTCGTCACTGGGCCAGGAACTGGCCTACGGCACGGTCGCGGAACAGGCGCTGTCGATCGCGAACGCGCTGACCACCACCGGGGTGAATCCCGGAGACACGGTCGCCGTGATCGTGCCCAAGGGGCATCAGCAGGTGATCTCTGTGCTGGGCGTCCTCGCGGCGGGCGCGGCGTACCTGCCGATCGGCGCAGATCAGCCGGTGGCGCGTCGAGACCGTATCCTCTCGCGCGGCCGGGTGCGCGCCGTGGTCGCCGGCGACACGGTCGACGTACCCGAGGGAATCGAGCGGATCGTCTTCGACCAGGCTGTCACCGGCCCGCGCGCCGAGTCGGCCGTGGTGACAGCTCCCGACGCGCTCGCCTACGTACTGTTCACCTCCGGGTCCACCGGTGAGCCCAAGGGAGTGGAGGTCAGCCATCGCGCGGCCGCCAACACCATCGACGCGATCGCCGAGGAATTCACGCTGAACGCCGAGGACCGCACCATCGGCCTCTCGGCGCTGGAGTTCGACCTTTCGGTGTTCGATATCTTCAGCCCGCTGTCGCTCGGCGGCGCATTGGTCTGCATCGATGCCGACACAGTCCGCGACGCTGCCTCCTGGGCGGAACTCGTAGCAGCGCATCGGGTTTCGGTGCTCAACTGCGCGCCGGGCCTGATCGGGATGCTGCTCGACTCCGCGACCGCCGAACAGCTGCGCAGTCTGCGCGTGGTGATCACCGGCGGCGACCGTGTCAACGCGGCACTGGCCGCCCGGACGCGGGCCCAGGTCCCCGGACTGCGCTTCGCGGGGCTCGGCGGCACCACCGAAACCGCGATCCATTCCACTGTGTACGAGGTCACCGACGATTTCCCCGCCGAGTTGACCGCCGTGCCATACGGCCGTCCGCTGGCGGGCGCGCACTGCCGCGTCGTCAACGAACGGGGCGAGGACGCACCCGACTGGGTGACCGGTGAGCTGTGGATCGGCGGCGTCGGCGTCGCCGACGGCTACCGAGGCGATCCCGAGCGCACCGCGGACCGGTTCGTCACGATGAACGGCATCCGCTGGTACCGCACCGGCGATCTCGCGCGCTACCTGCCCGGTGGCACCATCGATTTCCTCGGCCGGGCCGACCACCAGGTCAAGATCCGCGGCTACCGGGTCGAGTTGGGCGAAGTCGAGGCCGCGGCCAAGACCCGGCCCGAGGTCGGTGAGGCGGTGGCCGCGGTCGTCTCCGGACGGCTGAGCTTGGCCGTCGTCCGCGCGGAGCCCGGATCGGTGGTCGATACCGTCACGGTGGCCGCCGCCCTGATCGAGTTGCTGCCGGAGTACATGGTTCCCGACGTCATCCACGCGGTGGACCAGGTGCCGCTGACCAGCAACGGCAAGATCGACCGTGCGGCCATCCGCGCGGTGCTGGCGCGCGCGGCCGAGGGCCGCGTGACCGCCGAGTACGTGGCGCCGGAGACTGCCGTGGAAGCGGCGCTCGCCTACATCGCCGCGCAGGTGCTCGGCATCGAGCAGATCGGCGTGACCACCGACTTCTTCGACGCGGGCGCCAATTCCATCCTGGCCACCACGTTCGTGGCGAACGTGCGCGGCCTGCTCGCCGTCGAGGGCGTCGGCGTCGCCGACGTGTTCAGCACGAAAACCGTGCGTGGCCTCGCGGCTCGGCTCGTCGAACGCGAGCAGGTGCCGGGTCAGCTGACCCAGGTGGCGCGAATCTTGTTGGAGGTCATCGGAATTCCCGCGCCAGCGGCCGTCATGGCCGCGGCGCGAGCGTGATTCGGCCAGCGGCGTTCCAGTGCCGTCATCAGCGAAGCTGCAGGCCGTGATGCGGGCCCTCGCGAACGTCACGGCGGACCACAGAGAGCTCACCAGTGACTGACAATTCGTATGACAACGTGCTCGCCGAGGCGTTCGACGACCGTGTGGTCGTCTGGACCGAGCAGGCCGAGCTGGACAAGAAGTTCCCGCGCGCGCTGCTCGAACACCTCGGCGCAACAGGGGTTTTCGCGCGCAAGTGGGAAGACCGGAAGCTCACCGACCTCGAACACCACTTCGCCCTCGCTTACCGGTTGGGCGCGCTCGGCTCTGCGGCCATCGGAGTCGGTGTCAGCCTGCATGATTCGGCGATCGCGATCTTACGCCGGTTCGGGCGCAACGATTTCCTGCGCAACCTCGCCGAGCAGGCCATCGCCGTCGAGAAGGTGCTGTGCATCGGAGCCTCCGAGGAATCGGGCGGATCGGATCTGCAGAATGCCCGGACCACCATCGAGCCCGAGGGCGACGGCTACCGGGTGGTGGGGCACAAGAAGTTCGTCTCGCTCGCGCCGATCGCGGACTACATCCTCGTCGTCGGCCGCAGCGCCACCAGCGGCTCCTCGGGTGGGGAGGGCAATGTGGCGCTCGCGGTGATACCCACCTCGCAGGTCCGGATCGGGACACCGTACGAGAAGCTGGGCGCGGGCCCGCTCGACACCGCGCCGGTGACGATCGACACCTGGATTCCGCAGGAGGCGCTCATCGCCCGTCCCGCGACCGGGCTCGCGGTCATCAGCTGGGGTCTGGCCCACGAGCGCTATTCCGTGGCCGGCCAGATCGCCGCGGCCTGCGACGTTATGCTCGGCGTCACCCTGGCTCGGATGTACGACCGCACCCAGTTCGGCAAGCGCCTCTACGACCACCAGGCGCTGCGGCTGCGAGTGGCGGATCTGCAATCGCGCGTCGACGTGCTGCGCTACGCGCTGACCGGGGTCGCCGCCGGGGGACGTATCAACGTGCGCACCGCGGCTGCGCTGAAGGCCTCCGCCGCCAAGCTCGGCGAGGAAGTGGCCTCGGAGTGCCTACATATCTTCGGCGGCATCGGCTACCTGCAAACCGGTCTGCCGTTGGAACGCTGGTACCGGGATATGAAACTGGCCCGCGTCGGCGGCGGCACCGACGAGGTGCTGTGGGAGTTGGTAGCCGCGGCCATGAAGCCCGACAACAAACGCTACGAGCAGATATTCGCGAAGGTGGAACAGTCATGAGCACTCCGATGAGTACCGACACCACATCCGCCGTCGCCGAGCTGACGCCGTCGGACCACACGTACCTGCATCTGGACACGAAAAGTCGCCCGATGCACTGGTCGATGATGCTGAAGTTGGCAGCCGACGGCCCACATTTGACCGTCGCGGACGTACGCGAACGGGTGCGTGAGCGGAGTGAGCTGTTCGACCTCTTCCGGATGGGCATCCGCGAAGGCCGGTGGCGCGCGCCGGAGGTGGTGCTTGCCGAGAAGGTCGAGGTGGACGGGCATCTCACAGCCATCGAATACGCCGATGCGGCCGACCTGCGCGGGCAGGTCACCGTGCTGCTGGAGACGCCGCTCCCGCGGCCGCAGCCGATGTGGCACATCACGATGTTCACACCGACCGGTGACGGCTTCCAGTTCTTCCTGCTGCGCGTGCACCACGCGGTGTCCGACGGCATCGCGGGCGCCGCCTTCGCCGCCCTGCTGGCCGACGGCACGTCCGAGGAACTCTCGGAGTTCGAGCGATTCGCGACCAGCCCGCGCTTCCGCACCCCCGCCGTCGAGGCGACGACGCTGAAGGAATCCAAGGCCGCGTTCAATGAGCAGTGGGCGGCGGGCCGTAAGGGTCGCGGCTGGCCCGCGCTCAGCAAAACCGGCAAGCGCGAGTACGCCCTCTACAGTGCGTCCACCCGCGATCTGCGCCGTGCCGCCAAGCGGAACGGCGCGACCGTGCACGAGTTCCTGCTCGCCACGATAGGCCGCACCGTGAGCATCGCGCCGCCCGACGCCGCGACACAAGTCGAGGTCATCCGGGTCACGCTGCCCGTCACCAACGATCCGGCCTTCCGCCACACCGGAAACGCGGTGCTGGTCTCCCCGCTCAACCTGCTGGGCAACGAGGCCGATCTCGCCCGCCACCTCGACCGGTGCCGGTCCGAGCTCGCCACCATCGACAAGCACCGTCCGGAACTCGCGACTGCCGCCCCTGCCACCGCCCCCGGCCTGCCGTGGGCATTGCGGCGGGTGATCGCGGGCGCGGGCCTGGCGCATATGAGCCCGGACATCCATATCGGCATCAATCCCGGCTTCACGCGGGTGCGTTCCGTGCTCGGAAAAGCGATCGTCGAATTGACGCCACTGTCACCGCTCGCGGGCTATTCCCTTTCGGTGACTTCGCTGATCCTGGGCAACACGACCTCGTTCGGCGTCGTCACGGACCCTGCCGCCTTGCCGGTGGGATACGCCGCCACGTTCGTTGAGCAATTCGACCTGGTGCTCCGTGAGGCAGCTACACCAGCATAATTCGGCTGCATCCCGGCCTCCGGAAACTTCTTCCGATGCTGAACCGTATTCGACGCCGGGTGTTCTATGCGCGGGCAATCGCCGTGCGGGAAGTGATGAAAGCACCAATGAGCAGAATCACCGAGTTACTTTTCGAGCAGCCTGCCTCCGAGGTAAACGGTCTCTGGAGCGGCACCGACTCGTCGGATCTGACGTTTCGACCATGGGCGCAGGTGCGGTCGACGGCCCACCGAGTCGCGAGCGGACTGGCCGAGGCGGGCGTGTTGCCCGGCGACTCCGTCGCGATCCTCGCGGGCTGCCCCGCAGACGTCGTCGTGACCGTGCAGGCCATCTGGATGCGCGGCGCGGCCTTCACAATGCTCCATCAGCCCACCCCGCGCACCAATCTCGAAACCTGGGTCGCGGATACACGCGCGGTGATCGAGATGCTCAACGCCCGCGTAGTCGTGGTGGGTGAGCCCTTCACCGACGCGGTGCGGGGTCTGGACCTCGGTACCGCGTTCGTGTCGATCGACGAATTGACCGCTCGGTCCGCGGAATTGCCGCACGTGGCCACCACGGAAGACGATATCGGGATCCTGCAATTGACCTCCGGCACCACCGGAGTTCCGAAGGCGGTGGCGATCTCCTACGGAAATATGCACCAGAACCAGGTCGCGATGGCCGCTGCGGCCGGAGTGACTGCCGACGAGGTGATGGTCAGCTGGCTGCCCCTTTACCATGACATGGGCATGGTCGGCATGCTGATGACGCCGATGTTCGCGCAGGCCACCGCGGTCATCACCACACCAGTCGGCTTTCTCGCGAATCCGCTGTCCTGGGCGGAACTCATCACCCGATTCGGCGGAACCCAAACCGCCGCACCCAATTTCGCCTATTCCATCCTCGCCCGCCGGCTGCGCCGAGCCCCGGACGGCGCCTACGACCTGTCAACGATGCGCGTCGCGGTCAACGGAGCGGAGGCCGTTGATGAGCACACACTGGAGGAATTCGTCGGTGCGGCTTCGCGTTTCGGCTTCCGAGCCGAGGCGCTGATGCCGGCCTACGGCATGGCCGAGACCACCCTCGCCGTATCGTTCACCGCGTCCGCCGACCGCTACACGGTGGACATCATCGACGCGGACCGAGCCGAGACCGAGGGCGTTGTTCAGCGCAACGCAATCACACGGTCGCGAACACTGATGCGGCTGGGCGTTCCGGTCCCGGGAATCGAGCTGAAGGTGCTCGACGACAGCGGCGCAGTCCTGCCCGCCGACCGCGTCGGCAACATCCTGGTGCGCGGCGAGGCTGTGACCAAGCGTTACCTCGGCCCGGACGGATACATATCCGCCGTGGACGCCGAGGGTTGGCTGTCCACAGGCGACCTCGGCTACCTCGTCGCGGGCACCGGTGAGATCGTGGTCACCGGCCGCAAGAAAGACATCATCATCGTCGCGGGCCGCAACATCTCTCCGACCATCGTCGAGCGCGCCGCAGTGGGTGTCTCCGGTGTACGTCCCGGCAGCGCCGCCGCGGTGGCCATCCGGCTGCCAACCATGGCCAGGGAAGGCATCGCCGTCATCGTCGAATCCGATCAGGCTGCGGACGCCGACGAGAGCGAGCGAATTCGGAAAGCGGTGGCGCGCGCGGTCTACGACGACGTGGGCATAGCGCCTGCCGTCGTCACGGTCGTGCACAAGGGCGCACTGCCGAAGACCCCGTCCGGCAAGCTGCGCCGCTCCTCGGCGGCGAGCCTGATCCTCGCTTGAAGCATCCAGGATTCCTTTGATGATCAGCGTTCGCGGCGTTTCCAAACGCTTCGGTGAGAACGTCGCGGTCGGTTTCGCCGAACTGGTTCCAGTTGTCGAGGGCGTGGCGGATGACCAGACTCGTGCGCCGGTTAGCGCGCGACCGAGTCTCGGGCGGTCGGTTCTGTGTCCACCTCGGCCGGTTCGACATCGCACCGCGCAGGGCTATCGATCCCCGGCGCATCGCGTTCCGCAGTAATGGGCTCGGCGATCGGCGGTACCGGGCTGTCGGCGATGGGCGCGCCTGCCGCGTCGTTCACCGCGTGCTCGACCTCGGGATCGTGTCCGGCCAACTGGTGGTCTGCCCCGTCCGCACCGCAGATGTGGTCGCAGTCGTCCGCCGACTTGCCCAGCGGATCTTCCCGCTTACGCAACGGCTCCGGCACCACCGCCCACGCCACCGCCGCGACGGCGAGCAGCGCACCGGTGACCGCGAGCGCGAGACCGTACGACGCCTGCTGCGCCAGCGCGCCCACCGCGACCGGACCGAGCACGGTGCCGAGATCGGCCGCCATCTGGAAGCCGGCGAGCACCGGGCCGCCGCGGGCGTTCGGGCCGATGATGTCGGCGACCGCAGCCTGCTGGGTCGGCGTGAACATGCCCGCACCGAGACCGGCCACGAACGAGGTGGCGAGCAACCACGGCAGCGTGTCGGCGACGCCGAGACCGGCCGTGCCGAGCGCACAGATCAACGACCCGGTGATCAGAAAAGGCTTGCGCCCCCAGCGATCGGAGTATCGACCGGCCAGGAAGAGCACCGCGATGTTGCCCGCCGCGAACACGGTCAACGCCACTCCGGCCATGCCGGGCGTCTGATGCAGCACCTCGACGACGAGCAGCGGCACCAACGCCATGCGCACACCGAATATCGCGGCCCCGTTGGCGAAGTTGGACCACAGCACCGCCCGATACTCCGACCGGGCCCACGCTTCCCGGAATGACATCATCCGCAGGCCGCCAACAGGTTCCGGCGCGGCGAGCTGCGAATTCCGCAGCGCCAGATACACCGCGACGGTCACCACGAGCAACGCGGCCGCGTAGATCACGAACGGCATCCGCAAGCCGAACCCGGACAACGCCCCGCCGACCAGCGGGCCACTGACCGACCCGATCAGAAACCCGGTCGACCACAGCCCGGACACCCGGCCGCGCGCGGCGGGCGGCGACATCCGGATCACCAGCGCCAGCGACGACACGGTGAACATGGTCGACCCGACCCCGCCGAGCGACCGCAAAACCATCAGCTGCCAGTAACTTTGGGCCAACGCACTGGCACCGGTGGACAGCGCGACGATCAGCAGACCGGTGAGGTAGACCGACCGCTCCCCCAGCCGCTGCACCAGCCGCCCGCTCACCGGCGCGAACAGCAACCGCATCAACGCGAACGCGCTCACGATCGCCGAGGCCGCCGCAACGCCGACGCCGAAGCTGCGGGCGAACTGTGGCAGCACCGGCGCGACCAGCCCGAACCCGATGGCGATGACGAACGCGCCGCCGACGAGCACCCAGATCTCGATGGGCAGCGGCTCCGCCCGGCCGTTGGACCGTGCCGTGCCGACTGCCGAGGATCTACTCACCGGCTAGCGCCTGTCCCACCACTTCCTCCGCGGCCGCCTGTACCTGCGCGAGGTGCTCGGGACCGTGGAACGACTCCGCGTAGATCTTGTATTTGTCCTCGGTGCCGGACGGCCGGGCGGCGAACCACGCGTTCTCGGTGGTCACCTTGAGCCCGCCCAGCGGCGCGCCATTGCCCTTCGCCCTGGTGAGCACGGACGTGATGGGCTCACCGGCGATCTCCTTGGTGGTGATCATGTCCGGAGTCAACTTCGCCAGTAGCGCTTTCTGTTCCGTCGTCGCGGCCGCGTCGATCCGCGCGTAGGCGGGACTGCCATAGCGACGTTCGAGTTCGACGTAGCGCGCCGACGGGCTCTGCCCGGTGACCGCGGCGATCTCGGCGGCGAGCAGCGCGAGCAGGATGCCGTCCTTGTCGGTGGTCCACACGGTGCCGTCCATCCGCAGGAACGACGCGCCCGCGCTCTCCTCACCACCGAAAGCGAGGCTGCCGCTGAACAATCCGGGCACGAAGAACTTGAAGCCGACGGGCACCTCGTGCACGTCACGGCCGAGCACGCTGACCACCCGATCGATCATCGACGAGGTGACCACCGTCTTGCCGATCTTGCTGAGCGCGTCCCAGCCCATCCGGTTCGCGACCAGGTATTCGATGGCCACCGCGAGGAAGTGGTTCGGATTCATCAGCCCACCGTCGGGCGTGACGATGCCGTGCCGGTCCGCGTCGGCGTCGTTGCCGGTGGACAGGTCGTAGTCGTCCTTGATCGCGATCAGCGAGGCCATCGCGTAGCGCGAGGACGGATCCATCCGGATCTTGCCGTCGCTGTCGAGGGTCATGAACCGCCAGGTGGGGTCGACGAACGGGTTGACCACCTCCAGCTCGAGGTCGTAGCGCTGCCCGATCTCTTCCCAGTAGTCGACGCTGGCGCCGCCCATCGGGTCGGCGCCGAGCCGGATGCCCGCGCCGCGAATCGCGTCCAGGTTCAACACATTCGGCAGGTCGGCGATGTAGTGGTCGAGGTAGTCGTAGCGCTGGACGTTGGTCTCCAGCGCGTGCTGCAGCGTGGTCCGCTTGATCCCGGCGAGCCCGCTGCGCAGCAGTTCGTTGGCGCGCGCGGCGATGGCGTCGGTGGCCGTGTTGTCGGCCGGACCGCCGTGCGGCGGGTTGTATTTGAAGCCGCCGTCGCGCGGCGGATTGTGCGACGGGGTGATCACGATGCCGTCGGCCTGATTGCGGGTGCCGCCCCGATTGTGCCGCAGCACAGCGTGACTCAGCGCCGGCGTCGGCGTGTACCGGTCGCGGGCGTCGATCATCGCGGTCACGTCGTTGGCGGCCAGCACCTCGAGCGCGGTGACCATGGCAGGCTCGGACAGCGCGTGGGTGTCCCTGGCCAGATACACCGGGCCGGTAATCCCGCGGGTCGCACGGTATTCCACGATCGACTGGGTGATCGCGAGGATGTGCGCCTCGTTGAACGCGGTGTCCAGGCTGGAGCCGCGATGTCCCGACGTGCCGAAAACCACCTGCTGTGCCGGATCCGACGGATCCGGAATCCGGCTGTAGTACGCCGTGACCAGATGTGCGATGTCTTCCAGATCGGTGGGACGCGCGAGTCGCCCTGCTCGATCATGGGCCATGCTCGGGTCTCCCTTCCGTATCGGCTGCGCCCTGCTCGTCATCAGGATCATGGCCACAACCACTGTGTCGTCGACGCGGCGACGAAGACCGCGATCAGGCAGGCCGCGACCGTCACCGGCCGGATCGTCTCGTGGCCGAACGTGCTGAACCCGGTCAGCGCGCCGCGAAAACCCGTACCGGCGGCGGCTGTCAGCCGATTGCCCGCACTCGCGCCGATCAATCCACCGAGCAGCGCCGAACCGACAATGTTAACGGTCGGCGTGCCAAGTGGCAGCAGAGCACCGAAACGTGCTGGTACGACAGGATCTACGCGACGCGGAACGGGCGCGTCGAGCGGCAGGATCATCGGGCGGCTCCCTGCCACAGCTCCAGCGGCGAGAGCGCGACATTGAGGGTGGTGAACAGCTCGGCGTTCTGTTCGACGAACGCACGCAACCGGTCGGCCTCGTCGACGAGCATCAGCACCAGCGGCAGATGGTCGGCCATGTCCAGGACGCGGGTGGTGTGGATCCGCGAGGACGCGCCGTAGCCTTCGATGCCGCGCCACACGCTCGCCCCGGCCAGGCCGGTGTCGCGGGCACGCCCCATGATCTCGGCATACAGCGGCGTGTGCCGCCATTTGTCGTCCTCGTCGAGCAGCACCGTCAGTCGCGCCGCGGGTTGCCACTGTCCTGCTTCTCCCACTGCCTGGCCCCCTTCCGTCGTGCCGTTGCCGTTGCCCGCCGAGTGATTCCCGTTTCCGGCCCAGCGACGCCACCACCGTTCCCCCGAGATAGCGGGCGCCTGGACCGCGGCGCCCGATTCGAGCAGTCTACGAACCGCGACACGGTAGGTGGAAAAGGTGGTGAAGCCGCCGAACACTCCGATACCGGGAAAGGGACGCAGCAGTTTCTGGGCTACCCATCTCGCCGTGATCAGAACCATCAGAATCCCGATAGCAAAGCATCCCATGACATTTACCGCGCGCGTCGACCAGGGGACCTGCCCCATCGAGAAAGACACTGCGAACAGCGTTGTTCGTTGACATCCGGCCGAGATCCGCGTACGAATGGCCTGAAGGTTTGGCCGAAGTTGCCTCCACCCCCCACTTACTCAGGTCGGAGCAACGATGGCGGCACAGCGGGCACAACCGAATGCGCAACCGGAACCGGCGGAAGCTCGCCGACTGGCGCGACAGCAAACCTCAGGCAGACGGCAGCTAGCCGTCGGCCGCACTCTGCGTCGACTCTCGATCGTGGCACTCGCGACGGCCTCGGCCGGGCTCGGACACCTGGCGCCCGCAGTGGCCGCACCGATCTATCCGGTACCCGACGGCGACGGCTTCTACAGCGCGCCACCGGATGTCGGGAACTTCCAGCCGGGCGACGTGATGCGCAGCAGGCCGGTGGCCGCGAACGGTTTCCCGGGCGCGACCGCCTGGCAGTTGCTGTACCGGTCGACCAATTCCGGCGACGCGCCGATCGCCGCGATGACGACCCTGCTGCTGCCGCCGGGTGGCGGCATGAACCGGCCGATCGTGTCGTATCAGCCGTTCGTCAACTCGCTCGGCCTGCAGTGCGCGCCCTCGCACAGCATCTTCGACGGCACCATGCAGGAGGCCCCCGCGCTGAACGCACTGCTGGCCAGGGGCTGGGCGGTCGCGGTGCCCGATCATCTCGGACCGACCAGCGCCTACGGTGCCGCGCGCCTCGGCGGCAGGCTGACCCTCGACGGCATCCGTGCCGTAAAGCGTTTCGGCCCAGCCGATCTCGGCGGCAGCGTGGTCGGCATGGCGGGCTACTCGGGTGGCGGCATGGCGACCGGTTTCGCCGCGGCGCTCGCGCCGGAGTACGCGCCGGAGTTGCCGATCGTCGGCGCGGCGCAGGGCGGTGTCCCGATGAACATCGGCAAGCTGGCTCAGGACGTCGGCTTGCAGCGGAGCCCGCTGTTCGGCCTCGGCTTCGCGGCCGCGATCGGGCTCGAGCGCGAGTACCCGGCCGAGCTGGAAATGGATCGGATCCTGAATCCGACCGGCTTCGCGCTGCGCAGCCAGATCGCGAACGCCTGCACCAACGACATCATCAACGCGGGCGCGAACAAGAGCTTCAACGATGTCTTCTACGGCGCGATGGACGCCGACCCGACGGTGGTCCGCATCCTGCACGAGAACAGCATCGAGATCTACCCCGGCGTCCCGCGCACCCCGATCTACGAATGGCACGGCGCCAACGACCAGGTGTCACCGCAGCTGGTGCGGGACGTCCTCGGCCGGTACTGCAGCCAGGGCGTCCGCGTCCAGCTCGACCTGATTCCCGGCGCCGACCACGGCACCGCGATGATCCCCGGCGCGATCAACGCGTTCAACTACCTCGGCGACCGGTTCGCCGGTATCCCGGCACCCAGTAACTGCTGAAAGCCCACACGACACAGCGCCCGCATTCGACATCGAATGCGGGCGCTGTGTCGTTCGAGCAGAACGCAACACTAGAGGCTTTGGCGACCACAACAGCGCGAGTTCTGCGAGCGCCGTTCGCGGCCACGCGGCCGAAAAATCAGTGCGCGAGCACCGGCTCACCTTCCGACGGCACCGGCACCGTGTTCGGCATCAGTATCGCGGTGATCACCGCGCCTGCCACGAAGATCGCCGTCGCCCACCAGAAGCTGGTGGTGTAGCTCTCCACCGCGGACTGCGCGACGGTCAGCGGATCCGGCGCACGAGTCGACAGGTAGTTGGTCGCGGCCGAGGCGGCAATGGTGCTGAGCAGCGCCGTGCCGATCGAGCCACCGACCTGCTGGCTGGTGTTGATCATCGCCGAGGCCACGCCGGCGTCCTCGTGATGCACCCCGGAGGTCGCACCCTGGAACGCGGTCGACATCGCACCACCGAGGCCGAGGCCCAGCAGGATCAGTGCGGGCAGGATGTGCGAGGAGTATCCGGTCTCCAGGCCGATCTGGGTCAGCCAGGCCATACCGGCGGCGGCGATCAGGAAGCCGCCCGACATGACGACCTTCGGCCCGAGCTTCGGCAGCACGAACGAGGGCACCGTGGTGGACGAGACGACCATGGCCGCCACCATCGGCAGGAACGCCAGGCCGGTCTTGATCGGCGAGTAGCCCATGCTCAGCTGCATGTAGTAGGTGAGGAACAGGAAGATCGCGAACATCCCGATGCCCATGACGAACACGGTCAGGAACGAACCACCGCGGGTGCGGTCCAGCACGATGCGCAGCGGCAGCAGCGGATGCTTGACCTTGGTCTCCAGCCAGGCGAACACCGCGATCAGCACGGCGCCGCCGATGAGGAAGCTCAGCGTGACCGGGTTGGTCCAGCTGGTCGACTCGGCGTGCGAGAAGCCGTACACGATGCCGAACAGCGCGGCGGTCACCACGATGGTGCCGGGGATGTCGAGCTTGGGCCGGTTCGTGGTCACATGCTTGGCCAGCAGCAGCACCGCGCCGACGAGTGCGACGGCCGCGAAGGCCAGGTTGACGAACATCACCCAGCGCCAGTTGGCCCACTCGGTGAGCATGCCGCCGAGCAGCAGGCCGATCGCACCGCCCGCACCGGCGACCGCACCGAAGATGCCGAACGCCTTGGCTCGTTCACTCGGTTCGGTGAAGGTAACGGTAAGGAGCGACAACGCGGCCGGAGCCAGCAGTGCGCCGAACACACCCTGCCCGACGCGCGCTGCGACCAACATCTCGAAGCTGGTGGCCGCGCCACCGACCGCGGAGGCGCCTGCGAAGCCGATCAGGCCGATGATGAAGGTGTTGCGGCGACCGAAGAGGTCGCTGAGTCGGCCACCGAGCAGCAGCAAGCTGCCGAACGCCAGTGCGTAACCGGTGACCACCCACTGCCGGTCGCCATCGTTGAAGCCGAGGTCGCGCTGGGCGGCAGGCAGGGCGATGTTGACGACGGTCGCGTCCAGCACGACCATGAGCTGTGCCACGCCGAGGACGGCGAGCACCCACCAACGCAGGGCGTGCGAGCCACGACGGCCCTGGTCCGTTTTAGCGGGGGCGGGTGCCCCACGGTCGAACGTGGTAGTCATGTGTCCCCTTTGTCTCAAGTATTGATGCGGAGTTGGTGCCTCCGGTTACTGTAAGAAGCTACCACCATAACGGAGAGAACGCCTCCGCTTAATCCCGATACTTGATAGGATGTGAGTGTGAATCACGCCACGGCCCTCTCTCCGCCCCGCCGCCTGCGTGCCGATGCCGCACGAAATCAGCAGCGGATCATCGCCGCGGCGCGCGAACTCTTTGCCGATCACGGACTCGAGATCACCCTCGACGACGTCGCCGAACGCGCAGGCGTCGGCGTCGGCACCGTCTACCGGCGCTTCGCGAACAAGAAGGAACTGATCACCGAGGTCTTCGAACAGAGCATCAGCGAGTTCGCCGAGGCGGCCGATGCCGCCTACAAGCACGCCGATCCCTGGTTCGGGCTCGTCGAGTTCTTCGAGTACGCCTGCAGGCACATGGCGAAGAATCGCGGCTTCAGCGAGGTAATGCTCGAACTGGAGGACGACGTCGACCGGTTCGTCGTCGTCCGCGACCGGATCAAGCCGACCGTCATGGCCATCGTCGACCGGGCCCGCGACGCCGGCGTGCTCGCCCCCGGTATCGAGCCCTCCGACTTCTTCGCGCTGATCCACATGGTCGACGGCATCGCCGAGTTCGCCAGGCCGGTCAATCCCGATGTCTGGCAGCGCTACATGGCGATCGTGCTCAACGGCGTGCGGGCCGACGGCACGCCGCCGCAGCAGCTGCTGCTGCCGCCACTCAACGACAGCGAGGTAGAGCAGGCCAAAGGCGCCTGCGCGGGACGCAAAAGGTAACAACTGCGTTATTAGCAGGCCATATCACACGCCGATCCCCTACAGTTGGTCACATGACCAACTCGTGGGTGAACTGGGCTGGCGATCAACAGTGCACGCCGGCGACCATCGCCTCCCCGCGCACCGCCGATGAGGTCGCCGAGATCCTCGGGCGAGCCAGCGACGCAGGACAGATCGTGCGCGTGGCAGGAGCGGGGCATTCGTTCACCGACACCGTCCTGACCGACGGCGTGCTGCTGAACCTCGCGAACCTCGACCGCGTCCTCGACGTCGACACCGCCACCGGACGCGTCCGGGTCGAGGCGGGCATCACCCTCAACGCCGCGAGCAACGCGCTGCACGAGCACGGCCTCGCCTTCCCCAACCTGGGCGACATCGACGTGCAGACCGTGGCGGGCGCGACCGCCACCGGCACCCACGGCACCGGGTCCACCCTGCAAAACCTTTCGGCCGCACTGCATTCCATCGAACTGATGCTCGCCGACGGCAGCCGGGTCGAGTTGAACGCGGAGACCGATCCCGAGGGCTGGCGCGCGGCCAGGGTCAGCATCGGCGCGCTCGGCGTGATCACCGCCGCGACGCTGCAGTTGGTGCCGTCGTTCGTGCTCGAGGGCATCGAGCGGCCGGTCCCCGTGGACGACATCCTCGCCGACCTGGATTCCTACGTCGACGACAACGAGCACTTCGAGTTCTACATGTTCGGGCACAGCCCGCTGGCGATGACCAAGCGCAACAATCCCGTCGAACTGCCCGAGCAGCCGCGCGGCAAGGCCGTCGACTGGCTCACCGACATCCTGATGTCGAACTACACCTTCGACGCGCTGTGCAAGCTCGCCCGCTGGCAGCCGCGGCTGGTGCCGTACATCCAGCGCGGCGCCGCCTACGCGGGCAGCTACCGTCGCCAGGTCGACCGCTCCTATCGGGTCTTCGCGTCCCCGCGCCTGCTCCGCTTCACCGAGATGGAATACGCGATCCCGCGCGAGCACGCCGCGACGGCGATCCGCGAAATCAAGGATCTCTCCACGAAATTCCATACCGCGATGCCGATCGAGGTCCGCTGGGTCGCCCCCGACGACGCGTTCCTCTCCCCCGCCACCGGACGCGACACCTGCTACATCGCCGTGCACCAGTACAAAGGCATGGCGTACGAGCCGTACTTCCGCGCCTGCGAGGCCGTGTTCGACAAATACAACGGCCGCCCGCACTGGGGTAAGCGGCACTTCCAGACAGCGGACACGTTGCGCGAGCGCTACCCCGACTGGGACCGCTTCGCCGAGGTGCGCCGCCGATTCGACCCGAAGGGCCGCTTCAGCAACGCCTACCTGAACCGGGTGCTCGGCCCCATCGACTGAACACACGCACGCTTCTTGATGTCCCGCACCGGGATTCGCATGCGATTCTCGGTGCCGGAAATCAGCAGGCGTGCGTCGGTTATGCGCGGGCGGCGAGGATCTCGGCGACCAGACGCGGGACTGCGGCACCGATGGGTTCGCGGACGAGCTCGGTGGCCATCGAGTCGTACGGCGTCGCTTCGTTGTTGACGATGATCAGGTCCGCGCCGTTCTCGACGGCGATGGCGCACATCGAGGCTGCGGGCTCGACCTGCAGCGAGCTGCCGATCGCCAGGAAGATGGCGCTGGTTTGTGCCGTGAGCGCAGCTTTCATCATGGTGCGCCGGTCCAACTGCTGGCCGAACATGATGGTCGCCGACTTCAGCACGCCGCCGCACTGCGGGCACGGCGGGTCCGCCTCGCCCGCCGCGACGCGATCCAGCACCACGGCCATCGTTGTCTGGTAATCACATTCGACGCAGACCACCTCGAACATGTTGCCGTGGATCTCGATCACCCGGTCCGCCGGCGAACCGGCGCGCTGATGCAGCCGGTCGATGTTCTGGGTGATGATCGTGACCGCGCGCCCGGCCTGCGCCAACTCGGCCAGCGCGAGGTGTGCGGCATTGGGTCGCGCCGCCCAGGCCGGGTTGTCGCGCCGGGCCAGCCACGCGCGCTGGCGCAGTTCCGGATCGGCCAGGTAGTTGTCGTAGGTCGAAAGCAGTTCGGCGATCGGGTCTTTCGTCCACACGCCGCGCGGGCCGCGAAAGTCGGGAATGCCGGAGTCGGTGGAGATACCCGCCCCGGTGAGCACCCCGATGCGGCCGTCGCGGCTGCGCCACTCGCTCGTCATAGCAGCAAAGCCTAGGGCGCGCGGAACCTTCGCGTCATCCGCGCTCGGTCGGCCCTACACAAGACAATGAGAGAATGTTACGCTAATCCTCTCATCGCTTTACGGGTGTTGATCAAAGGAGATCACGATGTCCGCCGCTCTCGAAACCACCAGCGCGCGTACGCGCCATCCGTTCGAGCCGGGCACCCGCCTGTGGGATGAGACCGGACTGATCACCTTCTCGCTGACCGCCGGTTCAGCCTTTCTGCTGCAGACCATGGAGCCGAGCATCGCCGCGGTGGTCGACGAACATTCCACCTTCCGCACCGATCCGATGGGGCGCGCGCTGCGCAGTATCGCGTCGGTGATGATGTGGATTTACGGCGGCGAGGAGGCGCTCGCCGAGGCCGATCGGCTGCGCACCATGCACGCCTCGCTCAACACCACCGACGCGCACGGCGTCCGGCACAAGGCGCTGGCCTCGGGGCCGTGGGCCTGGGTGCTGCACACCGGAACGTTCGCCTTCGCCGAGAACGCCAAGTACTTCGCCCGCAGCCCGCTCTCCTCGGCCGAGAAGGAGGCGGTCTACCAGGAGATGGTGCAGTTGATGCGCAACTTCTCGGTGGCGCCCAAGGAGATTCCGGCGAGCTACGCCGAGTTCGAGACGTTCTTCACCGACATGGTGGCGAACCAGTTGGAGGCCACCGGGACCGCGCGCGACTACCTGCGGGTGATCCGGTCGGTCGCGCCGCCGAAGCAGTTGCCGCGGGTCCTCGCGCCGCTCTGGCGGCGGGCTGTTGCCCCGGTCGGGCGGATGCAGTACTTCGTGACGGTGGGTACGACGCCCGAGGTCGCTCGGGAAAAGCTTGGGCTGACCTGGAGCGAATCCGATGAGCGCAAGCTGCGGGCGTTGGGTTGGATGATCGCCCGGGCGGTTCCGCTGCTTCCGGAACGGGTGCGGTACTTCCCGATCGCCTATGAGGCCCGGCGTCTCGAGCGTGATCGTGCGCGGCTGCGCAAGATGATCGACTTCCGTCCGATCTGAGCAGTTCCTGACGACGGCGCTGTGGCCACAACCGGCTGCGGCGCCGTTTTTGTTGTGCGGCAGTAGCTTTCGGCAATCACCGAGGCATGCGATGCCATCATCTCGGTTGGCGCGAACGCGGGAGATACCGTCCAGTTTGGACATCGGTCGATTCCGCGCCGACAACTTCCGGTCGATCCCGTCAGGCATAGCAGCACAGCAACCAAGGCTCGTCCGCGCAACGGCTGTGCAGCAACAATTTTCGAGCCCTATCCCCTGCACCGCAACGGGCGTCAATGCGGACGAGGACTTGTCCGCAGTAACGATCTTCGCCGCGCTGGTATACGTATCCCGTACGCTTCGACAGCGTTTCGGCCTCAACACGCCGGATAACCCTTATCTGGCAGCACACAGTCCAAGCTTTCAGATCCGCTCACCGAAAGGCGCCTCTATGCCGCACAAGCCCAGTGTGCTGTTCATCTGCGTGCACAACGCGGGCAGATCGCAGATGGCCGCCGGGTTCCTCAACGCGTTCGCGGGCGACCGGATAGAGGTGCGGACCGCGGGCAGCGCACCGGCCGCCGCGCTCAACCCGGTCGCGGTCGCCGCGATGGCCGAGGTCGGCATCGACATCTCGGGCCAGACCCCCAAGCCGTTGACGATGGACGCGGTGGGCATCTCCGACGTGGTGGTGACCATGGGTTGCGGCGACGCCTGCCCGTTCTTCCCCGGCATCAGCTACCGCGACTGGGTGCTGCCCGATCCGGCCGGGCAAACCATCGACGTGGTCCGCACCATCCGCGACCGCATCCAAATCCTCGTCGAAAACCTGATCGCCGAACTCGTCCCAGCCCTCGCCCGCTGACCGTCTTCGCACACCACCTACACGGCAGGCGCGGCCGTGCAGCGCGAATCGCGTGTGCGAAGAACAGCGTGCTGTCCGATTCGTTCAAGACCGGCCGGGGCGTGGCTGGTTACCGTGCGGGTATGACTCCACAACTCGACGTCATCGGCATCGTCGTCACCGACATGCCCGCCTCGGTCGCCTTCTACCGCCGCCTCGGCCTCGACTTCCCCGCAGGCTCCGAGGCAGAGCCGCACGCCGAGGCCGCCCTGCCCAACGGTTTCCGGCTGGCCCTCGACACCGAGGCCACCGTCCAGTCCTTCCACCCCAACTGGCAACCCCCGACCAGTGCGGGCCGCATCGGACTCGCCTTCCGCTGCGCCGACCCCGCCGAGGTCGACTCCGTCTACACCGACCTCATCGACGCCGGCTACCACGGCGAGATGAAGCCGTGGGACGCCTTCTGGGGCCAGCGCTACGCCGTCGTCCAAGACCCGGACGGCAACGGCATCGACCTCTACGCGGCGCTGCCGACCGCCGACTGATCAGCCCGCCGCCGACACCAGGCCGCTTCCGTCCGGCGCCGCGGCACCTGACCGAGTCAGTACCTGCCCCAACGGCATTCCGGTGAGATCACGCACCTCCCGTGCCAAGTGGGCCTGATCCGCGAACCCGGTCGATGCGGCGGTGTCGGCGAACGGCATCCCCCGCCGCGCCGCCGCCAACGCGCGTTGCATCCGCAACACCCGCGCCAGCGTCTTTGGCCCATAACCGAACGCGGCCAGCGAACGCCGATGCAACAGCCGCGCATTCAGCCCGGCCGCCTCAGCGGTCGCCCCCACCGACCACCCCGCGTCCAACGCCGCGACCACCCGCCGCAACACCGGATCGGGCGGCTCGACCTCCGCGGCCCGCCGCAACGCAATCCGTTCCAACGCCGACACCGGATCGTCGGCCGCGCCGAGCTGCTCACTCAACCGCCGCACCGTCCCCGACGACCACACATCGGCCAGCTCTATCCGCTGATCCCGCAATGCATCCGCAGGCACCCCGAGCAGCGCAGGCGCCGTCCCTGGAAAGAACCGAAGCCCCACATACCGCGTCCCCACCGCAGCCACCGGCCGATAGGCCCGAGTGTCCGGTCCGGCAATAACCAGCCGCTCGCCGACCCACAACAGATCAATACACCCGTCCGGCAACACCGCCGCCCCAGCATCGTCCCCAGTAACCGTCCGCGTCCACACCACGGCCTGCCCGAACCTGGACGGCCGCTCCCGATACCCCAGACCATCCCAGGCATCGTCCATGTCCTCGACGCTACCGCCACCCTCCGACATGCTCGAAGAACAGCGGTGGTCGACGGATTCAGTGGTTCCGAACCAGCGGGCTCAGCGTGGTGCCGGGGTCGGGAACACGCCGCGCGGGACGACCCGGACGAAGGCGTCGGGGTGTGCGGCGGCGATTTTCGAGTCGGGGTCGGTGCAGCCGACCGTGACATCGCCGACCGGGGCTGCGGAAAAAGTCCACACCGTCATCCAGTCCTTGCCATTCACCGATTCGGTCTTTTTCACATCCGAGGAACGGAGATCTTCGTTCCGGCCGGAACTGTCGACCACCGTGCAGCGCAGCTCATTTGCGGCCGGTCCCCACTCGGCGGGCATCCGGATATCCATCACGGCGTCGGCGGGAACGGCGACCTTTTTGGTCTCGCCGAGCGCGATCCGCACGCCACCACCGGTTTCGCCGTCGTCGCCCGCGGCGGACGTGCTCTCTTCCGAACTGGAGGTCCCCGGATTACTCGACGAGGACGATTCCTTGCTCGCCGACTTGTCGTCGGAACACCCCGACACGACGACCGCGACCAGCGCCGGACCCACCAGCCAAATCAATTTCACAGATCAAACCCTCTCGTCGCGCCCACTTACCCGGCGATTGGTACGGATCAGCGATCGAACTGCGGGGTGCTCGTCGTGATCATGTGCACGCCGCCCGACAGACAGAGCATGACAACTTCGGAGTCGAATGGAGAGTACACGCGCCCGAAATCGCCGATTTATTCAGTAATTTGCCGGAGTAATGTTGGCTCGTTCGTTGTCACCATTTACTCCACGGAGACTCGTCTGATGACTTCACCTGTCGCGTTCCACGCGGTCGAAATCCCACTGCCCGACGGCACCGCCGACGCCTACTTCGCCCATCCCGACGACGGCGCCGCCCATCCGGGCCTGCTCTTCTATCCGGACGCGCTCGGCCTGCGACCGTGGTTGCGCGAGATGGTGGAAACCATTGCCGCGCACGGTTTCGCCGTACTCGCGCCCAACGTCTTCTACCGTTCCGGCCACGCCCCGGTGGTGCCCGTGCCGGACTTCAGCGAGCCGAACGCGATGGGCGAGTTCTTCGTGGCCCTCGGCCCGATGCGCGAAGCGCTCACCCCTGACAAGGCCATGCAGGACGCGCACGGCTACCTCGCATGGCTGTCCGCCAGCGAGCTGGTCGCGCCCGGCGCGCTGGCGACGACGGGCTACTGCATGGGCGGCAGGCTCGCGCTGCGCACCGCGGCGACCTTCGGTGACCAGGTGGCCGCCGCGGCCAGTTTCCACGGCGGCTTTCTCGCGGCCGACGACCGGCCGGACAGCCCGCACCACACCGCGGCCGACATCACCGCCGAACTGTTCACCGCGCACGCCGACCACGACTCGTCCATGCCCGCCGAGGACATCACCCGCCTCGAGCAGGCGCTCGACAAGGCGGGCGTGCGCTACACCTCGGTCGTGTATCCCGACGCCCAGCACGGTTTCACCATGCGGGACACGCCCGCCTATCGCGAGGACGCATACCAGCGCCACCTGCATGATCTCCTGGCTCTGCTGAATCGCACCGTCAACGCGGAATAAAGGACTATTCATCCGATGTTTTGGCTGGAGTCGGCATCGACTCCAGCCGCCAGGCTGGACTGTGCGACAACGCGACCAACCGGCCGGTTTACGGGGGCCGTTGCCGCTGGAACCGCCGGTTCCGCATAGTGTTGTGAGTAGGCGATCATCGGGAGGACCACATGGCAATGCTGGTGTGGATGGAGGAACGCGACAACGGGGCGGAGTCCAGGCGTGAGTGACGAACGGGGCATGGCAGCGGCGGCTCAGCGCTACTCGGGCTTCACCGGGTACCGGCAGGCCGCGCTCACGACCACCCCTTCTACCCGTCCGGTCTTCATCGGCGTCGCGCTGATCGTCAGCGTGTTCCTGGTGTACGCCGCGCATCCCGCAGCGAAAGACGGCGCGGACCACGCATGGTTCGTCGGCATCGCGGTAGCGGGCGTCTTCGTCGCCCGCGGTCTGCACCTGCGACGTCCGATCACCTTGGCGCACTTCGCAGTCGCCGTCCTGGTGCTGGCGATCGCCAGCCTCGCCTACCGCGCGGAGCACCCCGGCATCGGTTTCGTACTGCTCGCCTCCAGCGGATTCATCATGGTGCTGCCGCAGTCGAGCAAGCCGCAGCCCGAACAGCTCTACCGCGTCGCCGAACTGGTCGGCCGGACCGAACTGGACCCCCTGGCGCCGTTCGCCCTGCACTCCTCGAAAACCTACTTCTTCAACGCGAACTCGACCGCCGGGATCGGCTACCGCACTCGCTTCGGCATCGCCGTGGTGGCGGGCGATCCGATCGGCGACCGCGCGGCGTTCCCCGCGTTGCTCACGGACTTCTCCGAATTCGCGATCAACCAGGGCTGGCGGATCGCGGTCCTCGGCGCGAGCCCGGACCTGGCCGAGATGTGGCAGCGCCGCGCGCTGGATCACCGTGGGCTGCACGCCGTTCCGATCGGCCGCGACGTGGTGATCGACGTGGACAAGTTCGCCCTGGTCGGCAGGCACTTCCGCAACCTGCGCCAAGCCGTCAGCCGCACCCGCAATTTCGGCGTCAGCACCGAGATCGTGGACGAGTCCGCGCTCACCGACGCGCAACGCGACGGGCTGCTCGCCATCGTCGACTCGTGGGGCCGGGGCAGGCAGACCCGCGGTTTCTCGATGATCCTGGACCACCTGCTGGACGGCCGGAACCCGAACATGCTGGTGGTGATGGCCAAGGACGAGGACGGCACGCTGTCCGGCTTCCAGCGCTACGGCGTCTCCAACCGCGGCCGCGAGCTCACCCTCGACGTGCCGTGGCGCAGCAAGGACGCCCCGAACGGCCTGGACGAGCGGATGATCATCGACCTGGTCGACTACGCCCGCGAGCACGACATCCACCGGATCTCGTTGGCCTTCGCACCCTTTCCCGAGCTATTCGCCGACAAGGAGAAGTCGCGCACGGCGAAGTTGATCTATGTGGCGGTGCATCTCGGTGATCCGCTGATCCGGCTGGAGTCGCTGTATCGGTTCCTGCGCAAGTTCCACGCGCTGACCGATCAGCGGTACGTGCTGATCCGCTGGCGCGAGGTCATCATCGCCGCCGCCGCGCTGCTTACCCTGGAGTTCGCACCGCACCGCCGCGAACACTGAGGAAGCCGATGGAACTGACGCACAGCGATATCAAGGCCGCCGTCGCGCGGGTAGCGGGCCAGGTCCGGCCGATCGCCCTCGCCGACGACGGGCAACTGTGCCTCGCGCTGGAGTTCCTGCAGCACACCGGCAGCTTCAAAGCGCGTGGCGCGCTGAACTTCCTGCTCACCCATCGGGAGAACGGCACGCTGCCGGACGCGGGCGTGACCATCGCCTCGGGCGGCAATGCCGGGCTGGCCTGTGCCTGGGCCGCGCGCAGTCAGGGCGTGCGGGCCACCGTGTTCCTGCCGACCACCGCGCCGAAGGTGAAGGTGGACCGGCTGCACTCCTATGGCGCCGAGGTCACGCTGATCGGCACGCAGTACGCCGACGCGCTCGCGGCCAGTCGCGAATTCGCGGCTACGACAGGCGCTTTGCTGTCGCACGCCTACGACAACCCGCTGATCGCCGCGGGCGCGGGCACGCTGATGGAGGAGATCCATCAGCGACTCTCCGACCTCGACACCGTGGTGGTCGCTGTGGGTGGCGGCGGGCTGTTCGCCGGAGTTGCTACCGCCGCGGATCATTACGGCGTCCGGACGATCGCGGTGGAGCCGTCGCGCTGCCGCGCCCTGAACGCGTCGATCGAGGCGGGGCAGCTGGTCGACGTGGACATCGATTCGATCGCCGCGGACTCTCTCGGTGCCCGCCGGGCCACCGAACTGGCGCTGTACGCCGCGCAGACCTACAACGTCACCTCGGTCCTCGTCGACGACGCCGACATCATCGCGGCCCGGCGCGCCAGCTGGGAAGACCGCCGCCTCGTCGTCGAATACGGTGCCGCCACAGCGCTTGCCGCGCTGCGCGGCGACAATCCGCCGTTCCGGCCCGAGCCCGGCGAGCGGGTGTGTGTCGTGGTGTGTGGCGCGAATACCGACCCGGCCGATCTGACGACGTAAGCGCGCGATGGTGCCGCCCGGATTTCCGGCGAACACCGCCGAGCGGCGTTAGGCTCGTACCGTCTTCGATCCCGACGGAAGCACTTCCATGGCGCTCGCATCCCGCATGGTTCCCCTCGGCACACCGGCACCGGACTTCACGCTGCCCGATCTAGATCACCGGACGCATTCGCGCGCGGACTTCGCGGACGGGCCCGGCCTGCTCGTCGTCTTCGCGTCCAACCATTGCCCGTACGTCAAGCATCTCGAATCGGCGCTCGGCGAGGTCGTCGATTCGCTGCCCATGCCGACGGTGGCGATCTGCACCAACGACGCCGCCACCTATCCCGACGACGCGCCGATCCGGCTGCGCGACCAGGCCATTCGCGCGGGCTGGACGTTTCCCTACCTCGTCGACGAGGCACAGGAGGTAGGCCGCGCCTTCGAGGCCGCGTGCACGCCGGACTTCTTCCTCTACGACGCGGCCCTCACGCTCGCGTATCGAGGCGCCTTCGACGAATCCACCCCCGGCAACGGAAAACCGTTGACCGGCACCGAGTTGCGTGCCGCCATCGAGGCCGTGCTGGACGGCAAGCCGGTGCCGGAACCGCACCGGCCGAGCATGGGCTGCTCGATCAAGTGGCGGGCCGACTGACATTCCGCGGCGACAAGCAGTGCCCGGTGGGCGAAAATAGCACCGTCGCAGGACCCGACCGTCCGACGAAAGGGGAGGGACGTTGGCAACCATCGTTCTCGTACACGGGATCGCGCAGGAACAGGCCGCGGCCGACACACTGGAAGCGCAGTGGCTGCCAGGACTCGCGGGCGGGGTACGCAATCACGGTGACAACGACCTGGCTGATCGCCTGTGGCGCAACGGTTTACCCGGCGACATCTCGACCAGAATGGCGTTCTACGGCAATCAGTTCCTGGCCAAGGGCGCCCAGGGCACCGCGGTGGGCGACCTCGACGACGAGCAGCTCGAGCTGATGGAGCAACTCGCCGAGGAGTGGTTGGCGACCGCCGCCGAGTACGCGGGCGATCAACGCGACCGGGCGACGGCCCAGCGGCTGGTCGCCGTGCCACCACCGGACGCTCGACCGCAGGGCCCCCAAGCCGCGCTGCGCCCGGCACTCAACGCACTGGTCCGGTTACGCTGGTTCGCCCCGTTCGGCATCGGGCTCGCCGAGAAGTTCGTGGTACGGGCCCTTTCTCAAGTGACCCGCTACTTCACCGACGAGGCCGTCCGGGAGTACGCCCAACAGCAGGTGCTCGCCCACGTCGGCCCGGAGACCAAGCTCGTCGTCGCCCACTCCCTCGGCTCGGTGGTGGCCTATGAGGCACTGCACCGGGTCGACCAGGAGGTGACCCTGCTGACCATGGGCTCGCCGCTCGGACTGCGCACCGTCATCTACGACCGGCTCCACCCGAAACCCTCCACCGTCCCCAAATCCGTTGCCAGCTGGCACAATCTGGTCGACCGTGACGACCTGGTCGCCGCCCACCTCGACCTCGTCCCGTTCTTCCCGCCGTTCCCCGGTGCCGATGTCGCCCCGATCACCGAGGAACCGGTGGACAACGGCGCGAGCCCGCACGACTCCACGAACTATCTGACGAAGGAGATCACCGGTGGCATCGTCGCCAAAGCACTGACGGGCTAACGGTTCTCGGCAACCGCCTGCTCGGATACCGCGCCGCGCAGGCGATCACGCCGCAACAGGTACACCGCCAAAACCAATCCTGCTGCGGTGAGCACCGCCCCGACCAGGGGGATCGACCGCACGCCCGATCCGTCGCCGGTCACCGCGCCGCCCAACCATCCCGCGCACGCCGCGGCGAGCTGGAACCCGGACGCGTTGACCGCGACAGCCAGCGTCGGCGCGGCAGCGGCCGCCATGACAACCCGCGTCTGCATGCCGGGGATGATCGCGAACGCCAGCGCGCCGATCACGAAAGTCAGTACCGCGGCGCCTATTTGATTGCTGCCGACCAGCCAGAAGAGGAACAGCGCACCGACCAGAGCCGCGAGCAGGCCCGTGACCGAAGGCAGCAATGCCCGGTCGGCCAGCCACCCGCCGGCCTGGTTGCCGACAACCGCACCGACGCCGTACACCAACAGCAGCACCGGAACCGTGCTCTCGGCGAAGCCGGCGATATCGGTGAGCAGGGGCGTGATGAACGTAAAAACGGTGACCACACCGATATTGCCGAGCGCGGTAAGCGCGATCGCCCACCACACCTCGCGGTCACCGAACACGCGCAACTCACCGAACACCGATCCGTCCGCACCGGGCCGATCCGGCATGAACCGAAGCACCAACGGCAACGCGACGGCCGCACACACCGCCACCGCAACGAAAGTCGCCCGCCAGCCCAAACTTTGGCCGATAACAGCCCCGATCGGCGTCCCGAGCACGATGCCGAGATTCATCCCGAGCGCCACCCGCGCGACAGCGGCGACCTCCCTGCCCGGCTCGGCAGTGGACACCGCGGTAGCGATCGCCACCGCGAAGAAAGTGGCGACAACCAACCCCGCCGCACCCCGCATCACCAGCAGGACAGCGTAATTCGGCGCGACCGCCGATCCCAGGTTGGCGAGCACCGAGAACAGCACCAGCCCGACAACGAGCGGCTTGCGCGCCACCCACGCCGTCAACACGGTGACCACCGGCCCGCCGACGATCATGCCGATCGCATACGCGGTCACCAACATTCCCGCCGCAGAGACCGAGATATCCAGTCCCCCAGCGACTTCCGACAAAATCCCAGCGATCACGAACTCCCCGGTCGTGAGACTGAAGACCACCAACATCAACGAAAACACAGCAGGCCGCATCACAGCATCCTCATGTAGTTCTAACTCAAATGATATGAACTAGAACTATCACAGTTCGAACCAAGAGCGCTAGACTCGGAAAAATGACGCGCCGGCCCGCAACGAACGTGGACACCGAACTCGACCGGGACGTCTGCAAGCTGGTGCACCAGTTCACCCACCGGCTCGACGTGCACGTCCGCCGCGTCGCCGAACAGCTGGAACTCACCCCGTCACAGGTCATCGCCCTGCGCGAACTGTCCGAGCCGATCACCGCGCGCGAACTGGCCACCCGCATGTCCTGCGAGCCGTCCAACGCGACCTTCGTCCTCGACAAACTCGAACAGCTGGAACTGATCCGCCGCGAACCACACCCGACCGACCGTCGCGCCAAACAGATCATGCTGACCCCGGCAGGCAAGCGCCGCCGCGCCACCGCCGTCGAGCTGCTCGGAGCCGAGTCCCCGCTCACCTCGCTCACCGCCACGCAGCAGCAAGCCCTGCGCGATCTACTGCACGCCATGGCGGAAACCCAGGACTGACCACCACTTGATCTAGGCATACGTACGCACGTATTGTTTGTTTCATGACCGTGGCGATCCCCACCACCGAAGAAACCGACCCGTTCTGCCTGCCACCCCTGGAGGCCGCGGCACTGCTCTACGACGCCCCGTGGCAACGATTCGGCGTGATCGGAGACAGCCTCTCCGCAGGCACCGGCGACCCGAGCCCCGGCTACGCCACCCTCGGCTGGCCCGACCGCGTCGCCGACATCCTGCGCCGCGTGCGTCCCGACCTCGAGTATCTCAACACCGCGGTAGACGGGGCGACCACCCTGGAAACCCTACGGCGCCAAGCAGATCGAATACTGGAGTTCGCCCCCCACCTCCTGCACCTACCGTCCGGCGCGAACGATATCGTCCGCCGCACACCCGATTTCGGCGAGATCGAACAGAACCTGCGCGACATGTACCGCATGGCAGCGAGCACCGGAGCCAGGCTGACCGTCTTCACCCTCGGCAAAGCCTATGTCGTGCCGGTCTTTCCGGACTGGCGCGACCGCGTCCGCCGGGTCAACGACCTCACCCGCACGCTGGCCGCGGAATTCGACGCCACGGTGATCGACATGTGGGACCACCCGATCAACGATCGCCCGAACCTGTTGAGCGCGGACGGTATTCACTTCAGCACTTCCGGCCAGGCGGTCATGGCGGCCGAAGTAGTCAAACAACTCGCGCACCTACTGGAAGCCCCCACGATGCGGGCCGGGCACGACGGCCCGCATCGAATCAACCACTAATCCTTGGGCAGCGCGGCTTTCGCTTCCTCGTAGCCGCCGGTGGGCGCCGCCTCGTCCTTGGTGTAGACGAGGTGCAGCACACCGGTGGTGAACGTCTCCGAGGAGAGCAGCCGCAGCGGCAACGTCGAGTCGCGATCGTCGAACAGCCGCAGGCCCTTACCCACCACGATCGGGTGCACCAGCAGATGCAGCTCGTCCAGCAGCCCGGCCGCCAGCAGCTGACGGACGATGGAGACCGAACCGCTCATCCCGATATCGCCGCCGGGCTCGTTCTTCAGCGCGGCCACCGCCTCGAGCAGATCACCCTTCAACACCTCGGAATTACGCCAGGTGAGGTCCAGGTCCTGGTGCGAGACAACGATCTTGCGGGCATCGCCCATCGACTTGGCCATGCCCGCGTCCTCGCCGCCGGCATCCTCGCGCTCCGGCCAGGCCGCCGCGAAGCCTTCGTAGGTGACCCGCCCGAGCAGCAGCGTGTCGGCGGTCCCCAGCTGCGCGGTGACCGCCGCACCCATCTCCTCGTTGAAGTACGGGAAGTGCCAGTCCTGCGGGTCCGCGACGACGCCGTCGATCGCAACGAACATGCCTGCGGTGATTTTCCTCATCGTCCATCTCCTGGATCAGTAGTGCCGGTGTTGCCTGATCTGACGGAGCGGTGATCGGAAAATCATCGGTCGCGGCATCAGACCCGTTCAGCCTCCACTACCCAGATCGGCAGCAGCATCGAACCCTCCGAGTCGAACTCGAGTTGCGCCCCGCTGCGGTCCATCACCGCCTTGAACTCCGGTGACGGCTTGATCGCGGTCAGCTTGCCCGCGCGCAGCTCGGTGAGGTGCCAGTCCGGGGCAACGAAGGTCGCGCGCAGTTCGTCCTCGCCGATCGAGTACGGGGCGTACGTGTCAGAGTAGTCGGCCTGGGAGAAACAGAATTGGATCAATCGCGCGCCGGGCCGCATCACCCGGTGCAGCGCGGCCACGTGTGCCTTGCGCTGCTCGGGATCGAGGCAATGCGCGAGGGCACTGCTGACGACCGTGTCGAACCGGCCGTCGTAGCCGGTGAGCACGGTCGCGTCCGCGACGGCGAACTCCGCGGTGACACCGCTCTCGGCCGCCTTGGCACGCGCCTTCTCGATCGCGGTCGGCGCGAAATCCAGCCCGGTCACGTGATAACCGAGGCCGGCCAGATAAATCGTGGTATCCCCTGGGCCGCAACCGATGTCGAGCACGTCGCCGGTGATCCGGCCCGCCTGCTCGAACTCGACGAGCAGCGGTTGCGGCCTGCCGATCTCCCACGGCAGCCGGTCCATGGTCAGGCCCTCGACGATGGTGCCGCCTTGATAAGCCTGTTCGAAATCGATGGTCGATGGGTCGAGCTCGGGTGTTCCGTCATTGGCAGTCATAGCTAACCTGTCCCTCGCCTTGATGGTGGATCGGGAAATTCGACGGATGAATTCTAACCAGAAACGGAGTAAGTGTCTCCGTTTTGACGTGTCATGCTTTCCGCCGATTCAGCCCCCGACGGTGGACCCGTGGAAGGCTGCGCGATAGCTGTGCGGACTGGTGCCGACAACCCGCTTGAAGCGGTCCCGGAACGCGGTGGGTGAACCGAAACCGACCTGCCCGGCGATCCGGTCCACCGGGTGGGCGGTGGATTCGAGTAGGTACTGCGCCTGGCGAATTCGCGCTCGCAACAACCATTGCAGCGGCGTGGTTCCGGTCTGTTCACGGAAGCGCCGGTTGAGCGTGCGAGTGCTCATCCCGGCCTGCGCGGCGATCTCGTCGAGGGTCAGATCCTTCGCGAAATTGTCCTGCAGCCAGCGTGTTACGGGTTCCAGCACCGAACCGCGCGGGGTCGGCGGCTGGTCGTGCACGATGAATTGCGCTTGTCCCCCTTCGCGTTCCAGCGGCACGACGGACAGCCGGGCCGCGTCGGCCGCGACGGCAGAGCCGTGATCACGGCGAATCAGGTGCAGGCACAGGTCGATTCCCGCGGCGGCGCCCGCGGAGGTGAGCAGTTGGCCGTTGTCCACGTAGAGCACGTCCGGGTCCACCTCGATGGCGGGATAGTGGGCCGCGAACTCGGTGGCGGCGGCCCAGTGCGTGGTCGCGCGGTGTCCGTCCAGCAGACCGGTGGCCGCGAGAATGAACGCGCCGACGCAGATCGATGCGATGCGCGTACCTCGGTCCGCGGCCGCCCGTAGCTCGTCGAGGACCTCGTCCGGGACCGGCAGCGTGAGATCGGCGAGGCCGGGCACGATGATGGTGTCCGCGTCGGCCAAGGCCGTCAGGTCGAACGGCGGCCGCAGCGTGAACGCCCCGGCGTCCACGGTCTCCGTGACACCACAGACCCGCACCCGATAGGCGGCTCGACCATCGGGCAGCCTGGCCGCGCCGAAAACGTCGATCGGCGTCGTGAGGTCGGAGGGGATGACCTTGTCCAGCGCGAGCACAGCCACGACATGCATGACCCAAGCGTAGGCGACCACCCGATTCGAGCCAATGCCTGTGACCTGCACCATTCGACAAAAGACGATGTCGAAGCGGTTGGCGAGAATCAACCGGCGTGTGGCAGTTTCGCCTATTCCGCACCGGCCGATTCACCGTTAGCCTCGCCGCTGTGACGAAGTTTCTGCTGTCGGTCCACGTGCTGGCCGTGATCCTCGCCGTCGGACCGGTGACGGTCGCCGCGAGCATGTTCGCGCCGACCACACGCCGAGCCCTGGCCGAGCCCGGTAGCGAACCCGCCGTGCTCGCCACACTGCACCGCATCTGCCGGGTCTACGCCTATCTCGGCATTCTCGTCCCGATCTTCGGCGCACTTACCGCGGTCAGCCTCGGCGTGCTCACCAACACCTGGCTCGTCGTCTCGATCGGCCTGACCGCGGCCGCCGCCGGCGTGCTCGTGCTGCTCATCCTGCCCGGCCAGCACAAGATCCTCGCAGACCTGCCCGGCACCACGCCGACGCTGATCCGCCGACTCGGCATGGACACCGGCATCTTCAACCTGCTGTGGGTCGCCGTTACCGTGCTGATGATCGTCCGGCCGGGTTCGACGACCGGGGCCTGACGCTTATTCCGGCGCGGCCATATGCCGGATCGTCTCGCCGCCCTTGGCGTGGTGCAGTCGGCCGAATTTGCTGTCGAGCAGGTGCGCCATGCTGTCCGCCGCGCCACGAACCGCCTCCTCGAGGGTTTCCCCACGATGGGTGGCCGCCACCGGATGCTGTCCGGCGGGCCGCGCCTCCAGCACGCACTGCTTGTCTTCCGGCCCGCCCTTCTCGCCGTTCAGGTCGGTCAGGTGGGCCTCGACCCGCGTCAGCTGATCGCTGAAACGGTCGAGCACGGAAGCGATCTCGGCTTCCGCCCACCGCATCAGGTCTTCGCCGCCGTGGATGCCGCTTCCGGTATTGATCTGGATCTGCACAGCTTTCTCCATTCCGTTAGGTAGCAAACTCCACGAAACCGACACTACCTGCGCGAACCCTGTGGTCGATGTCATAACGGAAAGGCCCGGTCCGCGTGGACCGGGCCTTTCCGCCACTGATCAGGGGCGTTGGCCGCGCTTGCGGGCCAGCATGGAGACCGTGAACAGCGGCGCGATCACACAGATCATCAGCACCGGCGACAGCCACGCCATGGTGTGGATCGGCAGCTGGTAGGCGAGCACGATCCGCAGCACGGCCTCGCCGAGCAGGCCCGCGCCCCACATCACGGAGAGCACGGTGAACGCCCTGCGCTTGTCGGGATTGGTGCGGTAGGCCTCTTCGAATTCGGCCAACTTTGCCTGGCCGCCCGCGGCGATCCCCTTGCGCGCCGCCAGGTAGATCAGCGGTTTGCCGATCATGGCGCTGATCAGAAAGGCGAGACCGATCAGCACCGTCGCCGCGGAATCCTTGGCGATCATCAGCCGGGGGTCGCCGGTGATCAACGAGAGGACAAGCCCAACGACGAAGCCGCACAGGATGATTGCCGACATCACCTCGAGGCGCCGGGACCGGATCGCCAGGAAGATCAGCATCGCGGCGGAGAGCACGGTGCCTGCCAGCAGGCCGGCGAAATCGCTGTAACCGAGCTTGTGCATGGCGAAGTAGGCGCCCACCGGGATGGCGATATCGCGGGCGAGCGGCGCGAGCCAGGTGCGCACGCCGCCGGACGACTCGGTGGGCTGATCGACCGTGCTGGTGTTGGTGATGGTGGTCATCGGGGTGCTCCTCGTCGGTGTATTCGGCGGTGCGCTATGAGAATTGACGCTACGGACGCCGACGAGTGAGCAGATCTGTCAACCATCACGACTGCGGCATGACAGATGTCATGGGGGGTTACCTGGCCAGGTAACCCTTGTCGACGGGGATCTGGGCGCCGGTGATGACACCCGACGAATCGCCCGCCAGCCACACCACCACCTCGGAGATCTCCTCGGGTTCCACCAGTGCGTCGGTCTTCAGCAGGTTCGGCTGGAAGCTGTAGACGAAGGTGGGGTGCTTTTCGAACATCGAGTACATCGACGTGTCGTTGCCGAGCGGGGTGTTGGTGCCGTACGGCAGCACCGTGTTCGCCCGGATGCCGTATTCACCGAGCTCGATCGCCAGCGACTTCGTCATGCCGACGACGCCGAATTTGCTTGCGGCGTAATGGCCGCAGCCCGGGGGCGGCTTGACGCCCGCCACGGAACTGACGGTGATGATGGATCCGCCGTTGCCCGCCTCGATCATCGCGGGCACCGCGGCCTTGAGCGTGTTCCATACCCCGACCAGGTTCACGTCGATGGCCTCCTGGAACTGTTCGGCCGAGATCTCCCAGAGCCGACCCCAACTGCACACTCCGGCATTGGCGACCACGATGTCGAGGCGGCCGAAGGCGGCGATGGTGTCGGCCACGACGTCCTGCTGCCCGGCCAGGTCGCGCACGTCCACCTGCTTGGTCAGAATCTTGCGTCCCTCGCCCTCGACCAGGCGGGCGGTCTCGGCCAGGTCCTCGGGCTCGGCCATCGGATATCCGCTGAACGGCGCGGCCTGCGCGCAGACGTCGATGGCGACGATATCGGCGCCGGCCCTGGCCAGCCGGACCGCATGCGAACGTCCTTGTCCGCGAGCGGCTCCGGTCACCAGTGCGACTTTTCCGGCGAGTGCGGTCATAGTGTTCCCTCGATTCTCGATGGATTCAGTTGTGTGCTGTGAACGAGTAGTCGTCGATGGGCGAGAACCGGCTGAACCACAGTGCGCCACTGATGGTTTGCGGCCGGTAGTAGAGCGCCTCGCCTTGCGAGTTGACGAAATAGGTACGCAGGCCGGGGTTGCAGTCGACGGTGTAGGTGCTGATGAGCTTGCCGTGCCGGTTCATCTTGCGGACCCAGCGACCGAACGCTTCGGTACGGACCTGTGCCACAGTGGCTTTCCGTCGTCCGGCCTCGGTGATGACCCGGACGGCATGGCGCGCGGTGAGGTCGACGAAGGTATGCCAGGCCGCGCCGACGAACCCCTGCGGCGCGACCAGCGACCAGCGGTTGGGCAGGCCGGGGTGGGCCGAGCCGCCGTAGCTGCGCAGTCCGTTGCTGCGGTATTCGTCGGCTAGATCGAAACCGTTGGGGCCCAGAGTTTTTCCGGCCTGGTAGGTCTCGGGATCGGTGAACAGTTCATAGCCCGTCGCCAAGACGATGAGGTCGTACGGACGTTGCGTGCCGTCGGCAGTCCGAATGCCGTCGGCGGTGATTCGCTCGATCGGATTCGTCACTAGCGACGCCGAATCCGATTCGAGCGCGGTGAAGAAGCTGCTCGACAGCACGGGTCGCTTGGCGAGAATGCCGTAGCGCGGCACCATCGACTTCCGGTCTGCTTCATTGCTTACCTTGCTCCGCAACAGGATTCGATATAGACCACGCCAGATCTTGTCGTACTGGGGCAGCGCGGTGGCGAGCAGTTTGCGCGGCAGCACCGGCAGCACGTTGCAGATCAGTTGCAGCGGCAGCTCCATGATCGCCAGCACGGATCCGTTGATCACCGCGCCGACGCCGGGAAGCGCCAGAATCCGTTGCGCGCGTGGCGAAAAAGCGAAGTCGGGCTTGGGCAGGATCCAGGAGGGTGTTCGCTGATAGACATCTACCTGCTCGGCTTCGTCGACGACCGCCGCGACGATCTGCACCGAACTCGATCCGGTGCCGATCACCGCCACTCGCTTACCCGCACAGGAGTATCCGGCATCCCAGGCGTTCGGCCGCAGTATCGTCCCGCCGAATTCGTCGGTGCCCGGGATGGTGTCGGTCGATTTCGCATTGATGTATCCGCCGACGGCATTGATGACGAACCGTGCCCGGACCGGCTCATCCCCGGCGATGTCGAGCACCCAGAACTGGTCTTCGTCGTCCCACACTTCACGCTCTACCGTGCAGTTGCCGCGAAAGTACTTGTACAGGTTGAGATCCGTGGCAACCTGCTGGTTGTATCGCTGGATCTCGGCGCCCTCCGGGAACAGCCGCGACCAGTCGGCCTTGCGGGCGAAGGGGAATTGATAGAACAGGGTCGGTATGTCGACGGCCAGGCCGGGATACACATTGTCGCGCCAGCTGCCGCCGAAATCGCCAGCACGGTCAAGAATCACGAAATTCGTTATCCCGGAACGTAATAGGTGATGCGCCGCGGTGATACCACCCGGCCCGGCTCCGATGATCGCGACCTCGAAGTCTGCACTTGCCATTGTTTCTACTCTCTAGGTGACACGGGGTGCGAGACCGTTCAGCAGGAAGTCGCTGGTACGCGCCCGCACGTCGTCCGCGCTGCCGAAACCGGCCACCGCGAACGGCAAGATCTCCAAACTGAGCAGCACGCGCACGATCCAGTCACCCGCATGCAGCGGCTCCAGCCCGGGATCCACTTCGCCGCGGTTTTGCGCCTCGGTGACCAGCGTCGCCCAGAAGGTGGCCCAGCTGAGGCACAGGTTGTCGCCGTAATGCTCCAGCAGCGTGACGATGATGCTTTCGGTGCGCAGCGCGGGCGAAAAGGCTTGCGGCGTCTTGACGTGGTCGTAGATCATCGCCGCCGCCGCGCCGATCTGATCGCGCAGCGTCGGCAGCGGCCGCACGCCCGCCGCCAGTCCCTCGATGAAGGCGTTGCACAGGTACGCCAGCCCGGCGTTGATCGCGGTTTCCTTGTCGCCGAAGCCGTTGTAGACCGTCCCGCGCGACACTCCGGCGATCTTGGCGACCTCGGTCAGCCGAAAACCGTTGACCCCGAAGCGCCGAACGCATTCCGCCGCACCTTGGACCAGTTCGATCGAGGCTTCTCCCCAGGGTGCGTCCTGCGCCGCGCTGCTCATGTTGAACATATTGCGTCAATTTGTTCAAAGCGTCAAGAGTGTGTCAACTAATTCCGACGAGGACAGGAGCCTTGACGGGCTACGGGTGGGTCAATCCCACAGTGCCGCAACGACAGTCTGATAGTCGCCCGATTCGAGCGTCGGCCGCCCGGTCGCGAGCAGCCACCGTTCGACCGCGCGATCGCCGTCGGTGCGATACGTGCGCTGCTCGCCGCGCGCGATCTCGATGATGCCGCGCCGCACGCGCAGGATCTCCTCGTCCGACAACCGCGCGATGAAACCCCGGTAGGCACTGGCGTTTTCGACATCGCCCACCGTCGACCGCGGTGCCGCGGCAATCAAACCGTGTAGCTGCGCCTCGTCCCCCGGCGCCAACTGCCACTTCGGATTGGGCTTGTCGGAATGGATGTCGAGTTCGACCCTGATCATTACCGTCCCCCTGACGACAGCGCGCCGCTCACGGAAGTCCCGAGCGGAGTCCGCGACAGCACTGGCCTCCGCTCGGCGTCTGAATGGGGAGATGGTAGCCCTGGGACGCCGCGCCCACCACTCGGCGAAACAAATTCTGACCAGGCAATTCCGCATGCGGTCTTCGCACTTACCATGGGGCGTGCGCAAGGACGTCGACAGACCTGGATTCCTCCGCGAGATACGGCTCGCGTCGAACGGCGTCGACATGGACGAATATCCGTTCTGCCTGCCCGCCGTGACGCATCTCGCCCAGCTGGGTGGCCTCGCGCTGTCGCCGGGCGTGACGTTCTTCGTCGGCGAGAACGGCAGCGGGAAGTCGACGCTCGTCGAGGCGCTCGCGGTCGCCCTCGGCATGAATCCGGAGGGCGGCAGCCAGCACTATCGCTTCACCACCCGCTCGACCGAGTCGGTCCTCGGCGACCATCTGGTGGTGAAGTGGGGCATCGACAAGCCGCGCAGCCGGTTCTTTCTGCGCGCCGAGTCGTACTACAACGTCGCCACCCAGACCGAGCAGCTCGGGCCTGAGCAGCTGGCGGTCTTCGGTGGCGTATCGCCGCACGAGCGCTCCCATGGCGAGTCGTTCGTGGACCTGATGCGGCTTCGCTTCTTCCCGAACGGTCTGTACCTGCTGGACGAGCCGGAGGCGGCGTTGTCACCCCGTGGCTGCATGGCCGTGCTCGCCCTGCTGTCGGACCTGACCGCGAAGGGCTGCCAATTCGTGGTCGCGACCCACTCGCCGATCCTGCTCGCGCTGCCCGGCGCCACCATCTACGAGATCGCCGAGGACGGCGACATCGGCGAGGTCAGCTACGACCAGGCGCTACCGGTCCGCCTGACCAGGGACTTCCTCGCCGATCCGGACCGCTACCTGCGCCACCTGGTCGACGAGGAGTAGCGCTCAGCCGCCGAACACATTGCAGCCGTACCCCAGATGCACGCCGTTGCCGACCCGCAGGTCCACGCTCGCGGCCACGCTGTCATCGGGCGCCTGCACGGCACTGATCGTGTGCGACCCCGGCGTCGCGGGCACCCAATCCACCAGCGCGACGCCGCCGGACGGTTTCACCGTGGCGAACGGAATCCCGTTGTCGTAGAACACAACCGGCTGCACCACATCGGTCAACTTCGCTTTCGCCTGATAAGTGCAACCGGTCCCATAATTGGTCGCCGAACCGAAATTGATCCCCGGCGACATACCGACCTGCGTCACCGTCGCACCCGCGCCCGGCATGACACCCACCGCCGCGGCCCCGACCATTCCCGCAATAACCCCGACTCGCATCCAGATGGTTCGATCCGCCATGAATTCGGTCCTAAGTCCTGGGCGCCGGAGCACCACGCCCCAGCGAGATACCTTGCATCCTCACTCCCCCAGCCCACTTCTGTGACACAAACGGCCGAATGCTTCAGATCAGTCCGCGAATGTCGTCGGCAATACCGGGCAACGGCGTCGTCTCGCCGAGGGACGCGAACCAGTCCCACAGCTCGAGGGCGTGATAGAGGCGATAGAGCGTCGATCGCTCGGACCAGTCGTCGGGCAACGGGCCATAGCCCTGCTCCAGCGCAGCTCGCTTTACCCGGTTACCGCGTATGGCGTAGTAGTCGGTCTTCGCGAGATCCAGGAGTGGGTCCGCGGCAACAGCGTTCTCCACATCGACGAAACCGGTCACCGTCCAGTTGCCTGCGTCTTGCTGTACGAGAATGTTGCCTTCGTGGAAATCGTTGTGGCACAACGCCGGAGCCGCGCGGCGACGGAATAGATGAATTCGTTTCGCGACGTAGGCACAGATAGCCGCGTGCAGTGCGGAGTCGCCACCGAGTTCCTCGAACTCGGCGAGTTTCTTGGCGAACTGGCGCGTCATGTAGGCGGTGTTGTCCGGCTCCGGATCGAGTATTCGGGTCGTCAGATAGCCGTAGGCGGACTGCTCGATGTGATGGATCGCCGCGAGGGTCGCGCCCAACTGCCGGTAGACGTGGGCGATCTGCGCGTCGTCGAGATAGGCGCTGATGTGGGAAAGCGGTTGGACCACATCCGGCCATACGAGACGGAGGATTTCGGTGGCCTGCTCCTCATCAAGAGGTCGATCGAACACGCACCCGACCGTAGTTGGGGCGACCTCGCCGGTCGACCGAATTTCCAGGCGGCCCATCCACTGAGTCCACGGTGCGGCAGGCTGTAGTACGTGCGTGTGTTGCTGTTGGGGTCGTTCGAGGTGTGGGGGGCGGACGGGCTGCCGGTGGAGATTCCGGGGGTTCGGGTGCGGGCATTGCTGGCTCGGCTTGCGATGGCGGCGGGGCGGGTGGTTTCGGCGGAGACGTTGATCGATGCGATTTGGGCGGAGCGGCCGCCTGCGAAGGGCGGTAATGCGCTGCAGGCGTTGGTGTCTCGGGCACGGCGGGCGATCGGTGCGGAACTGGTGGAGGGGCGGGCGCCTGGGTATCGGCTGGTGGTCGATCCGGTGCAGGTGGATCTGATTCGGTTCGAGCAGTTGGTGGCGGCGGGGCGGGAGTCCGCGGACCTGGCTACCTTGCGGGAGGCCGAGGGGTTGTGGCGGGGGCCCGCGCTGAGTGATTTGCGGGAGTTGCGGTTCGCGGGTGAGGCGGCGGTGCGGTTGGACGGGCTGCGGTTGGCGGCGACCGAGCAGCGGCTCGGGCTCGAAATCGCCGCCGGTCATGACGTGCTGGACGAAGTGCGTGGGCTGGCCGAGGCGCATCCGCTGGCGGAACCGGTGCACGCGTTGTTGATTCGGGCGCTGTACGCGGGTGGGCGGCAGGTTGCTGCGCTCGATGCGTATGAGTGGGTGAAGGAACGGCTCGCTGATGAGTTGGGCGTCGATCCGTCGCCCGAGCTGGCCGAGTTGCAGCTGGCGATCCTGCGGCAGGAACCACAGCGGCCGCGACGGCGGACGAACCTGCGGGCGCAGGTGACCAGCTTTGTCGGCCGTGCGGCGGAGGTGGCCGAGTTGGCCGCGCTCCTGGACACCGCGCGACTGATCACCATGGTCGGCCCCGGTGGGGCGGGCAAGACGCGGCTTGCCATCGAGGTGGCCGAGCAAGCCGCGGGGGCCGTTTGGTTTGTCGAATTGGCCGCGGTGACCGACCCGGCTCAGGTCGGTTCCGCATTGCTCACCACGATCGGTGTCCGCGAGGTCGGCCTGTTGGAGCAGCCGAGCGGCGATCCGGTGGATCGGTTGGCGGAGTTCTTCGCGCGCCAGCAGGTCGTGCTGGTGCTGGACAACTGTGAGCACCTGGTCGAGGCGGTCGCGGACCTGGCGGACCGGCTGCTCGGCGCGTGCCCCGAGCTGCATATCCTCGCCACCAGTCGGGAACCGTTACTGATCGACGGCGAACACCTGCACCAGGTCGGCCCGCTCGCTTGGCCGACTGAGACCACCGCAGCGCCCGAAACTTTCTCTGCCATAAGGCTTTTCGTCGAGCGCGCGAAATCGGTTCGCCCCGACTTCGGGTGCACCGCGGACAACACGGCCGAGGTGATCGAAATCTGCCGCAGGCTCGATGGACTGCCGCTCGCCATCGAGCTCGCAGCGGCTCGGCTACGCACGTTCTCCGTCGCTCAGATCGCCGCCAAGCTGGACGACCGGTTCGCCCTGCTCGACCGAGGGAGCCGGACCGCCGACGCGAGGCATCGCACGTTGCGCGCGGTCATCGAGTGGAGTTGGGCACCGCTGTCGGAATCCGAACGCGCACTGGCGATGTGGCTCGCGGTCTTTCCCGCAGGGGCGACGCTCGATGCCGTGGCCGACCCGGACGCGCTCACCGATCTGGTGGACAAGTCGCTGGTGGAGCGCCACGGTGAGCGTTATCGGATGCTGGAGACGATCCGGTCCTACGCAGTGGAACGTCTGGCGGAGTCCGGTCGCGAGCAGGCTGTCCGCGCCGAGCATGCGCGCTATATCTTGCGTCTCGCCGAGACTTCCGAGCTGGAACTGCGCACCGCAGACCAGCTGACCGCACTCGCCCGCCTCGACGCCGAACGCGACAACCTTTCGGCCGCACTGCGATTCGCGGTCGACACCGCCGACGCCGATCTCGGCCTCCGGCTGGTCGCCGCGTTGTTCTGGTACTGGACACTGCGTGGCATTCACACCGAGCGACTGCGCTGGACGCGGGCGGTGCTGGAGGTTCCCGGCGAATCATCTGAAAGTCTTTGTGCCATAAGGACAGTGCTCGACGGGCTACTTCGCTACGAAACCGGGGCGATCGAGGCGGGTGATGTCACTGCGAGAATCGAAATGGGCAGGCCGGATTCGCCCGGACGAACGTTATTGCTCGTCGCCCCGGCATTTCTGGAGAACCGCGACGTCACCACATGGTCGTCGCGCACCGAACTGTCCGGCTGGGAACGCGGCATGGCACTGTTGCTCTCCGCCGAGGACGACACTCAATTGGCCGAAGCCAAACGAGAATTCGAGGCCGCCGGCGACCGCTTCGGACTCTCGACCACACTGCGCTCGATCGCCGACTATCAACTGCGCCGCGGCGAGTTCCGCGCGGCCATCAGCGGGCTCAGCCGCGCCGCCGAAGCGATCGAGCAACTCGGCAGCGCGGGCGACGCCGCCGCCGCGGGCGCGGAACTCGCCACCGCACTGGCCCGGCTCGGCGAACTCGACCGTGCGCAAAGCGCTCTGACTCGTGCCCAGCAGCACGCCGAACAGGCCGGAGAGCCGCGCACCGTGGCCTACGTTCGGCTCGCCGCCGCCGAACTCCTGCTGCGACAAGGTGAGCGGACGGCGGCACTGCGCGAGCTCGACGGCATCGAGACCGGACTCGCGCGCACGCCGTCCGGAGCGCGGGTCCGCCTGTGGTGCACGGCTTTCCGAGCGCAGATCGCGATACTGGATGATGATCCGATCACCGCCCGCCGCGTGCTGGCCACCGCCGACCTCGACGGCGCGCAAGCCGAGGACCTCGCCGGGCAGACGCACCTGCACGCCGCACTCGCTGTGCGCGTTGGCGATCCGACCACGGCTGCCCACCTGGTCGGTGTCGCGGCCGCCTTGCTCGGCACCGAGGATCGCCGCGGCTACGACAACCTGCTCGCCCCTGCCGACCGCGCCCGCGAGCTGCTCGGCGCCGACGCCTTCGCTGCGGCGTTCGACCGCACCGCCACGCTGACGCCCACCGCGGCAACGGAATTCCTGCGCTCGCATGTACGTCAGACTTCCTTGCGGAAGTAGGCCCGCGCCGAACCGAGCGTCAGCAGCAAGACGACCAGGGCCGAACCGACGGTAATGGTCGCCGACCGCCCCTGCACCAGCGCGGGCAGCCAGCTCGGGTACACCGATTCGGCGGCATCCAGGAACGACTGGATGTCGATCTCGCGCACGCTGGCGTCCCCGGTCTTCTCGAAGACCTGCTCGACCGCCTGGGCGGCGCCCTTGTTGCTAGCCATGATCGCGTAGTTACCCGCGATCACGATCGGCGCGAACACCAGCGACACGATCCGGCCGACCCGGCTGCCCGACAGATTCAGCGCCGCGAGCGCGGCGAGCGCCGCCGCCACCGATCCCGGAATGGCCGACTCGAAACCACTGGCGTCGAAGCGAATGTTGGTGTCCACCAGCACCTGTCCGTCGTGTCCCTGTCGTTCGATATCGGCGACCGCCGCCGCCTGCGATTCGGCGCCGAAGCGGGCGCGGATGGCAGGCGTGCTCAGGAATGCCCCCGCCACCAGGAATTGCGCGACCGCGGCGAGGGTGACGGTGGTCGGACGGAACTTCCGCAGGGTGTCGGTGCTCATCTCGTGCTCCTTGGTCAGCGGCTGCGCCCCGGTGGCGCCTCGGCATGATCGAAAGAGTCGCGGCACCCGCTGATACGGCGCTGACACGAACGAAAGCGCAGGTATACGCTCGAAAAGACCCGCACCGGCCGCCCAGGACAACGAACGCACCGAGGACTAGCGATGACCGATTCCGGACCGTCCGATCCCATCACCGTCTACTGGCGCTGGGGTTGCCCCTTCTGCCTGCGGCTCGGCACCCGACTGCGGCTTGCGCGAATCCCGTTCCGTCGCGTCGACATCCGTGATCCAAAGGCGGCGGCCGAGGTGCGGGCGATCACCGGCGGGGACGAGATCACGCCGACCGTGCTCGTGAACGGGCGTGCACTGGTGAACCCGAGCATCGGGGAGATCCGCGCCGCGCTGGCGGGGTAATCAGTCGGCAGACAATTCGAACTCCAATAAGGTATTCGTTGCCACGACAGTTCTGGATGGGTGTAATTTTCAGTCATTTCAGAGCATTTCGCTTATTCACGAATACCCCTGCTGAGCTGGCATTTTGCCGCACCTCACCGGATGCGCTAACCTTTCCGCGATCCATCTGATTCCGCTGGTAAGGCATGTGGCCGCCGCACATAGCCTGCCCTTGCAGCCTGTTATTCATGCCTGCAATCGGGCCCCGGACAATGCGATGGACGCTGTTCAAAAATTCTCATGAGCACGCCAGAGTCTGCTTCACAGTTTCAGATGGCAGTTTTGCCAGGAATCCATGACGCGCAGGTGGCTCTTGGCTCGGCTACCGGCGTCGCCGAAACAGCAATGGGAGGTAGCGTTTCTATGCGTACATCGAAGGTTCTGGCCGGCAGCGCGCTGGCGATCGCCGCGGCGATGCAGATCGGTATGGGTGGCATGGCGTCAGCCGGGGCAGGAGAGTCCATCGGCATCGCCGGTGTCGCTGCCGACTCGAAGGGAGAGAAGCTGACGGTCAACGTCCTCTACACGTGCGCCGAAGGCGCGAAGCATACGAAGATCAGCGTCGTAGTCGCAGAAGACGCCAAAGAGGCCAAGGAGGGCGAGAAAGCCGCCGATCCTATTGAAGGCACCGGATTCGCGGCTATCCCTGTTGGTGAGGACAAGAAGTCGACCTGCGATGGAACGATGCACACGGTGCTGGTCGACGTCAAACCAGATACCGGGAACTGGTCGAAGCCCGGAATGGGCACCGTGACAGTGGCATTCAGCGATGACATCCAGTTCAACTCGAAGAACAGCGGCCTGAAGTGGGTTGCCGCCGACTAGCCGAAAGCTCGGGCGGGCTACCACAGGCTGGTCCCTCCCGAACCCTCCGTCGTGGTCCGAGATTCACATGAAAGACGATGCTTGGGTCAACCCGAGCGATTCGTCGCCACCGGTGATGATCGGCTGACAGTTGCCGATACCGGTCGCACCGGTGGAATCGGTGACCCGGACCACGGTGTCGCGGATCTGATGTAGGCGGCGGGCGGATTCATAGGTGGAGCAGTCCTCGATCCGCTCGCCGTCCACGTGCAGCCCCGGCCCGAGCCACGAACCGTGGTGCCGCCCTTCGAATCCGAAGTAGAGGCCGGCACCGAGATGAAACCCGGTGTCCGACAGGGCTTCTACCTTCAGCACCCGCTCGGTCCCGTCCTCCGTCGTCGCGTGGATCTCACCGCCGAGCAGCCGCCGGTTGTCCGGGTCGAAGGACAGCTCGGGCACCAGATCCTTCCACTTCTCGAACCGACCGTCCGCATACTCGACCCCACCCATCACCGTCTTGCTGAAAAACCCGTCCATCTGCACGATTTGGTAGTGCAGGTGCAGCCCGTACCGTGACCCGTTCGGCCGAGTCATCAGAATCGGCGCCCAGATCATCCGGAACGACACCTCCGGCGGCAAATCCATCGACTCCACATCACCGAGCGGCACCCCGACGTCGTACCGCACACCCCACGAGTGATCCCTGGTCGACACCCAATCCTCGAACGTGGTCCGCACCCCGTCGATACTGACCCACCCTGTGGCAGTACCGATCTGGTGATAACGCACCAGATCCGACATCACCCGATACCCCCGCCGCATATGCGTCCGATCCTCCAGCTGCGCAGGCAACGCCGCCTCGAAGGTCCACTCGAAAGCCACCGGCTGACAATCGTTTTCCGCCAAGCTGAACCGAATCTGCCGCAGCGGCCGCACGATCTCGTACTCGATCGGCCCCACCGCCAAATCCTCCGGCGTAGGCATCAACGTCCGACTCCCCCGCACCGTAATCTGCTCGACCCCGCGCGAAACCCCCGCATACCCATCGAGCACATTCCGATTCTTGTACTGCCCCAACCCGAACCCCAACTGCACCGACCCATCCGGCGCACAAGCCATCGCACAAACCTTCTCGGCCCACGCCAAGTCACTGGTGCCAACCGTCGCAACGGTATCGACAATCTGATGATTAAAACCTTCGTCGGCAACGCCGAGCGGCCCGATCGGATTCACACCGCCCGTCCTAACACCCCGCGTCCCCTTCCGTCGCCTCCCAATCCCACCCACCGGACATCCCGCCGACCGAAAACCGCCAGATGCCGTGCACAAGTCATGGCCGCGCGCACGTTATCTCCAGCAATTTCGTGCGCGGCCGCACATATTGCGCGCGGGAGTCCTCGACCGGACTTTGTATAGACATGCAGAGCATCGGCCAGCTTGCGCGCAGTGTTGTCTAAATGCCCAGGTAGGCGAGGTATCTGGTGCGGGCGATCGGACAAGCCTTGCCGGACCGGTCGCCCTATCACTCGATCCGGCGAGGCTTCAGTCCGGCGCGCAGCTCTGGGCTGGGCCGCACGGAAGAGCTACTTCAGCTCCCTGATCCTCGTGTACATGCACGAGGCGAAGTAATCGCCTCCTGTTCCTGGTTGATTCGATCCCCGGGTGGCGCACTCCTGGATCGCCTTCCTGAGCTGCGCATCTGCTGAATCGGACGCTGCTGTGGAGGGTCCAGCCAGCACTGCACCAGCCAGCACTCCACCAGCCAGCGCTGCACTGACTGCAGCAAGTGAGATACCTGAAAGACGACGAACCGTGTGTGACATGCCTACCTTTCGTTGAAGCCAGCACCGATGCTTCTCGCTGTGACGACGCATTCGTGGGCCAAGTGAGTACCTTTTGTGGATTCGTCACCACCAGCCCCGCAGATGGGTACGGACTCGACACCGACCCGACTGTCATTGACACCGGCGGCATGTCGCAGCCTCGGCCGATCTTGACCGCGGGGTGGCGCCTCAGACACATTCGGGGCCATGGGATTGGGTGGTCAGGGTGGCGCCGGCGGCGATTCCGCCAAGCGCGGCGGGATCAGTGCCGACGCTCACCCTGATGGCGGTCGTGTACAGCTGAGGTTCAAGCCCTGACTCGCCGTTCGACCGGGCATGACAGCGTGTAGTTGGTGACACGTTCCTTACGTGTCACCAACCGCGAACGAGTGATGAATCAACCACCAAACCGGGCCACTACGACTTCCTTGTGCGAGATGGCGACGGCGTCAAATACGGGCCGATGGGTTCACTGTGGCTTGAGGTTTCCCCTACCATTGCCGCCTACCGCGCGTTGGTCAATCGTCCAAAATGATTGGTTGACAGCGCTTCTCAATGCGCGCTCATGCCGAATCGATTGCGCTCGGACTGCGAGGTTGGGGCAGGCCCTGTCCGGCACATGTTGATCATCGCCAGTGATGGTCGCCGAGCGCTGCCGCTTCCGACCCTCCGTCTGCGAAGACGACCTGGCCCGTGACGAACCGGTTGTCCTCGCCGGCCAGCCAGCAGATGAGTTCGGCCACCCATTCCGGTCGCCCCGGGAATCCGCCGAAGGGCTGCGGCGCAGCGGTTTCGATCGTTTTGCGAACGTTGTCATCCGCAAAGATCCACGCAGCCGCAGGAGTGTCGACGACACCGGAAGCGACGATATTGAGAGCGATGCCCGATCCGGCCCACTCGGCGGTCGGGGCGGCCATGCGTACCCAGCGGTTCAAGGCTCGTTTGGCAGTACCGTAACCCGAGGTCGCGCCTCCGGCCGAGGGGTTGGCGGCGAGGTAGTCCACCGCACCGGCTTCATCGCCCTCCAGACATGCCCGCATGAGGTCCTCGTCGGCCGGTGCCAGCGACGAGGTCGAGGAGACGGCTACCGCCCGGGGCGCGGGGCTCTGCGTCAGCAGTGGACGGAGGCCCTGCAATGTCGCTACCGCGCCGAAGTAATTGGTCTCCAGCATTCCGGTCTTGCCGCCACCGGCGATGGCGAGCACGGCATCGATGCGGCCGCACTCACTTACCTGAGCGACAAGGGATCGCCGCCCCTCGGGTGTGGACAAGTCAGCATGAATATCGGCATCGGTGAGATCGCAACCAATGACCCTGGCACCGCGCTGACGGAGCAATACGGCGGTGGCCGCGCCGATGCCAGACGCCGAGCCGGTGACCACATAAGTCCGATCAGCGGCACTTGTCTGCGATGTCATCGTGTCCTCCCCCATCCACCTGACCGGCATGGCGCTCCAGCGTTCCCATACCGGGATACAGGATCAGCTTAGGCAGACTTTCACGGTCGCGCGCACCTGATCAGAGCCGTGTTCCTGACTTCTAGATCGTTGACGGCTTGACGCATACCGATATGGGAATATGATCGACACATGGCACGAGCAGCGACGACATCGGACGTTTTCAACGCGATCGCCGAACCGCAGCGCCGGGAGATCCTGGTGCTGCTGCGGGCGGGTGAGCGGCCGGTGACCGAGCTGGCCCAGGAGCTGGGGATGACTCAGCCGGGGGCGTCCAAACACCTGCGAGTGCTGCGGGAGGTCGGGTTGGTGCGGGACCGCAAGGTAGGTAAGCAGCGCGTGTACGGCCTCGACGGCCGCGGGCTGCGACCGGTGCACGAGTGGACCGGCGGGTTCGAGCGGTTCTGGAACGAGAGCTTCGACCGGCTGGACGCGTACGTGCAGGACCTCGAGCAAGCACGGCAGCAGGAATGACCACACGAGAAGTCACACGAAGGGAAACCCGATGGGTTCGGCAGAAATAGCAACGGCGGGCGTCGATACCGCCGACCGCGAGATCGTGATCACCCGGGCCATCAGTGCCCCACGGCACCTGGTGTTCGAGGCGTTCACCGAAGTCCGGCACCTGTCGCAGTGGTGGGGCCCGAACGGATTCACCACCACCACAAGGGCATTCGAGTTCCGCGTCGGCGGCGCGTGGGACTTCGTGATGCACGGACCGGACGGGACCGACTACCAGGAGTGGATCTCCTGGACCGAGATCACCCCGCCGGAGCGAATCGCGCTGCGGCACGGTGAGTTCCGCGCCGACCCGAACGCCTTCGAGTCGGTCTTGACGTTCGCCACTGACGGCGCGGGGACCCGGATCGAGATGCGAACCCTGTTCCCCACCAAGGAACTGCGCGACGAGGCGGCCGAGAAGTACCACGCGATCGAGGGCGGCGAGCAGACCCTGAACAACCTGGCTGCCTATGTCACCGAGATCATTCAGAAGGGGGTGGAGTGCTGATGGCCGGGAAAGTCTTCTTCAGCGTGTCGATGTCGCTGGACGGTTTCATCGCCCCCGAGTCCGCCACGGAACTGATGGGCCAGCAGTGGATGGAGTTGCAGCAGTGGGTATTCCCGCAGCGGTTCTTCCGGGAGAACCTGAAGCTCGGCGAGGGCGGCGAGGAAGGGCCCGACAACGACATCGTGCGGGCGACGTTCGAGCGCACCGGCGCGAGCGTGCTGGGTAAGCGCATGTTCGACGCGGGCGAGCAGATGTGGCCGGAGGAGGCGCCGTTCCACACGCCGATCTTCGTCGTGACGCACGAGCAGCGTGATCCCTGGGAACGCCCCGGCGGCACCACCTTCCACTTCGTCAACGACGGCATCGAGACCGCACTCGACCAGGCCCGCGCGGCCGCGGGCGACCGAGACGTCCGCATCGCGGGCGGCGGCGCGACGATCCTGGAGTACGTGAACGCGGGCCTGATCGACGAGTTCTCGATCGCACTCGCGCCCGTGCTGTTCGGCTCCGGAATCCGCCTGTTCGAGGGCGTGGACGCGAGCCGTGTGGCGCTGGAGCCGATCCGCTCGGAGCCGACGCAGCGGGTGACCCACCTGACCTACGCAGTCCGGCAGCGGTAACCGCCTCGCCCTCGGATCAGCGGCGGCGGAGACGGGCTCGAGGGACCTGGCCGTCGCTGGAGGTCGCTCCCTGGCGTTCGCTGGCGAGGGCGAGCATGGCCAGGCCGGTGTCGCGGATCAGCATGTCGAGGTCGTCGACCAGGGCGGTGATGGTGTCGCGGACCTGTGGCTGGGCGACGGGGTCGAGGTCGTCGAGTACGTGGTGGAGTTGGAGTCCGACGTCGAACAGGTGGCGAACCAGTCGGTCGCTGGCGTCGGCGAATTCGGCGCTGCTGCCCGGCTTTTCGAGGGACACGTCGACGGCTCGGTGCTGCAGGCGGACGCGTGTCGGGTTGCCCGTGTAGCCGAGCCGCGCGGAATACGGCATGTAGTCCTCCTCGATCGATACATGGCTCGACGCCAGACTCTCGAGCCACCCTTCGGGACTCCAAGCGTTGCCTAATTTTACGGATACTCGGGCAATTTTCGCCATCGGCTGTCCATGCCCCGAAACGACCCGCAACAGGTGGGACAATGGGGACATGCCCGCCAACCGCGCAAGCGAGACGCGCGAGCTGTCGGTAGAGGACTCCCTGGACCTGCTCCACACCGTCCGCTTCGGCCGTATCGCGTTCTCGCGGCATGCTTTACCCGCGATCCGCCCGGTCCGGCACACGGTCGTCGACGGCTGCATCGTGATCGCCGCCGACCCGGCCATGATCCGCACGTTACACAGACAGGTCGTCGCCTACGAGGTCGACACCATCGATCACCAGACCAGCCTCGGCCGCTGCGTGATCATCACCGGCGTCGCCGACACCGTCACCGACCAGCAGGAGCTCGCGCACTACCAGCTGCACCTGCAGCCGGAAGTCGTGCTGGACGGCCAACTGATCGTGATCGATCCGGACATCATCACCGGCATCGAGTACATCGACGGCAACGGCGCCTGACCCTACGACTGCGCGCCCGGCACCGGTTAAACGGCGTCCACCTCGACTTCGACCAGCCAACCGGCGACCGGCAGGCTGGCCACCTCCAGCGCGAACCGGGTCGGTCGCGCGGCATTGCGGACCACCGGTGCCGCAGGGACCGCGGTGCCGAGGGGCACGAGTTCGGTATCGCCACTGTCCAGATTGGTGTTGGCGAAATACTGCCGGTAGGCGCGGTTCCACCCCGCGTAGTCCGCACGGTCGGCGCCGGGCGCGTTGTCCAGGAACACCCGCATGGTCGTCACGTTGTCCAGGGCCAGGCCCTGTGCTTCCAGGTTCTCCTTGATCCGCGAAAGCACCGCCATGCCTTGCGCTTCCGTGACAGTGACGCCCGGCGGCAGCACCCCGCCGGTGAATTGTGTTGTGTCGATATAGAACTCGGGACTGCCCTCCCGGGCCGCCTTGTTGGTCACGATGGGTCCGATGCCGCTGGTCTTGTAGAGCGCGGCACCATTGGCGATCACCACGCCCTGCGCGATCATCGGATTCGGCTGTCCCGCTTCGAGCACGGGTTTGGTGCGCACGGCAGGCGCCGCCGTCTCCTCGGAGTCGGCGGAACAGGCGGTGAGCGCGAGCGCGGCAGCCACGAGGGCGGCGGCGGCATACGGTCGGGTCATTCGGTACTCCTTTGACTGAGGTCAGCTGGCGGCGACGCGGGTGTGCAATGCGGTCACCGCGTCGCGGGCCGAGGTGAAAGCGCCGTGCTGCCAGGCGATCGCGTTGGACAGGTGGTCGCCGGCGAAGTAGATGCGCTGCACCGGCGCGAGCAGCTTGGTGTACTCCGGGGTGGCGACGCCGCCGTGCGAGTCGCTGCCGGACCAGCCGACCCAGGCCCCCTCGGAATACTTGGTGCGCCGCCAGCTGCCGGAGAACGACGAGCTGATGTCGCGGCCGTACTTCTCGCCGTGGATCGTCTTGCCCTCGGCGACCGCCTTGGCCAAACGCTGTTTGTGTGTGAGGGATTCGAAGGCCTGGTGCCGTTTGCCGGTGTTGTAGTAGCCGACCACCACGCCACGATCGGCATTGAAATGGTCGTAGGGGAACATGATCTGGGCGATGTCCTGGTCGGTGTTGCTGGCACCGCCGAAGATCCGGTCCTCCAGCTCCCACCAGCGCCGCGAGTACTCGATACCGAGTTTGCCGGAGGAGACCGGCACCGCCGCCTTCAGCGCCGAAAGCACCTCGGCGGGCAGGTTGTTGGTGAGGCGGCCGACCAGATTCGGCGGTAGCGCGCACACGCAGTAGTCCGCGGTGACGGCCTGTTTCTTGCCGCCCTGGGTGAATTCGACCCGAACCCCGTCGGTCGTATTGTGCAGCGCGGTCGCCTCGGCGCCGAACTTGATGCGGTCCAGACCGATCCGGCGCTGGAAGGCGTAGTAGATGCGATCCATCCCGCCGATCGGGGTCATCATCATCATGGCCTGGTCGTAATCGAATTCGAAGCTGAAGTTCCGGCCGAGGCCGCCGCGAATCACGTCGGACATGGGGTGCGGCTGCCGGGCCGCGCCGAAGTTCAGACCCGCGCCGGGCTCGGAATCGTAACCGCGCCGGGCCGATCCGAGATAGCGACCGTCACTGGACAGATCGCCGAAGTCCCGCAGGAACGACGACAGCGCCTCCTTGTCCGCGACCGACAACACGTCATCGAGCGCTCCCCTGGACGCCGCCTTCTGCAGCAGCTCCGCCATGTAGCCGTACACATCGGCCTTCGCCGCCCGATACTGCACCGGCTGCCCGGACAACGCGGTGTCACTCTTGTACTGCACCAACGTGTTCGCGTTCTGATTGCCGAAAGGCTGGATGGGGACATCCAATTCGCGGCAGTAGTCGAGGGTGATGTGCCCCTGCGGGATCCGGGTGGCGCCCAGGTTGAAGAAGTGCCCGTCGGAGAACGTGCAGTGCTGGGTCTCACCGTTCAGATCGGTCTCGGTGGTCCCGTTGCGAATCGACCACACCCGTCCTCCTGGACGCTGTCTGGCCTCGAGCACCGTGACGTCGTAACCCGCCTTACGCAATTCATAGGCCGCACACAGCCCCGCAGGTCCGCCACCGAGGACAACGACCGAGCTCTTGCCGGATGCCCGGCCGATCAGATCGCCCATCGCGGGCGGGTCGAAGCGCCGCGGCGCCTCGGCCAGCGCGGGCGCCAGGCCGAGCGTCGACAACGCGCCGTAGGCCAGTCCCGCGCCACCGGTCACGCCGAGACCCTGTATCAAAGATCGCCTGGTGACAGTCAATTCGAGCTCCATCCGCCGAGATGTCCGTGCTGGGAAAATCGTCGGACGGAGGCGAGTCGGCACCGCTACGGCGAGGCAACGATCCGCCGATCATCGAGTGGGAGCGGTGTGGACCGTATTTCCCACTCGCCGACGGGCAACCGAAGCGCAACCGCAATATCCGCGAAACGCGCCGCCGATAACCTCACCGGACAAAAGGTGCGTGCGGCCTCGCGCATTCGCGCTCGCAAGCGCTCCCAGGAGGTGTGTGGCGATGACTGCTCTGGCCGACGCCGTCGCGCGGTCGTTCTCGGCGGATGAGCCGGAGCGCCCGGCGGTTTCGCCGCTGCGCGCCCTGGGGCGCAGGCAACTGTCGGGTGCGGAGCTGTTGGGCCAGTCGGTCGCCACCACGGCGCCTGCCGCGTCGATGGTGCTGCTGCCGGTCACCATGCTCAGTCATGAGACGCTGCTGCCCGGGCTGATCACCATCGTCGTCGCGACGGTGGTGACCACGCTGATCGCCTGCTGCGTCGCGCAATTCGCGCGGCGGCTCGCCGCGTCCGGCGGTCTGTACACGTTCGTGTTCCAGGGGATGGGTACCCGGGCGGCACTGACCTGCGGCGTCGGCATGCTGGTGAAATACCTCGGGAGTGCGGCGCTCACGATGTATTTCGGCGGGCAGTCGGCGATCGCGGTCGCGGCACAGCTCGGTCTCCCGCTGCACGGTTGGTGGGTCGTCGCTGTCTATCTGTTCGTCGCGGCGACCATCGGCGGCGCACTCATCCGTGGGGTGCGGTTCGCCGCGGTGGTCATCCTCGCGGTCGAGGTGTGCTCGTTGACCTTCATCACCGGGCTGATGCTGCTGTCCGGCCCGCCGGAAGAAGTCCCGATCACGGCACCGAGCCCCGACGGACCAGGTGTCCTGCTGGTGGCACTGTCGGCCCTGTTCGCGCTCGCCGGGTTCGAGAGCGCCACCTTCTTCGCACCCGAGACGCGGCGACCGCTGGTGACGGTGCCGCGCACCGTACTGCTGACGCCGGTGCTCTGCGGCGCGCTGTTCATCTTCGCCGCCTGGGCCGCCTGGTCCGGCCGGGCCGGTGTGCTGGTCAACGCCTACCTGCACGGCACCGCGACCGGAGTCAGTCCGCTGGTGGTGATCCTGCTCGACGCCGGACTCACCTGCTCCTGGCTGGCGTCCGCGATGGCGTCGTCGAATGCCGCGTCGCGGCTGGTCTATTCGATGAGCCTGGAAGGCGTGCTGCCACGGGTGTTCACGCGGGTGAACCGGCACCTGCGCACCCCGCACATCGCGCTCGCGGCGATCGTGCTCGTGGTGGCCGGAGGCGGACTGATGTTCGTCGCACTCGACGGAGTACCGAACGAGGCGAAGATGGTGGTCCGCACCGCCCTCGCCGCGGCCTACCTGCTGGTGGCGGTGGCATCGGTGCGGTTCCTGCGCCGGATTCACGAAATGCGCCCTCTCGACGCCTATTTCGCCATGGTTGGTGCCGCCGCGATCATCGCGATATTCGGTGCCCTGCTCGTCTTCGGCACCCCGAGCAGCGTTATCGCCTGCACCGTAACGGCTCTCGCCGTGGTCAGCACCGGGTGGCTGTGGCACCGCTACTTACGTGATGCTCACCCTCGAAGCCTCAGTACCATCGGGGTTTTCGACAGTCCCGAATCGGCCGACGTGCTGCCCGGCGCCGGGGTGTTCGCCGTCAACGCGCGCGGCACCATCGCCCTGGTCGGCGCGCGACGCACCGACGCAAGCGGGCCGTGACCACGCAGCAGCGCCACGGCGCGCCGAGCGGCCACGAACCGCGCGCCGTGCAGAAGGCGCTGGCGCTGCTGGAGGCGGTGGCCAAGCTCGGCGTCGGCGCCACCGCGAAAAGCATTGCCGCCCATACCGGTATCCCGCCCGCCACGGCCTATCGGCTGCTGAATCTGCTCGTCGCCGACGGCTACCTGGTGCGCATCGAGGACCTGTCCGGCTTCGCCCTCGGCCGCCGCACCCGCGAACTCGCCGGTGCGGCACCGCCACCCGCGGACAACGGCCGGATCCTCGACGAACTGCGCGGCCAACTCCGCTTCGGCATCTACCTCGCCGCGTTCACCGACCATCGAGTTCGGTTGGTGGACAAGGACCCCGACCACGAACTCAGCGGCGAACAGCTGCTCGGCACGCACCCGCACGCCTCGGCCATCGGCAAACTGCTGCTTGCCGCACACCCGGAACTCGCCGGTGGTCCGCTGCGCCGAGTCACGGCCGCGACCATCACCTCCCCCACCGTCCTCACCGCGGAATTGCGCCGAGTCGCCGACACCGACGTCGCCACCGAGGTCGATGAATGCCGGGTGGGCCGCAGCGCGCTGGCCGTGCCGGTGCGCGCCGCCGACGGCACGCTCGTCGGCGCGTTGGCGGCGATCGGCACGACCGGCCGCATCGCCGTGCACGACCCGGCCCTCATCGACTTGCTGCGCACCTGCGCCGCCCGGCTGACGCTCGTCGCGGCGTAGTTGTCTGCCGTGGGCGAACATCGGCCGGATCGGATCGGCGAGGTGTAAGACTCGTCGATATGGCAGCAGAAGAGGATGGCGTCGTAGTTGATCTCGATGCGCACCGTCGTGGCCAGCCGCGCCGCCGGGTCGCTGCGCCTGAGCCACGCCGGGATCCGGTGGATGCCGCGTCGCCGCTGCTGCGTGCCGTGTATGGCGAGGTGCTGCGCGATGAGCGCCAGGATCAGGACCGCACGCTGGCCGAGGTCGCGGCCGAGGTCGGCATGTCCAAGCAGTACCTGTCCGAGATCGAGCGGGGGCGCAAGGAAGCGTCCTCGGAGATGCTGCATTCGATCTGCGGGGCGCTCAAACTGTCCATCGAAACGCTGCTCTTTCGCGGCGCTCGGAGACTGGGCGCACTGCGGCATCTCAGCCGCCCGGTCTCCGAGGCGCGCGTCGAACTGCTTGCGGCCTGATCGTCAGCGGTCGCGAGTGAAGATCAACTCGTCGGCCAGGCCGTACTCCACCGCTTCCGGCGCGGTGAACACGCGATCGCGGGCGGTGTCCTTGCGCAACTGCTCGACGCTCTGACCGGTGTGCTTGCTGAGGATCGCCTCGGTCTGCGAGCGGATCCGCATTACCTCCGCCGCCTGCAGCGCCAGGTCCGAGATGGTGCCCTGCCCCTGCGCGGACGGCTGATGCAGCAGCACGCGGGAGTGGTTGAGGACATACCGTCGTCCTGGCGTACCCGCCGATAACAGCACCGCTGCGGCCGACACCGCCTGCCCCATGGCATAGGTCTCGACCGGCGTCCGCAGGAACTGCATGGTGTCGTAGATGGCCAGCATCGCCGTGTTCGAGCCGCCGGGCGAGTTGATGTACAGGCTGATCTCGCGATCCGGCGACTCCGACTCCAAGTGCAGCAGTTGCGCCATCACGACATTCGCGACGCCGTCGTCGATCTCGGTGCCCAGGAAGATGATTCGGTCGTTGAGCAACCGACTGAAGACGTCGAAGGAGCGCTCGCCGTTCGGAGTGCGCTCGATGACATGCGGAATCGTGTACTGGGACATGACTACGCCTCGCTGGCGCTCGGCTCCGTCATGCCCCAAGGCGGCTGTGTTGTTGATTCGATCGCTTCGCTCACTCATGTGTCACAACCCCGCTCGGTGTGCGTTGGTGAATGGTGCGATCTGAGCGAAGTTGGCGGCGATCTCGTCCACGATGCCGTATTCCCGCGCCTGCTCCGGCGTGAACCAGCGATCACGGTCGCTGTCCGAGCGGATTTCCTCCAGCGAATGCCCCGTCTCCGCGGCGAGGATCTGCTCCGACTGCAGCTTCATGTACTCCAGGTTCTCCGCCTGGATCGCGATGTCCATCGCGGTGCCGCCGATACCCGCGGACGGCTGATGCATCATGATCCGGCTGTGCGCCAAGCTGATTCGCTTGCCTTTGGTGCCCGAGGCGAGCAGCACCTGCCCCATGCTTGCGGCGAATCCGACGGCAACGGTCGCCACGTCGTTCGGGATCAGCTTCATCGTGTCGTAGATGGCGAGCCCGGCGAGCACCGACCCGCCCGGCGAATTGATGTAGAGGACGATGTCGCGCTTGTCGTCCTCGCTGGCCAGCAGCACCAGTTCGCTGCAGGCCCGCTCCGCCATCGCGTCGTCGACCTCACCGGTCAGTTGGATCGTCCGATGGCGGAACAATCTGTCGGCTAGTTGTCCCCGGTAGTCCAGGTGCGATGTTTCGATCATGGGTCAGGTCTATCCCCGCCGAACCCCCGGATGTCGCTGTGTCTGCCGACAGCAGACCCGACCGCACCCCGCACGCGCTGAGCGCCCACAGCCGGTGCGGATCTCAGGAGCGGGTGCGGATCGTCGGCGCCATCTCGTAGAGTGCGCGAATGACGGATGGTGATGCGGAAGTGGTGCTACGGGCGGCCCGCCCTGAGGACGCGCGGACGGTCGCGCAGATCTGGTACGAGGGCTGGGGCGACGCGCATCTCGGGAACGTTCCCGACGAGCTGATCACGCTCCGCACCCGTGAATCCTTCGATACGCGTGCGGCACAACGGGTCCCGATCACCACCGTGGCGACGGTGGGTGCTGCGGTCGCCGGGTTCGTGATGGTGGTCGAGGACGAAGTGAATCAGGTGTACGTCTCCGGTGACCACCGCGGTTCCGGCATCGCCGTGCCACTGCTCGCCGCCGCGGAGAGCCGCGTCCGCGCCAACGGTCACCCACAGGCCTGGCTGGCCGTCGTGCCCGGCAACGCACGGGCCCGGAAGTTCTACTCGAACAACGGCTGGTCCGACGATGGTCCGTACACCAACGAGATCCCCGGCCCGGCGGGTTCGATCGACGTGCCGTGCCGCCGCTACGTCAAGCGCGTCGACTGACCCCGCTCAGCGCACGCCGAGCACGAGTGGGAATTCCGGCTGCCCGCCGAGCAGGAACGCGCCTGCGGTCTGGATCATCTGATCGTGCGCCATGAGATGGGTTGTCATGGTGCTCATATCGCGCAACCAGACGTCGAGCGGGTTCGGCTTATAGACGGATTCGGTGCCGACCAGCTCGCACAGCCGCGCGATGATGTGCCGACAGGCGCGGTACGAATGGGTGCGGGTCAGCAAGGTCTGCACCCGGATATCCGGCGGAATCTCGGCGAAACGGTTGTCGTCCAACGCATCCCATAGCGTGCGCAGGCTGTCGACGACCGCGCCGCGAGCGACGATGTACTCCATCTCGCACTCACCCAGAATGTATTGCGCCCGATAGTTGTCCGCCCACTTCTGCCCGGTGGCCGCGATGACCTTGCCCTGCGCGAGATCCCGGACGTAGTCCAGCGCGGCCCGCGTCGCGCCGAGCGGAATGCCGGGCATCACCCGGGCCAGGGTCTCCGGTTCGGCGAGTTTGCCAGTGCCGCTTCTCGGTTCGTAGAAGTCGAAGCAGTAATGTTCGGGGATGAACAGGTCGTCGGTCGCGTAATCGTTGCTGCCGCTGCCGCGCAGGCCGGTGCTGTTCCAGGTGTCGAACACCTGGACCTGATCGCGGCGCATGCAGAACATCTTCGCGATCGGCGCACCGTCGGCCATGGCCAGTTCGGTGCCTTCGAAGATCATGGCACCAGCGACCACCAGGTCCGCATGGTTGATGGCACTGCCCAGTTTCCAACGGCCGGTCAACCGATAGCCACCGTCGACACGCACGGCCCGCCCGGCCGGTGCGATGAGCCCCGCGGTGATCAAATCACGCGTCGGCATCAACTCGGCGAGCGCCTGCTTGTCGAGGAAACCCGCGTAGATGCCCGTTGCGGCCCCGATCATCGCGCACCAGCCGGTGGCGGTGTCGCCGTAGGCCAACGCCTCGAACACCTCCATCTGCTCCAACGAGGTCAGGCCCGGCCCACCGAGCTCAGCACTGAATCCCATCGCGTAGATGCCCATGGCGCGTAGCCGTTCGACGATGTCGGCGGGCAGCTGCCGTGCCGCATCGATCTCCTGCCGTCGCTGGGCCACCTCCGGCGCGAACGCGCGCGCGGCTGCCAGCAGTTCTTTCGCCGACGAAGCTTCTCCGGTCACCATTGCCCCAATCAGGTCCAGCCGCAATCGAATTGGCGTCACTGCCCGCAGCAGCAGAGTAACCCGATTATCGATCGCCGACGCCGGGAATCGCGTTCCCGGCGAACGACACGGGTCTGCCCACGCCCATAACCGAGTATGTCCGGCCGTCGCAGCCGCTGCCAGTAGCCGGACCGCTGACCGAACCGTCGACTAGTCGACCGACTGTGCTTCCCGGAGCACCGGATCCTCGATCGCGACCATGCTGCCGAGCAACGCCAGTGCGCGCTCCGACTCCGAGCCGGGTTCGGGGTGGTAGGCGATGAGCAGCTGCCCGGGTGCGCCGTTCACGGAGAACGTTTCGTACGACAGCTTCAGCTCGCCGACCATCGGATTGAGGAAGCGTTTCGTTCCAGCGGTTTTCGCCCGAATGTCGTGCCGCGCCCACAGCTTTCGGAAATCGTCGCTCTTCAACGACAACTCGCCGACCAGCTCGGTCAACCGCGGATCGTCCAGATCGCCCGCCGAGGCGCGCAGACTCGCCACCGTCTCCGCGGCGTGGATGGCCCAGTCCGGGTAGACATTTCGCGCCTCCGGATCGAGGAACATCATCCTGACCTGATTGATGCCTGGCACCGAACACGCATTGACCGCGACGGCCAGCGGATTCGCGGCGAGCACGTCCAGGTGTCTGCCGAGCACCAGCGCGGGCGTGTTCGGCCACGCCTCCATCAGGGCAAGCAGGCCAGGGCTCACCCGTTCGGGACGCTGCGGCGCGCGCCTGCGCCGCACCACCGGGCGCGCCAGCTCCCGCAGATGCGCGACGCCTTCCTCGTCCAGCGCGAACACCCGCGCCAGCGCGACCACCACCTGCTCGGACGGATGCTTGTCCCGACCTTGCTCGAGTCGCACGTAATAATCCGCACTCATCCCGGCCAGCATCGCGACTTCCTCGCGGCGCAGCCCGGCCACCCGGCGCTGGCCGCCGCCGGACATCCCGAAATCCTCCGGGCGCACCAGCTCGCGCCGTGCCCGGAGAAAGGCGCCCAGTCGGTTGTCGGAATCCATCCTTCGAGGGTAGGACAGCACCGGGCAGGCTGGGTGGCCCTGCCACTACCAGGAAGACCGTACCCTGGCACGGGCCCGTGACCAGCGCGAATGTAGTCGTCATGACAAACAACCTCACCGGCCGCGTCGCGGTCGTCACCGGAGCATCCAGTGGAATCGGCGCCGCCACCGCCCAGCGGCTCGCGGCCGACGGCGCGAAGGTCGCGCTGCTCGGACGGCGCAAGGATCGGCTCGAAGAGCTGGCCGCCCGGATCGGTGGCGAGGTGCTCGCCGTCGAGGCCGACGTATCCGTGCAACAGTCGGTGCTCGACGCCGCGGCAACCGTGCGGGCCGCGTTCGGGCCGATCAACCTCGTGGTCGCCAATGCGGGCGTCATGCTCGGCGCACCCTACGAGTCGGCGCAGACCGACGAGTGGGACCAGATGATCGGTACCAACATCAACGGATTGCTCTACACCGGAAGGGCTTTCATCGATGACCTGCTCGCCGCGGCAAGCAGCGGCGAACGTGCCGACCTGGTGCACGTCGGCTCGATCGGCGGACACGTCGCGTTCCCCAACTACGGCGTCTACTGCGCCACCAAGGCCGCCGTCGCACACCTGACCCGCAATCTGCGCACCGAATTCGGGCCGCGCGGTGTTCGTGTGCGGACCATCGAACCCGGTTTCGTCGGCACCGAACTCGGCGCGGGCATGCTCGACGAGGACCAGAAGACCGTCCTCGCCGGATGGCGCACCGAGATGGAAATCCTTGTCGCCGACGACATCGCGGACGCGATCGCCTACTCGGTCGCCGCACCGAAGCGGGTCAACATCGCCGAGATGATCGTCGTACCAACCCAACAGGGCTGATACCCGGACCCGAAGGCCCGCTGGCGCATTCGCGCGCCAGCGGGCCTCGGGACCGAACAGTGGATCGCTACTTCTCGATATGCTCGAAGTCGAAGAAACCGTTCCACGCCAGCTCGGCCTTCTTCACCTTGTCCGAACGACCCGCAGCAGCGTTGTAATCGAGCACCGGGATTTCGGCCATGTCCTTGAACAGCAGCGCCTGGGCCTGCGCCACGATCTTGTAGGACTCCTCCAGGGTGGGGGCGGCCAGTGCGGCGTTGAGCAGGGCGTCGAACTCCGGGCTGTTGTAGCTGACGTTGTTGGTCTCGGAGAAGCTGTAGTACTGCGAGGTCAGGAACTGCAGCATGGTCGGGTAGTCGCCCTGCCAGCCGCCACGGAACGCCTTGCCGATGGTCTTGGCGTTGATCGCGTCGCGGATGGTCTTGAATGTCGGATACGGCGCGCCGATCGCCTCGATACCGAGGGTGTTCTTGATGCTGTTCGCCGTAGCCTCGATCCAGCCCTGATGGCCGCCGTCGGTGTTGTAGGCGATCTCGTACTTGCCCGACCACGGGGAAATAGCGTCAGCCTGCGCCCACAGCTTCTTGGCCTCTTGCGGGTTGAACTTCAAGAACTCGGAGCCGGGCAGGTTCCCGTTGAACCCGGGCAGCGTGCTCGCGGTGAAGTCACGGGACGGGATCCTGGCGCCGTGGAAGATGTTCTCGCAGATCTGCTCTCGATTGATCGCCATCGAGATGGCCTTGCGGCGCAGCACGCCTTCTTCGCCCGCGAAGTGCGGGACATTGCTCTGGATGCCGATATTCACCTTGTACGCGATCGGCTTGCTGATCGCGCGGTCGCCGAGATCCTGTTTGTAGCTGGTCATCGCGCTTTCCGGGATGACGTCGAGGGTGTCCAGATTGCCCGCCTGCAGATCGGCGTAGGCCGTGTCGTAGGACTGGTACATCACGAACCGCAGGCCCTTGTTCTTGGGCGCGCGGCCCCCCTTGTATTCGGGGTTCGGAACCAGGTCGATCTGGACGTTGTGCTGCCACGCACCGTTCTTCGCAAATTTATACGGGCCGTTGCCGATCGGGTTCTCACCGAAAGCCTTCATATCCTTGAACGCGGCATCGGGCAACGGGTAGAACGGCGTGAAGCCGAGCTCGGTCTCGAAGTCGATCGACGGCTGCTTCAACGCCACGGTGAAGGTGCGGTCGTCGACCACCTTCAATCCCGACATCGTCTGCGCCTTGGCGTCTTTCGCCTGCACTTCGTCGAACCCGACGATCGGAGCGAACACGTAGCTCTGCAGCTGAGCATTGCTGCCGAGGGCGCCGAAGTTCCACGCGTCGACGAACGATTTAGCCGTCACCGCTGAGCCGTCGGAGAACTTCCAGTCCGGCTTGATGGTGATCTTGTAGTTCTTCCGGTCTGTCGTCTCGATGGACTGCGCCAGCTCGTCGTGCGCCTCACCGTTGGCGTCGTAGTACTTCAGCCCCGCGTACAGCCGGTCGACGACGCGGCCACCCATGTTCTCGTTGGTATTGGTGGGCACCAACGGGTTCTGCGGCTCCCCACCATTGGTCGTGACGATGTCGGCATCGGTACCGTCATCCGACGAGCATGCGGTCAGCCCCAGGCTTGTGGCCATGAGTGCCGCCGCGAGCAGCGCACCAGCTCTTGTGAATCTCACGCGTTCTCCCGATTTCGAACAGGCCACCGGAACCCACCGGGACACGCGACAACCGCACGCGTCCCAACCCGATCACCTTGGAATGTCCTCGGACAGTAACCATTCCGAGACCACTTGTCCTGGGATCCACCGATGATCGGACCAGGGGCGCGTCGCCACACTCGACAAATTGTCAGGCGCGACTCTCCAGGGTCTCCTTGACCTTGGCGATCGCGAAGCCCCACGCCTGGTCGAAGGTCGGTTTCGGCGGGATCGAGATCTCGTCGGGGTTGGTGACGACATCGAGCAGCACGGGCCGACGCGACGCGAAAGCGTCCGCGACCGCCTTGTCCAGGTCCTCGGGGTCGGTCACCCGGCGCGATTCCAGGCCCATCGCGGCCGCGACGGCGGCCAGATCCGGATTGTCGAGCACGGTGCCGAACTCGGGCAGGCCACCCTCCTCCTGCTCGAGCTTGACCATGCCGAGGCGCCCGTTATTGAACACCACCAGCGTGACCGGCAGATCGTAGGTGACCGCGGTGCGCAGATCGCCGAGCAGCATCATCAGTCCGCCGTCCCCGCAGAACGCCACGACCTGGCGTTCGCGGTCGAGGATCTGCGCGCCGAGCGCCTGTGGCATCGCGTTGGCCATCGACCCGAAGTTGTAGGAGCCGATCAACCGCCGGGAGCCGCGCAGGCTGAGGAATCGGGACAGCCACACTGTGGACATGCCGGTGTCCGAGGTGAAGATCGCGTCGTCGGCGGCGTGCGTGTTGACCGCGGCGGCCACTGCCTCCGGGCGGATCAGCTGGTCCGGGTTGTCCAGGTGGCGGCGGATGCGGCCGAGGAGTTTGCGGTCGTGTTTGGGGTCGGCCAGGCGCTGCTGGAGTTCGGTCCAGCGGTGGTACTCCGATTGCGCCTTCGTCAGGTGCTTGTCGGAGGCCTTGGTGTCCAGCTTCGGCAGGAGTTCACGCAACGCGGGACCGGTGTGACCGACCAGCGCGACGTCGACCGGCGTGCGGCGACCGATGTGGTCGAGGCGTGCGTCGAGCTGGATGACGGTCTTGCCGGTGGGATACCAGTCGCGGTACGGGAAATCGGTGCCGACCATGAACAGCACGTCGCAGTCCTCGAGCGCCGAATTGGCAGCCGGGTTACCGATCAAACCGGTTTGGCCGACCGCGTACGGGTTGTCGTGCTCGAGGCCTTCCTTGGCCTTGATGGTGAGCACCATCGGTGCCGAAAGCTGTTCAGCTAGCCGCAGTACCTCTTCGCGCGCCTCCCTGGCCCCGATGCCGACGAGCAAGGTGACCTTGGCGGCCTTGTTGAGTGTCTCCGCGGCCTGCACGATTTCGGTCGTGCCGGGGACAATCGTGCGGTCGCGCGCGACGAACCTGGGGCGCACGTCGGTGTCCAGCTTCAGACCACCGATATCACCCGGAATGGTGAGCACGGAGACACCCTGCCGGGACACCGCCGCGTTCACCGCTTGTTCGAGCAACCTCGGCATCTGTGCGGCGTTGGTAACCGTTGCCGTGAACTCCGAGACGTCGCGGAAGACGGCGTCGTTGTCGACCTCCTGGAAGTACTCGCTGCCCATCTCGGAGGTCGGCACCTGACCGCAGATCGCCAGTACCGGTGCGTGTGATTTCTTGGCGTCGTAGAGACCGCCCAGCAGATGGATCGAACCAGGTCCGACGGTGCCCGCGCACACCCCGATGGTGCCGGTGAGCTGGGCTTGTGCCCCCGCCGCATACGCGGCGACCTCTTCGTGTCGCACGCCGATCCATTCGATCCGATCCTCGCGACGGATCGCGTCGGTGATCGGATTGAGCGCGTCGCCGACGACACCCCAGATCTGGGTGACGCCCTCGTCGGCCAGCGCGGTGACGATCATTTCCGCAACCGTGGTCATAGTCGACTCCTCCGCGTCATAGACGGTTCTGCTGGGCGGCCGCTGTCATCGAGACACTCGCCGACCGGTGACCAGACCCACCAGGAACAACAGGATCACCGCGCCGGCGATACAGGTGAAGAAGCTGAACCACAGCCCGCCACCCTCGACGTCGACGCCGAACAACTCGAGCAAGAAGCCGCCGAGCAGACCGCCGACGATGCCTACGACGATATTCAACAGGATGCCCTGCTGAGCGTCCGTCTTCATGATCTTGCTGGCGATCCATCCGGCCAGACCGCCGATGATGATCCACCCGATAATGCCGAGACCCAGCATGATGTCCTCCTGTCGTTGGCACGCCGGAAAAGCGCGCTGCGCCGGTCATACCCCCGAACCGGCAGACCAAGCAGGGCGGCGAGGTTCACCACATCGAGACTCGCTGACCGTTTGCCGGTGCCGCCGCCGGGTAGCCGGGAACCATGACTGACTCCCGTCCCCGCGACAGAGTCCTTATCCCGCACGCCGACGATGCCGCGCTCGGTGGTGCTGTCGCACGGATTCTGGTCGTCGTTCCGGTGCGCAACGAACAGCGCCTGCTGCCCGCCTGCCTATCGGCGTTGGCGCGGGCGGCGGGGCACGTCGATGTTCCGGTCCGCGTCCAACTCGTGCTCGATGCGTGCACCGACGATTCCGCGTGCGTGCCCACCTCGGATGTCGAGGTGATGGCGATCGATGAGCGCAACGTCGGTGCCGCCCGTGCACTCGGATTCGCGCAGGCCGGCGCGACCTGTGCGGCCGAGACCTGGTTCGCGACAACCGATGCCGACTCCGAAGTCGATGATCTGTGGTTGCGTGCCCAGCTCGACTACGCGCATACCGGAAGCGATGTGGTTGCCGGCATCGTCGGCGTGCGCGGGTGGGCAGATCATGCCGCGACCACCCGGCAGAAATATGAGCAGCAGTACCGCACGAGCGGCGCGCACGGACATGTGCACGGCGCGAATCTCGGCTTCCGAGCCGATGCCTATTGGCGAGTCGGGGGCTTCCAGCAGCTGCGGACCGGCGAGGACGTCGACCTGGTGTCGCGCATGGTGGCCGGTGGGGCATCGATCGCGTGGGCCGAAGACGTCCTCGTCACCACCTCGGCGCGCCGTGTTGGCCGGGCACCGCAAGGGTTCGCTGCTCATTTGCGGAGAATTGAGCGTACGTATCGCGCCGAGAGTAGGAGTGCCTGATGCCGCCGACCGAGCTCCTCGATGCTTCCGCCGCGCCCAGCGCGCTGGCGGGCGCGCTGCGGCGGCTCGCGGATTCCGGTCGACTCGAGCTGCCGTATCCCGGATCAGGGCGCACCATCGAGCGCTGGCGCTGCCTCGCCGATCTCGCGTTCGGCAATGTGGTGGTCGGGCGGATGGTGGAGGCGCACGCCGACGCGGCGGCGATTCTGGCGGAGCTCGACGGCGGTGTCGTCGAGCTCGGGCAGATCTGGGGAGTGTGGGCCGCCGAGCCGCCGAAGCCGGTGCTGCAGGCGCGCTTCGGGTCGGGTGGATGGATCCTGGCGGGGCGCAAGCCGTGGTGTTCCGGCGCGACGATTTGCACCCATGCCTTGGTCACCGCGCGGGCCGGGGACGAGCGCAGGTTGTTCGCCGTCGACCTCGGTCAGTCGTCGGTGCGCGCGGTGCCCGGCACCTGGCACGCCGTGGGGATGCAGGAATCCGATTCCGGCGCAGTCGATTTCATGGATGCCGTGGTCGAGCCCGTTGGCGGTCCCGACGCGTACCTGACCCGGCCGGGCTTCTGGCACGGCGCCATCGGCGTCGCCGCCTGCTGGTACGGCGGCGCCGCTGCCGTCGCCCGCACCCTGCACGACCGCGCCACCGACGAGCACGCCCTGGCCCACCTCGGCGCGGTGCTGAGCGGATTGCACGCCGCCGCACTGTGTTTGACCGATGCCGCGCACCAGCTCGACGCCGACCCCACCGACCGTTCCGGCCTGGCGCGGATCCGCGCCGGAACCGTGCGGGCGGTGGTCGAGGACGCGGCGACGGCGACCATCGACCGGGTCGGGCGCGCGCTGGGGGCCGGTCCCCTGTGTGCCGACGCCGAGCACGCGCGCCGCGTCGCCGACCTCACCGTCTACCTCCGCCAGAGCCATGCGGAGCGGGATCTGGCCGACCTCGGCCGTGCCTACGCGGAAAAGGAGTTCTCATGGTTGCCGAACCGCTGATCGATCTCGCCGCCCGGGGCACGCCGGAGCGCACCTGGACCCGGTGGCGTAACCGTCGCCCGGAACTGTCGCTGACCGGATGGCGGCATTTGATCGTCGTCGCGCCGCACCCCGACGACGAGGTGCTCGGCGTCGGCGGCCTCATCGCGCTGGCCCGCTCGCATGATCTGCCGGTCACCGTCGTCACGGTGACCGACGGCGAGGCGTCCCACCCGGGCTCGCCCACCTGTTCACCGACCGAGATCGCAGAGCTGCGGGTGGCCGAATCTCACCGGGCCGCACGGGAATTGGATGTCGAAGCGCCGATTCGGCTCGGTATCGGCGACGGCCGGGTGGCCGCTGACGAGGCGGCGGTGACCGACGCGTTGTCCGGCATCCTCGCCGACTGCGGCCACACGGGCGCGTGGTGCGCGACGACCTGGCGACGCGACGGTCACCCCGACCACGAAGCCGTCGGCCGGGCCGCCGCCGCGGCGTGCGCGGGCACCGCGACCCGACTACTGGAGTTCCCGGTGTGGATGTGGCACTGGGCAACTCCCGAACATCCGGTGGTCCCCGCCAGCCGGGCCCGCACGTTGACCTTGCCCGCGACGGCGGTCGACGCCAAGCTGCGCGCCCTCTCGCAGTTCCACAGCCAGATCCTGCCGATGTCGGCGGATCCCGCCGACCAGCCGATCCTGCCGCCGCACGTGCTGGACCGGTTCACCGGCAACACGGAAACGTTCTTCGTATGAGCGAGACCGGCTTGGCCGCCGACTATTTCGAGGACATGTACGCTCGCGATCCGGACCCGTGGGGCTTCACCACCCGCTGGTACGAGCAGCGCAAGCGCGCACTCACCATGGCCGCGCTGCCGAAACCGCGCTACCGCAGCGCCTTCGAGCCCGGCTGCTCGATCGGCACCCTCTCCGCGGAACTCACCGACCGCTGCGATCGGCTGGTCTGCACCGACATCGCGGCCCAGGCCCTCGATTCGGCGGGCCAGCGCATCGACCGGCTGCCCGAATCCGCGCGCGGCGCAGTCGAATTCCGCCGCTGGGCGCTCGGCGAGCCATGGCCCGACGAAAATTTCGACCTGATCGTGCTCAGCGAAGTCGCCTACTACCTCGACTCCGTCAGCCTGCGAACCGCTTTCGGCCACGCCGTCGACCACCTCGAACTCGACGGCACCCTGCTCTGCGTGCACTGGCGCCGAAAAGTCCCCGAATACCCCCTCTCCGGCGACCACGTGCACGCCATCGCCCGCACCACCCAGGGTCTGACCGCCCTGGCCGGCTACCACGACGAAGACCTGCTCCTCGACGTCTTCACCGCGGGCGACCCGATCTCCGTCGCGAAGGCCGAGCACATCGAGTGAGAGACCTGGTCTAGGCCATTGCGAAGCGCAGCAGGGCCTGCTTGTCGCCCTGCTTGATCTTGCCCTTGCGGTTCAGCACTTCCAGCTGCCAGGCGGAGCCGGAGCGGAAGGCGCGGGCGACGGCGTTGGCGTTGTCCGCGCCGAGCAGCGACGGCCAGATGTCGGCGACCTGCTGGCTGCTGCCGCCGCTCGCGTCGTAGACCTTGAAGCTGATGTTGTTGGCTTTCTCGAACGAGCTGCCCTTCTTGAAGGCGGCCGCGACGAAGACGATGGCGTCGATGCCGCCCGGCACGTCCGAGAACGTGACGTGCACGGTCTCGTCATCGCCCGCGGCGGCGCCGGTCTGCTCGTCACCGCTGTGCAGGACCGAACCGTTGCCGAGTGGGTCGAGGGAGTCGAGTCCGGCGAAGCGGACCGGCTCGGCGCCCTGCATGAGGATGGCGATCAGGTCCAGGTCGACGCCTTTCTTGCGGCGTGCCCAGCCGAGTGCCCCGCCGCTGGTCCCCGCCGACGGATCCCAGCTCACGCCGACACTCAGCTTGGTGACGCCGGCGAGATCCGCGGCGCCGTCTTCTTTCTTGAGCGTGATCATGGGTTCAGATTAGCGGGCGTTTCGTAACTCCAAGCGCCAGAAAGATTCTCGTGCGGGCGATCGACGAGTACGGTCTCGCCACCGCGAAACCCATTGATAGCTAATAGCTCTCGCCACTGATCAGGTGATGGAATTGGCCTTCGACAGCAGCCGGTGCAACTGCCGCTGCTCCCTGGCGGACAGTCGGCGCAGCGGCAGATGCTGGGTCATCGCGTCGACCAGCTTCTCGCGGTGGGCAAAGCCCGCGGCGGTGAGGGCGACCACTTTCACCCGCTTGTCGTCCGGGCCGGGTAGTCGCTCGACGGTGCCGCGTTTCTCCAGCTTGTCGATGATGAAGGTGACCGTCGACGGGTCGCTGCAGGTGCGGCGGGCGAGCTCGGACATCGACGGCAGCGCGGCCGTCGGGGTGAGGTGCCAGAGCACATTCGCCGACGGCACGGTGAGATCCAATTCACGCAGGACGCTCACGAGTGCGGCGTCGAGCTGGTCGGATACCGTGCGGAGTTCGGCGAGCAGGCGATAACCCAGGTCCGCTTCAGGCTGGTCCGCTGTCACGCAGCACAGTGTAGCCAGCTACTTGCAGTCTCCTACGAAGTTACTTTGACACTCAAATCTTGATGCGGTGATTTCGGCGGTTTGCCGGTTATTCGGCGGTTGAAGATCACCTGCGGTTTCGGCGTGCCGCGGTGGCCGGTGGCCAATCACCTTGGCCGACTGGCTATTTACAAAGGGGGCCGATGCGCGGTTCGGTGAGGCATGGCTGATCCGCTCGAAGAACAGGACGTCGCGGCACAGGCGCTGGCATTGGTGAACCAGGCGGCGGGACCGTACCTGGCGAGTCTGCCGGAGCGTCTGGTGCACGACGCCACCCACGATCCAAGCATCAATGACCTCGGCGGGCCACTGTCCGAGCACGGCACCGGCGCGCTGGCGGCGGTCGAGGAGTTGCTCGCGGTCGGCACCAGGGCGGCCGTGCACACCTCCGGACCGCGCTTCTTCCATCTCGTGGTGGGCGGGGCGACCCCGGCGGCGCTGGCCGGTGACTGGGTAACCGCACTGCTGGACCAGAACTCGGGGCTGTGGGTCACCTCGCCGCTGGCGTCGCGCACCGAGACCGTGGTGCTCGGGTGGCTCAAAGATCTATTCGGACTGCCGGCCGAATTCGGCGGGGTACTCACGCCCTCCGCCACCTTCGCGAACCTGACCGGGCTGGCGGCCGCCCGCTACTGGTGGGCCGAACGGCACGGAGTGGACGTGGTCGCCGACGGCTTGGCGGGACTGCCGCAGCTGCCGGTGCTGACCAGTGGCTACGTGCACGCCAGTACCCGCAAGGCGCTGCAGATCCTCGGCTGCGGCCGAGATACCTTGCGCACCTTCGTCCGCGACGATGCCGGGCGGATCGATCTGGCGGCGCTGGAGCGGGCGCTGGTCGAACTCGACGGCGCGCCTGCGGTGATCGTCGGCAACCTCGGTGAGGTGAATACCGGCGATTCCGATCCCATCGATGACCTTGCCGATCTGGCCGAGCAGTATCGTGCCTGGCTCCATGTCGACGGTGCGTTCGGACTGTTCGCGGCACTGTCACCGCGCACGGCACACCTCGCCCGCGGCGTCGAGCGGGCCGACTCGATCACTGCAGATGGTCATAAATGGCTGAATGTTCCTCAAGAGAGCGGGTTTTCGTTCATCAAGGACAACTCCCTGCTCGGCAAGACATTCGGCGGCTGGGGTGCGGCCTACCTGCCGACGCTCGACGACGACCAGATCAGCTACAACATGCACGGGCCCGAATCCTCCCGCCGGGCACGAGCATTCCCCATTTGGGCGACCTTGCGCGCCTACGGCCGGGCCGGCTACCGAGAAATGGTGGAACGTCATCTTGACGTGGCGGCTCATCTCGGCCGAATCGTCGACGAGGCACCAGATTTCGAGCTCTTGGCCCCAGTCCAGTTGTGCGTCACCTGTTTCCGCTACCGCCCACCGGGCGTGCCGGAATCCGAGCTGAACGCCCTCAATGCCCGCCTGGGCGCGGCCATCCTCGAGGACGCCCGCGTCTACGTCGGCACCACCACCTATCGAGGCATGACGGCGCTGCGCCCGACCTTCGTGAACTGGCGCATCACCGAGCCCGAGGCGGACCTGCTTGTCCAGGTCATCCGCGAGATCGGACCTCAGCTGTAGACCACGTTCACGCCAGGAACTGGAGTGCGGAGTGCTCCCTATTTTGCAGGGCGGCGGTGTGCGCGGCGACGTTGATCCCGTCGCTCAACGTCGCGCCCGCATCCAGTTTCGCGATGACTCGGGCTTCGGCTGCTTTGATGGCCGTCGCGGCCTCGAACAGCGACTCGACTCGATCGGGACCGACGACGACGATGCCTTCTTCGTCCGCGAGGATCAGGTCACCGGGCGAGACCGCGACGCCGCCGCAGGTCACCGGAACCTGGAGCGCGCCGAGCTGAGATGTGCTCCCCGCCATGGGTGTGACGAATCGGCTGTAGATCGGCAGCTCACAGCCGCGAACGTACCCGATATCGCGGTAACCTCCGTCGACGATGATCCCGCCGAGCTCACGGATAACCGCGCCGCGCGCGAAAATTTCCCCAGCGAAGGCGATTTCACTCCCACCACCGTCGACGACGATGACGTCACCGGGCGCCGCGGACTCGATCGCCCGCAGCACACCGAAGAAGTCTCCCCGACACTGCACGGTGAACGCGGACCCGACAATCCGCACCCCGGCCGACCGCAGCCGAATCCCACTGTCCATCACCCGAATCGACTTGTCGGCATCGCAGAGCGCAGTCGTATCCACCGCATGAAACTTCGCGACAACCTGATCAACCAGCATCGACGCCCCTTCAAGGCTCGGAGTGTGCAGTCGGCTCGACTGTACTTTCCCAGCCCGCCTATATGAGCCACACTTCCTCAGCGCTGAATGAGATGCCAGATATGGCAGCCGATCTCGAGTAGGCCCGCTGCGGCGGCACCGGTGATCAGCCCGCTGGCCGCCATGCGCACGATGTGTCGGGAAAGTCCACCGCGCTCATTCCGCCGTCGTCGCGAGAACGGATCGATCATCGCGTCGATCCATCGTGCGATACGGCCATCTCGACGAATGTTTCGAAGCGGGCGGTACTGCGCGTGAAGTCGGCTTCCACTGTCGACCATTGGGTTTCGGTTGAAGTCTTCGCGTGCTGGAGTAGGTATCCGCCGCTGTCGGTGCCTGCGCCTATGAGGTAGTAGTCGATCCAGCAGCGCAGTTTTCGGTGTTCGTGCGGGTAGGTACCGAAATAGGTCGTTCGCTGCACCTGGTCGGATATCCGTGCCAATGGCTCATGGCGGACGTCGGTGCTGCCCAGGTTCGCAAAATCGGCGGCCGTGTTCAGGATGCCTTCGGCTTCGGTGAGGTAGTCGAACACGAATGAGGTCTGAACCGAGTTAGCTGCGAAATCATCGTCGAGCGACGGTAGATGTACCTCGCAGTTGAGCACGCCGGGGAACTCTGCATACTCGCTGGCCGTCGACCAGCCGGCCAACGGTTCCGCACAGCCGATGATCGTGGCGAGGCTGCCCGGCGGCGGTGCGAGCCGGAATCCTGTTCCAGCTGCGGCAAGTCGGGTCAACAGTGGCGCATCCGCAGTCGCAGTCATGGTGGTCCTCACTCTCACAACACGCAAGGTGCAAAGTGTTCGATCAACACGAAGACGATCAAGAATCCCGCTGCGGCCGACAAACCGTAGATAACGGTGTCCAACCGATAGCTCAGGTAGTCGGTATCGAGTTTCAGGTTCCGGAACCTGCGCGGTCTTTCATGTCGGCTCATCGCGTCACCTATCGAATAGGAAATGTTTGACACCAAGCGCGGCGTTCTTCCCGACTTCGGAACCGATGGCGGCGCCGATACCCGCTCCGATCGCGGTACCGACAGGCCCGGCCATCGACCCTACGGCTGCCCCCGCCAGCGCACCACCCAACGCGCCGCCGACTACTTCACCGCCGATTACGGCACCGGCTTCGCCGGCGTCATATGTGCCGTTCTGGTATCCGCTGACGCCGTCGTAGACGCTCAACCCGATTCCGACACCGAAACCGGCACGGCCGACGCCCTTGAAGACCGCGCCCATTCGCTCGGCCTCTTCAGCTGTCGCCGGAACCCACGCATGGCTGCCCGAGGGATCTACGGTCTCGACCATGCGGGTGCCCAGTTCCTGGGTGCCACCGGCAGCTCCGGTAGCGGCTCTGCCCGCCCATGGGTCCTCGTCGTCGGTGCCCGGTGCGAACGTCGTAGTGGTATCCGGCGTTGCCGGGACGGTGACTTGGGTGTGGTTGCCATCGCCGTCGACACCGGTATACGTGTGCTCCGGCTGACCAGAGGTGAGCAGGCCAGGACCGGTACTGGTGGTCGGAGTGGATTCTCGAGGCGTGAATGTGGTGACCGTATCGGGGGTGGCAGGAACGGTGACTTGCGAGTGGTTGCCATCGCCGTCGACACCGGTATACGTGTGTGCCGGCTGACCAGAGGTCAGCAGGCCCGGACCGCTTTCGGCTTCCGCGCGAACCTGGGAGACGTTCAGCTGCCGCGAAGACCAGAGTCCTCGCGACCGCAGACCACCAACCGCAAAGGCGGCCGCTCCTGCCAACAGCAACAACGGGATTCGACCATCGGTCCCGTTCCCGACATCGTTATTCGGCGAGAGTTGCTCGGGCCCTGGACGATCTGGCGGCAGGCCGGACCCGGTTGTTGCCGGACTCTGCGTGGCCGCCGGTAGCTCTGCCGGTGACACAGGCGCAAGCGGAAGTTGCGCGGGCTCAGGCGGTTTGGACGGGATCGGCGAAGGTGCCTGCACGGTGGGCTGGTTGCCGGGCAGCACGGGCGATTGAGTTCCTGGCACGGCGACGATGGGTGCGCCGTTGCCGGGCGGTAGTGCCGGTGGTGTGAGTGCTCCGGCCTGGCTGCCGCCGCTATCGGCGCTCGGCGGTTGGCCAGGCAGCACTGGCTCAGGCAAGGGTGGCGGTGCGGTTGGCGGACCCGGCGGTGGTGTCGGCGGGAGCGAAGGTGTGTCGATGCAGGGCCAGCCCGGGTGCATCTGCTGCCATTCCGCGCACGGCACAGCGGAAGCGGTGGGAGTGGCGAAGGATGCGAATCCGACGCTGATGCCCGCCACGGTGGCTGCGAGGGCGGCTCCGGCCAGCCGGTTGATTCTCGTCGGGCGGGTCATCGGCCGCTCCGGCGGGCCTTTACTTGCGTGTAGGTGGTGTCGATGCCCCACCAGGTGAGGCGTCCGGCGATGGACATGTAGAGGAAGAATGCGAGGTAGACCAGGATCGCGCCGTGGTCGTCGGCCCAGCCAGGCATCCGGTTCAGGTGGGCGAAGGCGGCGATGAGCAGGAACAGCCCGGCCAGCAGGGCCATCGGTGCCCATGCGGCATTGTTCGGTTCCGCTGCGGTGCGATCGGTGCTGGTCATGACTGTTGGGTCTCCTTCTCGGATCCTGCTACCGCATTGGAATACGTTGTCCGGGTGAGGGTTAGAGCCAGATGGGGTCGCCGTAGGCGGTGGTGGTGTTGTCCGCGGTGGGGGTGGACATGGTCGCGGTGGCGAAGGAGCGCAACGAGACCGGGCCCATGCAGGCATCGACCTTGACCTCGACCTGGTCCATGGCGATCGAGGCGCGGCCGGAAGCCAAGGCTTTCTTGCCGAATTCGACGGTCGCGATCGAGCCGGGCTTGAGGGTCGTCGAAACATTCGGCGAGACCGAGGCATTGACGCCGAGGCTGACGCTGGGTGGGTAGGAGATGTTGAGGGAAGCGTTGGGGCCGAACGACATTCCCAGGCTTGTGGTCAGACCGCTGGAAACGTCTATCTGGCAGCCGATTTGGTAGCCGAAACTGACCACCGCGGCCTTGACGGGTTGAGTGCCTTTGCCGGTGACTTCGGCGATCGCCTTCAACGACACGAACCCTTCGCGGGTGAACATCGTCGCGGCCAGGTTCGGGTAGCGGTCCAGGGTTTCCGCGGTCTTGGTGACTGTCAACGTCCAACCGTCATCGGTCGCGACGACACGCGCCTTGTCTGCGACAGCGTCCGCCGACGCGACTCCCTGCCCATTGGCTAGCAATCCCACTGTTATCGAGCTGGTGCACAGCACCGCCGCGACACCGCTTCGCTGAAACGCAACCCTGTTCATCTAAATCCATCCTTGTCACGTCGAGTTTCAGCCCAAATCAGGCAGCGCGGCGTTCCCCTCCGAGTCAAGGAAAACTCATGTAGCTAACATTTGGCAACCACCAGGTTGCGTCTAATAGCCGCCGTGACCACTCGTTAACCATTTGGACACCCGACCAGTCCAGGTTGGAGCCGGTGATCCACGATTCAACAACCGATTTATGGCGTACATCACGCCTGGGCCGTTATCCCCGCTTCCGCAACAACCGGTGGCGACGGGCGAGCTGTCTACGACGGAGGGTTGCGTGACTGGCCTAGCCTCCGGCAGTCACCGCGTCGAGCCGATCACGTGGGCTGATGCCACGAGAATTCGGGTGTCACGTACATCCTCATCCCGTGCGATGCTGGATACGAGCCGAAGCGGATGGGAGACCGAGGAGGCCGGGTGGGGAATTCACGCGCGCGACACATCGCCGATCGACTCTTGGTGGAACAGCAACGGTTGGTGGCGGCTTTCGAAAAGTTCGATGAGACAGGACGATTCCGCCCCGCGCCCTGGCAACGCCCGGAACTCGGCGGCGGACTGGCCTGCGTTTTAGCGGACGGTCAGGTCTTCGAACGGGCCGGCGTGAACGTCTCATTGGTCAGCGGCAAAGGTCTGCCGGAAGTCACCGGATCGGATATCGCAGGAAGGCCTTTCACCGCAACCGGCATCTCATTGGTCCTGCATCCGGCCAATCCTTTCGCGCCATCCTTCCACGCGAACTTCCGCTACTTCGAAATCGACGCCACCACATGGTGGTTCGGCGCCGTCTGCGACCTCACCCCCGCCTACGGATTCGACGAAGACGCAATCCACTTCCACCGCACCCTCCAGAACTGGTGCTCTCGCCACGGACCCAACTGGTACCCGACAGGAAAAGCCGCCTGCGACAAGTACTTCCAGATCCCTCATCGCGGCGAGATGCGCGGCATCGGCGGAGTCTTCCTGGACCGCCTCACCGGTGAATTCGACCCGCTCCTGGCATTGATCACCGACGGCATCACCACCATCCTCCCCGCCTACCTACCGATCCTCCGCCGCCGCTGCCCTATCCCCTACGGCAAACGGGAACGAGATTGGCAACTACTCCGCCGCGGCCGCTACATCGAATTCAACCTCGTCCACGACCGAGGAACCCGCTTCGGCCTGCAAACCCACGCCAACACCGAAGCGGTACTGATGTCCCTCCCACCCATCGCCACCTGGCAGTCCCACACCACCCCTGCACCCGACACCCCGGAAGCCGACACCGCCCGCTTCCTCCAACCCACCGACTGGGTCTCGAAACCCGACCTCCCAGCAAGCTGACCGCGTGGCGTGGAAGGAGTTTCGAGCAAGAGACCGTGCCGGCACTCGATCATGGGCGAGAAAATACTGCACGTACGAGTGGGGGACGTGCTGGTAGGAATTCGACCTTTATCGCCGAGTCGGCGGCTGCGGCGAGGGCGGTCAGCGCTTGCGGGCGGTAGGCGCGGAGCATGCTGATGATCGCGTCGTGCAGGAACGGCAGGATCGTCAACGGGCCCTTGCGGAATGCGCCCGGCGCCGCGATGACGAGTCCCAGCGCGGGGATCAGCGGGAGCATCGGGGTTGGTAGTCGGGCGAGGTCGATCACCAGGAATTTGGTGCCGATGCGGGTGGCTTCGGCGATGGCGCGCCAGGCTTGCGCCGGGGGTAGGTGGTGGAACGACATCGCGAAAATGACTAGGTCATAGCTGTTTTCGGGGGCGTCGATGGCGGTGGCGTCCATCACCCGAGTGGTGGCGCGTTGGTGCGCGGCGATGTTGGCGACGGAGGTGGGGTCCAGATCGGTGATGGTCACCGTGGCGGTGGGGTGAAGTTCGAGGATCTTCGCCGACAGTTTCCCGTGGCCCGCACCGAGTTCGAGGATTCGCGGACTGTCGATGTCGGCGACCAATGCCAGCGCGGTGCGGGCGTTGTCCTCATGCCAGTCCTGACGGTCCAGCTCGCTGATGACCACCTGTTTGATGTGGTCCGGCACGTCGTAGCGGTCGATGTACTCGAGCACGTCGGTCTGCATCCGCCGGTCCAGCCATGAGGCGCGCGGGCCGCCGCGCGGCATCGTCTCGATGTCGACGACACATGATTGCTGCTCAGTCATGACGTACCAAAATCCCTTACTCGGCGGTGTTTTCACGGTACCGGGTTCAGGTGACGCGAGCCGACCTAGCGGGTGGGCCGAGGGTTGCCCGCGATCGGGACTCCGGTGCGCTTGGCCTGGGCAAGCGAGGCAGGGGAGTCGGCGCTGCGCGCGGCGGTTTGCGGTATGGCGGGCAGTATTTCGGCTGTCGGCGGCGGCCGATAGTCAGCGAGTGTCGCGGTGCCCCATACGTAGGGATCCGCTTGGGCGCTGCCGAATGGTGACCAGGCGAGACGGCTTTGGCCGGTCTTGTCGTCGGTATCGGAGTCGTAGACGAGGATGTTCATCGCGAACTTGGCGGGATCGACCGGTGCGGGCAGCGCGGTGAGCGGGATCTTCACCTCGACCGAGTAGCCCCGGTACGGCTCGGTGACGTTCGCGGCCACCTGCATCCCCGGCGGCGTCGCGCCCTGATGGTTGTCGGCGTCGCGCTCGGCCACCGGGCCGTTTCGGGTGTACGGCAGGATGCCGGTTTTGAAAGTGGTTGAGGTGTCGTCGGATTCACCACGTGGATCGAGGGCGATCTCGACCGAGTCTGTGCGCCAATGCCTTTTGATGTCGTCGGCCGCCAGTTCGGCTCCCTTTCGATCGTCGGTCACGTTCACCAACGCGTAAAGGTCGTCGTCGTGCCTCGCCAGTTTCGCGGTCGCCGAGCAACTACCGCCGCCCTGCCAAACCGCAAGCGGCAGTTCAGGTCCCGGATACTCTCCCGGCCCCTCGATGCCGTTCAGGACCGGCGCGGTCGCAACGGCCGGGATCGTGGTGGTCGGGTTCGGCGGGTAGTCCGGCTGCACTCGGTTGGCCAACCAGGGCAACCCGGTCCGGTCGGCCCAGTCAGCGAACTCGGCGTACAGCGGTTTCAGTCCCGTTTGCCGCTGCACCGGCACCTCGACGTACCTGCCGTCCTCGGCCAGCACGGTGAACCAGTCGGAAGCGAGCTGCTGCGGATCCGTCGGCATCTGCGCGGGCTTCGCCGCGAAACCCTGTGTCAAATATAGGCGAGTCGCGTCGCGCCCGACCTGTGCCCAGGTCATGTCGTATCGCCGCGAGCGGACACCGGACCACACGCCCATCACCGGCAACCCGGACGTCGGATCGGTGCGCCGTTGTTCGGCTGCGTCCGGTCCGAGCAACGAGTCGAACCCGTAGTTCTGAGCAAGGAGCCGGGTGGGATGCCACGGTGCCAGCCCCTCGCCGGTGATCTGCTCGGGGTATGCGTGCGGGTCGCCGGCCAGCCGGAACGCCTCGATCCCGAGGCGAGCCGAAAGCTGGTGGCCACCATGCTGATTGAACGGTCGAGGATCCATCACCACGATCGTGTGCGGGGTCGTCAGGCGGACCAGACGCACCAGTCTGGCCAACGTGTCCTGCTCGTCCCAGATGCGTGCGGTCAGCGGCGCGGAGAGGGTGTACCAGAAGTCCGGCTTGTCGAGATAGTAGATGTTCTCGATCCCGGCGAGGGCGGTCGCTTTCCGTTCCTCGGTTTCGCGAATCAGGCCCAACTCGGGTCCTTCCGCCAGACCTACCGCATTGCCGCCACCCTCGCCACGCGTGACGGTGACGACGCCGGTGGTCCAACCCAGATCTTCGTGCCACTGGCCGAAGGTCGCGAGGTTGCTCGATTCATCGTCCGGATGCGCGCCGACGAACAACACGTCGGTATGTGCGGGATCTCCCGCCGCGTCCCGGCGCTTATTGTCCGAAGAACAATCCGCCAGCACCAAGGTTGCGGCAGCCAAGGCCGAGGCGAGAACAGCGCGGCGACTCAGTGCGGTCTCGAAGCCTGCTCCCGCCATCCCCTACCTCCAGCCGTTGCCCACGTCGAATGTCCGTCGAATCACAACACATCAACAGTCACGAGCGGCGCGGCGGTCGCCGAAGCGCCCGTCCGTTCACACGGACAGGCGTCGGGTTCAGTACGAGACGGTGAAGCGCTGACGGACGAAGGACCCGTTCTGGAGTGCGTCGACAATGGCGAAGGCGTAATCACCGACACTGATGCGACTTTCACCGTTGGCATCGGCGATGGGAGTGTCCCGAGCCTCGGCCCGATATGTTCCGGTGGCATCGCCCGGGATCACCACTGAACAAGCGCCGCAGTTCTATCTCCGCCCGGACGTCACCTATGTCCCCGTCCACGACGCTCCGCCTTTGGAATTCGGCCTCGGTTGGCTCACCACCGGACTCACCCAGAGGGTCCAGGCATTCGTGCAGGCCGCCAACGACATTCGGGACGCTGTGAAACGCTGATGGCAGCAGAAGAGCAGTGACCAGCAGGGCTACCAGCTCCGCATTGCGGCACGGAGTACGGGCTCCGGGTCGGATTCGGATAACTTCGCCGCAACTGCGACGATGGACTGCTGCGTTCATGGCAGCCGGTCGAGGAACCTGCGGACCCTCGCGGCTTCGCTGCTTCCGGTAGTCGGCAGGCGCAGCAGCTCGAAGTCGTAGCGACCGCAGATCTCGTCCTTCAACGCGTCGCGGGTAAGCTGCACCGGGTTTGCTTCATGGGTGCTATAGCCGTCCACCTCGATGGCGCCCAGGTTCGCGTTGGTGATTCGGTTGTAGACGACGAAGTCGAATGACGATCGGCGCCGGGCGAATTCGCGCTGTGGACCGTCGAGCCGGTCCAGGCTGCGTGGAAACACATTTCGCAGCAGGACCTGCTGGTGGATCGCGAGGTGACCGTAGCCGGGTTCGGCGAGCACTTCCTCCAGCATCGCGAGGGCGATGTCCTCCGAATGCCACTCGGTTCGTCCCCAGCGGATATGCGGGTGGGTGCGCAGTCGCTCGGCGTAGTCGGTGTACAGCAGGTCGAAGATCGATACCACATCGCTGTCTACGATCGCGTTGTCCGGGTCTCGGTACCGGATATAGCCGATCAGATCGCGCAGATGCCGACTTTTCGGCAACTCGGATGGATGTGTGACCAGGACGAACAACCGCATCGCCCGGGAGACGGCCACATTGATCAATTTGGGGTCGTCGGCGAACTGCAATGCGGCTCGGCTACTGAGGGTGTCGTCGAGGACCGTGGTCATGACGACCGCGGCCTTCTCCCTCCCTTGGAATTTGTGCACGGTGTCGGATTCGATGGACTCGATCAGGGCGTCGGTCACCTTGTCGGCCTGACGACGATAGGGAGTGGTGACCCCGACCGCGTGCGGCGGTATATCGGCGGAAACCCAAGGCAGGACCTCGTTTTGGATCACGTCGATCTCGCGCTGATTGCTGCGGCCGTTCGACTTCGGATCGTCGTCGCCGTAACGGCGCCGCATGTGGTTGCCAGGTGCGGTCCGCACCACTGTCATCGGGGCGAATCCCGGCGTACTGCGCGTATACGGAATCAGCTTGCCGCCATAGAACTTCCGGTTACAGAACTCGATGATGTCCGGATCGCACCGATAGTGTTCGCGCAGCATCACCCGGGGCGCCTGATCGCTGAACCGTTCGATGATCGAGGACAGAACGCTGCGCCGGTAGTCGAAAACCGGATCGGGCGCCGGCGGACAATCAGCGAGGTCCTTCGTGACCGGCGGGAGCTGTTCCAGATCGCCGACAACGATGAGGTTTCGCGCACATGCCAAAACCGGGCTCACCGTAACCAGGTCCACCTGTGATGCTTCGTCGATGATCAGGTAGTCCAGGAGGGCCGAGCGCCCGATGCTGTTCTGGAGCGAATGGCAGGTGCTCAGGATCAGTGGGTAATCGCGGGTGAACTGCCCGAACTGCTGCTTGTACTGCTGCGAGTAAATCGTCCGGGACAAAGAGCCATACCGTGTGCTCAGCGCGTCGCGGAGCAGCTGCTGGGACAGCCCCTCCTGCTCCGCCACCAGCGCGGCGAACTTCTTGTTTTCCAGAGTCTTGGTCAGGTGCTCGAGCTTCCGGTCGAGTTCAGCGATCTTCTTCTGGTAGTACAGACGCTGAATGCGCAGCACCACGTCGGTGTCGCTGGCGTCGACCTTGCGCAGCGCCCGGTATTTGAAGTACCGGTTCATCGTGTCGACCAGTCGACCCCAACCCGTGTCACGGATCCACTGCGGATCGGTTTCGGCGATGAAATCGAGCAGTTTGCCCGCACTGTAGCGGCGCAACAGCGGCAGGTCGCCAGGCACCTCGTGGCGGTCGAAGTATGACTGAAAGTGCTGTTGCTCCAGCCGATAGGCGTGCACCTGCTGGCGCACCTGAGCGCGCAGGCGATCCTGTTCCAGCAGCATGGCCAGGCGGCGGTTCACCTTGCCGAGTTCCTCCGCGGTGGCGGTGGTGGCCGAGGTGTCAGCGCGCAGCAGCACATCGACCTCGGCGTTGCGTCGCGGCTGGCCGGCGAAGAATTCCTCTCGTTTGTCGCGGCGCCCCAGATTGGCCGCCACCATCCCGAAGCCTTCCTTGGTCAGCTTCTCGAAAACGTTGTCGACGGCCGAGTTGCTGAACGACACCACCCCCACCGTCGCGCCAGGCCGGCAGATCACCGAGGCGATGATGTTGAGGATCGTCTGCGTCTTCCCGGTTCCTGGCGGGCCGTCGATCACCGAGATCGGAAACCGCAAGGCATTGAGCACCGCCGCACTCTGGCTGATGTTGGTGCGGAACGGATATACCGCCAGCGGTATCTCGTCGTCCGCCCTGGGCTCGCTCGGTGCCTGCTCGAGAATCCGGGACAACGCGCTTGCGGGATGAATGAAGCTCAGGCCCTGATGGTTACGGAGCAAGACACCGGAATCGCCGGTCAGTTTTTCCGCCACTGTGCGCCAGTACGTCAGCACATCCTGAGTACCGGGGGTGGTGGCGGCATTTGGCAGCACCTGCACCCGATCCGCTCTGTAGGCCTTCCATACGCCAGTACTGGTCAGCACGTGCCACCACGAACCGATGTCCGGCGGACCAGTGAACAGGTACGCCTCGGCCACATTCGCCGGGGATCCGTCCACGAACAACACCACGTGCGCACCCAACGACGCCGGCGCAGGCCGTTGGAGAATCGTGACTCGATCCCACCCGAACGGGTACTCCCTGGCCCCGCCGAACCACACTCGGACCCGCGTCGGTCCTGGTTCGAATCGACTGATCTCCAGAGTCTTGTCCTGGGGAACCCAGTCTTCCTTCCCCCGGATGACGACCGCTACACCCCGTGGATCGACCATTGCATCCCCCTTACCGTCGCTGTCGGCGCAAGCAGCTTACAGCCCGCGAATTTCCCCGTCTTCCATTGCGGCACTTTAGGTTTGGGACAATAGCTCTTGGTTGTATCAGTCGCCCGAGCGCCGCGCCCGGAACGAAAAAGCCGGGTCCGTGTGAACCCGGCCTTGGCGGTGGACATGCACCACCTCAAGGATCCGCTCGCCGCTGCGCGGACTGTGCCGCATCAGCACGGCCACCGCACAGCTAGGGCCTGTTTCATAAGTCGGGGCATCGGAGCCATTGATTGATAGCGGCGATGTGGATCGTGGCCAGGTAGCGGACGGCGAGTTTGTCGTATCTGGTTGCGACAGCGCGGTTTTGCTTGAGTTGGTTGATGCCGCGTTCGATAGCATTGCGGTTTCGGTAAGCCTCGGGGTCGAAGGCCGGTGGCCGACCACCGGCCTTGCCACGGTTGCGGCGGTGAGTCGCCTGATCACCCGGGATCGCGATGGTGGCTTTGATCCCGCGCTGCCGCAGGTAGGCACGGTTGGCGCGGGACGAGTAAGCCTTGTCGGCCAGCACCCGATCCGGTCGGACCCGCGCCCTGCCCAGTCCGAGGCGTGGCACCCGGATAGAGGTGAGCACGGCGGTGAAATGCGGACTGTCACCTGCTTGGCCGCCGGTCAGTAGCAGCGCCAGCGGCCGCATGCCCTGCTCACAGGCCAGGTGCAGTTTTGTGGTCCATCCTCCACGCGAGCGACCCAGCGCGTGGTCGGCGGGTTCGACCTCGCCCCCGCCGGGTGGATGCTTCTGCCCATCACCGTCGCGGCGGGCGCCAGCGGCGTGCTGGTGGGCTCGCATGATGGTGGAGTCCACGCCGATCTGCCAGATGATCGCACCCACGGCATCAGCGAAGGCCTGCAACATTTTCAGGATCAACGCCCACCTCCCGCCACGCTGCCAGCGCCGGAACAGCCCATAGACCGTCTGCCACTGCCCATACCGCACCGGCACGTCTCGCCATGGCGTTCCGGTGCGGGTCCGCCACCGGATCCCGTCGATGAGCTGCCGCTTCGTCCACTTCGGCGGACGGCCCGCCTTCACACCACGGGGCAGCCACGGCTCCAACCGTGCCCACTGGGCATCGGTCAGATCCGCACGCCCCGCGACCGATACGCTGGTCACCAGGTCTCCGGTATTCAAGGTTTTGCTTGGTCGCACCGCTCTAACATCACCACGCCCGGAGCATGATGCCCGCGGCTCGGCCGTGTTCGAAAGTTGTTCGTGTCAGCCGATCAGCCGTGGATACCAGAAGAAAAGATCTGCGCTACCTCCATCGGGTCGGCGTCGAAGGTCGTCGTCTTGAGCTTCCCGGAGCCCGGCTGGGTGAGGCTGATCGTGGTGTCGCCCGTGAAGAACACGCGCTGCGGGCAAACGTCCTCGTTCCACACAGTGGCCTGTCTGCTGAACAGCCCACCACGCTCACGAAGCAAGACGCGGCAACCGGGAGGGTTGTTGTAGATCTTGTACGATTCCGTGACGACTTCGTGGCGCCCGCCGGAACTCACCTCGATGGCCACGACCTCGCTGTCCTCGGCGACAAGCGAGGTCACGAACATCGAAACGCCCCACACCGGCATCATCACCACCCCCAGGGCGATAGCGAGTGCAACCCACCCCGGTGTGCCGCGCCGACCCAGCCACGGCAGGACAAGGAGCACCACAGCGGCCGTCCAGCACGCCGCCAGCGCCCACACCGGGATCCAGTCGAATCGATAGAAGCGGCCTGACAGAAACCATGCGGGCACTGCCGCGATTCCTGCCACGAAAAGCGCAAGGACAGCGGATATCCGTATGATCCGCTGCCGGCGAAGCACCCGATCCGTACCGCTGTCCGCCTCGTCTGGCACGGACAACTCGTCTTCGGTCGTCGTATCGGTCAACAGCCTGCCCACCTCGTGCAATCCACATCCGACTCCGCCGGTTCGAACACAGGGCCAGCCTAACTGACACCGTGCTCACCCCGGATCTGCTCGGCCACAACCCCTTTCCTGGCATCGCAACGAATCGCGGCGAGCAACTCGGCCCGCAGGACTGGAGACTGAGACGGAACCAGCGACGTCACGGTTTCTGTCGGTGTGCTGACTGATCTCGCGTCCATGGGTGACAACGAGCATCGGAAATGCCCCGCGAACCGCTGCGCGATCCACCGCAGGGTGTGGGTCGCCGAGACGTGGGCGCTCCTTGCCGTCAAACGCAATATCAACCAGCTCAAGCAAAACCACTCCGTCGCAACCAGATTCGATTGCCGTCCGCTGTCCGGCCGCCATGCACATCACCGCCAACAACCAGGGGGCGACGCTGACCCGACTTTCAAAACACTCCCTAGCTGTCATGCAAGGAATTGGGCCGAAACTTCACACGTCTGGCCCCTCATGCGAAGTTTCTTTCCATATGCTTTCTAGTCAGCAAGCTCGGTCCTGACCAGCAGTTTCAGGAAATCGCGGTTGATGAACAGCCGGTCGCGGCCGACCTTCCTGTCCTGCAGCAGGCCTGCTGTCACAAGGTCTTGCAGCCAAGCGGTCGCGGTCGGTCGTGAAACCTTGCAGCGCTCAACCACGGTCTTGATCCGACAGTAGGGCTGCTCGAACAGGATCGATTGCAACTCTGAGTTGGAACCGCCCTTCGAGGCTGCACGAGCCCGCTGGTTGAACTCATCCTGCAGCGAGCGGATCGCATCAATTTTCCGCAGAGTCGCGCGTGACGTCCGTTCGATTCCGGTCAGGACGTACAGAATCCACTCTTCCCACGAGCCCTCGGCAGTCACACTGCGCAGGAGTCGGTAATAGTCCTGCTTGGTGTCGATGATGTATCGGGACAGGTACAGGACAGGCATACGCAGCAATCCCGCCTCTACCAGCATGAGCACGTTGAGGATTCGGCCCGTCCTGCCATTGCCGTCGCTGAACGGGTGGATCGCCTCGAACTGGTAATGCGCCACCGCCATACGAACAAGCGCGTCCATCCCGTCGTCAGCGTGGATGAACCGCTCCCACTCGCTGAGCTTCTCAATGATCAGATCCTGGCCTTCTGGCGGGCTGTAGGCGATCTTTCCCGTAGCCGTGTTACCGATCCGCGTTCCCGGCATCGCGCGGACCTTCATCTCGCGATTCTTGATGGTGCTGCACACTGCTGCGGCCGTTGCGGCGGTTAGGCCACGATCGAGAGTCGTCTCGAAACCGACCCGCAACGCAGTTCTGTAGCGCAACGTCTCCCGCGTCGCCGGGTCCGCACCCGCGTCATCCGCGAGGTGCTGAAACAGTGCGTCGGTAGTCGTCACAATATTCTCGATCTCGGAACTTGCCTGCGCTTCCAGCAAGGGGATCGTGTTGATCAGCACTGTGGGGTTCGGGATCGACACGACAGCTTGGTCAAGTTGGGCCAATGCTGCGTTCGCACCGATAGCAGCCTTGAGCACGGCTTTCGTCTCGAGTTCGTCCACCGCGGGCGGGAGCGGAAGTTCGTTGTATGGGACCTCAGGGCTCCAGTTGGACATGATGCAAACCATCCCACAGACGTACTGACATGTAAAGAAATGGCCAAAAATATTACAGATTATCCGGACGTACGAAGTTACTTGCTTGGTTCCACGTCAGGGCTGCTCACCATCGGGATCGATCGTGGTGATGACATCGCCAGGCTCTACGTTGTCCGAGATCGGTTCGAAAAAAATGATCGAGAAGTGATTCGGGGCGATCGATGATGTGTGAATATGCATCCCCGTCATCACCCCGCGGTAAACCCGGCCATCGAGCTTGTCGAGCTCCACTTCCTGTCCGACCGTGAACTCCCCGTCGACAAATCCGGTAACGATGGGCAGCTTTTGGAAGCTTACTCTGAATACGTCGTCGACCTCGAATTTACTCAACGCGCTCACTTTCCTCCGTTGGCGATGTATTTTGCCCAGAATGCATCCGCGGCAGCATAGGCCTGAGCCTTGAGCTCAGCGCTCGTTCCCGTGCCGGTTTGCGTGCCGCCACCTGGCAGTACCCATAGCCCGCTGTCGGCGCGCCGTTGAATTACCGAACTCAGCCGGCCACACTTCTGGGCGGAACTAGAGCACCAGGGTTCTACCAGCCGTATACCGAGAAGTTCTCGCCCTCTGCGATGGACTGCATCGCCACGCGACAGTAGGCAATCATGCGATCCGGCAGTTGATCGCGCGAAAACCACGCCAGCTCACTACATTTCTCCGGCTCGCGGTTGTCAGGCTCGCCCTGCCATGTCTCCACGGTGAAGAAGAACACCACCCGCCCACCGGACGAGGCGTTGTGCATCACATGACCGAACCGCACATCTTCCGGCCTGATCGTCACCCCGATCTCCTCACCTGCCTCCCGAATAACCGCCACGACAACGGATTCGCCCGACTCGAGATGCCCAGAAGGAAGATGCCACGCCCCATCCTCGAAACCAGTGTTCCGGCGCCGACCGAACAACACGCTGTCACCACGGCGAAGTACCAGGTACACATCGCCGGTCATCATGTGCCGCCGCGACTTTGCCCCTGGAACCGCATCTGCCCCAGCTCCACTCATCGAAGCCTCCGCTCGTACTGGTTGTGGTTATTGTTCGACATCGTCGAGACCGAATGAACTCCACCAGCCTCGGCCACCGTCTCCAAAGCTCGCACACGATGGATTGCCGCGAAGTTGCCCGACGGCAACCAATGCGCTGCGCGAGTCGCAGTAACGACCCTAAACTCACCCCTTGTTCGTGCTCCATGACTACGAGCAAAGAGGTTGCGGCTGATGACTATTGACATCTCGTGCCCGGGCTGCCACCTGCCCGATCAGGTGCAGAGTATGCGCGCAATCCAAGCTACCGGCGTTCGCTCCGTCGAGCGCACTGCCCGGCACAGCGCCATCGGCTTCACCGCATATGGTGCGGTACCGGTTTTCGGCGCCGCCACCAGCTATGAAACCCACACTTCGGCGCTGGCGGCCTTCACCGCCCCGGAACCGACTCTGCGCCCCACCGGGTGCTTGGTCGCCATCGCGCTGGCGCTCCTCCTTCTCGTGGTTCCGGTCCTTCCAGGCGTCTTTCTCATCACCAACGCCGAGCTCGAAGACCCCACAAATTCGACCGGCGACAAGATCGGCACCGTCCTTTTCGCCGTTTTTATACTGTTCTGCGCAGCAATCCCTGCATTGATCGCGCTGTTCGTGGTCGCCCTGCGGACCAGGTACAACGACCGAATCCATCGAGGCCGACCCGCCGCTCGCGCCCTCTGGGATGGTGGCTTCTACTGCCACCGCTGCGGCGGTGTCTACTGGCCCTACCCCCCTCCCGGGTCGGACGTCCCTGCGCGGCAACTCATTGCCCCTCGCGAGTTCCAACACATGGTCTGGAGAGCAGGACGGTATATCGGACTTTGACTCACCACACGCAATTCTGCCTACGCCGGATCCTCAGCCGAGGTACGGCGCGGATCGCCCCTCGAGGTAGTGGGTCAGCCTGAGTCGCTGCGTGTGGTGCATGTCAAGGCTGTCCAGCTCGGCGGGGGCTACGAACCGTAGTTCAGTGGACTCGTCGGAGATGGCGAGGTCGCCCCCGGTGATACGCACACCACGGCGGAGGCCGCGACGACGAGACTGTTCGGCTCCGGCGCGGCCGGGTCGTCGTAGAACTCAGTGCGCGCCATCGGCTCAGCCTTCCACCGGTCGGGCCGTCTGCCGGACCGCGTTGAAACTGTCGGTGTAGGTGTCGAGGTAGTCTGTACGTACACGCAGGACCGCCGCGTCCGGGGGGCTTCACGAATCCAATTCACCTGGGCGGTCAAGGAGTTGGTTCCTGTGACTGTCCTGTATTCGGGTGGACCATGGTTCGTCGTTGTTCTGACGTTGATTCTGATTGCTGGGGCAGGCTGGCTGACGATTGCGATTCTCGCCAAGATCTCTGACTCGTCGGTTCGGAACATCAAGGTCGCAGTTCGCATTTCGCCGTGGCCAACGATCGAGATCGAGGCCAAGGACATCCAAGCGTCTACCCGAGACTCGGCCTCCGACTTGAACGGCTGCCGGCGCGGTCCGCGTCTGCGGATTGGCAAACGGAGGAGGGGGTCCGGGGGCGAAGCCCGCCGGGCGGGGTGTGGGGGCTTCGCCCTCACAAAACACGCGAAACGAGCCGAGGCCCACGCCCTCAGTGGGCATCGGCCTCGTAGCGAGTGGAGCTGCCGGGAATCGAACCCGGATTAGGCCCCTAACCGAGGGTTTGATCCGGGTTCTACCTGCGAAAACACATCACTGTAAGTCACGGTGAATCACCCACTTTTCCGTCCGATTGTGCCCAAAATGTGCCCACGCGCATCGTGCGAAATCGCCCTCAGAGCGGAAGAAGTGCCGCCCACCACGTGCCATCCGCCTGCGTCGAATCTTCAGCCGAGGTATGGCGTGGATCGCCCCTCGAGGTAGTGGGTCAGCCTGAGTCGCTGCGTGTGGTGCATGTCAAGGCTGTCCAGCTCGGCCGGGGCTACGAACCGTAGTTCAGTGGACTCATCGGAGATGGCGAGATCGCCCCCGATGACACGGGCTAGGAAGCACACGTTGAATTGGCGTCGGACTTCGCCGTCGCTGTAGGCGATGATGTGGCGGGGATCGGTGTAAGTGCCTACGAGCCCGGTGATTTCGATATCGAGACCGGTTTCTTCCTTGACCTCTCGGACAGCGCAGCCGGGGAGGCTGTCGGTCATCTCCATACCGCCACCGGGCAGTGCCCATAGCCCGCTGTCAGCGCGCCGTTGAAGCAGGATGCGGCCCTCGTCGTCGTGCACCACGGCGGAAGCCGCGACGACGAGACTGTTCGGCTCTGGTGCGGCTGGATCGTCGTAGAACTCGGTGCGCGCCATCGGCTTAACCTTCCACCGGTCGGGCCGTCTGCCAGACCGCGTCGAAACTGTCGGTGTAGGTGTCGAACAAGCCACCGTCGAGGGTACGGCGCAGATGCCAAACGGGTGCACCGTACGCGTTCACACCCCACACGTGGGCATTGACCAACATCTCCTCGTCGGCGCGGAACATGCTGTTGTAAAGCGTCGTGGCGTGGGTCCGCAGCTCGATACCCGGCGTCGCTTGCAGAGCCCGGTAGTGCATCAGGGCCAGACGGCAGCGGGACTCGATGCCGTACCCGAATTTCTCTTCTCTCCCCCGTTGTTGAACGTTGGCACTGTCGGCGTCACCCACGGCTATCCGTATCGCGCAGCCCACCTCGGCCCGTTCGATCAACAGATCGTTGAGCCGCGGATACGCCTCGTGGAGGAAGACGGCCGCGTAGACCAGGACGTCGATGTGGTCTCGCGCTGCCGTGAACAAGTTGACGAACATCGATGCCGGAACGTCGGCTCTCTGGTCGTAGAGGGCAACAAGTTCGGGGCTGACAGCGCGGGCTGTACGCGCCTGCTGTAGAGCAGGCCACAGCGCATTGACATCCTCACCCAAACACTCGGCAGCTTGGATTGCGGTACGCCGCCGCGGGACTCGGCCGAGGTTCACCCATCGTTCAACCGATTTCGGGTCCACACCCGCTGCCTCGGCCAAATCGGCGTGGGTCCATCCTCGCGCCGCCATGGCGGCGCGTAGCCGCTCGTTCGACATAGGGACGTTGTACACCAGTCGGGACGTCCCAAAGTGGGAAACGTACGAGGTTCCGTCGTCCCGATGATCGACGAGACGCTGTGTGCAGGGAGACCAGCCCAATCCGGTCATCGGTCGTCCCCCGCCACCGAGTAGGCACGGTGCCCCGTGCCCCCGGCGGCGGACGCTCATCAATCGGCAATCGAAGGGGGCGTGTGGTGGACCTTCCCGCACGACGTGACAACGAAGACCTCCAAAAGCTGGCGCTGGCACCGAAGAGCGACGGGCCGCGCTACCTTCAGCACTCCGACGGCACGTGGTCGCTGGTCGGCCCAGACGGATGGCCAGTCACCCCCGACGAATACACGGAACTTCGAGGCGATGCCCTGTCAGCGATTGCCGCTGTGTCCATGCCAGTGATCGATGTAGAGCCGATCTCGGTGCGGGACAACGCGATTCCATGAGCGGCGGATGGATCACACTCGGGTGGGTGGCCGCGGTCGGCCTGCCCCTGACAGTGCTGTTGGCCGTGATCCTGTGGCCCGAGCACATCCCGAAAGACCGCACCGTGCAGGCGATCCAACGACGCATTAAGGACGAGGAAGAGTCACCGCCCGGCCGCTGACTCTGGCCGCTGAGCGGCCGACCTGCCGATGCACGGCGCTCACCCACCGGCGTGGCGGGCACGGCAGAAAACGCGCTCGGGTGGCCTCGGACAGAACTTCGGAACCCGTACGAACTGACAGGCCCTATGCCAACCGCCAGAACCCCGACCGGGGGGAGGGGGCTACCGCCCGGCCTGTCTGAGCCCTGGGTGCGGCTTGGTTGCCCGCTTCCGGCTGTACCGAGCCCGGCCCGCCGCCGGCCCGCCGCCGCCTCGTCGGCGGTCTTGATCTGGTGGCATTCGGTGCACAGCACCCACAGATTCGCCTCGTCGTCGCTGCCCCCGGCGGCAACGTTCTCGATGTGGTCGACCTCGTAACCGGGGTTCCCGCATTTCCGGCAGGTCCAGTCGTCCCGATATCGGATCCGCTCGGCCTGTGGTTGCGGGACACCGCGGTATCGGTCAGGTTCGCGCGACCAGGCCATCGCACACCCTCGCGTGATTCCGCACCGCCGCAGTTAGAGAGAAACGTCCTGACTGCCGACGCGAAGTCAGGGGGCCGGGGGGGGAACTTTCCTAGTTCACGGCGTAACGATCGTTCGGCGAGTTGCTACAGCACAGGCATGATTGCTCAGGTTTGGTTCGGATCCAGAGAAATTGGTCTACCCGACGACGACGTTCGTCGGCTGTGGGCAGCTCACCAGGTGGCGTACGCCTCGGGCCAGAACGACGCGGTCCGCCTCGACCATGCAGACCGTTGCTATCTGTTCACAGTGGGGTTCGGCATTGACCTCCGCGTCTCGTTCTACACCGGGCCGGTCGGATAGGCGCCGCCCGCATCTCAAGTCGAACAAAGTTCGAGAGCAGGCAGCTGAAGTCCGGATAGTCGCGCCAGATTCTCGCCTTCGTGAGCGCGAGGTGTCATCGAGCAGCGTCTCGCGCACTCTGCCGCCTAGGTGGTCGAGAACTACCTGTAGTCATTGGACCGCTTGCATGTACGGCGCACGATGCCAGCTAGTTGCTAGTGTTGCTACCTCCGGCGGCCTGGCCGAAAAAGAATCCTAGGACGAGCAGAAGCGCACTTGAGAAGATCTCCGGGGTTGTTGTGTGAATGAACATTGCGACGATCATCGCAAGCGTCATTAGTCCCAGGAGCACGGCACCAACGAGCACTGCGACAGGCTCGCGGGTAAGCATCGACTTCCACAAACGCCATTTGCGTTCTCGGAGTTCAGCGCTGCGCAGCGCCTGCTGCATCTCGGTAGTAGAGTCTTCTGCGTGACTCTCAATGGCGAGTTTCTGCTGCTCTTTTGCGAATTCAGAGATGAGATCTATGAGTTCTTGCCGTAGCTGCGGATCTTGAACTTTGGCCTCGACCGCCCCTTTGAACTCCTCAACCTGTTCCTGCTGAGACAGTGCTTCGATCCGATCTCCAACCATTCTCCGATATACAGTCAACCGCCGAGATAGCCGATCGCCAATTTCGTTCTGCACCGCAGGATCCCGGCTTAATTTTTCTGCCACCTTCGCAGCCTGATTCACAGCCTGCCCGAAGGCGACGCTAGAATACGCCTCGCGCAACTCAGGCAACGACATCTGTTCGATGTCAATCCGGGTCATTCCCTCTCGCTCGACCCAGGCGTCGACAAACATCTGAATCACATCATCGTAGGCATCTTTCGACATGGACATCGACACCGTCTCCAGCTAGTTTGAACCCTTGTCCGCGTCATGTAAAATTGCGGCCCGTACCCCTTGCGGTAGCTGCGCTTCTACTTGCAGAGCATTTTCAATGAAGGCCACGTATTGTGTAGACCACGTTTTCGCGGCTCGGTCATATTCAAATGCGATCGTTGGCGTAACATTATTCTGCTCCGAAAGAGCAGTGATATACAGCTGTTCAAGCTTTGTATATCCGCGCGCAATCCTGCGGGGGGTATCAATCCACAGCCCCTGGGCGCCTGAGGCTGCGGGCGATAGGCTCCGAATTATGACAGCGAGCTGCGTACCACGCCTTTCGACAACGTCTCTCGAATGTTCGAGGTAGTCCTCGAAATCCAATGACGCGTGAGCAAAGTGACCCAGCTCGACCAATTGTGTCCGGATACGTTGGCGTTCTTGCGTATCGAGCGTTACAGCCACCTGCACACCGGGGACAGGATTGTACTTGAATACTTCCGCCGAGTCGGTGACATAGAATTCGTCGTGTGCGTCTTTACGGATAGCCCCGTCGAGGCCACGAACTTCCGCCTCTGCGGTAATGGTGACCTGCGCCTGCAATTCAGTAGCGGCAATAGTCACGGGCAGTAGCTCGACTTCCGTAGCATCAATAAATGCGGTCGTCTCAGCTGTCACGATCTCGATCGACTTCTCTCCGAATTTAGCGCGGAAGATGCGGATACGATCGATTAGTCCCGAGATCGGGGTGCGAAAGATTACAGCTAGCCCCAGTACGAAGGCTGGCCATTCCGCTACCCTGACGAACTCGAGAACCTCAGACGTGCTCACCTGATGAATCGTAGCGCTGGTGCCGACTGGTCATGATCCGTCCACACCGTGTCGGGCTGCGAGTGCTAGGACGCTTCCGAGCCGGCAGACATGTACGTTGGACTCTGCGATGGGGTGGACTGTAATGCGGAGTGCGCCGCGCTCGTCGCGGTGCTGCCAACCGCGTGGTTCGGACTAGGTCGGCGAGGCAGTAGAGCATGTCCTCCGCCGCTGCGCGCACGGCGTCGAGGATCTCAGCGACTTCGTGCTGTGTGCGGCACCGGCAGCACCGGACCCAGCTCGCGCGGAGTTGCGCCCGTAGCTCCCACCGGCATTCGACCCCGTCGTCGAGCAGGCACGGGCCTTGGTAGCGCAGCTCGATCGGTCGGTCGATCACGTACCGCAGTTGCGCGACGGCGCGGGCCACGTCGACGAGCAGCTCGTGCGCGGCCTCGTGCGCGCGGATCTCGTGGCGGTGCCCGGAAAGCCATACCGCGGCCTGTTCGAGCTGGCTCGGCGCGGTAAGTGGCAGTGTGCCGGGGTCGCGGTCGTCCTCGCCGCGGTGCTGGCGCGCCAGCTCGACCAGAGCCGGGCCGCCGATGTACGGGGTGAGGGCGAGGTCCTCATCAAGGGCGCATACGGCCTCGCTGGTCTAGGTCTGATTCTGCTCCGTGGCGTTGTGCTGGTGGCGCGCCGCTAAGAGCACCGCGAGGTTTTCGGCGATGTTCCATTGCGTCCAGCCGCATTCGCATTCGGTGAGGTACTGGGTGCGGCGCGGGTCAGTTAGCTGTACGAGCTTGATCGTGGCCCGGTGGCCTGGGTGCTTGTTGAGTATCCAGACCAGTTCGGGCCACGGTGACCACATCGCTAGTTGTCCTGCTGCTCGGTCAGGCCGAGCAAGTTGCCGAACTGGTCGTAGCGCCGTGGTTTCGGCGGCGCGACGGGGTGGCCGTCGTGGTCCACACGGACGCCTTGGGCGCGCTGTTTGGCGGTGATGCTGGCGAGGATGTCGCGGCGGTGGTGCGGGTTGGCGGTGTCCTGGATTCGGGTGTTGCTCATGGGGTTATTCCTCCGTGGTGAGTGCTTGGGTGACCGCGCCGATGATGAGGTCGCGGGCCGGGAATGGGTTGGTGTTGTCGACGGACAGGCCCTGGCGCCGTAGGTCGGTGTCGATGGCGACGGGCCAGACCTGAGCCGCGGTGAAGTAGCCGCACCCGTTGAGCCAGTCCAGGGCGGCGACTTCGGCAACCGCGTGCTCGAGGTCGGCGGCGAGTCGCTCAGCGGCCGGGATGAGTTCGGCGAGGAGATCTGGTCGCGGGTCCATGGCGTCGTGACGGACCCGCCATTGCTCCTTGAGGCATTCTTGGGTGGCCTCGGCCAGGGCGGTGCGCTGGGCGGTGAGGGCACGCTCGGCACTGGCGCGTGCTTCGGCCAGGGCCGGTACGGCTTTCGGTTTAGGTATGGGTTTACCGGCGCGGGCCGCGAGCGCGGCAGCAGCGTCGTCGGCCTGCTGAGCTTCGGTGTCGCGAACGTCATCGAACAGTTCGTTGCGGCGGGCCTCGGCGGTGCTGCATCGGTCGCGCAAGGTGTCGCATTCGACGAGCAGTTCGACCAGCGTGTCGGGTAACAGTTCCAGCGGTGGACGTGTGAGGGGATCCAATTGGCTTGCGGCGGTACCAGTTACCTGTCGTCCACGTCCGGGTGTGTATCGCATTCGGTGTTCCTTCCGTCCTTGTGTTCGGTGATGGCGTCGAGGTCGAACAGCCATCGGTGTCCGACCTGGTGCCCGCCGATCCGGTGACCGAGTCGCCGGATGTGTCGGGTACTGCACGCCAGCGCGGCGGCAGCCTCGGCTGTGGAGAGCCACCGGTCGGGTCGGGCTGCCTCTGATGCTGCCGGGATGGCGGTATCGGCTGGTCCGTTCGCGGATGGCAACAGCAGGCCGAGGGCGCGAATGTGTGCCCGAAGTCGCTGCGGCACAGGCAGACCGTGGCGTTTGCGGCGTGTGATCTCCGAGGCGGCCAGCCAATACGCAAGCCTCAGATCAACGCCCGGCGCGCTGGCGCTCGGATAGCCACTCATCAGGCCGACACCCCCGTACGCGTCGAGTTGAGCGCAGCAACCTTGCGATACCGAGACGTGGTCCGGCATGGGCATCCATGAGGTGGACACCCCCTACCCCCTGTTGCGTTCGTCCCGCGTCCCGTTGTCCCGCTCTCTAAGAGAGGAGAGCGGGACGGGACGAACGGCATAGAACGGGACGACAGCGGGACGGACGCGGGACGGCGGGACGTTCTCATTGCCCACCGCTTTCGGGCGGCAACCGGGTGCACACGTAGCGTGCCCGGTTCTCGGTGCCGACGTTGCGCAGGATTCCACGTTCTACCAGCACGTTGATTGCTCCGTAGGCGCGGGTGCGGCTGACACCGTTGTCCATGGCGAGGTCTCGTAGCTGTGCGGCCGTCAATCCGGCTGTGCCGCAAGTCGTCCCGGCGATGCCCCACACCTTCCGCAGCGAGACCGGCTCATCGGAGGCGATCGTCCCGCGCGCGACCGGGACGATTACCAGGGACTTTCGGCCGTCCTCGACAACGCCGGGCATGAGCGACTGCGACACCGTGTGCGGTACGAGCCGATAGTCGAAGTCAATCCCGCTCGGTGCGTCCTTGTGTTTCTCGACGTGTATCGACACGCTGAGGTGCTCGGATGTGAGCCGCAGGTCCGACCACACCGCACCATCCCACGCTGTCGAACCGCGCGGAGAGGTGCCCGCTTTGTTGGAGTGGTGCACCGCAAGCACCGTGCAACCGGATGTCTCCCGGATACGCTCGGCCGCCTCGATCGCCGTTCCCTGCTCGGTCGCTGAGTTCTCCTCGAGGCCGAGCGTGCAGCGCGCACGGGTATCGAGCACGAGCAGCCCGGCACCGATCTTGGCCGCCAATTCGGTGGCCTCGATCACGTCGACGGTCTTGCCCAGCTGCACCGGACACGGCAGCACATACAGCCAGCCTTCGAGTTCGCTCGGTTCGACCCGTGTCAGTTCGCACCACGCGTGGATGCGCGCCCTCAGCCCCGAAGCACCCTCGGCCGCGACGTAGACGACTTTCTCTCGTGCCGGTACGTGATGGGTCTCCCAGTTCTGCCCCGCCGCCAATGCGCATGAAATCCCCACTGTCACAAACGATTTGTAGGAGCCAGGCGGCCCGGCTAGCTGGGCGAGGGTGTTGCGGTAGAGCAGGCCGTCGACCAACGGTTCGGCGGCAGGAAGATCGGCCAAGTCGGCCAACGACAACAGTCGCTCACCCAAGGGTGTGCGCCGACCCGGCGGCGCATGGTCGTTATCCGGTCCGCCGGGCTCGGGCCCGGTCGGCGGATCGTCGTCGGTGCGATATTTCGCCACAACCACCGCCGCCTCGGCCGCGTCCTGGATGATCGAGGTCACGCTGCCACACCGCCCGCCCGATGGACACGCTCAACCAACTCCCGGTCCGCGCCACCGCACCGCCACAACAGGCGCGCGATCTCCGCCGGAAGGATGGGCGTAAGCCCATCCGCTGCAACATGATTCGCAGCCTGACACCACGCCTCAAGCATTCGAGCAGTCGGCCCGGAACCGCTATCGCCCAATCCTCGTACCCATGGATCACCACCCGGCAACCGGCGCGCGGCCTCGGCCCGTCGACGCAACGCGCTATTCTCAACTCGGTCCGCCCGACCGCTCGCCGCCCCGGCCGCCAAAGCGCCGGGGCGCGTGAATCTCTCGGTCACAACTACGCTCCCAGTCGGTCGTCCGTGCGCTGCTTACTGCGCGACTGCACCCACGCCTCGATGTCTTCCCAGCGGTAGCGCACCTGCCGACCGGTGACCTTGATGAACGTCGGCCCCCTGCCCGTGTATCGCAACTGCGCGCTCTGTCCGCGCGTCAATCCGGCGTACTCGCAGAACTCAGCATCGGTCGCGAGCTTCCGGCCTCCTGCTCCGTCTGTCATTCCGATCTCCCTCCAGGTCCATGCGCCACACTTGCGAATGCGGCTCACTCATGGATACACCTCACCGAGCCGCGCTTGCAAGAGGGGCTCAGATAGCGTTCAATTCATCGTGACCGAGATCCCAAGTAGGAAGGCTTTGGATTGCCCGAGATAACGCGCCGACCAGAACATCCGGAGTTCGGACGAGAGCGACGACAGCCGAACTATGACATTGCACCCGACCTCTTGGGCTATGAGTGGCTCGAGGTATCGAGCACGGACGAGGACGGGTACCCCTACGACATCACAGCCACAGTCGAGCCCCAGGACGGTCGCTACGTCGTGACCAAAATGGTTGTCTCCCAACGACCCGGCGGTGTTCCGCTGCGTCGTGGCGAACTGGCCAAGATTTCGGTCGACCCATTCGTGTACACGGCCGCATACGAGACGGCGCGTGTAACAGGCCCCGACACGATGCAACCCGTTGCATCGTGGTTCGACCATGACACGGACCAACGTATCCGCGCTGGGCGCATCACCGATGACGAATTGGCCAGGATCGCTGCGTTCTACCGCTGGGTTCGACTCCAAAGCGGCAAGCCAACAACGGTGATCGCTGAGGAATTCGGCATCTCCCGGGCTACTGCAAAGCGTTGGGCCGCAAGGGCTGTCGAGGCCGGATACCTTACCCAAGACGAGCGGAAGAGCTAGCCACATGGCAACGATTGAGCCGTACAAGCTATGCAAGCCGACGTGTCGCGACGACTGCACGAAGCGAGAGCACCAGCGCCACATGGTCCGCTATCGCAAACCCGACGGCAAGCAGACTAAAAAGCGTGGATTCCGCCGCAAGATCGACGCCGAGAACTTCGCGGCCACGGTCGAGGTCAGCAAGATGACCGGCGAGTACATCGCGCCGTCGATGGGCCGTTTGACGGTCGCCGAGATGGGCAATGCGTGGCTACCGCGCCAGGTCCACACCAAAGAATCGTGGTCCGAGCGCGTCGAGTCCATATGGCGTGTACACATCGAACCACACTGGGGCACAAGGCAACTCGCTTCCATAACGCGGCCGGAGATTCGAGATTGGATTGCAGGTATCGACCGCGCGCCGTCCACCGTTGCCGACATCCACGGCGTTCTGTCGTCCATCCTCAGCGAGGCAGTAGACGAACGCCGGATACCGGCGAACCCAGCCGCGGGCGTCCCGCTCCCGCGCCGGGTGCCGGTCGATCACGTCTATCTCACGCACGACCAGGTGGCCGACCTCGCCGCAGAGGTGAGCAAGCACAGCGAAATCGTCATGCTGCTCGCGTATTCCGGTCTGCGTTGGGGTGAGATGGCCGCACTACGTCCGCGCGACGTGAACCTCCGGCGACGACGAATCCACATCGTGCGGTCGGCGTCCAAGGTGAATTCCCGGACCGTAATCGGCACTCCGAAGACGTGGGAACTGCGATCGGTCGCGATTCCCGCCGAAGTGGCCGAACTCCTGGCACCGGTCGTCACGGCGCAGCGCGACCCCGTGGGTCTGCTGTGGTCGCGGCCGGACGGAACTCCGATCCGTCCACCGACCACAACCCATTGGTTCACCAAAGCAGTAGGGCGGCGCATCTCGGCGTCGGTCCCGCTCGACGAAGACGGCGAGCCGGACGGGCCGCCGACGTTCCCGCGCGTGACAGCGCATCAACTGCGCCACACCGCCGCGTCGCTGATGATCGCGAGTGGCGCACACGTGAAGACGATCCAACGCCAGCTCGGCCACAAGTCGGCGACCATGACGCTCGACAACTACGGGCACTTGTTCGATGACGATCTCGACGGCGTGGCCGATCGAATGGGTGTCGGATTCCGCGCCGCCGCTGCAAGGTGTGCCCAAAATGTGCCCGCACAGCCCAATCTTCGGGTAGTCGGGGCATGAAAAAGGCCCCTCACCTGTGGTGCAGGTGAAGGGCCTAACAGTGGAGCTGCCGGGAATCGAACCCGGGTCCTCTGCCGCGTCTCCAGGGCTTCTCCGTGTGCAGTTCGCTGTGTCTCTACTTGGATCTCTGGGTCTCGCGAACAAGCTCAGATGACGATCCCAGTCGCTGTTTGATGTCCCATTCTGGTCCGCGACCGGCCAGGACGGTAATTCCCTCTAGCTGATGCCAGTACCCGGGTCGAGGGACGAACCCGGACTGACAGACTTGCTCTGCTACTTAGGCAGCGAGAGCGAAGTCGCGCTGATTGGAATCGGCGCTTAATTGGTTGCGATGACGCTTACGGTGGTCTCTCGCCTGCACCGACACGCTTCCCCTGAATCTACGTACAAAGTCGAAACCGTTCAGCCCCGTACGTCCCGGCACCTTGCCGGGCTGTTCATGTTAACACCGGCCACAGACCGGTTCTTCCCATTATCCGGCGGGTGTCCTCACGCTGCGGCGATGAGCCCGACGGCGACGAGGGCGAGCACCATGCCGGCCTGCTGCTGCCTGCCGACGCGTTCGCCGAGCAGCACCATGGCGAGCAGGACGGTGGCGGCGGGGTAGAGCGAGCCGATCACGCTGACCAGGGAGAGCAGTGAGCCGTGGAACGCGTGCAGCAGGGCGATGTTGGCGATCACGTCGAGCACGCCGATGTAGCAGGCCAGGCGCAACGGCTCACCCCGCAACCGCTTGAACTGTCTGGCCGACAACGCGGTCACCCACACCACGCCCGTGGCGGCGGAGCGCTGCGCGAGCAGTGGCCACAGCCCGGATGACGCGGCGGTCTGATGCAGGAAGACGAACATGAAACCGAAGGCAAGACCGGATCCGACGGTCAGCAGGGCGACCTTCTTGGTGAACCGTAACTCGCGCCCGCCGGTGATCTCCTCGGTGACAGCGTCCGGCGATTCCCGGCTGACCAGCAGGACGGCGACCAACGCGAACGCGATACCGATGAAGGCGAGCAGCCCGGGTCGCTCCCCGATCACCAGCCCGACCAACACCGGAACGCCGGCCACCAGCACCGCGGTCAGCGGCGAGACGACCGCCATCGGACCGCTGGCGAGCGCGGCATAGAACCACCAGACCGCGACACCGCTGGCGACGCCTGCGGCCAGGCCCCAGCCGATCGATGCGGCGTCCGGGGTCCCGTCGACGAACGGCAGGAGCAGCAGCACCAGCAGAACCGAGAACGGATACGAGTAGATGACGACCCGCAGCGCGGTCACCTTTCGGGCCGCGACACCGCCGTAGAAGTCGCTCACGCCGTAGCCGAGGGCGGCTAGTAGAGCGAGGAGGACCGCGGTCAGCGCATGCCTTTGATCTTCCGCCCTAGCTCACGAGTGACCTCGCGCTCGGCGTCACGCTTTGCCAGATCTTGCCGCTTGTCGTAGTCCTGCTTGCCCTTGGCGAGCGCCAGTTCGACCTTGACCTTGCCGTCGGAGAAGTACATGGACAGCGGGACCAGCGTCTGGTTGCCCTCGCGGGACTTGCCGACCAGGCGGTCGATCTCGCGCTTGTGCAGCAACAGCTTCCGGATCCGGCGCGGCGAATGGTTGGTCCAGGTGCCGTGGCTGAACTCCGGGATGTGCAGCCCACGCAGCCACACCTCGCCGTTGTCGACCGTCGCGAACGCGTCGACGAGCGAGGCCTTGCCTTCACGCAGGCTCTTGACCTCGGTGCCGACCAGCGCGATCCCGGCCTCGTAGACGTCCAGGATCGTGTAGTTGTGCCGCGCCCGGCGGTTGGTCGCGATGACCTTGCGCCCCTGTTCCTTCATAACGATCAACCTTAAGTGACGCGGCAACCGGATTATTCCCAGGTCGTGGCGCGGCACCCGCGGTACTAGCCACCTGGACGCAGGGTGACCCAGAGTGTGAGCAGTGCGATGAAGGCGGCTACGAGCAATACCGTGGAGAATCGGGGTCTGCCGGGGCGTGGGGGTGGGCGATGCCGCAGCCACACACTCTCGACGGTCGGGTCGATCCCCCTGCGGGTGTTCGGCGGCGCGTCCGGAACATCGGTGCTTGGGGAATTGCCCGACGAGTCGCCCCCGTCGTCCGGGCCGTCACCGTGAGCCATAGCGAGCACGGTAGCCCGAGCCGCCGCGACACGCCGCAATTCCCGCGTGCCGCAACATAGTTGGTACTCAGGCGAGACGTCGGGCGAAGGCCTGGGTTGCGGTGGCGGTCGCGACGTCGACGGTGAACACGCGCAGGTCGACGGTGGTCGGGGTGAAATCCAACACCATGAAACCGAGCTCGTGATAGTTCTCGAACAGTGCGGGGTGCTTGCCGCGCGGGGTGACCGCTGGTTCGGCGGAAACGGTCTTGGCGGCGGCGCCGGACACGATCTGGCGGGTGCCCTTGGATTCGACGGTCGGCTCCAGCACCTGCAGCGAATGGTCGTGCCCGGAAAGCAGGAACTGGCAGGCGCCCGCGATGTGGTCCTCGATGAGGTGCTTCACGTGGATGCCGTTGATCGGATCGATGGGCAGGTTCTCGTAGTGGCCCGCGTCGCCGTGCGGACCGTTGTTGAGGTACGGCTGGTGGGTGCAGGCGATCTTCCAGGTGGCGGCGGATCCGGCGATGGCCTGGTCGAGCCAGGCGCGCTGCTCGTTCATGAACTGCCCGTCCACCGACCAGTACGGCGAAAGGATCGGCGGGATATAGGCGGCGAGCGGGTTGACGTCGAGGACGAAGAACTCGACAACGGGGCTCTGCTCCGGCACTCGGACCGAGTAGTACCGGCTCGGCATCCACCAGCGCGGCGAGTTCGCGTGGTACTCGACCTCGTGGTTGCCGCGCGCCAGCCAGGCGCCGTCACCGGGGAAGACGGAACTGGTGTCGTGGTTGCCGAGCACCATCAACCACGGGAAATCCAGTCCGGCATTGGGGGTTTCGAACTTGTCGGCGAATTGGCGGTCGGTGCCGCTGTTCGGGCCGAGTTCGTAGATGTTGTCGCCGAGGCCGAGCGCGAGGTCGACGGGTTCGCGGCGATGGAACTCGCGCATGGCATTGGCGACCGCCCACTGGGTGCGCGTCCCGGTGCCCGCGTCGCCGGTCACCAGCACCCGGAGCTTGCGCCCGGTCGGGAAGGGGAACTTGGTGACACCGGCCGCGACCGGCACCGCCTGTGCGGGCGAGAGGCCGACCAGCGACGCGACGCCCGCCGCGCCCGCCAGGAAGCCTCGACGGCCAAAACTGTTGTCAGGCATGCGATGTCCTCCGCAGTCCGGTGCCCCGCCCGGCGACCATCTTCGCCCATCGGGCGAGCAATGGCGATGCCGGGCGGGGCACCGGATGAACTGGGGAGAACTACTTCGCGGCGGCGACCGGCTTCTTGTTCCGGTCCAGGCCGAGCGCGTCGGACATGGTGAAGAACAGGTCGGTCTGGTCGGTCAGGCCGACCACGTTGGCGGCACGCGGGCCGTACGCGGCGACGCGCAGCTGGGTGCCGGTGTGCTCCTGCGAACCGCCCGCTTCGGCGTTGCCGTAGGAGACGCCCATCTCGGCGCCGTCCTTGGTGACGACCTTGCTGGTCAGCGAGAGCGACTTGGTCTCCAGCGGCACGATCTGGCTGCTGTGCGCGTGGTCGGCGGTGACGATCACCAGGGTGTTGCCGTCGTTCTTGGCGAATTCGAGCGCGGCCTGCACGGCCTCGTCGAGGTCGACGGTCTCACCGACCTGACCACACGGGTTGGCGTTGTGGTCCTGCTTGTCGATCGAGGCGCCCTCGACCTGCAGGAAGAAGCCATCCTTGCGCGGCTTGAGCAGGTCGATCGCCTTGCGCGTCATGGTCGCCAGGTCGGGCAGGGTGGCGGCGCGCTCGGGGTTGGGCTTGCAGGTCTGCGCGGGCAGGTTCAGGCCGTTCTGCACGGCGTTGTCACCGGTCCAGCGGACCGGCATGTTGCCGGGGCTGAACAGGCCGAGCACCGGCGCGTCCTGGTCGGCCTTGGTGACGCCGTCGAGGCCGGCCTTGTCGGCGACCAGGTTGTAGCCGCGCGTCTTGGCCTGATCGCGCAGGGCCTGGCCCTGCCACTGGCCGCCGGCCGCCTTCTGGTCGAAGCTCTTCGAGCCGCCGCCGAGGGTGACGTCGGCGCGCGTGTTGAGCAGCTGCTCGCTGATGGAGCCGAGGCCGCCCTTCTCCAGCGCGTTGGTCGGGCACTTCAGTGCCGTCTCCTCCGGGCCGTAACACTTGCGGTCGGTGACGTGTGCGGCGAGCACGGCCGGGGTGGCGTCCTGGATTTCGGCGGTGGTCACATTGCCGGTGGCCTTGCCGTTGGCCTTGGCGATCTCCAGCAGGTTGGTCTGCGGGGCGCCCTTGAGGTCGACGCCGATGGCGCCGTTGTAGGTCTTGGTTCCGGTGGACCACGCGCTGCCGCTGGCCGCGGAATCGGTGACGTAGTCCGGCTTTCCGGTGTTCTTGTCCAGCGCGTAGTGGGTGTACGAGCCGGTGAGCGGCAGCGCGTCGATGCCCTTGAAATAGCCGCCCGCGCCCTCGGCGACGTTGCGCGCCACGGTGATTTCGGAGTCGCCCATGCCGTCACCGATCAGCAGGATGACGTTCTTGGCCTGGTTGCCGTTGAGCGAGGCGCGCAGGGCGTCGGTCCGGTCGCCGGTGGTGCGGCGGGCGCCACCGTTCTCGGTCACCGTGCCTTTGGCGTTGGGGCTGAGGAGATCGCCGTTGCCCTGCTTCGTGGAATCGGACGAACCGCAGGCGGCCAGGGTCCCGACGAGAACGGCGGCGCCCAGGATGGCGCCCGCACGGAACCGGCGGGGCATGGAACGCGACGAGACAGGGGGCATGAGCGAAAACTCCATTGTTCGTAGATACGTCGGTTGGTTGGAGCCTTGCGATCGCTTCTGAACAAAAAGGGCATAGCGGGCAACCAGGCGGTTACCGGACGATTTCCCATTAGCATGTCCGCATGGGTCAGCCAGCTGTGCGACACGCGAACGCTACTGCCGCACAGCAACTTTCACACAAAATGCGGTACCGAACCCGCTTTCTGGCCATTTGACCAGAAGGTGCAGAATGTCACTCTCCTGCTAGGACCTCCAGCACCTGCTCGCCGTACTTGGCCAGCTTGTTCTCGCCGACGCCGGTGACCGTGCCGAGCTCGGCCAGGCTGGTCGGCTTGCGCGCCACGATCTCGCGCAGCGTGGCGTCATGGAAGACGACGTAGGCGGGAACGCCCTGTTCCTTTGAGGTCGCGGCCCGCCATTCGCGCAGCCGCTCGAACACGGGCAGATCCGCCGGTGCCATGTCGGCGGCCGGGGTCTTGCCCGCCTTGGCCACGCGCGCCGGTTTGGTCGGCCGTTCGCGTTCGCGGCGCAGCAGCACCTGACGTCCGTCGAACAACACCTCGTTGCTCGCGTCGGTGAGCGTCAGCACGCCGTAGTCGCCGTGCACCGCGAGCAGCCCGCCCGCGAGCAATTGCCGCACCACGCCGCGCCATTCGATATCGCGCAGATCGGTGCCGATGCCGAAGACCTTCAGCTCGTGATGATCGTGCTGGAGCACCTTGGGGTTCTTCTTGCCGAGCAGGATGTCGACGATGTGGCCGGCCCCGAAGCTCTGGCCGCGTTCGCGTTTGAGCCGCAGCACCGTGGACAGCAGCTTCTGCGCCGGGACGGTGCCGTCCCAGGATTCGGCCGGGGTGAGGCAGGTGTCGCAGTTGCCGCACGGCTGCTGGTCGTGCTGACCGAAGTAGTTGAGCAACTGCACGCGCCGACAGGTCACCGTCTCGCACAGCGCCAGCATGGCGTCCAGATGCAGCTGCAATTGCCTGCGATGGGCGGCGTCACCCTCCGAGGAGTCGATCATCTTGCGTTGCTGCACAACGTCGTTGAGGCCGTACACCATCCACGCCGTGGAGGGTTGGCCGTCGCGGCCCGCCCGGCCGGTCTCCTGGTAGTAGCCCTCCACCGACTTCGGCAGATCGAGATGCGCGACGAAGCGCACGTCCGGCTTGTCGATGCCCATGCCGAAGGCGATGGTCGCGACCACCACCAGACCGTCCTCGCGCAGGAACCTGGTCTGGTTCTCCGCGCGAGTGCGGTTGTCCAGGCCCGCGTGGTACGGCACCGCGCTGACGCCGTTCTCGGTGAGGAACGCCGCGGTCTTCTCCACCGAGTTGCGCGACAGGCAGTAGACGATGCCCGCGTCACCCGCGTGCTCGGTGCGGATGAATTCCAGCAGCTGGCGATCGGGCTTGTTCTTCGGCTCGATCCGGTACTGGATATTCGGCCGGTCGAAGCTCGCGACGAAGCGGCGGGCCGCGCCGAGGTCGAGGCGCTGCACGATCTCGTCGCTGGTTTTCGCGGTCGCGGTCGCGGTCAGCGCGATGCGCGGCACCTCCGGCCAGCGCTCGTGCAGCATGGACAGCGCCAGATAGTCGGGCCGGAAGTCGTGGCCCCACTGCGAGACACAGTGCGCCTCATCGATCGCGAACAGCCCCACCTTGCCGCGATCGAACAACTGCGCCGTCGTTTCCAACCGCAGCCGCTCCGGCGCCAGGTACAGCAGATCCAACTCCCCCGCGACGAACTGCGCCTCCACGGCGCGACGCTCGTCCGGGAACTGGGTCGAATTCAGGAAGCCCGCACGAACGCCGAGCGCGCTGAGCGCGTCCACCTGGTTCTGCATCAGTGCGATCAGCGGCGAGATCACCACCCCGACACCGGGCCGCACCAGCGCGGGCACCTGGTAACAGAGCGACTTGCCGCCGCCGGTCGGCATGAGCACCAGCGCGTCACCACCCGCGACCACATGCTCCACGATCTCGCGCTGATCGCCGCGGAAGCTGTCGTAGCCGAAGACCCGGCGTAGAACCTCTTGCGCCGCACCGGATTCGGCGCCAACACCGGGATCGGTGTCGGTCGCCGTGGCCGCGAATGCATCGGTGGGAGTCACCCGGCCCATCCTACGAGCGCGCGCTCGCGGCGCTACCGGTACGTCGCCCGAAATTCCCAGCTCGGGTCTCGAGTGGTCCACATGTGGACAAACCAGCACGGGCCGGGTGCCCCAGAGGCACTGACCTGGGACTCCTGCCGGTTGGCCGAATTTCACCGACCTGCTCAGGTCCGAAGCTGCTGTTAGGTTGGCGCACATGGCAATAGGGACGGGGAGTGATCGAACTATCGCGATCAGGACGGGGAGCACTCGACTTCGGGCGGTGTTGCTCACCACGGCGGTCGTGGCGGGGATCGTCGCAGCGGCACCGACCGCGACGGCCGACACCTTGCCGCCCATGTGTGCGGACGGCTGGGTGGCGACGACCCTGGTCGAAGGGGTGGGCAACCTGGAGAACCTCGACGCCGACGGCAACGGCGGCTTCTATGTCACCGGCCTGCTCGACGGCTTCCTCGCCCATGTCGACAGCGCCGGTCGATTCGAGAAGGTGTTGACGGGGCTCGATCATCCGGCGGGCGTGCGGGTAGCCGGCCCGTACGTCTACTTCGTCACCGGGGACGGGATGACGGAAGCACCTGGCACTCTGCAGCGGTACGAGGTAACGACCGGCGCGGTGACAGTCCTACTCACTGGTCTGAACGGTCCGAACGGCCTGCTGCTACTGCCCGACGGTGATCTGCTGTTCACCACCATCGGCGCCAACGGCCCGCCGACCGGGATCTCTCGCTACCGGCCGTCCACCGGCGAGTACACGCCCACCTGGTCCGACGTGCCACTATCCAACGGCATCGCGTTGGCGCCCGACGGAGAGTCCATCTACGCCGACAATCTGACCATGCGGATCTTCCGCATCCCGCTGGATGCCCCCGACAAACAGGTGGTCGTCGCGGGCATCCCGAACCTGATCTCGCTACCCGACGACATGGAGGCGACCCGCGCGGACACCTTGTACGTCGCCGACCACGCGTTCGGCTCGATCAACAAGGTGAACACCGCGACCGGCGCGTCCTGCGCGATCATCACCGGCCTGATCAAGCCCGGCCCGACGCGCAACCCACCGGACGGAACCACCTCGGTCCGCATCGCCCGCGACGGCGACAGCTGGGCTTTGTACATCACCGGGATGGACGGAACCCTGCGCCGACTACGGCCACCGGCGGGCATCGACCTCACCCCGGCCACGCCCACCCGGTAGAAACGAAGGAGCCCGCCCGCATTCCGAGCGCGGATCGGGCGGAGTTCGTGGAAAGGAACCAAGCATGCCGGAGGCGGCTCCCATGATCGTGGCCACGGCCGACGATGCCGAGGACATCGCCAAGCTGCGCGATCGGCTCGCGCGGTGGATGGTCGACAACGGCATCAACCAGTGGACGCCCGGCGAGTACCCGGCCTCGGTCGTCGCCGAGGAAGTGACGCGCGGCGAATGGTTCGTCTGGCGCGACGAGACCCGCTCGCTGATCGCGGTGGTGCGCGTGGTCTGGCGCGACCCGGAGTTCTGGGGCGCCGACGATGCCGAGGCAGGCTACATCCACGGATTGATGGTCGCCCCGGAATGGCGCGGACACGACCTCGGCGGGCGGATCATCCAGTTCTGCACCGACTACACCCTCGCCAACGGCATCACCCGGCAACGCCTCGATACCGCCGCCAACAATCCGGTACTCCGGAAGTACTACACCGCACAGGGTTTCACCGAGCTCCGTGAGGCACCGCTACCGCCCCAGTTCCGCGGCACGACCACCGTCGTACTGATGGAGAAGATGCTGGCCTGATGACCGGAACGGCCACTCGGTACCTCTACCTCGCCAGGCACGGCGAGGCGACACCGGACGAGAGCACCCTGAGCGAGCGAGGTCGCAGCCAGGCCTGGCTGCTCGGTGAGCGGCTGCGGCACAGCCCGCTGGCACAGGTCCACCACGGTCCGCTGCCCAGGGTGACGGAGACGGCGCAGCTGATCGTCGACCGCTTGGCCGGGGTGCCCCTGCACGCTGCGGCAGCCGCGGGCGACTACCTGCCCTACCTGCCGCGGAAGGACGAACTCCCCGCGGAGTCCGCGGACGCCCTACTCGGCTTCCTCGCCCAGTTTCCCGCCGAGCAGCGCGACCACGGACCACGGCTGGCGCAGCAGGCCGTCGAGCAGTTCACCGGCCCGGTGGCGGGCGACGCACCGCGCCACGAGCTGGTCGTCACGCACGCCTTCCTCATCGGCTGGCTGGTGCGGGCCGCGCTCGACGCGCCGAAGTGGCGCTGGATGGGGTTCAGTCCCGCCAACGCCGCGCTCACCGTAATCCGTTATGCGCCAGGCAGACCCGACTCCGTGCTGCTCTTCAACGACACCGGCCATCTACCACCGGACCTGCGCTGGACCGGCTTTCCGCCGGAACTCCACATCTGAGCAGGCCGTGCCTCGACCACACCGAATGGCCTCGACCGCACCGAATGCGTGACACGACAGGCACGGTCTCGGCGCGCTACGACCCGAGCCGCCTGCGAACTCGGCCGGACAATCGCCCGCCCGCGACTCAGGGCCGCAAACGACGCAACGTCTCGTCGTGCAACAGGCCGTTCGTCGCCACCGCGTCGCCACCGTGCGGCCCCGGTTGACCGGCAAGGGAGGTGAAGCGCCCACCCGCCTCACGGACCAGAATGTCGAGCGCGGCCAGATCCCACAGGGACACTTCGGGTTCGGTCGCGATATCGAGCGCCCCCTCCGCGAGCAGGCAATAGGTGAAGAAGTCGCCGTAGCCACGCACCCGCCACACGTCGTCGGTGAGCGCGAGGAAGTTCTCCCGCAACCCGCGCTCCCGCCAGCCGGACAGACTGGCGAAACCAAGACTCGCCGAGCTGAGCTCACCAACGGCGGACACTGAAATCGCCTTCGGCGCTTCGGCATCGAAGCTGGCCCAGGCACCGGACCCCGCCGCCGCCCACCAGCGCCGGGACAACGCGGGCGCACTCACCACGCCGACCACCGGCACACCGTCTTCCAGCAGCGAGATCAACGTCGCCCAGATCGGCACCCCACGCACGAAGTTCTTCGTGCCGTCGATCGGATCGATCACCCACTGCCGCCCGGTGAACTCGGCGTCGCCGCCGAACTCCTCCCCCAGCACCGAATCGTCCGGCCGCTGCTCGGAAAGCATCTGCCGGATCGCCTTTTCCACCGCGAGATCGGCATCCGACACCGGCGTCAGGTCCGGCTTCGCGTCCACCTTCAAATCGAGCGCCCCGAACCGGGCCCTGGTAATGCCGTCGGCCGCATCGGCCAACCGCAGCGCGAGTTCGAGGTCAGAAGAGTCCACAGCCACGCCCGAACCCTATCCGGTCACCTCACCAGGCGATCCGAGCGGCACGACTCCGCGCGCAGACAGCTGTGAGCAGGCGGAAGATCTGGATTGCCGGATCGCGACGCCATCGGACCGTGGCGTCGGAGTCCGGCGTCACGGACTGTCAGGCCGCTCGACCGTCTTTCCAGCGCCCGCCCATCACCCCACCGCAGCAACCATGCGCGCCGCCGCCAAAGCATCAGCCCACCACTGCAACTGATCGAGCATCGCCAACGCCGCCGCGGCAGGCTCGTCCGGTTCCCGAAGCCGACCTTCGGCATCGAAGAGCAGGTAGTACCGCGGAAACGAAACGTAGTTACGCACAGTGTGCGCGTTCAGCTCATTGAAGATCTGCCGCAGATGTTCAATGGCAAGCAGCCCACCACTCGCACCGCTGTACCCGACGAAACCTATTGCCTTGGCATCCCATTGCGTGAAATGCCAGTCGATCGCAGCCTTCAACGCGGCCGGAATGCTGCGGTTGTAATCGGGCGTGACGATCACGAACGCGTCCGCCGCCGCGAGCCGCTCGGTCAGATCGAGCATGCCGTCCGGCCGCTCGGGATTCGGCTCGAGCGCCGGTGACACGGCGGGCAACGCCAACGGCAAGTGCGCCTCCGCCAGGTCGATGACATCCACCTCGAACGCGCCGTGATCCCTGGCGTGCTCGGTGAACCATTCGGCCACCACCGGTCCGAAGCGTCCCTCCCGGACGCTGCCGATGATCACCGCGAGTTTCAATGCCGACATCTGACTTCCTCCCACAGATTCGGCGACCGTGCTCGGCCGCAGCTCCCAATCTGCTGGTCATTGCCACACCCAGGAAGACCGCCGTAAGAGTGGTAGTGACAGGGACACCCTCCAACCGCCACTACTTGTTACGTTCGAAGAGTGAGCGACAACGAGCTGGGCCTATTCCTGCGCACCCGGCGCGAGGCGGTCACTCCCGCCCAGGTCGGCCTGGCCACCGGACCACGCCGCCGCACCCCCGGCCTGCGCCGCTCCGAACTCGCTACCCTTGCCGGGGTAAGCGTCGAATACATCACCCGGCTCGAGCAAGGCCGCGATCGCCGCCCCTCACCGCAGGTGCTTTCCGCGCTCGCCGACGCCCTTCGCCTCAGCGCGAGCGAACGCGTGCACCTGCACGTCCTCACCAAATCCGCCGACGCGGGCTTCAACTGCATGGGCGGCGCCCAACCACCACGCGAGGTGCGCCCCGCAGTCCGCGCCATCCTCGACCGCCTCGAACCCGCGCCCGCGGTGGTCGTGAACAGACTCACCGAGGTCCTCGCCCACACCGACGGCTACCACCGCCTGATGGCACCGTTCGGCCTGTTCGACACCACCCCGGCGAACCTGGCCCGCTTCGTCTTCACCGACCCGCGCGCCCGCACCGCCTACCCGGACTGGCACCACCTCGCCGACCAGACGGTCGCCACCCTCAAACACGGTCCCTTCCGCAAGGATCCACACCTCGCCGCGCTCGCCGACGAACTCACCGTCACCGTCGGCCCGGAATTCACCGACCGCGTCGAGACCGTGCCCAGTCTCCCCACCGCCACCGGCATCACCCGATTCGCTCATCCCGACGCGGGCCAGCTGCGCCTGGCCTACGAAATCCTCGGCCTCTCCGCCGACGACGACCAGCACCTGATCGTCCACCTCCCCGCCGACGAGTCGACCGCCGCCGCCCTCGACAAGCTCGCGGGCCGCCGCCCCGGCGCCCTGCACGCGGTCTAGCTCCGAGCACAGGCAACCGAACGCAACCCATTCGAGCCGCACTGCTGATTTAGTAGCTGCGCCATACCAGTAGGCTTGACCATCGTGCATCCTGACGTTTCTGCTGATCTCGCCGAACTCGACGCCACCCTCAAGACGGTCGAATCGGTCCTCGACATCGAGGAGCTGCGCCGACGCATCGACGAGCTCGAGCACCAAGCCGCAGATCCCGATCTGTGGAACGACCAGGACCACGCTCAGCAGGTGACCAGCGAGCTGTCGCACGCGCAGGGCGAACTGCGCCGCGTGGAGGAATTGCGGCAGCGCCTCGACGACCTGCCGGTTCTGTACGAACTTGCCGAGGGCGAAGAGGGCGAGTCCGCGGTGACCGCACTGGCCGACGCCGACGCCGAACGCGCCGCACTGCACGGTGACGTGGAGGCCCTCGAGGTCCGCACCCTGCTGTCGGGCGAATACGACAAGCGCGACGCGCTGGTCAACATCCGCTCCGGCGCGGGTGGCGTGGACGCCGCCGACTGGGCCGAGATGCTGATGCGCATGTACATCCGCTGGGCCGACCGGCACAAGTACTCCGTCGAGGTCTACGACACCTCCTACGCCGAAGAGGCGGGCATCAAGAGCGCCACATTCGCGGTGAAGTCGCCCTACGCCTACGGCACGCTGTCGGTGGAGATGGGCACGCACCGGCTGGTGCGGATCAGCCCGTTCGACAACCAGGGCCGCCGTCAGACCTCCTTCGCCGAGGTCGAGGTGCTGCCGGTGGTCGAGACCACCGATCACATCGAGATCCCCGAGGGCGATATCCGCGTCGACGTCTACCGCTCCTCCGGCCCCGGTGGACAGAGCGTCAACACCACCGACTCGGCGGTGCGCCTGACGCACATCCCGACCGGCATCGTGGTCACCTGTCAGAACGAGAAGTCCCAGCTGCAGAACAAGATTTCGGCCATGCGCGTGCTGCAGGCCAAGCTGCTGGAACGCAAGCGGCAGGAAGAACGCGCCGAGATGGACGCGCTCAAGACCAACGAGGGCGCGTCCTGGGGCAACCAGATGCGCTCCTACGTGCTGCACCCGTACCAGATGGTCAAGGATCTGCGGACGAACTACGAGGTCAACAACCCGTCGGCTGTGCTCGACGGCGATATCGACGGCTTCATCGAGTCGGGCATCCGCTGGCGCATGCGCGAGCAGCCGAGCTAGTTCGTTGCGGGTAGCGCAATCGGCGCAGGCTTGCGCGGAATCGTAGGACGTACGGCGGTAACCTGTCTGGCGTGCGTCCAGTTGGGAGTTCAGTCGAGGTGTTGACCATGTCACTCGCAACGACCTCGGAAACCACGAACTGGCTACGTTCCAACGGACTCGAGATCGTGCTGTTGATCCTCGGTGCCGTGCTGTTCAGCCGGTTCGCCACGTTCCTCCGGGATCGGATCACCCGCAAAATCGACGCCGAGTTCCGCGGCGGCGACGCGCTGGTGCGCACCGAGGCGGCCAAACACCGGCACGCGCTGGCCCAGGTGGTCACCTGGGTGGTGCTGACCATCGCCTACGTGCTGATCGGCATGGAGGTGCTGCAGCGGCTCGGCTTCGCGGTCACCGGCCTGGTCGCCCCCGCCGCGGTGCTCGGTGCCGCGCTCGGTTTCGGCGCGCAGCGCATCGTGCAGGACATCCTGGCCGGGTTCTTCCTGATCACCGAACGGCAATACGGCTTTGGTGACGTAGTTCGCATCGCGGTGACTGGAGCATCGGAGATGGCAGAGGGTACGGTCGAGGACGTCACGTTGCGGATCACCACACTGCGCAATTCCGACGGTGAAGTGATCACCGTGCCCAACGGCCAGATCGTGAAAGTGACGAATCTGTCGAAGGATTGGGCACGCGCCGCGATCGACGTTCCGGTGGCCGCGAGCGCGGACATCACCAGGGTCAACGAGATCCTGCACGAGGTCGGTACAAAGGCGTACGAAGATCCTCGACTCAAACCACTGCTACTCGACGAGCCCACGGTGATGGGTGTCGAGGACTTGACCGTTGACCAGATGAACATCCGAATGGTTGCCCGCACCTTGCCGGGCAAACAGTTCGAAGTCGGACGCGAACTGCGGGTGCGAGTAGCCGCGGCATTGCGCCGGGAGGGAATCAGTGAGACCACGTAGAACCATCTCGCTCTTGAAGGAAGCGGTGCGACCCACCGCGCTGCTGAAGGAATCGAGACCACGTCGCTCCACCGCGATCCTGATGGCCACTTGGGTCGCCACGTTGGTGCTTTACCTGTTCGTCAAGCCCGATCAACCTTTCGCGCCCGGCTCCGAACCTAGCCTGAACACCGTTCCAGCAGCGGTGAATCCAGCGGTCGCGCCACGCTGAACTGGACAAACGCCACGCTGAGCTCGGCGGACTCGCCGGGCGTCGGTGATCGGCAACACGGCGGACACAGATTTGCTGGTTACGCTGGCTCCCCGTGATCACGATGCGGAATCACTGCCGGGCGCTCTGAGCTGCACTAATACTGATATTCGGCCCCCATAGCACGTTTATGGCACGAATTCAGTCGTGGAGCGCGTCGTTGACGTCCACCAGCGCACGGTCGTTTCCTACAGCGCTTGGCTACGGCGGCGAACTCCGACATCGCTCATCCGCGAGTTCTGACGTCGGACGACGAAGCTGAGATCAGCTGATATCGGGCCAGATCTACCGTCACTGACGAGCGCGTCACGCGGGATGGGCGAGACCGCAGAACGCGCGGTAGCCGATTACCGGTCGAGTTTCGCCAACGGCGTGATCATGGAACAGACTGCGCGTCATCAGCTGATTCGCTCACTCCGCACGCCCAACCGAGACATCCGCCACTGTCGCCTACCGCGCCGAGCGAAGCGGCCACGTCGTGGTAGCTGGCGGACCAGACCGGTTGCGGCTCACAACATCCGGTGGTGCCGATCAGCGGATCTCGACCACCACTTTGCCCAGGGCGCGTCCCGCACCGACGTAGGCCAGCGCGTTCGCGGTCTCGTCGAGGGGAAAACTGCGGTCGATGTGGATACCGATCCGTCCCGCGACACACGACTCCGCGAGGGGCGTGAAGTGCGCAGGCCCTTCCTTCACCGCGAGGACCCCGAGCCCGCGGCCGGTCACCATTCCGGCGACCACTCCGACCGTCGTCAACCGCAGCAACGCGAGCGTGGTGCCGCCGACGCCGCGGTACCGGCCGCCACGCGCGACCGACCTGCGATAGGCGAAGACCGACCGGTGGGCAACGAGGTCGAGCACCCGGTCGTACGGTCCGGTTCGGGTGAAGTCCTCAGCGCGATAGTCGATGACGTCGTCAGCGCCGAGCGTGCGCATGAACGCCAGTTTGGCGGCGTTGTCCACCCCGGTCACATGAGCCCCGGCACTCTTGGCCAACTGGATCGCAAACGCTCCGGACCCGCCGCCCGCTCCGTTGATCAACACCGACATACCGGCTGTGATGCCGGCCGTGCCCTGCAGTGCTATCGCCCCCGCCTGTGGCAGCGTCGACACCTCGGCGAAGCTCAGCGACGCCGGTTTGTGAGCCAGCGCCGATTCAGGAACCACGGCATATTCCGCGAACCCACCCTTGAGCATGAGATTGTCGCCGTAGACCTTGTCACCCGGTGCGAACAGTGTGACCTCGGAGCCGACGACTTCGACCCGTCCGGCGATATCGGATCCGAGAACCGGGCGCCTAGGTGCCCAGAGCCCGCCGATGCGTGAATACAGCGGCGTCCCCCGCAGTGTCTCCCAGTCGGAGAGGTTGACCGACGTCGCGTGCACCTGGACGAGCACCTGTTTCGGCCCTGGGGAAGGCACTGGGACCTCCGCGATCGACAGCACCTCGGGGCCGCCGTAGCGGTCGTACACGACGGCCCTCATGCGATTCCAGCACCGAGGATCGAGCGACAGCCTGACACATGACGAACTCTAGTCGGCGGGCCGCCCCGCGACCGGCGAACTGTGCGTCGGCATTCGGCGTGACTCACCGAACCCTCTCCGCAAACCAGCAACGTCCTGTACTACCGCGTGACGCGCGGGTCCGATGGGCCACGCGAAATACCCCAAAGATTAACGGGCCGAGGCTATCTCGACATCCACCAACCGGCGGTCCGTCGAACGTCCGCATCTGCCGCGGCCACAACAGCGGCCCACCCAACGAACTGTCCCGCAGACCTGGTCGACCCGGACGGGGATGCAACCGCACCGCCTCTCGCCTAAACGCAACAAGTTCGGGAAACAACGCCTCCAGATCGACCGGCCTCGGCGGAGTCGTACGCACCATTCACGAAGAGTACGAACCCGTAACCGGCACCGTCCACCAAACCCGCAGCGGCCCAACCATTAGCGAGCAGCTGCTCCGCTCACACCGGGCGTAGCCAACGCCAGATCAAGAATCCAGTGGTGAATGGGCCGAATGCCCTGACATGCCACATACCGCGGGTTGGTCATCCGCCCAAACTGGTTGACTGACACCACATCCCACCGCGCGCTCATGCAAATTTCATGCTATTGGCGGCTGCCCGAACGCGTTGAGAGGCGTTGACCCGGTAGCCTTTGCCTGGGTTTCGTTCCCCGTCGATGTCGGGGTGATCGATCCACGTATCCGCACAGGAGAGGCACCCAGAACATGACGGCGGTATCCGGCCAGCGACCGATCGGCGAGGAACCGGCCGATGCCGAGTCCGTAGCGGCGCAGGATCTGCGGGCATTGTTCGGGCAGTCCCTCACCGTTTTCGCCTCGTTCGCGGGGCCGGCGCATCTGGTGGAGACCGCGAATCCGGCGTTCTTCGCCGCGATCGGTCAAGAACGCGCGCGGACCGGGCTCGCACTCGCCGAGCTTGCGCCCGAGCTGGCCGGTCAGGGCGTCATCGCTGTGCTGGACCAGGTCTATCGCACAGGTGAGCCCTGCACCGGACGTGATGTCCCGCTCGTGCTGGGCGCCGGTGCGCACGCACGCGAGGCATTCTTCGACTTCACCTACGAGCCGCGCCGAGACGGTGCAGGCACCGTGACCGGGATCCAATTGATCGGTGTGGAGACCACCCAGGTCAAGCATGCCCAGCGACTGATGACCGAACAGCGTGCCCTGGTCGAACAGATCGCCCGCCAGGCACCCCTGGCCGAGGTACTGGACGGGATGGCGCGCTGTATCGAAAACCTCGCACCCGAGCAGGTGCTCGTCTCCGTGCTCCTCGCTGATCGTGACGGCCGGCACCTGCGTCACGGCGCCGCACCGAGCCTGCCCGACTTCTACAACCAGGCCATCGACGGGATCGCCACCGGTGAGGGTGTCGGCTCCTGTGGCACTGCCGCGCATCGGCGCGAACCGGTCATCGTCACCGACATCGGCACCGATCCATTCTGGGACGACTTCCGGGAGCTGGCCGGGCGGGCGGGGCTGGCCGCATGCTGGTCGACGCCGATCCTGGCCCGCGACGGTAGCCTGCTGGGCACCTTCGCGATGTATCACCGCAGTCCGCGCGTTCCGCAGGACAGCGACCTCGCCCTCGCCCGGGTCTTCGCCGACACCGCGTCCCTGGCCATCGAACGCCACCACATCGAACAGGCGAAGGCAGCTGCCGAAGCACGTGCCGAAGCCGCCCGCGCCGAGCTGACCAACGCGCTACGCGCGGAGAACAAGCTGCGCGCCGAGGCCGAGCAGCGCGCCGAAGCCGCCGCAGAACTCGCCGCCCGGATGCGCACCGCCGCAGCCGCGCAGGCCGCAGCCCCGCACCCCGAGCATTGCCAGCTCGGCGGTCCCGACGGGTGCACCGCATCGGCTGAACTCAAGGTCGCCGATTCGTGGGGCGACTCGGCATGGGGCTGCACTACCCACGTCGAGGAAGCCATCCTCACCGTGCGGTCGGTGTTCATCGCCAGCGAAGAACTCGGCGGACTCGCGGCCTACCTCAACCGTTGACCTCGCTCGATCAGGACAGGGCACACCGAGGCTCTGCCGCCGTGCTGAACTGAATGCCGCTGGGTGCGCGGTAAGCGGACGACGCCCGTCACGCGCGGGATCATCGGTTCCAGTCAGCCCGGTCCGTCCGCACCGTCGCAGCTGACCCTCGGCCTATCCGGTTACGCACATTGCTGGGTGCTCGAGTTCGCCGTGTTCGGCGCCTGCGGGCTGTTCTGTTGGTTGGCCCCATCGTCACCCTGCTGGTTAGCCCCGGCGCCCGCCTGGTTGCCCCCGTTACCCTTTTGGTTGGTCGTCTGACCACTTTGGTTTCCCGAGTTACCTGTCTGGCTGCCCGCTTGGTTGGTCGTCTGACCATCTTGGTTTCCCGAGCTACCTGCCTGGCTGCCCACTTGGTTGGTCCCCTGGTTGTTCGCCCCAGTGCCCTGATTGTTCGCGCCGCCTGACTGGCCGACACTGCTTTGCTCGCAGTCTTCGTAGCACTTCTTGAAGTCTCCATACGTCTTCGACGCCTTGACACAGAACCCAACAGGGTCGGCTTGGGCCGTCGGCGCTGAGATGACCCAGCATCCGGCGGTCAAGACGATCGCGGCGAGCAAAGCGGAACTTCGAACACGATCAAGACGCATACCGGTTCCCATCCGTCGAAGGTGGACCAGCCGATCCGGTTCACCGTATCCCCACGTATTCGGACCAGAGACGATTCCGGATGGGAGTGTCGCGCCGGGCGTGAACACGACCAATGTCCAACCCGCGGCCGGCGCCGTCTTCACTCACTGCCCGACCCTTCCTGCGTCGCGTCTCTCGTCTGGTCATTGCACGCACGTCGCCGAACCAGACGGTAGTTCGATCATCGGCGCGCAACGTGCCAGCCCCGCGCAGTGGCTCGCTGCTCGCCGAGTACGTCACCCTCGTAGGGTGAGATAGCGACGGCTGGCCGGTCCATGCTCCCGTGGACGTGTTTCGCTAAGGGCTAGGATCGCTGGCGCGGGTTACCCCCGGATTAGCTGGACCGTCGGCTGGTAGCACGATTTGTAGCACGAATTGAGCCCGATTTGTGCCGATGTACACCGATGTAGAGCAGTGCCACGATTGGAGCGAAATGCCCTGCAAGACAAGGGATCAGACGCCTGGACGTGCGGGTCTGCGACGCCCGGCCAGGGGGCTGATGTGATCACCATGCGGAACGTCACCAAGTCGTACAAGACCTCGACGAGACCCGCGCTGGACAACATCACCGTCGATGTCGACAAGGGCGAGTTCGTCTTCATCATCGGACCGTCCGGCTCGGGCAAGTCCACCTTCATGCGACTGCTGTTGAAAGAGGAGAGCCCCACCGCCGGGCAGATCCAGGTCGCCGACTTCCGAGTGGACAAGCTGCCCGGCCGCAAGGTGCCGAAGCTGCGCCAGCGGATGGGGTGCGTGTTCCAGGATTTCCGGTTGTTGCAGCAGAAGTCGGTGCACGACAACGTCGCGTTCGCGCTGGAGGTGATCGGCAAGCGACGCCAGTTCATCGACCGCACCGTCCCCGAGGTGCTCGACATGGTCGGGCTCGGCGGCAAATCCGATCGACTACCGTCCGAGCTTTCCGGTGGCGAGCAGCAGCGGGTCGCGATCGCCCGTGCGTTTGTGAACCGGCCACTGGTGTTGCTGGCCGACGAACCGACCGGCAACCTGGATCCGGATACCAGCGGCGACATCATGATGCTGCTGGAGCGGATCAACCGGATCGGCACCACGGTGCTGATGGCCACCCATGACAACCACATCGTCGACGCGATGCGCAGGCGAGTGATCGAACTCGATCGCGGCCGCCTGGTTCGCGACGAGGCGACGGGTGTCTACGGGGTGGATCGCTGATGCGCGCGAGTTTTCTGTTCAGCGAGGTCTTCGCCGGTCTGCGACGCAATGTCACGATGACGATCGCGATGATCCTGACCGTCGCGGTCTCGCTCACCATGCTCGGTGGCGGCCTGCTGGCGGTGCGGATCGCGGACAAGACCGAGCAGTACTTCCTGGATCGGCTGGAGGTGCGGCTGTATCTCACCGAGGACGTCTCCGCCAACGACCCGGACTGTTCTCGCGATCCGTGTAAGACGCTGATGGCGGACCTGAAGGCGACCAAGGACGTCGAATCGGTCCAGTACCTGAGCCGCGACGACGCCGTTCGCGAGGCCAAGGAGAAGACGTTCAAGGACCAGCCGGAGCTGGCCAAGTACGTCAGCGAGACACCGTTGCCCGCGTCGCTGCGGGTGAAGATGAAGAACGCGGAGCTGTATCCGCAGATCTACGAGAAGTTCTATCAGCGGCCAGGCGTCGGCATGGTGCGCAACGACAAGGACATCGTGGACCGGTTGGTCAGTTTGTTCGACGGGTTGCGTAATGCCGCATTCGGGCTAGCCGTACTGCAAGCCTTGGCCGCGCTGCTGTTGATCGCGAACATGGTGCAGATCGCCGCGTTCACCCGGCGGACCGAGGTCGGCATCATGCGGTTGGTGGGTGCGACGCGTTGGTATACGCAGCTGCCGTTCCTGTTGGAGGCGGTGGTCGCCGCGTTGGCCGGTTCGCTCGTCGCGGTGGTCGGGCTGTTGCTCGCGCGGCCGTTGGTGATCGATCGGGCGCTCGGAGATCTGTTCGCCAGCAAGGTCTTTCCGCGGATCACCGGGGACGACATCGCGATGGTCGCGTTGGTGATCGCGCCCGTCGGCATCGTGTTCGCCGCGCTGACCGCGTATGGCACGTTGCGGTACTACGTGCGCGAATAGCGTTGAGCCACTAGTGAGGGCCGGTCCAGAGTTTCTGGGCCGGCTCTCGTTGGGTGTCGGCCTGAGTGGACACTTTCCGTGCCGCAGAGCGAGATTCAGGCGCGTGGCACCGAAGAATGTCCCGCAAGACCGGTCAGCGCACCGGCATCGCGTCCCTGATCGAAGCGCGCTTCACGGCGAGCAGCCCCCGCTGTCGCTCGAGTGCGGCGATCTTGTCGTCCAGGTCGCTGTGGCGGCTCTCGACAACGTCCAGGGACCTGTCGCAGGCTTGAATCTCCTTGGTGACGTGGTCGATCGCGCAAGGCAGCAAGCTGCGGATGTCCTCGGTCGACAGACCCGCGGCCAACATGTCCCTGATGTGAGCTACCTCTTCCGGCGCGTCCTCGGCGTAAGAGCGGTAACCGAGGGCGTCGCGCTGCGGTCGCAGCAGGCCCTGCTCCTCGTAGTACCTGAGCAGGCGGGTACTCACGGAGGTGCGACGCGCCAGTTCTCCGATCAACATATGACCTGCCTCACCCTCGGCTTGCCTTCACACTCATGTGAATTCCTAACTTGGCTGGCATGACAGCAATTCCCCTGCGGACCACGGTGCACGGCACCGGACCGGGCCTCGTCCTCGCACACGGGGCGGGCGGCACCATCGAGACCAACTTCGGCGCGCTGATCCCGGCCCTGGCCGCGACGCATACCGTGGTCGCCTCCGACTATCCGGACAGCGATATCCCGCTCACCCTCGACGGTCTCGCCGACGCGCTCGTCGCGGCCGCGGTCGATGCCGGCGTCGAGACGTTCACCATCGTGGGCTACTCCCTCGGCAGCGCGGTTGCCGTGCGTGCGGCGGTGCGCCATCCGGACCGGGTGCGCGGACTGATCCTCGCCGCGGGATTTGCCAAGGCAGACAACCGCGCTCGCCTCGCCGTGCGGATCTGGCAGGACCTGCTCGACCGCGGTGACACCACCACGTTCGCCCGCTTCGCCCTCGCGCAGGCCTTCAGTGCCGCATTCTTCAACGGCCTGCCTGCCGACCAGGTCGACGAACTCGTGCGGGTCGGCGCGACAACCATTCCAGGTGGCACGAACCAGCAAGCCAAGCTGGTCGAAATCGTCAACACCACTGGCGATTTGGGGCGCATCACTGTGCCGACGCTGGTCGTCGATGCCACCGAGGATCTCTTGGTCGATCCGGTGAATTCCCGCTTTCTAGCCGAGACCATCCCCGGCGCGGAATACGCCGAGATCGCGGCGGGACATGTGCTCATGGCCGAACAACCCGATCAGTGGCGCAAAACCGTCGAAGACTTCCTCACTCATCACCACCTGTAGCCGGTCGCCGAACGGGCCATGGCGGCGGCATCCGCCGAGTGGGCGCGGCGTCATGTCCCGTTCGACGCCCGATGCCGCGGCGAGGTCAGCCCAAGTGTTTGGCGTGTGGCCATAGCTCGGACCAGGGGGCGCGGAGGTTTCGGCAGATGAACAGGGGTGCGCCCTGTTCGTCGTTGTCGATGTCACGGGTGTTGTCGATGCGGCCTGCGGGTTCGACGTCAGCAAAGGCACGCGCCAACTCGTCTCGATCGATGCCGACTGCGAGCACCTCGGTGGCGGTGTCGCTCGGTGGCCCCCACCACCAGTAGGAGTTATGACCGGAGTGGGGTTTCGGCAGGTTGTAGGGTGCGCCGAACCGTTCGATGGCACCGGCCTCGCCGTAGTTGTCGGTGAGGATGGCGACGTCGCTGCCGAGTCGCGCACGCACCTCCCCTACTTGACGGGTGAACTCGGGCCAGCCGATCGTTTCGCCCGCGTCGTAGTTGATCGCGAGGACCGGTGAGTCCTTCAACATCGAGATCGGCAGTACCGGCAAGAACAGCACCGCCGAGGAGATCGCGTTCAGCACGACCACGAAACTCACTGTCGCCCAACGAATTCTCCGCTGACCCAACCATGCGGCGAAGGGGACCGCGCCGGCCGCGAGCAGGATCGGATACATCCCGCCCAGGTAGTACGCCTTCCCGCCGGTCGCCAAGAACAACACGAAGAGCAGGCCGTAAGCGACCGCGAAGGCGCGATATCGGGCGTCGCGAGCCAGCCGCCACAAGCCGAACACCCACAATGGCACCAACAGCGGTCCGATCAGCCCGAACTGCAAGAGCACGAACATGATCGGCGAATCCGACGTCCCCGAAGAACCGCCCGCGATCGCCCGGCTCATCTCCCACTGCGGCCACCCGTTGCCTGCCTGCCACACCAGATAGGGCAGCCAGAGCAGCACCGCGAGGCCGATCGACATCGGAAAGAACTTGGTGGCGAACAGCTTTCGTGGTCCGAATACCAGCAGCGACACCAGCAACGCGAGTACCGGGAAGATCAGCAGCAACTTGTTCTGCAACCCGAGACCGACCACCAGGCCGATCACCAACCACCACCGCGGACCCTTGAGCCACAACACATTACGGCGGAGAGGCCCCGCTGGCGGATCAACCTCGCCGGGTCCACCGATCTCCCGAATCAGTACCAGCACCACCAGCGACACCACCGACCACGCGGCCAGATCGAACACCGCGGTGCTCAACAAGTGCCCGGTCGCCATGACCACCGCCGCACTCGCCACCGTGGCGGCGGCCAGCGCCTGCGCGCCCCGCCCGCCGCCGAACTCCCGCGCCATCAGCCCCGCGCACACCACCACCAGGGTGGCCGCGAGCACTGCGGGCAGCCGCAGCAGCAATAACGAATCGGGATCGATCACCGCCATCGCCTTGGCAATAAGCGGAGTTAGTGGCGGCTGATCCGGGTACCCCCACGAAGGGTGGCGACCTGCCGCCAGAAAGTACAACTCGTCCCGGTGATATCCATAGCGTGGGGCACAGGCGATCAGGACAGCGGCGAAGAGCACCGCGACTATAGGCACCCGGCCAGCCTGGCATAGATATGGGGCGTATGCTGCACCTCGACGCGGTTCTTACTCTGGAGTAAGATAGTCTTACTCAGGAGTAAGATAGCCGGGGCCAAGACCTCACCCCACCCACCCGAGAAAACAGGTGATGATGAGCACTCGAGACAGCGCAACGAAGCGAAGTCCAGACACGTCCGCAGTCGGCCTCAGCCACCCCAAGCGGGACTGGATGGGCGCGGCCATGCGGGTGATGACGACCATTACCGGGTCGGAGCTCGCCGAGAAGTACAACCTGCGCAAGCCGATCGAGCGAGTCACCTACGAAGGCACCAAGACCGGTTTCCGCACGCTCGGCGCCGCCACCCGCGCCTTCGCCAAGGTCACCGGCAACGGTGCGCCGAAGCGGCTCGCGCCCAACGAGGCGAAGACGAAGGACTTCTTCGACCTCACCCCGAGCGACGAGCAGCAGATGATCGTCGAGACGGTGCGGGAATTCTCCGCAGAGATCCTGCGCCCGGCCGCCTACGACGCCGATGCCGCCGCGAAGGCCCCGCGCGACCTGCTCGAGCGCGCCGCCCAGCTCGGCATCACGCTGATCAACGTCCCCGAGGAGCTGGAGGGCGCGGCGTCCGAGCGCGGTGCGGTCACCAATTCCCTTGTGGCCGAGGCGCTTGCGCACGGCGACATGGGCCTGGCGCTGCCGATCCTCGCGCCCAGCGGCGTCGCGGTCGCGCTGTCCCAGTGGGGCACCGACGCGCAGCAGAAGACCTACCTGCCCGCCTTCACCGGTGAGAACGTGCCGCAGGCCTCCGTGGTGATCAGCGAGCCGCGCGCACTGTTCGACCCGTTCGCCTTGCAGACCAAGGCCGTTCGTTCGCCGAGCGGCTACCGGATCTCCGGGGTGAAGAGCCTGGTGCCCGCCGCCGCGGATGCCGAGCTGTTCGTTATCGCCGCCGAACTCGACGGTCGCCCTTCGCTTTTCATCGTTCCGTCGGACACCCCCGGCCTGGTGGTCGAGGCCGACCCGAGTATGGGTCTGCGCGCCGCCGGTCTGGGTCGCCTGCTGCTCGACAATGTCGCGGTCGGCACCGAAGCCATCCTCGGCGACGGTGATGCCAAGCAGCGCGCCGAGGAGTACGCCGACGCCGTTCGACTGGCCCGCCTCGGTTGGGCCTCGCTCGCGGTCGGCACCGGACAGGCCGTGCTGGACTACGTGATCCCGTACGTGAACGAGCGCGAAGCGTTCGGCGAGCCGATTTCGCACCGTCAGGCGGTCGCCTTCATGGTCGCCAACATCGCGATCGAACTCGACGGCCTGCGGCTGGTCACCCTGCGCGGCGCCTCGCGCGCTGAGCAGGGTCTGTCCTTCGCCCGCGAGGCCTCGCTGGCCCGAAAGCTGGCCACGGACAAGGGAATGCAGATCGGCCTGGACGGCGTGCAGCTGCTCGGCGGCCACGGCTTCACCAAGGAACACCCGGTCGAGCGCTGGTACCGCGATCTGCGGGGCATCGGCGTCGCCGAAGGTGTCGTGCTCATCTAACCGGCCCGTTCCTTACCTTCCAGGAGACCTCCCATGATCAACCTCGAACTCCCCAAGAAGCTGCGGGCCAGCGCCAACCAGGCCCACCAGGTCGCGACCGAGATCTTCCGGCCGATCTCGCGCAAGTACGACCTCGCCGAGCACGAGTACCCGGTCGAGCTAGACACCATGGCCGCCATGGTCGAAGGCCTCGCCGACTCCGGCACCCAGAAGATCGGCGGCGCGGCAGGCGGCCGCGAGGACGACAGCGAGTCGGACGGGCACGCCACCGAGCTGCTCGGAAACAGCAACGGCGGCAACATGTCCGCGCTGCTGAACGCCCTGGAGACGTCCTGGGGCGACGTCGGCCTGATGCTCTCGATCCCCTACCAGGGTCTCGGCAACGCGGCCATCGCGGCCGTCGCCACCGACGAGCAGCTGAAGCGTTTCGGCAAGGTGTGGGCCTCGATGGCGATCACCGAGCCGTCGTTCGGTTCCGACTCCGCCGCCGTCACCACCACCGCCGTGCTCGACGGCGACGAGTGGGTGCTCAACGGCGAGAAGATCTTCGTGACCGCCGGCCAGCGGTCCACCCACATCGTGGTGTGGGCGTCGGTCGACAAGAGCCTCGGCCGCGCGGCGATCAAGTCGTTCGTCGTGCCGCGCGACGCTCCCGGTCTCTCGGTGGCCCGGCTCGAGCACAAGCTCGGCATCAAGGCCTCCGACACCGCCGTGCTGCTGCTGCAGGACTGCCGGATTCCGAAGGACAACATCCTCGGTAGCCCGGAAGTCAACGTGGAGAAGGGTTTTGCCGGGGTCATGCAGACCTTCGACAACACCCGTCCGCTGGTGGCCGCGATGGCGGTCGGCGTGGCCCGCGCCGCCCTCGAGGAGCTGCGTGCCATCCTGACCGACGCCGGTGTCGAGATCTCCTACGACACCCCGCCGAACAACCAGCACGCCGCGGCCGCCGAATTCCTGCGCATGGAAGCCGATTACGAGTCCGCCTACCTGCTGTCGCTGCGCGCCGCCTGGATGGCCGACAACAAGAAGCCGAACTCGCTCGAGGCCTCGATGTCCAAGGCCAAGGCCGGCCGCACCGGCACCGACGTCTCGCTCAAGGCCGTCGAGCTGGCCGGCGCCATCGGCTACTCCCAGCGCACCCTGCTGGAGAAGTGGGGCCGCGACTCCAAGATCCTCGACATCTTCGAAGGCACCCAGCAGATCCAGCAGCTCATTGTGGCTCGCCGGGTACTCGGCAAGACCAGCGCCGAGCTGAAGTAGTAAGTCGCACAACGCAAAACCGGCGTCGGTCCACTGTGGACCGGCGCCGGTTTGCTGTGTCAGGTGGTGGCGATCAGGAAGTCTTCGCCGGTCGATGGGCGGAGGCCGTCGGTGCGGTCCGCGAAGTAGCGGTCGGCTAGTTCGGTGCCCGAAACATGTTGTGTGGCTTTGAAACCGGCTTGTTCGGCTAGTTCCTGCATTTCCGCTGGGGTATAGAAGCTGATGAATGGGGTTCCGGCGGCGCGGGCGCCTTTTTCGGAGGCTTGGAGTCCGGAGCGGTCGGGGTCGGCGAGTAGTTCGGTGGGCAAGAGGAAGGTCATCGCGAGGGTTGAACCCGGGGCCAGCTCGGATAGCTGTCGCAGGGTGGCTGCGGTGGTTTCCTTGGTCAGGTACATGCTCACGCCGGTGGAGGCGATGACTGCGGGGCGGGCCGGGTCGAAACCGGCGGCAAGCAGGTGGTCCCACCAGGATTCGGTTGCCTCGAAATCGACCGGGACCAGTCGCAGCCAGGTGGGGATGGCGAGGTCGAGGTCGGTCAGGCGTTGCCGTTTCCAGGCTTGGGTGGCAGGCTGGTCGATCTCGAAAACTGTTAAGCGAGAGGCTATCTCGGGTTTGCGCTGGGCGAAGGTGTCCAAACCCGCGCCCAGCAAGACGTACTGGTCGACACCTTGATCGGCTTGTTCGGACACCAGGTCCTCGATGAATCGCGCGCGGGCCACCATCGATGCCCGGAATCCGCTGGTGCCAACGGGATCCATGTCCGGGCGGCTGCGCCAGTCCGAGTCGGGGGCGACGAGTCGCAGGCCGATCTCGTCCTCTAGTACATGTGGTGGCGGGTCGACCTGGACGTGCATCGCTCGCCACATTGCGGTTCGTACCGCCGTGTTGTCCGGCACCTCTGCCATGAGGGTTCTCCTTATGGTTACTTCTCGGCCTGCAGGGTCCAGAGCCGCCCGTCCGGGTCGCGGACGGTCATTTCCTTTGTCCCATAGTGGGTTTCCTCGAGCGGCGTGACGACCTCGACGGCCGAATCGGCCGCGATCGCCGCCGAATCGGTCGCTTTCAGCACGAGCTGCATCCCGGGAGTCTTGTTCTTGGGCACCTCGGCAATGAATACGTAAGGGCCGTCACCGTTTCGGAGCTGACCGGAGTCATGGTCGGTCGCGAACTCGAGTTCATAGCCCAGCGCCTGAAAGAACTTCGCCGCCTTCCCCCAGTTGTGCGTCTCCAGGAACACAGCCTCAATGCCATTGGTAGTCATCAGGATTCCTTCTCAGTCGAGTTCCGTCGTTCTCCGTCGGCGTCATCGAGGTAAGCCCGCAGCGCTGCGGCAACCAACGCCGACAACGAGAGGCCCGACTCGATGGAGTGGTGTTTGACCTGCTTGATCAGCCCGACCGGCAGGTACACGTTGAACTGCTTGATCTCCTCATCGCCCACACTAGAATGCTAGCATCCTAGAAAGCTAAGCGCTACGGCCCGCTTTCGCCGAGAACGACACCGCAGCAGGACGCCTCGAACTACCTGCACACATGCGGGAGGACTTGGTAAGATCGAGTCATCACGAGAGTGATGCCGAGCGGTGGGACCGCCGCCGTTAACGACGGCCCCACCTGATGGGCTGGGTTACCTAGCCTGCCAAACTCGGCGGACCAGGATGAGCGCCCCGGCGATTACGACAGCAGATGCAAACGTGATGCCGTAATCGGCCGGGGCCTTGCTCTTTACCCGGCGATGTTTCGCCATTCCCCACCACCTCCTCCCTGGGCGCGATGTTTGGACCGTGTCCATCGCCCCTCGGAAGGAAGTGGCACCACAATACCTGGGCCTACCAACAACTTTCGGCCCGATTCGCAAATCAGTGCGAACGCATCCGTTTCACATTTCGCGCTCGACGGCGCACCATCTTGTGCGCAAACCTTTTGGCGGCGAACGAATTACAGCATTTTGGCCAGATAGGAACGTTCCCGACGGGACATCCTCCACCGTCAGGCCGGATCTAGCAGTCGTCTGGCAGACAGGCGCCAGTTCGAGGTAAAGTCTATGTGTCACCTGCGGGTGATGCCGAGCGGTAGGACCGCTGCTGCTAACAGCGGCCCTACCTGGTGGGTATTTACCTATGCGCCCGCACTCGGCGGACCGCAACGAGCGCCCCGGCGATCACGGCAGCAACTGCGAAGACGATGCCGTAATCGACCGGGGCCTTGCTCTTTTTCCGGCGATGTTTCGCCATACCCACCACCTCCTCCCTGGGCGCGATGTTTGGACCGTGTCCATCGCCCCTCGGAAGGAAGTGGCACCACAATACCTGGGCCTACCAACAACTTTCGGCCCGATTCGCAAATCAGTGCGAACGCATCCGTTTCACATTTCGCGCTCGACGGCACACCATCTTGTACGCAAACCTTTTGGCGGCGAACGAATTACGGCATTTGTGGCTCAGTAGGAGCGTTCCCGACGGGACATGCTCCACCGACAGGCCGGATCTAGCACGGTCAGTCGTTTCAGCGCAGCCGCCGTTCGGGACACGCGCTCCCCCAACGTGTCCCTAGCGGGAAAGCGACACGTGCGGGCGGATAGTGGACTCGGATAGGGAATCGCTGGCAACGTAACGGCCTGCGTTTCTTGATCGACGAATTCAGCGGACGAATTTCTTTCGAGCTGTACCAGAGACCTCGAGGAGCAACTGGATATGGAACGACTGAGTGTGACGCGTCGACTCGCTAGCGTTTTTGCCGCCACCGCGGTGGTAGCGAGTGTTTTTGCGGGGAATGCCGGTGCCGAACCGGCGACGGTTGATTGGGCCGGGGCGGTGCAGCAGTTGCGAGCCGCGGCTGCGGGGAATCCGGCGGCCGAGCAGGCGGTGGATCGACTGGTGGCTTCCGGGCAGGTGAGCAAGGCGGGGCAGGTGGCGTTGCCCGCGCAGCCGTTCCAGATTCCGGCGCAGTCGGATATCGGGCGTGGTGACGGGCCGGGGGTGTATGGATCGGGCATCGCACTCGGGCTCGACGGGTTCCGGTTCGGATTCTTCGGCGGGCCGGGCACGATCGCGCCGAATCAGGGTGGCGCCAAGCTGGAAGTGCTGTGGATCAACGTGTCCACCGGGCAGAGCGGGACCGAGGTGCTCTACGACCACCAGGATGTTCCCGTGGACACCACGATCCGGACGCGGCCCCTCAATCCCGGCGGCGGCATGGTCGTGGCCGCGGTGTACGGCAGCCTGTGGCACCGCTGGTCGGTTCCGGTGAGCGATGCGAATCCGGACGGGTTCCAGTACCAGCTGGGCACGATCTCGGTTCCGTCGTTCGGCGCCGTCTACAACTGATCGATTCGAGGCTTCGGGCCCTGCGACACGCGTCGTGGGGCCCGAACTGTCACCGGAGCACCCGCGATTGACCTCTTGTCTGGAATTACGTAATTCCGTAGCTTCGGTGGCGTGAGTCTGGAAGAGCGGGTTGCGGAACTGGAACGGCGGCTCGACGATTTGACCGACGAGCACGCAAACGGACACGTGGCGGCGAACACCGACGACCGCTGGGCAGCGGTCCGGCTACATGAAGAATTCGTCGCGGTCGACGAGCCGAACGGCGGCGTCCTCTTCGCTGGTTCGGTACGGCTACCGACCGACGAGCACTACGGGTGGCAGGCGACGTTCACCACCGGTGACCTCATCGAGGACGACTGGGCCGAGACCGCGGAATGCCTTGCCGCGCTTGGCAATCCGATAAGGCTACGGCTCCTGCGGGAGATCATGGGTGGCCGACGGACCGCGGCCGAACTCGTCGGGCTGGAGGGCGTCGGCACGTCCGGGCAGGTCTATCACCATCTGCGCCAACTGGCGGCGGTCGGCTGGCTGCACACCGCGGGCCGCGGGCGTTTCGAGGTGCCCGCGGCCCGATTGGTGCCACTACTCATCGCATTGGCCAGCGCACGACGCTGACCGCAGGCTCAGCAGTTATCGCTACCGCAACTGCACGAGCCGCCGGACTGGCACCCGCACTGACAGGATGGACCGCACGAGCAGTCCGCCGGTACCGCAGTCGATCGAACAAGCGTGAAGATCATCGTTGACTCAGCTCCATTCTCTCTTCGACTACCCCCTACCGGTATCGAACGCGCTCCGCGCGGCGCTGTCAAATAGCCGTCGGCGCGGTCGGCGCGAAACACCGATGCCCGGTAACTCGAGACGTAGCTGTGTGACACCCGACACGCCGCTGCTACGGTTATGACCTCAGTTACGCCGTTCGTATATCGCTAGGTCGAGTACCGACGCGAGTTTGCTGGTGGAGGTGTTCGACATGAAGGTGGCGCACGCGCTTGAGAACCTCAAGGCGCTCGGGGTGCTCCGGTCCCGCGGTGTTTCCGATCCGCGCAAACCGCTGGAAACCCTTCGGACACTGAAGGAATCGCAGATCTTCGGCCCGCAGGCCACCCTGATCCGGCACAACGCGCGCATTGCCCCGGACTCCCCCGGCCTGGCCGATGAGCGCGGGGAACTGACCTACGGCCAGATCGATAAGCAGTCGACCGCGATCGCGCGAGGTTTGCAGGCGGCCGGGATCACCGAGGGCACCGTCGTCGGCGTGCTGGCCCGCGATCACCGCGGTCTCATCCTGGCGATGGTCGCCGCGAGCAAGCTCGGCGTGCGGGTCGCGCTGATGAACACCGGGTTCGCCAAGCCGCAGTTCGCCGAGGTGTGCCAGCGCGAGAAGGTCAAGGCGATGCTGCACGACAGCGAGTTCCTCGGCCTGCTCGACGCGCTGCCCGCCGACCTCCCGCGCTTCCTCACCTGGGTGGACGAAGGCACCGAATTGCCAGAGGGCGCACAGACTCTCGACGATCTGATCACCGGCAACTCCAGCGCCGAGCTGCCGAACCCGAGCAAGCCGGGCGGCTTCATCATCCTCACCAGCGGCACCACCGGCCTGCCCAAGGGCGCGACGCGCGTCAAGGTGTCGCCGCTGGCCACCGCGCAGTTCCTCGACCGGGTCCCGTTCCCGTTCCGGGGCGCCCAGGTGATCGTGTCGCCGATCTTCCACAGCACCGGTTTCGGCAGCTGGCTCGTCGGCATGGCCATGAGCAACAAGGTGGTGATGCGCAGGCGATTCGATGCCGAGGCGACGCTGCAGCTGATCGCCGATCACAAGGCGGAACTGCTGGTCGCGGTGCCGACCATGCTGCATCGGATGACCGAACTGGATCCGGCGATCCGCGCCAAGTACGACATCTCCTCGCTGAAGGTCATCCTGCTCGCGGGCTCGGCGCTGTCGCCGGAACTCACCGTCAAAGCCACCCAGGTGTTCGGGCCGGTCCTGTACAACCTGTACGGCTCCACCGAATGCTCGGTCGCCAGCATCGCCAATCCGGAGGAGCTCGCACTGGCTCCCGGCACGGTCGGGCGCGCGCCGGTCACCTGCGAGGTGCGGCTCTACGACGACAACGACAAGCAGGTCAGCGCGATCAATACGACCGCGCGCATCTTCATTCGCAGCGGCACGCCGTTCGAGGGCTACACCGACGGCCGCCACAAGCAGATCATCGACGGCTACATGTCCAGCGGTGATGTCGGTCACTTCGACGAGCACGGCCTCTTGATGGTCGACGGCCGCGACGACGACATGATCGTCTCCGGCGGCGAGAACGTCTTCCCGCAGGAGGTGGAGAACCTGCTGCTGGAGCGCTCGGATATCTTCGACGCGGCGGTGGTCGGCGTGGACGACGCCGAATTCGGAAAACGGTTGCGCGCCTTCGTCGTTCCCGAGCCGGGCCACACGCCCGACGGCGAGGAGATCAAGGCCTACGTCAAGAACAACCTGGCCCGCTACAAGGTGCCGCGCGAGGTGGTCTTCCTCGACGATCTGCCGCGCAACCCGACCGGCAAGCTGCTGCGCCGGGTGCTGGTGGAGTACGAGGTCGCCCCCTGATCTCGGCGCGGCGACCCCAACTGGTTACCCATCAGTAGCTGCTGTTGAGATACGTGACACACCGGGTTACAGATGCTTGCTACTGTTAGCGATAGCACTGGATCCCGAAGCTGCGGTCCGCACCACCCATCGGCTCATACCGGGTGGGGCCGCCGGAAGGTTGTTGTCGAATGGTTGTCTCCTTCCCCGCGTTGAGTGGCACTGCCCGCAAAGCGGGCGATCTCGCCCTCGGCGTGAACGTCATGGTCAAGCGGCGGCTGTTCAATCCGCTCCGGCTCGATCACGCCCTGCGGTCCGCGTTCAACGTGGTCAAGTTCGGCCCGTTCGCCGGCGTCGCCATGCACGCCGCGCAGACGAGGCCGGACGCGGGCGCCATCGTCGACGAGCGCGGCGAGCTGACCTTCGGCGAGCTGAACGAGCAGTCGAACGCGTTTGCCCGCGGCCTCGCGGCGCACGGCATCAAGCCGGGTGACGTGGTGGCGGTGCTGGCTCGCGACCACCGCGGCATGGTGCTGAGCCTGCTCGCGGCGGGCAAGCTCGGCGTGCGCGCGGTGCTGATGAACACCGGTTTCGCCAAGCCGCAGTTCGCCGATGTCGCCGCGCGCGAGAAGGTGAAGGCGGTGCTGCACGACAGCGAGTTCGTCGACCTGATGAGCGCCATCCCCGCCGAGATTCCCCGGGTGCTCACCTGGGTCGACGCGAAGGACAACGTCGATCCGTCGATCGCGACCATCGAGTCGCTCTCCGCGGGACAATCCACCGCCGCACTGCCCGCCCCCGCGAAGGCCGGCGGCATGATCATCCTGACCAGCGGCACCACCGGAACGCCCAAGGGCGCGCCGCGCGACAAGGTGAGCCCGTTCGCCTCGGCCCAGTTCGTCGACCGGGTGCCGCTGCCGCACAACGGCACCATGGTGATGGCGGCGCCGATCTTCCACGGCACCGGCCTTTCCCAGTTCACCATCGGCGTCGCCCTCGGCAACCGGGTCGTCTTCCAGCAGCGCCGCTTCGACCCGGAGCAGACGCTGGCGAACATCGTGAAGTACCAGGCCGATTCGCTGGTGGTGGTGCCGACCATGCTGCAGCGCATCCTCGACCTGGACGACGAGGTGCTGGCCAAGTACGACCCGAGCACCATCAAGGTGATCTTCGCGGCGGGTTCGGCCATCGCACCCGACGTGGTCACCCGCACCCTCGACTACTTCGGCGACAGCCTCTACAACCTGTACGGCTCCACCGAATGCGCGGTCATGACCGTCGCCACCCCCGAGGACCTGCGCAAGGCGCCGACCACAGCGGGCAAGGCCCCGGTCGGGATCCGGATCGTGCTGCTCGACGAGAACCGCAAGCCGATCACCCGGCCCGAGGTCACCGGAACGATCTTCGTCGACAACGGTTTCGCGTTCAGCGGCTACACCGACGGCCGCACCAAGGAGATGGTGGACGGCATGATGAACAGCGGCGACGTCGGGCATTTCGATGCCGACGGCCTGCTGTACATCGACGGCCGCGACGACGACATGATCGTCTCCGGCGGCGAGAACGTCTTCCCGCTCGAGGTGGAGAACCTGATCGCCGGGCGCGAGGACATCTTCGAGGCCGCCGTGGTCGGCGTCGACGACCGCGAATTCGGCAAGCGGTTGCGGGCGTTCGTCGTTCCCGGACCGGACTCCCAGCGCGACCCGCAGGAGATCAAGGACTTCGTCAAGGCGAACCTGGCCCGCTACAAGGTGCCCCGCGAGGTGATCTTCCTCGACGAGCTCCCCCGCAACGCCACCGGCAAGCTGCTCCGCAAGCCGCTGATCGAGATGGAGATCGAGGCGAGCTGACCGCACACGTCTCCTGATTTGCCGCCTGCGATTCCGAGCGCGGCAAATCAGGGGCATGCGGCTGTGATGTGCGCGTGATCGGCATGGAAGTTCGATCTTCCGCTGTTCTTCGGGCGTTTGTCACTGGGGAAGTTGCGCGCAATTCGTCGGTTACTATCAGCGCGTGAGTATCGAGTTCGGCCGGTCTGTCGCGGGGTATCGCGGCGCCGTCGCGCGGGTGCGCGGTGGTTCGGCCGGGGCGATCTCGGGGACCATTTCTGTTGCGGCACATGGTTGGGCGTCCGGCGGCATGGCGCCGGACGGTACGACGCTTGCTCTGCTGATGGCCGCCGCTGCGATCATCGGCGCGCTGGTGGCCGGGCTCGCGCCGCTGCGGGACACCTCGGCCGGGCTGATCACCGCGCTCGTCGCCGGGCAGCTGCTCGGCCACCTGACCATGGGATTCAGTTCCGGGCACCTGCATCACGGCGATGCCCAGCTGACACCGGCGATGCTCAGCGCACACCTGTTCGCGGCCGTTGCCGCCGCCATCGTGATCCGCGGCGCGGAAGCCGCCTATCGAGCGGGGACCTCGGTGCTCTTCCGGGTGCTGCGGCAGCGTCGGTCCGCACCCGTTCGCGCCGACCCGGCACCGCTGCGCACCCGCCACCGGGATCGCGTCATCCTGCGGCTGTTCGCCGCCGAATCTCGGCGAACCCGCGGCCCACCGCTCGCCGTCGCCAGCTGACTTCGCCCTAGCGCTCCACCCACGAAGCGTGTTCCGGTGTGCGCATTAATCGTTCCCGCGAACATTCGGCAAGTCTTCGCATGCGCGAGTCGACTTATCGGCGAATGGCGAACTGAGAACGCCACCTCGGTTGCCCTCGTGTCTCGTCGACATGACCATTCCGTCGAACTCGCTGCCACTCGTGGCATTGATGCACCGACGTCCGCGCAAACCTTGCTGATCGGTGGCGTCATCACCGCACCCGCGGGTACCGGGGCGCCGAACCATGTCGATCCGATCCCAATCCCCTCGACATGCGTTGTCGCCCAACCGATGCCGCAGGCTACGCCGCACCTGACCCGACCGTACATCGGGAACAACGCCCGCCCCACCGGGTTCCCGAGCCGCAGAAACGAAATGACCGTGAGCACAACAGAAACCATCACCGCCGAAGCCGAACTACCACCGCCCACACCCGAGGCGAACCCGCGACCGACCCCCGCACGCACCAAACCGACGGCCCGAAATGGGTTGTACGCGTTGGCGATGCGCCTGCATTTCTACGCGGGCATCTTCGTCGCCCCGTTCATTCTCGTCGCCGCTGTCACCGGCGCCCTCTACGCGATCTCGCCCACCCTCGAGTCGATCGTCTCGCGTGACCTGCTGACCGTCGAGACGGGCGGCGCACCGAAGCCGCTGGCCGAGCAGATCAACGCCGCCGTCGCGACCCAACCGAACCTCACACTGGCCGCGGTCGCGCCCGCACCGGGCGCCGAGGACACCACCCGTGTGCTCTTCACCGACCCGTCACTCGGCGAATCCGAACGCCGCGCCGTTTTCGTCAACCCCTACACCGCCCAGCCGGTGGGCGACTCCGTCGTCTACGGCAGCTCCGGTGCACTCCCCCTGCGCACCTGGATCGACCGCCTCCATCGCGACCTGCACCTGGGCGAGCCCGGCCGCCTCTACAGCGAGCTGGCCGCCTCCTGGCTCTGGGTCATCGCGCTGGCCGGTCTGGTCGTGTGGGTGCGCCGCGTGCGCACCCGGCGGAGCCGGAACTCGGCGGCCTGGCTCTTCGCGCCGGACCGCTCGCAGAACAGCCGCGGCCGCACGGTGAACTGGCACGGCTCGGTCGGCATGTGGGTGCTGCCGATCATCCTGCTGCTGTCCGCGACCGGCATGACCTGGTCGACCTACGCGGGCGAGAACATCACCGACCTGCGACAGCAGTTGAGTTGGACCACACCGACCGTCACCACGGCACTACCGGGATCCGCCGCACCCGAACACAATTCGGGCGGCCAGCACCACGAAGGCCACGTGATGACACCCGCCACGATCGACCCGATCTTCCGCATCGCCCAGGTGGACCGCGTCTACGAGACCGCCCGCGCCAACGACGTGACCCAGGCCGCGGAGATCACCTTCCCGGCCAAGTCGGATCAGGCCTTCACCGTGAAGGAACGCCGGATGCCGGGCACCTACACGGTCGACGCGGTCGCGATCGACGGCACCACCGGCACGGTCACCGACCGGCTCGCCTACGCCGACTGGCCGCTGATGGCCAAGCTCACCAACTGGGGAATCCAATTCCACATGGGCTTGCTGTTCGGTCTGCTCAACCAGTTGCTGCTGCTCGCCGTCATGATCGGGCTGATCACCGTGCTGGTGCGCGGTTACCTGATGTGGTGGCGCAGGCGGCCGACCCGCCGGACGGGACGGCCCGCACTGGGCCGGGCGCCGAAACGGGGTGCGTTGCGCCGGACCTCGCCGTGGTTGGCGGTGCCGGTGCTGGCCGCGGCGTTGCTGGTCGGCTGGTTCGTCCCGCTGGTCGGGCTGAGCCTGCTCGCCTTCCTCGCCATCGACGTGCTGATCGGTCTCACGGCAAGGACGCGTACCGCGAAGGCCGGGTGATCGATGGTTCCTCTCCGGATGAGGCGGTCTGGCTGCGGCAGCCAGGCCGTCTCGACCGGAGAGGAACCTCGCGCACCCCGAGTGTGCTTGCCCTATCGCGGAACTCGGGGTGCGGGTTCGGCGAGCCGAGTGTCAAGTGTCGGCGCATGGCATCTACCTCCATTTCGAACAGTGCGGACTGCGTCAGCTAGCGATGTGCCTCAGCTAGCCGCTGGATCTAGGTGTACAGCCTGGCAACGAACGCCTGCATATTGGCGAGCATCCGCTCGACCTTCTGCTCGGGATTCAAATTCTCCCGGTACCGATTGCCCAGTGCCGGAGTCTTTTTGCCCCGCGCGTACAGCGAGCAGGCCAGGTCGGTGCACATGTAGGTGCCGACCGTATTGCCCTTGCGTCCGGACGGGCCCGCCTTGGCCGCCGTCAGCAGGGATACGCCGGTGCCGGTGTGCGTGGTCAGGCAGATCGAGCACATCTGGGCTCGACCCGACCCACCGGTTTCGTAGCGCAGCGCGACCCCGACCAGTTCGTCGTCGTCGTTCGGGATGACCAGATAGCACCGGCCGGGCAGCGACGGGTCGCTCCAGCCGAGAAAGTCGAGATCGTCCCAGGGGCGATCGTCGAGATCCTTTGGCACCGGCAGCTTTTTGGCCTCGGTCTTGGAACAGTTGATGAACGACGACCTGATGTCGCGCTCAGTCACTGGTTTCATGGCGGTTCACTCCATTCCTGATTCATTAGCCGAACAAACCGAACTGACGTTACGGGGCGCGACGGCCATCGAACAAACGCATTTCGCTCAGGAATACCAGCTGGTCAGCTACTTGTGAACAGAATCACCGACCGATCGGTCTGCACTGCGCATTATGCAACGCACAACGAAAAGCCCCGCCCGATGGACCGGGCGGGGCCTTTGCGCACTCTCGCTACGGAGTGGTCGACGGCTTATCATCGATCTCCGCGGCGGGCGATTTCTCCGGCACCGCGATCGGACGCAGGATCACCCAGGCGATGAAGAGCAGGCCGACAACGGCCATCCCTATCCCCGCCCAGAGGTTGACGTTGATGTTGCCGGTCTTGGCTTGGTCGGCAGCGGTATTGCTGACCAAGCCGGTGATGATCAGGACGACGCCATAACTGCCGAGCAGGGTGCCGACGATGGTGCGGATGTCGAAAAGCATTGCGGCTCCTTATCCGACGAGGATGTTGAGGGCGATAACGAGGACCAGCGCGATGCCCGCGAGCAGCACCGGGCGCTGATACCAGGGCAGCGAGTCCTGGTCCGGATCGGTGCGGGCCTCCTTCGGGGTTTCCGAATAGACCAGGCCGACGAGTTCGGCCACGGGTTTCGGCTTGGTCACCTGGGTGACGAGCACGCTCACCACGATGTCCACCACGAACGCGACGCCGGCCGCCAAGAAACTCGAACCCTGACCGGACAGGTGGAACACCTTGGTCTGATGCAGGATGAAAACCACCACGGCGGAACCGGTTCCGCAGACCAGACCCATCCAGCCCGCGGTCGGCGTCATCCGTTTCCAGAACATGCCGAGGATGAATGTCGCGAACAGCGGTGCGTTGAAGAAGCTGAACAGGGTCTGCAGATAGTCCATCATGTTGCTGAAGCTCGACGCGATGAACGCGGTGAAGATCGCCACCACGGTCGCGCCGACGGTGGCCAGCCTGCCGATGGTCAGGTAGTACCCGTCCGGGCGGTCCTTGCGCACGTACTGCTGCCACAGGTCGTAGCTGAAGACCGTGTTGAACGCCGAGATGTTGGCCGCCATGCCCGCCATGAACGCGGCAAGCAGACCGGCGATGCCGACGCCGAGCAGGCCGTTCGGCAGCACCTCCTTCATCAGATACAACAACGCCTGGTTGTAGGTGGTGTCGCTGGTGAAGTCCGGATTCGCGACCTTCGCCGCCTTGTACTCGCTCATCTGCGGCACCAGCACCGCGCTGATCATGCCGGGAATCACCACGATCAGCGGGATGAACATCTTCGGATAGGCGCCGAGGATCGGGGTGCGCCGCGCCGCCGAGATGGAGTGGGTGGCCAGCGCGCGCTGCACCTCGACGAAGTTGGTGGTCCAGTAGCCGAACGAGAGCACGAAGCCGAGCCCGAACACGATGCCGATCACCGAGAGGATGTTGTTGCTGAATCCGCTCAGCTCGTTACCCGGCCAGGATTCCAGTTGCGTCGCGCCGCCCGGTGACGCGGTCACCTTGTCCCGCAACCCGTCCCAGCCGCCGACCTTGTGCAGGCCGACCAGGGTGAGCGGCAGCAGCGCGGCCACGATGACGAAGAACTGCAGCACCTCGTTGTAGATCGCGGCCGACAGCCCGCCGAGGGTGATGTAGGAGAGCACGATCACCGCCGCGATGACCACCGACAACCACAGCGGCCAGCCGAGCAGCACGTTCAGGATGCTGCCGAGCAGATACAGGTTGACGCCCGCGATCAGTACCTGGGCGATCGCGAAGCTGAGCGCGTTCACCAGGTGCGCGCCGGTGCCGAAGCGCCTGCGCATGAACTCGGGTACCGAACGCACCTTGGAGCCGTAGTAGAACGGCATCATCACCACGCCGAGGAACAGCATGGCCGGGATGGCGCCGATCCAGAAGTAGTGGAAGGTCGGGAAGCCGTACTGGGCGCCGTTGGCCGACATGCCCATGATCTCGACGGCGCCGAGGTTCGCGGAGATGAACGCGAGACCGGTGACCCAGGCGGGCAGCGAACGCCCGGACAGGAAGAAGTCGATGCTGGACGAGACGCGCTGTCTGGCCAGCAGGCCGATGCCGAGCACGAACACGAAATACAGGGCGACCAGGGCGAAGTCGACGGGAGCCGCGTCCAGCCGCAGGGTCGATGAAGCGTTTAAATAGGTCGAGGCCGACCGCGGATCGGCGGCTAGCAGCGTCAGAACAGGTGAATCGGCAAGCGGCACAGCGTCCCTCCTGGCGTGAAACAGGCGTCGAGCGAGATCTTGCGGGTACGAGATCGTGCGTCTACGGGGTCTTACTGCATGGCGCGCGACTCACTCGTCGCCGGCCGAATGGGTGTCGGCCGACACCTACTCTGCGTGATTGTGCCTCACTCGCGGGCCACAATCGGGGACAAAACCTGGACGTTCGCTCACTCGCTGCGGTGCGCGCCTGCCGCCGGGCCGACGACGAAGGTGCGCGGCTCGGCAAAGCCCGCGTCGGCGAACCGATTCCGCACGGCGGCCACCACGGCGTCGGTGTCGACGCGATCGACGAGCGCGATGACGCTGCCGCCGAATCCGCCGCCGACCATCCGCGCGCCGTGCGCCCCGGCCGCGAGCGCCGCGTCGACGGCGGCGTCGAGCGCGGGCGTCGACACTTCGAAATCGTCACGCAGGGAGGCGTGTCCCTGGGTGAGGACCGGCCCGATCGTGCGCGGATCGGCACCGCTGCGCAATTCTTCGGCAACTGTCAACACTCTGGCGTTCTCGGTGACCACATGTCGCGCACGGCGGCGCAACACTTCGTCGGCGATCCGGTCGAGCGCGGCCACGGCATCGATGTCGCGCAGCGCGGGCACGCCGAGTTCTGCGGCGGCAGCCTCACATTGGGCGCGGCGCTCGGCGTAACCGCCGTCGACGTGCTCGTGCGGCTGGCCGGTGTCGATCACCAACAGCTCCAGCCCGAATCGCGCGAGGTCGAATGGAATCTGTTCGTGCGCAACAGTATTCGTCGTATCGGCTCGGCCGTTTTCGACAAAGCGCCGGATGTCGAGGAACAGCGCGTGCCCCGCCGTGCACAGGATCGACGCGGACTGATCCAGCAAACCGGTCGGCGCGCCGACATAATCGTTCTCCGCGGCGCGGGCGAGTTCGATCAGTTCCCGATCGGTGACGCTGGGCGCGAACAGATCTCGCAGCGCGATGGCCACCGCGCAGGACAGCGCCGCCGAGGACGACAACCCCGCGCCGATCGGCACCGCGCCGTCCAGTTCGAGGTCCACCCCGTCGATCGGGTGGCCGCGCCGCACGAATTCGGCGACCACACCGAGCGGATAACGTGACCACCCCGGCACTCGTGCACGCTCGGCCGCGAGCTCGGCCACCGCGACGAGAACCGTCTCGTCCGGCCGCTGCCGCGAGACCACCCGCACCATCGCGTCCGTGCGCACCCGCGCCGCGCATTCGACCACCAGCGGCAGCGCGATGGGCAATACGAAGCCGTCGTTGTAGTCGGTGTGCTCACCGATGATGTTGACCCGCCCCGGCGCTACCCACGTCCGCACGTGCCCTCCATGTCTGTCATGTCCACTTGCCTTGCCACACGTTACGAGACACCCCGCGGGAACAACGCTTTCCGCAGTCGAAGGTGCGCGATTCACGCCCTATTTCAAGATCACCCGAGGTAGCGCCCGCGCTATTGCGTCGGTTTCAGCCTTTGTTGTGCCAAGTGCACGACACAGTCCCGCATTTCATGCCATGATCGAATCAGTTGTCCAGGTTCTGGTCGCCGACCGCGCTGCGCTCGGTTGGGACATTTGCTCGGACCACAACACTCGGTATCGTTCGCCGAGAGCATGCGCGCGGTGCCCGGGAAGTAGGCGAACGTCGAGGTCGTAGTGGAGGATTCACCCGTCTGCTACGCGGCTTGGTTCACAGGGATGGAGCGACCAAGGGGGGCTGATGACAGTCAGCGAAGACCAGCCGAAAGACCAGCGATATCGATTCCGAACATGGTGGTACGCACTGCTTCCGGGGGGAAGCGCGGCCGTGATCGCGATTCACGTGACGGCCAATTCCCAAATTTTGTCGCTGTTCACGATGGCCGCGGTGCTCGCGGGCACGCTGGCCATGATCGGCGTCGGCCTGTGGGCGTATCGGCCGACGCGCCCGCTGCCCTGGTATCTGCTGTCCGCCTCGGCCGTGTTTTCGGCGGCCGGCGCGGCGCTGCGCAATACGTCCGACCACGGGTTGCACCCGGTCGATGACATCTGCACGCTGCTCGCCTATGCGACGGTCGGCCTCGCCGCGCTGATCTGGTTGCGGCCGCGCCAGGTCCGCTCGAACTACGACCTGTTGCTCGACTCCGGCTTGATCGGACTCGGCGCACTGCTCGCCTCGTGGACGTTCTTGATCTCACCGATCCTGCGTGCCAACGGCACCACCATGAACACCATGGTGGCAGCCATCTACCCGGTCCTGGACGCGTTGCTGTTGACGCTGGTCGCGCATTCGATGGCCACCTCGACCCGCCAGGAATCCTCGCTGCGGCTGCTGCACGTCGGTTTGATCATCGTGCTGGTCGGCGATCTCGGCCACAGCCTGCAAAAGGCGGGCGCCGTGTCGATCGGCCGCCCGATGCTGATGGCGCCCTTGCTCGCGACCTACGCGATCGTCGGTATTGCGGCGCTGCACCCGACCATGACCGGACTCGGTGCGCCGCGGCGGATCCATCCACACCACTCGCGCCAGCGCGCCAGCTTCATCGCGGTCGTGTTGATCGTCGCGTCGCTGGTACCGGTGGTCGGCTCATCGCTCGGCACACTCGATCGGGTGGTGGTCTCGTCGTTGTTCGCGCTGCTGCTCATCGGGGTGCTGGTGCGCAGTGAGCGCGCCATCGTGCGCAGTTCGCGCAGCGAGCGGCGGGCGCAGTATCAGGCCGACCACGACATGCTCAGCGGACTGTTGAACCGATCGGCCCTGCTCCGCACGCTGAATCTCAACAACGAGCGCTGGGCCGAGCGACCGGTGTGCCTGCTGTTCATCGACCTGGACGGCTTCAAGATGGTCAACGACAGCTACGGCCACGCAGTCGGCGACGAGCTGATCGCGAACGCCGCCTCCCGAATTCGGCGGGTGGTGCTGCGCGATGACGTGGTCGCGCGGTACGGCGGCGACGAATTCGTGGTGCTGTCCCCGCTGGACCGGCAGGAGGCCGCGACGCTGGCCGAACGGCTGCTCGGCGCGTTCGTCCGGCCGTTCGAGCTGAGCGCGGGCGAGATCCCGATCACCGCGAGCATCGGGATAGCCTGCGGCGGCCCGCGCAGCACCGAATCCACCGTCTATGACCTGATCCGGGACGCCGATTCGGCCATGTACCACGCGAAGGAATACTCGCTCGGCTACGCGTTCCACGACGACGCGCGGCACGCGCCCGACTCCGTGCGGCACATGGCGAACGACCCGGCGCGGCACACCGCGAACGAGTCCGGGCGGCGGATCTGGCGCGCGGGCACCAGATCCACCAGCACCGCGGTCTGAACTACTAGTCGACCAGCTCGTCGAGCAGTCGGCGGGCCGCCTCCAGCTCGGCCTGCAGCTGCTGCACCTTGGCCTCCTGGGCTTCCCTGGCCGCGTCGAGAATGCCCGCCACCACTTCGGCCACCTCGGGGTGCAGAATCTTCGCGGCCTGCGCCACGGCGGAGCTGGGCACCGCGAGACCACGCACGGCGCGCTTCTTGCCGCTGACCACGTCGACGGACCATTCGCCGTCGGCGGTGCCGGTCAACGTGACGGTGACCTCGGGCGTCTTCGCCTTCGGTCGAGCGGGGGCCTTGGCCGCCTTGGCCGCGGTGCCCGCGGGGCTCGGCTTGGCCGCGGGCTTGCTCGCGCCGCTGTCTTGTTCGTCCGATTCCGGGGTGCTCGCAACGGGTTTCGGGACGACCGGTGGCGGCGTGACAGAACTGGGGGTGGTTGGTGTCGCAGTGCTCGTCAAGGTCGACGGCTGGGTCACGGGTGATTCCTTCCTGGTTGTCGACTTCGGCTGGGCAGTGGAAACGGTCGCCGCCCCTCGTGGCGGCTTGGTCAACGTCACTTCTGTCGGAGAAAAGGACAGTACATCCTTCGATCCGGTGGGCCGGACCTGCAGGAAGTCCCCATCGGCCGGATCGCCGAGGGAGATCACCTTTCCCGACCGACCTTCCGGCACGCCCACCGCGGCAGCGGTGAACCACACCATGGGCGGGCGGCCGCCGGCGATATCCGTGGCGATCCGCTGAATCTCGCTGTCCGACAATGGCTTGGGCTTGGTTTTAGGCGACGGCATGGTGACTCCGAGCAATATTCGTGGATGGCTGCGTGCACAGATGATGCCGCACCGCACCGACAGATTTACACTCCGCTTCGAAATCGAGTCCCAGAACACGATTCCCGCGCGGCCAGCGAATATCGAGCTACGCCCGGTGGAGCGCGTGAATCAGCCTTGTTCGACCGGTGCCTGCAGCGCCGGGAACCAGATATCGGTGAGCACCTCGGCGGCCCGTTCGGCAGAGACATTGATGGTGCCCTGCACCGCCCAGCGGGTGAAGAAGCGTTCGAGTTGGGCGACAAGCAGTTCCACCCGCAGCCGCGCCTCGTCGACGCGGTCGGCGGGCCAGCGGGCGAGGTAGGAGGTCATCGCGTTGGGCAGCGCGATGATCCCGTTGCGGGCGATCTCGCGGAACTCCGGCTCGAGCGCGGTGGCCTCGTCCCAGGCGGGCAGCAGGTCGCGGTATTCGTGGAACCACTCGATGGCCCGGGTCATCCAGGCGACGAGCTCGGCTCGGGAGCCGGTGTCCAGCACGCGATCCAGGTCCTCGTAGAAGTGCAGTGCGCTGGGGGCGGTGCTCTGCTCGGCGATCGCGCGCAGCACCTCGAGCTTGCTGGTGAAGTGCAGATAGAAGGTGGCCCGACTGCAGCCGACGGCGGCGGCGATGTCGTCGACCCGCACCGCCGCGTAGCCACGCGTGCTGAACAGCTCCTTGGCACCGGCCATCAGCCTGGTCCTGGTCTGCTGCTTCTGCTCGTCCCGCAGGCTGTTGCCCGCCGGATTCGGGTTCGTACGCAACGGCTACCTCTTGTCGGTCGAAAGTTCTGCTGACGTGCGACTTTCGGTGAGCAAGTCTACTGGTGCCCGCACTGCGCACCGCCTTCACTAGACAATACGTCATTCACTAGACACGATGTCTAGCGAGTGTTACGTTGTTGCCTACGTCACTCCGGAAGCCCAACGGCTACGGACGGTTTCGGCGCCGGGCGCGCCACCGCAGGCAGGTGACCGGCCCTCCCAGCACGAGGACAAGCGAATTGACCCAACCCACTCTGCCCAAGGTCTGCATCATCGGCGCGGGCCCCTCCGGGATCACCACCGCAAAACGGCTGCGGGACTTCGATATTCCGTTCGACCTGTTCGAAGCGTCCGACGAGGTCGGCGGCAACTGGTACTTCAAGAATCCCAACGGCATGTCGGCGTGCTACCAGTCGCTGCATATCGATACCAGCAAGTTCCGACTGGCCTTCGAGGACTATCCGGCACCCGAAGGCTGGCCGGATTTCCCGCACCACTCGCAGCTGTTCCAGTACTTCAAGGATTACGTCGACCATTTCGGCTTCCGGGACAAGATCCTGTTCAACACCAAAGTCACTGCGGCCGAACGGCAGGCGGACGGTCGCTGGCTGGTCACCGCTAGCGACGGTCGCACCCGCGATTACGACGTATTGATCGTCTGCAACGGTCACCACTGGGATCCGCGCACGCCCGACTATCCCGGCGAATTCGACGGCGTGCTGATCCACAGTCACGCCTACAACGACCCGTTCGACCCGGTCGATATGCGCGGCAAGAAGATCGTCGTGGTCGGCATGGGCAATTCCGGGCTGGACATCGCCTCGGAATTGTCACAGCGATTCGTCGCGGAAAAGCTCACCGTCTCCGCCCGGCGCGGTGTCTGGGTGTTGCCGAAATACGTGCACGGCACCGTCGGCGACAAACAAAGTGTGCCCGCGTGGATTCCGCGCAAGATCAGCATGAAACTCAAGCAGCGCTTCGTCCGCAAGTTCCGCGGCGACATGGAGTTCTACGGGCTGCCCAAGCCCGATCACCGGCCGTTCGAGGCGCATCCGTCGGCCAGCGAGGAATTCCTGCACCGCGCGGGCTGCGGCGATATCGCGTTCAAACCGGCCATCACCGCGTTGGCAGGCCCGCGCGTTCGCTTTGCCGACGGCAGCACCGAGGAGGTGGACGTGATCGTCTGTGCCACCGGCTATCACATCAGCTTCCCGTTCTTCTCGGACCCGAACCTGGTGCCGGACGAGCAGAACCGGATCCCGCTGTTCAAGCAGATGATGAAGCCGGGCGTGGACAACCTGTTCTTCCTCGGCCTGGCGCAACCGCTGCCGACGCTGGTGAATTTCGCCGAGCAGCAGAGCAAGTTGGTCGCCGCCTACCTGACCGGCAAGTACCTGCCGCCGTCGGAGCCGGAGATGCACGAGGCGATCCGCGCGGCCGAGGAGCGCAGGAGTGGGCGCTACTACAACTCGCCGCGGCACACCATCCAGATCGAGTTCGAGCCGTATGTGCGCGATATGAACAAGGAAATGGCGAGGGGGGCAAAGCGCGCCGCCGCGAACGGCTACGCGCTACCCGTGCCCGCCAGGGTGCTCGAGAACGCGTGAGACGATGACGATTTCCGGCTTCTGTACCGACCAATTCGCCGGTGTACGAGACGAATTGGCGAATCAGCTCGCCTCGGGTGAAGAGCTCGGCGCGGCCATCTGCGTGACGGTCGACGGCGAACCCGTCGTCGACCTCTGGGGCGGGTACCGCGATATCGAGCGCACCGTGCCGTGGACCGGGGACACTCTGGTCAACGTCTTCTCGGTCAGCAAGACGATGACCGCGCTGTCCGCACTGCTGCTGGTCGATCGCGGCGAGTTGGACGTGCGGCGGCGGGTCGCCAACTACTGGCCGGAGTTCGCGGCGAATGGCAAGGGCGACATCGAGATTCGGCACCTGCTCGGCCACACCTCCGGCGTCTCCGGCTGGGAGCGACCGATCGAGCTTGCCGATATCTACGACACCGAGGCGGCCAGCGCCCGGCTGGCGGCCCAGCCGCCATGGTGGGAGCCGGGCACCGCGTCGGGCTATCACGCGCTGAATTACGGGCATCTGGTCGGCGAGGTGATTCGCCGCATCACCGGCCGCGGCCTCGGGCAGTTCTTCGCCGAGGAACTCGCCGGTCCGCTGGGCGCGGACTTCCATATCGGCACCGGCCCCGAACATCACCACCGGATCGCGCCGCTGGTGCCGCCGCCGATGCTGCAGTTCGATATGGCCTCGCTCGACCAGACGAGCATTCTGGTCAAGACGCTCACCAGTCCACTGCTCGATCTCCAGGAGGCCAACAGCGCCGCATGGCGGCAGGCCGAGATCGGCGCGGTGAACGGCCACGGCAATGCCCGTTCGGTGGCGCGGATCCAGTCGCTGGTCTCCGGTGGCGGCGTGCTGGACGGGCGAAGGATGTTGTCGGAGAAGACGATCGACCTGATCTTCGAACAACAGTCGGACGGCGTCGATGTGGCGCTGCTGGTGCCGCTGCGCTTCGGCATCGGGTACGGACTCCCCCAGCCACAGACCGCGCCGCAGGTGCCCGACGGCCGGGTCTGCTGGTGGGCCGGGCTCGGCGGCGCCATCGTCGTCAACGACCTGGATCATCGAATCACCTTCGCCTACACCATGAACAAGATGGCGCCGGGACTGATCGGGTCCCCGCGCGCCGACGCCTACCTGCGCTCGGTCTTCACTGCCGTCGGAGTCCGCCCATGATGCGGGCGCTGCAGCTGACCGAGCCGGGCGTGCTGGAACTGCGCAAGGTACCGATCCCCGCGATCGGCCCCACCGACCTGCTACTCCGGGTCGGCGCGGCCGGGATCTGCCATTCCGATCTGCATGTGCTGCACATTCCGTTCCGCATGCGCGAGGAGCCACTGACCCTCGGACACGAGGTCGCGGGCACCATCGAGGCGGTCGGCAGCGAGGTCGACGGCCGCACCGCGGGCGAACGCGGCATCGTCTACCTGTGCTGGTCGTGCGGCGTGTGCCGGGAGTGCGTGCGCGGCAACGAGAATGTCTGCCTTGCGGCGGGCCGCACCGCGATGCCACCGTGTCCTGGGCTCGGGCCGGACGGCGGCATGGCCGAGTACATCCGTATTCCGGCACGCTCTTTCGTGCCGATCGGTGACCTCGATTTCGTGCAGGCGGCCCCGATCGCGGACGCGGCATTGTCCAGCTATCACGCGATTCGTGGTGCCCGCGAACACCTTCGGCCCGGCTCGGTCGCGGTGGTGATCGGCATCGGCGGGCTCGGACATGTCGCGGTGCAGATTCTCGCCGCGACCAGCGCGGCCCGGGTGATCGCCGTAGACGTCGGCGCGGACAAGCTCGACTTGGCGGTGCGCTGCGGCGCGGCCGAAGGCCTGCTCGCCGGTGCCGATACCGCGCGCGACATTCTCGACCGCACCGACGGTCGCGGGGCCGACGCGGTCTTCGACTTCGTCGGCGTCGACCAGACCGCAGCGCTCGCCGTGGCATCGGTGGCGCCCAACGGCGCCTACCGGATGATCGGCCTCGGCGGCGGCGCACCGGAGATCACGGCGAGCCCCGCGACCGGACAGGGTTGGCCGTGGGGAGCCTCCGTCCGAAAGTCGTACGGCGGCACCAAATCCGACTTGATCGAGTCCGTCGCCCTGGCCCACTCGGGCAAGCTCAGGGTCGAGGTCGAGCGCTACGACCTGGCCGCAGGCCGCGACGCGCTCGACCGGCTGGAACGCGGCCTGGTCACCGGCCGCGCGGTACTGGTTCCGTAGATGAGAGAGTGGCGGTAGATGACAAAGCCTTTCGATCCGCAGGCGTTCGCCGCCGCGGCGGTGGCCCGGCTGACCGGTCCCGGTGGACGCTTCGAGATGGTGGTCGAGGAGGTGCTCGGCGCGCCGGTGCCGGTAATGCGACACCGGGGGAAATCGCTCGGTGATCTGCTGGCCGCGTCGGTCAGCTGGGGTGAGCGCGATTATCTCGTCACCGAGGAGCGTCGACTGTCGTTCACCGAGCACGCGGACGCGGTCGGGGCGCTGGCCAGGGCGCTGCGCGACCGGTACGGCGTCGAAAAGGGCGATCGGATCGGTATTCTGGCCGCGAACACTGCGGAATGGGTGATGACGTTCTGGGCCGCGCAGTGCCTCGGCGCGATCGCGGTGGGCTACAACGCATGGTGGACGGCGCGTGAAATTGCCTACGGTGTCGAGCACACCAAGCCCGCCGTACTGGTCGTCGATGCGAAACGCGCGGCACTGGTGGCGGAGCTGGATATTCGCGTGCCGGTGCTGACCATGGAACACGATTTGCCCGCGCTGATCGCCGAATTCGACAGCGGCACACTCCCGTTGACCGAAGTGGACGAGGACGACCCAGCGGTCGTCCTGTACACCAGCGGCACCAGCGGACGACCTAAGGGCGCGGTGCATTCGCAGCGAAACGTGCTGGCGGTCATCGGCTATCACCAGTTCAACGACACGCTGGGTGCCGAGTTCGCTGGTGCCACCGAACCGCCGAGCGGCCGACGGTTTCTGCTCACCTCACCGCTGTTCCACATCGCCAGCCTGCACAACCTGGTGGTGCCGCGGCTGGTGACCGGCGATACCGCGGTGATCTACCAGGGCTCTTATGACGCGGATCGGGTGCTGCGCCTGATCGAACGCGAACGCATCACCAACTGGGGCGCGATGCCGACCATGGCGACCCGACTGCTGGAGCAGGATCTGTCCGGGTACGACCTGTCCTCGCTGGCCTCCTTCTCGCTGAACTCGGCACCGTCCTCGGCGGCGCTGCAACATCAACTGCGCGAACAACTTCCGGTGGCCAAGACCGCGCTGGTGACCAGCTACGGGCTCACCGAGTGCAGCACCGCGGCCACCCTGGCCAGTCCCGCCGAGCTCGCCGCGTTCCCGGATACGGTGGGCCGCCCCGTGATCGGGGCCGCCGTGCAGGTCCGCGACAGCGCGGGCAACGCCGTTCCGGATGGCACCGAAGGCGAGATCTGCGTGCGCAGTGTGTACGTGATGCTCGGCTATTGGGACGACGCGGCGGCGACCGCGGCGGCGATCACCGAGGACCGTTGGCTGTGCACCGGCGATATCGGCGTGCTGACCGAGGGCAGGCTCCGATTGTCCGGTCGGCGTTCGGATCTCATCCTGCGCGGCGGCGAGAACGTCTACCCCACCGAGATCGAACAGTGCCTGGAGGAGCATCCCGCGGTCCGCGAATGCGCGGTCATCGGCATACCGCACCCCGATCTCGGCCAACAGGTCGCCGCCTTGGTTGTCGTCGAAAGCGCCTCGGCGACAACGGAAGAGGAGCTTCAAGCCTTCACCGCAGAGCGGATCGCCTATTACAAGGTGCCCGCACGTTGGCGACTCACCACCACGGCGCTACCGCGAAACGCCACCGGCAAGGTCGCGCGCACCGGCATCGAGGTGTAACCGGACCGAAGGGACAGGAATCGGCGAAGTCCCAGCTCACCGCTTGACAACATCGTAAAATTGGGTCGGATCGGGTGACGTTGCGCACCCGGCCGCTCGCAAGGAGTCAATGTGGACATTTTCGAGCATCAGGGCAGGGCTGTGGCCTTCGATCGCGCCGGTAGCGGCGCGCCGGTGGTGTTCCTGCACAACGCGGGCACCCAACGCCATATCTGGGACGACCAGGTGGCGGCGCTGCGGCGCGACCATCAGGTATTCGCCCTCGACCTGCCCGGTTACGGTCAATCCGACCAGCCGGCAGACGGCTACCGCCTCGCCGACTACGTGCGCATGCTCGACGCCTTCCTGGACACCCACCGGCTCACCGACGTGGTGCTGGTCGGCAACTGTCTCGGCAGCGCCACCTCGCTGAGCTACACGATGGGACACCCGGACCGGGTCCGGGCCCTGGTCTTGATCAACCCGTTGACCTGGGACACCGTCAGTTCCGGCCAGTCCGCGGCAATGGCCTGGGCGGACGCACGGCTGCCACTCGGACCGCTGGCCCGCAGGCTCGCACTGCCCGGCCGCGCCATCTCGCTGATCGTCGCCAACCAGCTCGGTGCCCGCGGCAAGCGCCAGCAGCTGCAGCACTCGCCCCGCCTGCGCGCGCACTGGTCCGATCGCGGCCGCCTGCACGCCCTGCACGAGCTCGTCCAGGACTTCCCCAGCTACGCCGCCCTCGACCGGTTCGACCCACCGCCGGACTTCCCGCCGATCTGCACGATCTGGGGCAAGCAGAACCGGATCCTCTCGGCCAAGGCCGGTGCCCGCCTCAATCGCGGACTGCACGTCCAGACTGCCGTCGAGCTGCCGGACTGCGGCCACCTGCCCATGATGGAGGACCCGGACAAGGTCACCGCGATCATCACCGATTTCCTGGCGACGACGAGCCGGGCCACGGTCCCGAAGGCCGTCGGCGGTTCCTGATCGCTCTGCTCAGAGCGGCGCTGCGGTCGGGTAGAGCGCGGTAAAACTGTCGGAACGCACACCGCAACCGGCGCACTCGAATTCGATGCCCATGGTGAGCAGCCAGTGGATACGGGTGTGACACGTGTCGCACATGAAGTCGACACCCTCGGCGTGGCAGCAGGGCCGCTTACGGATGAACCATTCGGCCCGATGTCGGCACGGGACGGTATCGAAGCGGAAGGTGCAGCCGGGCGCGACCGGGAGCGGGGCGACGATTGCCGCGAAAGTCGTTGGGGCGGTGATGAAGTTCATCGGCGGTACCTTCCGGCGGGGCATGGCGGACCATGTCGGGCGGATCTCCTCGGATCCACACCATGCTGATCGTTCGCCAAATATTTGCCGTTACTCGGTGTAGATTCGACGTCCGATACGCCCGTTACTCCCCGTCCACCGGGTTTGATGCGAGACCTTCCGGGAACCCGGTCGAATAGAGCCGTCGAGGAAAGGGATCCGTCATGTTGTTACGCCGACTTGCCCGCCCGCTTTTGGCCACTGTCTTTGTCGTGGAGGGTGTCGATACGTTGCGGCACCCGGAAACACGCGTCAAGGCGGCGACCGAGCTGGTGCAGCGAGGCCAGCGTCAGTTGCCCGAGGAATACGCCGCGAAGTTACCGAGCGATCCAGGGACTGCCGTACGGATCAATGCGGGCGCCCAGGTAGCTGGTGGTGTGCTGCTGGCCCTCGGCAAGGCGCCACGCCTGGCCGCGCTGGTCTTGGCCGCGACCGTCATCCCGGCCACGGTCACCGAGCAGGACTTCTGGAACGAACCGGACCCGGCACAGAAGGCGAGCAAGCGCAACGCGTTCCTCAAGGATCTCGGGCTGCTCGGCGGGCTGATGATCGCCGCGGCCGACACCGAGGGCAAGCCGTCGCTGGGCTGGCGCGGCAAGCGGGCCGCCCGCGATGCCGCCGCGACGGTCACCGCAGCGCTGCCGTTCACCGGTTCTTCGGATAGCGCGACCGGTGAGCTGCTGAAGCGTCGCGCGCACGAAGTCGCCTCGGCGGCAGGTAGTTTCGGCAGCGCCGCGGCCGCCAAGGGTTCCGAGCTCGCCGAGACCGTGCAGCAGCACAGCCCCGAATGGGCCGCTGCCGCAAAGGAACACGCGGCCCCGCTGGCCGATGTGGCCAAGGAGCGCGGCGCGGAACTCGCCGATGTGGCCAAGCACCGCGGTGCCGAATGGGCCGAACTCGCACGCGAGCGTGGCCCGAAGTGGGCCGAGCTCGCGCGCGAACGCGGCGCGGAACTGGCCGAATTGGCCAGGGAGCGCGGCGCGGAACTCGCCGATGTAGCCAAGCACCGTGGCGCCGAATGGGCCGAACTCGCCAAGGAGCGCGGCGCCGAGTTCGCGGAGGTCGCCAAGGAACGCAGTGCCGAATTGGCGGACACCGCACGTGAGCGTGGTCCCGAACTCGCCGACACCGCCCGCAAGCGCGGTGGCCGGTTCGCCGATAAAGCGCGCCGCCGCTAGGCCGTTTCTTCGTATCCGACAGCGGCGTCGGCCAGCGCGGCGTCCAGCGACCGCACCCGATGGAAGCTGGGCGCCAAGCCGGTCACCTCCAGCGCGCGATCGACACAGCGTGCCTCGGTGATCAAAACCATTCGCCGCCTGCTCTTTTCGGCCTGCGTCTGGGCATCGACGAGCACCCGGAGCCCGGCGGCGGCCAGGAAGGTGACCGGCGACAGGTCGAGCACGATCATGACCGGCCCGGCACCGAACACCCGGCAGAGCTGATCACGGAAGCTCGGCGCGGTACGCAGATCGATCTCGCCGTCCACCAGCATCATGGCGATATTGCGGCGCGGACAGCACACCGAAAAACGAAGAACGTCAGTGACTTCCAGTGCCGACCGGTTCGGAGGTGGGGCAGCGAACCGCTCGTCGTCGTTGAGGGACATATGCCGACTCCTCGGCCTGCCCCGCCCGGAACAGACCTGTCTACCAAGTGAAGCATGGCAGGTCAGGTCTGTACAGCGACCGGATTTCGCTCAGCTCGCCGCCTGCTTGCCCAGCGCACCGGCGAACAGCAGGCCACCGATGACCGCGGCGGGAACGCCGAGGGCGATGGTGCCGATGATCGCGCCGATCGGGGCCGCGGCGGCGCCGGTCACCAGGCAGCCGCCGAGGAAGCCGGGGACGGCGAGGACACCGATCGTCGGGACCGCCGCCGCCGCGCCGACCAGCGCGCCACCCGCGGCGCAGCCGATGCCCGCGCCGATCGCCGTACCGATCAGGGTGCCGAGCGCGACGCCGAGGCCGGCGACCGTCGCGAAGTTCATCACGGCGGCGTTGAAGTCGGTGGATTGCGGGTCGATGGCGATGTCGCGCAGCTCGGCCGGGGCGGGGTGGGCGGCGGTCGGATCGGTACTCGGCGTCAGGGTGGCGGTGTTGCCGTCGATCTTCGCTGTGATCGGCCACACTTTGTTGTCGCGTTGATAGCTGAGCGGCATCGAGACGAGCACGCGGCCGGTGCGATCGTTGACCAGGAACTGCCCGTCGCCGGTGGTCAGCGTGCCCGCGTCGGTGGTCAGCACCACGGACTTGTCGACCATGCTTGCGGTGTAGTGCATTTCGGGTGCCGCCGGGTCGGCATGTGACGTGCCCGCCGAACCGACCAGTGCGGCAACCGTGCACGCGGCCACTGTCACGAATGTTGTTCTGCCCATGGGAATCCCTCATCTTCTCGCCTCGGCATGAGCCGGGCGCGCGGTCTCAGGTACGCTCATGGCGCACTGCTGAGTACGAAAGTTGTTGCGGAGAAGTAATATTGGCGAATCAGCCGAGACTGGTCGGGTCGCCGTGCGGAGCGGTACTCGGTACCGCGGAAGGACGCTAGCCCTACGTCGGCGTGCCGTGCAACCAGCGCTCGCCAAGTGTCGCCCAGCTCACAGCGACTGCAACGGTACGGACAAATCGCCCGAAATTGCCGGGAACTACAGGGCGTAGTGGGCCGACTACCTGGTTATGCAGCGAACAGCCATGCGGATCAGCCCGCTGGGAGATTTCGGTGTGGTGGTCGAGGACTTCGACCCCACATCGCGCGATGACGTCCATGCGGTCAAGCGCGCCGTGTACCGCGAGCGGATCGCGGTGATCAAGGGCATCGAGCTCGATCCGCGCCAATTCGTGGCGCTGGCAAGCGGTTTCGGCGAGCCGGTCCGGTACTACGAGCCGATCTATCACCACCCGGACATGCCGGAGGTGTTCGTGTCGTCCAATGTCGACACCGGCAAGCAGCGGGTCGGCGTGCCCAAGACCGGGAAGTTCTGGCACTCGGACTACCAGTTCATGGCGCGCCCGTTCGACCTGACCTTCACCCACACCCAGGTGGTGCCGACGCACAGCCGGGGCACCTATTTTATCGACCTCGCCCGCGCCTACCAGCAGCTCAGCCCCGAGTTGCGGGAATCCGTGGCCGATACGGTGGCGACGCACAGTGTCCGCCGCTACTTCAAGATCCGGCCGAGCGATGTCTACCGGCCCATCTCGGAGGTACTCGCCGAAATCGACCGCAAGACGCCGCCGGTGACGCTGCCGACCGTCCACGCGCACCCACACACCGGGGAGCCGGTCGTGTACGTCAGCGAGGGTCTCACCGAATCCATCACCGCGGCCGACGGCACCGACCGGCCCGATCTGCTGCACGAATTGCTTTCTGCCACAGGGCAGCTCGACGACACCTTCGAGCATCCGGCGATCCGCCTGCAGACCTTCGATCGGGGCGATCTGCTCATCTGGGACAACCGCAGCCTGGTGCACCGGGCGCTGCACAACTCCACCTGTGAGCCCGCGGTGTCGCACCGGGTCACCGTGTACGACGACGAGGGCATCCCGGCATGACCGGCGAGGTGTTCCCGAACGATCCGTTGCTGCTGTCGGAGGTGCTGGGCTGCTACAAGCCGCACTGTCGCTATCTGCGCGAGCTGACGGTCGAGGCGCTGGGCGAACAGGCCAGCGCCACTGGCACATTCGAGATTTCCGAGTCTTGCTACATCGACGCGACCGGTCACCTCAATTCGGTCGAGGTGAACATCTGCTACAACCAGATGCTGTATCAGACCATCGCGGTGCTGGTGCGGCATCGCGTCGGCCCGCTGTTCGGTGACTGGACCATGGACGACTACTGGCGACGCCAGCTACCCGACATCCTGATCACCCGGCTCGACAGTGAATACCGACGGCCGATCGATCCGCGACGGTTCTACGGTGAGTTCGCCCTCGGCGGCAGCCAGGAACGAACGAGCACGGTCGACGGTGCGCCGTTCACGTCGCTGGACACGTCGTTCCGATTCTGGGACGACAACGGCGGGCAGTGCGCGGGCACCGTCCGCTTGGCCATCGTTTCCGCGGCGCGTCCGCTGGGAGCGGTCCGATGAGTGCCCCCACTGTGACGTCGATGCTGGCCAAGCATGCACGGAATCGTCCGGACACCCTCGCTATCGCCTGCGCCGGAGTGGGGCTCGACTACGCGCGGCTGCGCGCGGACAGCATCCGGCTCGCCCGTGCGCTGCGTGCCGCCGGGATCGCCAAGGGCGACCGAGTGGCCTACCTGGGCAAGGAATCCGTCTACTACTACGGTCTTTTCTTCGCCTGCGCGCGGCTCGGCGCGGTGCTGGTGCCCATCAATTTCCGGCTGACCGCGCCGGAAGTCGAGCACATCATTCGTGATTCCGGTAGCGCGCTCGTGCTGGTCGACGCCGATACCGCCGACGTCGCCCGGTCTGCCGCACCGGATGTGCGGTCGGTCCTGATGGATGGTGCCGAGTTCGCCGAATGGCTGACCGGTGTCGCCGACCCGGATCTCGTCGAGTGCCCGTCGGGTCGCGACGACGCGGTGATCCAGCTCTACACCAGCGGGACCACCGGGCTACCCAAAGGTGTTGTGCTGGCTCAGCGCAGCTTCTTCGCCATCGCGGACGCGCTCGACGAGGCCGGGCTGGATTGGCTCGAGTTCCGCGACGGCGACCGCAATCTGATCGGTATCCCCGGCTTTCACGTAGGTGGAATCTGGTGGGCCATGCAGGGTTTCGCGGCCGGGATCACCAATGTGGCGATGCCACAGTTCGACAGCAGCACCGCGGTGGCCATCATCGAGGAAGCCCGGATCACCACCATGTGCGTCGTCCCGTCGATGCTGCGGCTGATCCTCGGCGAGCCGCGCGTGACGCCGGAGGCGGTCGGCTCGGTGCGCAAGGTCGTCTATGGCGGATCACCCATTTCGGAGACGCTGCTACGAGAAGCCTTGGACCTCTTCGGTGCCGAGTTCGCGCAGATCTATGGGCTGACCGAAACCGGGAACACCGCGATCTGCCTGCCGCCCAAGGAACACGTGCCGGGCAATCACCGGTTGGCTGCGGCAGGTCGACCGTATCCCGGTGTGTCCGTGCGGATCATCGACGCGTCCGGCACGCCGCGACAGCCCGGCGAGGTGGGTGAAATCTGCCTGCACTCGCCGGCCGCCATGCTCGGCTACTGGAATCTGCCGGAGGCGACGGCGGAAACCCTGATCGACGGCTGGATCCACACCGGTGACGCCGGATACGTCGATGCCGACGGTTACCTCTACATCCGAGACCGGTTGAAGGACATGATCATTGTCGGCGGCGAGAACATCTATCCCGCCGAGATCGAGAACGCGCTCGCCCGCCATCCGGCCGTAGCGGATTCGGCGGTGATCGGCGTGCCGGACGACGCGCTCGGCGAATCGGTGCACGCGTTCGTCGCGTGCAGGCCCGGTGAGCAGGTGCGGGTGCGCGAGCTGATGACGTTCTGCCGGGAGCACCTGGCCTGGTTCAAGATTCCGGTGCGCTTCGAGTTCGTCGAACGCATTCCACGCAATCCGAGCGGCAAGATCCTGCGCTGGCAGCTGCGCGACCGGTTCTGGGCCGACCGGGACAGACAGGTCAACTGAGCGCGATGGAACCACTCACCTATGACACCGTGCGGGCGGACATCGCCGATGTGCTGTATCTGGAACCGCACGAATTGGCCGACACCGACGATCTTTTCGCCGCGGGACTGGACTCGGTGCGATTGATCGGTTTGATCGAACGCTGGAAGTCGCGCGGCGCGGCACCGGCTTTCGTGGATCTGGCCGAGAATCCGACGCTGGCCGCCTGGTGGCCGTTGCTCGCGCCGCGGTCCGCGCCGTGACGTCGGGGCGGCCGCTGACCTCCGCGCAGCTGGGCGTCTGGCTCGGTCAACAGCTAGATCCGGCCTCGGCGGTCTTCAATATCGCCGAGTACGTGGACATCTCGGGGGCGGTGGCGGTGGACGTGCTGGTGAACGCGATTCGCGCGGCGGTCGATGAGGCTGCGGCGCTGCACATTCGGTTCATCGAGGACGGTCCGCAGCAGGTTGTGCAGGCGCCCGTCTGGGAAGTCCGCGTGGTGGATGTTTCGGGCGAACCGGATCCGCTGCGCGCCGCGCTGGATCTGATGGATCGGGACGTTTCGCAGCCGGTCGAACTGACCAGCGACATCCTGTTCGCGCACATCGTGTTCCGGCTCGATGCAAGGCGGACGCTCTGGTACCACCGGGTGCATCACATTCTGCTCGACGGCTATGGCATGGCGCTGATCGCGCGACGTGTTGCCGAGCTGTACACGGCGAGCGTGACCGGAACCGCACCGCCGCCTTATGCATTCGGTTCGTGGGACGCCGTGCTCGCGGCGGATGTCGCGTACGCCGATTCCGCGGACATCGAGCGCGACCGCACGTTCTGGCTCGACTATCTCCGCGATCGGCCCGCGCCCGTCACTTTGTCCGGGGCCGGGCCACGCCCCACATCGGTTGCAGGGCAGACACTTCGGGAGTTCACGTCGCTGGATTCCGAGACGGTCACACTGCTGCGTGGCGTCGCGGAGGCCGCCCGCGCCAACTGGACCGATGTGCTCACCGCCGCGATCGCCGCGTACGTGCACCGGATGACCGGAGCCGACGAGGTGTGTCTCGCCCTGCCGGTCATGCTGCGTACCGGCACCCCGGCGCTGCGCGTGCCGTGCATGACGCTCAACGGTGTCGCCCTATGGGCCGACTTCACCGACGATCCGACGCTGACGGAGCTCACCGGCCGGGTCGCGCGGCACCTGGTCCGCAGCCGACGCCATCAGCGGTACCGCAGCGAGCAGGTGCGCCGTGACCTGGGCTTGGTCGGCAGCGATCGCAGTATGTACGGGCCGTCGGTCAACATCATGCTGTTCGACTACGACCTGAGCTTCGGTGATTGCACCAGTGCGGTGCACAACGTCACCGCGGGCATGATCGATGACCTGGTCTTCAACCTCTACGACCGGATCGACGGCACCGGCCCAACGCTCTACCTCGACGGTCACCCGGGCGCGTATACGGCAGCCGAGTTGGCCACCCATCTGCACCGTTTCACGGCGTTCCTCCGCCGCGTCCTGGAGCAGCCGGAGCAGCGGCTCGACGCAGCCGATCTGTTCCTGACCGGGGAACGAGAGTGGTTGCACGCCAACAGCCGTGGCGTGGATCGTCCAAGGCCCGACAGCAGTGTGCACGACCTGTTTGCTGCTCAGGTCGCCCGCACCTCGACGGCTACCGCGCTCGTTGCCACCGGAACCGATGACGTGCCGTGCGCTCTCACGTATGCCGAACTGGCTGCACGCACGCGAGAAATGAGTGCCGCGCTGACGGCCGCAGGTACTCGCAGCGGTGACGCGGTAGCAGTATTGCTTCCGCGTACGAGCGACGCGATCGCCGCGCTGTTCGCCGTACTCGCCTGTGGTGCAACGTATGTGCCGCTGGATCCTGGACAGCCGGCACCACGATTGGCGCTACTCCTCGACGGTTTGATGGACACCCCTGATGGGACAGAACTCGCCGCCGTCATCACCACGACCGCGCTGGCCGTGCTGATACCCGACGCACTGCACGACGCTGTTATCGATCTCGACGAATTGCCTTTCACCACAACGACACCGGCTACGAGCGGAGATGCGCCGCCGGACGGCAAGGTCCCGAACCCGAGGAGTGCGGTTCGATCGGCACCAGACACGATTGCCCCAGCGAGCGCCGCCGCGCCCCTGCGCGCACATCCTCCGGTCCGGCTGCACCCCGAACATCCGGCGTGGGTCATTCACACCTCGGGCACCACCGGAACTCCCAAGGCCGTGGTCATTTCGCATTGCTCGGTGGTGAATCTGTACCACCACCATCGTGAGCATCTGATCGAGCCCGCGGTGTCCGCACGGGGTGGGCGGCGGATGCGGGCGGCGCTGACCGCATCGATGACATTCGATACCGCGTGGGAAGGGTTGCTCTGGCTGCTCGCGGGACATGAGTTGCACTTCATCGATGACGAATTACGGCGTGATCCTGATCGTCTGGTGCGCTACATCCAAGACCAGCGCATCGACTTCCTCGATGTCACATCGACTTTCGCGCGCGAGCTGCTGACTGCCGGACTCCTCACGGGGGCACATCGTCCGACAGTGGTCGCGCTCGGCGGTGAGGCGGCCGACCCAGCGCTGTGGACCACGCTGCGGGCCGAGCCGGGTCTCGCGGTCTACAACCTGTACGGCCCAACGGAATGCACCGTCGACGCCACCTGGACCAGCCTCGACGTGCATGCCCAGCCATCAATCGGGGTTCCCGTCACCAACGGCCGCTGCTACGTATTGGATCGAAGCTTGCGTCCGGTGCCGCCGGGAGTAGTCGGCGAACTGTATGTCGGCGGAATGCCGGTTGGTCAGCGGTATCTCGGCCAATCGGCCGCGACCGCGGCGCGCTTCGTCGCCGATCCGTTCGATCCGAACGGCAGCCGCCTCTACCGCACCGGCGATCTGGTGCGGTGGCATCAGGACGGTCACCTCGAATACCTGGGCCGTGGCGACAGTCAGATGTCGTTGCGCGGGTATCGGATCGAGGTCGGCGAAGTAGAGGCGGCCCTTGCCACACATGCGCAGGTCGACGCGGCCGCGGTGCGCGTTCATGCCGAGGTGCTTGTCGCCTATGTAGTACCGACACCCGACGCGGGCGAACCCGAGACGCAGTCCCTGCGTGTACACATGGCCGGACGGCTGCCCGACTACATGGTCCCATCGGTGTACGTCGTGCTGGATCGTCTGCCGCACACCACGAACGGGAAGCTGGACCGCGCGGCGCTGCCCGCGCCCCCGGATGCCGAGTTCACCGAGCGGCCCCCGCGTACTCCCACCGAGCGTGCGCTGGCCCGGCTATTCGCCGAGGCACTCGAGGTCGAGTCGGTCGGCATCGATGACGACTTCTTCGCACGCGGTGGGCATTCGCTGCGCGCGGCGCGAGTGCTGAACGGCGTCAGGGAAGCCTTCGGCGTGCGGTGGGATCTGCGCGCCATGTTCGACACACCCACCGTCGCCGGGCTCGCCGAACACCTCGAATCCGGTCGCGACAGTGACGAGTTGACTTGGACGGCGGCCGATCTCGAAGCGGACACGCAGCTCGATGTCACCATCCGCGCGACGGCCGAACCACCCGCGATGCCGCAGACGATGCTGCTCACCGGTGCCACCGGATTTCTCGGCGCGTTCCTACTGGCGGCCCTGCTCGAACACACCGAGCTGCACGTGTACTGCCTGGTGCGCGCGGACGACGATCCCGCAGCGCTGCATCGCATCCAATCCGCCTTTGCCCGTTATGGTCTCGACAGCACGCCGACGGACGGCCGCATCACCGCGATCGCGGGCGATCTCGCCCTGCCCCGGCTCGGTCTGTCACCCGCGCGCTATCAGGAGTTGGCCGACACCGTCGATGCCATCGTGCACAACGGCGCTCGGGTGCATCACTTCGAGCCGTACTCCCGGCTGCGCCCGGCGAATGTCGAAGGCACCGAACGTATTTTGCGTCTCGCGACCACCGGCACGCCGAAGCCGGTGCATTTCGTGTCCTCCGTCGACACCGCCTTCGCCGTCGACGGCAACCCGTCGATCCTCACCGAAGACCGGCGGGTGGCCGTGACCTCGTTGCCGCACAACGGCTACGTCGCCAGCAAGTGGGTAGCGGAGGGCCTGGTGTACGCGGCGGCCGACCGCGGCGTACCGGTAACGGTGTACCGCCCCGGTCGCATCGGCGGTCACTCACTGACCGGCGCCTCCGGCCCGGATGACGCGTTCTGGAGCCTGATCCGCGCGATGGTCGTCCTCGAGGCCGTCCCGGACGCGATCTACGACGCGGGCACCATCGACATGGTGCCGGTGGATTGGGTCGCCGCCACCATCGCGCACCTCGTCACGCACCGCCCGACGGCCCGGACCTTCCATCTGACCAGCCGACCCCCGCTGGCATTCGCCACCATCGTCGACGCACTGCGTGATCGCGGCTACCCGATCGCGGCCATCCCGTCCTCGATCTGGCAGGCGAGGTTGACCTCCATGGCGGATCGAGCGTCAGCCCAGGACGACCACTCGTTGACCATTGCTCGCGCGCACACCGCGCACCTGGCACCACCTGGCGGCACCGTCACCTACGGACGCGACAACCTCACCGATTTATCTCTCCCCCAACCGGATTCCGCCAAGGCACTCGCCGCCGGGATCGACTACCTGATCGAAACCCGATTCCTCCCTGCGCCACCGGCCGTCCCGGTCCTGGCGCACCGATCGAAGAGGCTCCCATGCTGATCAAACGCGCGCTGCTACTGACGCTCGCGGCAAGCACCCTCGCCGTCACCGGCTGCACGACCTCGGTGACCGACGCGACGGACAACAAACCGTCGTCGGCCACCGAGGGTGTCACCAAATACCCGGTGTCCCTGGAGAATTGCGGCAAGACCTACACGTTCACCGAAGCACCGAAACGCGTCGTCGTGATGAACGGCGGCTCGGTCGGCGAGGTGTCCTCGCTCATCGCGCTCGGCGTCGCCGACCGCGTGGTGGCCAACGCACAGTCCTACGGTACCTCCGACGTACCTGACCGCGCCGCCGCGATCGATGCCCTGCCGACCGGTAAGTTCACGCCGAACGCGCTGCAGGACATCCCCCGCGAGGCGATGCTGAACCAGCACCCCGACCTGGTGATCTCCACCGGCGGTGGCGGTTTCGCCGCCGATCAGGGTTTCGCGACCCGCGAGGAACTGGCCGCGGCAGGCGCCAATACCTATGTGCCCCGGGCGAACTGCAGCGTCACCGGTGCCGTCACCGGCACACCGACGATCGAGGAAAGCTACGCCCTGCTGCGCGATCTCGGCACCATCTTCGACGTGCCCGGCCGAGCCGAGCGGCTCATCGCCGACGCACAACATGCCATCGCCGAGACCGCGGGCCGAGTCGCCGGGCAACCGAAGAAGAATGTGCTGCTGGTCTTCCCGGGCATGGGCATGGGCGACTCGTCGGACTTCTCCGCGATCGCGGCGGGCGGCATCTGGAACGACGTCATCGGCGAGGCGGGCGGGGTGAACCCGTTCAACCGGGACGACGGCACCACCTTCGTCACGATCAGCAAGGAGCAGCTCGCGGTGACACCGATCGACGGGCTCATCGTGGTCAACTACCGCAGCCCCGACATCGACGCCGCCGCCAAGCGGATCCTCGAGCAGTTCCCGCAATGGAGCGCCACGAAGACCAATAACTATGCGGTGCTGTCGGATTCGATCTACCTCGGCCCGAGCAACGACGTGGCCGTGCAGCGCATCGCGAAACTGGTGCACCCCGAGCAGTTCCGATGACCCGCAGCACCACCCGCCCACCGCTGGCCGCGACGCCGCTGCCGATCGCGCTCGCCGTGTCGGCGACGGTCCTGCTCGCCGTGATGCTGCTGTCGATCGCGGCGGGCTCGGTCACCGTGTCCGTTGCCGACACCGGCCGGGTGATCCTGGCTCATTTGTCCGGGAAGACACCGGATGTCGGCTTCACCGTCGACCAGATCGTCTGGAACTACCGACTGCCCCGGGTGATCCTGGCCGCGCTGTGCGGCTGCGGCCTCGCCGTGGCAGGCGTGATTCTGCAAGCGCTGGTGAACAATCCGCTGGCCGACCCGTACGTGCTCGGGCTGTCGTCCGGCGCCTCGCTCGGCGCGGTGACCGTGATCGTCACCGCCGGTGGCGTACTCGGCGGCATCGGGGTGACCGCCGCGGCCTTCTGCGGCGCGATCGCGACCATCGCGGTGGTGTTCCTGCTCGGGCAGCAACGCGGCACCTTGGTGCCGACCCGCTTGGTGCTGGCGGGTGTCGCGGTGGGCTACCTCCTCCTCGCTGCGACGAACTACGTGCAGTTGCGCGCCACCCCGAATGAGCTACGGACGGTGATGTTCTGGACCATGGGCAGCGTCGCCGGGGCGAGCTGGGATCGGCTCGGCACCGTCACCGTCGTGGTGCTGGTGACCGTCGCCGTGGTCCTCGCCTTCGGGCGTCGGCTCAATGTCCTCGGCACCGGGGATGAGCAGGCCACCGCGCTCGGCGTCGACGTGCGCGCGCTCCGGATCATTCTGCTGGTGCTCGCCTCGCTGCTGACCGGCGTGCTGATCGCGGTGGCGGGCGGAATCGGCTTCGTCGGCTTGATGATTCCACACCTCGTCCGCCTCGCCTTCGGCCTGGACCATCGGCGGGTGCTACCGCTGTCCGCGCTGATCGGTGCCGTGTATCTGGTTGCGGTGGACCTGCTTTCGCGCACCATCGACGCGCCGAACGAATTGCCGCTCGGCATCTTCACCGCCGCGTTCGGCGCGCCGTTCTTCCTCTGGTTGCTGCGCCGAAACGGTGGACTGGCATGACGTCCTCGGCCGAATTATCCATTGCCGGAGTAAGTGTCACTTTCGGCGACGCGCAAGTCCTCGACCAGGTGACCCTGCACGCACCGCCGGGCACGGTCGTCGGCATCGTCGGCCCCAACGGCAGCGGCAAGACCACCTTGCTGCGCACTATCTACCGGTCACTACAGCCCACCGCGGGCATCGTCGCGATCGATGGTGCCGACATCGCCGGAATGTCGATCCGCGCCGCAGCCCGCGAAACCGCAGCTGTCCTCCAGAACGGTTCCGGCTCACCGGAACTCACGGTCGCCGAGGTGGTCGGCCTCGGCCGCAATCCGCACCACGGTCTGTTCAGCCGGGACACGTCGACCGACCATCAGGCCGTCGACGACGCCATGGCACGAACCGGCAGCACCGCCTACGCCGACCGCACCATCGGCTCCCTGTCCGGCGGCGAACGCCAACGTGTCCTGCTCGCAAGGGCACTCGCCCAACAGCCGCGCCTGCTCGTGCTCGACGAACTGACCAACCACCTCGACGTCCGAGCCCGCTTCGAACTACTCGACCTGATCCGCACGACCGGCATCACCACCCTCGCGGTACTGCACGAACTCGACCTCGCCGTGCGCTGCTGCGACCGACTGGTGGTCCTCGACCACGGCAGCGTCGTCGCGGCGGGCGAGGTACTCGAGGTGATGACGCCCGAACTACTCCGAAAGGTGTTCGGCGTGCATGCCACCGCGACCCGCCACGACGACGGCGTCATCCGATTGCATTACGCTGCAAACCCTTTAGCGGAGGCCTGACTTCACGCGCGCAGGCCGCCGTCGACCCGCAGGATAGTGCCGGTCACATAGGAGGAGCGGTCGCTGAGCAGCCATGCGGCGGCCTGGGCGATCTCGTCCGGGTCGGCCACCCGGCCCAGCGGTGTGAGCGCGTTGAGTCGCTCGATGACGCCCGGTGAGTCCTTTTCCCAATCCTGGATCATCTCGGTCAGCGTGCTACCAGGTGCGATCGCATTGACGCGGATACCCTCCGGACCGTAAGTGACAGCGGCAGATTCGGTGAGGCTGTTGACCGCTCGCTTCATCGCACCGTAGGCGGGCAGCTCCGAGTTGCCCATCAGGCTGCCGACACTGGAGGTATTGACGATGGCGCCCGTGCCCGCGGTCGCCCGGATGGCGGCGACCTCGGCGATCATGGACAGCCACGGGCCCTTCAGATTCACGGCGTAGACATAGTCGAAATCGGCCTCCCGCACCTGATCCATCGGACCGGACGGCACCAGTGCCGCACCGTTGTTGAAGGCGACGTCGAGCCGCCCGAACCGGTCGACGGTGTGGTCGACGGCGGCGCGCACGCTATCCGGGTCGGCCAGGTCGCACACCACGTAGTCCGCAGTGCCGCCTGCCGCCCTGACCTCCTCGGTCACCGCCTTCAGCTGCGCCTCCGTCCGGGCCGCGAGCATCACCCGGGCACCCTCCCTCGCGAACAGTCGTGCCGCCGCCGCGCCGATACCGCGTCCGGCACCGGTGATGAAGGCGACCTTGTCGGCCAGTAGACCCGCATGCAGTGTGTTGTCCATGGCTCCGAGCGTCGGCTCGAACACCGGGCCGAGCCAGGTACCGGCTGTACCTGGCTCGGTTCCGCGACCGCCGAGCACACTGAAGGTGTGGACAGACGAGAACTGGCGGACTTCCTGCGCAGCAGACGCGAGCGGATCACCCCGTCCGACGTGGGTCTGCCCGCCGGACCACGCCGCCGCACTCCCGGGCTGCGCCGCGAGGAGGTCGCACAGCTGGCTTTCATCTCGACCGAGTACTACACGCGGCTCGAACAGGCCCGCGGCCCGCGCCCATCGCGCGAAGTGCTGAGCGGTTTGACTCGCGCACTGCGCCTTTCGGACGCCGAACGCGACCATCTGCACCACCTCGCCGGGGCACCGCCCGGCCCACCGGCGGGGCCGTCACGCGAGGTGCGGCAGAGCATCCTCGACCTGCTGCATCGGCTGCCGCAGGCCGCCGCGATCGTGACGTCGGCCACCTGGGAGGTGCTCGCCTGGAACGAGCTGGCGGCCGCGTTGATGGAGGACTTCTCCGCCCTGTCGCGACGCGACCGAAACCTGGTGCGGCGGACCTTCCTCGGGCCGCGCCTGCACGGGCGACGGTTGTACGGGGTGTCGGACGCGGACACCTTCGCCCGCAGCGCGGCCCAGGATCTGCGCGCCGCCGCCGCCCGCTACCCCGACGATCCGGAGGTGAACGAGCTGGTGGCCGAGCTGCGCGCCGGAAGCCCGGAGTTCGACCGCCTGTGGGCATCTCACGATGTGACTGCCGAGCCCACCTTGTGTAAGACGTTCGAGCATCCGCTGGTCGGCCCGATCGCCGTCAATTGCGATGTCCTCGACATCACCGACCGGGACCAGCGAGTCGTGATCTACACCGCTAGCCCGGGCTCACCGACCGAGCAGGCCCTCCAGCTGCTGTCGGTCATCGGCACCCAGCGCATGGACGCCACTCCCTGAGCCCGGCGTCAGCCGTTGGCGCTGCGCCGTGTGCCGAATCTTGTTGCAGCGACTAGATCTTCGCGGCCGCGAGCCACGCGGGAGCGGACCGTGCCCACCGGGCAGCCGCAGACCGATGCGGCTTCGGCGTAGGACAGCCCGAGCACCTGGGTGAGCACCAGCGCCTCGCGTCGCTCCGGCGCGAGATCGTCCAGCAGCAGGTTGAGTTCGACGATCTCGGTCAGCCCGTCGCGCCGCGGCACCTGCCGGTCGGCGGCCGCGACCCAGTCGACGCCGTGCGCGATCTTCGGCCGGGCCACCGCCATCCGCACCTGATCGACCACGACCCGGCGCGCGATGGACAGCAGCCAGGTGCGCGCGCTGGCGCGGCCCTCGAAACGCTTGATGCTGCCGAGCGCCCGCAGGTAGGTCTCCTGGGTCAGGTCGTCGGCCCGGCCGACCTCGGTCAGATGGGCGAGCAACCGCCACACATCTTTCTGGGTGGCCCGGATGAAACCTTCCAGTGCCCGCCGGTCGCCACGCGCCGCCGCCAGGGCCAGGCGGGTCGTCTCGTCATCCTCGGCGGGCGTCGGCATGGTGTCGACAATAACCCGCTGCCACGGCGTCGACGGACCGGCCCGGCCGAGGTAACGCAGGTCACCACGCTGGTTTCCGTGAGCGGCGCCACCAAAATCAACTGCCGGGAACTTCGGTGTCCGAATAGACGACAATCTGGACGTGGAGTGCAAAGTGTGCCGGACGGCGCTGTCGGCCCGGATCGACGGCGAGCGCGAAACCGTGCCCGCCGCCCGGGTGGACGAGCACCTCGAGCAGTGCGCCGAGTGCTGCTCCTGGTACGTCGCCGCGGTGGAGACCTCGAAGCAATTGCGCGGCGGCTCGGCGTACGCGCCGGACCTGACCGACGCGATCTTTGCCGCAGCCGAGTTGGAGCGGCCGCAGCCGTCTCCGCTGGCCAGGCTGCGCGCTGCGGTGCCGACCTCACGAATCGCGTTGACCCGCGTCCTGCTGGGTGTGCTCGGTCTGCTGCAGTGCGCATTGGCCCTGGCCCAGCTGGCCGGGCTCGACTTCGGCATGAGTCACCATCACGGTGCCGAGATGACTCGTCATCTGCTCAACGAGAGCACCGCGTGGAGTCTGGCGATCGGTGTCGGGTTCATCTACTGCGCGCTGCGGCCGCACGCCGCCGCCGGAGTGCTGCCGGTGCTCGGTGTGCTGGTTGCCGCGTTGAGCGCGTTCGTGGTGTCCGATCTGTACTCCGGTGTGGTGCCGATCTCGCGGGTCCTCTCGCACGGACTGCTGGTCGTCGCCCTGGTGCTGGTCGTGGTCGTGCACCGGACGCGCCGCCCGGAAACCTCGCCGCCGACCCGCGACCGCGTCCCGGTCGACCTGGTGCTGCCGCCGGGCGCACAGCTCGGCAGGCGCACCCGCCACCTCCGCTCGACCCAAGATCCCGCTGCCTGAACGGAATGTCATGACCATCGAGCTCGACTCGATCACTCGCACCGAACCGAACCGCATCTCCCTCGCCGTCACCGGGATGAGCTGTGCGGCCTGCTCTACCCGGGTGGAACGCAAGCTCAACAAGATCGACGGGATCACCGCGTCGGTGAACTATGCCACCGGGATCGCGACGATCGACGCGGTCGGTGATGTCACCGCCGAGCAACTGTGCGCGGAAGTCGACGCCACCGGGTTCGGTGCGTCGCCGATCACCGACCGCTCCGAGCCGATCAGCTCGGCGCCCGAGGACGCGGCGGTGAACGACCTGCTGCGCAGGCTGGTCGTGGCGTTGATGGCGTTCTTCCCGCTGGCCGATCTTTCGGTGATGTTCGCGACCATCCCCAGCACCCGGATCACCGGGTGGCAGCTGATCCTCACCGTGCTCGCGCTGCCGGTGGTGGTCTGGTCGGCGGCGCCGTTCCACCGCAAGGCTTTTGCCAATGCCAAGGTCGGTGCGGCGAGCATGGACACGCTGGTCTCGGTCGGCGTGCTCACCGCGACGCTGTGGTCGTTGGACACGATGTTCTTGCACCCCAACCGTTCCGGGCCCGCGCCCGACGGAGTCTGGGCGGCGATCTGGGCCAGTGATGCGATCTACCTCGAAGTTGCCGCAGGCGTCACCGCATTCGTGTTGGCGGGACGGTATTTCGAGGCGAAGGCGAAGCGTTCGGCGGGTAGCGCGTTGCGTGCGCTCGCCGCGCTCGGCGCGCGTGAGGTCACCGTGCTGACCCGCGACGATCGCGAAATGCGGGTTCCCATCGGCGAACTCGTGGAGGGGCAGCGCTTCGTGGTGCGGCCCGGGGAGACCATCGCCACAGACGGCCTGGTGGTGTCCGGCGAGTCGAGTGTCGACGCCAGTGCGATGACCGGCGAATCCATTCCGGTCGACGTGAATACGGGCATGGCGGTGATCGGTGGCACCACCGCGCTCACCGGGCGGCTGATCGTGGAAGCCGCTGCGGTAGGGGCGGATACGAAGCTGTCCGGGATGATCCGGCTGGTCGAGCAGGCGCAGACCGGCAAGGCGCGGATGCAGCGGATCGCCGATCGGGTGTCGGCGGTGTTCGTTCCGTTCGTCTTCCTGGTGACGGCCGTGACGTTCGTGATCTGGCTGGCGACCGGCTCCGGTGCGGATCGAGCCGCGGCGGCCGCGCTGGCGGTACTGGTCGTGGCGTGCCCATGCGCGCTGGGTCTGGCGATTCCGACCGCGCTGATGGTGGCCTCGGGACGCGGTGCGCAGCTGGGCATTTTCATCAAGGGCCATCAGGCTTTGGAAGCCACCCGGGACGTGGACACCGTGGTGTTGGACAAGACCGGCACTGTCACCAATGGGGCGATGAGTGTGGTCGCGGTGATCGAGCACGAGTCGTTCAGTGCGGCGGAGGTGCTGCGCCTGGCCGGTGCGGTGGAGGCCGCGTCCGAACACGCCGTGGCGGCGGCGATCACTCGGCACGCGCGCGAAGCGATCGATGCACTGCCCTCGGTCGAATCCTTCGAGGCCCTACCGGGATTGGGCGCGCGCGGCGTGGTGGACGGCCGTCGGGTGCTGGTCGGCCGGTCGCGGCTGTTCGACGATCAGGGCATCGGCATCCCGCAGGACCTGAATCGTGCTGTCCGGCAGCAGGAACGGTCCGGACGCACCGTCGTGCTCGTCGCCGTCGACGGCGTTGTCGTCGCGGTGATCGCGGTGGCCGACACCGTCAAGGAGACCGCCGCGGCCGCGATCGCCCGGCTACACCGGCTCGGGCTGCGCGTCATGATGTTCACCGGCGACAATGCCTACGCGGCACAGTCGGTGGCCGACGAGATCGGCATCGATGAGGTTGTCGCCGAACTACTTCCGGAGGGCAAGGTCGAACTGATCGCCCGCATGCAGGAGCAGGGACATCGGGTGGTGATGGTCGGCGACGGCATCAACGACGGCGCCGCGCTCGCCACCGCGGACCTCGGCATGGCGATCGGCGCGGGCACCGATGTCGCGATCGCCGCCGCCGACGTCATCCTGGTCCGCGAGGACCTCGGCGCGGTCGCCGACGCCATCGAACTGGCCCATGCCACGCTGCGCACCATCAAGGGAAACCTGGTGTGGGCCTTCGGCTACAACGTGATCGCCATCCCGATAGCCGCACTCGGCTTCCTGAACCCGCTGATCGCCGGCGCCGCCATGGCATTCTCGTCATTCTTCGTGGTCTCGAACAGCCTGCGCCTGCGCCGAGTTCGCTTCAACCGCTAGACCCGACCGAAGGCGCCCTTCAGCAGGCAAGACCAACTGAAGGGCGCCTTCGGTCGGCGGGTCAGCGGCGAGTTCGGGCCAACTGATCCAGCATGGCGTTGTATGCGGCGAGGTCGGAGTCGCCGTAGTCGTCGTCCTTGCGGTCGGTGCGTACTGCGGTGCGGCGGTCCTGGGCTACCCACTGGGTGAGTAGTGCACCGACTACCAGGAGGATCGGGATTTCGCCGGAGACCCAGGCGATTCCGCCGCCGACGCGCTGGTCGGCGAGCAGGTCGATGTTCCACGGGAGCTGCAGGTTGGTGTAGAAGCGGGAACCGATGACGGTGTTCATCGACATCACCGCGACACCGAAGAAGGCGTGAAAAGGCATGACCGCGAACAGGACTCCGAGCCTGCCGAGGTGTGGCAGGCGGCGCGGGCCGGGGTCGATGCCGATGATGCCCCAGTAGTACAGGTAGCCGACGATCAGGAAGTGCACGTTCATCAGCACGTGCCCCCAGTGGTATCGGATCAGGCTCTCGAACAGCGGCGTGAAATACAGGCCGTAGAGCGAGATCACGAACAACGACAGCGCCGTCGCCGGATGCGCGATCACCGCGGTCGGTCGCGAATGCAGCAGGGCGAGCACCCATTCGCGCACACCGTGCACATGGCCGCGCTTGGCCGCTGGCACGGCGCGCAGCAGCAGGGTCACCGGCGCGCCGAGTACCAGCAGCACCGGCACGAACATGTTCAAGGCCATGTGCGTGATCATGTGCATGCTGAACATCGCGAAACCGTAGGTGCCGATGCCCGAGGACGTAGCGATCAGCAGCGCAACGCAGCCGCCGATCCACGAGGTGGTGCGCCACCGCGACCATCCGTCGCCGCGCCGCCACAACCGCAGCACGCCGAGCGTGTACAGCACGATCGCGGCCAACGCGGCGGTGCCGAGCACGATGTCGAAGCGCCACACCGTGATCAGGCGCAGCAGGTTCGGTCGATCGAACAGGTCGAAACCGAGGAACACCTCCTGCGCGGTGAACGATCGATCGGCGAAGGCCGGGGCAGGCTGGACCGCCATGGCCACCGTCGCGGCGATCGCCACCGCGGAAAGTGCTCCGCTGCAGGCGATCAGGAAGGCGGTGCGGGCGCCGGGGTCGCGGTGCTTCAATACCGCACGCATCGTCAGCCCCAGGTCGACGCCGACGGCGACCACCACTAGCGCCAGCCGTCCGTACCCGGTGGTCAACACATCAGACCACGGCAGCAGGATCACCCAGAGCACCAGACCACTCAGGGTTGCCGCCGCCAGACACAGCAGCGCGATCACCGCGCCGCGGCGGACCGCGGTGGCCGCGTGTGATCCGTTGCGGCGCAGGTGGTCCGCGACGCACCACAGCAGTCCGGGCAGCACCGACACCGCCAGCTGGAAGATGATCATCGCGCCGGTGCCGTAGTCGTGATTCGGCCCCTCCCCCGCATTGCCGACCATCGCGGGCGGCAGCACGCCGATCGCGGCCACCATCAGCAACACCGCTGCCCCGTTCCAGGACAACAGCATTCGGGCACCCAGCGTCACCACACCGGCCAGCACGGCGACCACGATCCAGGCCTTTGGCTTCTCGCTGGCGTCGATCAGCGCGCCGAGCGCGCCGATCCGGAAGAGCCCGGAGACCGTCAGCCCGCCGACATTCGCCGCGGTCACCGGGATCAGCGCCAGCGCCGACAGCAGCCACACCAGACCGGCTCGCTCGGCGAGCCGCAGGCCGGAATAGCCGTCGACGTCGAGGCGGCCGCGGCCGGTGACGGCGGTACAGCACACCGCGTAGACCAGGGCGCCGAGCGCGGTCGCGCCGGCCAGCGCGGCGACCACGCGCAGCAGCACGTAGCCGAGCACATCTGCGAAACCGGGATAGGCGGTGCCTGCGGCTCGGTAGGGCGCGTCACCCGCTTCCACCACCGAGCCGACGACGAGGGCGAGCAGAACGGCCGCCGCGACCAGCCAGACAAGGTGGACTGTCGAGCGTTTCACCTGCACGTTGCCGTCCACCATCCTCGAGAACGAAAGTTCGCCCGGAACCGGGCCTCGTTGATCGGTCGGATCCGGCGCCGGGAAAGTTCCGGCGCCGCGACGTCTGCGACGCAGGTCACATTTCGTCGGTGCTGACGTTCAGACGGTGTTGGCGCTGAGCCCGCCGGAGATCGTCAAGGCCTCGCCGTTGAAGTGCCGCCCTTGCTCGGACACCAGCATCACCACCGCGTCGGCGACCTCGGCGGGCGCGATCAGATCGGAGTTCGGCGGACCGGACGCGAACATCGCCATCACGTCCTCCTTGGTGGGATTCTCCGTGTCCGGCAGCATCATTCGATACATCGCCGGATTCTGGATCATGTCGGTGTCCACGCCGCCGGGCAGCACCGCGTTGACGGTGATGCCGTACTCCACCAGCTCCAGCGACAACGACTTGACCAGCCCGAGCACGCCCCATTTCGCCGCCGCATAGTGCCCGGCGTTGCGCACGCCCATCCTGGCCACGATGGAGGAGGTGGCCACGATGCGGCCCCACCGGCGTTCGATCATGTGCGGCACCACCGCGCGGAAGCTGTGGAAGACGCCGTTGAGGTTGATGTCGATCATGTCCTGCCACAACTCGTCGGCCATCTCGGCGATCGAGGAGTTGGAGGCGATGCCCGCGTTGGCGATCAGGATGTCGATGTGACCGAAGTCATCGATCGCGCGCTGGGCGACCGCGTTCATCTCCGTCTGGCTTCGCACATCGGCTTTGAGCGCCACGCAGCGGCGTCCGGTTTCCTCGACCAATTTGGCCGTTTCGGCCAGATCCGACTCCGAACTCATCGGATAAGGCACGCTCGCGACCTGTTCGGCGATATCGCACACCACGATGTCCGCGCCCGCCACCGCCAGCGCCACCGCGTGCGCACGCCCCTGACCTCGGGCGCCGCCGGTGATCAGCGCTACCTTGCCGTCGAGATTCGCCATGTCGGCCCCTCACCAGATCGGTATTTGTTCGGCCGAACTCATCGTTTCACGCTGGCATGTCGTGTAGCTGCCGTTTACGTTCGTATTGTCCACAACTACACACGAAACGTTCCAGGTCGGCGCAGCGACGAAGTGTATGCGGTGTGCGTCGCAGCATCAGGCAGTACTCGCCGGCGGCACATCGCGCAGGCGCGCGGCCCAGCGCGCCCACAATGGTCCCAGGGGGCCAGATGACCGATTGTGAGTACTTCGCCGTGGATCTCGACCAGCTCGTTCGACCTTTCGACAGCACACCGACGACCGACTACGACGCGACCGTGGCCCGCTCGCTCGACAGCCCGCGGCTGCGCCGACTCGTGCACACCGCGGTCGGCCTCTCGCACGACTCCATCGACCTGCTGTCCACCATGAGCGACCGCCTGCGCGCCGTCGAAGGCATGCTCATCCAGGACCCGCTCGAGTTCTGAGCGGGCTCAGGCGGTGCGACTGGCCGCCGACAGCCCCGGCGCGGCCGGTATCCGTTGATAGCCACGGAGATTGACGAGGCCGCGCCGCTCGGGGGTGCCGGTGAGCCGCAGCTCGGGGAAACGATCGTAGAGCGCGGACAGGGCGACGGTGCCCTCCATCCTGGCCAGGCTGGCGCCGAGGCAGGCGTGCACGCCGCTGCTGAACGACAGGTGCTCGCGCGCGTTGGCCCTGGTGACATCGAAGGTGCCGGGGTCGGCGAAGACGGCGGGGTCACGGTTGGCGGCACCGAGCAGCAGCGTGACCGAGTCACCGCGGGGGATCGTCCGATCAGCTATTTCTATGTCGCACAACGCAGTTCGGGAGGTCATCTGGACCGGACTGTCGAAACGCAGGATCTCCTCGATCGCGGCGGGCCATCGCTCCGGCTCGGCCCGCAGCAGGGCGAGTTGGTCCGGATGCTCGTGCAGCGCCACCATGCCGTTGCCGAGCAGATTCACCGTGGTTTCGAAGCCGGCACCGGCCACCAGCGTTGCGGTCGCCTTGAGTTCGGGCATGGTCAGACTGCCGCTGACGGCCAGTTGGCTGAGGATGTTGTCGCCGGGGTCGACCCGCAGCCGGGCGATGTGTCCCTCGACGAATTCCTCGCTCGCACGTAAGGCGGCGATAGCGCGACGGAACGTGCGCCACGAGATGCCGATATCCAGCAGAGGCGCGCCCGCGTGCCCGAGCTCGAGCATGTAGTCCTGGTCTTCCTTTGGCACACCGAGGATTTCGCAGATGATCGCCACCGGCAGCAGCGTGGCGAAGTCCGCGATCAGGTCGGCGTCGCGGCGTGCCGCCAGTCCGGCGAGCAGCTCGTCAGTCACCTCGACGATGCGATCGTGCAGCCGGCCGACCGCGCGCGGGGTGAATTCCTGCGCGACGAGTTTGCGATATCTCGTGTGCTGCGGCGGGTCGACCATCAGCATGGACGGCGGTTCGACCGGGTTGGCCAGCTTCAGGTCGGTCGCGCGCACCAGCCTGCGCATCGACCGGGGCAGCTTCAGCGCCTCCGGCGAGCTGGCACCGAAATTTTTGTCGCGCAGAACCTTTCGACACACCTCGTGGTCGGCGGTGACCCAGGTGACCCCGGTGCGGACCAGTCGGCCTTGCTCGCGAATGCGGTCGCCGAACAGGTAGGGGTTCTCGGCCAGGGAGTTCGTCAGGATCTCCGACAACGGATCACCGTCGCGGGCGCGCTTGTTGAAGTACATGCGCGGCATGCCGTGCAGTGTCGCCCAACGAACCCAGGTTTTCATTTCGGCCCCCGCCTGTCGTTTGTTGGCCCTCACGGTACGCACCTGAGTGCCGCGACGCATCAACCCTCGGTCGCAGATAGCCCTGATATCCAGGGCGTATCACTCCGAGCGGACATCGCGGCGGTTCCTATCCGCAGAAGCCCAGTTGGAGAAGCCTATTCGAGCCGCCATGGCAAACCTTTGGCAAAGTCGATCTAGGGGTGGCGTGAGACAGCGGTCACATGGTTTGGTTGATGCAGGCCGGTCGCGCCGGCCTCGAGTTGCCCGGCGGTTCGGAAGGTGGCGACGGCTGTGAGTGTGACGCAGACCGAACAACTTCAGGCGGTTCGACCCTATCCGCGACGGCGGGGGCCGAAGGGTTCCTACCTCTGGAAGATGATCACGACCACCGATCCGAAGGTGCTCGGGATCATGTATCTGGTCACGGCGATGACCTTCTTCTTCATCGGCGGGCTGATGGCCCTGCTGATGCGCGGCGAGCTGGCCCGGCCGGGGATGCAGTTCCTGTCGACGGAACAGTTCAATCAGTTGTTCACCATGCACGGCACGCTGATGCTGCTGTTCTATGCGACACCGATCGTGTTCGGCTTCGCAAATGCCGTGCTGCCCTTGCAGATCGGGGCGCCGGACGTCGCGTTCCCTCGACTCAACGCGTTCAGCTATTGGCTGTACCTGTTCGGGGCGACCATCGCGACCGCGGGCTTCATCACGCCGGGCGGCGCCGCCGACTTCGGCTGGACCGGCTACGCGCCGCTCAGCAACTTCGAGCACGCCCCGGGGGCGGGCGCCGACCTGTGGATCATGGGGTTGATCCTGTCCGGGCTCGGCACCATCCTCGGCGGCGTCAACATGATCACCACGATCATCTGCCTGCGCGCCCCAGGCATGATCATGTTCCGGATGCCGATCTTCACCTGGAACATCCTGGTCACCAGCATCCTTGTGCTGCTTGCCTTTCCGATCCTCACCGCGGCGCTGTTCGCGTTGGCGATCGACCGGCATCTCGGCGCGCACATCTACGACACGGCCAATGGCGGTGTGCTGCTCTGGCAGCATCTGTTCTGGTTCTTCGGGCATCCCGAGGTGTATATCGTGGCGTTGCCGTTCTTCGGCATCGTGACCGAGATCTTCCCGGTGTTCTCGCGTAAGCCGCTGTTCGGTTACAGCGCGCTGGTGTACGCGACGATCTCGATCGGCGCGCTGTCGGTGGCGGTGTGGGCGCATCACATGTATGCGACGGGATCTGTTCTGCTGCCGTTCTTTTCGCTGATGACGTTCCTGATCGCGGTGCCGACGGGGGTGAAGTTCTTCAACTGGATCTTCACCATGTGGCGTGGGCAGTTGACGTTCGAGACGCCGATGCTGTTCTCCCTCGGCTTCCTGACGACCTTCCTGTTCGGTGGGCTGTCCGGCGTGATCCTGGCCAGTCCGCCGCTGGACTTCCACGTCACCGACTCGTATTTCGTGGTGGCGCACTTCCATTACGTGTTGTTCGGGACGATCGTCTTCGCGACGTTCGCGGGTATCTACTTCTGGTTCCCGAAGATGACCGGGCGGATGATGGACGAGCGACTGGGTAAGTGGCACTTCTGGACCACGTTCGTTGGCTTCCACACGACGTTCCTGGTGCAGCATTGGGTCGGCGCGGAGGGGATGCCGCGGCGGTATGCCGACTATCTGCCGAGCGATGGTTTCACCACGTTGAACACCATCTCCACCATCGGCGCGTTCATCCTGGGCGCCTCGATGTTGCCGTTCATCTGGAACGTCTTCAAGAGCTTCCGGTACGGCGAGGTCGTCACGGTGGACGATCCATGGGGTTACGGCAACTCCCTGGAGTGGGCCACCACCTGCCCACCGCCGCGGCACAATTTCTACGAGCTGCCGCGGATCCGATCCGAGCGTCCGGCGTTCGAGCTGCACTATCCGCACATGGTCGAGCGGATGCGGACCGAGGCGCACGCGGGCTGGGGATCCGGGCATCGGTCGGCCATGCTCGTGGAGGACCGCGCGGTAGCCGACGAGAAAGCCAAGCCTTCGCTGGAGAAATCCACGGATACCGAGCCCACCGACGAATAATTGTTGCCGAATCAGCAAAGAAGTTTGCCGCTATAGCTCCGCGCCAGGGATCGTGGTGTCCATGACCGAGACACACACCCACAACGCTGACGGCAACACGGTTGAGTTCTGGGAGAACTTCTACCAGGAGCGGGAACAAGTCTGGTCCGGCTCGCCCAACTTCCTGTTGGTGCGCGAAATCGCCTCGGCCCAAGCAGGTTCCGCACTCGACCTGGGCTGCGCCGAAGGTGCCGACGCGATCTGGCTGGCCGAGCGCGGCTGGAGGGTCACCGCCGTCGACGTCTCGGAGACCGCACTCAACCGCGCCCGAGCCCGCGCCGCCGAGCAGGACATCACCGACATCGACTGGCAACGCCACGACCTCGCGAACACCTTCCCCACCGGCCAATTCGACCTCGTCACCGCCCAATACCTGCACTCCCCCGTCGCCCAAGCCGACGAACGCGAACAGATCCTCCGCCACGCCGCCGAAGCCGTCACCCCCGGCGGTCAACTCCTGATCGTCGGCCACGCCGAATGGCCCTCCTGGGTGACCGTCCCACCCCACGACGTCCACTTCCCCACCACCACCGAAGTCCTCGCCGGCCTGCACCTCGACCCCACCGAATGGACCGTCGAAGTAGACGGCCTGGCCGAACGCGAGTACACCGGCCCCGAGGGCCAGCCCGGCGTCCGCAAGGACAACGTCCTGCGCATCCGCCGCCACTGATCACGAATCCGCCTGCCCCACAACCCAACTCGACCTACCGAGGCACTCGACCCGGTCGCGCGATCACACGAGACGCTCGATTCGCGCGGCCAGGTCAGCAGGAGGAACCGGTTGGGTCGTGTCAACCCAAACGATGGGCGCAAGCCCGAGCGGTACGGCCTGACCGGCCCACGTGTCCCAATCCTCGGCGAGACGCTGCTCGTCGCAGTACACCGCCGCACGACGCCGACTCGCATAACGAGCCCTCGCTACCTCGGCGGGAACGTCACACCAGACCTCCACAACGCGGTCGGCCCTTGCCTTCTCGATTCCAGCCCTGGCGAACCCCAAGTCCCGCGGCCTGAACCACCAAGAGTCGACGACGACAGTCCCCGAAGCCACCCCAGCCAACGCCCACACGGCATCCATCGCAATGCCACCCAACGCGGAAACCACGGCGTCGTCGTCGACACAACCCGCCAAGGCCTCCTTGACCACATCCTTCGACAAGAACGTGGCACCTAACGCCGCAGCCAACGGTCGCCCCAACGTCGACTTCCCCGACCCCGGCAATCCATTGACCAACACCACGAATTCAGCCACCCACCCATCATGGCGGTCTTCCTGCTGACGAGACGGATCAGCGCAGCTGCCCTCGGCGCTGGGTAATGGGTCTTTCGCCGCTGCGGACGGTGGCGTTAACCAAGACTCGGAATATCGGTTGCGGCAGGCCGCATGATGGACCCATGCACACGACGGATCTGGTCGGGGCGAGCGGACGCTGCGCCGAGCATTGACCCGGCGTCGCGTCCCACCACCGGCTGAGGAGGCCGCTAGATGACACGGATTCGACTCGCGACACTGCTGGTGCTGGCTGCCTTCGGGACCGTGGTAGTGGGTCCGACGGCCGATGCCACAAGTGTTGTCGCGGAACAGGTTCGGCCGGAGGGACGGTTCGCTGTGGAGGTTCGCGCGACTGTTTTGCAGACCGGCACCACCTACAACGTCGAAGGTGCGGGGTGGGCGCATGACGCGACCGTGCACATCTATGTGGCTGGCTGGTCCCGGTTACCGACCACGCGGAGTTGGGGGCAGGCCGACACCGACGCGCACGGAAACTTTCACTTCAGCCGGTTCGAGCCGTATATAGCCGGTGAGGAGGGCCAGCTCGCGTTGTCCGTGGTGGATCCGGATACCGGTCACCGCAGTAAGACTCCGATCCAGCATCCCTGATCACCCGGCGTCGAGGCGGAAGACGCGACGGGCGTTGCCGGACAGGAACAGCTCGCGAACTTCGTTGTCCAGCTCCAGATCATCGAGTCCGGCGAGGGCGTGGTCCGGCATGATCATCGGGAAGTTGGTGCCGAACAGGACCTTCTCGCGGCCATGCTTTTTCAGATAGGCCACCAGTTCGGGTGGGTACCTGCGCACGGTGTAGGCCGAGGTGTCGATGTAGACATTCGGGTATTTGGTTGCGACCGCGATCATTTCGGTGGTCCAGGGGTAGCCGATGTGGCCGCCGACGATGGTCAGTTCGGGAAAGTCCAGGGCGACATCGTCGAGGTAGGGAATCGGCCGCCCGGTCTCCGAGCTGCGCAGCGGGCCGGTGTGACCGACCTGGGTGCAGAACGGAATGCCCAGCTCGACGCACTCGGCGTAGAGCGGATAGTAGCGGCGGTCGTTCGGCGGCAGACCCCACAACCACGGCACGATGCGCAGCGCCTTCATCTCCAATTCGGTTACCGCACGGCGCAACTCGTGGACCGCGGCGACCGGCTTACGCAGATCCACCGAAGCGACGCCGACCAGCCTGCCGTCGGATTCCGAGACGAACGAGGCGACCTCGTCGTTGGAGATCAACACCCCTTCCGGCCCATACCAGGCACTGATCAGTGCGAGGTCCACACCGCCCGCATCCATCGCGGCTAGCGTGGCGGCCACCGGCGGCTGCTCGGTCGGCAGCGGCGCACCCCACCGCCGCAGCGAATCGAACATGTCGTGCTGGATCATCCGCATCGTCGGATGCTGCGCCCACGCATCGATGATCGCCATCGCCACTCCCACCACTATCGGATCGGCCAACGCCGCTCACGGTATCCAGACGCCTCCCCCTACCCGACAAGATTCAGCGAATTCACGCGCACGATCGAACTCACCGAAATTCGTGGGGTGACCGGCCCACCGAATGGGTACTAGGTCTTTACGCCGTATCGCCACAGATCGGCAGGAGCCAACCGGCCCGGGTGTCCGTAGCGCAACGGCGCGGTGCGGGCGCCCCTGGTCCCCTCCTCACAGCAGATACCCAGGTCGCTCGCAGCTCGGACAGCGGTAGTGACGCGATCATGTGGTCATGATCGGCACACCTCTCGCGGGAATCGGGATCGGCGTTGGTCACTTGCTGCGGGCAGTACAGCCGAGCCGGGCATGAACGCGCGCGCACAGTTGTCGCGGCGGGTGGCGTCGGTTCCGCTGCGGATCGGGTTGGTGATCGCGTTGCTGCTGCTGACGGCGGTGGCGCTGATCGCCTCGGGGGCGGCGGTGACGTCGGCGTTGAGCCAGTCGTTGACCCAACGCACCGACGAGCAGCTCTACGACGCGTCTCGTAGCTGGGCTCAGCCGCGGCCGATGAAGCAGGTGCGGACGAATGACGGGTCCGTGCAATGGGTTCCGGCCGACTCCCCCGGCCCGTCACCACAGCCCCGATCGGTGGCCGAACAGCCGCGCCGGTTCTTCGAGCTGCACAAGAGCGCGGGCGGTCAGGTGTTCTTCGAGGTGCCGGGTGGCGGAAGTGCCTCGGGCGTACCGGATCTCAGCGGACCGGTCGGCGACAGTCCGACGACGGTCGACTCCGCCGACGACTCGTCGGTGCACTGGCGGGTGCTGACCACGTCGAACCAATTCGGCTCGACCACCATCGGATTGCCGCTGACCGACAATCAGGAGACGGTCTCCCGGTTGATCTTCTTCGAGCTCGCCACCGGCACCATCGCCTTGGTCGCGCTGGGCGTGGTGGGCTACCTGGTGATCCAGCGCAGCCTGCGACCGTTGCGCGAGGTCGAGGACACCGCGGCGGCCATCGCGGGCGGCGACCTGCACCGCAGGGTCCCGGTGCGCGGCGTGGACACCGAGGTCGATCATCTGGCCCGCTCGTTGAACGAGATGCTCGCCCAGATCCAATACGGAGTCGCGGCAACCGAAGCCTCGGAGGAAGCGGCCCGCCGTTCCGAGGCCAAGATGCGCCAGTTCGTCGCCGACGCCAGCCACGAGCTGCGGACGCCGCTCACCACCATCCGCGGTTTCGCCGAGCTGTACCGGCAGGGCGCGAGCACCGACGCCACGATGGTGGTCGGGCGCATCGAGTCCGAGGCCGAGCGGATGGGGTTGCTCGTCGAGGATCTGCTGCTGCTGGCACGGTTGGACGAAAAGCGGCCGCTGGAGCGCAAACCGGTGGATCTGCTCGCGTTGGCCGGCGACGCCGTGCACAACGCCCAAGCGATGGCCGCACGCCAGAAACCAACGCCCACTTCGCCCGAACGACGCATCGGCGTCGTGGTGGACACCGGCGAGGGCACGATGGACGTGATCGGCGACGGGCCGCGACTGCGCCAGGTACTCGCCAATCTGCTCGGCAACGCCCTCGTCCATACCCCGCCCGAGGCCGCTGTCATGGTGCGGCTCACCCCTTCTCGCGACGAGGTCCGCATCGATGTGATCGACTCCGGGCCCGGATTGTCGCCCGATGCCGCCGCCCGCGTCTTCGAGCGGTTCTACCGCACGGACACCTCCCGGACCAGGGCGAGCGGCGGCAGCGGGCTCGGGCTCTCGATCGTGCACGCGCTGGTCGCGGCGCACGGCGGCCGGGTCACGGTGCACAGCGAACCCGGTGAAGGGGCCATCTTTACGGTCATACTGCCGCGCTGTCAGGCTGTCGACGTGACGACGAGCCGCTGAAAGTGTCAGGCGGGCTTGAAGATGTCGTCGAGCGGGTTGTCCGTCGGCTGGGCGCCCTCTTCGATGTACCACTCCCAGTGCATCACTCGGCCGAGAATCGGCGTCGGCAGCCGCAGCAGGACTTTGGCGATCGCGGCGAAGGAGCCCGATCCCTCGATGATCGAACGATGCGCTGCGACAGCGGCTTTGCGCTGGGCCGCGTAGTGACTCACGTCGATGCGGTGGGTGATCTCGGCACCCGAACTGTAGAGCGATCCCAGGACGGAAGGGCCGAGCCGGCCCCGCAGGAATCGGAGGAAACGCACTATGTGAGCGACGTTTTCGCGAGGCATGGTCGCGTCGAGCACCCGTGGCACACCGGCCAACTCGGCGGCTCGGGTGCCGACCTCGTGCACCCGCACGTGGTCGCGGTGCCCATAGCCGCCGTTGCGGTCGTAGCTCAGCAGAATCTCGGCGTTCTCCTCGCGGAGGATCGCGGCGAGCCGCTCGGCGGCCTCGTCCCTCTCAGCCCGCAGGAAGCGGACGCGATCCGGCGGGTCCGCGAACAGCACGGCACCGTGACCGCTGTCGGCGTAGCCGAGATGCACCACCCTGGCGACGCCGAGCGCAGCGGCACTCGCCGCTAATTCGGTCAGCCTCAAGGCTTTTCGCCCATCGAGCGCGGCCATGTGCCCGTCGGTGGCCACGACGATCACCGCCCGGTGCCCGGCCGCGGCCGCGGCGGCCAATGTGCCTCCGGTCAGCAGAGTTTCGTCATCCGGGTGCGCATGGAAAGCGACAACGGTTGCCATCGGACCAGTCTGGCACCCGGCGGTGTCGTCAGCCGCCGAGGACGAGTAGCGACAGCGCTTTCTGCAAGGTGTCCAATACGCGACCGATGGTGATCACAATGTCCACGGTGCCCATCATCACAGGCCCCTTTCGTCGGGCAAGGCAAAGCCTCGATGCATCGATTCAAGACCTGGCACCCGGGATTAGGAAGGGCATTGCGACAACTGGGGCAATATCGGTGCGCTACATGCCGACGCATTCGATGATCGGCGCGGGGTAGGCGGCGGGATCGACGTTTTCGCGCCACGGCGTGTGCACCGCCGCACCGGAAATGTGCGCCAGCTCGGGCAGCCAACGACGCACGTAATCGCCGTCCGGGTCGTAACGCTTGGCTTGGCGCAGCGGGTTGAGCACCCGATTCGGCCTGGTATCGGTGCCGGTGCCGGCCACCCACTGCCAGTTGAGTTGATTGTTCGCCAGATCCGCGTCGACCAGCCAGCGCAGGAAGTGTTCGGCGCCGATCCGCCAGTCCACCCGCAGCGATTTGGTGAGGAAGCTGGCGGCAATCAGCCTGGCGCGTCCCGGCATCCAGCCCTCCGCGCGCAATTGCCGCATGGCCGCGTCGATGACCGGGTATCCGGTGCGGCCGTCCTGCCAGGCTTCGACGGCTTGGGGATCGTCCCGCCAAGTGATCGATCGAGGCCGGTAGTCCGACCAGGCAGCGTCCGGGCGGGCGGCGAGCAGCTGGTGATGGAAGTCGCGCCAGGCCAGCTGGCGGGCGAAGGCGTTACCGCCGGGCGTTGACATGTCGACCCGGCGCACCAGGTCCACCGGTGACACGCAACCGAAGTGCAGATAGGGGGACAGGTGCGAGGTGGCGTCGGCGGCGAGGTCGTCGTTGTGCTCTTCGTATCCCTCGATGGGTCCGGAAAGCCAGTCGCGCAGCAACTTTCGCCCGGTCGTCTCGCCGCCGACCGCGAGCTGAGGCGAGGTCGGGCCGGGGCAGAGTTCTTCGGCTTCCGGCAGTGGATCGCTTGCGACCGGTGGCATGGTGAGTTCGCGCGGCTTCCCGAACGACTTGCGCTGATGCGTCTCGGCCCAGCGCCGGAAGTACGGAGTGAAGACGGCGAAATGGTCACGCCCGGTGGACGGGACGAGTTCCGCGGGATCGGCGGCGGTGATCGTAGAGGCATGCGTGTGCAGCAGGCATCCGCGCTGCTCCAACCGTTCCCGCAGTGCTTGTTCGCGTTTGCGGGAGTACCTGCTCACGTCGGCGGCGATATGGACGCTGTCGGCATGCACTTGCGCCGCAACCTGTTCCACCTCCGCGACGACATCTCCGCGCCGCACCACCAGACGACCGCCGATCGCCCGTAGCTCGGCGTCCAACTCGCTCAGTGCGGCGGCGAGGAACCGCGCGCGATTCGGCGCGGCGAAACGACCGGCCGCGATGGCGTCATCGACGACGAAAAGCGGTACCACCGAGGCACCTTCGCGATGTGCGGCGGTGAGCACGGGGTTGTCGTGCACCCGCAGGTCACGGGTGAACAGGGCGATGGTGACGGTCATCTGCTCCTCTTCGCGGGGTGAAGTGACCTCCGGCGCCCGTGAGGGTGGCGCCATGGTGGCGTGGGCGGCTCAATGCCCGGCACCTATGACGCGACCCTCACGGGCGCCGGAGCGTGTGGTCAGAGCGTGCAGAGCGGAACGATGTCGGCGAGACCGCCGGTGGTCGGTGAGGTCAGGTACAGGCACGGATCCTGGCCTGCCGCAACGATTCCCGCACGTACCCGCTGCCACGATGCCGTATCCAGCATCGGCGCGCGAGCGAGGACGAAGCCGGAGATCCGGCCGGGATCGGTGACGACAGCCCACGAATAGTCCGGGCCGAGGGCGGTCACGATGTAGTTGGTCGGCCCATCGATCCGGTCCTGAGTCGGCACGCCGGGAAAGCTGACGTGCAGCTGCGCGCCCGTCATCCGGTCGTTGATCGTTGCGGTGCCTGCGATTTCGTTGTCCATGTTCGACCAGGTGGTGCAGGTATTGCGGACCGAGACGTTGCCCTGCGGGTCGAGCGCGTAGTTCGCCTGCGTATCGCGCGCGCAGGCGAGGTTGAAGTACTGCGGCACCGCCGCGAGCTGGTTCCAGGTACCGAGGTACCTGGTCAGGTCGAGCGACGACACCGGTGCCGGTGCGGCGACCGGGGCTGCTTGCGCGCTACCCGGCGCCGCGATCGCGACGGCCCCTCCGACCATAGCAATCAACAGGCGAACGGGATAACGCTTCGTTCGAGATGTCACGCGAACTCCTCGGAAATCGACGACACTGGCCATGTTATCTCATAACGATGCATGATTGATTCAATGCACTCATCAAGGAGGAACTCGTGACCTTTGCCTGGCTGCCCCGGATCGCAGGCGCGCTGACGGCGGGATACGGCGTCGCGGTCGCGGCACGGCCCGCAGTCATGCTCGGACCGTGCGGCTGGTCCGCCGACGACCCCGCCCTGCGCGCAGTAGCCAGGATGACCGCATTGCGTGATGTCGCATCCGGGCTGGCCATGCTGGCGGCGCCGACGCCGAACGCACTCCGGCTGGCGATTGCCGCGCGGGTGCTGGCCGACCTGTCCGATGCCACGATCTTGGGGATCGCGTTGCGCGGACGACCACAGCGCGGCAAGGCGATCGCGGTCGCGGCGGGTTGGGGCCTGCTGTGTGGCGCGACCGCGGCCACCACCGGGCGGAGCTGATCGCCGTGCCGCGGGCGCCGGACAACCCATGCGACGCGCGATCGCCCGGGCATGGCGAATCGGGCGATCCGGAACAGGCAGAATAGAGCGATGTCCGCCGGTTCCGCTCCCGCTTCCGACGCGGCCGGATACACGGTCCGCGCGGTTGCCGAGCGCCTCGGCATCCCCACGGCGACGCTGCGGAGCTGGAACCGCCGCTACAACATCGGGCCGCCACAGCATCGACCCGGCAAGCACCGGCTCTACACCGAAGCCGATATCGCCCTGCTCGGGCAGATGCTCACCCTCATTCAGGACGGTGCGAGCCCGGCGGGCGCGGCCGCGGCGGTGCGCGGACCCACGCCGCGATTGGGCGACCGATTCCCGTTGCTCGCTGCGGCATTCACGCTCGAGACGCGCGCGGTGTCCAACTATCTGGAGGCGCACTTCCGCGCATTCGGGGTGGTGGACACCTGGGATCGGTTGTGCCGCCCCGCCTTCGCCGACATTGTCGCGCGGCAGGGCGCGGGCGAGGGGTGCATCGATGTGGAGCACCTGCTGTCGTGGTGCATCACCTCGGTGCTGCATCGCACCAATCCGCCGCCGGATGGGCCTGCGTCGAGGCCGGTCGTGCTGGCCTGCACCGGCGGTGAGACGCACGCACTCCCGCTCGAGGTGCTGCGGGCCGGCCTCGCCGAGCGCAACGTGAGCGCATACATGCTCGGCGCGGATGTGCCGACCGACGCACTGACCGACAGTCTCGCGCGACACGAGCAGCCCGCATCGGTGCTGCTGTGGTCGCAGCAGGAATCGACCGCGTTGACCTCGGCGGTGCGGGCCTGCCTCGATGCGGGGTCGCGGGTGCTCGTCGGCGGGCCCGGCTGGGATTCGGTGATCCTGCCCGAGGCGGCGGAGCGGGTCGCGAGCCTGACCGACGCCATCGACTACCTGAGCTGACCCGCTCGGGCCGACCGGCCGAATCCGCGAGCGATCGCACGGCACATCCGATTTCTCACGCCACGAGCAATCCGACGACGACATCTGGGCGAAGTCCTTTCCGAGATCGACCGCATCCGACGACGACGGCGGCTGCTGCGAGAGGCCTCCGTTGTTGCCGTCGCCTTGAAACGATGCATAATCGGGGCACGGCGTCGACGGCCCGCTTCAGCAGAACAGCGACGGCGACCCGCACACCCCGACTGCGGTAGCAATCGATTGGCCACCGCATTCGGCGACGAGGAGGAACACATGGCCCAGCACACCGAGCCGAGACGGATCGCCGTCGTCGGCAGCGGAGTAGCCGGTTTAACCGCGGCCTGGGTGCTGTCGCGGTCCGCCGAGGTGACCCTCTACGAAGCCGACCATCGACTCGGCGGTCACGCCGACACCCACCGGGTCACCGCACGCGATGGCGCGGCGATCGGCGTGGACACCGGGTTCATCGTGCACAACGACCGCACCTACCCGACACTGCTGCGGCTGTTCGGTGAGCTGGGCATCGCGACCCAGGAATCGGACATGAGCATGTCGGTGCGCTGCGACGGCTGCGGCCTGGAATACGCGGGCGCCCGCGGTGCGGGCGGACTGTTCGCTACGCCACGATCGATGGCTCGTGGACGCTATCTGCGCCTGCTCGCCGAGGTGCCGCGGTTCCATCGCCTGGCTCGCGCCGAATTAACCCGTGCGGCCGAAACCGGCCGCACCGTAGCAGAATTCGTTTTCGCGAACGGTTTCTCCGACTACTTCGTCACGCACTTCCTCACGCCGCTCGTCGCGGCGGTGTGGTCGTGCGATCCGGGCACCGCGCTGCGGTATCCGGCGCGATATCTGTTCACCTTCCTCGACCATCACGGCATGCTGACGGTGTTCGGCTCCCCCACCTGGCGCACCGTCGTCGGCGGCTCGGCCACCTACGTTCAGGCGGTCGCCGCGCACCTCGACACCGTGCTGGTCGGCACCCCGGTGCGGGCCGTGCATCGCCTCGCCGACGGCGTCGCGGTGCGCGACGACACGGACGAGATCAGGGTGTTCGACGCGGCAGTCATCGCCACCCATCCGGATCAGGCGCTGCGGCTGCTCGCCGAGCCGACCGGCGCGGAAGCCGAAATCCTCTCCGCTATGCCATATTCGGTGAATCACACAGTGCTGCACACCGACGCGTCGGTGCTGCCGCGAGCCCCGCGAGCACGGGCCTCCTGGAACTACCGGCTGCCGTCCTGCGCGGCACAGCCGGATCGGGTGCTGGTCAGCTACGACCTGACCCGCCTGCAGCGACTCGACGAGGAGCCGCGGTTCCTGGTCACCCTCGGCGATGGCGACCGGGTCGATCCGGAGCTGATCATCGATCGGATGGTCTACCAGCATCCGCGCTACACCCCGAGTTCGGTGGCGGCGCAGCGTAGGCTCGGCGAGATCGGTTGTGCGCGAATTGCTTTCGCGGGCGCCTATCATGGCTGGGGCTTCCACGAGGACGGCGCACTGTCGGGGCTGCGCGCCGCCGAGCGGCTCGGTGCGCGATGGACAGCCAAACCTGTTGCGGCCGTGCACACCTCATGAAGGCGCAGATCGTCCGCACCCGGATCCACCACGTGCGCCGCGCACCGCTGCACCACGAGTTCAGCTATCGCAGCTACAGCTGGCTGATCGACCTCGACGATATGCCGAGGCTGCCGCGTTGGCTGCGCCCGCTAGCCGGGTTCCGCGCCGCCGACCATCTCGGCGACCCGCAGCGCACCCTGCGCGAGAACGTCGACGACTACCTCGCCGAGCACGGCATCGACCTGCGCGGCGGTCGCGTCCTGATGCTCGCCAACGCGCGGGTGCTCGGTTACGTGTTCAACCCGCTGACCCTGTTCTGGTGCCGCGACAGCACCGGCGACCTGGTCTGCGTCATCGCGGAGGTGCACAACACCTACGGCGAACGGCACTGCTACCTGGTCCGCCCTGACAACCACGGCGTCGCGACCACCGAGAAACGCTTCTATGTGTCGCCCTTCAACGAGGTACGCGGCGAATACCGGATGCGCCTCCCCGAGCCCACCGACCGCCTGCGGGTATCCATCACCCTCACCGATCACCAGCCGATTTTCGCCGCCTCGATGACCGGACGTTGCCATTCGGCCACCGTCCGTACCATCCTGCGCGCGACAGTGGCGGTACCCCTTGCCCCACTTGTGGTCTCGGCGCTCATTCGCAGGCACGGCGTGATTCTCTGGGCGCGCGGCCTACCTCTCGTTCCCCGACCGGCCAAGCACTTCGAGGAGTATTCGCGGTGAGCATACAAACGCACGTCACAGCACAAACCTCGACGTACTGGCCCGACGTCGAGCGGGTCCCGACCGGTACCCGGGCCGCCATCGCCGCGGCGATGGCGCACCGACTGTTCCGGCGCGCCGTGCGCACGCTGCCGATCCGGGTCGAGTATCCGGACGGGACGGTGCTCGGCCGTGGTGCGGCGGACGCGCCGCGGCTGATACTGCACCGCCCGGATGACTTCACCGCCCGGCTCGGAGTGGGCGGGCTGATCGGCTTCGGCGAGGCGTATATGGCAGGCGATTGGTCGGCACCCGACCCGGCCGCGACGCTCGCGGTGTTCGCCGAGAACATCGACACGCTCGTTCCCGCACCGCTCCGGGCGCTACGCCGCCTCTATGTCTCGAGACACCCTGCCGCCGAGCGCAACAGCGAATCGAACAGCCGAAGCAATATCGCCAGGCATTACGACCTGTCGAACAATCTGTTCGAGCTGTTCCTGGACGAGACGCTGACCTATTCCAGCGCGTTGTTCCCGGCCACCGCGCCGCCGCCGCGCTGGGCCGACCTCGCCGCCGCGCAGCAGGCCAAGATCGATCGGATACTCGACCGAGCGGGCGTCGGGCCCGGCACCCGCCTGCTCGAAATCGGTACCGGCTGGGGCGAATTGGCGTTGCGTGCGGCCGCTCGTGGCGCGACGGTACGTTCGGTGACGCTGTCGACGGAGCAGCGCGCGCTGGCCCTGAATCGTATTGCCGCCGCAGGGCTTTCCGAACGCGTCGCCATCGATCTGCTCGACTATCGCCGGGTGACCGGCGAATTCGATGCGGTGGTCTCGGTGGAGATGATCGAGGCGGTCGGCTACGAGTACCTGGAGACGTTCTTCGAGACCATCGACCGGGTACTGGCGCCGGGCGGGCGCGCGGTGATCCAGGCGATCACCATGCCGCACCACCGCATGCTGGCCACCCGCTACACCTACACCTGGGTGCAGAAATACATCTTCCCCGGCGGTTTCCTGCCGTCTACCCGGCTACTCGCGGATGTGGCCGGACGGCGCACCGAACTCGTTGTCCGCGAACAACTGTCGATGGGCGAGCACTACGCGCACACCCTGCGACTGTGGCAGCAGCGGTTCAATGCCCGTGCCGACCGCGTCGCGGAATTGGGCTTCGATCCGATCTTCCGGCGTATGTGGCGGTTGTATCTGGCGCACGCCGAGGCCGGATTCCGATGCGGCTACCTCGATGTGCACCAGATCCTGCTCACCCGCTGAGCGCGCGGTTCAGCGGCGGGCACGACCGAGCAGATGTCGCAGCGCCGAGACGAGATCCGGTGTACGGAACCGATGCCCGGCCTTGTCCAGCACGGCGGGCACGACCCGTTGACTCGCGGCGGCGAGTTCACGCGCACCCTGCTCGCCGAGCAGCAACGCTGGGCCGAACTCGGGCACCGGAACCAGCGCGGGCCTGCGCAGCACGCCGGCCAGGATGTGGGTGTATTCGCTATTGCGAACAGGTTGCGGCGCAACAGCATTCACCGCGCCGGACAGGTTGCTGTCCCACAGCGCGCGATAGTAGATGTCCACCAGATCGTCGATGCCGATCCAGGACAGCCACTGCTCACCGTCACCGATCCGGCCGCCGAGTCCGGTCGCGAACAGCGGCCGCAGCAGTCGCAGGGTGCCGCCGCGCGGCGATTGCACGATGCCGGTGCGCACCTTGACCACTCGGACCCCGGTGGCGGCGTCGGCGGCCGCCTCCCATGCGTCGACCACGTCGGCGAGGAAACCGTCACCGCGCGAGGCGTCTTCGGAAAGCCGCTCATCACCGCGGTCGTAGCCGTAGTAGCCGACGGCGGACGCGCTGACGAAGGTCGGCACGCCCGCGCGGGCGGCCAGCGCGGCGAGCCGCTCGGTCGGTCCGATCCGGCTGTCGAGCACGGCCCGCTTGTGTTCGCCGGTGAATCGGCCCGCGATCGACGCACCCGCAAGATGCACCACCGCGTCCACGCCGTCGAGCAGGTCGGACGCGGGATCGTCCGGGTTCCATTGCCGCTCGCCGGTTTTCGGCGCGTGCCGGACCAGGCGGAGCACGGTGTGGCCGCCGGTGGTCAGGAACGCGGTGAGCGCCGAGCCGACCAGTCCGGACGCGCCGGTCACCGCAATCGTCTTGGCCGCGAAGCCCGCTCGCACCGCGTCCGCGTGCGCGGCCAGATCGTCCGCCAATTGCCGATAGCGGTAGTCGAACATCGGGCGCAGCACGAACGCGGGCACCGGCGACTCGACCCGATCCAGCACCCTGGTGTGCGTTTCGTCGACCACCTCGAAATCGTGCGTGTGCCGCCAGCGCAGCAGCAGGCCGGCAGGCAGCGAGCCGAGACCGTCGACGGCGATCTGATCGACGAATCGTTGCGGCGGGTCGTAGCCGGTGGGATCGTGCTCGGCCACCCAGCGCAGCCCGCCGGGCAGTCCGAGCACGGCGGTGCCGTCGGCCAGCGAATTTGCCTCGGCGAGCACCGAGGCAGGCTGCCACGGCGGCGCGAGCCGCGCGAACGCGCCTGGTCGGGCGTGCCAGTCGAAGACCTCGGACCGGGGTGCCGCGACGACGCTCGAACACTCGATGCCCATGCCTCGACTCTAGCGAGACGAACGGCCAATGCAACGTTCATGCATCGTTATTGCCGGACTATGCCAGCAGACCGGAGAATTACGCCATGACCGATGCGTCCGGTACACCCACGTTCTTCGACACCCTGCTCGACCGGACGATCGTGCCGGGTTACAGCCGCCTCGGCTTTCGGTTCCGCCGCCGCGGCTGGCCTGCGGACGACCCGCAGTCGGATGCCATGCACGGCCGCACGGCACTGGTGACGGGCTCGAATTCCGGTATCGGCAAGGCGATTGCGGCCGGACTGGCCGGACTCGGCGGCTCGGTGATACTCGCCGTGCGCGACCGCGAACGTGGCGAGCAGGCTTGTCGGGAGATCCGCGCGGCCGACCCTGCCGCCGATGTGTCCGTGACAGTGTGCGACCTGTCCGATCCTGGTTCGGTGGCGGCCTGCGCGGACGAGCTCAGCGAGCGACTATCTCGGCTGGACGTGCTGATCCACAACGCGGGCCTGCTGCCACCACGGCGCATCGAAACGGCCGACGGGCACGAGTTGACGCTGGCCACGCACGTGCTCGGCCCGCTGCTGCTCACCGACCGGCTGGTGCCGCTGCTCGATGCCGCCGACGGGTCGCGCGTGATCCTGATGTCCTCCGGCGGCATGTACGCGCAGCGGCTCGCCGTCGACGACCCCGAATACCGGCAAGGTCGATATTCCGGCACCACCGCGTACGCCCGCACCAAACGCATGCAGGTTGCTTTTACCCCACTTCTGGCCGAACACTATGCACCCCAGGGTATTTCGGTACACAGCATGCATCCCGGCTGGGCGGACACGCCCGGGGTCATCACGTCGCTACCCGCCTTCCATCGACTCATGCGGCCGCTGCTGCGTACGCCCGAGGAGGGTGCGGACACCGCGATCTGGCTCGCCGCGACCTCGGCCACGCTGCCGTCCGGCCGCTTCTGGCACGACCGCCGGGTGCGTCCGGAGCACTATTTGCGTCGCACGCACTACACCGCCGACGAGGCCTGGCGGCTCTGGCTGTTCTGCCGGGAAGCCGCTGGTCTCGCCGTCGGATAGGCGGCTCGAGCGGCACCGGACGCGCTGGCCCAATTGGAACTTGTTCTACCATGGGGTCGAGTCATCGTCGACATCGGAGGATTTGTCATGCCGCTGGAACCCTCGGCCGCAGAGCTGTTGGCGGCCGTCCAGGCGTCACCACGCGCGGTCGCCGCGCACGACAAGTCCGCGTGGGTCGACTTATTCACCGCCGACGCCGAGGTGAACGACCCGGTCGGCTCCCGCCCGCACGTCGGCCGCACCGCTATCGAAAGCTTCTACGACACCTTCATCGGCCCGAACGACATCGCCTTCCGGGTCGAGCGCGACATCGTGCAGCCGCCGACGGTGGTGCGCGATCTGACCATCGAGACCACCATGTCGACCGGCGCCAGGGTCTCGGTCCCGATGCACCTGCGCTATCAGCTCGTCGAGGAGGACGGCGACTGGAAGATCGCGCACCTGGCCGCGCACTGGGAGCTGGGCCCGATGATCGTGCAGCTCTTGCGGACCGGGCCGAGCGGGCTCGGTGCCGCGCTGCGACTCGGGCCGCAGCTGATCAACAATCTCGGCGTCGACGGCGCGCTCGGCATGATGCGGGCGCTCGGCGGGATCGGACGGACGGGCAGGCGCGTGACGTCCCGGCTGTTCGCCGCGGCGGGCAGCACGGACATCGTCCGCGTCCGCGGACTACTCGGACACTATGCCGTTGTCGAATTGCCCGCGGGCACACCGATTTCGGTGGAGGAGTTCACCAATCGGGCGCGAAACATGCGGTGGGGCAAACTGATCGCGGCCGGCCGCACCGTGACGGCGTCGGTACGTTTCGGCGACACCCGCGGCGTCGCGTTCGTCGAATTCGCCGCGGGCTCGCCGAGCATCGCCAGCCTGCGCTTCTTCCTCGACGGCGTGTGAGACCGACTGCTGGATAAGCGAATCCGGGCGATGCACTCTCACTCAGGTGAGTTGGACCGACTTGGTCTGTGGCACCGGTTCCGGCGCGACCTGTTTGTGCTCGGTCCAGCCGGGCGGGCCGAAGACGTAGCCGAGGCGGGCGCGCCAGGTGGTGGCGCCGCGTACGTCGCGGACTAGTCCGGCCAGTTCGTGGTAGTTGACCTTCAGCGGGTTGTCGGTGCCGATGTTCTTGGTGAGGCCGTAGCGGATGGGCTCGGATTCGGCGGCGAAGCTGCCGAACATGCGGTCCCAGATGATGAGGATGCCGCCGTAGTTGCGGTCGATGTAGGGCTGGTTGGAGCCGTGGTGGATGCGGTGGTGCGCGGGGGTGTTGAACAGGAACTCGATCGGGCGCCCCAGCGTGCCGACGCGCTGGGTGTGGATCGGGAACTGGTAGAGCAGGCCGATGCTCTGCAGCAGGAAGATCATCCACACCGGGAAGCCGAGCAAAGCCGCTGGGACCCAAGCCATTCCGCGCAGGATGTTGGCCACCGGGTGCACCCACGGCAGGCGGATCGCGGTGGACAGGTTGAAGTGCTCGCTGGAGTGATGGACGCTGTGCGACGTCCAGAGCAGGCGGACCCGATGGTCGGCGCGATGCGCCCAGTAGTAGCAGAAATCGGTGACCACCAGGCCGAGCACCCACACCCACCACGACGTCGCCGACAGGTGCAGCGGGGTGATCGCCGCGGCCGCCACCACCGCGGAGAACGGAATCAGGTACTGCGTCAGCGGTTTACTGAGCCGACCCAGGGTGAAGGTCGCCACGTTGGACGCGGTGTCTCGCCCCGAACCACCGTTCTTCGGGCGATCGGGGTCGCGGCGATACGCGATCCACTCCACCACCATGAACAACGCGAATGCGGGGAGGGCATAGGTCAACAGCTCCACTCGGTCCACTGGATCTCCTTGATCGTCCGTCGTCGAATCTCGACGCTACGGTCGATGGCCTGCGCAAACATCGCGCCGCCGAGGGATTCGGCGTCCCCCGCGCGGGGGACGCGACGACGCCGGTCGCAGGGCAGAGTTAGCGGGCCGGGTGGCCGAGCTGGCTAGGATCGCCCGCGACGGCTCCGACGACCAGAAGGTGGTGGCGAACTGTTGGACGTGAGCAGGTCGCTGGCCCGGCAGTCGCTGGTGGTCGCGGCGGTCGCGGCGCTGATCGACGCCGTCGGGCTGGGACTGTGCGGCGTATTCGCCGTCGCGCCGTGGCAGACCGGTGCGGTGATGGCGGGCATCATCGTCGGCGATCTGGCCGCGCCGCGCCGCCACGCACCGCGGGCGTGGTCGCGGTGGCCCAGGTCGTGGTCCGGCTGGCGGCCGCCTGGCTGCTGCACCGACACGGTTTCGACGGTCAATTCGCCGGGGTCGGCCTATTGGTTGCCGGGTATCGCACCGGAGCGTGGCTTTCCGGACCGAAATCGGTGTCGACCATGCTTCTGCTGTGCGGTGGCGTCGCCGCCTCGCATCTGATGTCGCGCGGCCATGCCGGACACGACTGGCGGCTGATGCTCACGTCGACGGTGGCCGCGGGCTGTGTGCCGTGGCTGGTCGGCCGGTACACGGCGGCCCGCGGCGCCTATATCGCCGATCTGGAGCAGCGGGAGCGGCTGCGGCGACAGGAGCATCAGGTCGCGGTGGAGCGAGCGGTGACCGAAGAGCGGGCGGCCATCGCGCGAGACCTGCACGATGTCATCTCGCATCACGTGAGCGCCATCGGGATCCACGCGGGCGCGGCACGAATGGCCATGGCAGACACCGTGAATGGCGCGGCTACCCGTTCGCTGGCGGCGGTGGAGTCGAGTAGCAGAGCCGCGATGGTTGATCTGCGGCGCCAGCTGGATCTGCTGCACGGCCGCGACGACGCGGGGCAGCGACAGCCCGGGCTGGTCGACATCGACGGACTGATCGAGCATGTGCGGGCCGCCGGATTGACGGTCGAAGTCGCCGTGCATGGTTCGGTGGTCGAGTTGCCGGAGTCGTTGGATGTCACGGTGTATCGGATCGTGCAGGAGATGCTGACCAACGCATTGCGGCACGGTGACGGTGCGCACGCGCGGCTCGCGGTGGTGTATCAGCCGAATCGAGTGGTGATCCGGGCTACCAATCCGATGCCACCCGTACCGAATTCGAGCGATACCGCCGTGCCGCGTGGCCTCGGCGGGATCCGCCGCCGCACCGAGCTTTTCGACGGTGAACTCGACTACGGACCCGATTCTTCCGGAACCTCTTGGCACACCACGGTTTCCGTCCCGATCGGTGGATCATGAACCGGCCGATCCGGGTGCTGATCGCCGACGATCACAGCATGTTCCGCTCCGGACTGCGCGCGGTCGTCGACAGCCAGGCCGATTTCGACTGCGTCGCCGAAGTCAGCGACGGCCGCGCGGCCATCGCCGAAACCGCAAGGCTGCGACCGGATGTCGCGATTCTCGACGTGCGCATGCCGAAGCTGGACGGGCTGGCCGCCACCGAGGCGATCGTCGCGGCGGGCGGCACGCACGTGCTGGTGCTCACCACCTACGACAGCGACGCCAATCTCTATCGCGCGCTGCAGGCCGGGGCGAGCGGGTTTCTATTGAAGAGCCTGCCGCCGGAGGAACTCGTCGCCGCCATCCGCATCGCCGCTCGTGGGGATGCGCTGATCGATCCGTCGATGACGCGCCGACTGGCCGCGCGGTTCGCGACCACCCTCGCTCCGCCGCACACGCCGCCGGAAGTCGAACATCTCACCGCCCGCGAGCTGGAAGTGTTGCTGCTGCTCGCCGATGCCCGCAGCAATGCCGAGATCGCCGTACTGCTCGGCGTCGGTGAGGAAACAGTCAAGACGCACGTCTCCCGCGTGCTCGCCAAACTCGGTGTCCGCGACCGCATCCACGCGGTCGTCTACGCCCACGAGCACGGTTTGATCGCGCGCAACCCGCCGGGATATCGCTGATCAGCAGGGCGGTGACCAGCATGGATGCGACACGGCGCGCCACCGAAGGTCGTCGCAAATCCGACTAATGGGACGTACGGTAAATCCGACTGCCTGGTCTTCTTCGAGGGATGGAGCGCTATGCGTAGGGATCGCCCCCGAGCCGTTGTCCTGGTCCTCGCGTGTTCGGCGTTGATCCTTTCCGGAGTCGGCGTCGCGGCCGCCCACGACGGCAGCGGCCAGGCGCCCGGTGCTCGTTCGGTCGAGCAGCAAGCCCTGATCCACCAGGCGCGGCAGCGGGCCGCCAGTGCCCGCGACCGCGCCGAATCCGCGCAACGCGCCGACGTTCCGAGCGCGAAAGCCGGCGGTAAGGCGAAGACCAGCGTCGGCCCGCGCGACACCATCCACACCGGGATCGACAGCGCGACGAAGGCGGCCGAGGCCGCCTCGTCGGCTGCCACTGCCGCCCAAGCCGCCGCCGACGCGGCCCACGCCGCCTTGACCGCCGTCCTCGCCACCGAGGACGCCACCGCCAGCTTCCTCGGCGCGTTCGAAGCCGATCGCGCCGCTCGGGCCGCTGACGAAGCCGCCGCCGCTCCTGAGAACGTCGAACTGGCCAATGCCGCAGCGGCGGCGGAGAACAGGGCTGTCAAGGTGACCACTCGACGGACCGACGTGGCGGTTCCCCCGATCAAGAAGCGATAGTTCGGATAGACGAAGGGCCAGCGCCGAACGCTGGCCCTTCCTTATATCTATCTTCCGTGCCGACTACGCGCCTGCCTGCGGCTCGCTGACTGTCGTGGGATCGATGACGCCGAACGCCTCGCCTTGCGGGCCCTGCAGCACACCCATCCGGCCGAACGGGCTGTCGTGCACGCCCATCAGGACCGTCGCGCCGAGTTCGGTCGCCTTGGTGACGGACGCGTCGGTGTTGTCGACCTGAAACCAGGTCAGCCAGAACGACGGGGAGTCGCCGGGCGTCTTGCTCGCGTCGTTGATGCCGCCGACCGGGTCGCTGCCCTCGGTCAGGCCGAAGGTGGCATAGACGAAATCCTGGCCGTCGCCGATTTCGGTGTAGTGCCAACCGAATACGGCCGCGTAGAACTCCTGGGACTGCTTGTACTGATCGGTGTGCAGCTCGTTCCAGCAGTAGGCGCCGTCCTCGTTGTAGATGCCTGCGCCGGTGTGCGCCTTGGCTTCCCACACGCCGAAGATCGCGCCCACCGGGTCGGCGGCGACGAACATCCGGCCGACATCGAGCACGTCGAAGGGCGGCATCATCACCGAACCACCGGCGGCCGTGACCTTTTCGGCGATCTCGTCGGCACTGTCGGCGGCGAAGTAGGTGGTCCACACCGACGGCATCGCCATGCCGTCCGGCTTGAGCCCGATCCCCGCGGCGGGCCTGCCGTGGCGTAGCGCCATCAGATAGCCGCCCGCGTCCGGCGGGCCATCCTGGATTTCCCAGCCGAACAGATCCCCGTAGAACTCGCGGGCCCGCGTGGTGTCGTCGACCTGACTGTCGACCCAGCACGGTGTCCCCTGTGGCCAGCTTCCGTCATGAGTGGGCATATCCGTGGCCTCCTGACCTCGGTGTACTGATGTGCGGCCGGACGCGGCCGGCACGCGGCAAGTCAACCACCGGGCCACTACCGGGCAGGGCGGAATCGGCTTTCCGGACGGGCACGTTCTGGCAACGGCGGGGCAAGCGACGCGAACCGGACACACCACGCTGATTTGTTGCCGGAAGGGGGCTTGATCAGGAGTATGGCGGGATGATCACAACATCCGACGTCGGGCGGGAACCGCTACGGCTGGACGAGCTTCCGGTTCGTCCCATTCATCGCAAGTTGGTGGCGCTCGTCGGTGCCGGATTGTTCTTCGATCTGTATGAGCTGTTCCTCGCCGGGACGATTACCGGGGTGCTGAAGCAGGAGATGCACCTGTCCACGTTCCAGCTCAGCGGGATCCTGGCGTCGGCGTTCGCCGGGCAGTTCCTCGGTGCGCTGGTGATCGGGCGGTTGTCCGATGTGTTCGGCAGGCGGCGGATGTTCATGATCAACATCGCGTTGTATTCCGGGTTCACGCTGCTCGGCGCGTTCAGTCCGAACATCATGTTCCTGATGGCGACGCGATTCCTGGCCGGGCTCGGGATCGGTGCCGAGATGACCGTGTCGGATACCTATCTGTCGGAAGTGGTTCCGCCGCAGGTGCGTGGGCGGATGATCGCGATGGCGTACACGATCGGGTTCTGTGCGGTGCCGACCGTCGGGTTCCTCGCCAAATGGCTGGTTCCGTTGCAGCCCTTCGGTGTCGACGGCTGGCGTTGGCTGTTCGTGATCGGCGGGCTCGGCGCCGCGGTGGTGGTCGTCGCGCGGCGGGACATGCCGGAGTCGCCGCATTGGCTTGCGCGGCAGCAGAACAAGACGAAGGGCCTGCCGTTCAGCGCGATCGTCCGGCCGCCGTACCGCGGCAAGACGACGCTGTTCTCCGCGGTGATGATCCTGCAGGTGTTCGGCTACTACGGATTCGGCACCCTGGCGGTACTTGTGTTGGACCGCAAGGGATTCGAGGTGGTCACCTCGCTGAGCTACTTGGCCATCACCTATCTCGGCTACCCGCTGGGGTCACTGCTGGCGATCCCGTTGATCGAGCGGATAGAACGCAAGTACCTCGTGATGGGGACCGCGACACTGATGGCACTGTTCGGCCTGACCTTCGGCTTCGCCACCAGCGTGCCGCTCATCCTGTTGTCGGGCGGGTTGTTCACCATCGCCAGCAATGTCTTCTCCGACGCTATCCACGCGTACCTGCCGGAGTCGTTCCCGACCGCGGTGCGCGGCACCGCATCCGGCGCGACCTATTCGCTGTCGAAGGTGAGCACCGCGCTGCTGCCGTTCCTGTTGCTGCCGCTGCTCGACCGGGCGAACGGGCCAGGGCTGGTGTTCTCGGTGATCACCGTCGCGTTGCTCGTGATGGTCGCGCTCGTCGGGGTGTGGGGCCCGATCACCGGCAGGCGTGCCTTGGATGAGGTGTGAACCTATTGAGCGAGGGTGGGTGCGGTGTGCGACCAGCGGTGCTCAGCTAGTTCTGCAACGATGAAGCGGGCGAGGTCGGTTACCGGCACTTTCCAACCGCCGCTTGGATTTTCGCCGTCCACGACTCGGTAGGTCGCGGTCGGCGGGTCGTCGGTCAGGCGGGCAGGGCGGACAAAGGTCCAGTCCACGGCGGACTCGCTGATGATGGATTCCATCAGGCGCATGTCACCGTAGAGCTCGTTCATCAGGGTTCGTGCCAGAAGGCGGTACCACAGTGCGTGATTCGGGTCGTCTCGACGAACGCCACTGGAGGTGATGGCGATCAGGCGGGGCACTCCGGTGGATTGCATCGCCGCGACCATGGCGCGGGCGGCGTCAGAATAGAGGCCGTCGGCATGTCGGCCCGCAGGGCCGATCGCGCTCACCACCGCGTCGTGACCCGCGACGGCCGCGCGCACGCTGTCCGGGTCGCGGACGTCGGCACGGGCCACGGTGAGCCGTCGCTGGTCGGCCGATGACAGCTTTGCCGGATCGCGGACCGCTGCGGTGACATCGTGACCGGCGGTCAGCGCCTCGGTCACGATTACTCGACCCGCTCGTCCGGCGGCTCCGAAAACGATCACCTTCATGGCAACTCCTCCGCAGTCTCTCGATCAGTGATCGTAACGATCACTGATCGTTCCGAACGATGCTCGCTCCGACCACTGTTTGTCAAGCTAGGATTCGACACATGCCCGGCAGCCCCCGCCCCAATCCCCGCACCAGCCCCGCGAAGGCGCCACTGAGCCTCGACGCAATCGTGGCCGCGTCCCTCGACCTCGTCGACGAGCTGGGCTGCGCCGCGGTGAGCATGCGTCGAGTGGCGCAGGTTCTCGATACGGGGTCGGCGTCGCTGTATGTCTATGTGAGCGACCGGCGTGAGCTGATGCTGCTGACCCACGACCTCGCCGTGGCCGCCGTCGAACTGCCGACCGACGGCGATTGGCGCACTCGGCTGGAACTACTCGTCGAACGGGTCGTCGCCGCGCTCGCTGAGCACCGCGACCTAGCCTCCGTCGGATTCACCGAAGCGCCGACGGGCCCGCACATCCTGCGGCTCATCGAGGAGATGCTGCGGCTGCTCCGTCTCGGTGGGCTCGAGGACGCCGCCAGCGCCTGGGCCGTCGACCTGCTCGGCCAGTACATCGCCTCCGCCGCCTTGGAGTCCGCCGCACGGACCGACACCGAGACCGTCGATGCGACCGCCGCCCGGCTCGATGCGGTCTACCAAGCACTGCCTGCCGAGGACTACCCCACGATCCGGGAACTGGCCCCACTGCTCACCAGCGGAGGGGGCGCGCGGGCGACATGGAAGCTGCGCGTCATCATCGACGGATTGCTCGCGCAGTCCTGAATCCGACCTGGTGGCCTATCGGAGTTGGGTCGAAGTGGCCCTCGGCTCGGCCAAATGGCAGCGCTAACGTCGCTTGATATGACCGAGATTCGCGAAATCAACGCAGACCAGACGAAGTTGGGTGCGGCGGCGCTGCTCAAGCTGCGGCCGCGCTGGGGCACGGTCGACGCGCTCGTCGACTTCGTCGACACCGACCTGCGGCCGCGCGGCTACCGGCTCGTCGGAGTGTTCACCGAGGCCGACGACTCAGCAGTCTCGGTACTGGGATTTCGCGAGGCCTGGCACAGCGCATGGGGCCATCATCTGTACGTGGACGACCTGATCACCACGCCCGCCGCACGCGGTCACGGCCACGCCGATCTCCTCATGACCTGGGCAAAACAGGAAGCGCGACGCCTGAACTGCGAAGCCGTCCACCTCGATTCCGGCGTCGGCCCCGACCGCGCCCCCGCCCACCGCCTCTACATGCGCCATCACCTGGCGATCACCGCCCACCACTTCACCGTGTCGACAGACAGCTACTGACCGGCCGACCGCCTGTCGCTCGGCATCGATAAGCGATCAGCGCAGCAGATCCGGTGCACGAAGCACCGGATCGTCCGGCTTCGCCAGTACCCAGCGCAGACCATCCGCCTCTACGAACGGCGTGTTCTCGTCGTGGTCGTCCCAGGGGGTCAGGCGGACACTGATCCACTCGTCGCCTGCAGGTACCGGCAGGTGCAAGACGCGGGCTATCTGCTGACCGCGCGGTGAACCATTGAGCAGCACAATGCCTTCCGCCGCTACCAGTCGGTGCGCCTCACGAACCCTGCGTCCGTAGTCGTCCTGCAGCGCGACGGTCGCTGCGGTCGTCCGTGAAATCGGTTGACGCTGCGCCCGCCGCAACAACTCGGCGATTCGCTCCTTGGCCGACTGAGGCGCGAAGATCGCGTCGAGATCCGGCTGCGGAAGGTGCACAAGGACGTTGTTCGGCAACGCGGCATCCCGGTGCAGCCAGCGGATGGCCTTGCGGCCTTCCACTGAGAGGGTGATCTTCCCATCACGGTTTCTGCCAACGTTGAGCAACTCTGGATCGGCTCGGACGAGACCACCGCTCCATGTGGACGTTCGATCTTCGGCAGTGAGCAGCAACAAGATGCCGCCCGCCGCTCTGGGTGCGATCATCCATCCGGCGGGCTTTGTCGAGTACTGGCAATCGAACTCTATGCCGCCGAAGGTGAAGGCAAGCTGCGCTCCCCGCTCTAATCCGAACTCACGCCGCAGCTCGATCTCGACCCGGGTGCCCACCGTTGCTCGCTCGACCTTGCTGAGCTGATCCCACCGGAATCGGCCGGTACGACTTCCATCCAGCGGAAAGTCCAGCGCGCGACGGAGCACAGCCGCCATCTTGCTGCCGTCCGGGTCCGCGCTGCGGAGTGCACGCTCGAGGGTCTCGAGGTCAGCTCTGGTGGCGTGCGGGACGAAGCCGGACGCGGTCCGCTCCGGCCGCGTGTCGAGTGCGGCAGGTGGATGCGCCACAACATCGACCGCGCGGTGTGCTTCGAGATCGCGAATCCTGCGCTGCGCGATCGCCAGTGCGCTCCTGGCCGCATCTCGCTCTTTCTCGGTACGCCGGAGATCGCGCTCGAGGTTCGCGACTACGGTGGCCGAGGCACCGGGTTCCACCTGAGCCTGAGCCCGTGCGTGGTGGGACGCGAGCAACCAGACGATTGCGGCCGAGTTCCACTCCGACCGCCGTGTTTCCGTCTGGTGCCGGCGTTCGGCGAGCAACTCGTCCTGAGTCGCGAGCAGCTGCTGTCGAAGCCTGTCGATCTCGGAACGCAGGCCACTCACCGTGGGATCCGCTCCGGTCGCGACCCGAACGCGAGGAGTCGGCTTGGCAGCCTGCCGCTGCAGATCCGTTGCCCGCTGCCGAACCGACTCCACCTCGCCCGGCGGTACGCAGATCGTGATGATCGCGTCGATCAACGAGCTCGCACTCAAAAGGTCTATGCCAGTGAGACGGCGACTCACGGTGGCGCGAGACGGGGGCGGCGTCCCGGCCGGAAAATGCTTGTCTTCGAACGCCTCGCATAGCTCCCGCACCGACATCCGAGCTCTTCGTAGCTGTTCCTGGAGTAGCAGGGCGAGCTCGTTGATCTCGTCAGTCCCACCCTTGAGCTCCCCCCATGGACGACCTGAACGTCCCATCCCTCCCCTTTGTCTCGCAACAATGTGGATTGTCTCTGAGACAACTTTACCTCTGACGATCTTCGCCGCCAAAGTTGAAGTATCCGGTGAGCGCACAGCTCGCCAACGTGCCGAGGAGAACGATTGACGGTGTGCTTCGACCTCGACGAAGTGAGGGTGGCCAGGTGACGATAGGAGCCGTCCTGCCCGACCTCACGGCTGTTCAGACCGTGTGCTTGGCGGTTGCGACCTACGGCCTGGCCGCCTTGCGCTACACCCTGATCTACCTGAGCGACAAGAATGATCGCGACGCCGTCAACGCTCGTCTCAGCAATTCGCTGGAGGGGGTGGGCGATGACCAGCGCGCTGCGGTTGTCCGGGCCCAAGCGCAACTCGAGGCGACGCAACGACACAACCGGCTAGGCCGAGGGCGGTGATCGATCCGGAAGTCCGAGCGTGGCTACGGCTCCCAGATCCGCCACTGCCGGATACAGAAAAACGGCCCGGAACTGTGTGTTCCGGGCCGTGTTCGTTGTAGCGGGGACAGGATTTGAACCTGCGACCTCTGGGTTATGAGCCCAGCGAGCTACCGAGCTGCTCCACCCCGCGTCGGTAAACACAACATTACACACGGGTTCACGTTGATGCCAAATCGCCTGGTTGGAAGCGCATTTGCTGCTCTTGAAGGTGGGTAGCGACGCGGTTTCCAATGGCCAGGAAGCGGGGGCGGAGAGCGGGGTCACACAGGCCCTGCGGCGGCGAACCGTGCGGGCCGCGCGGCCGGTTCGATGATGCGGATGGGCCTATCACTGGTTGCGGCAACCGGTTAAACGTGATGCGGGTCACAATATCGTAGTGATCTCGAACACATAACGTTGCTATAACAGACCGTCCAGAATGCGTGTCGGCGGCATTTGCGACCTGCACAAAGGGCCATATTCGGGTTATTCGCATCATGGAATGCGAGTGTTATCAAGACGTGATCTGCCGAGATTTCTTCGTTACCGTGCGTTCACGGCCCGGATCATCCGTGAAGGGCTCGAACTCGAACCGTTCGAATACCGGCGACCCTGTCCCACGGTTCGAGGATCCCCGACAACCTGGGGGCAGGGACCGGCGGCTCTTTCGCCGAGTTGGTAGGCGCAGGGAGGGAAATGCACTTATGACTGAGAACCGGAAGTTCAACGCCCGCGCCCTCGGCTTTGCCGCCGTTACCGGCGCACTTGTTGCCGTCCCGTTCGCACTCTCCTCCGCGACCGCATCGGCCGCGCCTGCCCACAACTGGGACGGCGTCGCGCAGTGCGAGAGCGGCGGCAACTGGGGCATCGCCACCGGCAACGGCTTCTACGGAGGTCTGCAGTTCTCGCAGAGCACCTGGGCCGCCAACGGTGGCCACGGCTCCGCCAACAACGCCAGCAAGGACGAGCAGATCCGCGTCGCGGAGAACGTGCTCGCCAGCCAGGGCCAAGGCGCCTGGCCGGTGTGCGGCCAGTACCTGCGTCCCGGCACGTCCGAGCCGGAGCCCCAGGCGGTCCAGGAGCCGGAGCAGGCCCCCGAGCCCGCCGCACCCGCCCTCCCTGCCGTCCCCGGCAGCCCCAAGGCCCTGGTCGATCAGGCCAAGTCCGTCGGCGGCGACCTGGCGAAGCAGCACGGCCTGGACGCACAGTTCCAGCAGATCCTGGAGCAGAACGGCTCGCTGATCGAGTCGATCGCGGGTCGCTGAGTTTCAGCCAACACCGAATCGGCGCTGTTATCCCGTCAAGGGACAGCAGCGCCGATCCGTTTGTCCGACGAGCAAACTCGAATAGGTATTCATGAGTTTGCTACCAACGTTCTGGGAACCAACGTTGGTACTACAACTACGTCGGAAGCAACATTCGGAACCGAAAAAGTATTTACCGTAACGAAATACGCCGCCATCAATGATGGCGGCGTATTTTCGTTCCGTTATCGACGTTGCTAGCGCCCTGCGTCCTGGTACGCCTTGACCGCCGCGTCCAGTTCGTCGAGTGCTCGACCGAAGTCCTGGAAGTTGCCCGTGCGCATAGCATTACGCACCGCGTCGATCTTCTGGTTCAGCGCAGCGGCCGCAGCATCCTTCGCCGCGGAGGAACCGGTCGGCGGCGCGGTGCCGGCCGGTGGCGGGGTACCGGTGTTCGGCGGCGGAGTGCCCTGATCCACCGGCGGCGGCACGGAACCCGGACGCGGCCGAGTACCCGAGTCACCGCCGAATGGTGTTGCCAGCGCACCACTTCCGGGTAGTACCTGGTTCAACGCCTCGGCCAAGGTGGAGGCGTAGCCCACCTTCACACTGCCCGCGTCGTCCCGGTAACTCACCAGGACGCGCAGCAGCTGCGGGAAGGTCGCGGTGTTAGCTCCGGTATTACGTTCGTTGTAGAACGGCTCAACATAGAGAATGCCGCCGTCGGCGATCGGCAGGGTCAGCAGGTTGCCGTATTTGATCTTGTTCGAGTTGGACAGCAGCGTCTTCTCTCGAGAGACCTCCGGCGCCGTCGTCATTCGGTTCTGCGTCTGCTGTGGGCCGAGCGTCTGCGTATCGGTCGGCAACCGCAAGATGGTGAACTTGCCGTAATCGTCCGGATCCGACCGCACCGAGATATACGCCGACAGGAACTGACGGTTGTAGCCGACCATCGCGCTGGTCAGATTGAAGACCGGCTTGTTGCCGCCCTTCGGGTCACCGAGCAGCACGTAGTAGGGCGGCTGGTTGGCCGGTGCCCCGCCATCGATCGTCGGGTCGGCGGCCACCGACCAGAAGGCGTTGTTGGTGAAGAACTCGCGCGGATCGTCGACGTGGTACTTGGTCAGCATTTCGCGCTGCACCTTGAACAGGTCTTCCGGGTAACGGAAGTGCGCGCGCAGCTCCGGGGTGATCGCGCTCTCCGGTTGCACGGCCCCGGGGAACACGCCCCGCCAGGCCTTGAGCACCGGGTCCTTCGAGTCCACCTCGTACAGCTTCACGGTGCCGTCGTAGGCGTCCACGGTGGCCTTGACCGAGTTGCGGATGTAGCTGACCTGCTTACGCGGCAACAGCCTGCCGGTCTTCTTGTCGATGCTGTCCTCGACACCGTCCAGCGACGTCTTCTGCGCGTACGGGTAGTCGTCCAGCGTCGTGTACGCGTCGACGATCCACTGGATCCGCCCGTTGACGACCGCCGGGTAGGCGTTGCCGTCGGTGGTCAGCCAGGGTGCCACCTTCTGCACCCGATCCCGCGGATCGCGGTTGAAGATGATCTTGGAGTCGTTGCCGATGGCCGACGAGAACAGGATGTTGCGCTCGGCGTACTTGGCGGCGAAGGCAAGCCGGTTGAACCAGTTGCCGATCGGCACGCCGCCCTTGCCGTCATAGGTGAATTGCTGGGTGTCGGAATCGTATTCGCGGGGCCGCTGGGCGTCCTTCGCGCCGACGATCGCGTAGTCCGGGCTGGCCTGCGAGATCACCTCGCCGAAGTAGATGCGCGGCTGGTCGACCTTGATCTTCTGCTTGTCCGTCGCTGTGAACAGATCGCTGACCATGAAGATCGGGTAGCCGCTGTCGCTGCTGCCGCCGGTCGCGTTCGGATCGTCGGTCTGCGGCTTGTTCACCCGGTTCGCGGGCGCGGCGACGAAACCGTTGCCGTGCGTGTAGACGGTGTGCTGGTTGATCCAGTCCTTCTGGTTACCGCTCAACGCCGCGGGCGACAGCTCACGCGCCGCCACGATGTAATCCTGCACATCGCCGTCGAGGTTGTAGCGGTCGATGTCCAGCGACTCCGGGAACCCGTAGAAGTTCTTCAGCTGACGCAGCTGAGTGAAGGTGGGCGACAAGATGTTCGGATCGAGCAGCCGGGCGTTGCCGATGGTCGCGGCGTCGACCGGAACCTGCAGCGGACTCTTGGCGCTCTCGCCCTTGTAGTCCTGATACGTGATCTTGTCGTCGGTGATCCCGAACGCCTGCCTGGTCGCGGCGATATTGCGTTGGATGTATTCGCTTTCCTTGTCCGCCGCGTTCGGGCGCACGGAGAACTGCTCGACCACCAGCGGCCACACCGCGCCGACCAGGATCGAGGACAGCACCAGCAGCGCGGCCGCCATGGCGGGCACCCGCAGATCGCGCAGCACGATGCCCGCGAAGAAGGCGAGCGCGCAGATCACCGCGATGGACAGCAGGATCAGCTTGGCGGGCAGCACCGCGTTGATATCGGTGTAGGAACCACCGGTGAAGGTGGGCTCCTTACGGCTGCTCATCAACAGCTCATAGCGATCGAACCAGTACGCGATCGCCTTGAGCAGCACGAAAAGCCCGGCGATCACGGCCAACTGGATGCGCGCGGCGCGGGTCAACGTGCCCTCGCGACCACTCAGCCGCAGCCCGCCGAACACGTAATGCGTCACCAGGCTGGCGAAGAACGCGATGACCACCGCGACGAACAGCCAGTTCAGAATCATCCGATAGAACGGCAGCTCGAAGGCGTAGAAACTGACGTCGAGATGGAACTGCGGGTCCTGCTGGCCGAACGAGCTGCTGTTCAGGAACAGATTGACGGTGACCCAATTCGATTGCGCCACCAGGCCGGAGAGGAGGCCGAGCAGCACCGGGATGCCGACACCGAACAGCCGCAACCTGCTCATCACGGTGGTGCGATAACGCGCGATCGGATCGTTCGGACCGGCCACCGGCACGAACACCGGCCGGGACCGATAGGCCAGCAGCAACGCCAGCCAGACGACCAGACCGACGAAAAGCGCGACGGCGAGGAACAACAGGATCCGCGTCCGCAACACGGTGAGATACACGTTGCGGAAACCGACCTCGCCGAACCACAACCAATTGGTATAGGTGTCGGTCAGTCGTGGACCGAGCAGCAGCAACGCCGCGAGGGCAATGGCCGCCAGCAGCAGCACGCGGCTGCGTCGGGAAAGCGAAGGTAATCCGGTGGGGGGCCGCATGCCCACGGTGCCACTCTCCAAGGTCCGGCGGCACTCGCGCCGAAAGCCCGGCCGAGATGCCGCAGTCCGATGTTGCGGGTGGTCCTTTCGGACCGTTCGGCCCCACTCTACGGAATCGGACACCGATCACACGCTCTGCCTATTGTTCGACGCCCGGAGAACTCTCGCCTGGCGGTGAATTGGGCGCGAAGCTCGGGTTTGTGGATTGGCTGCTGGGTCGATTTGATTGGATGTTCCCCGTGACCCCCGCAGATCTGCACGCCGAACTCGTCCTCGCCCGCTCCGTCCGCGAGGTCGCCGAATTCGTCGACGTCGAAGGGTGGGGCAGACCGCCGCAGATGTTCGCGCTGGTGCCCACCGCCGACCTGGTCGCGGCCCAGCCCGAGCTGCTCGAGGAAGTCGACGAGGCGGCCGAGCTCACTCCCGTTGCCCAGGAACTGTTTCCGGACGACATCACCGGCGGCTCGGTGGCGCTCGACGAGTTCCTCGCGACCACCAGCTGGCCACCCGCCGTGCAGGGCTGCGTGCTGGTGCAGGAGATCGTGGTGCTGCCGCCGGACGCCGAATCCACCCTGGACGAGGCGCTGGTGCCGCTGCTGGCCGACCACGAGGCGGCCGACGCCGCCGCGCGCGCCGCCGCCGAGGCCCATCCGGACCGGCGCGAGGCCAGGCTGTTCGCCGCGGTGCTGCGCGAGGGCGCGTCGCTGTGTCTGCTGCAGCTGCGTCCCGAGGACGACGCCGACGATTTCGGCGACATGGACCTGCGCACCTACCCGAACCTGGCGCCCAACCTGATCGACGCGCTGCACGCCACGCTGGAGTGGTCCGGGCTGGACTGACCTCAGCCGCAGCTGACGGTTTCTTTGCCCGCGTTGATGTCGTTGAGCGATTGCACGGCGCCGGTGAGGGTTTCGACCTTCACCAGGCGCAGGCCGTCGGGCGTGCGCTGCTTGGCCTCGTTGCAGTTCGCGGCGGGCACCATGAAGGTCTCCGCGCCCGCGTCGCGCGCGGCCATCATCTTGTATTGGATGCCGCCGATCGGTCCGACCTTGCCGTCCTGATCGATGGTTCCGGTGCCCGCGACGAACTTGCTGCCGTCCAGCTCGCCGGGGGTGAGCTTGTCGATCAGCGCGAGGCTGAACATCAGACCGGCCGACGGGCCGCCGATGTCGGCGAGGTTGAAGTCCACCTGCAGCGGTGGGCGCGCGCCCTCGCCCGGAGTCACGCCGAGGTAGCCCTTGTTCTTGTCGTCCGGTCGCGCGCCGAGGGTCACCTCAACGGTCTGCTCGGCGCTGTCGCGGCGCAGCCGCATGGTCAGCTTGGCACCCGGCGGCTGCGCCGACACGGCCGTGACCACGTCCTTCGGCGCGGCGATCGGCGCGCCGTTGATGCTGATGATCTCGTCGCCCTGGTGCAGCACATCCTTGGCCGGGCCGTCGTCGGCCACCTTGCGCAGCAGCACCACGGTCGGCATGTTCAGGTAGTGCAGCGCCGCGACCTCGGCATTGCCCTCGGAATCCTTGAAGTCCTGCTGGTTGGACTTGTCGATCTCGTCCCGCGACACCCCGGGTGGGTACACCTCCGAGCGCGGCACCAGGCCGTGCTTGCCGCTCACCCAGAAGCCGAACGCCTCGAAGATGCTCAACCCGTCGCGCACCGACACGGTCGTCATGTTGAGGTGGCCGGTGGTCGGGTCCACCTCGGTGCCTCGGACGTCCACCACCTCTTTGCCATCGACCTTGCCGAGCGTGTTGAAGGTGGGGCCGGGGCCGAGTGCGACGAACGGCACAGTGAGCACGGTGCCGAGCGCGCCGAGCACGAGCACCGGGATCAGAGCGGCCACCAGGGTCAGGATCCGACGATTCACCTGGACCACAGTAATGATGGCCGCTGTCGAACGACGGCAGAGGCGACATTCGGCCTTCCCGCGCGTCCCCGGTTTCGCGCCGCGCGAACATCAACTGCCTGCACTGGACGCGTAACGTGAAGCATATGAGTGACGTCCCCTTCGGATTTTCGAACCGCGACGACGACGACCGCAAGCGCGGTGACGAGCCGGGCGGTCCCGAGTCGAACAACCCGTTCGGAGTGGGTGGACCGGGCGGCGGTTTCGATCCGTCACAGCTCGGGCAGATGTTGACCTCGCTCGGTCAGATGCTCAGTGGCATGGGACAGCCGGGTTCGGCGCAGTCCGGCCCGGTGAACTACGACGTCGCCAAGCGACTGGCCCGCCAGCAGCTCGGCGCGAGCGTGACGCCGGTGTCGGCGAGCACCGCGAGTGCCGTCGCCGATGCCGCGCACCTCGCCGAGCTGTGGCTCGACGGCGCGACCACCCTGCCCGCGGGCGCGAGCAAGACCGTGGCGTGGACCGCCAACGACTGGATCGAAGAGACGCTGACCACCTGGCAGCGGCTGTGCGACCCGGTGGCCCAACAGATATCAGGCATGTGGACCGCGTCGCTGCCGGAGGAAGCCAGGGAGTTCGCGGCGCCGATGGTCGGCATGCTCGGTCAGATGGGCGGCCTCGCGTTCGGCTCGCAGCTGGGTCAGGCGCTGGGCCAGCTCGCCAAGGAGGTGCTGACCTCCACCGACATCGGCCTGCCGCTCGGCCCGACCGGTACCGCCGCCCTGCTGCCCGCCGCCATCGCTGAGTTCAGCGCTGGCCTGGAGCAGCCGGAGAGCGAGATCATGGTGTTCCTCGCGGCCAGGGAAGCGGCGCATCAGCGACTGTTCGGGCACGTGCCGTGGCTGCGCCAGCAGGTGCTCGCCGCGGTCGAGGACTACGCGCGCGGCATCCGGATGGACTTCTCCGCGCTGGAGGAGGCCGCCCAGGGCATCGACCCGACGGCGCTGACCGATCCGGGCAAGCTCGAGGAGATCCTGTCGCAGGGCGCGTTCGAGCCGCAGACCACGCCGGAGCAGAAGCAGGCGCTGGAACGGTTGGAGACCCTGCTCGCGTTGATCGAGGGCTGGGTGGAGGTCGTGGTCACCGATGCCGTCGGTGACCGGCTGCCCGGCGCGGGCGCGCTGGCCGAGACGCTGCGCAGGCGGCGTGCCACCGGCGGTCCAGCCGAGCAGACGTTCGCGACCCTGGTCGGTCTGGAGCTGCGGCCGCGCAAGCTGCGCGAGGCCGCGGCGCTGTGGCGCAGGCTCACCAACGATGCGGGCATGGAGAAGCGTGACGGCGTCTGGGCGCACCCGGACCTGCTGCCCGACTCCAACGACCTGGACTCCCCCGCCGGATTCATCGATTCGGTGATCGGCGGCGGCACCACCGCGTTCGACGATCCGCTGGCGCAACTCGAGGAGACCGAGGCGCGGGAGAAGGCCGAGCGCGACAAGTCCGACGAGGCTGCTCAGCGGCGCGCGGACGGCGGCGAGTCCGGCCCTGACCTGGACAAGGACAGCGGCACGTCCGCCTGATTGCCCTGTTGGTAGTGCCGAATCCCTGTGGATAACTGCGGGATTCGGCACCAATCCGTCGGTCCGGGTTACGCATACTGCCGGGCATGACATCACTGTGTCGTGGTCCGATGCTGCCCCCGCAGCTCACCGTGCTGGTGCGCCCGTCCGGCACCGTGCAGCTCGGCTGGCATCCCGAGACCGCGTTGCTGCTCGACGCGGCCGGGCTCGACGCCGACACCGTGCTGGCCTTCCTACGCCTGCTGGACGGGACCCAGACCCGGCCCCAAATCGTCTGGCGGGCAGGCGAATGCGGCATCGAGCCGGATCTCGCGATGGCGCTGCTCGACGTGCTCGACGAGGCCGGGCTGCTCGAACATCCCGAGGATCGCGGCGGGCGGATCCGGTCGGTGCGGGTGCACGGGCTCGGGCCGATATCGGACGCGATCGTCGCGGGGCTGCGCAAACTCGGTGTGCGGCCGAGCCGTTCGCGCGACTACCGTCCGCACGCGGCGCCGGTGTCCAGCTGGCGGGCCGACCTGGTGGTGCTGGCCGACACGATCATCGCCGACCCGCGGCTCATCGACGATCTGGTGCGGCACCGGATCGCCCACCTGCCGGTGCGGATCCGCGACGGCCGCGGCGTGATCGGCCCGCTCGTGCTGCCCGGCGCGACCAGTTGCCTGCGCTGTGCCGATCTGCTGCGCGCCGACAACGACGCGGACTGGCCGCATCTGGCCGCGCAGCTGCTCGACCGAGTCGGGCACGCGTCCCCGGCCAAGATCGCCGCCACCGCCGCCCTCGCGGTCAGCGAAGTGGAGGACATCCTGGCGCTGTCGACCCGCCGGAAGCTGGCCACGTTGGATGCGACTCTCGAATTAGACCTGGCCGCACGGCTGCTCGATCGGCGGCAGTGGCCGCGCCACGCGGAGTGCGATTGCCGTCGAATTCCCGCTGGGCTCACCGCATGTCGAGCGCGCCCTCGGCCGCCGGCCGGATCCGAGATCAAGTGATCGGGGTCACTCCCGTCGGCGGCGCCGATTCAAGATTGCCATGGCTAAGTTGTGGTTCCTTCCGCCATGATGGGTACGTGTCTGAGATTGTGCGCCGTCGCTCGTCCCGTAACGCCAAGTTGGCCAAGATTCCGCTCGGCATCGCCGGGCGGGCGGCCGTGGGGTTCGGGAAGAAGCTGGCGGGCGGCGACCGGTCCGAGATCAACGCACAGCTGAACCAGAAGGCCGCTGAGCAGCTGTTCACCGTGCTCGGCGAGCTCAAGGGCGGCGCGATGAAGTTCGGGCAGGCGCTCAGCGTGATGGAGGCCGCGGTCCCCGAGGAGTTCGGTGAGCACTACCGCGAGGCCCTCACCAAACTGCAGGCCGCCGCGCCGCCGATGCCGGCCGAGACCGTGCACCGGGTGCTCGACCAGCAGCTCGGCACCCAGTGGCGGCAGCGGTTCCAGGAGTTCGACGACAACCCGGCTGCGTCGGCCAGCATCGGCCAGGTGCACAAGGCGGTGTGGTCGGACGGGCGCACCGTCGCGGTCAAGGTGCAGTACCCCGGCGCCGACGAGGCGTTGCGCGCGGACCTCAAGACGCTGAACCGGATGACCGGGCTGCTCGCGTCGGTCATTCCCGGTGCGGACGTGAAGCCGATCCTGGCCGAGATCACCGAGCGCACCGAGGAAGAACTCGACTACCGCAACGAGGCGGCCAACCAGCGCGCCTTCGCCAAGGGTTTCGACGGGCACCAGGAGATCGTGGTGCCCAAGGTGGTGGCCAGCGCGCCGAAGGTGATCGTCACCGAATGGCTGGACGGCACCGCGGTCTCCTCGATCATCAAGGCGGGCGCCGAGGATCCCGCGGGCACCCGCGAGCTGCGCAACCGGGTCGCGGGCCTGATGGGCCGCTTCCACTTCTCCTCCCCCGAGACCGTCGGCCTGCTGCACGCCGACCCGCACCCCGGCAACTTCATGATGCTCGATGACGACAAGCTTGCCGTCATCGACTTCGGCGCCTGCGCGCCGATGCCGAACGGCTTTCCCGTGGTGCTCGGCCGGATGCTCGCGCTGTCCGTCGAGGAGCGCTTCGAGGAACTCACCACGCTCATGTACGACAACGGCTGGGTCATCCCGGGCCGCACCGTCACGCACAAGGAGATCGCCGACTACCTGCGCCCGTTCACCGATCCGATCAAGTCCGACTCGTTCCACTTCACCCGCAAGTGGATGCAGCGGGTCGCGGGCAAGGCCTCCGACATCTCCAGCCAGGAGATGAAAACCGCACGCGCCCTACAGCTCCCGGCCGAATACGTAATGATCTTCCGCGTCCTCGGCGGCTCCGTCGGCATCCTCGCCCAGCTCGACGCCGAACTGCCCTTCATGGAACTGGTCCGCACCTGGATGCCCGGCTTCCGCGAGGAACGCACGGCCAGCTGAGGCGAAGACATCGCTGAGTCGAAGGCATTGCGCGCCCGCCCCAGGCGTAAGCTGCCCGGTCGGCGGGACCCTGCCGGGCGACGCCAATTGCGGGGAACGGGGTGGTTGGTCGGTTAGCCTCGTCTCAGGTCGGATCGGCTCCGTCTACGAAGGGTGATGGCCATGTCGTGCACCGGTCGGGTAATCGGTGTTTCGATCAGTGCGGCGGTAGTACTCGGGTCGTCGATGGCGCCGGTCGGTGCCGCGACCGACGAGGATGTGCAATCGGTGGTGTCGCTCTCGGTGGGGCCGGGCGTATCGGTCAATGTTGTCGACAAGCGTGTCGTCAGCTTGACGTGCGCGCCGAAGATCGGCGGCACCCATCCGAAGGCCAAGGAAGCCTGTAAGAACCTGACGGCCGCCGACGGAAACATCCGGGAGCTCGCGGATTTCACGGTGCCGCCGCTGTGCTCGGACGATTTCGTACCCGTCGTCGCCACCATCGACGGTGTCTGGCGCGGGCAGCCGGTCTCCGATCATGGGTTCTTTTCCAATACGTGCGTATTGCTCGCCACCACCGTGGCGGTATTCGACTTCTGACTCCGTTTCACCAAAGGTGGACGGCCGCTATCAGTTTCAGTGCGGCGCAGTCGGATGGCGAACACCAGGTGCACGAGCACGCCGACGAGGGCGGTCATCGTCACTCCGCTGCCGAGCAGCAGGCGGAGATCCGTGGGGAAGCCACGATAGAGACCGGGGATCAGAATCGGGAGCAGGCCCGCGGTCAAAGCTGCTGTGGCAGTGAGGAGTACCGAGTCCGAGGTCAGGTCGACGTCGCGGAACATCCCGAGACCGGCGGTGATGATCATGGCGAAGGTGATGGCCGCCGTGCCGCCGACGACCGGGCCGGGGAGCGAGTTGACGAGGCGGCCGATCGGGGCGAGGAATGCGGCGACGACGAGTAGTGCGCCGGTGATGGCGGTGATGTAGCGGCTGCGGATGTTCGTGAGACGGATCAGGCCGATGTTTTCGCCGCTGGTGACCATGGTCGGGCCGCCGAACAGGCCGGACAGCAGCGAGGTGACGGCATCGCCGCGAATGGTACGGCCGACGGTCAACGGCGTGTCGATCTGCTTGCCGACGATCTTCGCGTTGAGCACGGTTTGGCCGGTGGCCTCGGCCATCGAGCCGATGCTGAATACCAGCAACGGGACAGTGGCGAGCAGATCGAAATGCGGCGTGCCGAAAAGGAATAGGTCGGGAGCCTGCGCGAGCGCCGAGCCCGATTGCAGATGGAACTGCCCTAGGCTCGCCGCGACGACACTGCCGACCGCCATGCCGAGCAGCACGGACAAACGCCGCCAGCCCGCAGGGAGGAGTCGGTAGGCGAGCACCGTCGCGCCAATGGTGATGGCGGCCAGCACTACTGAACGCACCGGCGACCGATCGTCTGGTGTAGTAATCAGATTGCCCGCCACCTTCACCAGGTTGATGCCGATCACCACGATCATGCTGGCGATCACGACGGCGGGCAGCCGAGTGACCAGCCGCCGGGCCAGCGGGACGAGCACGATCCCCGCCAGCGCGGTGATGATGACCGCACCGCTCGCGGTCGCCGGATTCGATTCCTGCGCAATCTGAATGAACAGCACCACCGCCGCACCGCCGGGCAGCATGACGAACGGCAAGCCCGCACCGAGCCCGAACCGGCCGCTCGACTGCAGGATCGTGCCGACGCCACTGAAAAGTAAAGTGGCGCAGAGCAATGCGCGCGACTGCCCGTCATCGAGATGCAGGCTGCGACTGATCAACAACACCGAGGCGATCGGCGTCGCGACCATCACGACCAGGTGCTGCACCGCCGCCGCGAGCGCACGGCCGGGCGGCGGCACCTCGTCGACCGGATGCGCGGTCACCGTGTCGGCAGCCACGGAATGTCCTGGTAGCGGTAGGCGCGGAAGATGGCGTTGGAGATACCCGGAAAGACCTGCGCGGTATCGGGATCCGGGTAGGTGGTGAACGACGGCACCACGTACTCCCAGCAGATCTGTTGCGCCGGAGTCACTTCGAAGATGCGACCGAACGCCGCCTCGGTGATGAGGGTGTTGCCGTTGGCCAGCCGTTGCGCGCCACCCATAAACGGCGTGAAGAAGGCCTCGCGCGGCGAATCCTGGTAGCTCCAGGCGATTTCACCGGTGGCACGGTCGATTTCGAGGATCCGGCTGTAGGTCACCGATTCGCCGGTGCGGAAGGTGCCGTTGTCGAACAGCAGGATATTGCCGTCGCCGACCGGCGTGGCGTGGTGCTGCTGGGCGACGGTGGCACGGCCGGTGAGGGTCGAGGCCGCGCCGGTGCGTCGATCGATGGTGATCACCGCCGACACGCTGCGCAGGCTCGCCACGATGGTGTCGTCGTCGAGCGGATGCACGCTGTTGATCAGCGGCCAGTGCTCACGCCAGTAATGCGGTTGCAGTGCAAAGTCTTTCGGATCGAGCTGCTCGGCGGCCCGCCACTCCCAGAGCAGGCTGCCGTCCGGCGCGACCTCCCTGATGACGTCCGACCAGACGATGCCGTCGGCCTCGGTACCGGGCACGCCGCCCTCGATGCGCGCCGCGGCGGCCCCGGTCAGCGGCTCGACGCCGGTGTAGAGGATGCGACCGTCGTCGTAGTGGTGCGCGTCGTGATGCTGGAAATCGTCGCGATGCTCCGACAGCAGCGTCCCGTCCTTGTCATAGCGGCCCATCGATCCGCCGCTGTACTTACGCCACATCGCGAACAACGCGGGCCGCGCCAGCGTCGCGCCGTTGTAGGCCAGCGACCCGTCGGCGAGCAGCCGGGCATGCCTGCCCGGCCGATACGGCAACTGCCAGCGATGCACCACCTCGCCCGCGAGATCGACCAACTCGACCAGACCGCGCCCGGCCAACGGTGCATACAGCGTGTAACCGGGCGACGCCAGGGCCGTATCGATACCGATCAGCCCGGTGCCCCGGCGCTTGAGGGTGTTCTGCTCCACCAATCCTCCTGAATATTCAGTGTCACTGAATATTCAGTACGCTAGATGCCGCTGGAAGCATTGCGATCACCGTGATGTAAACACGAGGATTCAGTACCCCGCTGCTGACAATGTGCGAAGCAACGAGAGAGGTTTTGAGTAAGTGCAGCAGAACGGAAGCGACGACCAGGCGCGCTGGCCCGGGCTCGGCAACGTCGTGCACGACCGCAGGCGTGCGGCACGACTGACACTGGCCCAGCTGGCTGCGAAGACCGAATTGTCGCAGTCGTTCCTGAGCCAACTGGAGAACGGGCGAACGAACACGAGTCTGCGCTCGCTGCAACGCATCGCCGACGCGCTGAACACCACGGCGACGGAGCTACTTGCGGCGGCCGACAGCACGCCGGGCTCGGTGATCGTCCGGGCCGGGGAGGGCGTGCTCGAGCAGGCCGACCGGAACAACGACGGTTCGGTGCGCTCGCTGGTCCACGGACCGCGGGACCTGCGCGCGCTCGAATTCACCGGTGGCACCGACCGGGGCGAGCGCGAATTCACGCATCAGAACGATGAATTGATCTACGTGGTCTCCGGGACCATCACGGTCGCCGCCAACGGCGAAGAGGTGACGCTGTCTACCGGAGAGTCCTACTACTGCCCGTCGGGCGTGCGCCACCGCTGGTGGGCGCACGCCGACGACACCAAAACACTCTTGCTCGCCGTTGCCGACGGGCTGACGGTCCGCCGGGCACCCCACGGGCCACGACGAACCTGATCCCCAACCCCCATCTCCCCGAAAGTACTGCACGACAACGCAAACGAGCCGCTCACCGAGCTGCGGTGAGCGGTTCGTCTGCTTTCTCGTTCGTTGGCTCGGCCCGTGTCAGGACCAACCGAATCGAGCACATCGACCGGAGGGAGGGAAGTTACTCCTGCGGCGTGAGTGCCGGGCCCGGAGGCGGTAGCGGAGCGTAACCACGTAGGGCCCCACGAACGCCGCCGATTCAACCCGAGCTTCATGCCGGGACCGCGACCTTGCGCGGACGTCCGCGCGGGCGCTTACGGGCGATGACGACCCCCTGATCGAAGATCTCGCCACCCCAAACACCCCACGGCTCACGCCTATCCATGGCCGCGGTCAGGCAGCCCTTTCGGATGGGGCAGCTGGCGCACAGCGCCTTGGCCTGCTCCAACTGATTGGGGCTCTCGGCGAACCAGAGATCGGGATCTCCGGCTCGACAAGGCACGGACTTGTTGCCCTCCCGGGTCCGAGTGGTCGGCGCCACGGTTCCGCATGTCACGTCAGTAGTGGCCGATGGCCAATCCTGGGCGGTGAACACGTCGTTCTCCTTCAGCTCGTTGCAGCGGTTCGTTGTGTTGTCCGCGAAACCGGGGCCGGCTGGCTGAAGGGCCGAAAAGAATGGCCACGGTTTCGCGGTGTGCGATCCGTGGCCAGGAGGTCTGGGAGGGAAGTTCCCTACCTAGGTATTCGACATCTCTGTCGAGTCCTGATCACGATCGCTTGGTGTGCGGGACGGAGGCGTGTTGCCTGCAGATCCGCCGGCTCATAACCGGCTGCTGCGGCGACATTGACGTCTGCCGTGTCGACGACAGACGGGTGCCAGCCACCCGCACTGGGCTTGTCCGCAATGACGGTGCACATCTGGGCATGCGTGCGCTCGAGTTGCGCCTGCGTGCCGAAGACTCCGATTTCGGACAGACCGATCCCCTGCAAGGCGAGGATCCCCCGGGAGGCCGACATGGGTGAATTCACCGCAACGTCGGTCGCATTGAAGAATGTGATGTTCACGTCTGCCTCCCTCCTAACTCGTTGTGTCTGTTTGAACTCTGCGCGCCGGGATAACCTCCCGGTGCGTAAAACCCACCATAGGCAAGTTCGCCGGGTGGTACAACCTATTTTCTACCTGCGGTTTTGGGGTCTTGCGCGCAGCCGCGAGGCAATGATCGCGAGCACGTCGCCGCCGTACTGTTCGAGCTTCTTCGCGCCGATGCCCGCGATCGCGGCCAGCGCGGCGTCGTCACCAGGGAGTTGTTCGGCGATCGCGGTCAACGTGGTGTCGGTGAACACAACGAATTCGCGCACCTGCAACGCCTGTGCCTTCTCGGCGCGCCACTCCTGCAGCGCCACCAGAAGTTCGGCATCGAGATCTGCCGGGCAACGACGACAGCGGCCAAGCATAGTCGCATAGGTGCCGATAAGTGGTTTCGCACACACTCGGCAGGTGGGACGCATGCCTTTCGCCTCGACCACCGGCGTCGCGATCCTGGATGCGGGCGAATCGTCGGGGACGAGTCCGTTGAGGAACCGGGACCGGCGGCGGGTGCGTCGCTTGCCCTCGCTGCGGGCCAGCGCCCAGGACAGCTGCAGATGTTCGCGTGCCCTGGTCACGCCGACGTAGAGCAGCCTGCGCTCCTCCTCGAGTTTCGCCTCGTCGCCGACCGAGCCGTCGTCGGCCAGCACGTGCGCGATCGGCAGCGTGCCGTCGGCCACCCCGACGAGGAAGACCGCGTCCCACTCCAGCCCCTTGGCGGCGTGCAGCGAGGCGAGCGTGACGCCCTGCACGGTCGGTGGGTGCCTGGCCTCGGTGCGGGCGGCCAGCTCGCGCAGCAGGCCGGGCAGGTCGAGCTTGTCGTCGTGGGTGACCAGTTCCTCGGTCAGGTTGACCAGCGCGACGAGCGAGGACCACTTCTCCCGTGCCTGCGCACCGACAGGTTCCTCGGTGGTCAGGCCGACCGGTGCCAGCACCGCACGCACCAGGGTGACCAGTGCGGCACCGCTGCGTGCCTCGTCGGGCAGGTCGTCACGCGACGCGGCCTGCCGCAGGACCGAAACGGCCTGCCTGACCTCGGCTCGATGGAAGAACCCCTCACCGCCGCGCACCTGGTAGGCGATGCCGCGCTCGGTGAGCGCCTGCTCATAGCTCTCGGACTGGGCGTTGATCCGGTAGAGCACGGCGATCTCGGCGGCGGGCGTGCCCGCGTCGATCAGCCGTTTGATCGACTTGGCCACCGCGGTGGCCTCGGCGGGGCCGTCGTCGTATTCGGCGAAGACCGGCTCGGGTCCATCGGGCCGCTGGCCGATGAGCTGCAGCCTGGTACCCGCGATGCGGCCGCGCGCGACGCCGATCACCCGGTTGGCCAGCGAGACCACCTGCGGCGTCGAGCGATAGTCGCGTTCCAGCCGGACCACGGTGGCGTCGGGGAAGCGGCGGGAGAAGTCGAGCAGATAGCCCGGGGTGGCTCCGGTGAACGAGTAGATCGTCTGGTTGGCGTCGCCGACCACGGTCAGATCGTCGCGCTCGCCGAGCCAGGCGTCGAGCACGCGCTGCTGCAACGGCGTGACGTCCTGGTACTCGTCCACCACGAAACTGCGATAGCGGCCGCGGAATTCGTCGGCCACCGCCGGATAGTCCTCCAGCGCCGCCGCGGTGTGCAGCAACAGATCGTCGAAGTCGAGTAGCAGGCCATCCGGCGTGGCCTTGAGCTTCTCGTACCCCGCGTACACCTCGGCCACCCGCAGCGCGTCGTACGGAATCTCGCGGCGGTGTTTGGCCACCGCCGCCGGATAATCCTCCGGCGCGATGAGCGAGGCCTTAGCCCATTCGATCTCGCTGAGCAGGTCGCGCACGCTGTCGGTGGCCGAGGAGAGCCCGGCCCGGTTCGCCGCCTGCGCGACGATCGGGAACTTGCCGTCGATCAGTCGCCACGGCACGTCGCCGACGATCTGCGGCCAGAAGTATTTGAGCTGCCGCAGCGCGGCCGCGTGGAAGGTGCGCGCCTGCACCTGGTTCGCGTCGCCGCCGAGGCCGAGCGCGCGCAACCGGTTGCGCAACTCCCCCGCCGCCCGCGCGGTGAAGGTGACCGCGAGCACCTGGTCGGCCTTCACATGTCCCGTGGACACCAGATGCGCGATCCGATGGGTAATGGTCCTGGTCTTGCCGGTGCCCGCCCCCGCGAGTACACACACCGGACCCCGTGGCGCGCGCACGGCGGCGGCCTGTTCGGGGTCGAGCGAATCCAGCTCGGGGCCGGTCGGTTGGTGTGTACTGGTTGGCGACACGGCACCCATCATGACAGTGCCCGCCGACAACTCTCGCCGCGCGCGCAATACTGTCGCCTCGTGGCACACGACACGCCGTCAACCGACGCTCGACCCGCCGACCGGCACGCGACCTGGATGGAGTTGTTCTTCGACCTCGTCGCGGTGGCAGGCATCGGCCAGCTCACCCATCTGCTGCACCGCGGCCCCTCGCTCGGTGACTTCGCCCTGTATATCCTGCTCTACCTGGCCTTTTGGACGGTCTGGGCGTGCATAATGCTGTACGGCAACATCGCTCGCGACCACACCAGGATCTATCTGATGCTCGGGGCGATGCTCGGCCTCGGCGTGATGGCCGCGGCGGTGGCCGGGATTCCGGATCGGCACGCGACCACGTTCGCCGCGGTCTACGTGCTCGTGCGACTCGTCGCCGCGCAGGTCTGGGGTCGCGGCAGGCTGGTGGTCGATTGGCCGATCGCCCAACTGTCGGTCGGCGTGCTGCCGTGGATCGCCTCGCTCTGGGTGCCTGAACCCTGGAAGTACTACCTGTGGACGCTCGGCCTGGTCATCGATCTGTGGCTGATGTTCGCGGTGAGCGGCGACAAGTGGATGGTGGGCGCGCAGGAAGCGATCGACCGCCGGATCCGCGACTCGAGCCGGTTCAAGGACGTCGAGCCGCCGAAAGTCAAGGCGCTGCACGCCGATTCGGTGCATCTCGGCGAGCGGCTCGGGCTATACGTGATCATCGTGCTCGGCGAGGGCGTCATCGTGGTGATCACCGCGGTGGGCGGCGTGGTGTGGCACCCGAAGGTGCTCGCCCTCGGCTTCGGCGCGTTCGTGGTGCTGGCGAGCCTGTGGGCGCTGACCCTGATGTTCGGCTTCGTGCCGCGCCTGATGACCGGCGACAGCCCGGGCGGCTCGATACCGAGGCAGTACGTGATGGCGATGCACTGCTGGATCACCGCCTCGATCGCCACCATCACCGCCGGTCTCGGCCTCGCCGTCGAACACGCGGACGCACACGTGTCCACCGGCATCGGCTGGTCCCTCGGTGGCGGGGCCGCAGCGTATTTCGTGATCACCGGAATCGGTGGCGCACGCAGCGAGGCGGGGTGGCGCTGGCTACTGTCCTGGCCGTTGCCGTGCGCGGTGCTCGCGGTGGTGCTCGGCGCCGCCGGCCCGTACATCGGCGCCCTCGGGCTCGTGTACGGCGTTGTGGCCCTGTGCATCTGGGCCCTGCTGTGCCAGACGCACGCCGCCGGTCAGTGGGGCGCCGGATCCGGTCCCGATCGGCAACGCCGGAAGCCGCATCATGGCCTCGGGATCGACGAGGTCCTATAGTCGCCGCAGGTTGCGCAGGTCGGTGGCGAACTGCCCGATCCGCGCGCCGAGCGGGCCGAAGAACTCGCGATCGCAGGCCTCCACCACGACCACCGCCCGATTCGCCAGCGCCGCACCGGCTTCGGTGGGCACCAGCGACTTCGCCCGCCGATCACTCGGGTGGTCGCGGCGCTCGACCAGCCCCTTCTGCTCGAGCGCCCGCACCACCTGGGAGGTCATCATCGGGTCGGTGGCGGCGTGCGCGGCGAGGTCGCGTTGCATCACCGGATCGCCGGCCGCCGCGAGGTAGGTGAGCGAGGCGAGCAGTACGAATTGCACGTGGGTGAGATCGAACGGCGCGAGCGCCGCGCGCTGTGCCGCCTGCCACCGGTTGGTCACCTGCCAGAGCAACAAGCCGGGACTCTCGTCGGCCTGCTCGAACTCGGTGCGTAGCCCCTCATTGCTCATCGGCCTCCCTCACTCGCCGGTCATCGCCTTCGCGATCACCGCATGATCGTGTGCGGTGAGTTCTATCAGGCCGCGCCGCAAAACCATTCCCCAGTTCGGTGAGCTGGTCAGATCGAGCTCGTCGCGCAGCTCGTCGATCGCCGTCTCCTTCGCGTCGGTCCGATAGCTGACCGACCGGCGCCACGGCTCGAAGCAACTCCCGTCCGGCAGATCGACCGGGTCGGCCTGCCAGACGGGGCGGTCGTCGATGGTGCCGATCGCGGTGAACGCGCGGATCTGCGCGCCCGAGCGGATGCCCTCACGCGGCGAGTAGTAGATGAGCGTGTCGCCGGGCTGCATGCGTTCGACGGGCGTGCGCTTGCCGTGATTGGCCTGCGCAAAGCCGAGTTCGACGCCGCGCAGCACGTGCTCCTTGGACACGACGCCCAACCAATACCTGGTCATGCCCGCACCCCCTCGGCGACGGCGATGAGTGCGTCGAGGTCGGGCCGGACCGACTTGGCCAGGTCGCCGCCCATCACCTTGGTCCACAGCCAGCGCAGCGGGCCGTCGATCGAGACGGTGACGCTGATCGTGGTGCGGCCGTCGGCCACCGTGATCTGGTGGTCGAAGGTCAGCCGGGCGCCGATGAGCTTGGAGACGTCGACGAATTCGGTGTCGCTGAGCCGCTCGACGACGAACGGCACCTTCGGTCCACCCTTCGGCTTCAGCGTCCCGGTCGCGCCTTGGACGAACGGGCCGTCGAGGCGAACCCATTCGGTGTCGTTGTTCCATTCCGGCCAGGTGGCCATGTCCGCCCATTTAGCGAAGAAGGCGGCGGCTGGTGCGGTCGAGCTGGCTTGCGCGGTGGCGATGATCGTCATGTGATTAGTATGCGCGCTTACTAAAAGCAGCGCAAGGGGCAACGGAAAAAGACTTGACTGGAACACCCGCGACCTGAACGGCGTTGCACACTCCGTGACTGAAGCAACGCCCGACCTGACGATGTACTCGACCACCTGGTGCGGCTACTGCCGCAGGCTGAAGAAGCAGCTGGACGAGTCCGGTATCAGCTATATCGAGATCGACATCGAAGACGATCCGGCATCGGCCGAGTTCGTCGGGAGCGTCAACGGCGGCAACCACGTGGTGCCGACCGTGAAGTTCGCCGACGGCTCCACCGCGACCAATCCGACGCTGGTGGCCGTCAAGCAGGCGCTCGCCGCACTGGCCTGATCACTACACAGTTCTGAAATACGCGCGGGCCACCTCGGCCCGCGCTGTTTTCGCTTGTGCTCAGTCGAGCTCGGCCCAAGACTCCATGATGGTCCGGGCGATGGAGATCGAACCCGGCAGCAACAGCCGCGCGCCCGTGCCCTGCGCCGACCAGTCGCCCGCGTTCAACGCCTCGCGCACCTCCGCGCGGGTAAACCAGTGCGCCTCGGCGATCTCACCGTCGGAGAAGACCAGCGGCTGCTCCGGATCACCGACCGCGGCGAACCCGAGCATCAACGACCGAGGGAACGGCCACGGCTGGCTGCCCAGGTAGTTGATGTCACGGACGTCGACGCCGACCTCTTCCTTGATCTCCCGCTCGACGCAGCGCTCCAGCGACTCGCCCGCCTCGACGAACCCGGCGAGCAGCGAGAACAGCGTCTCCGGCCAGCTGTGCTGCCGCGCGAGCAGCACCCGGTCGCCGCCGTCGTGGATCAGGCAGATGACCGCGGGATCGATCCGCGGGAACTCCTCGTAACCGCCCTCGGTCACCCGCGACCAACCGGCCTTGCTCGGCGTGGTCACCGTGCCGTCGGCGCTGTTGAATCCGGCCTTGTCGTGCCAGTTCAGCAGGGCGGCCGCGGTGGAGAGCACGCTGGCGGTGAGATCGTCGACCGTGTTCGACATGCCGCGCAGGTCGGTCAGCGAGCCCTGCAGCTCACGATCGCGCACGGCCCACAGGTGGGCACCGCCGTCGATGCCGAGGAACACCGCCTCGGGGCTCGGCTCGGGCGACAGATCGATCGCCTTGTCCAGGATCAACGCGCCGTCTTCGTATTTGACCTGGCCGCGGGCGTTGACCCGCAGCAGCTTGGCGTCGCGCCACCCCTCCTGGAGAGCCTGCGCGTCGGCCCGCGTCTCCTCGGCGCGATCGAGCACAGAACGGGACAGCTTCGGAACACCATTGAGCTGAAAGACCGGCACCCACCGAGACTATCGCGCCGGGCCGCCGGCGCCCCTCGCGCGGCCTTACTTGGCCGCGCGGCGGATGTAGAGCAGCTTGTCGCCCGCCTCGAGCGAGTCGACCTCCGGCTCGCCGACCCTGGCCAGCACGCCGCCGCGCACCACGCCGAGCACGATGTCGCCCAGATGCCGTGGCGAGCCACCGATTTCCGCGGACTCGACCTCGCGCTCGGCGATCGCGAACCCCTCCTCCGGGGTGAGCAGGTCTTCCATCATCTCGACCACCGAGGGCGTGGTCGTCGCGATGCCGAGCAGCCGGCCCGCCGTTTCCGAGGACACCACCACCGAGTCGGCGCCGGACTGGCGGACCAGGTGGGTGTTCTCCGCCTCGCGGATCGAGACCACGATCTTGGCGCTCTTGGTGAGCTCGCGGGCGGTGAGGGTGACCAGCACCGCGGTGTCGTCCCGGTTGGTGGCGACCACCACCGAGGACGCGTTCTGCACACCGGCCAGCCGCTGCACGTCGGACTGGGTCGCCGAACCGTGCACCGTCACCAGGCCAGCGTTGGCGGCCGCGTCCAGTGCGACGACATCGGTGTCGACCACCACGATGTCGGCGGGCTGCACGTTGTCGCCGAGCATGGCGTCGATCGCGGTCCGGCCCTTCGTGCCGTATCCGACGACCACGGTGTGATTACGCACGCTGTGCCTCCATCGCTGAATCTTGAAAGCCTGCCGGGACCGTTCCGTCAGCACGCCGAGGGTGGTTCCGACGAGAACAATGAGGAAGAGGATGCGCAGCGGGGTGATGATGACGATGTTGACCAGCCGCGCCTCGGCCGTCACCGGGGCGATATCGCCGTAACCGGTGGTGGACAGCGACACCGTCGCGTAATAGAGCGCGTCGAGGAAGCCGAGCGGATCGCCCGCGTTGTCGTGATAACCGTCGCGGCCGATGTAGACCACCAAGGCCGCGGCGAACAGCAGCCCGACCGCGAAAAACACCCGGCGCGACAGTGAAATCCACGGGCTGGTCTGAACTTCCGGAATGCGCAGCACGCCCACTAAGGCGAAATGCGGGCGATTCGACAGCCCGAGCGTGCGCGCTCGATCACCGAACACCGGACGCACCCGCCCTGATATACCTCGTGTCGGATGTCTCCGGCATTGTTTGTCCCGCCAGCACAGCACGGGAGCCTACCTGCTGCCCGCGATACCACCCGGTCTCGACGCGAACACCTAATAGATGTAAAGGTGCCCTCATGGCAGATAACGCGCACACACCCGTCCGCAACTCCGGACGACGGCCCGCATTGGCCCTCGCCACCTTGCTGTTCTCCTCGGGGGTGCTGCATTTCGTCATACCGAAGCCCTACGACTCGACCGTGCCCCGGTCGCTGCCCGGCAAGGCGCGCACCTACACGTATGTCTCGGGCGTCGCCGAGTTCGGCATTGCCGCCGCGCTGGCGATCCCGCGGACCCGCAGCCTCGGCGGGCGGCTGGCCGCACTGTTGTTCGTCGCGGTCCTGCCTGCGAACGTGCAGATGGCCGCCGACGTGCTCGGCAACAAGAAGGCGTCGCAGCTGTTCAAGGCCGGCGCGGTGCTGCGGCTGCCGCTGCAGATCCCGCTGATCACCCAGTCGTTGAAGGTGAGCCGGTCGGCGCGGAATTCCTGATCAGCTCGGCCAGTTCGGCTGCCCCGGCCAGCTCGGCCGGGGCGATGGTGCGACCGGTGCGCACGTAATGGAAAGCGGCACTGATGCGTTCGAGCATCTCCTGCTCGGGTCGGCCCGTCCTGGACGCCATCAGCCTGGCCCAGGCCAGCCGATAGACGGCTAGCTGCATGGCGACCGCGGGTTCCTCGGCGGGGGTCGGCTCGGCGCCGGTCTTCCAGTCCACCACGATCCAGCCGCCGCCCGGTTCGGCGAACACCGCGTCCATCCGACCGCGAATCACGGTGCCCGCCAGCGAGGTTTCGAACGGGACCTCCACGTCGATGGGGCTGCGGTTGGCCCACGAGGAGTTCAGGAACGCGTCCTGCATCGCGGTCAGCTCGTCGTCCACGCCCGCGTCGGCGGCGGCGCTGTCGGCCGCGCCGGGGAGTTCGTCGAGGCCGAGCAGGCGGGTCGAACCGAACCAGCGCTGCACCCAGGCGTGGAACGCGGTGCCGCGGCGGGCCAGCGGGCTCGGCGGGAACGGGAGCGGGCGGCGCAGGCGCGCAGCGAGTTTCGTCGGGTCGGCACGCATTTCCACCAGGGCGGTCGCGGCGATCTGGCCGGGAAGTTCGACCTCCTCGGCGGCCGCCTGCTCGGATTCGAATTCGGCGAGTAGGGCGTCGACGTCGGCGGCCCAGCCGTCGGGGTCGTCGGGGTCCGGTGTCGGGCCGAGGGGGTAGTCGTCGATGAATTCCGCTGCGGCGAAGGCGATGTCCTCGTCGGAGAGGTGATCGTGCATGGGGTCGGGTGGGATATCGCTGAGGTGCGGGGGCTCTTCGGGAGCGTGGACTGGCGCGTCCATGGGATCCGGCGGCAAGGCATCGATGTCGTCCGGCGGCTCGAAGGGGTAGGGCTCGCTGAATTCGTCGGTGGCGAAGGTGGTTTCGTCGAAGAGGCCCTCGGGGGCTTGTTCTGCTTCGAGCGCCGAGCCGACGTCGGGCTTTTCGGCGACCTTCGCGGTGTCGCGAGGTGCGGCGGGCTTGCTGCGGAGTTCGGCCAAGGCGGCGCGGACCAGGGCGGCACCCTGTTCGATCGGGTCGCGGCGGTTGCCGAGCGGGTCGCGTGGCCATTCGGCGGTGGCGGGGTTGTCGGTGAACGGGTTCACCGCGTCGTGCTCCGGTGGGTCGTCCCAGCGGGCGATATCGACGACACCGTTGGCGGAGCTGTCGGCAGACTCGCTGGCGTGCTTCAGTTCGAGCAGGAAGTCGGACGGCCCCTTGGGCGAGGTTCCGGTTTCGGCCCAGTGGTGCGACGAAACGAGCAGCACGCGTTCGGTTCTGGTGAGTGCGACGTAGAAGAGGCGGCGCTCTTCGTCGATGCGGCGGCGCTCCAGCGCTTCCTTGTGTGACTTGATGGCGCGTTCGAGGTCGGCGCGGTCGTACAGGTCGGCCAGGTCGAGGACGGGCACGCCCTCGGCGGCGTCGTCCTGTTGACGGTCGCCACGCAGCTTGGTCGGGAGTTCGGCGAGGGCGCCGAGCCAGGTGCCCGACGCTGTGCCGGACGGGAAGACACCCCGCACCACGTGCGGTACCGAGACGATCTCCCACTCGAGGCCCTTCGCCGCGTGCACGGTCAGCACCTGCACCCGATCTTTGGCGACCTCGACTTCGCCTGGCTCCAAGCCGTTTTCGACTGATTCGGCGGCGGTGAGGAAGGACAGCAGCCCGCTCAGCGCCGCACCGGAGTCGGCGGCGTACCCGGCGACCACTTCGGCGAAGGCATCCAGGTGCTCGCGACCGGCACCCGTGCCCGACATAGCCCGACGGGCCTGCGTCTCCACGCCGACGCCGATGGTGCGCTCCACATCGGCGACCAGCTCGGTCAGCAACTGGCCGCTGCGTTCACGTAGCGCGCCGAGCTCCCTGCTCAATGCCTCGATGCGGACGAAACCGGACTCCGAATATTGTTCGCGCGGACCAGGATCGGCGATCGCGTCGGCCAGGCCCGCCTGTTCGGCGGGTTCCGGCGCCACCTCACGCAATGCCGCGGCCAACGTGCTCCCGTCGGTGATCTCCGGCGCGTCACCGCTGGAGAAGCGGCTGATCGACAGGGTGCGCGCGCGGCGGGCCAGCGCCGCGATATCGGCGACGCCGATGCGCCAGCGCGCGCCGGTGAGTACGCGCATCGCCGCACTGCCGGAGCCGGGTTCGGCGATCAGGCGCAGCGTGGCGACGATATCGGCGACCTCGGGGGTGGCGAGCAGACCACCGAGCCCGACGATCTCCACCGGCAGCCCTTGCGCACGTAGTGCTTCCGCGAGCGGTGACGCATCGGCGTTGCGCCGCACCAGCACCGCCGAGGTAGGCGGTGGCTCCCCCGCGGCGCGACGGACCGCCCACTCCTCGGCGATCCGCTCGGCGATCCAATCGCGTTCCTCGGCAATGGTGTCGGTCAGTGCGAAGGCCACCACGCCCTGCCCCGCATCGGGTTTCGCACGCAACGCGTCGACAGTCACGCCGCCACCCTCGATGGCCTTGCGGCGCAACGGGTCCGCGACCAGGTTCGCCAGCGCCAACGCCTCGGGTGGATTGCGCCAGCTGGTCAGCAGCGGCAGGGTCGGCGCGGGAACGCCGGGGGCCATGGGGAAGTCGGTGGCGAAGCGCGGCAGGTTCGCGGCAGAGGCACCGCGCCAGCCGTAGATCGATTGCATCGGATCGCCGACCGCCGTGACGGCCAGCCGTTGGTCGCGACGCGGTGCGGCTTCCTGCCCAGCCGTATTCGCGGGCTTGGCGGCACTGCGCTTTCTGCCCGATTGTCGCTCGGACTCCTCGTTCATCGGCCGGTTGACGTACCTCGGCTCCTGCGCACGCGGCCCGCCCTGCGCGTCAGCTGATGTCGAATCGGCAGGCGTCGGATCGGCCTCCGGCGCACCACCGAAAAGTGCTGCCAGCAGGACTCGTTGGGCATGCCCGGTGTCCTGGTACTCGTCGAGCAGGACGAGCCGGAAGCGGGTGCGTTCAGAGGCGGCGACCTCGGGGTGCTCTGCGGCGAGGCGGGCAGCAAGGGACATCTGCGCGCCGAAATCCAAGGCCCCGCGACGGCGTAACGCGTCGGCCAGCTGCTGGACCAGCGGCAGCAGGGCGATGCGTTCGCGCTGGACCTGGAGGATGCTGAGCAGGGCCTGGCTCGGCCCGCCGCGCTGGCGTGGGCCGGGCGGCAGGGTGTGCACCAGCTTTTCCAGGTCGGTGTGTGCCTCGGCCAGCTGTTCCGGCTCGACCAGATGCTCGGCGAGTTGTCCGGACAGGGCGAGGATCGCCTCGGTGACCGAGACCGGGGTGCGATCGGTGTCCAGATCGCCGTCCCAGGTGCGCACCACCTGGTGTGCGAGCTGCCAGAGCTGGGTCTGGGTGAGCAGCGTCGCCGAGGGTTCCACCGGCAGCAGCAGGCCGTGTTCGGTGAGCAGCCTGCCCGCGTACGAGTGGTAGGTGCTGATCTCCGGCTCGGCGCCGGACAGCTGCGCCCGCAGCTGACCGGACGGGTCGAGCTCGCGCAGCAGCGGCGCGCCCGCCAACCGGGCCAACCGGGTCCGGATGCGAGCGGTCAACTGCTGCGCGGCTTTTCGGGTGAAGGTCAGGCCGAGCACCTCGTCGGGCAGCACCAGGCGATTGGCCACCATCCAGACCACGCGGGCGGCCATCGTCTCGGTCTTGCCCGCCCCCGCGCCTGCGACGACCAGCGTCGGGCCGGGTGGCGCGGCGATCACCGCCGCCTGTTCGTCGGTGGGTGGCGGCAAGCCGAGTGCGTCGGCCAGTTGATGCGGCGTGACCCGTCCGCCGGTCACGGCTGTGCCTCATCGGCGTCGCACGCCGACGATCCCGGGGGCACCGGGCCGCCGGGGCGCGCGCGACGGATGCGGTGGACCGCACCTCGACGTCCGATACCGTGCGCAGCGGCATCGATCGCTCGCTCCGGAATGACTGTGCAGCAAAGACATTCGGCGCCACAGATCGGCAGCGGGACACGAAAGCGCTTTTCGTTCACTCGTCGGTCACCTGCCTGCCGGTGTCCTGAACCGGGCAGCTGCCTGCGACCGGGCAGTGGCGACAGCCATCGTTGCGCATGGCGAGGTAGCTCGGGCCCTGGGTGGCCGCGGCGGCGTCGTGGATGGTGTCGCGCCACTTGCCGAGGGCTTCGGGGTCGAGCGGCGGTTGCATGCGCTGGGTGGCGCCCTCCTTGCTGCTCGGCTTGGCGACGTACACCAGCCGGGCACCGCCGGGCTCGCCCAGCGCACCGGATTCGCCTGCGGCTGAACCCTGTTCGCCCGCGTCCGATTCGCCAGCAGCCGAGCTCGGTTCGCAAGCGTCCGATTCGCCTTCACCCGAATCCGATTCACCCGCCTCGGCACGCGCTTCCTCGGTGGCCGCGTCGAGCGCACCCATCGCCGCCGCCACCTGATACGTCGCCAGCTGCGCGTGATCGACCGCCGCCTGCTTGGTGACCGGCGACTTCCCGGTCTTCACATCGACGATCACGAAGCGGCCGAGCGCATCCCGCTCCAGCCGGTCCACCCGGCCGCGAATCCGCACGGGCCGTTCGTCTTCCGTGCGCGGCGGCAGCACGCAGTCGACCGGCACCTCGACCCCGGCCTGGGTGAGTTCGCCGCGGGTGTTGCGCACCCACGCCATGAAGGTTTCCAGCATGGTCTCGGTGCGGCGCAGCTCCTGCCTGGAGTGCCAGCCGGACCCGGGATCGACCGACTGCCAGGCCTTGTCGAGCGCGGCACGCACCTGCGCCTCCGGCACCTGCCCGGCCAGCGCCTGGACCAGCGTGTGCACCAGGTTGCCCTTGACGGCGTGCGGGTTGTCGCCGTCGGTGCCGCCGTGTCGTTCCAGCGCCCAGCGCAGCGGGCAGGTGCGCAGCAGCTCCACGGTGGATGGCGACAGGCCCACCGCGCTGTCGTCCTCCTCCCACAGCGTCCGCTGCGAGCTCAATTCGGCTGTGCCATACCAATCATCGGGATGGGTGCCCGGTACGCCCGCGCTGGCCAAGCGGGCCAACTGGTGCGCGGCGCGTTGCCTGCGGTCCGGATCGGACTCGGGATCGCAGACAGCGCCACGCAATTCGGCCACCAGCGAATGCATCACCAGGGCGCGACCGGGGTCGGCGATCGGCAGCGCCCCGGGCTCGCCGTCCTCGTCGTGCCCGAGCAATTCGGCAAGGAACCGCGACGGCACCAGATCCCGTTCGCCCGACACCGATTCCACCGCGGTGACCAGCAAAGAACGCCGCGCCCTGCTGCATGCGACCAGCAGCAGCCTGCGTTCCTCGGCGAGGATCGGCGCCGCGCGGCTCACCTGTTCGCCACCGTCGATGACACCGGCGGTCAGATCGACCAGGTCCTCGGTGTTCAGCAGCGTGCCGCGCGACCGCGGGTTCGGCCAAATCCCTTCCTGCACAGCGGCAACCGCGACCACGTCCCACTCCCGGCCCGCGGCGGCGTGCGCGCTGAGCAGCGCGACGGCCTCCTTCGGCGCGGTGCGCGGCATCGAGCCGTTCGGAATCTCCTGCTGCAGCAGGTATTCCACGAACCCTTCGATGCTCGCGCGGGGCAGCCGGTCCACATAGCCCGCGGCGGCGTCGAACAGCCCGACGGCGGCATCGAGATCGCGGTCGGCCTGCATGCCAACGGCGCCGCCGCGTTCGGACTGCCCGACCCAGCGGCGTTCCAGGCGCGAGGCGGTCCACAGCGCCCACAGCACGTCCTCCAGGCCGGCCCCGCGACGACGCGCCTTGCGGGCCCGTTCCAACGCGTCGAGCACTCGCCGCAGCGGCGCGGCCTCGACATCGGTCAGCCGATCCAGGATTCGCGAGTCCCCGACCCCGATCAGCAGATCCCGCAAGACTTCTGCGGAGGATTGGTCGATGCCGTGTCGCAGCTCGACAGACTCGTCGGAACTCTCGGCGGGCTGGCCGGAGTCAACCGCACCCTGTTGGGGGCTCTCAGCACCCGCGTCGGCCCCGCCGACAGTCCCTTCGGCGCTTGCATCGGGCGAGCTGACGGGCCGTTCGGCAGCCTCGTCGCGCTGCTCGACCTCGTCGGCTTCACTACCTTGTTCGGCCTCGCTGCCCCGCCATTCCGAGTCTTCCGGAGTCCATTCGGGCTCTACGCCATACCAATCGGCGTCATCAGCGTCCCGCTCGAGACTGCCAGGACTCGGTTCAGGCAAGCCGGAACTCCGCTCCGAGCTTTCGATAGTCGGCTCGCCACTCCGCTCGGAATACTCGCTCTCCGGAGCCGCCCGCCCGGACCTGGCCCGGTTCCGCTCGGACTCCAGCACGCTGCGGCGCACACCGCGCCGCAACCGCCGCAGCGTGATCTGATCGGCGCCGCCGAGCGGACCCGCGAGCAGATCCAACGCGTCCTCCGGCTCGAACGCCGAGCCCTTCTCCCCTGCCAGCACCGCCCGCAACGACAGCAGCATCCAGGCCGCACCGCGCCGCCGAGCCAGCGGCGTATCCAGCGCAGGCTGCTGCACCGGCACCCCCGCCGCGAGCAGCGCACGGCGCAGCGGCGGCAACGACAGCGGCACCGACCGGACGATCACCGCCATCCGCGACCACGGCACCCCACCGGTCAGGTGCGCCCGCCGCAGGTGATCGGCGATGAGCGCGGCCTCTTTCGCCGGAGTGGCGAGCACCCGCACCCGCACCTCGGTGCCGTCGTCGGCCGGTTGCTCGGCCCGCTTCGGCAGCGAAAAGCGTTGCGGCGCACTGCCGGGCAACTTGGCTGCGACCCTGGCGACCGCCAGCCGCACCGGCCCGCCGGCCCGATGGTTGTCCCGCAGGATGATGCGCTGTCCGTCCGGCGCGGCCAGATCGGCGACGAAGCGCGCGTCCGCGCCGCGGAAGGCGAAGATGCCCTGATCGGGATCGCCCGCGACGACGGTGGTGTGCGCGCTGTGCCCGATCGCCCTGACCAGAATCGCGGCCTGCGGGTCGAGATGTTGCGCGTCGTCGACCAGCAGGTACCGGATCCGCGCCCGCTCGGCGGCAAGCAGTTCGGCGTCGCCGGCCAGCGCGTCCAGCGCGGCACCGATCAGCTCAGCGGCGTCCAGCGCGGGTGCGGTCGCCTCCGGCGCCTCGACGCCCACCGACCAGCGCAACAGCATCGTCTGCTCGTAGCGCACCGCGAACTTGCCCGCCGCCACCCACTCCGGTTTGCCGTGCTCGCGGCCGAGGCGCACCAGATCCTCCGGCCCGAGCCCGCGTTCGGTGGCGCGCAGCATCAGATCGCGCAACTGTTCGGCGAACCCGCCGAGCGCCAGCGCGGGTTGCAGGCGTTCCGGCCACAGCCCGTCCGCACCTTCGGCGATGTCGATCAGGTCACCGCGCAGCATTTCGCGCAGCACCGCATCCTGTTCGGCACCGGTCAGCAAACGCGGCGGCGGGTTGCCGTGCGCGGTCGCGTGCCTGCGCAGTACCGAGAAAGCATAGGAATGGAGGGTGCGGGCCAGCGGCTCCCTGGTCGCGCCGGGTACTCCGCCCTCGGCGTCGGGACCGGTGAGCGGCGACTCCGACGAAGTGGGTGAGCTCAACCGGGCGGTGATGGCATCGCGGGCCGCGCTCGCCGCCTGCTTCGAATGGGCAAGGACCAGCACGGATTCGGGATCGTCGCCGGCCGCGATGCGGTCGGCCGCGAGATCGACGAGCAGCGCTGTTTTGCCCGTGCCTGGTCCGCCGAGCACCTGCCAGGGCCGCCACCCCGGGCGCATCGGCCCGGCCGCGGCCGCGGCGTCGAACAGCGCGCGAACGTCGGCACCCCAGGCGCGCGGCCTGGGTGCCGCCACGTTCCGGCGAACAAGTCGCACCGCGCTATCCGATCGCACCACGCGGGCTATTGCAACAGACACGACCGACACGCCGACGGCCCCCTCGCGCGACTCGCCCAACGAGTGTTCGCGGCACCGGTCAGAATGGACCGGTGTCTGCTCTGAATGTCTATCGATTCGGCCCGGCGACCGGACCGGCCGTGCTGGCCCTGCACGGCGTGACCGGCCACGGCAAACGCTGGGAACACCTGGCCACCAACCATCTGCCCGACGTCCGGATCATCGCGCCTGACCTGCGCGGACACGGACGGTCGAGCGCACTGCCGCCGTGGACCTTCGAGGCCGTCGTCGATGACCTGGTCGAGTTGCTCGTCGCGGAGACCGCGGAGCCGGTGACTGTGGTCGGGCACTCGTTCGGCGGCGCGAGTGCGTTGCATCTCGCGCGGCGCCGCCCGGACCTGGTCCGCCGGCTCGTGTTGCTGGATCCGGCCATCGCGCTCGAGCCCGATCTGGTCGGCGACATCGCCGAATCACTGCTGGCCGAGCCCGACTACGTATCGGTCGCCCGGGCTCGCGAAGACAAACTCGCCTCCTCTTGGGCTGATGTAGCACCGGACATTCTTGCGGCCGAGCTCACCGAACATCTGGTGCCCACGCCACAGGGCCGATTCGCCTGGCGGATGAGCCTTCCCGCGATCACGTCCTACTGGGGCCAGCTGGCCCGCCCCTTCGTGTTGCCGCCGCAGGACCTGCCGACGGTGCTCGTGCAGGCGTTGAAGGTACAGCCGCCGTTCGTCACGCCCGCGTTCCTGGCCGCGCTCACCGAGCACCTCGGCGACCGCCTCACCGTGCACGAGTGGGACAGCGACCACATGATCCCGCAGGCCCTGCCCACCGAGACGGCCGCGCTGATCCGCTCGGTGCTCTGAGCGATGGCCACCACCGACGATCAGGTCGAGCGGGTTCGAGCCCTGGTGGCGTCGATCCCGCCCGGCCGGGTGGCGACCTACGGCGACATCGCCGCAGCCGCCGGGCTGTCCACGCCGCGCACGGTCGGCTGGATCATGCGTACCGATGCCGCCGACCTGCCGTGGCATCGAGTGATCGGCGCGGGCGGCAAGCCCGCGGCGCATCTGGCGGACCGGCAGTTGCGGCTGCTCGCGACCGAGGGCGTGCCCATCCGCGAGGGACGAGTGAACCTGCGGGCGGCGCGTTTTCCGTTTCCGTAAACGTGCACGGGGCGAGCCGCGCGACGGTTACCGTTGCATCATGTCCACCCGCCTGGCGTGTGTCGTGTTCGATGCAGACCGCCCGCGGTTCATCGCGGACTTCTGGGCCGAATTGCTCGGTTGGGGCGTGACCATCGATCGTCCGGAACAAGTAGACGTGGCGGCCCCCGATCCCGACGGTGCCGACCTGGCCTTATCCTTCCTGCCCGCCGTCCGGGCCAAGCACGGCAAGAACCGCATTCATCTCGACCTGGCCAGCCGTTCGATCGACCATCAGCGCCTGCAGGTGGATCGCGCGCTGTCGCTGGGCGCCCGTCGCGTCGACATCGGGCAGGGCACGGTGCCGTGGGTGGTGCTCGCCGATCCCGAGGGCAACGAATTCTGCGTACTCGAACCGCGCGAGGAATATGTGGACACCGGCGCGGTCGCGGCGATCGTGCTGGATACGCGAGATCCGCTGCGGCTGGCCGAATTCTGGGCCACCGCCGCCGGCTGGCCGGTCGCGCACGGCGGCGAGCAGGTCGCCGGGCTGCGGTCAGCGACCGGGCTCGGCTCGTGGCTGGAGTTCGTGCGCACGCCCGAGGCGAAGTCCGGCCGCAACCTGCTGCATCTGAATCTGGCCTCGTTCGACGATCAGGACGCCGAGGTGGCCAGGTTGCGCGCCGCCGGTGCCACACAGATCGACGGTGTGCACCCGTCGACCGCGCCGAGCCTCACCTTCGCCGATCCAGAGACCAACGAGTTCTGCCTGCTCCGGCCCGTGCGCGACTGCTCGACTGTGTAGGCAGTCCGCAAGGAGCGAATCCTCGAGGCCGCCTCCCGGCCGCACGGCGGCGACGAATTAGCATGTCCGCCATGGTGTACCTAGCTCGAGGCCGCGCTCGGTGACCGCTGCCGACGCGATCGTGCTCGCGGGTGGCCGGGCCAGCCGGATGGGCGGTGTCGACAAACCGGCGATCGTCATCGGTGGTCGGTCCATGCTCGACGCCGCGCTGGCCGCCGTCGCCTCGTGCGCGCACACCGTCGTGGTCGGACCGCACCGGCCCGAGCTGCCGCCGGAGATCAAGCAGACGCGGGAGGTGCCGCCCGGGTCCGGTCCGGTGGCGGCGATCGGTGCCGGGCTGCGTTCACTCGGCTCGGCGGCACCGCTGGTGGTGGTGCTCGCGGCCGATCTGCCGTTCCTGTCCGCCCGGTCGATCACCGAGTTGATCAGATATACCTGCGAATCCGGGGCCGACGCGGTGTTCGCGGCGGACGAGGCGGGGCGGCCGCAGTATCTGATCGGGGTGTGGCGGCGGACCGCGCTGGCGGCGGCGCTCGATGGATTGGATTCGCTGATCAATCAGCCGATGAAGGCGCTGATTCCCGCCGATTCGGCGATCATCGCGCTACCCGGTGTCGCCGACTGCGATACCGACGAGGAGGTCCGGCAGGCCCGCGCCGCGGTCGCCACACCCGCACTTTCCCTGGACGAGGCGCGGAACATCCTGCGCGACAACCTTTCCCGGCTCGTCAGCTACGAAGCCGACCTGCGCTCGGTGCGCGGCGCGGCGCTCGCGGCCCCCTTGGCGGCCGTCGGGCCGCTACCCCGCTTCGACGTCTCCGCGATGGATGGATACGCGGTGGCGGGCGACGGGCCGTGGCGGTTGCGCCGCGATATCGGGTTCGCGGGCGGTCAGCGCCCGGTCGGGCTGCTGCCCGGCGAGGCGGTACGCATCGCCACCGGCGCGCATGTGCCGGACGGCACCACCGGCGTGGTGCGCGACGAATTCGTCCGGGTGGCAGCGGATGACCGCCTGCATCGACTACCGGACACCCCGATCAGGGACGACGTCCGCCGCCGGGGCGAAGACCGGCACCCCGGCGATCTCGTTGCGCCGCAGGGAACTCCGGTCACCGCCGCGTTGATCTCCGCGGCCGCGAGCGTCGAGGTGACCGCGGCGGCGGTGCGCGGACCGGTCCGCGCCAGGATCGTGATGACCGGCGACGAGATCCGCAGCGAGGGTCCGCTGCACAACGGCCAGACCCGCGACTCGATCGGGCCGATCCTGCCGGACCTGCTCTCCTGGTACGGGATTCGCACCACCGATCGGGTGCATCTGCGCGACACCCCGAACGGCTTCGACGAGGTGCTCACCGCACCGCTCGACTGCGACCTGCTGGTGATCGTCGGCGCGACCGGCAGTGGCGCGGCCGATCAGCTACGCGCCGCGGTGGACCGCACCGAGGCACGAGTCCTGGTGCGGCGACTACGACTACGGCCTGGTGGGTCCACGGTCGTCGCCGAACTGGCTTCGGGCACTACGGTTCTCGGCCTACCAGGCAATCCCTTCGCCGCGGTGGCCACCCTGATGGCGCTGGCTCCCGCCCTCGTCGAGGGCCGCACCGGCGGCACCACTCGCCATCCCTTCCTCGGCCCGCTGCACAATGCCGAGGAAATATCGGGACCGGTCGCCCGCATCGTCCCCGCGCGCTTCGCCCCGCAGGGTGGCTGGCTCGGCGACCCGAACATCCGCACCGCCCACCTCGGCGGCCTCGTCGACCGGGACGGCCTGGTCATCGTCCCCGCCGACGCCACCGACGGCGCGACGGTCGAGTTCCTGCCGCTGCCCAGGTAGGAAACCTGTTGCCTCGACGGCAACCACTCGGCAACAATCGGGGCATGGGACGACGCAGCTTCGAGGATCTGGTGGCGGAGGCCGGTGCGGTCTCCGTGGCCGGCTGGGATTTCGGGTGGCTCGATGGGCGGGCCAGCGAGCAGCGGCCGTCGTGGGGGTATCAGCGGGTGCTGGGTGAACGGCTGGGCAAAGCCGCTGCGGCACTGGACATTCAGACGGGCGGCGGCGAGGTGCTCGCCGGAGCCGGGAACCTGCCGCCGCTGATGGTGGCGACCGAGTCGTGGCCGCCGAACATCGCGAAGGCGACGCAACTGCTGCATCCGCTGGGGGTGGCGTTGGTCGCGGATCCGGATGAGCCGCCGTTGTCATTCGGCGACAATGCCTTTGATCTGGTGAGCAGTCGGCATCCGGTCACCGTGTGGTGGTCCGAGATCGCGCGCGTGCTTCGGCCATCCGGCACTTATTTAGCGCAACATGTCGGCGATGCAAGTGTTTTCGAACTCGTCGAGTATTTCATCGGCGCACAAACCGAGGAAATTCGTAAGCGCCGCAATCCGGATGACGATCGGGCCGCGGCGATTGCCGCCGGACTCGAAATCGTCGATCTCCGATACGAACGGTTGCGCGTCGAGTTCGGCGATATCGGCGCGGTCGTGTACTTCCTGCGGAAGGTGCCGTGGATGGTCCCCGACTTCACCGTGGACGGGTACCGCGACCGGCTCCTGGCTATGCACGACGAGATCGAAGCACATGGTCCATTCGTCGCCCACTCGACCCGATTTCTTATCGAAGCACGCAAGCCTTAACGCACCAATATCGCTTCTACCTGGGGAAACTCCCCGGATCGCCGATGCGACAGGCAATTTTCACTTTCCCTTCCGGAATTGCTCGCGGCTCGCTATCGTGAGTGATGTTAGGCGAATATCAATCCCCGGAAAGGACCGAGTGGAGATGGCTGAAAAGTCTAAGAACGCGCCTAAGAAAACGCCGAGGCAGATGGATCGGCAGCAGCAGCAACAGCGCCAGGATCAAAACCAGAACCAGGGCGCAAACCGCCCAGGCGCGAATTCAGATGGCCAGCGCATGCCGAACCAGCGCCAGTCGGACAACGACCGGCGCAATGACGATCAGCGCAGGATGGGCCACAACTAACTGATCCGCACCGCGGGCCGCCGGTTCACTGTGGAACCGGCGGCTGCGGTTGTGGTCGTTCCGATGCGCCTTACGCGCCGACGGCCACCAATAACGAACCATCGCCGCGGCCACGCGCGACCAACGGATCGGGCGTCGGCACCGCGTCGAGCAGGCGCCGCGTGTATTCCGCCGTCGGATGCGCGAAAACCTCTGCTACCGGACCGGTTTCGACCACCGAGCCGTCGCGCAGCACCACCACCCGATCCGCCACCTGATGCACCACCGCGAGATCGTGGCTGATGAACAGGCAGGCGAAGCCGTACTCGGCCCGCAGATCGGCGAACAGATCCAACACCTGCGCCTGCACCGAAACATCCAGCGCGCTGGTCGGTTCGTCCGCGACGAGCAGGCGCGGCGCCAGCGCCAACGCACGAGCGAGAGCAACCCGCTGCCGTTGGCCACCGGACAGCTCACCGGGGCGGCGCGACGCGTAATCCCTGGGCAGCCGGACGGATTCGAGGAGATCGCCTACCTTCGCGCGCACCAAGGAACCCGACGCGACGCGGTGCACCAGCAGCGGCTCACCGATGGCGTCCTCGACGGAACGGCGCGGGTCAAGCGATGCGGCGACGTCCTGGTGCACCAGTGCGACGTGCTTGCGTAAGGCGCGCAATTCCTTGGCGGCGAGGCCGCGCAGCGAAACCCCTTGCAGCTCGACCTGTCCCGCGTGCGCGGGCACGAGGCCGAGCGCGGTGCGGCCGAGAGTGCTCTTGCCGGAACCGGATTCGCCGACCAGGCCGACCACTTCGCGGGCCGCGAGGGTCAGCGATACGTCGTGCAGGGCGCGGAACTCGCCCGCTCCTCCGCGACCGCGGTAGACGACGGTGAGGTCGCTGACCCGCAGCACGGGGGTGGCCTGCTCAGCGTCCGCCGGCGAGCCCACGGCTGGAGCCGCACCGATAGACGGCTGAGCCGTCGCGGGCGCGGTGTCGACCGGCAGGCGTACGGCTGGAGCCGGACCGGTAGACGGCTGAGCCGTCGCAGGCGCGGTATCGACCAGCGGGCGCACGGCTGGGCCGGCTGAACTGGTGGGCAGCGGGGGCGGCCCTGACGAGGTCACTGGCAGTCGAGGTACGGCGGCCAGCAGCGCCTTGGTGTAGTCCTCGCGCGGCGCGGCGAACAGGTCGAACACCGCCCCCTGCTCGACCACCTGCCCGGCGCGCAGCACGACGACCCGGTCGGCGATCTCGGCGACGACACCCAGGTTGTGCGTGATGAACAGGATCGCGGTGCCGTTGGTGCGCTGCAACGTGCGCAGCAGCGCCAGGATCTCCGCCTGCACCGTCACGTCGAGCGCGGTCGTCGGCTCGTCGGCGATCAGCAGATCCGGTTCGCCGGAGAGCGCGAGCGCGATCACCACGCGCTGCTTCTGGCCGCCGGAGAGCTGGTGCGGATACCAGTCGACGCGGCACTCCGGCTCCGGAATGTCCACCAGGCGAAGCAGTTCCACCGCCCGCGCGCGTGCGTCGGACTTCGAGATCCGCCGGTGTGCCCGCAGCGCCTGCGCAATCTGTGTGCCGACCCGCTGCACCGGGTTCAGCGCGGTCTGCGGTTCCTGGAACACCATGGCCGCGCGGGTGCCGCGCAAGGCGCGGAGTCCGGCCTCGGGTGCATCGATGATCTCATTGTCGCCCAACCGGATAGAGCCGGTAGGCCGCGCTCCGTCGGGCAGCAGGCCGAGGACGGCGCGGGCGGTGAGCGACTTGCCGGAACCGGATTCCCCGACCAGCGCGACCACTTCACCACGGCGCACCGCGAAACTGATTCCGTCGATCACAGTGCGTGATCCGAAGCGCACCACCAGATCCTGGATCTCGAGCAGCGCGTCCCCGGTCATCCGATCCTCCTGGCCCGGCCCAAAGCCTGGGCGATCAACAGAAATCCGAGGGTCAGCCCGGCGACTACGGCCAGCGGGCCGATCGCCATCGCCGGGTTGGCGTCCAGATTGCCGATGGATTCCGAAATCAGTGATCCCAGTGAGGGATCCGGTGGTCGCACGCCGATGCCGATGAAGCTCATCGCGCCCTCCAGGAACACCGCCACCGACATGGACAGCGCCAGCTGCACGGCCAGCGGCTCGGCGGCGTTGGGCAGCACATGCTTTCGCAGCGTCCACCACGGCCCCGCACCGATGACCTCGGAGGCCTCGACGAAAGGCAGCTCGCGAACCTGCAGGATCGACGTCCGGATCTGTCTGCCGAAGATCGGGATCTCCGCCGCGATGATGACCACGGCCACCGCGTGCGCGCCCGGCCCGGTGATCGCGGTCAACGCGATCGCGAAGATGAGCGCGGGGAAAGCGAGGATCAGGTCGAATACCCGCTGCGCCAGCACATCCGCGATCGCGTTCATGCTCGACAGCAATCCGGCCAGCGCACCGATCAGCGCGCCGAGCGGGACGGCGAGGAACACGATGAGCAGGTCGATCCGGATACCGTGCAGCACCCGCGCGAGCACATCGCGGTTCAGATGATCGGTGCCGAGCCAGTGTTCGCCGCTAGGCCCCAGCAGATTCGCGCCCGGAATCTGCGCGATCGGATCGTAGGAGGTGAGTACTCCGGCGAAAATGCCTGCCGCGGCGATCACACCGACGAGCAACACGCCGGTCAGCCCCTGGCCGGTGCGGAAGGCACGCAGCAGCGGATGTGGCGGCCGCTCGGAAACCGCTTCCAGCGCAAGGGGTTCGACCGCGACTTCGGTCATGACCGACCACCGATCCGGATCCGCGGATCCAAGTACGCGTGCGCGATATCGGTGAGCAGCTGGATCGCCACGAACACCGAGACCGACAGCAGCAACAGCACCTGCACCACGGGATAGTCGCGACGGCTGATGCCCTGCTCGATGAGCTGCCCGATACCCGGCCAGGCGAACGCCGCCTCCACCAGCACGGCACCGCCGAGCAGCTGCCCGGTCTGCATGCCCAACGCCGTCAACATGGTCGGCAGCGCGTTGCGCAGCGCGCCGCGAGTCACGATCTGCCAGTGCGAGATACCCAGCGACCGAGCCGTGAGCACGTACGGCTTGCCGAGTTCGGTGCGCAACGACTCGGTGAGGAAGCGGGTCAACGCGGCCGCCACCGGCAGCGCGAGGCAGATCGACGGCAACAGCAGGTACTGCACGGCGATATCCGGGCGCGCGATGAAGCCGTCCGGCGGCACGCCGCCCGCGGGCAGCACCGGCAGCGCTACCGCGAACACCAGCACGAGCAGCACGCTGGTCACGAACGTCGGTAGTGCGATCGCCACCGTATTAGCCGCGGCGACAACGGTATTCAGCCAGCGGCTCGGCCACACCACCGAGGCCACGCTGACCACGAGGCTCACCACCACCGCGAGTACCAGCGCTGACACGGTCAGCACCACGGTGTTGGTCAGCCCGCGGCCGACCAGATCGGCGATCTGGCCGCCGATGATGTAGGACCGGCCGAGATCGAAGGTGAGCAGGTCACCGAGCCACGTCATGTACTGCGCCGGAATGGATCGATCCAGCCCGAGCTGATGCCGGATCGCCGCGATCGTCTGCGGGGAGGCGTCCGAACCCGCCAGGGTGGTCGCCGGGTCGCCGGGCACCAGCCGCAGCAGCAGGAAGATCAGCACGGAGGCACCGAACAGCACCAGAACGGCGGAGGGTAAACGCCGCAACAGGTATCGGATCATCGGCGTCAGGCCAGGAAGGCGTCGGTGAGCACGGTCTCGCGGCGCTTGGTCCAGGACAGGCCGTGCACCTTGCTCGCGGTGGCGACCTGCTTGAACCTGGCGCCGATCTCGATCAGGAACAGTCCGTCCAGCAGCTGCTCGCTGAGGGTTTGGTAGGCGCGCACCGCCTCCGGCCCGGTGCCCTGAGTGACCTGCCACGCGGCGTCGGCCGCCGTCACATAGGCGGGCGACTCGTAGTGCGAGGCGTTCTTGCGCGCGTTGAACGGATAGGCGCTGACGGTCAGCGTGGACGGCACGAACTGCGCCCACGAGTGGTCGGTGATCCACAGGCCCGGGAACTGCGCGCCGACAAGCCTTTTGATGAAGGTGGCCGAATCGATCGGATCCAGGGTGACCTCGACGCCGATCTCGGCGAGGTTCGCCTGCACGATCTGCGCGGCCGATTCGTAATAGGGCGTGCTGGTTTCGTAGGTCAGCGGCAGCTTCGGCGGCTTGGGCAGCTGAGCGAGCAGCTGCTTGGCCTTGGTGAGGTCGCGGGCGTACTTGGTGTTGCGGTTGCCGTCGAAGGCGGGAGAGGTCTTGGGCCACGGCAGGTTCAGCGGATAGCCCGAGCCGCGGAACACCTCGGCGATGATCCGTTCGCGGTCGATCGCGTACGCGACGACCTGCCGCAGGCGCACGTCGGCCAGGGCCGGATCCTGCACGTTCGCACCGACATACAGCTGCAGTTCGGCGCCCTCGTAGTCGATGGTCTTGAATCCGCTGTTCTTGGCGAGGTTTTCGTTGTCGCGGTAGTTGAGGTCGTGGGCCAGCGCGATCTGACCGGACTTCAGCGAGTTCACCAGCGCCTGGCTGTCCGGGATGATCGCGACCTCGACCCGGTCCAGGTACGGGCGCTCGGGCACCCAGTACTGCTCATTCTTCTCGAAGATCAGCTGGGTGTTCGGGATGCGCTGGGTCAGCTTGAACGGGCCGGTGCCGACGAACTTGTCGCCGGTCGCGAGCTGCTCGATGGATTCGCTGTCCAGGATCGGCGCGGTGTCGAGCAGGTCGAAGATATTGCCGAGCGGATGGGCGAATTGCAGCACGATGCGATGCGGCGCGCTGGTGTCGAAGGTGGTGATCGCCGCGGCTGTGCTCTTCAGCTGTGCCGACCATTTGGGGTCGGCGTAGGTGCGCAGCGAGAACTCGACGTCCTTCGAGGTGAAGGGTCGGCCGCTGTGGAACTTGACGTCGTCGCGCAGTTCGACGGCCAGCGAAAGTCCGTCGGGCGCGAGATTCCACGACTTCGCCAGTCGCGGTGCGGGTTCCAGCTTGTCGTTCGGGTAGCGGGTCAGCGTCTCGTAGACCAGTCCGATCACCGCGGGCGTCGCGCCGGTGTTGGTCAGCAAGTTTCCGGGGACGATGTCCACCGGCGTGCCGACCTTCAAGGTGCCGCCGCGGACCGGCGCGGCATTGTCACCGGCCGACTTCTGCTCGCTCACCGCCGACGTGCAGGCTGCGAGTGCGCCGGTGCCGAAGATCGCGAGCGCGGCAATGCCGGTGCCACGCAAAAAATTACGGCGATCTAACCCGCCGATGGAAGAGCTCATCTGACAAATCCTCGAAGACACACCGGCCGGGACATGGGCCGACTACGGCGCCGCAGTGGCGCCGGGAGAAGGGCAAAGAATCAGCGGTGGCAGGCGTCAGCCACGCGACGGACAACACGAACAGCAGGGGTCCTGCGCGCACTCCACCTGGGGAGCGCAGGGCTGATTCGAGTCCATGCCGGTGACGCTAACAGGTAGCGACCGCGCGGGCACCGGTTCCGCGCATCGTGCGCGAAATGCTGGTGACCTGGACATATTCCACTATTTACTGGAAGGATGCCTGTTCCCTCCCATGCACGCGGTTACGAGTCCTTTGCCAGCACCATCGGACGCACCACCGCGGATTCGACCCCCGAGTGGACCTACCCGCCGACGGCACCGGCGGACGCGCCGAACATCATCGTGGTGCTGGTCGACGACATGGGATACAGCGACATCGGGCCGTTCGGCTCCGAAATCGACACGCCCACCTTGGATCGGCTGGCCGCGCGCGGTGTCCGCCTGACGAACTATCACACCACGCCGCTGTGCTCGCCCTCGCGGGCCGCGCTGCTGACCGGAATCAACTCCCACCGTGCGGGTTTCGGCTTCGTCGCGAACGCCGATCCCGGATATCCCGGCCTGCGACTGGAACTCGCCGATGACGTGCTCACGCTGCCGGAGATCCTGCGCACCAACGGATACGCGACCTACGCGGTCGGCAAATGGCATCTGGTGCGCGACGCCACGATGAACCCTGCGGCGCACCGGGATTCGTGGCCGACCCAGCGCGGTTTCGACCGCTACTACGGCTCGCTGGAGGGCCTGAACTCCTTCTACTATCCGAATCAGCTGGTGTCGGACAGTTCCGTCGTCGACGTCGAGGAGTACCCGGAGGGCTACTACCTGACCGATGACCTGACCGACAAGGCGATCTCCTACATCAAGGACTTGCGCGCGCACGATTCGACCAAGCCGTTCTTCCTCTACTTCGCGCACGTCGCCATGCACGGCCCGCTGCAGGCCAAGCCCGACGATCTGGCCAAGTACCGCGGCCGCTACGCCGAGGGCTGGGACAAGCTGCGGCAGAACAGGTTCGCCGCGCAGCTGGCGCAGGGCCTGTTTCCCGAGGGTACCCAGCAGAAGCCACGCAACACCGAGCCCGGTTACGAAGCGGCGGAGTGGGATTCGCTCTCCGAGGACGAGCAGCGACGCTTCGCCAGGTACATGGAGGTGTACGCGGGCATGGTCGACAGCATCGACCAGAGCCTCGGGCGCATCCTCGACACCCTGGAACAGCTCGACGAGCTCGACAACACCATCGTGGTGTTCACCTCCGACAACGGCGGCACCGCCGAGGGCGGCCCGGAGGGAACCCGCACCTACTTCGCCGAATTCGCGCACATCGACGACCCGGACTGGGTCGGCGACGTCCCGCTCGACGAGGAATTGATCGGCACCGCGCAGCTCGGCGTGCACTATCCGCGCGGCTGGGGGCAGGCGTCGAACACGCCGTTCCGCTTCTACAAGGGACAGACGTTCGCCGGCGGCGTGCGGGTGCCGTTGCTCGTGTCCTGGCCGAAGGGGCTGGCGCGGACCGACGACGACAACGGCATCCGGCACGAGTACGCCTACGTCACCGACCTCGCGCCGACGCTGCTGGAGCTGGCCGGGTTGCAGCGGCCGAGCGTGCGTAACGGACTGCCCGCCAAGGAGTTCGATGGCATCTCCGCCGCCGAGTTGCTGCGTGATCCGCAGGCACTCACCAGGCACACCGAGCAGTATTCCGAGATGACCGGACATCGCGGCTTCTATCGCGACGGCTGGAAGTTGTTGTCGCTGCACGAGCGCGGCGCCGACGTCGACGCGCCGAATTGGCAGCTGTTCGATGTGCGCGCCGATCCGACCGAGCTGCACGACCTTTCGGCTCAGTTCCCGGAGAAGGCCGCCGAGCTGGCTGCCGCCTGGGACGAATCCGCCTGGGCCAATACCGTTTTCCCGCTACTCACCCGGCAGGACCTGACCCGCAGGCGGCCCGAGGAGCGACGGTTCAGCGAGCCGCTGCGGCTGCTGCCCGGCACGCCCACGTTGGAGCGCTATCGCTCACAACGCCTGATCGCTTACCGGGACTTCACGATTACCGCGGAGCTGGACAACTATCAGCCCGGCGACGAGGGAGTCCTTGTCGCACACGGTGATCCGCTCGGTGGCTATCTGCTGTACATCGAAGACGGCTGGCTGACGTTCGGAGTGAACAGCTACGGCAGGTACGACGCGGTGTCGACGGGTCCGCTCGCGCCGGGTACCCGGCGGATTTCAGTGTCCGCGACGGTGCGTCCGCGCCTGCGCTGGGATTTCGGCATCGAGGTCGACGGCACCCGCGTCGCCGAACTCCGCGACCAGGTGCAACTGGTCGGCATGTCGCCGTGGACCGGCATCTCCGTCGGCGTCGACGCCCGCGGGCCGGTGTCCTGGGACCTGCGGGAGCGCCGTGGCGCCTTCCGCTACACCGGCACACTGCGCGCGATCACCTACACCCCCGGCCCGATCCGAGTGCCGACCGGCACCATCGAGGCGGTGGAGCGGGAAGCGGAATTCGTTGCGGAATAAGCGGATCGGCGCTTACCTCGGAGGTAATTGTCCGGCCCCGGTGTGCGGCCTACGTTCGGATCGGCGTCGTGTTTCGGCGACGTCACCGAACAAAGGAACAGTTCATGTCCGCCTATGGCTTCGCCCATCTGCGCGCCCGCAGGCCGCACGCCGACATCCTCGAGTACCTGGAGCGCATTCAGGACACCTTGGATCCGTTCCACGGTCGCTTCGTCATCCACGGCCCGCCCGCCGAGATCGCGGAGGGCAACTGGCCCGGCAGCATGGTGCTGATCGAATTCCCCGATCTGGACACGGCACGGGCGTGGTACCGCTCCCCCGCGTATCAGGCGATCATCCGGCTGCGCACCGATCACATCGATGGCGATCTGCTGCTGATCGAGGGCGTCGGTCCGAGCTACGACCCGCGCGAACGGGCCGCGAAGCTGCGCGCCGAGGCCGCTGTCGGGTAAACCGGCTCGCGCATCCACTTGCTGTCAGTGATCGACTGCGGACATTCGGCCGACTTTCTCCGAACCACTCCTGTCCGATACCGTTGACCAGGCACAACACGGCTCCACGCGATAAAGGATGCGCCTGATGGACGACAGTTCTCTGATCTGGGACGACGGTGCGCTGGTCACCATCGACCAGCGTGGGCTGCCGCACGAAGTCCGCGAGCTGCGGCTCGGCACGGTCGATGCGGTCATCGACGCCATTCAGGCGCTGGCCATTCGTGGCGCGCCTGCCATCGGCATCGCGGGGGCGTTCGGCGTTGTCATCGCCACCATCGCGCACACCGTCGACGGCGTGGTGGACGAGGTACGAGCGCAGGCCGACGCCGACCGCATCGCGGCCGCCCGGCCGACCGCGGTGAACCTCGCGTGGGCGGTGCGACGGGTGCGCGCCAAGGTCGCGCAGGGCGCCGACGCCGTGCTCACCGAAACCCTGGACATGCTCGCCGAGGACGGCCGGGTCAACCGGGCCGCCGCGACGCACGCCGCCGATCTCGTGCAGCGACTCTGCCCGGACCGGCCGCTGCGCGTGCTCACCCACTGCAATACCGGACGGCTCGCGACGAGCGCGTTCGGCACCGCGATCGGCACGCTGCGAGTGCTGTCCGATCGTGGTGCGATCGAGAACGTACTGGTCGACGAGACCCGGCCGCTGCTGCAGGGCGCGCGGCTCACGACCTGGGAACTCGCCGAGGCGGGGATTCCGCATCGGCTGACCATCGATTCCGCGGCCGCGTGGGCCATGGCGACCGGGCAGGTCGACTGTGTGCTGGTCGGCGCGGATCGGGTCACCGTGAACGGGGATGTGGCGAACAAGATCGGCACGTATTCGCTCGCGCTCGCGGCTCGGCATCACGGGATTCCGTTCATCGTGGTGGCGCCGGAATCGACCCGCGATCCGAACATGGCGACCGGGCGCGACATCGTGGTAGAGGAACGGGCGGCCGCCGAGGTGATCGGATTCGGTGGTGTCGCAACGGCTCCCGAGGGAACCGAGGTTTTCAATCCGGCCTTCGATGTGACGCCAGGCGAATTGGTGACGGCGGTCGTCACGGAGTTGGGTGTGGTGCATGGTGCGTCGGCCCTGGCCGTCGATGATGCGAATCTCCTGCCCGGCAAGGCAATTGCCGATATCGCGCGCGGGCTGTACCAGCGTGGGTGGATGCCGGGCACCGCTGGCAATATCTCGGTACGGACCGGCGAGACGGCCGTGATCACCGGCAGTGGCTTGTCCAAAGGTGAACTCACCGAACACGATATGGTGACCGTCCAGGTGGCGGATTCGGCACCGATCGCGGGCAGCAGCCGGAAACCCTCGGCGGAGACCACAATTCACACTGCGGTGTATCGAGCCACTGCCGCCCAGGCCGTCGTGCACATTCACCCGCCTTACGCCACAGCGCTGGCAACCCGCTCGGGCGCATCCGCCGAGGTGACCTTCCTGCGCATCACCGACTACGAGCTGATCAAGGGTCTCGGCGGCACCGATCCCGCGGCCATCGACATCCCGGTGTTCCCCAACTGGCCGGATGTGCCGCGCATCGGCGCCGATATCGAGCGCTACCTCACCGATCACCCGGCCGCTCCCCCGGTCCTGTTCATCTCCGGGCACGGGATCACCGCATGGGGGGACAATCTTTCCCAGGCGCGCGATCGCGCCGAATGCCTGGAAGCCTTGTGCGAGCTGGTCGCCCGCACCGGGCGGCGGCAGGCCTTCGGTGCGCGCGACGAGACTCTCGAGATTGGACTGACATGACCCTGCTCCAGGTGATGGCCGCCGACAACGCGGCCGACGTGTGGGTGCGAACCACCGACGACGCGGTGATCGGCACCGAATTGGCAAAGCACGGCATCACTTTCGGTCACTGGCCGGTGGTGGACAACGCCGCCGCGGTCGACTCCGATGAGCTGCTCACGCACTACACCGACCAGGTCGCCGAACTGAACGAGTCCGGGCGCTACAAGCACATCGACATCGCCCGCATCCACCCGGACGACGCCAACCCGGAGTGGCCGCAGATCGCCAAGGGCGCGCGGGAGAAGTTCCTCAACGAGCACCGGCACGCCGAGGACGAGGTCCGCTACTTCGCCGCCGGCCGCGGCTGCTTCTACCTGCACCTCGGGCACGAGGTACTGGCCGTCGTCTGCGAGGGCGGCGACCTGCTCTCGGTGCCCGCCGGCACGCTGCACTGGTTCGACATGGGCAGCCGACCCGACTTCATCGCCATCCGCTTCTTCGAGGAGGAAGACGGCTGGGTCGGCGATTTCAGCGGCGACCGGATCAGCGAAGGGTTCCCGACCCTCGACGAACTGCTCACCAACTCATGATCACGACGGTAGTTGTCGACATCGAAGGAACCACCAGCCCGACCAGTTCGGTGCGCGAGGATCTGTACGGCTATACCCGCGAACGGCTTCCGGCTTGGTTGGCCGAAAACCGTACGGACGCCGCGGTTCCCATCATCGCCGCCACCCGGGAACAGGCCGGGCGGCCCGAGGCCGACACCGACGAGGTTGCCGCCATCCTGCGGGGCTGGCTCGATACCGACGTCAAGGCAGAGTCGCTCAAGACGGCCCAGGGACTGATCTGCGCGGAAGGTTTCCGCAACGGCGCGCTGCACGGTGAGTTCTTCGCCGACGTGCCACCGGCGCTGCGCGCCTGGCACGCCGACGGTCTCGCGCTGTACGTGTATTCGTCGGGATCTATTCGCAACCAACAGGATTGGTTCGCGTTCGCCCGCGGCGGCGAGCTGGCCTCATTGATCAGCGGCCACTTCGACCTGTCCACCGCGGGCGGCAAACGCGAGGCCGCGTCCTACGAGAAGATCGCGGGCGCCATCGGTGTCCCCGCCGACCGCATCCTCTTCCTGTCCGATCACCCGGACGAGGTCGACGCGGCCGTCGCGGCGGGCTGGCATGCGATCGGTCTCGCCCGCCCCGGCGAGCCCAATCCGCCACGCCCACCGCATCGTTGGGTCGATACGTTCGCCGACGTGGACCCTCGGGCGCTGTAGCGGATCAGCTCAGCGACTCGACCACCTTCGCGATCCGCCGGGCCCGCGTCTCCGCGCGCTTTGCCTCGATGACCGCCGTGACATGTTCGCGGCGCCGCGAATAGGACAGCGCATCGAACGCGGCGCGCAGCCCGGCGGATCGCAGTGCGTCGGCCAGGTCGTCCGGAACCTCGACGGTTCGCTCGCCCTCGTCGCGCACTACGGTCACCACAACGCGGTCACCGGCCTGCTTGCCCAGCTCGGTGCGGATCGCCTTCAGCATGCCGAGGCAAGGCCCAGCACCCATGTCGGAGATAGAGCCGCGATACTCGACGCCGTCGAAGGCCGCCGCAACCGCAATCCGGCCGCCTCCGCCCAGCGCCACGACAACCTTGTCCGGCACCGCAACGTACGCACCGCCACCGGCCCCGGACTCGATCGTCGCCTCGAATTCCGCCATGAACCCGACCCTAACCCCGCACCTACGCGTTGTCGTACGCGTCCTGCAGAGTCTTGATATCCAGCTTGGACATACTTCGCAGCGCCGTCCCGACCGCGATCGTCTTGGCCGGGTCATCACCACTCATCAGCGTCGACAAAACCGCAGGCGTTACCTGCCAAGACAGCCCGAACCGATCAGTCAGCCACCCGCACGGCCCCGGCTCGCCACCCTCGACAAGCGCATCCCACAACTGATCGACCTCCTCCTGAGTCTCCACAACCACCTGCAGCGAGGCCGCATCAGTCAACGGATGCCCCGGCCCACCATTCATCAACGTCACCGACTGCCCATCGAGCTCGACCGAAACAACAAACGCCACCCCCTCCGAGTTCCGGGCAACATCGGTGATCCGCGAGTTAGGCACCAGCGCCGTATACAGAGTGGCCGCTTCCTCAGCCGCACTCTCGAACCAGAAGAAAGTATTGATAGACATGACGGCTCCTAACCGTGGTGTATGACTTGCTGTCACCCCTTGGTCGGAGCCACCATCCCCACTTCGACCTATCTCGCCAAATTCCCCGAAGGCTTTTTCCGCCCGGTCCGACCAGGCCTTTCAGCAAGGTCAGCGTAGCTGTCCGGACTGCGCCTAGTCGTCGACGAAAAGGTCATCGACCTCGGCAATCGTCACCGACCGATCGAGCCAACCGCGCAGCACACCAAGGTCGGTGCACGACGTGATGCGGTCCCGCACATCGTTCCCAACGACGAATCCACGACTCTCCAGGATCCGCAGAATGCCTATGACACGTCCCACGGTCAGCCCCTCGATCCACCCTTCGATCCATCCCTCATCCCGCAGGCGTTGTGAGGTCTCCGAGCGGAAGAACGCCAGGTCAATCGGCATGCTGGCCTCCAGGTCGGGCAGCGCGCCGATTATGCATGTCGATCGTCGACAAAGAGGTCGGCAGCGTTGGGCACCGTCGCCGAACGACGGAGCCATGCACGCAGCACGTCCTGGTCTTCGCACGATGTGATGCGCAGATGAGCATCGGGCGGAACTTCGATCGATCGCGCATCGAGGATGTCGAGAATGCTTCTGACGACCGCCTTGGTCTTGCCTTTGGTCAGGCCCTCGGCCAAACCCACGGTCCGCCCCTCTTCACGCAGGCGCTGCGAGGTCTCCGAGCGGAAGAACGATGGGTCGAGCGACATCAGGTGCCTCCAAGTTTCGGCGGCCTGGCCAATGCCAAGGCCGAGTTCGGTGAGTTCGGCGAAGACGTGGGCGTCTTCTTCGTCGATCCCTCGCAATGCGGCGGCCAGCGACTTCAGTATCGCATCAATGCATGGGTCTTTGGCGTGCGTCATTGCGGAAAGGGTGGCTAGTGGGACGTCGGCGGCCGCGATGGCCGGATCGGTGACGACGGGCACGTTGTCCGGCCCGAGGACGAGGGGGGACATGGTGAGGCTGCCGGCCCAGAACGACGGTCCGAGCTGGGCGGTGCGGGCTGCCCATTCTGCGGTGCGGCGGTCATGGCAGACGACCAGCAGCACCGCCGGAAGGCGGTACTTCGCGTGGGCGTGGGCCAGGTAGTAGGCCCACGCCGAGGGTTTGTCCGGGTCGTCTTCGCCTTGCGCCTCGACAAGTAGCAGAAACTTGCCTGACGGCGTAGTGAACCGTAATAGGGTGTCGACTCGGCGCTCGAGCGGTCTGATCTCGGTGAGATCAGTTGGTAGCAAAGCTACTTCGCTCGGGTCGCCCAGGGGGACATTCAACGCGTGGAATGCACGCGCGAACATCTCTGGGTGGTGCTGGAAGATCCGGTGCAACGCTTCATGTTGGGAACCGACCATGCCGACGAAGATACCTCGAGATTCGAAAATATGTTCGAGTCACAATATGGTTGCGGACCAGGTCAGGCGCAGGGTGGGGCGGGGGCGTCTTCGAAGAGGGGTTTGCCGGTGGGTGGGGCGTAGACGACGTCGAGGATGAGGGGGTCGGGGCCTAGGTTGCGGCCGATGTGGACGTTCCAGTCGCCTTCGGGTTCGTAGATGAAGTCGCCTGCGTGGTAGATGGGGGCGATGCAGTCGGGGCCGGGGTGGGTGAGGGTGCCTGCGCGGATGATGCCGAAGACGGGGCCGTCGTGGTAGTGCCAGCCGGTGGAACCGCCTGGGGCGATGGTGATTTCGCGGACCACGAAGTCGGTGCCCGCGACGAACGGGAGCAGTCCGGCGGGGATCTGGGCTTGGGTGAGGGTGACGGCGGTGATGTCCGTGCCGGGAGTGGCGTCGGCGGGAGCGCCGGTGCAGAGGGCGGCGCCGAGCAGGAACGCGACGGCGGTTGCGCGTGTGAATGGCGTCATCGCGGGAGCATATCGGGCGGCGCAGGGCACGAACAGGTGAATTCGGGCTGGTCGTGGCTGAATTGCCGGCTTCGAATGCGCGCCGGGGTCGCCTGGCCGCGAATGTCCGGATCGGCAGAGTTCACCCATTGTTCGCACTCGGCTCGCAGTGTCGAGTTGCCGGGTCGGCTCGAGCGGCGCAGCATCGGTCGTTATGGCGTCGAATCCGCTGAATCCCGTAGGCGATATTCCGGAAACCGGAATTCCAGGCGGGCTCTCCGCCGACATGACAATGGCCGAGCAGCACGAATGGCACCGCGGCTATCTACGCCGACATCCGGTGACGCGCCGCAATATCTTGCGCGGGGCCGCCGCGGCCGCGGCCGTGGCGGCGGTCGGCACGTCGCCGTTCGGTAAGCGCGCCTACGCCGAGGGCGCGCAGCTCGCGGTGGGTGGCCGCCACGTCGGGTTCGGGCCGGATTCGACCAGCCAGCTGCGCTTCGCGGCCCAGCTGTCCAGGCAGCCGGCAGGTACCAAGGTGTTTCTCGATCACGGACCCACGCCCGCACTCGGCGGGACGGTCGAGGCCGAGGTGCGCAACCTGTTGACCCAGCTGCCGAGCAGTGACGGCGGAGTGCTTGCGGCAGAACAGTTCTACGCGCACGCGCCGGTGGACGGGCTGCCCGGCCGGGTGCCGCATTTCTACCGCTGGCGCACCGCCGACGGTTTCACCGGCGACATCCGCGCCGCCGCCACCGCGATGCCCACCGCACGGGCCGCGATCGTGCCGTTCCGCTTCACCATGATGGGCGACCAGGGCACCGACGAAACACCGGCGCAGCCATCGGGTGTCGCGCCCGGCGACTACGACGACAAGTACTACAAGGCGGACAACGACCCGAACGCACCGCACGCCAGCAACGTGCTGCGCCAAATCGCCGCGGCCAGACCGGATTTCCACATCCTGGCCGGCGATATCGCCTACGCCGATCCGTCCGGCGCGGGCAAGCCCGCCCAATTCATCGCGCACGGTGCGCAACTCCCGGACGGCTTCGACAAGTTCAACCCGTACGTGTGGGACGTCTACTTCGGCGCCATCGAGGCCAGCGCGGCCCAGACCCCGTGGATGTTCGCGACCGGCAACCACGACATGGAGGCGACCTACGGCAGCCTCGGCTACGGCGGACACGCTGCGCGACTGGACCTTCCGGGCAACGGGCCGTCCGGCTGTCCGTCGGCGTACTCGTTCACCTACGGCAATGTCGCGGTGCTCTCGCTCGACGCCAACGACGTCTCCTACGAGATTCGCGCCAACACCGGGTATTCCGGTGGGGCGCAAACGAGTTGGGTGGAACGCACACTCGCCGCCTACCGGGCGAACCCCGGCATCGACTTCCTCGTCTGCTTCTTCCACCACTGCGCCTACTCGACGACCGACGCGCACGCCAGCGACGGCGGCGTTCGCGATGCTTGGGTGGCGCTGTTCGACCGCTACCAGGTGGACCTGGTGCTGCAGGGGCACAATCACGTCTTCGAACGCACGGACCCGATCCGCGGCAACGCCGCGACGAAGGTCGCGGGCGACAACTCTGTGGTGTACCCGGAGACCGACGGCACCGTCTACTACACGGTCGGCGGCGGCGGTCGGCCTCGCTACGACTTCCAGCCGGGCTCGCGGGAGTCCTACCGCGGCAACGAAATACCGGACACCTCGGTGCCCAACAGCTACGTGTGGTCCTCCGGCGGCGATAAGCAGGACGAGGCCGCCCCGTGGTCACGGGTGCGCTTCCGTAACTACTCGTTCCTGCGCGTCGACGTCCGCCCCGGCGTTTTCGCCAGCGAAATGGACGTGACCGCCGTCGACGAGTACGGCCGCGAGTTCGACCGGGTCACCTACCGCAGGCAGGTTCGCAGCTGACCCTATTTCTTCTTTTTCGGCGGCAGCGACCGCGCGTAGCCGACGCCGCGGTCGACCCATTCCCGCAACACCGTGTCGTCGTCGGCCGCGTCGGGAGTGACGTATAACCAACCGACCCTTTCGCGACCGCCCATCACCATGGGCTCGACGAATTCGATGGCGAGTAACTGGTCGTTTTCCTTCGGATCGACCCGGACCAGCAGGCCGCCCCGCCTGCTGGCCGCCACCGCCATATTGCCGCCGATCAGAAAGGCCAGCCCGCCGAACATCTTCCGCTCGGACAGCTCGGGCCCCGGTTTGATCAGAAACCGAATACGGTCGGCCAGTTCCTCGTCATATGCCATAGCGGAATTGTCGACCAAGGCACCGACATGTTCGACGGTTACTCAGGCACCGATCGCCCCGGCGAACAGCGGCCAGGACAGGTGCACGTCGTCCTGCCAGTAGGTCCAGGCGTGCGTGCCCGCCGGGCGCAGGTTCGCGGTGACCGGGATGCCGAGTTCGTGCAGCCGGTCCACGAACGGCCGGGTGCACCCGCCGACGACCGTCTCCATCACGCCGCCGACCAGTACGCGGTCCGCCAGCCGGGCCGGATTGCCGTCGATACCGCGGTCAGCGATGTTGTCGTGCTCGCCCGGCGCCCCGTTGCCCGACGAAACGTACAGCGCCAGCCCGCGTAAGCGTTCGGCCTGCACCATCGGGTCGTTCGCGGCCCACGCCGGGTTTTCCGGCCCGCCCCACATGTTCGACGCGTTCGCGCCGAACACCGCGAGCTGTGCCGAGACGTACGCCTGCGCCACCGGATCACTGGTGCGCGGGCAGCCGCTGTAGGCGCCGACCGCCTGATAGAGGCCGGGTGCGCCGGTCGCGAGGTTCAGGGCCGAGGTGGCCGACATCGACAGTCCCGCAATGGCATTGCGGCCCGTCATGCCGAACTTGGCCTCCAGCAGCGGCGGCAGTTCCTTGGTCAGGAAGGTGGTCCACTGGTTGCGCCCGAGCACCGGGTCGTCGCGCAGCCAGTCGGTGTAGTAGCTGGCGCGCCCGCCCATCGGGACGATCACGTTGACGTTCTTGTCCGCGAAGAACTCCGCGACATCGGTGCGCCGCGTCCACGGGCCGCCGTCCTCGCCGCCGTCGACCGCGTTGAGCAGATACAGCGCGGGCGCGCCCGTGCCCGGATGCGACATCCACAGCGTGATGGGCTTGTTCATGGCCGCCGAGTGCACGACGACCTCCAGTTCCCGGCCGCCGAGCGGACGCACATCGAGGATGCGGGAATCGGGATCGGCGGCGGCCGTACCGGCCGGGACGATCGCGGCGACCACCGCGAGAAGGGGAACCAGGCATCGCATCAGCCGGCGCATGGCGTCGAGTATCTATCAGGGTCGCCGGGACGCCCGGCATTCACCGGGCGTGTTCGCCGAACGAATGAACGCGCAGGTCGGTGATGGCATCATCGGCGACATCGGCTATGTGCAGTCGCTCAGCAATCGACCAGCGCAGTCGGCGCGGGAGGTCGGGCGCGACCTGCGTCAGATACGCGTACAGCCATTCCGCGCGGCCGACCAGGAACGGGAAATCGGTGTTCATCATCTTCCGGATCACCAGCATCGGTACCGGGGCGTCGAGGGGACGGAAGTCCTTGTTCCACAAGCCGGATACGCCGCAGCCCGGATAGAACTGGCCGAGCATCAGACCCTCGTCCACCACGGCGGTCTTGCGCGCCAGATGCACGGCGTCGACCAATTCGTAGCGGGTGAGTCCGGGAAAGAGGGTGACCGAGGCCAGCATTCGAGCGTCGGCGTCGGTGCGCAGGCAGCGATAGATCTCGAAGGCGTCGTCCACCGCCGCGGTCATGGTTTCGACGGTGAGGTCGTTGCCGCCGGGAACGGCAGCGGCCCACAGACTGTGGTGCGTCATCGTGTGGCGGACGAAGGGACACACCGGGCCGTCGCGGCCCAATTGCGGGTGTGGGTGGACCAAGTGGTCGCCGAGGTAGCGAACCAAGGTGGCGGCGTCTGGATTTCGCCGCTCCCACTCTCCTGGATCGTCAAAGACGTTGCACCACGGGAATCCGGTGCGCGCACCGACGTGCCTGCGCGCGGTCGAGGCCGTCACGGCCCGGTCCGCGCCGCGGCGGGCACGGTGATGCGCTCGAGATGCCTGGCCAGGATCGGGCCGATCACGCCGACCACCGCCGGGTTGGTGAGCTGGGCGTGGGTGGCGGCCACCGGGTGTTCGATGAGGTCGCCGGTGACGAACGGACGCCACAGCTCGGCGCCGAACAGCTCGGTCGGGCCACGGGTGGCCGAAAAGTACAGCAGGTCACCGTCGAAGACGCCGGGACGGTAGCGGTGCGAGAGGGCGACGCCGTCGACGTAACCGCGATGCAGCCGTTCGAGCTGGGTCGCGGACAGGCCGGTACCGAAGGACGCACCCGCGCAGGCCAATTCGGTGGCGGCCTGGACCGCCGTCAGCTCGGGCGCGGCGTCGGCATCGTCGGGTTCGTCACCGAGCAAGTGGGTCAACAGGTCTCGCATGCGCGGCACCGGCGGCGGATCGGCGCCGTCGGGAAAGACGACGCTGTCCAGCATGGCCAGCGCGGCGACCGAGGCGCCGCGGGCACGCAGCCGGACTGCGATGGCATGCGCGATCTGACCGCCGAGCGACCAGCCGAGCAAATGATACGGGCCATCCGGCTGGACGCTGAGCATCGCGTCGACGTAGGCGTCGGCGAGGTCGTCGATCGTGCTGATCGTTCGATCGGGGCCGGTCAGGGTCGGTGCCTGCAGGCCGTACACCGGGCGGTCGGTGACGTAGCGAGCCAGCCCGGCGTAGCACCAGGCCAGCGGGACTGCGGAGTGGACGCAGAACAGCGGCGGTCGATTTCCCATGCGGCGCAGGGTGAGTAGGACGCCCAGCGCGTCGTCGGCGGTACCGTCCGCGCCGTCGTAGCCGGTGATCCGTTCGGCGAGCGCCGCGACGGTCGGTGTGGTGTAGAGCCAGCGCACCGTCACCGGGACGTCGGTCGCGGCGGCCAGTTCGGCCGAGACCGTCACGCCGAGTAGGGAATTCCCGCCGAGCTCGAAGAAGTCGTCGTCCAGGCCGACGCGCGGTTGCCCTGTTGCCCTGCCGATGTGCTCGGCGACCAGCTGCTGCGCTGCGGTGTCGGGAGCCCGATAGGGACGCGGTGCCACGACCGGGGACGGCAAGGCGGTGCGATCGAGTTTTCCGTTGCCCGACACCGGTAGTCGATCGAGCTCGATCAGCGCCGACGGAACCAGCGCCGCGGGCAGGATGCCGCGCAATCTGCGCGACGTCTCGGCGGGATCGAACCGAATCCCCGCTACCGCCACCACATAACCGACCAGCCTGGCCTCCGGCTGCCCGGCATCGGCGACGGTCACCACCGCGTCCGCGATCCCGGGCTCCGCGCGCAGCGCCGACTCGACCTCCGCCGGTTCGATGCGCCGTCCGCGCACCTCGACCTGCCCGTCCACCCGGCCGAGGAATTCGAAGGCGCCGTCCGGGCCCGCGCTGACCAGATCGCCGGTGCGATACAGCCGTTGTCCGATGCCGAATGGGTCGGCGATGAACCGGACGGCGGTGCCGGTCGGGTTGCGGAGGTAACCGTCCGCGACACCAAGACCACCAAGGTAGAGCTCGCCCCTGGCACCGGGCGGCACCTGCATCAGCCGCGAATCGAACACCACCGCAAGCACTCCCGGCAGCGCCGCGCCGATCGTGATGGGCTCGTCGGGCATCATCGCCGCCGTTTGCGTTGCCATGACGGTGGTTTCGGTCGGTCCGTAGCCGTTGAACAGGCGGACGTGCGGTGCCCACGCGCGCACCAGCGCCGCCGGACAGGCCTCGCCGCCGACCACGACGGCCCGCAGGCCGGGCACGTCGGCGGGTGTCAGGGTGGCGAGAACCGCGGGCGTCGTGAGGAAGTGGGTGCTGCCGCTGTCCTCGATCAGCCGGGCCAGCGCACCGCCCGCGACCACCGATGGCGGCTCGACCACCAGTCGGGCGCCCGCCGCGAAGCAGGCGAGCAGCTCGAGCAGATGCGCGTCGAACGACGGCGCGTGGGCGTGCAGCACGACCGAATCTCGACCGACCCCATAGTGTTCGGTGATGTAGCCGGTCAGCGACCCGAGCCCGCGATGGGTGACCAGCACGCCCTTCGGCGCTCCGGTGGTGCCCGAGGTGTAGATCAAGTAGGCCGGATGATCGGGCCGCAGCGACCGTGGGCGTTCCTTGCCGTCGATCGGTGTGCCCGCTCGGCGACCGACTTCCGCCGTCGTCCGGGAGTCGTCGAGCATCAGCCAATGAATGCCGCACCGGCCCGCGCCCTTGCGTCCGCCGACTGCACCCTCGGCCCGGGTGGTCGGACGCTGTCTACCGTCCCCGACGGGGATGGGTTCGGCGTCGCGATCGGCGAAGGCGGTGTCACACGGGAGGTGGTCGCGTACCGCAGCGACCGTAAGCCCTTGTCGCGCTCCAGAATCCGCTATCACCGTGGCGATGCGATCGGTGGGGTCGTTCGGGTCGACCGGCACGAAACACGCGCCGGCCTTGGCGACCGCCCACAGCGCTAGTACCGATTCGAGTGATCGCGCGATGGCGACCACGACGAACTCGCCGGGCCGGGCACCGCCCGCCATCAGTTCGCGGCCCCATCGCGACGATGCCTCGTCCAATTCGCGGTAGGTCATCGTGCGGCTGCCGTCCTGTATCGCGACAGCGTCCGGCACGAGGCCCGCGCGCAGCAGGTCAGGCAGCGCTCGGATCGGGCCTGCTGGCTCCGCCGCCACCGGAGCGGGCGGCGTGAGATCCAATGCCGGTATCGGGCAATCGGATTCGGCGGCCAGGAAACGGGCGAAGTAGTCGAGGAACATGCGGTGCTGCCAGGCCACCATGTCGGGGCGGTAGCGAGCCGGATTGGCGTGGAAGTCGATGCTGATCGAGCGTTCGTCGGGACCGGCCTGATAGCCGTTCACCAGGAGGTCCTCGACCGGGCCGAGGGACAGCAGGCGCACCTGGCCGGTCAGTGCCCCGAGGCCGAACGGCTCGGTGAAGCCGAGCACGTTGACGACGGGCCCGAATCCGCCGCGCACCACGTGGTGCTGTCCGCGGTCGCGTTGCATGTCCTCATACCGGTACCGCTGATGGCGCAGTGCGCCGATCACTCGCGATCGCACCTGGGCGATGATCGCGCCGACGGTGCCGGTGTCGAGGCCACTCAGCCTCAGCGGCACCACATTCGACATGGAACCCGCCGAGCGGCGCAGCGCCGCGGTGGGACGCGCGGTGACCGGCAAGGTGAGCGTGACCTCGCGGCGGCCCGTCATCCTGGCCAGATAGCAGGCGAAGGCCGTGACGGCCAGTTCGGGGAAGGTCGCGCCGTGGCGGGTGCGGGCGGCGGCGACCAGTTCCGCCGTCGCGGCATCCAGGGTCGCGGTCACCCGGTGTGGTCGAGGCCCCGGTGCGGCGGGGCGTCCGGCCAGGCCGAGGGGTTCGCCGAGTGTTTGGAGTTGGTTGTGCCAGTAGTCGCGGTCGGCCTTGGCCCGGGAAGAATCCTGGTATCGGCGTTCGTCTTCCAAGAGCTCGGGTATCGACATCCATTGCCCCGCAACGGCTTCCGAGCGATAGAGCTCGCCCGTGCGACGTAGCACGGCTGCGGCCCCCACGCCGTCGACGACGATGTGGTGACTGCGCAGATACAGCAGATGATGGTCCGGCGCTATCTGGAACACGGTTGCGACGGTGAGATCGTCGGTGCGCGGATCCAGCGGCGAGCTGTAGTCGCGTTCCATTTGATCCTGCGCCACACCGATCGGATCCGCCTCGTTGGTCAGGTCCGCGAGCCGTATCGGCAGCTCCGCCGATTCGTCGATGTACTGGTGCGGATACCCGTCGACGAGGCGGAACCGCAGGTTCGGCGATTCGAGTTCGCGGGCCGCGCGGCGAGCGCACCGCGACATCAGGGCGACGTCGAGCGGGCCGGTCAGGTCCAGGTACATCGCGACCGTGATCGGCACCGTCGGGTGCAATTGCTGGGCCACCCACCACCGCAGCTGCGCCGTCGACAGTGGATACATCGACTGTGCCGTTGCCTCCGCCCGGTCGAGCGACACGGCGTCGTCGGCTCCGGTCAACACGCCTCCCTCGATTCGGAAGCCACCGCTGAATTGTCCACGGGCAAACTTACGGCATCCACGCCGGAACGAGCCGTAATTCCAGCGCGATCGGCGCGTGCCGGGGCCACTGTCAGCACAAATGAATTAGGGCGAGGCGTTCGGTCCGGCTCAGCCCACCGCGAGGAGCCCTCCTGAAATGGATATCGCTACGCGATGGCATTCACCTCGACAAAGGCGCCCTCGCTCAGACGACGCGCGACCGCACCAGATCCCGCGCGGCCGCGCGATAGCGGTCCGCGATGAGCCGGACCACGGCGGGATGAACGCCGATGGGTTCGGCGACACCGTCGGCACCGGCCTCGTGCAGGCGTTGCTGAAACAGCCCGTGCGCCAGCAGGTACGACGCGATGAAAACGCGTTCCGAACCGGAATCACGGAGAGCAGCAACAACTTCCGGTACGCGGGGCGTTCCCGTAGCGATGTAGCCGAGACGGACCGGCGTGCCGAGTCGCTCGGTGAGCATAGCGGCGGCCCGGCGAACATCCTGGCGGGCACGGGGATCCGAGGAACCGGCGGCGGCGAAGACCACCGCGTCGCCGGGTCGCCAGCCCGCGGCACGCAGGCGCATGGTCATGATCCGGGCCAGTGCCGGGTCCGGCCCCATCGCCGGGGTGACCGCCACCGCCGGGTGGCGGCTGTCAGCGACTTCCCGTGGGACGTCCTGATACACGTGATAGCCGGAGGCCAGGAACGCCGGAACGACCACGGCGGGAACGGATTCCCCCGCCGGTTCGGTCAGATCGCGCAGCACCTCGGCGGGCGAGGGACCGAGTACATCGACGAAAGCGGTTCGCACCGGCGACATCCCGGGGAGCTCGGCATCGCGCCCCGAAATCGCGACGCCGAGCTCCCTGGCCACCGCCTCGGCCAGCGCGGCGATCATCTGTACCCCACGAGTACTTCTGGTGCCATGCGCCACCAGCACTAGGGCGGGGTCACTCACGAGGTCCCCATGGTCTGCACATACCGAGTCGGCGCGCCGACGACCGGCTCGGGCCGCGGGTTGTTGTCGATGCATTCGGCCGCGTCCAGCGCCAACCGGTAGCCGCGCTTGACCACCGTCTGAATCGCCTTCGGCGCACCGAGTCCCGCGCGCAGCCGAGCGATCGCGGTCTCCACCGCGTGCGTGTCATCACCGCCACCGGGTAGCGCGGCCAGCAGGTTTTCCCGAGACACAACCCGGCCCGGCTGCCGGGCAAGCGACCGCATCAGTGCCATCGGCGCGGGCGCGAGCTGACGTACCTCACCGTCGACCACCACGCAGCCGCCACGCACGCTGAGCGTGTGCCCGGCGGCGTAGATCCGGTTGGCCCGCCGCGGCAGTTCCTCGGCGACGTGCCGGGCGAGCGCACCGAGCCTGGCGCGTCCCGGCATCGACGTGGCCACCCCGAGTTCTTCTAATGGCGCCGCGGTGATCGGGCCGACGCACGCGGCGAGCACCCGCCCGCGCAGCGCGTGCAGCACGCCCTCGAGCAGCCCGGTTTCCTTGGCGCGCATCAACATCGACGCCACGGCGGGCGCGCTGGTGAACGTCACGCAGTCCAGATTGGACGTCACGATGGCCTCGATCAGCTGGTCCATCGGACCCTGATCCTCCGGCGGCATCCACCGATACACCGGCACCGGCACGACATCCGCACCGGCACAACGCAATACCTCACAGAAGTCGGGCACCGGCTCCCATTCCGTGGTGGCACCGTGCAGTTGGACCGCGATGCGCACGCCCTCTACCCCCTCGGCGAGCAGATGATCGAGCACCTCGGCGGAGGACTCTGACGCGGGCGACCATTCCTCACGCAATTCGGCGGCACGGATGGCGCCCTTGGCTTTCGGGCCGCGCGCCAGCATCCGGGTGTCGCCGAGTGTGGCGCGCAGGTCCTCCGCGATGCCCCAGCCTTCGGCCGCCTCCATCCAGCCGCGGAAGCCGATGCCGGTGGTGGCCACCGCGATTCGCGGCGGGTCGACGATGAGCTGGCGGGTCACCCGCTCCAGCTCGGTGTCGTCGGCCAGCGGGATGATCCGGATGGCCGGGGCCGACACGATGTCGGCGCCGCGGCGCAGCAGCAGCGTGGCGAACTCGTCGGCCCGTCGGGCCGCAGTGATGCCGATGGTGAAACCGGCGAGGCAGGGGCCGGCGTCGGTGGTTGTCATGCGGTTACCCGTCCGAGGAAGCGAGCCCGGAGCTTACCGGCTCGTTGGAGATCGAAACGATGCCGTCGGCTACGCGGACCGCGTACACCGGCAGCAGCGCCGATTCGTCGTCCAGGCAGCGCCCGTCGACCAGGGAGAACGCCTGCTTCAGCAACGGCGAGGCGACGACGGGGACGCCGCCGCGGTCACCGACGATGCCGCGCGAGATGACCGCGGCCCGGCCGATCGGATCGATATTGCCCACGGCGTAGAGCATGCCGTCGGCCAGCAGGAATAGGGCGGCCTGGCGGCCACCTTTCAGCAACACCGCGACGCCGCGGCCGGGGATCAGGTAGTCGAGCCGGCACGCTTGCGTCCAACCGGTGGCGGTAACTGCGGCGATGCCGGGGGTATCGATCACGGTCATGGGTGTCATCCTCCAATCGCCTTACCCATTGGTACAGGCGCCCTGTTTCTATGGGGTTAAGCCGTCATTTCCCGTGCGTGGCGACCGGAACGTCCGGCATACCCAGCAGCACCGGCACCTTGCGCTCTCCGGTTTCATCGAACGAGATTGTGGGATCGGTCTCATCCGGGGCGTTCACGAAGGAAACGAAGCGCGACAACTTCTCCTCGTCTTCCAGCACCGCGGCCCACTCGTCGCGGTAACCGGCGACATGCTTGGCCATCGACGCCTCCAACTCGTCGGCGATGCCGAGGCTGTCCTCGCAGACGACCTGCTTCAGGTAGTCGAGGCCGCCTTCGAGGGCCTCCTGCCACGGCGCGGTGCGCTGCAGCCGGTCAGCGGTACGGACATAGAACATCAGATAGCGGTCGATGTACTTGATCAGCGTCTCGTCGTCGAGCTCACCGGCCAGCAGCACCGCATGCTTGGGCGAAAGTCCGCCGTTGCCACCGACATACAGATTCCAGCCGTGTTCGGTGGCGATCACGCCGACATCTTTGCCGCGCGCCTCCGCGCATTCGCGGGCGCAACCGGAGACGGCCAACTTCAACTTGTGCGGGGAACGCAGTCCGCGGTAACGCTTTTCGAGCAGCACGGCCATGCCGACCGAGTCCTGCTGACCGTAGCGGCACCAGGTGGAGCCGACGCAGCTCTTCACCGTGCGCAGCGACTTGCCGTACGCGTGACCGGATTCCATGCCGACATCGACCAGGCGCTGCCAGATCCGCGGCAGCTGTTCCACCCGCGCGCCGAACAGATCGATCCGCTGGCCGCCGGTGACCTTCACGTAAAGGTCGAATTCCTTGGCGATTTGGCCGATGGTGATGAGTTGGTCGGGGGTCACCTCGCCACCGGGCATCCGAGGTACCACCGAGTAGGTGCCGTTCTTCTGCAGGTTGGCCAGGAAGTGGTCGTTGGTGTCCTGCAGCGCGGCCTGCTCGCCGTCGAGGATGTGCTCGCTGGAGGTCGAGGCCAGGATGGAGGCGACGGTCGGCTTGCAGATGTCGCAGCCGGTTCCCTTGCCGTACTTGGTGATCAGGCCGGAGAAGGTGCGGATGCCGGTGACCTGGACGATCTGGAACAGCTCGGCCCGCGACTGGCCGAAGTGCTCGCACAGCGCCTTGGACAGCTCGACGCCGGACTGCTCCAGCAGCTTCTTGAGCATGGGAACGCAACCGCCACAGGAGGTTCCGGCGGACGTGCACTTCTTGATACCGGGAATATCGCACGCGCCGTCGGCGATCGCACCGCAGATCGCACCCTTGGAAACGTTGTTGCAGGAGCAGATCTGCGCGTCATCGGGCAATGCGTCGGCGCCCAATTCCGCACCGGCGGGCGAGATCAGCGCGGCGGGCTCGGCGGGCAGCGGCCGCCCGACCAGCGGCCGCAGCGCGGCGTAGGCGGTGGCGTCGCCGACCAGGATGCCGCCGAGCAGGATCCGCGCGTCATCGGAGACAACGAGTTTCGCGTAGGTGCCCTTGGCGGCGTCGTGCAGCACCACCGACAGCGCGCCCGCGGTGCTGCCGTGCGCGTCGCCGAAGCTGGCCACGTCGACGCCGAGCAGCTTGAGCTTGGTGGACAGGTCCGCACCGGGGAATTCGCCTGCGCCGCCCAGCAATCGGTCGGCGACGATCTCGGCGGTGGTGTAGCCGGGCGCGACGAGGCCGTAGCAGGTGCCCTCGACCGCGGCGCATTCGCCGATGGCCCAGATGTTCGGATCCGATGTCTGCAAACCCAGGTCGGTGCTGATACCGCCGCGCGGGCCGACCTCGAGGCCGCTGTCGCGGGCGATCTGATCGCGCGGGCGGACCCCGGCGGAGAAGACGACCAGCGACGCCTCGATCACCGAGTCGTCGGACAGGCAGACCCGAATGCCGTTGTCGGCCGCCTCGATCGATGCAGTGCCGACGCCGGTGTGCACCTGCAGGCCCAGGTCGGTGACCAGGCGTTCCAGGATCGCGCCGCCGCCCTCGTCCACCTGCGCGGGCATCAACCGCTGGTTGAACTCGACCACGTGCGGTGTGAGACCCAGCAGCCGAAGCGCATTCGCGGCTTCCAGGCCGAGCAGCCCGCCGCCGACCACCACGCCGACGGCACCCGGTCCGGCGGCCGCAGCGGCCGCTCTAATGCCGTCCAGATCGTCGATGGTGCGGTAAACGAAGCACTCCGGTCGGTCATGACCCGGCACAGGCGGTACGAACGGGTACGAGCCCGTGGCGAGCACCAGCGCGTCGTAGGCGATGGCGTCGCCCGCCGACGTGGTCACCTTGCGGGCGTCCCGGTCGATCGTCTCGGCCCGCTGCCCGAGCCGCAGCTCGACCAGCGCGTCCCCGGTGTACTCGTTCCCGGGCAGCGCCAGCGCGGCGGTGTCCCACGCGCCCACGTAAGCGGACAGGCCGACGCGATCGTAGGCGGGCAACCGCTCCTCGCTCAGCACCACCACCTGCCACTGCCCCGCCTCGTCCCGCGCACGCAGTGCCTCCACGAAACGGTGCCCGACCATGCCGTGGCCGACGACCACCGCGGTCTTACGCAGTGCGGGTGCGACTGAGTGATGCGTCGGCGTGCTCAAGAAGGGCCTCCAATGATCCGGTTGGCCCCACGGTAGGAAACAGGTATTGCCGCCATGCTGCGCGCGATGACCACAGCATCAACGGTTGCTCACGGGTCGACAAATACCCACGTGAGTTCAGCGCTATGTTGCGCGAAAGTGACGCAACGATTTCCGCGCGCCACCAAAAGACCGACCTCGCAAAAAATCAGCCGGTGAGGTGTGACGCGAAAATCATGAACGCCGCCGCACCGCCCCGCAACTCGAACGGTGAGATCAGTTCCAGGTGTCTTCGAGCATGCGTGGCTTGCATGCCTGCCAGGCACCCGCGAGCAACACCAGTACGGCCACGCTGAGCAAGGCGAAGGGGGCGAGCCAGCCGTCGGTCATCGAGTGCAGCACGCCGAACAGCAGTGGGCCGACGCAGGCGACCGCGTAGCCGACGCCCTGGGTGAAGCCGGAGAGCGCGGCGGAACCGCCGGGGGTGCTGGTGCGCAGGTTGATCAGGGTCAGCGCCATCGGGAACGTGCTCGGGCCCAGGCCGAGCAGCACCACCCAGAGGATGGGCACGCTCATCGGGGCGACGAGCAGTCCGACGAAGGCGGCGATGAAGAAGGCAGCGCAGCCGATCACCACGGGGAACGGATTGCGGAATCGTGTAACGACCGTCGGCGCGCTGAGCGCCGCTGCCAGCCCGACCACCGCGAACAGGCCGAGCATCGAGCCGCCGAATCCGGCGCTTGCTCCGGCGTCGCTGAGGATCTTGGGCAGCCAGGTGAACATCGCGTAGGTGATCAACGAGGTCATGCCGAACATGCCCGCCATGCCCCAGGCGAGCGGGGAACGCCAGACGCGTCCCGTGCGCGGCGCGTCGGCCGGCAGCGCGGTGGTGTCCACGACATCGCGGCCGCGCCGGTCACGCAGCACGCCGAGCCACGGCAGCACGGCCGCGAAGCCGAGTACCGACCACAGACCGAGCGAGATCCGCCAGCCGTGCGCGTCGGCGATCGGGACCGCGACGAACGCGGGCACCACGGTGCCGAGCTGCACCATCATGATGTAGAGCGAGCTGACCACCGCGAGCCGATCGGCGAAGTAGCGCTTCACCAGCGGCGGGATCACCACGTTGCCGATGCCCATGCCTGCGAGGGCCAGGGCGGAGAAGACGAGCAGTTCGCCGGTGCCGGACAGCAGCACCCGGACCAGCTGGCCGAGCCCGGCCATCAGCATGGCGACCAGCGCGGTGCGCTCCAGCCCGAAGCGGCGCACGAGCACCGGGGTCAGCAGACCGGACACCGCGAACATCGCGGTCGGGATCATGCCGAAGACGCCGACGACCGCGGTGCCGTAGCCCACGTCGTCACCGATGCGCTCGGCCAGTGGACTGAACGCGGTGACCGCGACGCGGAGAGTGAGCGCGGACATAACGATGGCCGCGAGAACAAGCAGACGCCCCTCCGTCAGCGCGCGCCGACGCTGCTCGACCTGCGGTGATTCCTGCTCGGTCGAGGTTTTCTGGAGGGTTGCAGTCACTGCGAAATCATAGGATGACCGGATGATAGGAGGCAACGGTTTGTGATGAGCGGTACTCTATGCAGGTGCAACCAGTCCGGCGCACCAGCCTCATCGCCCAGGTCACCGAGCAGCTGCGTGCCGAAATCCGTTCCAGCCGTTGGCCCATCGGCTCCCGTATCCCTACCGAACCGGAGCTGACCGAGCTCACCGGAACGGGTCGAAACACCGTGCGTGAGGCCGTCCAGGCGCTCGTGCACGCGGGGATGTTGGAGCGACGCCAAGGTTCGGGAACCTATGTGATCGCCTCCTCCGACCTCGGCGGCACGCTCGGTAAGTACTTCGCCGACGCCGAAGAACGTGACGTCCTCGAACTACGCCTCGCGCTCGACACCACGGCCGCCGCGCTGGCCGCGCGCCGCCGCGACGACGGCGATATCGCGAACCTACTGCAGCTGCTCAGTGAACGCGACAAGGCCTACAACGACGACAACCCGACCGCGATCGAGTCCGACGTCGAGCTGCACCGCGCCATCGTGGTGGCCAGTCACAACGCCGTCTACCTCGAGTTCTACGACTCGCTGCTGCCGATCATCGAACAGGTGATCCGGGCCAGGACGTTGAAATCCGACGACTCCTTCCCCGAGGCGCACGCCGAACTGGTACACGCCGTGATCGACGGCGACCCCCAGCGCGCGGCCGAGGCGGCCCGCTGCTTCCTCAACACGCTTATCGCCGAGTATCCAGAAGTAGGATAAGAGCGCTACCGCGTCGGAGCAGACGCCGAGTGGGCAACTCTCACTTGCCGTCTGCTCCGAGTGTGAGTCGGAATTGCCTCGAACGTCACGCGAAGCCACGGTGCCGCAACAACCGCGCCCTACGTTGTGAAACGACCGTAGCTAGGCAACTCGACTCCGCCGGCGGCGCCAGTGCCGCGATGAGGGCCGGTCGAGTGCGAACGAGAGGACGCCGATGACTGCCATCGCAGCCGCATCCGGCACCGAGTCGGATACCGCGACTGACGCTCCATCGGACCCACCGACCTTCCGGCACCAGACCCGCGGCCGCTGGCTGGAGCAGTGGGAACCGGACAACCTGAAATTCTGGGAGTCCGGCGGCGCGCAGACCGCGCGCAAGAACCTGATCTTCTCGGTGTTCGCCGAGAACCTCGGCTTCAGCATCTGGGTCATCTGGGGCACCGTGGTCACCAGCATGGGTGCCGCGGGCTTCGGCTTCCTGGCCGGGCTCGGCAAGGGCGATCCGACCGCGGTGAGCAACGCGCTGCTGCTGTCGTCGACCCCGACCCTGGTCGGTGCGGCACTGCGCATTCCATACACCTTCGCCATCCCGAAATTCGGTGGGCGGGCCTTCACCGCGTTCAGCGCGGCGATGCTGCTCATTCCCACGCTCGGCCTCGTGTACTTCATCAACCAGCCGAGCACGCCGATGTGGGTCTTCATGATCCTGGCCGCGCTCGCCGGTGTCGGCGGCGGCAACTTCTCCTCGTCGATGTCCAACATCAACTTCTTCTTCCCCGAGGGCAAGAAGGGCGCGGCGCTCGGCATCAACGCCGCGGGCGGCAATCTCGGTGTGGCACAAACGCAATTGGTGCTGCCGCTGCTGATCACGCTCGGCACGCACATCATGGCCAAGGACCCGGGCGGCTACCGGTTCGGCATCACACTGTCCATCCTGGTGTGGGTGCCGTTCATTCTGCTGGCGCTGTTCGGCGCGCTGCGCTACATGGACAGCATCGCGACGGCCAAGTCCGACGGTAAGTCCTACAAACTGGCGCTGACCAACCAGCACACCTGGGTGATGGCGGTGCTCTACGTCGGCACCTTCGGCTCGTTCATCGGGTTCTCCTTCGCCTTCCCGACCTTGATCAAGGCCAACTTCCCCAGCCTGGCCAATATCGGCTGGATCAGCACCATCGGCAATCTCGCCTTCCTCGGCGCGTTCGTCGGCTCGTTCAGCCGTCCGTTCGGCGGCTGGGTCTCCGACAAGATCGGCGGCGCCAAGATCACCCTGTCGGTGTTCGTCGGCATGGCGGTCGCGGTGGCACTGATCATGGCCTCGCTGGAGCTGAAAAGCTTTCCGCTGTACCTGATCTCGTTCCTGGTGCTGTTCGTGATGACCGGCATCGGCAACGGCTCGACCTACCGGATGATCCCGACCATCTTCAGCGCGATCTCCAAGAAGTACGCCGCCGAGCACGGCCTCGACATCACCGAGTCGACCGCCTCCGCGCGGCGGCAGGCCGGTGCGGCGATCGGCGTGATCGGCGCGGTCGGCGCCTCGGGCGGCTGGGTGCTGCAGCAGGCGTTGCGGTTGTCCAACACGCACTATCACACGATGGCTCCAGCGTTTTGGGGCTACGCCGTGGCGTTCCTGCTGATGGGCGCCGTCACCTGGTGGTTCTACCTGCGGTCCTCGTTCGCCGTGGACCGGGTACCGTCGCTGGCTTACGCCAAGGTTTAACCGGCACAACATCTAACGCACGTCGGCCGTCGAAAGTCAGTGATTCACAAGACTTTCGGCGGCCGACTTTCGCGTACTAGAGCATGAGGCGGACCATGTCCGCGGTGCGTGCCAAACCGGGGAACGCCTCCGGCGTCGAACGCGGATGCAGCGCGTGCACGGCGAGCCGAAACATGACCGCGCGCAACAACATCTGCGGCCACTCCGGCAGATCCCGCCAACGCTCCAGCAGTCCGTCGTCGGCACCGCCCCAGGCCAGCGCGTCCACCACGATCACCCCGGCCGCCCACGGCGCGGGCCGCCAGTACGGCGTGATATCGGTGAGGCCGGGGGTGAATGTCCCGGCGAACAGCACCGTCCCGAACAGATCGCCGTGCACCAGTTGGGCGGGCGTCTGCACCGGCTTGCGCAGGGTGGCCAGCTGGCCGATGAGTTCCATGCTGCGCTGCCCGTCGGGCGAATCCGCCGACGGCAGTGTGCCGCCCGCGCGCAGGCTGCGCAGCGGCACCGCCTCCCAGGCGGCCCGGTCGGCGGCGACGAACACGTCCACATCGACCCACGGGGCGACCGGCGGCTGCACCAGGAAGCGGGGCCGCTCGAGGTGCGTCGTGGCCTGGTGCAGGCGCAGCGACACCGAAACCACCTCGTCGTGCCTGGGTTCCGGGATGCCTTCCAGATACGTGTCGGCCCGCCAGCCGGAGACCACATAGCGGCCGTCGGTCGCGCGCACCGGGCGGGCCAGGCGCAACCCGTCCACCTTCAACGTCTCGCGCACCTTGGCCGACCACGCCGCACGCGCGTGATCGGCGACCGGGCTGAGCACCACGTCCCCGAACCGCCAGCCACCTTCCCAGTCGCCCAAGGTGACGGGGGAAACCTCGCGTAGACCGAACGTGGAGCGCACGTGCTCCGGGGGTTCCACAGAAGTCACGGCCGTACCGTACCGCCGCCGCGGACGCCGTACAGCACGCCGCGCCGAACCGCAACCCTCGCCGACCGAAGGCGCCCTTCACCCGCCCCAGCAGGCCGCAGGCCACCTTCAGTCGGTGCGGACCAATCGACCGAAGGTGGCCTTCGGTTGGTCTGACGGGGTGAAGGGCGCCTTCGGTCGGTTAGTAGACGGGGAGAGTGGGGTCGATCTGGCGGGCCCAGGCGATGACTCCGCCCTGGAGGTGGGTGGCGTCGGAGAAGCCGGCGCGCTTGAGGGCGGCCAGCGCCTCGGCGGAACGCACACCGGTCTTGCAGTGCAACACGATCGGGCGATTCTGCGGCAGCTCGGACAGCGCCTCGCCGGACAGGATGCGGTCCTTCGGAATGAGTTTCGCGCCCTCGATGTGCACGATGTCCCACTCCACCGGCTCGCGCACGTCGATCAGCTCGATGTCCTTGCCCGCGTCGAGCAGATCCTTCAGCTCGCGCGCGGTGACCGTCGAGTCGGCCGCGGCGGCCTGGCCCTCCTCGGACACCACCCCGCAGAACGCCTCGTAGTCGATGAGCTCGGTGATCGGCTGACGCTCCGGGTCGCGGCGCAGCTTGATGGTCCGGTAGTTCATGTCCAGTGCGTCGTACACCATGAGACGTCCGAGCAGCGGCTCACCGATGCCGGTGATCAGCTTGATCGCCTCGGTCACCATCACCGAGCCGATGGACGCGCACAGCACGCCGAGCACGCCACCCTCTGCGCAGGACGGCACCATGCCCGGCGGCGGGGCCTCCGGGTAGAGGTCGCGGTAGTTGATGCCGCGCCCGTCCGGCGCGTCCTCCCAGAAGACCGAGACCTGGCCCTCGAAGCGGTAGATGGAACCCCACACGTAGGGCTTGCCCGCCAGCACCGCCGCGTCGTTGACGAGGTAGCGGGTGGCGAAGTTGTCGGTGCCGTCCACGATCAGGTCGTAGTCGACGAACAGCTCGACGGCGTTCTCCGGCTCCAGCCGAATCTTGTGCAGCCGCACCTCGATGCCGGAGTTGATCTCGAGGATCGAGTCGCGCGCGCTGTCGGCCTTCGGACGGCCGATGTCGGACTCGCCGTGGATGATCTGGCGCTGCAGGTTCGAGGCGTCCACCTCGTCGAACTCGACGATACCGAGGGTGCCGACGCCGGCGGCGGCCAGGTACAGCAGCGCCGGGGAGCCGAGCCCACCCGCGCCGATCACCAGCACCTTGGCGTTTTTCAGTCGCTTCTGCCCGTCCACGCCCAGGTCGGGAATGATCAGGTGGCGGCTGTAGCGGGCGACCTCATCCTTGGTCAGCTCCGCGGCCGGCTCGACCAACGGCGGCAGGGACTTAGGTGATGACACGTCCAGGACTCCTCGAATCGAATGGGTCGATCTCGGTATACAACACCCGCGACCAGACCGTTCTTCCCGACCTATCGTCGCGCACCGGGTATCGGGTCAACCTCGGGGGTACGGCCAGGGGTTGAAGCGGCAGCGCTTGCCGTCCATCGGGACCACACCGTCCGGCTCGAGGGCGGCGATGTCGTTGTTCTTGGTGCCGAAGGTCTGCTGCATCATCACCGGGGCGAGGCCGCCGTCGGTCTCGCACGGCTGGTGCTGGTGGTAGCCGATGGCGTGGCCGACCTCGTGGTTGATCTGGTACTGCCGGTAGGAGCCGATATCGCCCTCGAACGCGAGCGCGCCGCGCACCCAGCGGACCTCGGAGAGCACCACCCGGCCGAGATCGGCGTTGTAGCAGGACGAGTCGATCGGAATCTCGAAACCGCACGCCTTGCGGCTGGATTCGCGGGAGGTGAGCGAGACGCGGAAGTCGGTGTCGCCCTGGTCGACCCGGCGGAAGCCGAACTTTTGGTCGTGCGTCCAGCTTTTCGGGTTGGCGAGGGTGGACTCGATCAGCTTCGCCACGGACTGGTCGCCGCCGAAGCCCGACGTGTCGACGCCGTCCTCGATCTCGACGGTGTAGCGGAATACCGAGTCGGTGCCGGTGCCGATCTGGGCGGTCGACCCCGGCACCACATGCCAAGTGCCCGTGCCGGTTTCGGCGAAGCTGCCGCCGTCGGGCAGCGCACCGGTCGGCAGGTCGGCGGGAAAGTGGCCGTCGCCGGTCGGCCCGCCGATGATGCCGTTGCTCGCGGCACGTGGGCTCAGGTGCCCGAGGCCGGGCATGCCGCTGACCGTGGTCGCCGGGTCGGAACCGCGTACCGCGTCGACGACCACCAAGACCGTGACCGCGAACAGCACCGGCAGCGCATACGCCCGCCAACCATAGGTGGAGACGAATCGTCCCAGGGCGCTTTGCTTTTTGACGCTGCGGTCGGGGCGATCCCTGGTTCGGCCCTCGGTGGCGGCGGTGGGATCCCAACTGGCACGCAGTGGTTGGTGCGAACGATCCTGCTGACCGTAGAGGCCGAGCGGATCGTAGATCTCGACGCCGTTGCGGTCACGGCGCGGTGCGGGTGAATCAGGCTGAGCGGCAAGGGGATCCGCTGACCGTGCGGCGCCGTCGGGGCGGGCGGCACGGTCGGATCGACGGCTGGAGCCGTCGTCGGCATCGAGCGGTGGCGCAGCGCCGGGGCGGGCTGCTGCGCCAGGTTGTGCGTCCGGCCTTGACCTTGCCACGGGTTCCGACCCTACGGAACCGGGCGCGCCGGGGCCAGCACGGCGGCGCGAGTCGCGCCCGCCGCCGGACGTGACCGGCGGATCGGCGTGCCGCTCCCCGGGTCGGTCGGCGCGGAAAGTCACGAACACCAGGTTCTCACAGGACGCAAGCGCCGCCGTCGGGCACGCCACATCGGCCGACGGGTGCGACATTTCTCACCGCGTTCCACCAGATCTCCGGGGCCGGTCGGCGGCCGGGCAACAACCGAGTATCGTTCTTGGGATACCCGGTGCTTACCCCTTGCCGGGGAATCAACTGGGAGAGCCGAAATGACTGACCTCGTGGACCGGATGGCGTCCCGTAGATCGTCGTCCGAGCCCGCCAAACGCGGCACCCGGCTTCCGCGTGACGAGCGACGTCTGCAGCTACTCGCGGCGGCAAGCGAAGTCTTCGTGCAGCGCGGCTACCACGCCGCGGGCATGGACGAGATCTCGCAGTGCGCCGGAGTGAGCAAGCCGGTGCTGTATCAGCACTTCACCAGCAAGCTGGAGCTGTATTTGGCGGTGCTGCAGAACTACGTGGACATGCTGGTGTCCAGCGTCCGGCAGGCGCTGCGGTCGACCACCGACAACCGGCAGCGCGTGCGCGCCGCCGTGCAGGCCTACTTCGATTTCGTCGACAACGAGATGCAGGGTTTCCGACTGGTCTTCGAGTCCGACCTGACCAGCGAGCCGCAGGTGCAGCGCCGGGTCGAGCAGGCCACCGAGGCCTGTGTCGACGCGGTGTTCGATGTGGTCGCGCACGATTCCGGCTTGGACCCGTACCGGGCGCGGATCCTCGCGGTCGGCCTGGTCGGCGCGAGCCAGTTCACCGCGCGCTACTGGCTGGAAGCCGACCGGCCCATCCCGAAGGAGGAGGCCATCGATACGACCGTCTCCCTCGCCTGGGGTGGCCTGTCGCGGGTTCCACTGCACCCGATCGACTAGGACCAATCTAAAAAAGCCTCCGGCACTCGACCAAGCGGTCGGGTGCCGGAGGCTTTTTAGATTCAAGGCCCACCATGACAACTGATTTCAGGAGCACATGGGTAACTCATCGGGCACGGGCTGGCTCGCCCACCGCGTTACCGCCGGCCGCCAACGTCGATGCCCCCGCACCTAGATCTGGCCTAAATACGCGGAGAGGCGGGTCAGACAGTCGCGAAGCCGACTCGGCCGCTCGTGACAGTGCCGATCTCGACGTAGGCGACCTTCGAGGCCTGGATCAGGAACTTGCGACCCTTGTCGTCGGTCAGGGACACGACGCCGCCGCTGCCGTTCAGCGCACCGGACACCAGCGTCTCGACCTCTTCCGGGGTCTGCGAGCTGTTGATCAAGAGCTCGCGCGGGCTATCCGAAATACCGATCTTGACCTCCACGGCCAACCTCCGAACGTAAGAGTCCTGTGCTGTCGATCCAAGGCTAGTGCAGGGAGCCACAAAGTTGACAGACGGCTACCTGCGCCCTCAGCGAACAAGGAACCGGCTCGAGCTGGTCACATTAAGGTGCATTCAAGACAACTGATCTCGAGCGCACATGGGTAACTCGCCGGGTACCGGCTAACTCTCCCATTGCTATCCCGCCGGTCGCCAACGCAACTTCAGCGGCACTCGAGTCTGGCCTGAATACGCGGAGAGGCGGGCAAGCGTTACTTGGGCTCGACGAGCTGGATCTCGAGCTCGATGTTGACCTTGTCGCTCAGCATGCCGGGCAGCAGGCCGCCGACGCCGAAGTCGGTGCGCTTGATGGTGCCGGTGGCGGAGAATCCCGCGTGGTTGTCGCCGGTGGCGCCGAACTCCTGCACGCCACCCCACTCGACGTCCAGGGTGACCGGCTTGGTGATGCCGCCGAGCGTGGCCTCACCCTCGACCTCGAAGCTCTCCGCGATCTGCACCGGCCCGTTGGCGCGGAAGGTGAGCGTCGGGCGGTTCTCGGCGTCGAGGAAGTCCGCGGTGCGGATGTGCGCGTCACGGTCGGCGTTGCCGGTGTCGAACGACTCGAGGTGGATGGTCGCGCCGATGGTGGCGGCGCCCGACTCGTCGACCACGAATTCGGTCTCGAACCGGGTGAATCCGCCGCGCACCTTGGAGATGCCGAGGTGGCGAACGGTGAAGGCCACCGACGAGTGCGCGGTGTCCAGGGTCCAGGCGCCGGGCTTGAGCGCCTGGGTGGCCGTGGTGGATTCGGAAGAAGTTGTCATACCAACCACCTTTGCCGGACCACGGTCCGTTAACCAGACCGCCGTTATCCTGGACCTGACAGGGCGAGGCTAAGCCTCCTAGGAAACGGCACGATGGGACCCATGGCACGCAACGGATTCGCGGAATTCCTCATCGCTCGGCGCGCTGAACTGCGGCCCGGCGACGTCGGCATGCCGGAGGGCAGGCGCCGCAGGACGCCGGGGTTACGCCGCGAGGAGGTCGCCGTCCGCGCGGGAGTGAGCGCGGATTATCTGGCCAGGCTCGAACAGGGCCGCGACAACAACCCCTCGGTGGCGGTGGTCGACGCCCTCGCCGACGCGCTGTTGCTGCGCGGCAACGAGCGCCACCACTTCAGCATGCTCGCGCTCGCCTCCGGCAACGAATCACGCTGCCCCGGTAGCGAATCCGCCGAGGAGAAGATCGCCGACACGATCCAGTCGATCCTGCGCGCGCTGCAGCCGACCCCCGCGTTCGTGGTCGGCCGCCGGCTCAATGTGCTCGGCTGGAACGCGGCCTGGGCCGACTTCGTCGCACCGCTCGGCCTGCTCGACACCGAGGGGCAGCCGAACCTGGCCTGGTTCACGTTCCAGGATCCGAACGCGCGGCAGGTGCTGCGGAACTGGTCCGAGGCGGCGGACATGTTCGCCGCCGCGCTCTCGCGCGCCAAACTGCGCTGGCCGGGCGACGATTCGCTGCTGGAAACGATCGACGCGCTGCGCCGCAATCCGGATTTCGCGGCCCGTTGGAAGCCGCATCACGTCAGCGCGAGCATCTCCGGCCTGCTGCACATCGATCATCCGGTGCACGGCCTGGTGCAGGTCCCGTTCGAGACGCTCGAGGCCGACCGGGATCAGAGCGTCATCGTGTGGCTCACCGATCAGGCCCAGGCCCAGACGCACGGGCTGCGACTGGTCCGACCGGCTGCCGTCAACGAATAAAACGCAAGCGCTGAGCTCAGATGCCGAGCTTCACCATGCGCTCGGCATGGCTGGCCTGCATGCGCTCGAACAGTGCGGCAATGCCGTTGAGATCGCCCGCGGCGCCGAGCACCAGTTCGGTCAGCTCGTCGCGCTGCGCCATCACGTACTGCGCCTGGGTGATCGCCTCGCCGAGCAGGCGCCTGCCCCAGAGGGTGAGCCGGTCGCGTTCGGAGCGGCTGGTCGCGACCGCGCGCCGCACCTCCTCGACGACGAATTCGGAGTGGCTGGTCTCGGCGAGCACGTCGCGGACCACCTCGGCGACCTCGGGCGGCAGCGCGCCGGCGATCTCGTTGTAGAAGTCGGCGGCGATGCCGTCGCCCACGTAGAACTTCACCATCGACTCGAGCCAGGTCGAGGGGTCGGTGGACGCGTGATAGGCGTCCAGCGCGCGCACGAACGGCGCCATCGCGTCGAAGATGTCGACGCCGCGCTCGGCCAGCGCCGACTCCAGCGCGTTGAAGTGGCCCATCTCGGCGGAGGCCATCTTGGCCACCGCTACCTTGCCGCGCAGCGTCGGCGACAGCTTGGCCTCCTCGGCCAGCCGGTAGAACGCGGAGATCTCACCGTAGGCGAGCACCGCGAACAGATCTATGACGCCGGGATGGTCGGCGAGGTCGGAATCGGTCGACGTAACACCCAGCGCGGCAGGTGACTGTGCTCCCATAGCCCCAGCCTAGTACGCGAAAACTCGCATGCCGCCGGGGAGCGAAAGTTGTCCGAATTCAGGCGGTCTCCCCGAGGAACTTGTCCAGATAGGCCCATGTCGTGTCGCGGGCCTCAGGCCCGGTAAGGATGCCGAGGTGGCTGCCGGGGGCGGTTTCGTAGCGGACCGAGGCGGCACCGGTGAGTGTCCGGGTGCCCGCCTCGACGGCGGCGGCCGCGGTGATCACGTCGGTGGGACCGCCGACCAGCAGCACGGGAGCGCTGACCTGAGCCAGCTCGATACGCCGCTTGCCGAGCTGCACGACGCCGCGGCCGATGTCGTTGTTCAGGATCAGCCTGCCCCACAGCTGGTTGTAGAAACGGCCGGGATAGCCGGGCATCTCGGCCATGAAACGGTCGATGGTTTCCATCCGGGCCAGCGTCTCGGTGCGCGTGATATTGCTCGCGACGAACCACGGGCGGGTGAGCTCGCGGTCCCAGGAGGTGACCTTGTAGGCGATCCTGGTCAAGGGCGCGGGCACGCCGCCGGCGGCGCGAATAAGGGTCGAGGTGCCGACCCCGCCGGTGAACTTGGCCACCGCGCGCAACTGCGGGATGCCGGTCATCTTGTCGTAGTCCAGCGGTGCGCCGACGGCGGTGACGGAGCGGATCGGCAGCTCGGGATGCGCGGCGGCGGTGAGCAACGCCAGCGTGCCGCCGAGCGACCAGCCGACCAGATCGACCGGCCTGCCGTCGCGATCGGCGGAGGTGCGCAGCACCGCCTCGGGCAGGATCTCGTCGATCCAGTCCTCGAAGCCCATCCGCCGATCGCCGAAGGTGATGTCGCCGTAGTCGATCACGTACGGCGAACGGCCGGTCTCCAGCAGGAACCCGGCCAGGCTCTGGTCCGGGCGCAGGTCGAAGCAGCTGGCGGGTGCGGCCAGCGGCGGCACTAGCAGCACTGCGGAATCCGTTGTGGCCGCGACGGTTTCGGCGTCGCCAGGGCGATGCTCGAAGCGGCGCAGCTGGCGATGCGGTTCGTCCCACAGCACCGTGGACGGGGTGGGATCGGGCGCCTCGACGCCCGAACCGAAGGTCAGGGCCCACGCGTTGCGGGCGGCGGTCGTGACGGTGTCCGCGATATTCACCCCGAAAATGTCTCACATCTCGGTACCGGCGGTAACAGGCAAGTCGGCTTTGCGGCTACCGCTTGCCCATCGCGAGCGGATTCGCCGCGGGCACGATGGCGGCGTGCACCCGGTCGGCCAGCGGCGCGAGCGAGTTCGTCAACTCGGTCAGGGAGTCGGCGGACAGCACCGCGAGCGCGCCGTTCCAGGCGGCGTCGTCCGTGCTCGCCTCGACCCGCCCGAGCAGGTCGGCACCGCTGCCGGTCAATGCCGGGCAGACCGGCTCCCCCTCGACCACTCCCCTGGCCCGCAATTCGTCGAACGCGTCCGCCCACTCCTTTTCCGACACCCCGCGCGCCGTGCGCAGCACCGATTCCGCCGCCTTGCCCGCCGCGGCCTGCATGACCATCGCCTGACGCCCGGTCAGGCCGTGCGAGACCAGCGCGGCCACATGCCCGTCGCCGCGATGCTCACGCAACGCGGTGGTCACTTGCCATAGCGCGCCCACCGGATCCGCGGCCAGCGGCAGCGCCGCGTTCGCCGCGTAGAGCGGCCTGCCGGTCGGGTCGGCGTGCTCCAGTACCGGCGCGAGCAGGGAGACCGCGCGGGCACACTCCGCCGTACCCGCGCCGAGACCACGCAGCAACGTGGTGGAAAGGTCGAGCCTGACCTCGAGGCACTGCTCGGGTGTGGCCCGCGACCAGGCCCCGGGCAGCGCTTTGCGCACCATTTCCGGATGGAAACCGGCGAAGATCGCCTGCACTGTGGCGGGGGTCACCGCGCCGAGCGGCGCCGCCCGAAATGCGAAGTAAGTTTGCCAGTAACCGCGCAGTCCGATCGCGACTCCTGCCTCCTTGACACCGGCCCCGAAATAGACCACGTCATGTAGTGGCTCGAGAGTCTTCCAGATTTGCCGCGCGGGATGAATTGCCATGTCGCGCAGCGTACGTCGATGAACAGCCCGGCGAAACCGGAGTTCGGTTTCCGAATATCCGACGGCGGCAATTCGAGCCGCGCACAATATCACGCTACAATCGCACCGGACAACGAAAAGTTTCGCTCGATGGAGTTGCCAGCTCTGTGCGCGTGCCGCCCCGCGGTACCGACCGATCGGCATTACGAGCCGAGCTTTCGTCGTTCAGGAAAATGTGCGCGCACCAGCTCCGCATCACCAGTGCGCCGCGCCGATGTCTCCCGAGGTAGCCGCCTAGCCGCAGCACCCGAAGACATCCGGAGCGTGGCCGGGTGAGTATCACAGGCGGAGACGTGGTCGTCGCGGGCCGACCGGTCCGCCCCACCTCGTGCGCGCGGGACGCGATTACGAGGAAGGCACGAACCTGAGCAAGATCACTGTCGAACAGGAACCCGGGGTCGCGGAGACGCTGTTGACCGCCGAACTGGACGCAACACATACCGCACCCACATTTGCCGAATTGGGCGTTCGCGACGAAATCGTGCGCGCGCTCGACGAGATCGGCATCGAACGTACTTTCGCTATTCAGGAACTCACCCTTCCGTTGGCGCTCGCCGGCGAAGATCTCATCGGTCAGGCCCGCACCGGCATGGGTAAGACCTTCGGTTTCGGCGTGCCGCTGCTGCATCGCATCGCCACCGCCGACACCGGCACCACGCCGCTGGACGGCACGCCGCGAGCACTGGTCATCGTGCCGACCCGTGAGCTGTGCATCCAGGTCACCTCCGACCTGGAGAACGCGAGCAAGTACCTGACCAACCACCAGGGCCCGCTGAAGGTGGCCTCGATCTACGGTGGCCGTCCCTACGAGTCGCAGATCGCGGCGCTGCGCACCGGCGTCGACGTCGTGGTCGGCACCCCGGGCCGCCTGCTGGATCTGGCGAACCAGAACCATCTGATCCTCGGCAAGGTCGGCGTGCTGGTGCTGGACGAGGCCGACGAGATGCTCGACCTCGGCTTCCTGCCCGATATCGAGCGCATCCTGACCATGGTCCCGGACAAGCGCCAGACCATGCTGTTCTCGGCGACCATGCCGGGCCCGATCATCACCCTGGCCCGCACGTTCCTGAGCCGCCCGACGCACATCCGGGCCGAGGAAGCGCACGAGACGGCCATCCACGAGCGCACCGCGCAGTTCGTCTACCGGGCGCACGCGCTGGACAAGAGCGAGCTGGTCGCCAAGATCCTGCAGGCCGAGGGCCGCGGCGCGACCATGATCTTCACCAGGACCAAGCGCACCGCGCAGAAGGTCGCCGACGATCTGGCCGAGCGTGGTTTCTCGGTCGGTGCCGTGCACGGTGACCTCGGTCAGATCGCCCGCGAGAAGGCGCTCAACAAGTTCCGCAAGGGCGGCATCGACGTGCTGGTCGCGACCGACGTCGCGGCGCGTGGCATCGACATCGACGACATCACGCACGTCATCAACTACCAGTGCCCCGAGGACGAGAAGACCTACGTGCACCGGATCGGTCGCACCGGCCGGGCCGGGCGCACCGGTATCGCGGTGACGCTGATCGACTGGGACGAGCTGGGCCGCTGGGCCGGTATCGACAAGGCGCTCGGCCTCGGCATGGCCGAGCCGGTGGAGACCTACTCGCGCTCGCCGCACCTGTTCGCCGAACTCGGCATCCCCGAGGGCGTGACCGGCACGGTCCGCAAAGCCAAGCCGGCGGAGCGCGACGAGGACGCGGTCGTGGTGGAGCGCCCCGCGCGGGCCCCGCGCAAGCGCAACCGCAAGCGCACCGTGCGCGGCCAGCCGATCGACGAGAACGAGACCAACGGGAACGGTGCCGTGGCCAACGGCTCCGCAGCCAACGGCGACGCGGACTCGACGCACAGCAACGGCACGCACCCGGCCGATGACGCACCTGCCGACGAGGACGGCGACCAGCCTGCCCGTCGTCGGCGCCGTCGGCGCAAGCCCGCGAGCGAGGGCGACAACGGCGGCGAAACCGCTGCCGCGGAGGCCTCGAACGACAACGGAATCGGTGACGCGGAGTCGGGTGACCAGCCCGCGCGTCGCAGGCGCCGTCGCCGTAAGCCCGCCGGTGAAGGTGTGTCCGAAGACAGTGGTAGCGCGGTAGAGCCCGCCACGGCTTCGGTCTGACCGGCCGGATCCGCTACTCTCGCAACCGTGCTCGCACCCGAGCGGCGAACGCGCGCCGACGTCATCTCCGCTGCCGCGATCGCCGTACTAGTGGTGGTCGCGGCGGTGGTCGTGTGGGTGCGCGGCGATGCGAACGGCACCGAGTCGGTGACCGCGAGCTCGCCGGTACCGACTCCGGTTGCCGCGGACCAACTCCCGACCTCGCTGCGTGAGCTGTGGCATGCGCCCGATTCCGCCAGCAGCCGGGCGTTGACCTCGGCAGGCGTCGCGGTCACCGCGGACGACGGCACGGTCACCGGCCACGATCCGCGCACCGGCCAGGACCTGTGGCACTACCGGCGCGACATGCCGCTCTGCGGGGTGGAGGGCCAGTTCAGCACTGTGGTCGCGGTGTACCGGGACGAGCGCGGCTGCAGCCAGGCCACCCTGCTGGCCGGCGACAGCGGTGCCAGGCGCACCGCGCGCAGCAGCTACATGGACGAGTCCGTCAAGCTGTCGGTCGACGGCACCTACGTACTCGCGCAGGGGCCGAAGCGACTGGAGATGTGGCGTTCGGACCTGGTGCGCACCATCGAATACGGGTTCGTCGACGCACCGGTGAACGTGAAAACCCAACCGCGCAAAGGCTGCACGCTGCTGTCGTCGGGATCGAGCCCGTCCCGGCTCGGCGTGGTCGAGCGCTGCCCCGACGACCCGGCCGACCGGCTGACCATGCTGAATCCCGCGCCGAAGGACAACACGGTGCCCGAGGAATTCGGCTCGCATATCTTGACCGGCGCAGGCGCGGATTCCCCCGACGCACGGGTACTCGCGGTGTCGGACAGCAGGATCGTGCTCTACCTGCCCGGCGGCCCGGCCGCCGCGGGCGTGGAAGCGACGGCACCGCGCCTGGCCGTCTACGACGCGACCGGTAATCCGATTGTGGTGCACCAGCTTTCGGCACCGCTCAGCGACAAGACAGCGACCACCCGAATCGGTTCGGCCTACCTGGTTTTCACTGGCAACAGCGTTATCGCGTTGAACGGCAGCACCTTCGACCCGATCTGGACCGCGGCCAACGCGCTCGGCTCGCCGAGCATGATGGCGGGCAGGCTGCTCATGCCGACCCAGGGCGCGATCGCCGCCCTCGATCCCGCCTCCGGCGCCGAGGTCGGCCGCATCCCGGTGGACCGCCCCGGCTACACCGGCGCGCCCCTCTCGCTCGCGGTACTCGGCACCACCATCCTCGAACAGCGCGGTACCGAGCTCTACGCCCTCGGCTGACCACCACCTTCGCCGAACTTGTCGGTGGGTTCCGGCAGACTGCCGATATGACTGAACCGCAGACGCCCGCAACGGATTCGGATCGCAAGATCACCTCCTTCGACGATCCCGACGCGCCATGGAACCAGGTCTCCGAGAGTGACATCACGCACTGGAACGACGGCGTCATCGACGAATTCCGGGCGAACGACGGCAAGGTCGGCGGGGCCTACGCGGGCGCGGAACTCCTGCTGCTCACCAGCACCGGCGCCAAGAGCGGTAAGAAGCATGTGGTCCCGCTCGGTCTGCTGCGCCGCGGCGAGACCCTCTTCGTGAGTTCGTTCATCGAGGGCAAGTACCCGGCCTGGTATCACAACGTGAAGGCCGATCCACGGGTCACGCTGGAGTTCGGGAACACCGTTCACCAGGGCACCGCGCGTGTCCTGGAAGGCGCGGAGTACGACGAGTTCGCCGGTTGGGCGCTGGCGCACAACCCGCTGCTCGCGGACTATCAGTCCAAGGTCGAGCGGCCGCTGCCACTGGTCGTGCTCACCCTGGAACAGCCGAGCTGACCGGCGGCAACACCGGCCGGACGGTACGGCTCGCCGCGCGTGCACAATGATGGATCCATGTCCGTACTCGACGATGCCCGACTAGTGCTGCTGCGACACGGCGAGACCAGCTGGTCCACCCAGCGCAAGCACACCGGCCGCACGGACCTGCCGCTCACCGAGCACGGCGAGGACCAGGCCAGGGCCGCAGGCCCGCTGCTGAGCGCGCTGAAGCTGCGGGATCCGCTGGTGCTGACCAGCCCACGCCGCCGCGCGGTGCACACCGCGGAGCTGGCCGGTCTCACCGTCACCATCGTCGACGACGACCTGGCCGAATGGGACTACGGCGACTACGAGGGCCTGACCACCGCCGAGATCCGCGAGACGGCACCGGACTGGACCATCTGGACCGGTGACGTGCCGGGCGGCGAGTCCGCCGACGCGGTACAGGCCAGAGCCGATCGCGTGCTCGCCGCGGTCGAACCGCGACTACCCGAACGGGATATCGTGCTCGTCGGGCACGGACACTTCTCCCGGGCGTTGATCGCCCGCTGGGCGGAATTCGACGTGCGGGAGGGCCGCCGGTTCGCCATGTCGACCGGCGCGCTGACCGTGCTCAGCTATGAACACGATGTGCGAACCATCCTGGCGCACAACCTGGTTCCCACCGCTGATGGAGTAACACTGTGACTGCAGAACTACGTCGCGCCGTCCCCGCCGACGTGCCCGGCCTGGTCGGCCTCGTCCACGACCTCGCCGAATACGAGAAGGCCAGCGACCAGTGCACGGTCACCACGGCCCAGCTGGACACCGCGCTGTTCGGCCCGGAGCCGAAGGTCTTCGCGCACGTGGTCGAGGAGGACGGCGAGCTGGTCGGCTGCGCGATCTGGTTCCTGAACTTCTCCACCTGGAACGGCGTGCACGGCATCTACCTGGAGGACCTCTACGTCAAGCCGGAAACGCGCGGCAAGGGCTACGGCAAGGCGCTGCTCGCCACGCTGGCCAAGGAGGCCGTCGACAACGGCTACGGCAGGCTCGACTGGGCCGTGCTGACTTGGAACAAGCCTTCGATCGATTTCTACGAATCCCTCGGCGCCGCAGCGCAAGACGAGTGGGTCGGTTACCGCCTCACCGGCGAGCCGCTCGGCAAGCTGGCGAAGGAAGCGCAGTAGCGCACTGACGATGACTTGGCTCGCACCGATCGACGAAGACGCCTGGCCGACCACCCCGGAGCAAGCCATGGCGGTCCAGGACGAACTTCGACCGAAGGTCGAAACAACCGGGCCGACACGGGAATTCCGCACCATCGCCGGACTCGACTGCGCCTACGCCGACACCGGCGCGGTCGCCGCGGCCGTCGTGGTGCTCGACGCGACCACCCTGGAAACCGTCGATTCGGCTGTCGCACATGGCACTACGGAATTCCCGTATCACCCCGGCCTGCTCGCGTTCCGCGAATTACCCACGACCATGCGGGTATTGGCGCAACTCGCTACCGCGCCCGACCTGCTGGTCTGTGACGCACAGGGTTTGGCGCATCCGCGGCGCTTCGGCTTCGCCTGCCACATCGGCGTGCTCACCGGCGTGCCGACGATCGGCGTCGCCAAATCCGTCTGGGGCGACTACCGCGAACCCGGCCCCGAGCGCGGCGCCCACACCGACCTCACCATCGACGGCGACGTGGTCGGCCGCGCCCTGCGCACCAGCACCGGCGTGAAACCCGTCTTCGTCTCGGTCGGCCACCGCATCGACCTCGACACCGCGTGCGCCCAGGTGCTCGCCCTCACGCCGCGCTACCGACTCCCGGAAACCACCCGCCGCGCCGACTCCCTCTGCCGCACCGCGCTACGCACCGCCGTCGCCGAATAAGCCCCGCTGCGGTCAAGCCCCGTTGCTCAGGATTTCTCCGGCTCGATGGCGTAGTCGTCGGCCATCCACCGGGTGGACGCCGGCGCGAACAGCAGCACCAAGGTGGCGACCACGACGACACCGAGCAGGCTGCCATAGACCGGCTGATGCGAGTCGGTGAGCAACGACCAGGTCACCGGCAGCAGCAGCAACTGGGCGATCACGGCGATCGCGCGCCCCCAACGCTTTCCGAACAGCAGCCCGATCCCCGCGGCGAGCACCGCACCACCCAGGATGCCGAACCAGGCCGCCGTGCCGTATCCGCTGGCCTTGGACTGATCGTGGCCGAGCAATCCGCGCACGATCAACACCAGCGCGACGATCACCGCGACGGCACCCTCGAGCGTCACCAGCCCACCCGCACCACGCACCGTCCTCGGCGCGCCACCGGAAACGTCACCCTTACGTTCAGCCACCCGGCAAGCCTACGACCCGCCGTAGTCGTCGTCGCCGCGACCGTTGCGGTTCAGCGGCTTTTCGGACCGGATGCGGCGGCGATTAGGCTGCGGAACGTGCGGACGCTGCTGATCGTGAATCCGAATGCCACCTCGACCACTCCGGCGACTCGGGACCTGCTCGCGCACGCCCTGGAGAGCCGCACCCAGCTGACCGTCGCGCACACCCAGCATCGCGGCCACGCGGCCGAATTGGCGCAGTGGGCCGCAACCAACGAGATGGATCTGATCGTCGTGCACGGCGGCGACGGGACGGTCAACGAGACCATCAACGGCTTCCTGCCACTGCCCGAGCTCAACGACGGGCAGGCCTGGCTGCCCCGGCTCGGCGTGATCCCCGGCGGCTCGGCGAACGTGTTCGCGCGGGCGCTCGGCATCTCACCGGACCCGGTGACCGCTACCAACCAGCTCATCGATCTGCTGACGCTGGACCGGGACCGCCGGATCGGGCTCGGCCTGGCCGATGACCGCTGGTTCTGCTTCAGCGCGGGCGTCGGCCTGGACGCCGACGTGTGCGAGGCGATCGACGAAAGCCGCGCCGACGGGAAGACCGCCACGCCCGCCCGCTACCTTCGAACAACCGTACGACAGTTCTTCCGGGCCAAGCGCAACGAGCCGAGTGTCCGGATCGAGGTCCCGGGGCACGATCCGATCACCGACGTGCATTACGCCTTCGTAACGAACACGACACCCTGGACCTACCTCAACACCACGCCGGTGCACACCAACCCCGGCACAAGGTTCGAAGATGGTCTCGGCGTGTTTGCCGTGCGTTCCATGGCGGTACTGCCTACACTGCTGCTTGCCAGACAGCTCTTGGCAGTCGACGGAAACCCCAAGTCTCGCAATTTGTTTCGCGAAGACAACGTTCCGTCCGTGCGCATCGAGACGAAGGAACCCATCGGTCTGCAAATCGATGGCGACTTTATCGGGAAGCGCAACGTGGTGGATTTCACGGCCGTGCCCGCCGTCTTGGATGTCGTGGCGCCGCGACCAGAGTGATGCAGGAAACGCACGAAAAACATCGTGGTAGTGCTGCGAAAACTGGGTAGAGCGAGTACAAAGGACCGGGCAGGTTCCCCTAACGGGGGCCGATAGAGCGTGAGCTTCCCCACGGTGCACCAGATACCTATTGACATCTACGGTGTTCGTGAAAGCATTCACAAGCAACCGTGCGGAAACATTCGAGTCGCACAAGTGAACGATCCACAAACCGTCGGCGCCATTTGCGGCGCCCAGCAAAGGAGCAGAGGAATGGACTGGCGCCACAAGGCCATCTGTCGCGACGAGGACCCCGAACTGTTTTTCCCGGTGGGTAACAGTGGTCCTGCGCTCGCGCAGATTGCCGATGCCAAGCTGGTCTGCGCTCGCTGCCCCGTTACCGCTGACTGCCTGTCCTGGGCCCTGAAGTCCGGACAGGATGCCGGCGTGTGGGGCGGTATGAGTGAAGACGAGCGCCGGGCGCTCAAGCGTCGCAACGCACGCACGCGCACCCGCACCGTCGTCTAGCAGACGATCGGATTTACCGGACCATTCAGCCCCCCGGTCCGGTAAACGCATTTAAGCCCGGCACCTCACAGGTGCCGGGCTCTCTTGTGTCGCAACGCATATAACGAAACGACTTACTAACGACCGGAGCGTCGACCCAACGGAACCCGCAGTACCGCATCGGTTCCGATGTCCGCACCGGGATGCAGGCCGATCGAACCACCGAGTTCCGCCGTCACCAGCGTGCGCACGATTTGCAGGCCGAGGCGGTCGGAGGATTCCAGGCTGAAACCGGCGGGCAGGCCGCGGCCGTCGTCGCTGATGATCACGTCGAGCCAGCGCGCCGAACGCTCGGAACGGATTGTCACCGTGCCGTTCTCGCCGGAATCGAAGGCGTGCTCGATCGCGTTCTGCACCAGTTCGGTGAGCACCATCACCAGCGGCGTCGCGCGTTCGGCGGAGAAGACGCCGAGCGAACCCGCGCGCCGCACCTTGATCCGCGCGGTGTGCACGGTGGCCACGTCGGCCATGATCGGCAGCAGCCGGTCCACGACCTCATCGAGATCGACCTCTTCGTCCACCGACATCGACAGCATCTCGTGCACCGACGCGATCGAGGTGACCCTGCGCACCGACTCGGTGAGCGCGACCTGCGCCTCCTCGTTCTCGGTGCGCCGCGCCTGCAGCCGCAGCAGCGCGGCGACGGTCTGCAGGTTGTTCTTCACCCGGTGATGGATCTCCCGGATGGTCGCGTCCTTGCTGAGCAACGCCCGATCTCGCCGTTTGACCTCTGTGACATCGCGCACAAGTACTGCGGCACCGGCCAATTCGCCGTGCGGTCGCAGCACCAGGGTGCGCAGCAGCACGGTCGCACCGCGCGCCTCCACCTCCATCCGGCGGCCGGTGCGCCCGGCCAACGCGGCCTGGATGTCGCCGACTACCTCTTGGGCGTCGAACGGATCGGTGATCAGCGAGCGGGTGAGCACCGCGAGATCCTGGCCCGCGAGATCGGCCTGCAGACCCATCCGGTGATAGGCGGACAAGGCATTCGGGCTGGCGTAGACGACGATGCCCTCGGTGTCGAGGCGGATGAAACCGTCACCGGCGCGCGGGCTGGAATGGGTGGCCGCGCGATCCTCGGTGGTCGGGAAGGTGCCGTCGGCGATCATCTGGCACAGGTCGTCGGCGCAAGCGACATAGGCGATTTCGAGGGTGCTGCGCACGCGGGAGCGCTGCACGTCGGTGTCGCGGCTGAGCACCGCGATGACATCGTCACCGCAGCGCACCGGGATGGCCTCACGGATCGCGTGCACCGGTGTCGGGTGATAGACGCCCGCGGTTTCCACATCACGATCGGCGCGGACGATCTTGCCGGACATCAACGCCTCGAACACCTGCGGATGATCGGCCTGCAGGGCCAGGGTGCCGACCAGGTCCTCGTGATGCACGGTGGACGCCGTGGTCGGACGGCATTGCGCGACGCACACGATGTCCGCGCCCGCCGCGATCGGTCCCGCACCGACCCACAACTGCAGATCGGCGAAGGACAGATCGGCAAGCAGCTGCCAATCACCCACCACGCGCTGCAGATGGTCCACGGCGACGCCGGGCAGGTCGGTGTGTTCGGCTAATAGTTCACTCAGCGTGGCCATGAAGATCTACCGCTATCGCTTCTAGGAGATGACTGCGATTAGGTGACCGGCTTTGATGGCATCGCCCTCTTTGACGCCGATCGAGGTCACGGTGCCGCCGACCTCGGCGAGCACCGGGATCTCCATCTTCATCGACTCGAGGATCACCAGGGTGTCGCCTTCTTTGACCGTATCGCCCTCTTTGGCCACGACCTGGTAGACGACCGACACCAGCTCGGCGAGCACTTCCTCAGCCATCTGACACCTCATTCGTTCGGTTGGTTCGCCGCAGGTCACTCGGCGAGTCCGAGCGGCCGAGCCGCACGGCCTGCATCCGCTGAAGGTATAGCCAACCACACGTGAAAGAATGGCCTTCAATCAGAAGGGAGACTACTCATGGGTAAGCGCGGACGTAAGAAGCGTAGTCGCAAGGGCAACGCAGCCAACCACGGCAAGCGGCCAAACGCCTGAGTGAGAGCTCGGCCGAAAAACGCAGAGCGGCACGCACTTCCGTAAGGAAGGCGTGCCGCTGGTGTTTGCGAGGTGACCTAGGAGTCGGCGGAGTCGATCTTGGTCTCCACCACGGTCACCGTCCGGCGAATCTCGAAGGTCAGTCGCTCGCGCAGCGCGTCCGGCGCGCGATCGCCACCGCACTTGCGGCTCAGCAGACCCTTGATCTTCTCCTCGACGCCGTAAGCCTCGATGCAGGGCGAGCAATGATCGATGTGGTGCTGCAACCGAGCACGGGTCTCGTCATTGCACTCACCATCGAGCATCAGCCAGATATCGGTGAGTACCGCGGTGCAGTCGAGGTCCATATCCGGGTCCCGCTCGGTGTTCACTGCTTGACCTCCTGGCGTTCCCCCGAACGGTTGAATCCACGTTCGCGCGCCACATCGGCGAGCAAACCCTTGAGCTGCTTGCGACCACGGTGCAGCCGGGACATCACGGTACCGATGGGGGTGCCCATGATGTCGGCGATTTCCTTATATGGGAAGCCTTCGACATCCGCGTAGTACACGGCCATCCGGAATTCCTCCGGCAGCTCCTGCAGCGCGGCCTTGATGTCGTCATCGGGGAGGGCGTCCAGCGCCTCGACCTCGGCCGAACGCAGACCCTGCGAGGTGTGCTCGGCGGTAGCGGCGAGCTGCCAGTCGGTGATCTCGTCGGTCGGGTACTGCGCGGGCTGGCGCTGCTTCTTGCGGTAGGAGTTGATGTAGGTGTTGGTCAGGATCCGGTACAGCCAGGCGCGCAGGTTGGTGCCCTCTTTGAAGGACTTGAACCCCTGAAACGCCTTGACGTAGGTCTCCTGCACCAGATCCTCGGCGTCGGCCGGGTTCCTGGTCATCCGCAGCGCGGCACCGTAGAGCTGGTCGAGCAGCGGGAGCGCGTCCCGCTCGAAGCGCTGGGCCAGCTCGGTTTCGTCCACCGCGACACCGTCGGTCACCACGTCAGTGCTTGCTTCGCGGCCCTCACTGGTCGCTGCGTGGTCACGCTCCGCTGCCGCCTCCGGGCCCGTCGCTCGCGCCGCATGGTCGCTCGTCACACCTGTCCCTTCGATCGCCGTACCTGCCAAATCTACCGGCACTGGCAATTCGTAAGGGAATCCGGCTTCCGTCGGTGACGCCATCGTCGCGATCGGACGCTCGTCGAGCAGCACAGGCACCGACATCTCCTTCACGTCATTTACGGGGCTGATCAGTGGCGACGGCCGGGGTTTTCGTCCCGTCCGAGCGCTCTGTACTCGCTTCCAACATGCGGGACACGTCCTCTGTTCCCGCAGCGACACACCAGCACCCGAAAACCCGTTGCGGTCCGGGCGGGTTTCGTCGTTAAGGTTTCCGCCATGGCAGGAGCCTCGACACCGGCGATCCGGACGCTGACCCAGGCCAAGGTCGCCCATCGGGTGCATGCCTACAAGCACGATCCGCGCGCCGATTCCTATGGCACCGAGGCGGTCGACGCGCTCGCCGAGGAGCTGGGCGTGACGGCGGCACAGGTCTTCAAGACGCTGGTGCTCGAATTGGCCAACGGCTCGCTCGCCGTCGCGGTGCTGCCGGTGCCGAATACGTTGTCGCTCAAGGCCGCCGCGGCCGCGCTCGGTGTGCCGAAGGCGAGCATGGCCGACAAGGCGAAGGCCGAACGGACGACCGGATACGTGCTCGGCGGCATCTCCCCGCTCGGTCAGCGCAAGCTGTTGCCGACCGTCGTGGACGACTCCGCACTGACCTGGGATCGCATCCTGTGCAGCGCTGGTCGACGCGGGCTGGAGATCGAGGTGGCGCCCGCCGACCTGATCCGGCTGACCTCGGCGGTGACCGCCACAGTGAGGACCGGGTAATTCACTTGATTCGACACAATCTGTGCGTCAATGGACACGCCAGATTCGTCCGACTCGAGGATGTGATGCGAAATGCCCGCGCACCAGCGTGTCCGCACCGTGATCGTCGCCCTGCTCGGAACCTTCGCCTTGGCCGTCGGCGCGCTCGCGCTAGCGGCCCCGACCGCCGTCGCCGCACCGACCCAGGTGGACTTCCCGTTCGACGGCCTGGGCACCGACGACGCCCCGAGCACACCGAACGCGACCAAGCCGGACGAGCAGGGCAAGAAGGCCGAGAAGCTCGGCGGCACGGTGACCACCCAGGTCATCGATCTGGCCACCGACATCGTCAAGTGCGGGCTCAATATCGCGAGCCCGGCCGTGAAGTGTTCGCTCTGACGTACGTGAAGTGTTCGCTCTGACGTAGTCGAGCGTGCGGAGCCGGGCGGTCAGAGCAAACTGATCTGCCCGGCTTCTTCGTCTGCGGACAGCCGCTCGAGCAGTTCCGGCCCGTTGTTTTTCACGCTGTTGACCAGGGACGGCACCGGCCGCGCCACGATCCCCGCGATCGCCGCTTCCGTCGGCGTCTCCAGCAGTTCGGCCGGTGCCGGGTGGTCCGGGTCCAGCCAGGCGTCCCAGTGCTCCTGCGGCATGGGCAGCGGCATCCGGTCGTGGATGCGGGTCAGGTCGCCGATCGCGTCGGTGGTCAGGATGGTGCAGGACAGCAGCGGTTCGCTCTCCTCCAGGGACTTGTCCCGCCACACCGACCACAATCCGGCCATGTACAGCCGGGAGCCGTCGGCCTGCGCCATGAAGAAAGGCTTCTTGACCGCCTTGCCCTTGGCTCCGGTGTCCGGCTCGACGACCCACTCGTACCAGCCGTCCATCGGGATCAGGCAGCGCCGGTATTTCACCGCATCACGGAACGAGGGGGTGGTCGCGGCCTTGTCCGCACGGGCGTTGAACAGCGGCTTGCCCTTCACCGGAACACCCGGCTCGGCGGCCTTGGTCCACAGCGGGATCAGGCCCCAGCGCATCCGCCGCAGCCGCAGTGTGGGCTCGTCGTCCTTGTGTCCGTGCTCGTGCCGTTCCACCACGGTGAGGATCTGCGTCGTCGGCGCGACGTTGTAGTTGGTGAAAGTGCCTGCCGTGCTTTCGGTTTCATCGATCGCATCCAGCTCGACCGCGAGCCGGCCGGGGTCTGTCGTGGTCGCATATCGTCCGCACATATCCCGATACTCCCACCCACCACCGACAATCTCGTGGACAATTGAGTCATAGCTGGTGACCAGTTGAGAGTTTTGACCTACCATTCTCTCAGAGGATGGGAAGTCTGTCGTGCCCGTCCGCTGACGCTTGCGCACCGACCGGCCACCGCCAGGAGCAACCGGGATCGACGTCGTCCCGCGCATCCACCCGGCAAGAGGAGAAACTCATCGTGACATCCACCGACACCAAACCGGCCGACCACGACACGGCGCTCACGTCGGTCAATCCCGCGACGGGCGCGGTGCTCGGCACCCATCCGATCGCGGACGAGGCCGCGGTGCTCGCGGCCGTCGCGAAGGCGCGCACGGCCGCCGCCACCTGGGGCGCGTTGAGCTACGACGAACGCAAAACGCACCTGCTGCGCTGGTCGAGCCAGTTGGTCAAGGATTCCGACGAGTTCTGCACGCTGATCCACGAGGAGAACGGCAAGCCGCTCGACGACGCCTTCCTCGAATTGATGCTGGCGCTCGAGCACATCGCCTGGGCGGCCAAGAACGCCAAGAAGGTGCTCTCGCCCAAGAAGGTCTCCCCCGGCGCGTTCATGTCGAACTTCGCCGCCAGGGTCGAGCAGCGCCCGCTCGGCGTCGTCGGCGTGATCGGCCCGTGGAACTACCCGGTCTACACCCCCAACGGCTCCATCGGTTACGCACTCGCAGCGGGCAACACCGTGGTGTTCAAGCCGAGCGAATTCTCCACCAGCATCGGCAATTTCCTGTCCGACGCGTTCGCCAAGGCCAACCCGGAGCTGCCCGAGGGCGTGTTCATCACCATCAACGGTTACGGCGCGACCGGCGCGGCGCTGGTCAAGGCGGGCGTCGACAAGCTCGCGTTCACCGGCTCCACCGCGACCGGCAAGCGGATCATGGCCGCCGCCGCGGAGAACCTCACCCCGGTGCTGCTCGAATGCGGCGGCAAGGACGCGGTGATCGTCGCGGGTGACGCGGACGTGAAGGCCGCCGCCGACGCGGTCGCCTGGGGCGCCACCGCCAACAGCGGGCAGACCTGCGCGGGCGTCGAGCGGGTGTACGTCGACCGGTCGGTGCGCGACGAGTTCGTCGCCGAGGTGAAGAAGATCCTGGAGAAGGTCGGGCCCGGCTCGGGCGCCGACGCAGCGTACGGCCCGATGACCATGCCGAGCCAGGTCGATATCGTGCGCCGCCACATCGAGTCCGCGCTGAAGAACGGCGGCACCGCGGTGCTCGGCGGGCCGGAATCGGTGAAGGCGCCGTTCATCGAGCCGGTGGTGCTGGTCGACGTGGACGAGAAGTCCGAGGCGGTGCAGGAGGAAACCTTCGGCCCGACGGTCACCATCCGCACCGTCGACGGCGTCGACGAGGCGGTCGAGCTGGCCAACAGCTCCAAGTACGGGCTGTCCTCGGCGGTGTACTCGAAGAAGAACGGCCTGGAGATCGCGCGCAGGCTGCACGTCGGGGCCACCTCGGTGAACTCGGTGCTGGCCTTCGCCGCCATCCCCGGCCTGCCGTTCGGCGGCGTCGGCGACTCCGGCATCGGCCGCATCCACGGCGAGCCGGGGCTGCGTGAATTCGCCCGCCCGCACTCGATCGCGGTGCAGCGCTTCGCGATTCCCGGCATGGCGCTGCTCAGCTACTCGCGCACCCAGTCCACCATGAAGCTGCTGCGCAGGCTGGTTCCGTTCATTCACGGACGGCACAAGTAAGTGAATTACGTTGCGCGACAAGATCTAAACGGCACAGCCTTGCTGCGGCCAACCTGAGATGTGAGTGGTCGCCACTCACCCGACCACCACGCGCGAGTTTTGCGAGCGCCGTTCGCGGCCCGTCTCGCGTCCGAGCTGTCGAAGCGCATGCGCCGCAGGCGCGAGTCTCGACAGCTCG